>NZ_KE387163.1:0-339592 GCF_000430545.1 Tenacibaculum ovolyticum DSM 18103
CACTGATCAAGGTTGGCAATATCAAATGAAACAGTATCAATATTTATTAAAAGAAAAAGGAATTAAACAAAGTATGTCAAGAAAAGGAAATTGTTTAGATAATGCAATTATTGAAAATTTCTTTGGAATACTAAAATCAGAATTATTCTATTTGAAAAAATACAAGTCAATTGAACAGTTAAAAAAAGAAATTAGTGAGTATATAATCTATTATAATAACGAAAGAATAAAATCTAATTTAAACAAAATGAGTCCGATAAAATATCGAACTCATCATTATCAAAATTAATTATAAATTTGTCTAAACTTTTGGGTGCACTCTAAATTGGGGAGTTTTTTATTTATTATAAAATATAGTGATTATTGTACTGTTATAGGGAAAGTAACTTTTTTCTTTATTAAGTGTGTTTGTATGAGAATGTGCTTTCCTTATTTGAATTTTTATATAAAATAAGATTCTAATATAGGTGTTTAAGATTGCTCATCTTAATAATATCTGTTTTATGTAGGTATTTGTGAGGTAATTTATTAAGGTGTAATATGTTTTGTTAAGGTGTTTTTTTTAAGTGAAAAATTAACACTATTTTTGCATTCGCTATGTATTTAAAACCTTATAAAACTATGAAAAAAAGTTTACTTTTCTTTTTTTTTATTTTTTCTTTCACTACTTTTTCTTACTGTATTAATAATAACTCTATTCCTATAGATAGTACTTCAATAAAAAAAGAACTATCTAAAGTGTTTTCATTTAATTCAAATGTAAAAGGAGAATTAGATTATAAATATGTAGCCCAAAACTATTCGTTAAGTGCTAAAGAAGATAGTATTGTAAAGAAAGCTAAAGCACTAATTAATAGTATTGAAAAAACAGGCAGTTATGTTAGTGTCTTAGGTGCAGATGACATGATAAGTTTACCTATTGGAGTAAAGAAAAAATTTGGAAAATATACGACTACGATGGGAGTTAGTGAAGCTAAATTTTATCCTAATTACACTGAGGTAACGTTATTTGTAAAATTGGTGATTGCTCAAATTGGTATAAACGGAAAGCAAAGAGAACTTTTTTTTGGAGCTGATAATGTCAAAATTTCACACAAAGGAGGTATTTATGGAGATATGAATATTTCTCTTTTGGGTGATGTTGCTATACCTATAAATGGTAATAAAGCTTTATTAGAATTAAAAGGTGGTTTTGATATGAAAACTGGCGCAATAAATAATAAAACGTACATTACTATTGATTGTTCTGGAATTAAGAAAATTGGTGTAGAAGGAGCTGTTGTACTTTCAAGAGAGTTAGTAGAACCTCTTGAGAAAAATTATACTCCTTTAAAAGATAAAATAGTAAAAGTAAGGGGAGCTTTTAAAACAACCGCTACGGATTGGAATGATATTTTGGCGGAGGTAGACTTTAATTACCCATTTCAAGTAACAAATAAAAAAGCTAAAGCTGATAAAAAAGGTAATAAAAAAGGTAAAGGTGGCTTAATAATAGATGTGCAAAATGCTGTTTTTGATTTTAGTGATCTTAGGAATTCAGACAAAGTTAAGTTTCCTAAAAACTACAAAGAGAAATATTTAGTAAAAGGAAATGAACAATTATGGAAAGGGATATCTATAGAGAAAGTAAATGTTATTTTACCAGCAGAGTTTCGCAAGAGAAATGAGAGTAATAGAATAGAAATTTTAGCTACAAATTTTTTAATTGATGGAGAGGGACTTACTGGTGAATTTGGTGTAAAAAACCTTTTAGATATAGAAGATGGAGATGCGTCTGGATGGCAAATTTCAGTAACAGATTTATATGCTTCTTTTATGGCAGGTAAATTAACTGGAGCTGGATTTGGTGGACATGTTGGATTACCTACATCAGGAGAAATAACAAGGAAAGACATTATAAATCAAACAAAATCTATAAAAGGGTTACGTAAGGCCGCTAAATACACAGCTATAATTGATGTTGGTAATGATGAATATAGTCTAGCTTTAGAACCTATTTCTAAGGAAGGATTACATTTTCCTGTTTTTATGGCACAGGCGCATTTAAAATCTAACTCTAGTATCACCTTAAAAGTTAAAGATGGTAAATTTAGGCCGAAAGCAAATTTATATGGTAGTTTAACTATTAAAGGAGGTAGCGGGTCTAGTAAGAAATTAGTTGACTTTAAGGGGGTTACTTTTGAAAACTTACAGTTACAAACAGAGTCACCACATATTTCTGTTGATTATATGGGCTATGAGGGAACAGTTAATAAGTTTTCTAATTTCCCTGTAACTATATCAGATGTAAGTGTTACTACAAACGATAAAATTGCAGCTCTAAAATTTACCTTAGATGTAAATTTAATGGGGAAAGGTTTTGCAGGGAATACTGATTTAGAGGTGATTGGTAGTTTCGAAAATAAAGAAAAAATACATACTTGGAAATTTAAAAAAATTAAATTACATAAAATAGAAATAGAGGCTGATCTCGGAAGTGTTAAATTTAGAGGACTGGTTGATATAAAAGATAATGACCCAGTTTATGGTAATGGGTTTTATGGTGAATTAGAAGCTGATTTTAATGATATAAATGTAAAAGCAACAGCTTGGTTTGGAAAAACAGATGTACGATATTGGTATGTAGACGCTTATGCAGATTTATCAGGAATGCCAGCAAAACCAACTATTGGAGTTGTAGAGGTTAATGGTTTTGGTGGGGGAGCTTATTATCATATGAAAAAAAAATCGATACCACCTAAGTTAGTGTACCAAGGAGAGGTGGATAAAGAAGGAAATGCAATTGCTGTAAAAACTCCGAAACCACCTTCAGGTATGGATTATGTTCCTGATGCTAAATCAGGTTTAGGGTTTAGAGCTATGGTTGGTTTTGCTTTAGGTAACGAAAAAGCGTTTAACGGAAAAGTTGGTTTTGAAATGGCTTTTAATAGCCATGGTGGATTAAACCGAATATTCTTCTTTGGAGAAGGACATATTATGAAAGCGATTGATATTCCGTTTGGAGATAAGTTTAAAGAGAAGCTTACGAAAATGCAAAAGAAAATTAATGATTTCGGAGAACATAATAAAATTATACAAAAATTAAAAGAAACGAATTTAGTTGAATATAGTAAAGTTTCTTTCCCGCAAGACGGTTTGAGTTTTGATGTAGGTATAGATGCACATTTTTCTATGGAAATGGATTTTGTTAATCATTCTTTTCATAGTGAAATGGAGGTGTATTTAAATACGCCAGGTGGTATACTTGAAGGTGTGGGAGATAGAGGTAGAGCTGGTTGGGCTGTATTTCATACCGGACCAGATGGTTGGTATTTGCATATGGGAACTCCAAAAGATCGTATAGGTTTAAAATTTGGTATTGGGGCTTTAAGTGTAAAAGCAACAACTTACTTAATGATTGGTGATAAAATACCTGGTAGTCCGCCACCACCACAGGCGGTAGCGGATATTTTAGGAGTTAATTTAAATAGTTTAGATTATATGAGAGATCTAAATGCACTAGGAGACGGTAGAGGTTTTGCTATTGGGATGGATGTAAGTGTGGATACAGGAGATTTAAACTTCTTGATTTTTTATGCGCGCCTTAGGGCAGGAGTTGGTTTTGATATAATGATTAAAGATTATGGTGAAACAGCATGTAAAGGGAGTGGGCAAATAGGAATTGACGGATGGTATGCTAATGGCCAGGCATATGCTTATGTAGAAGGAGAGTTGGGAATTAAAGTTAATCTATGGTTTTACAAAGCCAAAATACCAATATTAAAAGCAGGAGCAGCTTTGTTATTACAAGCTAAATTACCGAACCCCGCTTGGTTTAGAGGATACTTAGGTGGTCATTATAATGTTTTAGGTTTTATTAGTGGACGATTTAGGTTTAAAATTGAATTGGGTGATGAATGTGAAGTTATTGGGGGTGCTCCTTTGGGGGGGATGAAAATTATTTCGGGTGTTACACCAAATAACGATGCAAAAGAAATGGACGTTTTTGTAACACCGCAGGCTGCATTTAATATGAAGATAAACAAGCCTTTTAAGTTAGAAGATGATGAAGGGGTAAAAACATATCGAATTCTATTGGATGAATTTACAGTAACAAAGGATGGAAATATTATAGATGGTGAGTTAGAATGGTATGACTCTAACGATGTGGTTAATTTTGTTTCTTTCGATGTTTTACCTCCTAAATCTACAATAAAAGTAAAAGTAGCAGTTAGTTTTCAAGAATTAAAAAATGATATTTGGGTTACCCTTATGAATAAAGGAAAAAAAGCGCTAGAAATTGAAGAAAGAGTATTTACAACGGGAACGGCTCCAGACTATATACCTTTAAAAAATATTGTTTATGCGTACCCAGTAATAGAACAATCTTATTTTTATCAGAAAGAAAGTTCACAAGGGTATGTGAAGTTAAAAAAGGGGCAACCTTATTTATTTTCATCAGAAACAAACTTAAAACAAAGAATAAAATATACTAATGAATCGGGGCATATAGTAACAAATACTGTTTTTTATGATAAAGGTAATAGACAAGTTAATTTTAATGTAGGTAAATTAAATAATATTAAAAAGTATACATTAAATATTGTAAGTTATTTAGATGGTCAAGAAGCTTCAAAAAATGGAGTTACTTATACTTCGCAAACTACAGGACAAGAAGGTAATACTATAAAAATAAAAAATAAAGAGGTGCAAACAGTTGTAAATAATGATGCTGAAACCGAAATTTTAAAATATAATTTTACAACAAGTAAATATGACACTTTTAAAGAGAAAATAAGAGATAAGAACGTCGTTCAACATTACTTAGAACCTATTTATTCAGATGTACACGCAATACAAACAGATGTTAAAAAGTCTGAGAGATTTGGTATAATAGAATTAGAAGGTAACAAATATTCAGGTAATGAAGCATTAATTGCAGTAGAAGCAACTTTAGAAGATTCTTATTATAAAGATAGAATACATCAGTTAATTTATGATAAATACCCGTTAGAAAATGAGTTTACTGTAAATAGAAATATAAGTGATTTAGGTATTCCTCCTAAAAAAGCAGTCGATATTTTAACATGGTACATACCATATTTAAGAGATAAACCTACTTTTTCTTTATTAGATTCAAGAATACCATTTAGATATAATTTGCCATATCATTATAAAAAAGATTTTATTGACATACAATACAAGGTTGTAAATAAGTATTTGAATTATCCTAGTCAATACTCAACACAGATACAAAAATATAACTATATAATTAATGGTATTTTTCCTGCTATAAGAAAAGGTAAATATAAAGTGAAAATGCAGTATGTAATGCCAGGGAAAGTTTTAGGAACTAATGCTATCTTTAAATATAAAAACCCTTTTTAATGTTATTTTATAAAAAAGAAAAAAATATTTTATTGTTGATTTTTATGTTGTTAGTTCAGCTGGGGTTTTCTCAAAAATCTTCTGATAAAAATGAAATTATGGTTTTGGCAAGGCCACAAACTAGTAATAAAATAATGATACGATGGGCACCAACAACACCAATTTCTTTTAGGAAATTGAGTAAATATGGTTATAAAATTAAACGATATACAATTAGTATAGCTGGTCAATCACTATCGAAACCTATAGAAAAAGACTTAGGTGTTTTTAAACCAGCACAAAAAGAAGAATGGTTAAAAATAATGAAGACTAATAGCAATGCAGCGGTATTAGCGCAATCATTATTTGGTGAAAGTTTTAATGTAGAAGGAGTAGGGTCATTACAAGGCATAATTAATATGTCTCAAGAACAAGAACAACGTTTTACTTGGGGGTTGTATGCGGCAGATCAAGATTTTAAAGTAGCACAACTTGGAGGTTTAGGATTTGAAGATGTTAATGTAAAAGCTACAGAAAAATATGTTTACAAAGTTTATTCTTTGGTACCAAAGAATGAGATGTATATAAAGGATGGTGGTGTCTTTGTAGGATTACAAGACTATACTAAATTGCCTAAACCAGTAGATTTGGCAGCTATTTTTACAGATAAAAAAGTAATGTTAAATTGGAATTATGCAATTTATAAGCGAGAGTATAATAGTTACTTTATAGAGCGTTCAGAAGATGGGAAATTGTTTAGTAAAGTTAATAAATTGCCTTATACAACACTAAATAGTGGAGGGAAAACTAATAGTAAAAGAATTTATTATATCGATTCTATAGTAAATAACAAAACATACTATTATAGAGTAAAAGGTAGAACACCTTTTGGTGAATTAAGTCCAGCATCAGAAGTGATTTCAGGAAAAGCGGTGAAAGTTTTAGCCTATGTACCAAGAATAAAGACAAAAGAAGTCGTTAATGAAAATAAAAGTGTACTCCTTAAATGGGAATTTTTAAAAGAAGGGAATAAATTTATAAAGGGATTTGAACTGAATAAAAGTAATAAGGCAGATGGAAATTACAAAACAGTAATTAGAAATATACCTATTAAAACTAGAAAAATACAATACGATAAATTAGATCCTACAAATTATTTTACAATTACTGCCATTGGTAAACAAGGTAATAGTAGAACCTCATACCCTGTATTGGTTCAACCTGTAGATTCTATACCACCAGTAAAGCCAGTAGGATTAGAAGGTAAAGTAGATAGTTTGGGGGGTGTTACTTTAAATTGGAAAGCAAATGTAGAGCCAGATATGTTGGGTTATAGAATATTTAAAGGAAATAATAAAAACGAAGAATACAGTCAGGTAACAGTAAAGCCACATGTAGCAACTACATTTTATGATAGTGTATCGGTTAAAAGCCTTAATACTAAAGTGTATTATAAAGTAGTAGCGGTAGATAAACGTTTTAACATGTCTAAATATTCGGATATTTTAACATTAAAGAAGCCTGATTTTATACCGCCAGCTCCCCCTGTTATAACAACTTATAAAGTCAGCAAAGAAAATGTGTATTTAACATGGGCAAATAGCCAAAGTAATGATGTTGAAAGACACGAAGTTTATAGAAAAATTAGAGACAGTATTAACTATAATTTGATTGCAACTTTGCCCAAAGATTCTCTTAAAATTGAATATACAGATTGGCAAGATTCCAATGTAGAAGGGGCAACGGATTATAATTACCTGATAAAAGCGGTAGATGAAAGTAATTTAAAATCTATAAATAACAAATCAATAACTATTGAAGTACCAAGGTTTAATCTTTTAAGTGGTGTTAAAAATATTGGGAGTTATGTAGATAAACAAAATGGATTCATAGAATTGTTTTGGAAAGTGATAGATGAAAAGGCTATTGTTGAAATTATGATATATAAAGGTAGTAAAAATGATAAAATGTCTTTACTAAGAAATGTGTTACCAACAATGAATAGAATTGTAGATGAAGATGTAAAACCTAATAATATATATAATTATATTTTTAGGCCTGTTTTTATTGATGGTAGCTTAGGTGCAATCAAAAAAATTGAAGTGAAATTTTAATTATAAATTTATGAATATAAAAATAATTTATACTTTCTTTTTGCTAATATATTTTGCTGGTTTTTCTCAATCTGAGTTGTATGTTTTAAATTCATCAACAGAAGGATATTCAAGTAGATATGACAATTCTTGGTACAGTTTGTCTTATTATAAAGGGAAATATAATTTAGTAGATACATCAGTTGATATAAAATTAGATTATATTCATTTTTATAATGATGATCCTAGTAATGATTGTGGAGGTCCATGTGGGCAATATCTTGATCATTGTGATGGGATTGAGTTTTTTAATAATATTATTTTTTTTGATAAGATAGAGGTGGAAGCCGAAATTGAGCCGTTTAGTTGTTTACCTTTAAGTTATCATGCCGTTTTATTACCAAAAATAAAAGCTCCAATAGATAGACGATGTGAAAAACAAGAATTATTCCTTCAACATTCGGATGGAGTTAATCATGATATAAAGGGTATAGTTTGGGAGTATATGAATGCTTCTAATCGTTGGGAGACTCTTCCTAATTTTCAAGATAGATATCCATTAAATGTAAGTTTATTAGAAGTTTTTGGGAATGATTGGCGTAATCAATTCACAGGTAACCTGCAATTACGATTTAAATTTACAGCACCTTTTACTAGTGAAGTTATATATTCTATTCAGAATTATACAATTCAATTAACAGAATGTTCACCTGGATTGGTTGGTATTCCTATTCCTCAAAAAACTACATGTAATTATAAAGAAGATGGGGGATTTACTTTTACTATAGATAGAGATTTAGCACCTAATGAAAAGTTAATAGCTACATTATATTATGAATTTTTACCTAATAATTATGACATTCCACAAAATGGTCAAGAAGAAATAACAAGTTTAGTAGATAACTTGAATAGAACATATAGCTATACTTGGAAAGGAAAGTTACCATCAGGAAAATTTAAACTTAAATATCAAACGTTAAAAGGTACGGGTACAATTAGTCCAACTGATCCTAGTTGGGCAAGTCTTGAGTTTCCAAAACCAGATAATCCATTTATAATATTACCAGCAGAAAAAGTGAATTTTACAGCAACTAAATTTAGTAATGAAACTTGTGTTGGTGCGAAAAACGGAAAAATAAAATTAGATATTACTAGTGGAGAAACAAGTAAGTATAAATATATAATTTACGAAGTTAATGGTACTAGTGTAACCCTTTATAGAAATTGGACAACCTTTACAGGGCCAACTACCATTATTGATAATTTAGAAAAAAAGACTGAATACAGAATAAAAGTACAAGACACTAAAAAATGTTTTGCAAGAAAATAAATAAGTTAGCTATGATCAAAAAAATAATTTCTTTTTTATGTATGCTTTTCGTGTTAATGTTCTTAACAAAAATGCAAGCCCAGGTTACTAACTATGGTTATTTAGTAGAAACAAATGTTACTGGTTATTTGCATGCTAATGATGGTAGTATGTATGTATCTTCAAATGTTGGATTTATTGGATCAACAAGTTTCTTTGCAGGTCCTTCAACCGTAGGTAATGTGTATTTTAATTTTATGCCTATTCAAGATAATTTTACTGAAGTAACAATAAAAGTTAATAATACAGCTATTGGTCTTGGTCGCTTCCGAGATTGTGATTATAATAGACAACGAACTGTATTAAAAGCTAATTTTAATAATGGTATTTTATATTTTAGTGGTTGTAGTTTCAGTCAGAAGGTGTATCCTCTTCATATTATTGATGAACTTGCAATAGGTGATAATACAGTATGTGCTAGAAACACACTAGAATTAAGCGGTGGTTATGATTGGCAATATTATATAGGTAGTAAAACGAGCCCTTCAGATGGTGATTGGAAAGATTATGCAAGTGCAGTTACAAATATTAGTGTAAATGTAGGCGATTTATATGCTGCAGAGGGTATAAGTATTATTGACCTTGCTCCAACTGCACCACAAAGATCTTTAAAAATTAGAACAGGACATAAAGTTAGTAATAGGTATGTATCTGCTAAAACATATCAAGTATCAGACTGTTCACCAGAATTTAAGGGGTATTATAATAAAACAAAAACATCATGTGTGTATAATAGTGATGGTAGAATTTCACTAAACTTAGGGCGTGACATAGATACAGCAACTGACGAAAAACTGGTAGTTACTTTATTTAAAGAAGATTTAGTTAATGGAAATTTATTGATGGGACAAAGCTCTATAGAGACCAATTTAGTCAATAATGGAGGAAGTAAATACGGTTTTGTTTGGCCTTTCGATATTGATACAGGTAAGTATTTTTTTAAATACCAATCAATAAATAAAAGCTCGGTTTTACCTAACCCTTTACCACATCCGAGTGATAATTATTGGAAATCACTGGTTGAAACTCCAGTCTTTGAAATATTTCCAGCAAAAAACGTGAATTTTACTGCAATTAAATTTAGTGATGAAACTTGTGTTGGTGCAAAAAACGGGAAAATAAAATTAGACATTACTAGTGGAGAAACAAGTAAGTATAAATATATAATTTATGAAGTTAATGGTACCAGTGTAACCCTTTATAGAAATTGGACAACTTTTACAGGACCAACTACCATTATTGAGAATTTAGACAAAAAGACTGAATATAGAATAAAAGTACAAGACACTAAAGGATGTTTTGCTAGAAAAAATTAAGTTAGCTATGAAAAAAATAATAATTTCATTTTTATGTATACTTTTCGCAATGTTGGCGATAACAACAATGCAAGGGCAAGAAACAGATCCAGTAGATGATAATTTGTTTTATAAAATACAAATTTTAGGACCTGATGATAGTTTAGAATTATTAGCACAGGTAAAAACTGTAATTAAAGAACATAATTCAGGTACAGAAACCGCTACAAATAAAAGAGGAGCATTAAGTATTGTTCCAACTGGGGGAACAGCACCTTATAAATTTTATGTGTACAAAGATGGTAGTACTACACCGTTAGCAGAGAGTAATAGAAATATTAATAGTGCAAATGAAGAAAGAGTTGTTGGTAGTTTACTTCCAGGGAATTATGTAGTTGAAATACGTGATGCAAATTATAGTTCATCTCCAGTTACAGCTTGTAATACTATAAGTAAAACAGTAGTATTAAAAAATCCAGCCTTATTAGAAATTTCAGCTTCACCAGAAGCTATTAAATGTAAAGGAGATAAAGGAAAAATAACAATTTCAGTAAAAGGAGGAATAAAACCAATAGTGAATTCAGGAAAGTATAAAGTAGAACTTTTTTTAGAAACAATATTACAAGAAGAAAAATATGTAGTTTATAATGACCCTACAAATAAGTCATGCACTTTTACTGGATACCCTGCCGGAAATTATAGCGTTGTTGTTTCTGATAGGTATATTAAAGAGTCTAAAGATATAATAGTAACTGAACCAGCTGCACCGTTAGCCATTAATATAGTATCAGGTAGTATAAAAGATGTAAGTTGTAATAATACAGATCCATCAGATGATGATGGTTCAGTTGTAATTCAGGCTACAGGTGGTACTTCTCGGTATCGTTTATTATTAAATAAAGCTAGTTCAGGTACTGCATATACTGAATTGCCAGGTACATTTACAGATACTAAAACAATAACTAATTTAAGTGTTGGTAGCTATAATGTAAAAATTATAGATGCTAATGATTGTGAAACAGGACTTGAAACTTTTAATATTAGTCAGCCAGTTAGTCCGTTAATAATTACACCTACACCAGGAGTTCAAGGAAATACGACATCTACTGGGGGTGTAAACGGTTTTGTAGAATATTCGGTAACAGGAGGTACACCAAACCCAAATTATACCTACTCATTTAAAGGCGCAAATACTACTGGTACTAATGCTATAGATTTATCAGGTTCATTTCCTGCAATGGGAGTACCTAAACTATTTAATAATTTAAGAGCAGATACATACACATTAATAATAACAGATGGTAAGGGATGTAAAAAAAATGTAAGTATTGTAATCTCTGATCCTGCTCCAATTATAATTGGGTTTGATGAAACACATGTGAGTTGTTCTGGAGGAAATGATGGAACAATTAAAGCAATAGTAACAGGTGGAGCAAGTAATGTATATCACTATGAATGGACGAAAGTAGGAACAGGTGTTATTACAACACCAACTCCAGATACCGCCTCAATAACTGTTTCTGAAGGTACTTATATAGTAAAAGTATTTGTTATGCTTAGCGGTAATTCTGTAGAAGAACAAATTTCTGAAGCAGTTATTATTACCCAGCCAACACAACCATTATCAATAGTAGAAACCATTAAAGGCGTTTCTTGTAAAGGTGGTAATGACGGAAACATCCAATTAAATGTTACGGGAGGCACACCACCATACACATACTCATGGAAAGATATTGGTGATAGCGAAATAGCAACAACCAAAGATATTGCAACACTAATTAAAGGAAGTTATAAAGTTATAGTTACAGATGCTAATTTATGTAGTGTAACACAAACATATACTATTAATGAGCCTACCGACGATCTTCTTATTACAGTAGTTAGTGCAGAAGATCCGTTGTCTTTTAATGGAACAGATGGTAGCATTAATATATCAGTTACTGGAGGTAATGGAGGTTACAGTTATGTATGGACAAATAGTTTAGGTTCACCAGTAGGAACTTCGGAAGATCTCATAGGAATTGGAGCAGAAACATACAAAGTGGTGGTTACAGATGCTAAAGGATGTACCGATGAAATATTTGAAACATTAAGTCAACCAGATGAATTAATAGCAACAGTAACGATACCAACCGACGGGGTATTATTCTGTAACGGTGATGCAGATGGTAAATTAGAAGTTACAGTAAGTGGAGGACTGGTACCCTATACATATCATTGGTATGAAGTTTTATCAAACGGATCTAAATCTTTTCTATCAGGAGAAACTAATATAACTGTTGAAGATTTAGTTGCGGGAGATTACGGAGTAGAGGTAACTGATAGAAATGGACTAGGAATAAAAGTATATGATAAAGTTAAATTAAGCGAACCAAATAAAGTTGTAATAAATACACCTGTAATAACAGATGTAGATTGTTATGGTAATACAACAGGAGCTATAACGCTTGATGTTGTCGGAGGTACAGGAGCTTATGTTTATAAATGGTATAAAATAGGTAGTACAACACTAATTTCTACATCAAAAGATTTAATAGGTAGAGAAGCAGGACAATACAAAGTAGTAGTTCAAGATACAAACAACTGTCCTAGCATACCATTAGAAGAAATTATAACAATAAATCAACCAGTATCTGAATTATCAATAGATCCTATAACAGAAGTAGTTACAAATACAACAGGATTTGGAGTAAGTAATGGAAGTATAAAAATAGACGTACTAGGCGGTACACCATTCGATCCATCTAGATCACCACATTATAATTACTCATTAATAGAAAAAAGTTCAGGTACCGTAGTAGGAACTTCAAATTTGGTTACAGGATTAGCAGGGTCAGTCTTAGGAATTACTTATGAAATGACAATAACTGATGCAAATGGTTGTCAATTACAAAAAGAATACACCATACACCAACCAGAAAAATTAGTAGTAGAATTAGGTTTACAAACAGCAATTAGATGTAATGGTGAAAACGGAACTATAAACGCTACTGTTACAGGAGGATACGGTGAACCAAATCAAGTTTATACCTATAAATGGTATAACAAAAATGATTTGATTACTGTAATTGGTGAGCTAACAACATTAACGAAAAAAGCAGGAGCATATCGATTGGTGGTAGAAGATGAAAAAGGAAATACTTCTTATGATGATTTTGAGTTAAAACAAAACGATGAAGTAATTGTAACGCATACGAAGCAAGATGTTACTTGTTATTCAGGAAATGATGGAGCGATTAATTTATCAGTTTCGGGAGGAACAGGCATATATACTTATGTTTGGAGTAACGGACAAAGAACTGAAGATGTATCTTCTTTAACATCTGGAGACTATAACGTAACAGTATCAGATGAAAATGGTTGTAGTAAAAAAGTAATAATTAGAATAGCACAACCAAGTGAATATAAAATTTCATTAAATTTATTTAAAAGACCTACAGGAAATGGATTATCTAACGGAGAAATTGAAGTTGAAGTTATTGGAGGAGAACAACCAGATATATTTGAGTGGAAAGATGAAAACGGAATCGTAATAGGGAATACAAAAAGTATTAATGACATTCCTGCCGGAAAATACACCTTCTTTGTTACAGATAAAAAAGGATGTAAATTACAAGAAACCTATAATTTAGGCGAACCAGAAGAATTACTAATAACATTAAATCAAAACAACATAATATTATGTAGTGGTGGTTCAGAAGCGAGTGTTAAAGCAACGGTAACAGGAGGAGTTATTCCTTATGAATACACTTGGTATGATAGCAATAACACACTTATATCAAACGAAGTAATTTTACCAAATGTAAAAAAAGGAAGTTATTATTTAATAATAACAGATAGTGAGAATAATGAAAAACAAAGTGCTACGATACTAATTTCTGAACCAGATGTTTTAAAAACCGAATTAGAAAGTACCCCAGGTAGTTGTGGAACAGCTAATGATTGGAAAATCACTGCAAATACAACAGGAGGTACATTACCATATAAGTATTTTTGGAGTACAGGTGATACGACACAAACGATTACAAATATGTCTTTAGGTAGCTATTTTGTAGTGATTACAGATTATAATGGATGTCAAACAACACAAAACATTGTATTAGAAAATGCAAGCCCATTAACAATAAATGAAAATGTAACAGACGTAAATTGTTACAATACATGTACAGGAGCTATTAATTTAGATATAGCAGGCGGTTTAGCACCATATACAGTAGTTTGGAATACGGGAGATACTGGTAAATCTATAATAAATGCTTGTAAAGGTGAATATATAGCCACAATAACAGATACAAAAGGTTGTACAATAGTAAAAACAATAACCATAAATAACACTGACGAAGTAGTTTTTAGCCTTGTACCAAATAAGGTTACTTTATGTTATGGAGAAACGATAGAGTATGATGTTACTATGAACGATGTTTCTAAGTATTCTTGGACATCAGATAATGGTTTTACAAGCAACGAAAGTATCGTAACATTATCAGAAGGAGGAAAATATACATTAACGGTAACTACAACCAAAGGATGTATAATAGTTAAAGAATTAGAGATTTTAAAATCAGATGTAAAAATTGATGCACAATTAATATTAACATCACAAGCTTTTGTAGGTGAAGACATTGCTATAATAAATGTATCGAATCCAATAAGCTCAAATATAGCATGGAGTATTCCTTCAAACGTAACAATAATACAACAAACAGATGAAGGTTTAGTATTGCGTTTTCCAGCCCCAGGAAATTATAATATTGCTTTAGTTGCAACCGAAGGAAACTGTATAAAAAGAGCAATAAAAACAGTAACGGTTTTAAAATCTAGAAATTTAGATAACGTAGGAGATACTAAAAATCCATTTATTAAAGAATTTAAAGTATATGCAAACCCAAATAAAGGAAATTTTAAAGTAGATATCGTCTTAGAAAAAGAATCAGAAGTTTCATTACGTCTTTTTAGTTTAAGTGCAAATTCAGTGGTCGCTGATAAGCGTTTAAAAGGATTAAAAGAATATACAGCAAATTACGAAATGAACTTATCGGTAGGTATTTATGTATTATTATTAGAAACACCAAAAGGAAAAAGAATTAGAAAAGTAATAATTGAATAATGAAGAAGACAATATTTTTTATAGTTATACTTTTTAGCATCTATGCCTGTGTAAATGAAGTAGCCTTACCGGTTATTGCAACATTTAGTACAGAAATTGTAGCAAATGATAAAACGGTACCCGTTAAAGTGAAAATAATAAACAGTACAGAAGGTGTAGATACCTATAGTTGGACGTTTAACGGAGCAAGCCCTGCAACATCAAGCAATAGAAACCCAGGAACTATTACTTACGATAAAGAAGGAACTTATATCGTAAAACTAGAAGCCTCAAATAGAGATGGAAGCATCGATGTTAAAGAAGAAACAATAAAAGTAAATTCGGCTATAAATATTGGTTTTGAAACCCAAGTTGTAGAAAATAACTTTTCACCTGTAAAAATTAAAATAACCAATACAACAGTCGGGGCAACAACCTATGATTGGTTTTTTGAAGGAGGCGTACCAAGTACATCAACAAAACAACACCCAGAAGACATTGTTTTTACTACACCAGGTACGCACAATATTCGTTTAAAAGTAAGTAACGGAGACGAAGAATACACGCTAGAAAAAACAATAGAAGTTGCACCACTACTATCAGCAAATTTTGAATATACTGTTGCTTTTGAAGACGACGATTATCAAGTACCTGTAAAAGTTACGTTAGATAACAAAAGTATAAGCGCAACAAATTATCAATGGACTTTTGAAGGGGCAAATGTTACAGCTAGTAGTACCGAAAACCCTGAAATTATATTCAATACACCAGGAACTTATACTATGCAATTAAAAGCATTGAATAATAAGAGC
This sequence comes from Tenacibaculum ovolyticum DSM 18103, assembly GCF_000430545.1. Lineage (GTDB taxonomy): Bacteria > Bacteroidota > Bacteroidia > Flavobacteriales > Flavobacteriaceae > Polaribacter > Polaribacter ovolyticus. The sequence continues at coordinate 16,002 of NZ_KE387163.1, forward strand.
GAAAAAACTATTTCTAAAACAATTACCGTATATGAAAACACTAATTTAAGAATATTTACAAATATTAAATTAGGTATAAATACAGCACACAAAAACAATCATATAGGCGCATATTTTTCAACTCAAACAAGAAAAGTATACACCCAAAGCGAAGTAACGAATACAATAGGGTCAAAAATAGATATTGCTTTTTTTGGTTTAAATGAAACCTTTAATTTTAATAAATTTATAAGCCCCAGTAAGGTACAAGAATTGGCGTTTTCGGCAATACCAAATGCTACAATAACAAAGCTTATAAATAAACAAGAATCATGTGGTTGTTCAGCATCAGCATCAGTAACTAATTTTAATGCAATGACGAATGATGCACTTCTAACAAGTTTAAATGTTGATGAAACAGCTGGAGGATTAACAGAATTTGACAATGTAGAAAAACCAAGAATTGTAATTTTTGAAACTGCCGATAAACGAAAAGGAGTTATAAAAATAAACGAATTTGTTAAAGACGGAGCAAACTCATATATCGTAATTGATATAAAAGTTCAAAAAGAAGCTAATTAAGAAGAAAAAGTTTATGAAAACTAGCCCAAACTATAAAAACATACAACAAAGGTTGCTTTTAATTGTAAGTATTTTTTTAAATACGTTATTATTTGCCCAAACTTATCCTGTACAAGTAAACCCGCAATTAATACCACCGTATAGTTTAAAAATATCAGATTACGCTACTACCACCAGCGAAAAACTATACCTTAATATCCTATTAACCGATATAAATGAAGTAGGGCGAAGAGTTCGACTTAAAATGTATATTGAAGGGCAAGGATTAGCTATTAGTACCCAAGAAGTAATTATGGGTGAAACCCCTATTTTTTTAAACGGAGGTATTAACACACGCTTATCGAATGTAGATTTACAAGCCTATTTTCAACTAAATAATTTAATAGGAATAACACCACAACAATTTAATAACCCATTACCAAATGGTGGTTATGATTTTTGTTTTGAGGTATACGATTATTTTACCAACCGTAAACTATCAGGTAAAAGCTGTACTACCGCTTATTTATTACAAAACGATCCGCCAATATTAAATTTACCTTTTAAAAATAATATTGTAACCGCAACCAATCCGCAAAATATATTATTTACTTGGACTCCACGTCACACCAATGCAAATAACGTACAATACGAGTACACATTAAAAGAATTATGGGATGTGCAAAACCCACAAGCATCCTTTTTAGCATCTATTCCTTTTTACCAAACTACAACTTATAGCACTACTTTATTAGTGGGGCCAGAAGCACCACAATTAATGTCTGGTAAAATATATGGTTGGCAAGTACGTGCGTTTGTAAGCGATGGAATAAACGAAACATCGGTATTTAAAAACGATGGTAAAAGTGAAATTTTTTGGTTTAAATATTTAAAAGACTGTAGCGCACCTAGTTTTGTAATATCACAAGCGTTAACAGCCGAATCGGTACAAATTAATTGGCAAGCCTCAGCGCATATTCGTTACCGCATACAATACCGTAAAAAAGGATTTGGAGACGATGATTGGTTTGATGTAAACAGCTATACCAATGAAGGAAAAATATTTAATTTAGAAGCAGACACTGTTTATGAGTTTAGAGTAGGAGGAGAGTGCACCCAATTATCAGGATTTGCATATTCAAACATTCAAGAATTTACCACACCAACAACCGATGAAGCAGCCTATTATAATTGCGGACTTACACCAGAAATAAACATAACCAATAACGATCCCTTACCAAAATTAGGCGTTAATGAAACCTTTACTGCAGGTGATTTTCCTGTAATAACAAGAAAAGTAACAGGTAGTAATGGTACATTTAGTGGTTGGGGATATATTACACTTCCTTTCTTAGAAAATATAAAAGAAATAATTGATGCTGTAAATATACTAACAGACGACGGTACAGAAGAAAAAAAAGGAAATATAAACATTGGGAAATATACCCGTATAAAAGTAACATTTAGTGGAATAAGCATAAATACAAGTTATGAATTAACAAAAGGGCTTGTACAAACAGACTATGACCCTGAATGGGGAGGTATACTAGATCTTGATGCTGTTATTGATGATGTTTTTGGTGATGATGGTGAAACTAACAGTTTTGATGCTTCAAATATTGATATTAAAACGGTTACTGTTAATGCAGATGGGGCTATTGTTATTACCACCGAAAACGGTGAAACCCAAATAATAACTAGTGATAAGCCTGTTAGAATTACTGATAAAAATGGAGATCAGTGGACTGTTAAGGAAGATGGTACAGTAATCAAAGGAAAAGTAGCTGAAGGAGGAGTGCCTACAAAAAATAATACAGAGGGTATTTCAAGTGCTGGAAATGTAACAGAAATTAGCTCGAAAGATGTACGTGTAAAATTTATAACGTCTGGGTATTATAGTAACGATATTCATAATGAAAGTATAACCTCTAGTAAATATAAAAAACAGTATGAATTTGTAAAAACACATGACGATAAAGAATATTCAGTTTTATATAAATTAGTAAGTGATGTAAGTAGTAATAAAACAGATGTAGTAAAAGCGGAAGTATCTTTTGCAAACGGTAAAACAAAAAAAGATATAGTTTTTAAAACAAAACAAGGAGTTAAGATTGATAGTTCTTGGTCTGATAACGTAGTTACTTTAAAATTAAAAAGAGAATTTGAATTTGCGAAAGATGAAATTATAGCTACTGTAAAGCCAAAAGATTCTACTAAAAAATATACGGTTGCAGGTAAATTAAATATTTGGCATGCAAAAGAAAGAAGTATTAATCTTACGTTGGTATCTGTTAATAAAGCAAATACTGATGGGGTTAAAAAACGTATTAATGAAATATATAATAAAGCAGGTATAAATTTCAATATTACAACCGATAATATAAAATTAGATTTAGACAAGTTAGATGTTGGCGATAGCGATATGATATCGAATTATACCCAAGGTCAAAAGAATATTATTAGTGCCTATAAAAATAAAGCAAAAAAAGAGCAGTATTATATATTCTTCTTGGATGAAGATGTAAAACTATCTAAAAAAAATGTGGAAGGTTTTATGCCGTTAAAACGTCAATTTGGTTTTGTATTTACTCAAAAAGATCCAGGGCAGGTAGCTGCACACGAAATTGGTCATGGTATTTTTGGTTTAAAGCATCCTTGGGATCAGTATAATACGGTAAAAGGAGAAAGCACCTATTTAATGGATAGCGGAACTAGCGGTACCGACTTTACCCATATGGATTGGCAAAAACTCCACGCACCAGGTATTCAATTGTATATTTTTCAAGGTGATGAGGATGGGGAAAGTGCTACAGTTGTTAATATGGAATTATTAAAACCATTTAATAATGAAGATGATTCTTTTACTTTTATTTCAATGTCAGGTAAGCCTATATCGTTACCTGCAAAAACTTCTTCAGTAACTTTTAGTACTGGAGATGATTTAAACCTTAAAAATTGTAAAGATAAATTTAAAATTGAGCCTTTTGGTGCATTAAAAGGTTTCACAATTGATAAAGTTGATTATACATTCTGTGCTTCTTGTAACAAAACGTTTTTTGGAGGTTATTTTAAGAAAGGGCAATGTGATAATAATGCAAAGTATATTGATCTGTTATCAAAAGCAGGAAATGTAAATGCAATAGTAGGTTTACCTTGTGTTAAAGACAATGCTGTTATTTTTAAAGTAATGCAATCTAAAAATTATTTTAAAGATTTTGATTTTACTAAAGTTAAATCGACTTATGATAGTAGTGGTGAATTAAAGGCGTATGATTTTATTTTATCTGAATATAATAATATAGAGGGTAAAGATATAATTTATGTTCCAGCAGATTTTAACCCTAAGTTTGATGAAGATGTAATAAAATTCTTGTCTTCTGAGTTTTGTTTTTGTGATGAAAAAGATTATAAATCAGTAGCTTATGGTTTTATTTATGCAACTCAATTACAAAAAAATAAAGAGTTTTTAGGTTGTTTTCAAACAAGTATACCACTTTTCTTTTATGATGAAAACGTTAATGCTAAGAAATTTCATTATGCAGTTGTAAAAGAATGGAAAGAGAAAAATATAAATGGTTTTGTAACATTAAGAAAAAATATTGAAAAATTTAATAAAATAAAAAGTACTTTTTCAAATAAACCAGATAGGTATGCGTTACATAATTTTTTACAAAATTATGTACCTGAACAAATATCTAAATCAAATGTAAACTCTTACAGCCTTAGGTTTGGTACTACTCATTGGGAGTCAGGAATAGTTTTAGATAAAATTCAGAATATTTCAAGTAATCAATTATTAAGGCAATATGATGATGTATTTTGTCTTTGGGAAAATATATCTTTTGATGATAGAGTTTATGCTTTAAAACATATTTCGCAGTACAATAGAGGTGCTGATAGGAGTGAAGAAATATTATTATACCTTATAATAAACTCAAATGAGCCAAAACTTCTTATAAAAGAATTAGAAAAGGATAGTTATGAATTGTTTTGGAAAATTTGGCAAGAACTTGATCAAGAACAAAAAGGTGTTTTAATTAGCTTTTTAAATAAATATCTAATTAATGAAACTAATAAGAAAGCAGGAGAAGTAGTATATGAAAAATATATTAAAAATTGTAAAAATTCATCTACTCCATGTAATTTGAATGATTATAGACTAATTCCTTTTTATAGAGCAAATGCATTAAATAAGGTTGCTTCTATGTTTGATTCTTCATCAGGTAGTTTAACTTATGCATTAGAAGCGAATAAGGTAGCTAATTATGTAAGTGTAGATTTATCTGTGGATAAAGAGTTTTTGAAACAAAATGGAAATAATTTTCAATCATTAGCTACTCATAATAACCTTGAAACTATTTTTCTACATAAATATAATCCATTTATACCTGTAGTTTTGTTAATAAAAGAAGACATAAAACTTAATGGAACAATTCGTCTTAAAAAAGGAGAATTAATAACAGTTCCTGCAATTTTTCTTCATTGGCTAGATACTACAATAGAGAGTGAACAAAATCAAATTGTATTAAGGGTTGTTGCAGATGGTTTAGTAGTAGCTAGTATAGTCGCTTCAGGAGGTGCTACAACACCATTGTTAGCATTAGATTTAGCTGTGTTTGGTACTGATTTTGTTTTTCAAATAGTAAATGAAAGTTCAGATGTTATAGATCCTGAAATAAAAGATGTATGGAATTCTATATACAATTTATATAGTGTAGCTAATATTCCTAGAGCAGTTGTAGGTACTGTTGCGGCAGGAAAAGGTTTTATTAATTTTGTTAAAAATACTTCTACAGCTGCAAAATGGAATAAAATAGTTGTAAAGCCTCAGTATATAGAGAAGTATATAAATAAATTTCCAAAAGCAGAAAGAAATGCGAAAATAATTAGTGAGATAGCTCTTTTAGATGAAATTCTTTTAGCAATTAAAAATACACCTAAATTAAGTACAACTGCAAGTATACCAAGTTCTCTATATGCTAATATTATTAAAGCAAGGTTAAGATTAGCAAATATGCAATTTAGGACACCTGGTATATCAATAGGACTTGAAACTTCAATTACTAATTTTTCTCCTTACCTAAAGATAATAAACTCATCCGGTAATTCAGTTGCGGTAGCTAATGTTATTACAAGTATGAATAATACCTCTAAAATGTCTTTGGGGTCTATAAGGTGGTTACCAGCTGCTATTATGGTAAAAAATATTAAAAATGTAGGGAGTATTAATGATATCTCTTATTTAAACGTTAAAGGAGTATATCAAAAAGGTAGCTTAAATATTATTCAAGATATAAGTCAAAAAAATCAATTTTATTTGGCTTTAGAAAATAGTTTTTTAGATGTGCTACAAATCAAGTACCCAATAATATATAATAATCTTAAAAAACTTTCAATAAATATACAGAACACTTTTGTAAATGATTTTAGAAAAGCTAAACCAGAAGATTTATTAAAACTAGAAGAGAATGAAGCTCAATTATTAAAAATTTGGCTAAAATTAAAATCATTTGATATTTCAAGAAAGAATGTAGCTTTATTAAGTAGAATTCAAAGTGTTTATGGTAATGTAATTGATGATTTACAAAATATAAATAAAGAACTTCTAGAGGGAACAACGCTACACTTAGATTTAGGAGGCCATAATAAATATCCTAATGCAGTTAAGGTAATTACAGCAGATGTTGATTATGCAGGTAATCGAATACAAAATTTATTGGATGGTTACATTCAGGAGTTTACACCAAAATATAAAGATAAAACTGTTGATAGAATTACTATCGAAAGTGCTCCAGCATCAGACGATATTTTGTCTGAAGTAAAACGAATTATAAAAGACGGGGGGAGTATTGAGTTAGAACACCCTGTCGTTTCTGATTTAAATTATAATGATATAGCCAATAAAGTAGGCGGTAATATATCCGATGTTCAAAATTTTGTTAAAGAAGGACTGGAATATACTAGAGTTACTATTATTAAATTGGCTAACGTGGGGGGGAAAACTGCTGAAGAGTGGGCTATTGTTCTTAAAAGCAATAAAAACAGTAAGTTAAGAAATCACGTATTTGATGGAGAAATTAATAAAAAGAATAGTGTTAAAGGTGGGCATTTTAATGAATCATTTGATGGTAATAATTTTAGGTTAGGTGATGGTAGTACTGATTTAGGTAAGTTACCAAAAAACAGTAAGGGTGTTAGTAAAATAGATGGAAGTATCGGAATAGAAAAGAAGAAAATTTTAAAGGATGCTCAAGGAAATGTAACAGGAGAGCGCTGGTTAAGTAAAAAGATAGACCCTACAGGAGGTCATACACTTTTTCCTAAAGGTTGGAGTAAGGATAAAATAATTGATGAAGTTTCATCAGCACTTGCAAATCCGACAAAGAGTAATTGGAATAATAAGTCTAATGCTTTTAGGGCAACATCTGATAGTGGGGTTGAAATAGGTTGGTTTATTAATTCTAATGGAGATGTAACAACATTTTTTCCTATATTTTAATTTTATGGATTTTAATTATATCATATGGAATGAACATAATAAGCCTATAATCGAGATTGTAGGGTTAAAACTAAAGCCTCTTCAGGATTTACTTAATACACTTTGTATTTATTCATATCTAGAAGAAGTCATAGATGAATTTAAGATGATATGTAAAGAATCTTCAAATTTAGAAAATTTAATAGAAAATAAATTTAATGGTTATTGGGAAGATGATGTTTTAGGAAGTTGTTTTACTGTTCTTGGTTATGATAATGGAATAGATGTTTTTGTAAATGATAGGGTAATTTATATAGAGGATGAATATCAATACCCTAAAGTTCCAAGAGTCAAATTAGATATACGTGAATTTATTCAAATTCTTGAAAATTGGAGAGATGTTTTAAAGTTACATTCTTTAAAAAAAAAATAAGTTAATCGTTCTTTTAAAGAGTTGTTTTGAGCCCTCACTAGTGAGAATATATTGCTTTTGACTATATGAGTATTGTGATGGGAATTTTATGAGACTATGACTAAATAATATTATTCAAAAATTAATAATTTTGAGGTATAATAATATTTAATAAGGTTTATTTACGCTCATAAGTGAATATTAACGAACTCTGTAGATGATGATAATTTGGAAAATTATTATAAGCGTTTAGAATTGATTCTCACTATTGATGATTTTTTTGAAGATAGGAAATCGTCTTTTAGAAGGTTTAAAAGACAATGTTATTAATAACCAGAAGGGGTAAGAGATAATACCTTAAAAAAGAGTTAGAAAAAATAGATAAATAGTTAGTTTACGGAACGCTATTAAAATTTTAAAGGGATTATAAAATGGAAAATAGTAAAATTCATTTGACATATGATTCGGTAAATGTAAGTTACCTTATGCAAATAAAGGATATACCAAAAAATGTATTTGTATTAAATGATATTGATAATGAAAAAGATGAAATGTTTTTACAAGGAAATTGGGTTTTTATTTTATTTGCAGGGTATTCTGGATATGATATAATGTTGGTTTGTAGGTTGTTAGGCAGTTTAAGTCAATTTTCTAAGTTAAATTTTGGATTTAAACCATATATGGATTTAAGGAAGATGCAAAAGTTTACAGAGGTTAATTTATATAAAAAAGTGACACCAATTATGTTACAAAGACAACATGACGTTACAACTTTTTTGGGGTCTCAGTTGGTCAAGGTAGAGGACGTAGTAAAAATACTGAAAGGAATACGGTGAAAAATGAATCCCCCTCTGCTAGCGCGAGCATCCTGCTCGTGACAGTATGAGTAAGAAAAATAAAAGAAGTAATAAACAATGAGTAGAAAGTATAAATTTCATAACGAATCAGCAGCATACTTTATAAGTTTTGCAACAGTTTATTGGTTAGATATTTTTACAAGGCAGGTTTATTTTTCTGTATTAGAAGAAAGTATAGATTATTGCAGAAAAGAAAAAGGAATGGAAGTATTTGCGTATTGTTTTATGCCGAGTCATATTCATTTAATTTTTAGAGCAATAGATGAAAATCCTTCAGATTTAATTAGAGATTTTAAAGGATTTACAGCAAGGAAATTAATAAAAACAATAGATGAAAATCCACAAGAAAGTAGAAAGGAATTTATATTATGGATGTTAGAAAGAGCGGGTAGTAAAAAGAGTAATGTTAAGAAACGTCAGTTTTGGCAGCAACATAATAAACCAATTGAGTTATGGAGCGAAAAGGTAATACAGCAAAAAATTAACTATATACATAATAATCCTGTTGAGAGTGGTTTTGTGACAGACCCAGTAGATTGGAAATATAGTAGTGCAAGAAATTATCAAGATGATCAAACCGTTTTAGAGATAGATTTATGATAAGAATTAATGCACATAGACACAAGCGTGACGCTTGCGCTAGCGAGGGGATTATTATTTTAGTTCAGCTCAGCAATTATGCTGATTTAGATAATGACTTAGAAGTATGTATGATTTTTATAGATTAATAAAGAAATAGGCACAGATTGCAAATCCGCGCCATCGGGAATAAAAAGAAACAATAAAAGAACATAAGAAAAGTAGTAGAAAATTATAAAAAGGAATAATGAAAAATAAATTAATATATATATACTTATTATTTTTTACCTGTGTCAGTTATGGGCAGCATACATATTTGTTAGAATATAAAGCTACTTTTTCTACGAGTTCAATACAACCAGCATGGGAAGTTAGGATGTACTATATAGAAGATAATGTGAAAAATAGCATATATAATGCTACTTCATATGGTAATTATGTAACGGTAGATGTTTTTCACATATTTAATACAGCTAAAGAAATAGACAAACTTCAAACGAGTGCTTATTCTGTAGCGGGTACTTTAACATCATGTATGGGACCTTATGTAGAGAGTTCTCTACAAAGTTTTAATGAATGCTCCAGTAATTCAAGTTTTATTTCTCAGGTTGTTAATAGCAATAATTGTATAACAGGTAGTGTAACTAAATTTAATTTAATTAAAATAGAAGATTTCAAAGCTATAAATAGTTATAGTGCTACCAATAACGAGTTAAAGGCATGCGAACCTAAAAACGTATTAATATCTACGAATTGTAACTATGCATTAGAGTATAAAATACCAAGTAATACTAATTGGGAAGAGTTATTACCGTATGGGAACAATCCAGCTTCTGTTAACATATCAAAATCAGATTTCACAGGATTAAATGTTGCAGAAAATGTACAATTAAGAGTTAGGTATACTTCTATAAAAGGAGAAACGAATGTAAATGCATATTCCGACATTTTAAGCTATTCAGTAATCGGTTGTTCACCAGAATTAGATACTGTGACTACTAATAAAACAACATGTAATTATTCAATAGACGGAGGTTTTACCTTAAATTTTAAAAGAGATTTAAATGCTAATGAAACATTAGTAGTTACACTATACGATGGAGATAATCAAGCAATATTAATTAACCAAGAATTTACATCTAGCTTAGTAAATACTGGAAGCGGTATTTATGGTTATACATGGGTAAAATTATTAGATGCGGGTAATTATAAAGTAAAATTTCAAACACATAATAAAAATGAAGGTATCGATAAAAATGATGCATCTTGGGACAGTCTAGAATTTTCAAATTCATTTGCTATTGTAAAACCAGAAAAAGTAAAATTTTCAATTATTAATACCTCAGATGAAACATGTTTTGAAAAAAGTAATGGATATATAAATATTAAAGCAGAAGGGGAAGGAGAAAGAACATTTTTATATCAATTAACAAAAGAACAGGTTGTACAGTTTTATAACGGTGCAAATTGGGTTGATTACTCGGGTACTAAGGAAAATGATGAAACATGGTTTCCATTTATAAGTAAAAACAATACAAAAATAGGTGATTTAGCAAAAGGAAATTACAGGGTAAAAGTAAAAGATTCAAAAGGTTGTTTTGCTAGATAAAGTTAAAGAAAAAAGAAAGAAAAGTACATTTTTAATGATTAAAAATAAGAAGCTACTTAAATTAGTAATGCTTATAATAATTTGTATACAGAGTGTTGTTAGTCAGAAATTAATAGCAAAAAAGGAATAAGAAGTTTAAGAGAATTAAATAAGAAAGTAAAAAGAGGTTAAGTTTAAGTAAATGAAAAAAATATTATTACTAATACTATTATTTTATAGTTTTTTAGGTTTTGGGCAAGAATATGCAATTTGGTTTAGTAATGGTACAAAAGAAGTTACTGGCCAAAGGTTTTATAATTATTACGTACGTGTAACTACTTCACCTAGAGGTGTTTTTCACACACCAACAGGTATTCATAAAGTTGTAAGACCTTCTGTAAGTACTAGAGTACATGAAATGCATAGAACTTCTGGTAATGTAGTTCGTTACTGTATTAGTAGTGATAATCGAATTTATTTTAATAAATATGAATATTCTGCAGGAGGGCATGAAACAATTATTAGAGATTTTTCTTGTACAGTTAAGAAAATAACAAAAATACCTTCAGAATTAAATACTTTTGCTTATTTAGGAATTTACTTACCTTATTATGTACAACCTTTAGATGGTGCAAGATCTAAAAATGATTTGTTATTTAAAACGAAGGAAAATACATTTACGGCAGACAATATCGTGAAAATTCCTGAAGTTATATGGAAGTATAATTATGATAATAAAGGGTTTAAAGATTTTCCTGAAAGCATAAAACATAATTTCCCTATGAAATCTACTGTAGGAAAAATTTTAAAAGATGAAAATATACAGGTAAATAAAACTTTAAAAATAAAAGCAGTATTAGATAATTCTAGGTTGATAATGAATGATACTGGAACATTAAAACTTCCAGTAATTTTTTCAGATATTTTTAGTTTTAATATACTTGCAGCTCCTCCAGAACTAAGTAGTATAAAACCAGTTAAAACAACATGTAATTATTCTATAGACGGAGGTTTCACGTTAAATTTAAAAAGAGATTTATACACATCTGATGAAGAAACTTTGGTTATGACACTTTATGATGAAAATAATGTGTTAATTAATCAAGAATATACGAGTAATAAATTAACTGACAATAAAGACGGTACATTTAGTTACACATGGCTAGCACCATTAAATTCAGGTAATCATACAATAAAATTTCAAACACACAATAAAAAGGAAAGTATTGGTAAAGACGATCCATCTTGGTCTAGTTTAATTCCAGCAGATTTTGAGATTGCTAAAGCAAACAAAGTAAAATTCTCTATTATCAATGCCTCAGATGAAACATGTTTTGAAAAAAGTAATGGATATATAAATATTAAAGCAGAAGGGGAAGGAGAAAGAACATTTTTATATCAATTAACAAAAGAAGAGGTTGTACAATTTTATAACGGTACAAATTGGGTTGATTATTCGGGTACTAAGGCAGATGATGAAACATGGTTTCCATTTATAAGTAAAAACAATACAAAAATAGGTAATTTAGCCAAAGGGAATTACAGGGTAAAAGTAAAAGATTCAAAAGGTTGTTTTGCTAGATAAAGTTAAAGAAAAAGAAAAAGAAAGAAAAGTACATTTTTAATGATTAAAATGAAGAAGAAAAAGCTACTTAAATTAGTAGTGTTTATAATAATTTGTACACAGAGTATTGTTGGTCAGCAATTAGATTTTGCAACTATAGGTAGAGGTAAACCTTTTAAAGTAAGTGGTAATATAGCCGCAAATTCGGTGTTTTATTCATCAAATCAGAATGTAGCTAGAGCACCTTTTACTTATTTTTTGCAAGGAAGCTTAAATTTTAATGTATATGAATTTTCGATACCCGTTAGTTATAGTTTTTCTAACCAAGGAGACGATTTAGATTATCAGTTACCATTTAGTTTTAATCGTTTAAGCTTACACCCTAAATATAAATGGGTACAAGGGCATGTAGGTGATGTAAGTATGACTTTTTCTCCATATACATTAGCAGGGCATCAATTTACAGGTGGAGGAGTAGATTTAACACCAAAAGGAGCTCTTACTTTTTCAGCAATGTATGGTCGTTTATTAAAAGCAACAGAAGATAGTGATGATGCTAGAACGCAACCTGCTTTTAAACGTATGGGATACGGAGCTAAAGTAGGTTTTAAAAAGGAAAAATATACTATAGAATTTATAGGGTTTTATGCAAAAGATAAAATAAACTCACTTAGCGTAATTCCTGAAGAAAAAAAAGTATTGCCTAAAGAAAACTTAGTATTAAGTATGTCTGGTTCGGTACTTCTTATGGAAGGATTAAGGTTTAAAGGAGAATATGCTTCAACCGCTATTACACAAGATTTAAGAGCACAAAAAGTAAATAACGGTAGTGGGATTTCAGGAATGCTTTTTGATAATAGAGCATCAACAGAACATTATAAAGCATTTAAAACAGCAATTGAATACAGTTTTGATAAATTTAGATTTGGTGTTGGTTATGAACGAATAGATCCAGGGTATCAAACACTAGGAGCTTATTTTTTTAATAATGATTTTGAAAATATTACGCTAAACGGAAATACCTCTGTATTTAATAATAAAGTAAATATATCGTTTAATATAGGATATCAAAGAGATGATTTAGCAAATCAAAAAGAAACAAATACGAACAGAACAGTAGGTAGTATAAATGCAAGCTATGCATTAAATAAAAAAATAAACATTACAGGAAGTTACTCTAATTTTTCAACATTTACGAATAATAAATTAGACCAATTTGATGTAATAAACGATGATAATTTATTAGATAATGAACAAGAGCGTTTTAATTACAAACAATTATCGCAAAATGCTAATGTTGGTTTTAGTTACATACTTGAAAATAGTAAAAATAAGCGACAGAATTTAAATGCTAATTATTCATTGGCAGTAGTTGCAAATGCAGAAAATGGTATTGTACGATTAGGGAACGGATCAACATTTCATAATTTTAATACCTCATATACATTAGGGTTACCTAAAAAGAAGATGAATATTACTTCGGCGTTAAATACGACGTATAATACAATAGGAAAAGAAAATGCGTATACATGGGGGCCAACGTTAGCAATCAATAAAAAGTTCTTAAAAGATAAATTAAATGCTACTTTTAGTAGCTCATATAATCAAAACAATAGTAAAATAAACAAAACGAGTGCAGCGAACTTGTGTGCAAATGCAAATTATATTTATAAAGAAAAACATAACTTTAATATAAATGCAATACAATTGTTTAGAATGAATGCGCTTAAAAATACGCAAGATTTAACAGTAACGTTAGGTTATAATTATGCATTTGATTTATCTGCAAAAAAGAAAATTCGCAAAACCAAAAACAATCAATTCAGTTTTAGATATAGAGCCTATGAGTTTAAAGGAGGATTAAGTGAAATTACATCTGAAATTATAGCTATAGCCAAACAGCAAAAATTCGAAGAAATTAAAGAGATTAAAACGATTAAAGATAATTTAGAAAAAGCAAAACAAGAAATGCTTGATGCTGAATTAAAGTCTAAAACTAAATACAAAAGTAAAGCAATAGCTTATTTAGATGTAATTCATAAAAATCAAGAGTTTTTAGATAGGTATTACAGTTTAGTATTTAAAGGGTTAAAAAAATTATATAGAGATGCTTCAAAAATAGAACATATTATAAAACAAAAATATACTAAGGCGCTTACTGTTTATAATAATTCAACAAAAAAAGAAGATGTAAGAATGAAAAGGTTTTTACAAAAAAGAAAAGAAGCTTATTTCGCAAACAAGTTTACATTAGATAAATTAAAAGGTATAGAAGCTGTAAACATAAAAGAAGCCAACGGAATTATATATAATTTTAAACAAAAACATTTAGGAGCAATTTTTAAAATGTTAGAAGAAGGAAAAACAAATATTGAAGTAGCTATTTATATTGAAATTATATTTGCCAAAATATATCATAAAGAAAGTTTGCAGAAGTAGTCTTATAATTTAAACACTATTTTTAACTAACCTGAGTTCAGTATAAGAAAAAGATGTCAGTTTGAATGAAATTCTGAAAGAATTTAGTAACGAGAATAGCATTTTTCGTTTTTTAAATTATAGAGGTCAGTAGTTAAATGCATATCATTAAGCAACTGGTTTTAAACAGAGTGGTGTATCCTTGTTGTCAGTTCGAACTCAGTCGAGAACTATTAGCCTCAAAAAAACAGATTTCGACTGCGCTCAACCAGACATTATCCATGGTCTTCCAATTAAAATATAGGTAATTATCTATTGACCTCTATTAAATTATATAATTTTTGAAGGAAGTAACTTGAAATAACAATTTATAAACGTAGATTTTTTATATCGAACTCAAGTTAAATTAGAAATGGTATAAAACTTTATTACACAAAAAAACTCCCCAATTTGGGAAGTTTTTTATTTATTATAAAATGTCTCGTCCTGAAATAGCGTTACACTAAAAACTTAGTATAATGAAAAACTCAGTAAATTCGGGGTATGTAAAGCGTACACAAAAAGATTATTCGATTTTTTTTAAACTTCAATTAGTTTCAGAAATAGAACAAGGATTTCTTACAAAGAGTCAAGCAAAAGTTAAATACGGTATTCAAGCGGGTTCAACGATTCTTAATTGGTTAAAAAAATATGGTAACTTTGATTGGGAACATGAATCTATTACTGTTATGTCAAAAACACCTGAACAAAAAATATTGGAACTTGAAGCAAAAATTAAATTGCTTGAGAAACAAAAGAACCGAGCAGAGCATTTAGCTGAACGAGCTGATAAAAAAGTTATCATTTTTGATATGCTAGTTGATTTAGCGGAAAAAGAATATAGTATTGATATCAGAAAAAATTACACACCCGAGTTATCGATTTCTACAAAGCAGAACGCAAAGAAACATTAGTTTCTTTCTGTGAATTACTCGGGGTAAATAGACAGGTATACTATCGATCTGTAAAAAGATTAAAACACAAAAGAGCTTTAGCGCGACAGGTGCTATGTTTAGTAAATGAAGTTCGTATTAAAATGCCTAAAATAGGAACTCGTAAACTCTATTATTTATTAGAGAATCAACTAAAGGATCTAAAAATAGGACGCGATAAATTATTTAGAATCTTAAAAACCAATCAGATGTTGATAAAACCTAAAAGAAGTTATCATATAACTACGGATTCTCATCATCGATTTAGAAAGCATAAAAATCAAATTAAAACCCTAGAAATTAGTAGGCCAGAAGAGGTTTGGGTAAATGATATCACTTATATAGGAAATCGAAAGAATCCAAGTTATTTAGCTTTAATAACTGACGCGTATTCTAAAAAAATTGTAGGCTATAATGTTTCTAATAGCTTAAATGTATCGGGCTCTTTAGGTGCTTTAGAAATGGCACTAAAAACTAGAAAACACAAACAAGAACCGTTAATTCATCATTCTGATAGAGGATTACAATATTGTGCTAATGATTATCAAAAGCTTTTGATAGATAATAATATATTACCAAGTATGACAGAACAATATGATCCTTATGAAAATGCAATAGCAGAAAGGGTTAATGGAATACTAAAACAAGAATTTGATATTGATAAATATGATACGGTTTTAAAAATTAAAACTGATTTGGTCAAAAATGCAATTAAAATTTATAATCAAATTAGACCACATTTATCTAATCATATGTTAACACCTAACCAAATGCATACTCAAAATAAATTAAAAAGAAAAACCTATAAAAACAAGAAAGGTAGCGATATAAAATCACTACCTTTAAATTATTAATCATGTAACGCTATTTCAGGACGTCACAAAATATAATGATTATTGTACTGTTATAGGGAAAGTAACTTGTATATCAGTTTCTCCACCAGCATTAGTAATATCTCCTTCTTTTACACCAGTAGCGCTTTTAGAAGGCTCGTGTCTTAAAGTTACAACATAATTACCAGTACCAGCATCACCAGTAGTTACAGTAAAATTAATACCTACAGGGTTTCCGTTTGCATCATTATTACCAGCGTAAGCAAATGTACCTGATACACCGTTTGCGCTATAAAAAAATTGATGTTCATCAGCCTCTTCAGCAACTTCTAAAGTAATATCTTCAGAAGGAGTTTCTATCTCATTCAATAATTTAATAACTCCACTATAGGTTTTGTTTGCGACTAATGTACCTCCTGTAACAACAGGTGCAGTTGGTCCTTCACCGTCAGCATCTTTACTTTGTATAGTTACTTTATCACCACCTCCGTTAGGTGTTAATTCAATAGTCATTGTTGTAATAACTTCTTCTTCATGTACTGGTACTGGAGTGTCATCAGAACATGAAGTAATTGCTAATGTTAAAATAAATAAAGCTGCTAATAATTTA
Source organism: Tenacibaculum ovolyticum DSM 18103 (assembly GCF_000430545.1). Lineage (GTDB taxonomy): Bacteria > Bacteroidota > Bacteroidia > Flavobacteriales > Flavobacteriaceae > Polaribacter > Polaribacter ovolyticus. The sequence continues at coordinate 32,852 of NZ_KE387163.1, forward strand.
ATATTTTTCATTTTGTTGTTTTTTAATAATTAATTTTTATTTGAATTTTAAAATTTCTCCCCAAATCATCAGCAAAATATCGTAACCTATTTAAGTAATTTCTATAATTTTTATTTAATACATTGTCTATTGAAAAATTTAAATTAAATTTTGTTTGAGACATATTAAAATCAAAACCAGTAGAAAAATTTAAAAGATGATATGCTGACGGAGGAGTGCTAATGTCAACAACTTCAAAACTATTTGAAAGCGGTAAATAAGCTTCAAAATTATTATTTGGATAGCTGTTTTGTTTAGCATTATATTCGCTTTCTAGCGAAGTATAAAAGTTTTTCCAGTTTTCTTTTTTGAAAACTAGAGACGTTACTGTTTTAAAAGGAGGTATGTCAATCAAGTGTCTATTACTTGATAAATCTCTACCTTTTAAAAGAGAACTTTTGTTTGTTAAAGCAAAATTATCATTTATTTGATACTTTATATTCGTATCAATACCTAATAATTGAGCGTTAACTTGTTTATAGGTCCAAGCAGGAAAAGCACCTCTATTTGTTGTTTCTTCACCAGTTGGTTCTATATAAATAAAGTTTTTAATGTGATTGTAAAAACCTTCAATTGTTAAATTTACTTTAGCGTTAGCATACTTATACGAAGCAGAAATTCGATTAGAAACTTCTGTTTGCATACGTAAATCACCTAATTCTATTCTGGCAGCTGAATGATGTAAACCATCACTAAACAATTCAGAAGGATTAGGGGCTCTATTAGCTAAACCATAATTAACGATAAATAGATTGTTGCTATCAAAATTATAAGTTGCACCTAAAGAAGTGGAAATATTATGATATGTAAACTTAGGGTTTGTTAAAATTTGAGATCCAGATGCATTAGGATCTATAACAATATCATTAAAATCATCTTGATAATTTAAAGAATTCCATCTACTTTGTAAATAAAACTTTTTTGCATCAATATGTTCTAAATCATATCGTACTCCAGCCGTTAAAATCACATCATCAAATTTAAAATTTGCAATGGCGTAAGACCCAAAACTAAATTTTTTATAATCTGGTATTAATCTTCTGACTTTAGTAATTGGATCTGGAAAATTATTTTGATATAATCCACTAATTCCAAACTTATAAACATGGTTAGGATCAGAATCTAATTTAAAATCGGCTTTAAAATTATGCGTTGTTAAATCTAAATCAACCGCTTGTAAATTTTTTTTATCACCAATTCTTCTATCAAATTCTAATCTATTATTTATCTGAAAATCATATTGTAATGATAACTTACCAAACCCTTTAAACCGCTTGTAATAAGAAGCTTTTAATAAATGATGTGTTACATCTTGTTTTGGGTTATTAATAGTATAGCTAAAATCATCAATAATTAACGGTCTAGGGCTTTTAATTGCAGCAACTAAATCGGCAATATTACCAAAATGCGATGCTCTTAAAATTCCTGTTTCATTAGTTAAGTAACTATAAAAAAGTTCAAAACCATTTTCAAATTGTTTTTTACCTATATTAAAGGTAAAGGCTTTTGAATTAACTCCTGTATTAGTTAAACTGTAATTTGCAGCCTCAAAATCTCCAGCTCTTTTGTATGATGCTTGACCATTAATAAACCAACCACTTTTATAACTTCTATTTAAGTTTGTAGTTACAGAGAATAAACGACCATTGGTTTGCTGAGAAACAATACTTTTTCCATATAAAGTATCTTTATCTATGCTACTTTTAATAGGATTTATAATAACAACACCTCCAATAGCATCTCCACCATATTGCAATGCATTTGCGCCTTTAATAACTGAAATTGTTTTAGCAGCGTTAACATCAACATTTGGTGCATGTTCAATTCCCCATTCTTGGTCTTGAAGCCTTACATTATTAAAAGAAACAAGAACCCTACTACCATGTAAACCGTTGATTACAGGTTTAACAATACTGTTACCAGTATTGATAGATGAAACTCCTGATATATTTTTTAAAGCATCACCTAAAGAAGCTCCACTAAACTTATCTAATGTTTTAGTTTTAATTAAAGTTTCTTGAGCTGTTTTAGTTTTTAAACCTATAGCTCCTTTAACATTAACTTCGTTTAGTTCTTCTTCGTGGTGCTCTAAATCAATAATCTTATAAACATCTTTACTAATGTTTAATTCAAGAATTTGAGGTTCACAAGCAACGTGAGAAATTTCGACTATAATTTTACCTGAACACAGATTTGGTAACGAAAATTTTCCTTCAAAATTAGTAGTTGTGTATTTGTTTTGATTTTTAATAAAAACAGTAGCACCAACTATTGGAGATTTATCATGAAAATCCTCAATTAAACCAGAAAATGTATTCTTACAGTTTTGACTAGCAACAATTGATGATAACAACAAGAGTACACAAGTAAAAACAATATTTTTTGATTTCATTTGAGTTTATAATTATATAATTAAATAATAAAATTTAATTATATACAAGGTGGACCTCGAGAAAACTTGCGTGAAAAAAATAGAGAGTTTAATTGCTGTGGTTTTTCTACAGATTTATTTACATAATTAACATTCTGTATTAAATCGTAATCATTACCAAAATAGCAATTAAAAAGTTTTAATTGTAAATGTAAATCACCACAATCATTTTCTAATTCATGTAGATGATGATCAGTTTTAGAAGTACAAGTAATGTGTTCATGATCTTCAAAAAAATCATGAGAAGCTCTTACTATAGTTGGTGTTAACAACGTAAGTATAAATATAAGGGCTATATGTTTTTTGAAATTATACATCTATAAAGATGCAAATGTATAAAAAATAAGACCTATTAATGATTATTAATAGGTCTTATTTAATAAAGAAATATAAAAAATAAGATATATTTAAGCTTCAATATATCTTATTAAGTAGTTATTTTACTTTATAAACGGTTCCCGGATTAGTAAAGTTAGAATAACCGATTCTTGCAGTAAAACTAAAAGAACTATCAGTAACCTTTGTAATTTGAACGAATATCGGGTCTTTATCTAAGTCTGTTTTTGGGCTTTTCATTCGCAGTGAATAAGCAAAGTTATTTTTCCACTTTATAAACAGCGTATCTGTATGTTTTATTTCTTTCTCAGAAACTAAACTATCAGTAGAAATACTTACTTTTTTAGTATAGGTTTCTATTTGTAAACTGTCTTTTCTTATAATTGTAGTTTTACCATATCCATTACCTGCAGGAATCTCAAAAGTACCGTACATAAAACGTTTCGGGTCACCTTTTTTCTCTGGAGTACATGAAAACACCATAGAAAGTACTAAAAAAGTAAGTAAATATCTCATTAAATTCCTGTATAGTTAGCTGGTGTTATTGCTTTCAATTCATTTTTAATTTCAGAAGAAACTTCTAAAGTATCAATAAAATTAGCAATCGATTTTTGGTTTATTTTTTCATTAGTACGCGTTAATCCTTTTAGAGCCTCATAAGGATTAGGATACGCTTCGCGACGTAATATTGTTTGAATAGCTTCAGCTACTACCGCCCAATTGTTTTCTAAATCTTCAGCAAACTTAGCTTCATTTAATAATAACTTATTCAACCCTTTTAAAGTAGATGAAAAAGCAATTAAAGTATGACCAAAAGGAACACCTACATTACGTAAAACAGTACTATCAGTTAAATCGCGCTGTAATCTTGAAATTGGTAATTTTGCTGATAAATGCTCAAAAATAGCATTTGCTAAACCTAAGTTTCCTTCTGAGTTTTCAAAATCAATCGGATTTACTTTATGTGGCATTGCAGAAGAACCTACTTCACCAGCTTTAATTTTTTGCTTAAAATAATCGTTAGAAACGTATGTCCAAACATCACGATCTAAATCAATTAAAATATTATTTACACGCTTTAAACCATCATATAAAGCAGCCATATGATCGTAGTGTTCTATTTGAGTAGTTGGAAAAGAGTGATGTAAACCTAAAATGTTTTCAACAAAATGAGTTCCGAAATTTTTCCAGTCAGTATCTGGGTATGCAACTTTATGAGCATTAAAATTACCTGTTGCACCACCAAATTTAGCAGCGTGTGGTGTATGTTGTATATGTATTGCTTGATTGTTAATACGCTCTACAAAAACAAAAAACTCTTTTCCTAAACGAGTAGGAGAGGCTGGTTGCCCATGTGTACGTGCTAACATTGGTATATCATCCCATTCTTCAGCTAAATCAGCTAATTTAGAAACTAAAGCGTCTAAAGCAGGGTAGTATACTTCGTCCATTGCATCTTTAATAGATAATGGAATAGCAGTATTATTAATATCTTGAGAGGTTAATCCGAAGTGGATAAACTCCTTATACTTATTCAAGTTTAGCTTATCAAACTCTTCTTTAATAAAATATTCAACTGCTTTTACATCATGATTTGTAACCGCTTCAATATCTTTTATTTTTTGAGCATTTTCAGAAGAAAATTCTTCATATATTTTACGTAAATCAGCATATAATTCTTTGTTAAAATCAGCTAATTGAGGTAAAGGAATCTCACATAAAGCAATAAAGTACTCAATTTCTACTTTTACTCTATATTTTATTAATGCTTCTTCAGAAAAATAGTTTGCTAAATTTGCTATTTTATTACGGTATCTACCATCAATAGGAGAGATGGCGTTTAATTCTGTTAAGTTCATGTTTTGTTGTTGTGTTGTATTTGGCAAAAATAGAAAATCCTATGCTTTTATAAGTTATTAATAATAGGAAATTTTAAGGGTAAACTTTTCGTTTTAAGAATTTAAGTATTCCTTTTTTTAAGCCTGTTAAATTAAAGCTGCAATTATTTTATATCATTTATGATTTAAGTCATAAATTAGTAGTGTGTAAAAAGATATTTTTGCAGTGTATTAATATAAGTTTTTAAATGGGGAGAAAAGAAATTGAAAATAGAGATGATGTTTATTTATTGGTATCAACTTTTTATAATAAACTTAAGAAAGATGATTTTATAGGACCTATTTTTTTAAAAGCAATTCCTGAAGAAAAATGGGAAAGCCACTTACAGAAGCTTACAGATTTTTGGGAAACGAATCTTTTTTTTGTTAGAAAATTTAAAGGAAATCCAATGAAAGCCCATAAAGATTTAGATAGAAACTTTAACCATAGTATTTCTCAAGAACATTTTGGAAGATGGTTGCAACTATGGTTTGAAACTATAGAATCACTTTTTTATGGAGCAAAGGCGAATGATGCTAGAGAAAGAGCAAGAAATATTGCATCTATCATGTTTTTTAAAATTTATGAAGCAAAACCCAAATTAACAAACGAATAAATACATTCATCAACCTATTTTTATTTGAAAGCTTTTTTTATCTTCACAGATTAAAATATTATTGGTGGAATCTATAACTCTTATTTATATTGTTTTAGCTGTTTTGTTAAGCGTAGCTATTGCTTTTTTTCAATATTTCTATAAAATAAAAAACAACCCTAAAATACACATATTGCTTTTTTGGTTAAAAGCTTTAAGTTTGTTTTTACTTGCTTTATTATTTATAAACCCGAAAATAAAAATTATTGAAACAGAGAATAGTAAACCTATTTTATCTGTATTGGTAGATAATTCACTTTCTATAAACCATTTTAAAGAAGAAAAAAAGGTACTAAGTATTATAGAACAAGTAAAAGAGAGTAAAGAAATTAAAGATAAGTTTGAAGTTCAATTTTTTTCTTTCGGTAATGATGTTACTGTTTTAGATAGTTTATCATTTAAAGAAACACAAACTGATGTTACAAAAGCTATACAATCAATAAATGAGTTGCATAAAAATAATAATAATGCGACGATTTTAATTAGTGATGGAAATCAGACAACCGGAGATGATTATGAATATATAAACTCAAAAAATAAAATATTTCCAATTGTTGTAGGCGATACCACTGTATATCAAGATCTCCAAATTTCACAGTTAAATGTTAATAAATACAGCTATATAAAAAATAAATTCCCTGTAGAAGCTTTCTTATATTATGAAGGAAAAGAAGCTATAACTGCAGTTTATTCTATTATGAATAAAGGAAAAAAAGTTTTTTCTAAAAAGCTTCAATTTTCACCTGATAATCCTACACAAACAGTTACTACAAATTTAATATCAAATAAAAAAGGTATTCATTATTATACAACATCTATAAGTAAAATAAAGAACGAAAAGAATACGAAAAATAACTATCAAAATTTTTCAGTAGAAGTAATAGATGAACAAACAAAAGTATTGGTTTTAAGTTCAATCTTACATCCAGATTTAGGAGCTATAAAAAAGGCAATAGAAAGTAATAAACAACGAACTGTTGATATTGCTTTAATAAAAGATAAAAGTATTAAATTTTCTGATTATCAGTTTTTTGTTTTATATCAACCAAATTTTTATTTTAAAAAAGTGTTTGAAAAAATAAATTCTAATTATTTAGTAATATCTGGAACTAAAACAGATTGGAATTTTTTAAATAAGCAACAAATTGGGTTTAAAAAGCAAGTAATAAGGCAATCAGAAGATTATAGTGCCATATATAATACAAGTTTTTCGACATTTTTACAAAAAGATATCGGTTTTAATGAATTTCCGCCATTACAAGATTGGTTTGGAGAAGTTAAAATTAATGCAGATTCACAAATATTATTACATCAGAAATATGCAAGTATTAAAACAACAGAACCCTTATTAGCAACTATTGAAAGCAATACAAATAAGTATGCTGTTTTATTTGGAGAAGGAATTTGGAAATGGAGAGCAGCAAGTTTTTTAAAAGAACAATCATTTGATGTTTTTGATGCTTTTATAGGAAACCTTGTACAATATTTAGCATCTACTAAAAAAAGAAAAAGATTAGATGTAAAAAGTAAACGTTTATATCCTGCTAACGAATCAATAACAATTTCGGCATTTTATGTAGATAAAAATTATAAGTTTGATAATAGAGCTTCATTAGAATTATTGATTACAAATAGTAAAACCAAAGAGAAAAAAAGGCTTCCTTTTTCATTAGTTAATAATTCCTATCAAGTGTCAGTTGAAGGACTATTGTCAGGTGATTATTCTTATAAAGTATCAGTAGTTAATCAAAAAATAAATAGCTACGGAAAATTTAAAATTACCGATTATCAAATAGAAGAACAATTTACCAATGCAAATTCAAAAAAAATGAATTCTTTAGCTTTAAAAACTGATGGTAAACTAACCTATTCTGATAAAGTTGATGATTTGTTAAGTATGCTATCATCAGATACCTCATACTATACTATTCAAAAATCAGTTACCAAAAAGCAGAATTTAATAGATTGGAAATGGATTTTATTATTAGCTGTAGCATTATTATCAACTGAATGGTTTATCAGAAAATACTATGGTAAAATTTAAAAAACGAATAGCCTTTCGTAGTTTATAGAGAATTAGTTTCAGAAATTTGTAGCAAACAAAACAATATGAAATTTAACACAAGAAAATGGGTAAAACCAGAAGACTTAAACCCAAATGGAACTTTATTTGGAGGACGTTTATTACAATGGATTGATGAAGAATTAGGGATTTATGCAATTATTCAATTAGAAATACCTCGAACTGTTACGAAGTTTATGTCAGAAATAGATTTTGTTAGTTCAGCAAGACAAGGTGATATTATTGAAATAGGAATTGAAGTTGTAAAATTTGGATCAAGTTCAATAACCTTAAATTGTGAAGTACGTAACAAACTTACCCATAAAACAATTATTGAAATCGATAAAATAGTTATGGTTAGTTTAGGCGAAGATGGTACCCCTATAAGTCACGGAAAAACTAAAGTAGAATACGTTAAAGACAGGTTAAACAAATAAATTTTTTAATTCCTTATATTTTGTTCTGCCAACAGGTAATATTTCTCCATTTTTTAATTCTATAGAGTATTTACTGCCTGTTTGCACAATAATTTCTTTTATCTCAGTAATTTTAACTAAATAGGATTTGTGAATGCGTTGAAAAGACTGTGGTAATAATTGAGAAAGTTTTTCTAACGATTTATCATGTAGTTCTTTTCCTCCATTTGTAAGATATATCTCTGTATATACTCCAGCTCCTTTAATATAATTTACTTCATTTATATTTACTAAATTTGTTACACTACGTTTTTTAACGGCTAAAAATTGTAGATTTTCGGTACTTACTTCTTCCTTTTTTACGATTCTATTAAAAGCAAGATTTATGCGTTTTTGGTTAAAAGGTTTCGGGACAAAATCTAATACACCAAATTCAAAAGCTTTTAAGGCTTCCTCTTTATTCGCAGAAATAATAATAGTATGAAAAGAACTAGATACAGTTTCTTTTAATATATCAAATCCATTTTCACCATTTAAGTTTAAATCTAATAGTACTAAATCTAATTTATTATTTTTAATAAAATCTAATCCTTCAACCAAAGACTGAACAGAATAGATGTTCTGTAAGGTGTTTAAGAAAAACTCTTTGGTCATTCTTTTTACACGCTTCGCAATTCTAATTTCGTCTTCTATAATTAATATATTCATTTTTGAATTTTAATTGTGTTTTTCCAACCTTCAGTTGTAGCGCTAGAAGTAAAAGTCCAATTATCTTTATAACTTTCTGTTAAACGCGCTTTTATGTATTTAAAACCTGTTCCGTCTGCTGTGCTTTTTTGTTCATTTCTAACTTTACCAAAAGTTAAAAATTTATATTCTTGCGTATTTTTAGTTGTAAGAACAAGTAATTTAAAACGCATTTCACTTTTGTTTGAAGGTAAGCAATGGGTAATACTATTTTCTAATAAAGTGTGAATTACTGCAGGCGGAATTAATTGCGCTATATTTTTATTAACACCTTCATCTTCCCAAATATAATTTATCTCTTTTCTAAACTTCATAATGTTTATATGACTTTTACATAATTTTATTTCTTGCGAAATCGGAATTAAAGTTTCATTTTCAACTTGATTTAAAACATCAAATTCATCAGCCAAAGCCTCAATAAATAATACACCCTTATCAGGAGCTTCTTCTATCCAATCAATTAATGAAGTTAATGTGTTCATTAAAAAATGAGGTTGTATACTTTTTTTTAATAACTCTAATTTTAATCGAGTTGATTGCACTAAAGAATTCTCATAAGCTAATCGTTGTTCTTTTGTTCGTAATGAAAGAATATAAAACATACCTAATAAGATAACACTAAAGCCAAAATGGATACTACTATCATAGTTTGTAGCATAATGAAAATAAACACTAGTAAGCATTGAAATTAATACAATTTTAGCACCGTTCATTTTTTTTAAAACCCCATAAATAACAATAAATAAAGAAATGTACCACATAAAAATAATCATATTATAAGCTGTAAAATCATGATTTTCATGTTCTCTTATAAATATGTAAAGTAATATTAGGGCATATAATGATAAAATTTTATTCTTTTCAGAGAATTTAAATTGAAGCGAAAAATAAACTGGAGTTAAAAGTGATATTAAAAAAGTAATAATACCAATTATTTCTAATCTAGTATGATGGTAGCTGTAATGAATATCAATATATGATCTCATATATTCAAAAATAATTAATAGAAAAAAAAGTAAACAATTAATACTTAAAATTAAAGCAGTATAACTTTTTAGATTATTAATAAACTGTAAAAAAAAATATAAGGCAGCCATTAAAAAAACACCTGCAAAAATGTGAATAAATACGGTCGTTTTTATTTCTCTCTGTATTATTTTATCATAATCTGAAATATAAAAGTATAAATGCTCACTATAATCAAGGTAATAATGAATACTATTTCTAATTACTAACTTATGATTTCCTTTGGCTGAAAGTTTTCTTGGAATCATAAATGTAGAAATCATTTTTCCTGTTTTATCTGAGTTTAAAGAGTTGTTTGGGTCTCCATTCTTACCAATCAATATTCCGTCCCAAAAAACTTCAAATTCACCATGTTGATTTAAAAGTATTCCATATTGATTTAAATCTTTAGGAGCTTTAAGTATTTCAACATTCGTTCTAGACCAAAATATTTTATCTTCTTTTATTTCATTTTTTTTAGACCATAATGAATCATTTAAAGAAGTTTTACCCCAAGAAAGGTCATCACCTAAACGATACACTGTTTCCCCACGTTTAAAAGAGTCAGGTATCTCACCATTATCAAAATATTCTTTTTCAGAGCAAGAAATAAAAAGAATACTAATTAAAAATAAAAAGAGTGTGTTAACGTGTGATATTTTCATTAGATAAAATCAATTTATACAAAATTAAACTAAAATTAAGAAACCTTAGAGTCGTTTATAAAGCTATAGAGTAGTTCACATAAAAAACAACATGTTGAGTGAATTAATGATAGAGATTTGTTTTAAATTAAAATATATAATATGAAATCTTTAATTATTTTTCTGGGGTGTTTATTTTTAAGTATCTCAGGTTTTTCTCAAACCATACAAAAAAATGGAATGATACAAGGAAAAATTATTAATACAATTAATGAAACACTTCCATTTGCATCTGTAATTTTAAAAGATAATAATCAAAAATTTATTGAAGGAACTGTTACCGATGAAAATGGTAAATTTACTTTTAATAAAATAGCAATAGGAACTTATAGTATAGAAGTTCAGTATATTGGTTTTTTACCTTTTTCAACAAATATAACTATTACTAAATCTAAACGAAAGATAGATTTAAAATTGATTGAATTAAAAGAAAATGTATCTAAATTAGAAGAAATTGTTGTACAAGGAGCCACTACTGAGGTTTCTTTAAAGTTAGGTAAAAAAGTATTTAGAGTTGGTAAGGATTTGAGCTCTCAAAACGGAACTGCTACTGATATTTTAGAAAATGTACCTTCTGTTAATGTTAGTCCAACGGGAGTTGTAAGTTTAAGAGGAAATCCTAATGTTCAAATTATGATTAATGGGCGTAGGTCTGCATTAACACAATCACAAGCGTTAGAACAATTATCTGCAGATATTATAGAAAGTGTAGAAGTAATTACAAATCCGTCAGCAAAATATGATTCATCAGGTTCATCTGGAATTATAAATATTATTTTAAAGAAAAACAGAAAACAGGGACTGAATGGTCAAGTTCGCTTAGTTTCTGGAATTCCTGATGATTTTAGAGCTCTTGGAAATATTAATTATAAAGCTAATAAATTCAATTTTTTCACGAATTTAGGATTGCGTTATACTGATTATGAAGGAACGTATACAAAACAGCAAACAAATACAATAAATGGAGTTACTACGTTTTTAAATCAAAATGAAGATGAAAACAGGCATGATGATGGTGCACTTTATTATATAGGAACTGATTATTCTTTTAATGACAAAAATATGTTTACCATTGCTTATTATCGAAATGAAACTAAAGATACTGATGTAACATATTTAGATTATGATTTTTCTAACGAAGTAACTAAAACACAATCATTATTAACCACAGGAAATTCAAAAGAAAAAAGAGATTATAATCAAATAGAAGCAAATTATACAAAATTATTTGAAACAAAGGGAAAACGTTTTACAATTGATTTGCAATATGATTTTTGGAATAGTGAAAAGAAATGGAAATTACAAACTGACGAAACATTTCCAACAACCAACCCAATATCAACAATTCAAACAAGAGGAACAGGAGAAACTAATGATTTTGCTTTTCAAACTGATTATAAAACACCCTTAAGTAAAACAGCTAATTTAGAAATTGGAGCAAAATTTGAAAGTAGAGATATAAAGAATTCTTTTTTAGCAGAAGAATTAGTAAATGGTACTTTTGAAACGATAGAAAATATTGATAATACATTAAATTATAAAGAAAAAATAACTTCGGGCTATGTACAATTTAATGATAAAAAAAATAAATTTAATTATCAATTTGGAGTACGCTTAGAAAGTACCAATGTAACTATTGATGCTTCTGAGGCAGGGTTAAACTCAAACAAAAAATACATTAATTTATTTCCATCAGCTACTTTAGGTTATGAATTTAAAGAAAATACGAGTGGTCAATTAAGTTATAGTAAACGTATAAGAAGACCATCATTATGGTTTTTAAGCCCGTTTTATGAATTAAAAGACTTTACAGCTCGATTTACAGGTAATCCAACATTAAAGCCATCATATACAGATGCTCTTGAGTTTTCAGTAATGTATAGTAAAAATAAATTAAGATTAAGTCCATCTGTTTATTACTCAAACTCTACAGACATTATTCAGTTTGAAACATCAAAAAACGATATAGGAGTTTTTATTCAATCTCCAATTAATTTAGATAAAGAAGAACGTTATGGATTTGAGCTATCAGCATCTTATGCTCCTTTAAAGTGGTTGCGATTTACAAGTGATTTTAATGCATATTCGTATAAACAAAATGGAGTTATTGATGGGGTAAACGCTAATTTTTCTGACGCTACGTGGTTTGTAAATTTAGCTACCAATATTAAACTAAATTCATCAACAAAAATGCAAACTAGATTGTATTATCAAGGAGAAAGAAGTAATATTCAAATAACAACTAAACCCATTACAAATTTAAATTTTGGAATTAGTAAAAGTATTTTAAAGAATAAAGGAAGTATTATTTTTAATGCATCTAATATTTTGAATACAAGAACTGATAAACAAAAAATTACAGGAAGCACTTTTAAAATAAATCAAGAAAGAAGCAGGAATGCACAACGATTCTCGTTAAGTTTTGTTTATAAATTTAACCAAAAACCATCTGATAAAAATAGAAAAGCTAATAGAAGTAATAGAAATTAAAAATAAATATTTCAATAATTATTAGGCTCGTAAAATTAATTTCATGGGTTTTTTTGCTGCTAGATTATTAATTTTTAATAAAAACGGATAATTAGCATAATACTATTTGTTAAAGACAGATTAAAAAATGATAATTGATTTTTTTTTCTTATTTTTATAACGTTAAAATATTTTTTTGAAAAACATTAGCATCATTATATTAACACTCTTGTTATTTGTGCCTCCAGTTCAGGCGCATGTAGATGCTATTGTTTTAAATGACATTACCGAAAGCCATGTTGATGCGTTTGATGTTGCACATCAAGACGCTCATCATAGAAATGATTCTGACGAAGAAAAAGAGACAGAACATCATCATCATTGTACAGTAATGATTTTTACAGGCGCAATTATTTCACCTAGTTTTAAATATAACTTCTCTAAAGTATTTAAAGTAAAAAAAGAGATTATATTTTATCAAACATTGCACACATCTAATTTTTTAGATGAACTTCTTCAACCTCCGCAGGTTTAATTATTTTCAATTTTAACAACACAATTTTTATCTACTAAAACAGGTAATAATAAATGTTGTTCCTATAATTTTTTTCTACTTATTAGAAATAAGCTAAACAATAAATCGTAAAAATAATTGTAGCTATTTCCCGCTTTTCGCACTCGCTTTTTTTAAGAAAAATAAAAAAGAGCTCAAACAATTGCTACAATCGGGGCTAGGTTAATCTACAAGTTTTTGTTTTACGCTATGCTAGCTTCTTTTTATAAGTATGTAAATTATTATACCCAAAATTTGTAATAAATTAAATACACGAAAAAAATGTTAGATAACATTATAAAATTTTCAATTAAAAATAAATTGATTATTGGTGCTTTCGTATTGGTTTTAATTAGTTGGGGAATTTATTCTTTAAAACAATTACCAATAGATGCAGTGCCAGATATAACCAATAATCAGGTGCAAATAATAACTTCAGCACCATCACAATCAGCACAAGATATAGAGCGACTAGTAACATTTCCTATTGAAATGACAATGTCTAGTATACCAGATATAGAAGAAGTACGATCATTCTCTCGTTTCGGTTTAAGTGTTGTTACCATTGTCTTTAAAGATGATATAGATATATATTGGGCAAGACAACAAATAAACGAACGATTAAATGAAGCGAAAAATAATATTCCAGCAGGCATAGGTTCACCAGAAATGGGACCTGTTACTACAGGTTTAGGAGAAATTTATCAGTATACATTATTTGCTAAAGAAGGATATAAAAAAGAGTACTCAACAATGAAATTACGCTCTATTCAAGATTGGATAGTTCGTCGTCAATTATTAGGAATTGAAGGAATAGCAGATGTAAGTAGTTTTGGAGGTTTTTTAAAACAATATGAAGTTGCTTTGCAACCAGAAAGATTGCAAACACTTAAGGTAAGTGTTAAAGAAGTTTTAGAAGCTTTGGTAGATAACAATCAAAACACAGGAGGCGCTTATATAGATAAAAACCCAAAGGCTTATTTTATACGTAGCCAAGGATTAATTAAATCACCAGAAGATATTCAGAATATTGTAATTAAAAATACCGAAAATGGTATTCCTATTTTAATAAGAGATATAGGTAAAATACAATTAGGAAATGCCATTAGATATGGTGCAATGACTAGAAACGGAGAAGGAGAAGTTGTTGGTGGAATTGTAATGATGTTAAAAGGAGCGAATTCATCTAAGGTAATTAAACGTGTTAAAGATAGAGTTATACAAATACAAGAAAGTTTACCCGAAGGTGTACAAATTAAACCTTTTTTAGACAGAACAAAATTAGTTAATAAAGCTATAAAAACAGTCTCTACTAATTTAATAGAAGGAGCGTTAATAGTTATTTTTATTCTTGTTTTATTATTAGGGAATTTACGAGCGGGTTTAATTGTTGCTTCAGTTATACCATTAGCAATGTTATTCGCTGTTATACTAATGAATTTGTTCGGAGTTTCAGGAAACTTGATGAGTTTAGGCGCTATTGATTTCGGAATTATTGTAGATGGCTCAGTTATTATAGTAGAAGCAACACTGCATTATTTAGGTTTAAAAAAATCAGGCGTAAAGCTTACACAATCAGAAATGGATGAGGAAGTATATAATTCTGCTTCAAAAATAAGAACAAGTGCAGCTTTTGGTGAAATTATAATATTAATAGTATACCTACCAATTTTGGCTTTAGTAGGCATAGAAGGTAAAATGTTTAAACCAATGGCTATAACTGTAAGTTTTGCCATTTTAGGAGCGTTTATCTTATCCTTAACCTATGTACCAATGATTAGTGCTTTGTTTTTAAAGAAAACAATAACTAATAAGAAGAATATTTCTGATAAAATTATAGAAGCAATACAAAATGTTTATTCACCAGTATTAACAGCTGTTTTAAATAATAAAAAAACGGTGCTTGTAGTAGTTGTATTATTTTTTACGCTAAGCATTTATACATTTAAAAATATGGGGTCAGAATTCATTCCATCTTTAGATGAAGGAGATTTAGCAGTTCAAGCAACAGTTTCAACAGGAAGTTCATTATCATATACTATTGATGTTACTAATAAATCTTCAAAATTATTAATGGCAGAGTTTCCGGATGAAATAGAGCAAATTGTAAGTAGAATTGGCTCTTCAGAAATTCCTACAGATCCAATGCCTGTTGAAGTAGCTGATATTATTATTATTCTAAAAGATAAAAGTGATTGGACTAAAGCACGTACTAAAAATGAGCTGACAGAAAAAATGAATCATTTATTAGATGAAAATATGTTAGGTGTTAATTACGGATTTCAACAACCCATACAAATGCGTTTTAATGAATTAATGACGGGCGCCCGACAAGATGTTGTGTTAAAGATTTACGGTGAAGATTTAGATAAACTAGTAAAATATGGTAATGATTTAGGTGAAATTATACCACAAGTAGAAGGAGCAGAGGATTTGTATATTGAAAAAATGACGGGGTTAAAACAAATTGTTATTGATTACAAACGTAGTCAATTAGCTTTGTACGGATTAAGTATTTCTGCTGTAAATACAGCTGTAAATACGGCATTTGCAGGTAGAACCGCTGGTTCGGTATACGAAGGAGAACAACGATACGATTTAGTAGTACGTATGGGAAAACAAAATAGGTCGAGTATTGAAGATATTCGAAAACTTTATGTAACCACACCAAATGGAGTACAAATTCCGTTAGAAAACGTTGCTGATGTAAGTTTTAAAACAGGGCCAAATCAAATACAGCGAGATGACGCAAAAAGAAGAATAACTGTAGGTTTTAATGTTAGAGGAAGAGATGTAGCTACTATTGTTAATGAATTACAACAAAAGGTTGCTGATAATATGAAATTTGATCCTGGTTATTACATTACCTATGGGGGAACTTTTAAAAATTTAGAAGAAGCAAGAGTGCGGTTAGGAATAGCAGTACCTGTGGCATTAGCATTAATTTTCTTGTTATTATACTTTACATTTAAATCAGTAAAACAAAGTATTTTAATTTATACGGCAATACCAATGTCTGCCATTGGAGGAATTTTTGCTTTGTGGTTTAGAGATATGCCTTTTTCAATTTCAGCAGGAATTGGTTTTATAGCTTTGTTTGGAGTAGCAGTATTAAATGGTATTGTATTAATAGCAGAGTTTAACCGCTTAAAAGAAGCTGGAATGACTAATGTTAAAGAGATAATCAGAAAAGGAACAGCGGTACGATTACGCCCTGTAATTATGACGGCCGCAGTTGCTTCATTAGGTTTTTTACCAATGGCAATTACATCATCAGCAGGAGCAGAGGTGCAAAAGCCATTAGCAACCGTAGTTATTGGTGGTTTGGTAACGGCAACTTTATTAACATTATTAATTTTACCAATATTGTATTTACTCTCTGAAAGCAAAATATCAAAAAAAGTAAATTTAAAAGTACTTACCATTGTGTTCGTTTTATTTGGTAGTTCGTTTATTCATGGACAAAAATTATCAAAAGAAAGACCTCAAAAAATAAGTGAGCAACAAGCAATAAAATTGAGTTTAAATAAATCAGTAGCATTATATAAATCAAAACTAAATGTAATTAAAAGTAAAGCAGGCATTTTAAAAGCTATTGATTTAAATCCTACTGTTGTTAAATATCAAGATGTAGGTGTTGGTATTGACTCTTCTGAAAGAGAATGGTCTGTCAATCAAAATTTCGGAGCTATTTTAACACATGTTCAAAAAAGAAAGCTAGCCATAGCAAAGTTTGATTTAGCAAAATCAAACAATAAAATTTCTAAAAAAGAAATTATCAGAAAAATAAGCACGATATATCAACAATGGCATTATTTATATGGGCTTATTACGTTAATGAATGAGCAAGAAAAAAATAGCAATCAGATAAAAAAAATAGCACAAAAATTATATGAATCTGGTGAGATTGGTGGATTAGAAAATGATTTAACAATATTACAATCTTTAGGAACTAAATCTAAAAGAAGTGCTGTTTACAAGGAGTTTTATGAAATTGAAAATAAGTTAAAAGAACTATTACAAATTAAACATGCAATAACTCCAACATCAGAATTACCGTTAAAAAAGGTTGTTTTATTAAAAAAAGATACACTTTCAGAAGCTTTATTGGCAACTTTAGAGCAACGATATAAGGTAACAGAAAAAAGTCTTTTAGTAGCAAAGTCAAACTATTTTCCTGAGTTAACAGCCGGAATAATAAATAGAAAAACGGGTAATGCAAAAGGTTATAATGGCTTTAATATTGGTTTAAATGTACCATTGTCATTTTGGTCTAACAAAGCTAAAATTAAAGAGCAAAAAATTATAAGTCAAGAAATAGCCTATGAAAATGAGTCAAAAAAAGTAGCCATTCAAAATAATTTTAAAAGTTTACAAAATCAATTAAAATACTTAGAAAGTGAGTTAGTAAGTATAGATTTAATGGTTGTTAAAGCCAAAAAATTTATTAAAAAATTAAAAATAGCATATACAGCAGGTGAAATAGATGCATATAAATACAATCAAAGTTTCAATACCTATTTTAATGTAATGCAAAACTACTTATCACTTATTAATAATTATAATAAAACTGTAATCGCCTACGAGTTTTATACAAAACAATAAAGATGAAAAAAATCATAACGATAGTATTATTAACTGGATTAATTATCAGTTGTAATTCAAAAAAAGAAGACCATTCAGGTCATGACCATGCTTCCGAAGAAAAAAAAGAAACAAGTATAAAAACTACAAAAGAAGAGAAACATAATAAAAATGAACTTCACTTAACTAAAGAACAAGTGATTTCTGCAAATATAACTGTAGCTAAAATAACACAAGAAAAAATACGTAGTAGGGTAGCGGTTACCGGTACAATAGAAGTACCACCACAAAGTAAAGCAACAATTTATGCACCTTTAGAAGCATTTGTTTATAAAACCGATTTATTACCTGGTGATAAAGTACGTAAAGGACAAGTTGTGGCTGTACTACAGCATCCTAATTTCATTAAACTACAATACTCATATTTAGAAGCAATTAATAATTTTAATGTTAAAAAGGCTGATTATGAACGTAAAAAAATGCTTTTAGAAAATGAAATTACCTCAAGGAAATCATTTCAAATAGCTGAGGGAGTATATCGTTCAGCAGAAAGTTTGGTATCAAGTTATAAATCACAATTAAAAATGGCAAATTTGTCGCCAATTACTATAGCTACAAAAGGAATTCAACAATATGTATATATAAAAACACCTATTTCTGGTTATGTAGTAGAAAATAATTTAAATAAAGGAATGTTTTTATCTGCAAATTCAGAGATGATGGAAATTATAGATAATGACCATATGCATGCTGAGTTAAATGTTTTTGGTACAGATATTACTAAAATAAAAAAAGGAGATGAGTTTATTTTTAAACCCTCAGGAGTTGATACACAATACAAAGGATATATAAAATTAATTAGTCAAAAAGTAAATGATAAAACAAAGACAGTTAATGTTCATGGTCATTTTGAAGATGAAAAAAACGTGTTAAAATCAGGAATGTTTATCAATGCTCAAGTATTATTAGCAGGCGAAAAAATATTTGCTGTACCAGAGGGGGCAATTATAGAAAAAGACGGAAAAAGTTTTATATTTTTGGCAAAAAGTGATGTAGAGTTTATTCCTTTAGAAGTAACCTTAGGCATTACAGATGGAGGTTTTGTAGCACTAAAAAAGATTCAGGGTAATAGCTTTAATATTAATATAGTAACTAAAGGAGCTCACTTTTTAAAAGGTAAATTAATACAAAAATCGGGTGGTATGGATGGCCACGTACATTAATAATTAAAATATGAATTTAAAAAGTAAACGATCAAGTTTGTTATTAATCATTTTATTAATTATTCCTTTTGCAACTTTTGCGCATGGAGTAGATGATGAAACACAATCGTTTTTATTAAGTAATAAAGGAATTGCATTTGGTCCTTTTTTGTATATAGGAGCTAAGCACATGATTACAGGTTATGATCATTTACTTTTTTTAATAGGAGTAATATTCTTCTTATACAAAACAAAAGATATTATAACATATATAACCTATTTTACTATAGGGCATAGTGTAACCCTTCTTTTAGGTGTAATGGCTGACATAAATGTAAATGTTTTCTTAATTGATGCTATTATAGCACTATCAATAGTCTATAAAGGGTTTGATAACTTAAAAGGGTTTAAAATTATCTTCGGTAAACAACCCAATACTAAAATAGCAGTGTTAATTTTTGGTTTATTTCATGGATTTGGTTTAGCTACAAAATTACAAGAATTTAAATTTGATAAAGAAGGTCTTTTTATAAACTTATTAGGTTTTAACCTAGGAGTAGAAGTTGGTCAGTTTTTGGCCTTAGGCTTTGTTTTATTATGTATTTCTTATTGGAGACAATATGATAGTTATCTAAAATTTTCTAAAAACACAAATATACTTTTAATGGCAGCAGGTTTTTTGTTGTTAGGGTATCAATTAACAGGATATTTCACTTCTTAAAATATGAATATAAAAATGAAAACAGACAAGCAGTCTTTAATTAGTAAAAAGCAAATACTAAAATCAATATTTATAGCCTTTACTATTGGTATGGTCGTTTTTTTAGTAGCCGTTTTACCAGCAGAATACGGTATTGATCCTTTAAAAACAGGAAAATTATTTGGTTTTAATAAATTACATAAAAAAGAAGCAATTATTCTTCCTTCATCAAGTTTAAATTTTGAAAAGATATTATTAGAAGAAGTGGGGTCGAAGCCAAATGTGTTAAGACCTATAGAAGCTAATAATCCACCACCAGAAGAACAATTCGCAGAAAGACAAGATACAATTAAAATTATTTTACCAGCAAATAAGGGTATAGAGTATAAAGTTAAGGTATTAAAATACGGAAGTATGAAGTATGAATGGTCAACAATTAAAGATATTGTTTTTACTGATTTTCATGGAGAATTAATACAAGATAATCCACCCAAAGATGTTTTTTTTGAAAGTTATACAATAGCATATTCTAATAATATGGCAGGTACTTTTACAGCTCCTTTTGAGGGTAAACATGGATGGTATTTTAAAAATCTTACAACAAAAGACCTTGTTGTTACAGTAAAACTAAAAGGACAGTATGAATTGTTTAGTAAATAAATTATTGTAGAGAGTTTTATTTCAATTTGTTTTAAATAGTTACTATTATTAATCTAAGTAAGATTAGTTGTACATTTGAAATAAAAATAAATTACACCATAAAATGAATAATAATAAACAATTAGAATTACCGAAAGGAGGAATTCTTATAGGAATAATTGCAGTAATTGCAATCATAGCTTTTACAAAATCGACTGTAACTATTGGACCTGGAGAAGGCGGTGTTATTTTTGAAACTTTAGGAGATGGTATTAATACAGAAAAAACGTATGGAGAAGGTTTTCATATTGTTGCACCATGGAATAAGATGATTGTAAGAAAAGTACGTCAACAATCTATTTCTGATGAAATGAATGTGTTATCTGTTAATGGTTTAGAAGTGAAAGTAAACGGAACCATTTGGTATGAACCAGAATTTTCGAACTTAGGTAAGTTAATTAAAACTAAGGGAGAAGATTATGAAAGAGAACTTTTAGATCCAGCAGTTAATGCAGCAGCAAGAAGTGTTGTAGGTCGTTATACACCAGAACAATTATATTCAAGTAAAAGAGATGTAATTGAGCAAGAGATTTTAGATGAAGTAAAATTAATTTTAAAAGATCAATTTTTAATAGTAAAAAGAGTTTTAGTAGAAGATGTTAAATTACCTACTACAATTAGAACAGCAATTGAAACAAAATTAAAGCAAGAGCAAGAATCTTTAGAATATGAATTTAGACTTGCAAAAGCAAAAAAAGAAGCTGAAAGACAAAAAATTGATGCTGAAGGAAAAGCTGTTGCAAATAAAATTTTAAGTGCATCTTTAACAGATAAAATTTTACAAGAAAAAGGTATTGAAGCTACATTAAAATTATCTGAATCTCCAAATAGTAAAGTGGTATTAATTGGTGGAGGAAAAAGCGGAATGCCAATTATTCTAGGAAATCAATAGTATCTTATTTCTTAGAGTTTCTTAAAAAAGCCTTAACAATATATATATTGTTAAGGCTTTTTTTTTCTAAAAAAGTATTTTTCTGACATGTAAGCAGTGTTATTATTTATTAGCAAGAGAACTCGTCATACATTTCTTCAGTTTTTGTGTTGCTGTTAGCATATACTATATACGCGAGTACTCTAAGAACGAACCCCCCATAATTATATGAAATATCATCTTGTCCAGAATAAGCATCGAGGTCATCTAAGCTATCTCCGTGACTAAAAAAACATAATTTAGGTTTATTAAAAGAATTTAAATTTTCTGAATCACCAACAACACAATCTTGTCCTAAATCACAAAAATCATAATACCTTTCTATATCACTATCATCTTCATATTCTGTAAAATGATCATACATAAAAGAAGGGAAATTTAACCTTTCTGAATCTGACTCTGGTTTAAAAAGTAGTATTGCTTCATGTAAGCTAGTTATAGAGTCTTTAAGTCCTGTATTAGTTTCATCAGTAGGTGCAAATATAGCCCAAACAGGTTCTGCTTCATCATTCCAATTTGTACCTTGAAATTCAATAAATAAAGAACCTTTTTTCCAGTCTAAAGAAATTTCTTCATCCTCTTCTAAAATCCTCATAGAAATTGCTTTTTCTAAAATAACGTCAAATGTTTGATAGCATTTGTCTGTAACAATCCATGTTTTAAAGTGTTCTTTTAAATAAGTTACTTCCTGTGTTGTTAGTTTACTCATAATCTATTTAAATTATTGTTTGTTAAATAACACAATGTTATGTGCTTTAACAGATAAAATTCTTATTTATTAAATATAAAAGTACATTTTAGAATAAAAAAAAATAATTAATTGAAAATAAAAAACCTGAACAATATATTTATTGTTCAGGTTTAAATATGTTTTAATTATATAAATATAATTAATCTTTTTTACGTCTTCTTCCAAAACCTGAAGAAGGATTTCCATCACCACCACTTCTTCTAGGAGAAGAATTACTAGAGCCACTATCGCTACGTCTTCTAGAGTCGTTTCTTCTAGAATCTCCTCTAGGTCCTCTAGAGCTTCTGTCGCCACCGCCACCGCTGCTTCTTCTTTTTCCGCTGAATCCACCACCGCCACCGCGAGGTCTTCTTCCGCCACCGCCACCACGGTTAGACTTTGTAATTTCTATATTTACAGAACGTCCATTAAAATCTGGATCATTATCGCTAAAAGCTTCTAATGTTTCTTTTTCAAAGTTCTTATCTATTTCAAAGAAAGAGAAAGTATCTAAAATATCAATTGCACCAATTTCAATTTTATCCGTTATTTTTTGATCATTTATTAGACCAATTAATGTAGCAGGATTCAAATTATCTTTTCTTCCTAAATTAATGAAGAAACGAGTCATGTTTTCATCATTAGATCTACCTCTTGAACTATCTCTATTAGATATATCGTTTAAATCATCAGATTTATTGTAGTAAGATAAGAACTTGTTAAATTCTAATGAAACGAATTTCTGTACTAATTCTTCTCTACTTAAATCCTCTAGTTTTTCATAGATACTAGGTAAGAATTCTGAAATTTGTTCAGTATTAACTTCTGTAGCCTTTACTTTTTCAATTAAATGCATTAATTGATTTTGACAAATCTCTTTACCTGTAGGTACTTTTTTAGATTCAAATTTCTTTTTTATAATACGCTCAATTGAACGTAATCTACCTTTTTCTTTATTGTTTACTAATACAACAGAGATACCTTTATTTCCTGCTCTACCAGTTCTACCACTACGGTGATTGTAGTTTTCTATTTGGTCTGGTAATTTATGGTTAATTACATGCGTTAATTCAGTAACATCTAAACCACGTGCAGCAACATCAGTAGCTACTAATATTTGAATAGTTTTCTTACGGAATTTACCCATAACACTATCTCTTTGTTGTTGAGATAAGTCTCCATGTAATGCGTCAGCACTATAACCATCTTTTATAAGGTTGTTAGCAACTTCTTGTGTTTCTCTTCTAGTTCTACAGAAAATAATTGCGTAAATATCAGTATTTACATCTGCAATTCTTTTTAATGCTTGGTAACGCGTTCTTTCGTTTACTACATAGTATTCGTGAGTTACGTTATCTGAACCTTGATTTTTTTCTCCTGATGTAATTTCAACAGGATTTGTCATGTAGTTTCTTGCAATTGCTTCAACTTCTCTAGGGAAGGTTGCAGAAAATAATAAGGTTTGCTTACTGTCAGGAGTAGCTTCTAATACTTTATCAAGTTCGTCTTTGAAACCCATGTTAAGCATTTCATCAGCTTCATCTAAAACTAACCATCTTACGTTTCCTAATTTTAAAGCTCTACGATTAATTAAATCGACAGTTCTTCCTGGTGTACCAACTACTATTTGTACACCTCTTTTTAATTTTCTTATTTGCTCATCAATATTAGCACCACCATAAACGGTAGCTACTTTTAAATTAGGCAAGTATTTAGCGAAATCTTCTATGTTTTTACCTATTTGAACAGCTAGTTCACGAGTAGGTGATAAGATAATTGCTTGCACATTTTTATCTGAATCGTTAATTTGCTCAATAATTGGCAAACTAAAGGCAGCTGTTTTTCCTGTTCCTGTTTGTGCGAATGCTTTTAAATCATCAGTAGAAGAAATAATTTGAGGTATTGCTTTTTCTTGAATTACAGTAGGTTTTTCATAACCTAAATCTGTTAAAGCTTTGTTTATAGGTTCTTTTAAACCTAAATCTAAAAATGTTGACATAGTACGTCTGTGTTCTTTTAGATTCACAGACGCCAGTACCTGTAAACCTGATTCTTATTTTGGACAATAGATTATATGGCTAATAATCTGGTAGTTAATAATCTAAATTTCATTTCACTTCGAAAATAAAATCGCGCAAAGGTAGCGTAAATAAAGGGAAGTAAAAAATGTTATTTACTATTTCGTAAATTACTTATTTGAGATTCTATTTCTTTAGAAGATAAACTTGTGTATCCATTTATAATAATACCTTTTTTATTTACCAATACTACACGAGGAAAACTACTAGATGAAAACTTACATACATTACTTTTATTAGGTAATGTATATTGGTGTTTAATAGCTATTTTTTTTGTGTATCTTTTAGATGTAGCACATAGGTTAATTATAATAAAAGTTATATCAGGATTTTTTTTGATTAAATAATTAGCACGTGAAGCTATCCATTCATCTGAAGCATACTTGTAATCCTTAAATAAAATAACAGCATTTTTTCCTTTAATTAATTTTGAAATATTTTTAGTATTACCTGTTGCAGCAACCAAATCGAAAGAAGGTAACTGTTCTCCTTCTTTTAGTAGTTTTAAATCATTAATTAATCGCTGAACATTCTTTTTTTGTTCAATATTTGAGTTTAATTTAAAGAAATTAAAAAACATTTTATTAATGTTTTTATGATTAGGTTCATTAAAGAAATGTTGTATCGCTGTATTATATAAAAACTTGTTTTTTATTTCTTCTGAAGAGATATTTGAATTTATATTATTTAATAAGTTAATCGTAAAATTATCCTTATTATCTTTTTTAAGATATACGTCATTATATAACTTATTAACTATGTAATTATAATATGGTCCGAAGAAAATTAAAGAATCTTTAGTGGAGTTAATATCTTTTCGATAATCGAAATAAGTATCAATTAATATTTCAGGTTTTTTACTTGAAAAATTTTTAATCGCGTATTTTTCTGAGTTTGTATATATTGGATATAATAAAGCTACTTTTAGGATATTTATATATTCTTTAGAAATATTGTTTGTACTATTTTTATAATCACTAATAATCGTTTCTTTTACTCTTTTAATAGAATCAATCTTTTTTGAAAAATCACGTTGGTTAAGATTATGAAATTTCGAAAAATTCTTTTCATCTAGTTCATTTTGTAAAAAAGCTTCTATTAATAAGTTATTTACTTCAGCTTTTTTACCACTAAAAACTAAAGACTCATCAAAATTCCATGTATTTAATCTAAAAAGTAAGCTGTCATTAGGTTCTAAATATACATATTGATGTTCAGGACCGTGTTTAAATATATATAATCCTTTTTTAAACTCTTTATATGATCCTAAAAAGCTGTTGTCTTTTTTTAAATAAATTGTATCGTTAAAATCATAGTTATTTGATAAGGTAACATAACTACATTTTGGGTTTATAATTTTACCTCCAAAAGAAGTTTTTTTGGAAGTTTCGTTTTCATTACAACCAATGAATAGAATTAATATAATGAAGGGTACTATATATTTAGTCATGATTATACCTGTTATTTAATATCAAAGATATTGCCCTCAAAAGTAAACATCTTTATAGAATTTAGCTGTTAATTCGTTGTTAAAACAAATTAGAAAAACGCCAAAAGTAAGATGTTAAAAATTTCCTTGCAAATTCTTTTTAACCCAGTATATTTTATATTTTTGCACTCGAATTAAAAAAAGCCTATAAATGTTATCAGTTTCTAATTTATCAGTTCAGTTTGGTAAGCGTATTTTGTTTGATGAAGTAAATACTAAGTTTACACAAGGAAATTGCTACGGTATTATCGGAGCAAATGGAGCTGGGAAATCTACTTTTTTAAAGATTATTTCAGGAATACAAGAGGCAACATCTGGTCATGTTCATTTAGAACCAGGTAAAAGAATGTCTGTTTTAACGCAAGATCACTATGCTTTTGATGAGTATACGACTTTAGAAGCCGTTTTAATGGGGAATAAAGAGTTGCATAAAATTAAAACGGAAATAGATGCTTTATATGCAGATTATACCGATGAAAATGCTGAAAAAATAGGAGAGCTTCAAGTTAGGTTTGAAGAAATGGATGGTTGGAATGCCGATTCTGCTGCAGCAACGCTATTATCTAATTTAGGTATTAAAGAAGAGGATCATTACACATTATTAGCAGATTTAGATTCTAAGAAAAAGGTACGTATATTATTAGCACAAGCATTATTTGGTAATCCTGATGTGTTAATTATGGATGAGCCTACCAATGATTTAGATTTTGAAACAATTGCTTGGCTAGAAAACTTTTTAGCTAATTTTGATAATACGGTAATTGTTGTATCGCATGACCGTCACTTTTTAGATGCTGTTTGTACACATATTTCTGATATTGATTTTGCTAAAATTAACCACTTTTCTGGAAACTATACATTCTGGTATGAGTCTAGTCAATTAGCAGCAAAACAAAGAGCGCAACAGAATAAAAAAGCAGAAGATAAAAAGAAGGAATTAGAAGAGTTTATCCGTCGTTTTTCTGCAAACATGGCAAAGTCTAAACAAGCTACTTCTCGTAAGAAGATGATCGACAAGTTAAATGTTGATGAAATTAAACCTTCTAGTCGTCGTTATCCTGCAATTATTTTTGATAGAGATAGAGAAGCTGGAGACCAGATTTTAAATATAGAAGGCTTATCAAAAAACTTTGAAGGAAAGCCATTATTTGCTAATGTTGATATTAATTTAAATAAAGGAGATAAAGTAGCTATTATTTCGAAAAGTTCTAAAGCTGTATCTACTTTTTACCAAATCATTTCTGGAAATGAAGAAGCTGATTCTGGAAAATATAATTGGGGAGTAACAACAACGCAATCGTATTTACCTTCTGATAATTCATCATTTTTTCAGAATGGGGAATTAGATTTAGTAGATTGGTTACGCCAATATGCACAAACAGAAGAAGAAAGAGAAGAGGTGTTCTTAAGAGGTTTCTTAGGTAAGATGATTTTTTCTGGTGAAGAAGCTTTAAAAAAGAGTAATGTATTATCTGGGGGAGAAAAAGTACGTTGTATGTTATCTCGTATGATGATGACTAGAGCTAATATTGTAATGTTAGACGAGCCAACCAATCACTTAGATTTAGAATCTATTCAAGCATTAAATAACTCTTTAATTAATTTTAAAGGAACTGTATTATTTTCTACTCATGATCATGAGTTTGCACAAACAGTAGCAAATAGAGTTATTGAGATAACACCTAAAGGAGTTATTGATAAGTATGCGACTTTTGATGAGTATTTAGCAGACCCTAAAGTAAAAGAATTAAGAAAAAAGATGTATTCTTAATAAACAATAAAAGCATAAAAAAAAGGCAGTTACTTAGTAACTGCCTTTTTTTTATGCTTTTATAAAACTAAAGTTTTTAACCTTTAATCTTATTTTTAAATTTATCAAATTTAGTTGTTGTCTTTTTAGGCCAGCTATTATTTGAAGTATCTACATCAGCAGTTTCTAAATCTGGATCGATAGCTATGCTCTGTATTTCTTTATCAGATGAAAAAACTTTACTAATTTCTTTATCATTAAGTCTCCAAATTTGAGCTGGATATGTTTTTCTTTCTTTAGTTCCGTCTTTATAAGTAAACTGAACAATTATAGGCATTACTAAACCACCTGGTTTGTTATAGGTAATTTCATAATGATACTTATTATGTTTCTTAGCATATCCTAAGCCATTGGCAGTATCTTCATTAAAATTAACTGAACCATCAGTATTCTTATTAGCATAAAATTTCTTAACACCTTTTATACCAATATCAGTTACATCTGTAGTATAAAACCAACCTCTCCAAAACCAATCTAAATCCATTGCAGATGCATCTTCCATAGATCTAAAGAAATCAGCAGGGGTAGGGTGTTTAAATTTCCATCGTTTAGCATATGTTTTAAAAGCATGATCAAATAACTCTTTACCCATAATGGTTTCTCTTAAAATCCATAAAGCAGTAGCTGGTTTACCGTAAGCATTGTTACCAAAGCTATATACATTATCACCTTTAGACATAATAGGAGCAATTTTAGATTGATCACCACTCATATATTTTACAATATTTTTAGGCAATCCTCTACTTAATGGATATCCTTCTTCGTATTCCATCATAGCTAACATTTGTAAGTACGAATTTAAACCTTCATCCATCCAAGTCCATTGTCTCTCATCAGAATTTACAATCATAGGAAAAAAGTTATGACCTACTTCATGAATAGTAACTCCAATTGTTCTATATTTTTGTCTA
The DNA here is from genome assembly GCF_000430545.1 of Tenacibaculum ovolyticum DSM 18103. Classification (GTDB taxonomy): domain Bacteria; phylum Bacteroidota; class Bacteroidia; order Flavobacteriales; family Flavobacteriaceae; genus Polaribacter; species Polaribacter ovolyticus. The sequence continues at coordinate 61,281 of NZ_KE387163.1, forward strand.
TCTGAATATTTACCATCTGCAAGATCAGGTCTTCCTGGATTGAAACAAATTTGTGGGTATTCCATTCCCATTTGTCCATCTACAGAAATTGCTTTATGATAAGGATAATCAAATGTGTATTCTGAGTATGTTTTTAATGTTTGTACTACTGATTTTGTAGAATGATCTCCGTATAGAGGGTTTGCTTCTTTAGAATAGAAAGAATACGCCATAACAGTTCTACCATTTATGTCTACAGCCATACCATCCCAAATAAATTTTCTAGAAGTAGCAAAAGCATAATCTCTTACGTTTGTAGCTTTAAATTTCCAGGTATTGGTGTTTTTAGCACGCTTTTTTTCTACCTTTTCTGCATCTTCTTGCGGGTGAATTAAAACAATTCTATCAAAAGATTTTTTTGCTTTAGCTAACTTTTTCAGTTGTTTTTTAGTTAAAACTTCTTTTTCATTTAATAAAACCCCTGTTGCGCCTAACATATGATCTGTAGGAACTGTAATATTTACATTAAAATCACCAAATTCTAATGCAAATTCACTTCTTCCCCAAAACTGATCATTTTGCCAACCTTCTACATTATCATATACACATAACCTTGGGTAAAATTGTGCAATTACATAGTTTTTATTTCCATCAGGAAATAGTTCGTAACCAGATCTACCACCTTGTGTTCTGTGGTTATTTATATTATACCACCAAGCTATATTAAATTTAAAAGTTTTACCAGAAGCTAAAGGTTCTGATAAATTAATACGCATCATTGTTTGATTAATAGTGTGTGATAATTTGCTGCCATCACTGTTGGTAACACTCGTTATTTTAAAACCACCATCAAATGATTTTTCAGGAAAAACTCTATCATACCATCTCTTACTTAATTTCTTAGGAATTTTACTAGTACTTACATCTGGTGTTTTAGAATCAGATGCACGAACGTTCTGGTCTAATTGTACCCATAAATAAGTTAATTCATCATCAGAATTATTGTGGTATGTTATTGTTTCTTTACCTGTAATTTTTGCGTTATCATCATCTAAAATGATATCCATCGAGTAATCAACTTTTTGTTGAGAGTACCCTTTACCAGGAGCACCTGAAGCTGTATGTTGATTATTTGGTGTTGCTAAGACGTCTTTTAACTGTCTAAATTTGTTTTGGTTTACATGCCCTTTCTTTGTTATTTGTTGAGTACTCTGAGAAAAACCAGTCGTAGCAGCAAATAAAAGAGAAAAAACGAATAGAATGTTTTTTTTCATTTATAAAGTTGTTGTTAGTAATTTTTAAAAGTAAGAATAAGTAGGAAGGATAATAATATAATGTTAAAATTTTAACAAACCTTTATCATTTTTTTTATCTAAGAATAAACTCTTTCGCTGATCTTTTAGAGATACCTTAACTAGATTTTGTTGTTCTGGGAAATGTTCTATAAGTACATCATTTTCAATTTCAATAGACTTTGGATTAAGCACATTTTCAATTTCTAAATAAAAATAGACAATATCACCATCGTATTCTTTACCTATAAAACGATAGTTTACTTCCTTAGAATTAATTTTAACTTTAAAGTGTTTATTTAAATAATTTAAGAAAAGACTATCTGTTTTTTTTAACTCGTCTTTAGTTGTGAGTTGTAGGTTTACTTTATAATCTTTATTAATAGCTGTTTCTATATCATCCATAAAAACATTCATAATCATTTGAACTGATTTTGTTTTTTCTTTATAAGCGATTTCTGTTAACGAAATATAGTATTTGTGAATACCGAAAGATAATAACGGAAGGATAAAAAATAATATTAAAGCTTTTTTCATATTTTGATAATACCAATTATCCGACCAAATTACTCTTTTGCTATCATTTTAAGATAATTTAAATGTTCTTTTCTTAAAATTTTAACAATTTTAAGTGCGTTTTTTTGATAATATTTTTCACTTTATAAAAGGGTACAATATTTTATAAAGTGGTAATGTTTTATCTGATTCGGTAAAAAAATGTAGGTAAGTAATTCTTTATAATGTCAATTATTTGGTGACTTCTGTACCTTTTTAGAGTCTTTAAAAGGGATAAGTATTGTAGTTCCTACTCCCTCAAATGCTGTTGTAGGATCTGCGCTTACAATATTGGGTTTTACCTTTGTATTGATATAATCATTTGTGAATTTTTTTTTAAGATCTATTTCAGTAAAATCAGTAGCTTTAGCTATTGGTTCTTGTTTTAAATTGGTTTTTACTTTCTTTAAGTCTTTGGCAAGTTCACCAGAAAGTTCGTTGTTTTTTATTAAAACTTCATCTAATTTATAATCTTGTTTTTCTAGGGTTACTAGTTTTATATAAGTATTAAAATCTTGTTTTGTAAGTGTTTCAGAAATTGTTTTATAACCTATTGAAGTAAATTTTATAGAGTCGTTAGGTTTAGCAAAAATTCGATACTCACCTTTTTTATTTGAAAAAGTGGCTTGATGTGTATAGGAATTAACAATATGTGCGTTTTCTAGTACGCCGTTAGGGCCATAAATAATTCCGAATATAGTTTTTCGTTCTTGTTGCGAAAAAACAACCTGTGATAATAAAACAAGTATTAGTAAAAAGTTTTTCATGACTGTATTTTATTTAGAATGATGCTCTACTAATTTATGCATTTTTCTAGATAAATACTAGTTATCAGTTAATTATAATTTTCAGGATTTAGTTTTTTAAAGGTTTCGGCTTTGTTTTTTAAAAAACGAATCATATTTATATCACTTGAGTTGTAGGCCTTAATAAAATTTTTATCAGACTCACAATAATAAATAAAACGATAAATATCTGTTTCATTTATATCTAATTCTTTTATAATCTGTAAATGATAAGTGTTTTTGATTTGATTAATTTTAAGTTCTAAATCTTCAATAATTTTGAGTTTTTTTAATCTCTTTGTTCTTCCAGAAATCCAATTTAATAAAGGATGAATTCCAAAACCACCAGATGCTGTACGTAACCTTCTTTCAGCAGGAGTCATTATCCTAGAGCCTGCATACGGTAATTTTAATGTTTGTGCATTTATTTTCTTTTCAGTTTTAATATTTTTACTATCAGCAGATAAATAACCTAACAGATTATTCTGCTTTATAGTAACTTCATCTAATTCGTAGTTAGTTTTAAGTAATTCAAAAATTGTTTTTTGTATTCCAAAATGTTTAATCTCTATATTAAAAATACTTGTTTCATAACCCACAAACGATATTTGTAAACGATCGTTACTTTTTGCTAAAATTCTAAATTCTCCATTTTCATTAGTAAAAGTACCTTGTTTTGTGTTTTTATTTAAAATATGTGCATTAATTACAGGGCCAATTTTATCTTTTACAGTGGCATATAAAAAAGATCTATTTTCTTGCGATTGGGTTTTAAAAAAAGAAACAAGGAAAATAAAAAAGAATAGATATTTGTTCATTCTTGTAAATTTATAATTTTTAGATAGCTTTTACTTTCTTGTTGCAATATTTTTATGACTTGTAATACTTTACCATTTTTATATAATTTTTCTATTTGTAAAGGATTACAATATTCTAAAAAGTGAAGATACTTTTCTTCAGGAATTTTTAAATCTTTAAAAAAGAAACTTTTACCAAATTCTGAAATCAACATTTTTGGGAATTTTTCTTTGAATTTAATTTCTCTTCTAAGTCTTCTTTTTTCTTCGGCATATCCATCAATTCCAGCACCAAAACTACCACCTACACCTGCAAATTTAGCTGTAGGGTCAGTTTCTTTTCGCATGTTTGGAGCTTTTGATCTATCAATTGCATCAGTTTTTGAAATAACTTTTTTTTCAAAATCAATCATAGAAAAATCGAAAGCACTTTTTGATTTAACAATAGCAACATCATCTGGAGTTTGCTTCATATCTCTTGATAAAAAACCAAATAAATTATGTTTTTTTAAAACAACTTCATCTAATTCATAGGTTTCCTTTTCTAAAATAAAGGTGTTTTTTAACATTCCAAAATGGTTGTTTTTTATAATAATGATGGCTGTTTTATAACCAATAAATGATATTCGTAATGAATCATTATTTTTTGCTAAAATTCTAAATTCTCCAAACTCATTGGTAAAAGTCCCTTGTTTTGTATTTAGGTTAATTATGTGTGCATTGCAAACCTTATCTATTTTATCGTGAACTTTAGCATATAAAAACTGCCTTTTTTGCTGCGCTTTTATAGTGATAGGAATGATAAAAAGAAATATTAGTGAGATTTTATTCATTTTTAATAGCTTTTAAAAACTTTGGACTTTCCTCTTTAAATATGGTGATTATTGTAATTATTTTTTTTTGATAAAATAAATGTTCTAAATTTCTATTATTACAATAATCTATAAACTCATGAATTTTATCTTCAGGAATTTTAAATTCGTTAGTAAATGTTTGTTTACCTAATAGACTAATAATTTCTAAAGGTAATTGAGTTCTTTTTTCTAGGTTATCTGTTTTTTTAGGGGGAATGTTTTTTTTGCTTTTGTTTAACCAATTTGAATTAAATAACGTAACTCCTTGGTAAAAATTTGGTGGTTTTATATTTATTACTGGAGCTTTCATTCTGTCAATATCATCAATATCTGTATTAACTTTCGACATATTAATATCCTTTATTCCATCTAAAATTTTATCCGTCATATAAGAAACCTTATCATCAGGAGTTTGCTTAATATCAAGTGCTATGTTCCCTAATAAATTATGCTTTTTTAAAACAACTTCATCTAATTCATAGGTTTCTTTTTTTAAGATAAAACTGTTTTGTACCATTCCAAAATGATTGTCTTTTACCATGAAAGATGTTGTTTTATAACCTATAAAAGATATATGTAATGAATCATTTTTTTTGACTAAAATCCTGAATTCTCCAAGCTCATTGGTAAACGTTCCTTTATTTGTATTTAGGTTTATTATGTGTGCATTGGTAACAACCCCAATTTTATCTTTTACAACTCCGTATAAGAATTTTTGATGTTTTTGGGACACAGATTTTAAGATACTTCCAAAAAGTATAAGAAGAAAAAGTAATTTTTGTCTCATACAATTATTTTTGAGTTACTCTTGTGTTATCTCTATTAATAAGGTAAGGGGAGTTTTTACTATTATCTAGTAAAACAGTAGTAAGTTCTAGTAATTTATTTTTATGGTATAAATTAATAATTCCTTTAGAAATACAATGCTCTAAAAATGAATTAATATTTTCTTTTTTTATTTTTAATTGATAAACAAAAAAACCATCAGTAAAGTGTTTTCTAATCTGTAATAGGTTTTTATCTTCTATTTTAATTTTTCGAAGTATTTTTTTCTGTTTTGTTTTTCCATTTAAAGCATTAATTAATCCTGATATACTTACAGAAACTCCTGATTCAAGTTTTAAGGTTCCTTCTTTTTTCGGTTTTTTGCTATTAGCATATGGTAAGTTTAATGTTTTAGCATTCACAGTAGGAGCATTGTATAATAATATATCCTTATCAACATCAAAAATGCCTCTCTTTTTTTTAAGAACTATTTCATCTAGCATATAATTTTTGCTATTTAAATGAATGTTAACATTTGTTGATTTTAAATCATCATTTGTAATTATATGCTCTTTATATTCAAAATTTAAATGTGAAATAATTAAAATATCTCCTTTTGAAGCTAGTATTTCAAAAGATCCATCTTTATTAGAAACTGCTCCAATATCTAGTTTTTTATTAATAATATGAACATCTTCTATAGCTAAGCTATCTAAAAATATATGTCCCGTAACAATTTTAGTGTTGTTTTGAGATATAGCAATTAAAGTTGTTAAATAAAGGAATAAAAGTAATAGTTTCTTCATATTACAAAGAAACTACCTAATGGTCTTAAAAATGTTTTAAGGGTTTTGTAAAATTTTGTTAAATGATATCATTTGTAACTTCCAAACAATAATTAGGTATAAAAAAGCTTCACAAATAGTGAAGCTTTCATATAGTAATATTCTAATTACTATCTTTCTAATGTTATAATGAGCTCACGAGATGTTTTAATAGTTGTATTTGAGAATTTTTGAGTTTCATCAAACTTAACTCTTAACTTTAATGTAGCACCAGTAAAACCGATTACTTGTACAGGTATAGATTTATTATCTCTACTGAGTAATGATATATTACCTCCATTTAAGCTCCAGTTAATAGAATCGAAACCATCAATTGTATTTAAATGAGTCTCTTGAGTGATACCAGATTGATCTTGTGTTGTATTTGATTGACCAAATGTAGTATTTGTTTCTCCTAGGGTATTAAATGATTGACTAGGGATAACATTTGTTGATACGAGCGTATATACTCCTTGAGTTGTTGACGTGTTTGGATTTTCTATAAAAGTAATTGTAAAGTTAAAATCTTTACCTAAGCCGTTTATATATGAGGTTGTAGATACACTTTGTTTAACAATGGTTTGTTTAGTTTTTGATGTTTGAGCTACAAGTTTCCATTTACCTACTAAATCAGATTTTTGTATGTTTACAGTATCATAATCATCTGAATCTGAACAAGAAATAAACGCAATAGATAAAACAAATAATAAGATTAATTTTTTCATGTTTTTATTGATAAAATTTCATGCAAATCTATCTTTTTAATATGTTTGTTCAATATAAAATTTTGTTAAATGAAAAAACTAATAATAGCGAGTACATCAACAGTTCACAGAAGTGATTATCTAGAATATATATTACCAACATTGTCTACTTTTTTCAATAAAGTGAACACTATTTTATTTATTCCGTTTGCAAGACCTGGTGGAATTAGTTATGACGAATACACAGCCATAGCACGAAACTCTTTTATAAAAATAGATAAAAAAGTAAAGGGAATTCATGAATTTGAAAACCCTATAAAAGCATTAGAAGAAGCTGAAGCTATTTTTACAGGTGGTGGAAATACTTTTGAGTTAGTTAACCAATTATATAAAAATAATATAATTGAGACTTTAAAAGAAGTTGTTGAAAACGGAACACCATATTTTGGTACAAGTGCAGGGAGTAATATTTGCGGTGTTACTATGATGAATACGAATGATATGCCAATAGTATATCCACCAAGTTTTAAAACATTGGAGTTTATTACTTTTAACATTAATGCTCATTATTTAGATCCGATTGAAGGTTCTACTCACATGGGAGAAACACGTGAAACGAGAATAAAGGAGTATCACGTATTTAATACAACTTCGGTTTTAGGTTTGAGAGAAGGAAGTTGGTTAGCGGTTAATGGAACTTCAATAACTTTAAAAGGAAACTTAACTGCTAGATTATTTCAAAAAGATAAAATAGCTGTTGAATTGGAAACAGAAACTGAGATAAATTCTTTCTTTTAATCTTTTAGAAGGTAAGCTAAGATTATATCTCTGAATTATTAGTATTGTAGTATATAGGTTGTTTTAAGTGAAAGCATATCTAGTAGGTAAAAAGTATTTTTTACAATGCTGTTAAAGTTCATTTTAAAAAGATGAGTTCTATTTATAAATAATGAACATATTTAAATTTTGTTTAATATGGTAAAGAAAATATTTTATGTTTTTCTAGTATTTATAGTTTTTTTGCTTTTAATAAAATATTTTGATTATAGTCTTACCTATAAAAAAATAAATAAAGAGTCAGTTGAAATTAAAAAGAATGTTTTTGATTTTTTTTATTACACAGCAGAAGAAGACTTGACAAAAAAGACTCATTTAGAAAGATTAAATTCATATTTTAAAGAAAATATGAAAGAAGAAGTATTTGGAAATGGATATAGAGTTGTTAAATCAAAAGACAATACTAAATATATTTTTTACACTTTTGGAAAAGATAAAAAAGATAATCATTTAAAATATTTACCTTATAATTCAATAGATGAATCGGGTTCATATATATTTAATAAACAGTCTTTTTTTGATTACCTTATCGGAAGTTTTAAACAATATGATTTAGTATTATTTGAATATAAAAATACAAATAATAATTTTTTGTATAATGGAAGTTATTTTAGAAGGAAAAAATTATTCTTAAATTTAGATGGTAAAAAAATTAAGAAACCATTTGAAAACAAAATACTTAATTGTGTTAAGGATGTTGAATCTAATTATATAAATAAAGATAGAAAAAAAATAGTTTTTCACGAGTTGGGTTTGGACAAAGAATATAGGCAAATCTTTTTTAAAATAGATAATCAAAAAATTAAAAATTTAAACTTTCGTAATTTATCTAAAGAAAAAATAAAGAAATTAGAGCTTAATTTGACGAAAAGTATTTTTAAATTAAAAGGAATTGAAAATGTTAGCTATGGTTATTTCTCTATGTTAGTCGATCCAAATAAATTTCCCTGATGTCTACAACTCCTGGTATTTAAGCGTCTGGTCATTTACCAGAAAATCATATCCTCTTTGTCCTTATGCCTTGGGATTATTTAAAATAAAATTTAAATGATAAGAAACGTATTAAATAAATATAGAGAATTTTCTGATTCATTACTTGTAAATATATTATATAATTATAATATCGATAACTCAAAGTCATATATTGAATTAACATTATCATGTATTAATGTGGAGAATAATTTCTCCTATGAAAAAGTTAAATTAATTATGAAAGAAATTGAGGAGTTTATTTTGATAGAGCCTTATAATGCAGACAATAAAATGGTGATTAAAGATGCTCTACTAAAAGAAGAAAATGGATTAATTATATTTGATTTTGATCCAATTGATCATTTTGATTACCTCGAAGAAAATCCAAATTCTACTTTTAAAATAAAGAGTAAGCAAATAAAAATACCCGTCCACACACTTTGACATTTGAGCGTTAGCGTTAATGACAAGTATTTAAGTAAAACTAGTAAGAAACGAAAAATATAAAAGCGACTTGTAATGGTAAATGAGAATTTAATAGAATTAATTTATAAGATAATTTTAACTGGTAATAATAATTTAAAGTTAAGGAAGGGGGGAGTTGCTATTGCAAATTATTACCTGCATGGTGTATAAACAAAGGAATGGTTCCAGACCTATGAGAAAAAGGTTGGGAAAGTCCATTTTAAAAAGAACAAATGAAGAGTTTTATAGAAAAAGAAAAAGGGAGTATTTTTTTAGTTATAATTGTTATGGTTTTTATAACTTCTTTAAGTTATAGTTTTTATAAAACTTCAATACTTTCTAGTAAAGGAAAGTTAAAACAAGGAAAAATTATTCGTATTGAAAGTAAACCAAGGTCACGTAATTCTTTATATTATGTATTTTATGTTAAAGGAAAAAAGTATACAGGTAATAAAACTGTAACTCTTTCTGAAGAAGGTAAGAAAAGGTATGGGAAAAAAAATAACACAATTAGTATTCTTTATTTACCTTCTAATCCTAACATTAATGAATTAGGTGCAATCAATAATTGATGCTGTTATTTTATCTCTTTTGGTAAAATTAGTAAAGGTCATTGATAATAAATTATCTTATTATAAAGTAATCGATAGTATCTAATTTGTAACTAGTACCGTTTTCGAGTAATTGCTAACATAGTTAAATGAAGAGTATATAAACTACCTTAATGTAAAAATTAAGATAGTTTTTTTTTATGATTATTATGACGAATTATTGGGTGTTGGTGCTGATAAATAATCATCTTAATGGTGTTGCTTTTGGTGTTAATTTATTTTTTTTTGATTTTATTGATGTTTTTAGTGGAAATTTAAGGAATATGATGTTGAATTACTAATTGGTTTGGTGCGAAATAGTTGTTGAAAGGAGTTTTTCTGCCCGTTTATTTCATGAAAATAGCAAATTTAAAAGAGGAGGTTTTCTATATTACATAGTTTTTTAAGTGGAAATTGTATTTAATGAATTGATTACAAGTGTTTATGGTTTTTATTGTAATTTATAATGATTATAGATAGTTTATTAGTGATGAAAGTGTAAATTGCTACAACAAGTAATTTAACCTTAAATATGATATACTAGTCATTTATAATTATGGTTTTTATTACTAGAAAATAAGAGATAGCATATCCCCTGAGTGCAATCGAACTGCATAATGAATCATATAATTTTGTAATATGTCATTTAGCTGTTTAAACACCCTATATTATTTATATTTCGTTACTAAGAGATATGATAAAAAGGTGTGATTTTCTTTGGTGTAATACTGTTTAAAACAATCGGTTAACCTGACTTGTTCCTTATTTTTATTTCAAATAAATTTTAATTAACGCATATAAATATATTTTCAATATGAAGAGATATACAGGTTTTAAAATACTTGCATTATGTTTAACAATGCTAGTATCGTGTAATGAAGAAGAGGCTTTTGATAATAAAAGTTTAAAAGCATCTAAAAGTCAATTTTTAAATGAGGATATTCCTGACGGAATTAGTAATCTAATAATTAAAGAGATTACCCAACAAAATGGAAGTCTAAGGTCTGAGGTTGAAACAAACTGTGTAGAGAAAGAGGTAAGCTTTGATAAAACGGACTCAGATTTTTTTCTGATTAATCCAAACGGAAGCTTATTATGGCCAGGTAATGTAGTAGGAGCAAGGTCTATTCAAGATGGAGCACCAACGTCTGTTCCGTTTTATGGTGAAGATAGAAACTCAATAGAGATAGGTTTAGATGTTATATCAGGTACATCTGCATCAACATCTACAGTTGTTCCAAATCCAACACCAGGCTCTGTAAGAAACGAGTTGAATAGAATTTTAGGAAACTACTATGATTCAGGAGCACGTTTTCCGGCAGCATTTGAAGTTTCTATAGAAAGAGTTCATAACTCAAGTGATTTACAATTTGCTTTAAAAGCTGGTTATTCAGGATCAGGAGTTGATGTTGCTGGTCAATTAGGAATTAATTTTAGTGATAAAAAAACACGTTATGTAGTTTCGTTAAAACAACGTTTTTTTACTGCTACAGTAACACCTAAGGCTGAATTAATAGGAGATAGAGGTTGGTTTAATACTAGTGTAACTCCAGAGGATCTTACTAATTATGTAACAGACTATAAGGATAATGTTTCAAATGTAAATATGAATCCAGCTTCTTATATCGAGTCTATAACGTATGGTAGATTATTTTCTTTAATTTATGAATCATCAGAAAGTGCTAGAGATGTGTCAGCGGCATTAAATTTTGCATACAAAGGAGCTATAGGTTCTGTTAATGCTGATGTTTCTACAAAGTATAATCAAACATTACAAAACACTACAGTAAAAGTAAAACAAATAGGTGGTGATGCACAACCTGGAATAACTGCAGGCTTAAGTGCAATGGCAGGTGATTTAAAAGCTATTAATACTTTCTTAAAAGAAGGAGCGAATGTATCTAGAACAAACCCAGGATACCCTATTTCTTATAAAGTAAATTATGTATCTAATAACTCTCCTTTTAAGGTTGTAAGTAATGTTAAGTATATACAAAGAGATTGTGAACTTGTTAGTAGAAAAAAAGTACGATTTAATCCACTAACAGTTTCTACTAATTATTGGGGGTACGATCATGGTACTTCTGGTTTAGAATTATTTGGAACATTAAGTGTACAAAAGTTTAATAAAGCTACAAATAGTTGGTACAGTATAGGTTCTTCTATTAATTGGGGCTTTAGTAATGAGCATTGGGTAAGAGATTTTTATAAATTTAATACCACAAAAAATATTTGGAATCGTAGTAAGTCTATCGATTTTGATGTAGATCAGGTAAATGGTGAACGCTTTAGAGTTGTATCAGTTGCTGGTGAAGCAGATGATAGTTATGTAGTTCAAAAAGATGGTGGTACTGCTGCTATTATATATGAATATAATGCAGAAAAGAAAGAGTGGACAGGTTATGATAGTCGTAATAAGTTAATTTCTGTACCAAAAAATAACGATGGTAGTTCATTTGAATTTTTAAATGCTATTGATGGGTATTATGGTGGAGAGTATGATAGAATATCTTTGAAATATAATATCTATTTCTTAGATTAAGAATACAATAGTTAAATGTAATAAAAAAAGGAGGTCTAGTAAATAGACCTCCTTTTTATTTATATAATACTCTTATAATTGAGTGTTTTTTATGAATCGTTTCTTTTACAAGCGAGTAATGTATTTTGTAATAACATTGCTATTGTCATTGGTCCTACACCACCAGGAACTGGAGTAATAAAGGCTGATTTTTCAGAAACCTCTTTAAAAGCAACATCACCAACTAAGCGGAAACCTCTCTTTTTAGAAGCATCAGCAACGCGAGTAATTCCTACATCAATAACAGTAACGTCATCTTTAACCATATCAGCTTTTAAAAATTCAGGAATCCCGATTGCAGCAATAATTATGTCTGCTTGTAAAGTAATTTCTTTTAAATTTTTAGTTCTACTATGTGTTAATGTTACAGTAGCATTACCAACTTTTCTTTTTTGGGCTAGTAAAATACTCATAGGACTACCAACAATATGACTACGACCAATAACAACTACGTGTTTACCACTAGTTTCAACATTATAACGATCTAACAGTTCTAAGATACCAAACGGTGTTGCAGAAATAAATGTAGGTAAGTTTAAAGCCATTTTACCAACATTAGTAGGGTGAAACCCATCAACATCTTTATCAGGATTTATAGCCATTAAAATTTTTTGCTCATTTATATGGTCGGGTAGTGGTAATTGTACTATAAAACCATCGATATCATTATCAATATTTAAAATAGCAATTTCATTTAACAATTCCTCTTCAGTTGTTTCTTCAGGAAGTCTTATTAGAGAAGATTCAAAACCTACACGATCACATGCTTTTACCTTTGCATTAACGTAAGTTAAACTAGCACCATCACTACCAACAATTACAGCAGCTAAATGTGGTGTTTTTTTATCTTGAGCTTTTAATTCTGATACAGCCTGAGCAATTTCTTCTTTAATGTCAGCTGATGTTTTTTTACCGTCTAGTAAAATCATTTGTTGTTATGTTGTTGGTTCTTGTTTATAGTTGTGTATATCTAAAAAGAGAAGCTTTCGCTTCTCTTTTATATTATTTCATTCCTTGCATCATTTGCATCATTTTTTTTCCGCCACCACCTTGCATCATCTTCATCATTTTGCTCATTTGGTTAAATTGCTTCATTAATTGATTTATTTCTTGTACCGATGTACCAGAACCTTTAGCAATTCTTTTTTTACGACTTGCGTTAATTGTAGTAGGAGTACTTCTTTCTAATGGAGTCATAGATTGTATAATTGCTTCAATACCTATAAAGGCATTATCGTCAATATCAACATCTTTTAAAGCTTTACCAGCTCCAGGAATCATTCCAACTAAATCTTTCATGCTACCCATCTTTTTGATTTGTTGAATTTGACTTAAAAAGTCATCAAAACCAAATTGATCTTTCGCTATTTTCTTTTGTAATTTTCTTGCTTCATCTTCATCGTATTGTTCTTGGGCACGTTCTACTAAAGAGATAACGTCTCCCATACCTAAAATACGATCAGCCATACGATCTGGGTGAAATACATCAATAGCATCCATCTTCTCACCAGTACCAATAAACTTAATAGGTTTATTAACTACAGATTTAATAGATAATGCAGCTCCACCACGAGTATCACCATCTAATTTGGTAAGTACTACACCGTCAAAATTTAAGATATCATTAAAAGCCTTTGCTGTATTTACAGCATCTTGCCCTGTCATAGAATCTACAACAAATAATGTTTCTTGTGGATTTACAGCTTTGTGAATGTTAGAAATTTCGGTCATCATTTCTTCATCAACAGCTAAACGACCTGCAGTATCAATAATAACTACATTTTTACCATTTGCTTTTGCATGCTTAATAGCATTTAAAGAAATTTCAACTGGATTTTTATTTTCTACTTCAGCATAAACTTCAACACCAATTTGTTCTCCAACAACTTGTAATTGATTAATAGCGGCAGGACGATAAACATCACAACCAACTAATAATACTTCTTTAGATTTTTTAGCTTTTAAGTAGCTAGCCAGTTTACCAGAAAAAGTAGTTTTACCAGATCCTTGTAAACCAGACATTAAAATTACACTAAGTGAACCACCTAAATTAATACCAACAGTGTCACCACCCATTAATTCAGTTAATTCATCTTTAACTAATTTTACCATCAATTGGCCAGGGTTTAACGTAGTTAAAACGTCTTGTCCTATGGCTTTTTGTTGTACTGTTTTAGTAAAGTTTTTAGCAATTTTAAAGTTAACATCGGCATCTAATAAGGCTCTACGAACTTCTTTTAGAGTTTCTGCAACATTAACTTCAGTAATTTTTCCGTGTCCTTTAAGCGTATGTAACGCTTTATCTAACTTTTCACTTAAATTATTAAACATGTATCGGCTTCATTTTTAGAGTGACAAATATAATAATTTTGTTGTTAGATGCAGTATTTTTTTAGGTACAGTTTATTTGAATTCTTATTTTAAAAGTAGAAAATTTAAATTAATGATTCTCTTTTAAAATATTTGTGTGATGTTCGGTGTGGTAAGCTGTCCACATAATAATTTCTCGAATGGGCATTTTTCCCATTAATGGATGTGGAAGAATTAATGTATCTAAATCTTTATTCTTAAAGTGTTGCGTTTTATATTGTAGTTTTTTGTTTTGTATTTTAAGTGTTGATATTAATTGAAAAAGATTCTTTTCTGAAGGCATTTTAACATTAATATTAAACATTTTAGCTTTCTCTTTATTTTTTAAAAGTTTGTCTTGATATCGTTTAACAATTTCGTTGTAAGAGCGAACTTCACGATTTGCTTTACCAAATTTATATCGTAATAAAAACTTAGGATAGTTTAATGCGCTATTTACTTTTTTTATAGAATCTACTAAATGAACTATGTGTTGTCCTGCGGTCCATTTATTATCAGGGCCATTAGTAAAAAAAACTTCCGGTTGATCTTTTATCCAATTAAACAATTGTTGATGTTTTTCTTCTAATACAGAAATTATAGCCTCTTTATCCATTCGTAAATCTTTTAATTATTATAAATCTTCCGTAAAATGTTTACGTGACTTTTCTATACTAAATTTTTTAGCATTGTATTCTTTAGAAGTTCCTTTAGCTACAGAAAGTGTTTGCCAATTCTTAGTTAACAATAACTTAGCTAAGAATACTATTTGACCAATATGATATGAATAATGGCACAATTGCCTATTTATAGCTTCGGTAATCGTATGTCCTTGGTTTCTGATATAAACAACTGTCTCAAAATTAGTGTTATTTATACTATTTAAGGCTTCAAATAAACATTTCCATCCGATCTCCCAATAGCCAATAACTTCTTCTTTGGTTGTAAATGAATTTACAAATTCATCATCTCTATTACGCCACTCTTTTTCACCATCTTCAGTTAAGAAATTTGTCCAACGAGAAAGCATATTACCTGAAATATGTTTTATGATAATTGCTATAGAATTACCTTCATTATTTAAAAGTCTAAAAAAATGATCATTATCTAGTTGATTAAAAGTTTTATTACCTAAAAGTTTATAGTATTCAAATTGTTTTTTTACACTTGATAAGTATGAAGTATCCATAAAAAAAAGCTGATTTTAGTCAGCTCTAAGTTACGTTATTTTAAATAAATTATTTTTTAGGTATAAACTTTAATGCAGCTCCATTAATACAATGACGTTTACCAGTAGTAGCTCTTGGACCATCATTAAAAGAATGCCCTAAATGACCACCACAAGTATTACACTTTAATTCGGTACGAGCATAGCCAATTTTATAATCTACATCTAATTCAACATTCTTTTTTATAGCCCTATCAAAAGCCGGCCAACCAGAACCTGAATTATATTTATGTTTAGATTCGTACAGAGGAGTCTTACAGGCTGCACAAACATAAATTCCTTTGCTATAATTTTTATTTAATGGACTTGAGTTTTGGTGTTCGGTACCAGCTTCTCTAAGAACATAGTATTGTTTTTTTGTTAAAAGAGTTTTCCATTCTTTATTTGTTTTTGAAACTTTGTACTTTTTTTTGCTTTGTGCGTTTCCTAAATGATTAGCAAGTATCGTTAAAACAACTACAAATAAAATTTTTTTCATGTTTATTGAGTAATAAAGGTTACAATTTCTGAGGTAACTTTTTTATTACGAAGTATTTTAGTGTGTCCTAAACCCTTTGTGATTATAAGTTTGCCCTCTTGTAAGTTTTGACGAATATTTATAGCACAACTTACAGGAACATCACCATCATTAGAATCATGAACAATTAAAGTAGGTATTTTTATTTTTTTAGCAACAATACTTGATGAATGAGAATCAATATCTTGTTGCCACCTTTTATCGAATCTTTTTTTAATTTTTTTCGCAACAATTGGTTTTGTTTTTAAATTCTTTGTAAAATTTAAAATAACATCAGAAATTTTATCAGCAGCACCAACAGTAACTAATTTTTTAATATTAAAATTAGTAGCAACACTATTATATAAGGTCATTCCGCCAAAAGAATGTCCTACAGCAGCTTCAAAAGGACCAAATTGTTTATCAATTTCACTAATTGTATCTATAAATTCGGGCATTGCAGTTGTTTTTCCTGAAGATTCTCCATGCGCAGGGCCATCAAAAGAAATAACCATATACCCTTTTTCTAATAGTTTGTCTGCAATCATGTATAATTGAGTACTTCTACCAGCCCAACCATGAACTAGTAAAACTTTCTTTTTTGAATAACCATAAGATAAAACTTTAATTTCTTTTGAAATAGAAGGTATATTAATTATCTTTTTTTGAGCACTCTCTAACATAACACTTTCTCTTTTAGGAGTTGAGAATTTAATAGGAGTTATGAAAATTTTCGCACCAAATTTTGCAGTTAAGCGTGTAGAGAAAAATTGTGTGAATTTAGCCAACGCTATAATCGGTTTTGGTATAACTATGCTTGGAGGAAATATGTTTGAATTATTAAAATTCATGAAAATTGATTTTTAGATAAAGATATAATTTGTAAATTTAAACTTAATAATGTTAATTAATATGTGACATTTTATTTTATTTGTGTCATAATTACATAACCCTATTTTAATAAAAACATTAAATAATGAAAAGAATCATAGCCTTAGTATTTTTAGCTGTATTTTTAGTAGAATGTAGTACAGTACCTATTACTGGTAGAAAACGACTTAATTTTGTAAATGATGCTCAAGTATTACCAGCTAGTTTTGCACAGTATAAAGGTTTTTTAGAAAAGAATAAATTATCTAAAAGCGTTACTAAATCAAATCAAATTAAAAGAGTTGGTAAGAAAATTTCTGAAGCAGTTGATCGTTTTATGAGAGCAAACGGAATGGTTTCTGAAGCTAATTCTTATAAATGGGAATTTAACTTAGTTGATGATAAAACAGTTAATGCTTGGTGTTTACCAGGAGGGAAAGTAGTTTTTTATACAGGTATATTACCAATTTGTGCAAATGAAGATGGGGTAGCTGCTGTAATGGGACATGAGGTTGCACATGCTTTTGCTAAACATGGGCAAGAACGTATGTCTACAGGACAATTACAACAACTTGGTGGGGCCGCAGTAGCTCTAGGAACAAGAAACAGTAAGAATGCAAAAGTTTTTAACATGGCTTATGGTTTAGGATCTCAAGTAGGAGTAATGTTACCTTTTAGTAGAAGTCATGAAACAGAAGCTGATAAGTTAGGATTAGTATTTATGCTTATGGCAGGTTATAACGGTGTTGAAGCTGCTGAAGTATGGGTAAGAATGAGTGAACGTACAAAAGGAAAAAAAGCACCAGCAGAATTTATGAGTACACACCCATCTAATCAAACTCGTATACAAACACTTAGAGCTTATTTGCCAGAAGCAAGACAACTAGCTGCTAAATACAATGTGCCTGGAAAAAAATAAAGAGATAAATATTTATATTATATTGCAAACCGTTCAATTTTTTGAGCGGTTTTTTTAATTAAGATATATGTATAAGAGAGGAGATAAGAAGTTAATTAATGCTTGGGCATTTTATGATTGGGCAAACTCGGTATATTCATTGGTAATTAGTACTGCAGTATTTCCGCTATATTATAGTGCTATAACAGATAATAAAACTGTTTCATTTTTAGGTATAAATTGGGAGCACCCAGATAGCTTATATACCTATGCAATTGCCTTTTCATTATTAATTGTAGCAATTATTTCTCCAATTTTATCAGGTATTGCTGATTATACCGGAAGTAAGAAGAAGTTTATGAAGTTTTTCTGTTGGATGGGAGGTTTATCAGTAGCAGCATTGTATTTTTTTGAAGGAGTAGATACCGTATGGGTAGGTATTTTGTTTACTATTTTAGCGAGCATAGGTTTTTGGGCAAGTTGGGTTTTTTACAATGCTTATTTACCCGAAATAGCATTTCCTGAACAACAAGATAGAGCGAGTGCAAAAGGTTTTATTCATGGATATGTAGGTTCTATAATTTTATTGTTAATAAATTTAGGGATGATTATGTTTCCTGAAGTATTCGGTTTTGATATAAGCATAAGTGAATATATAAAAGCAAATGGAACTGAATTAGAAATTGGAAAAGCAATAGATGAAGCAAAGGGAATAGCTTCCTCAAATGCGTCAAGGTTTTCTTTTGTAATGGTAGGAATTTGGTGGATTGGATTTGCACAAGTAACTTTTCGTAAATTACCAGATGATATTTATAACAAACAACCTGATAACGATTATATATGGAAAGGGTACAGGGAGTTACAAATTGTTTTTAAAGAAGTTTTAAATTATCCTGTATTAAAACGCTTTTTAGTAGCTTTTTTCTTTTTAAGTATTGGCGTGCAAACGATTATTTTAATGGCTGCTATTTTTGGATCTTCCGAATTAGGATTAGAATCTACAAATATGATAGCTACTATTTTATTAGTACAAATAGTTGCTATTTTTGGAGCATTTTTCTTTTCTAGATTTTCTGATAAATATGGTAATTTTACGGCCTTAAAAGTTACAATTGCTATATGGATGTTGGTTTGTTTTGTAGCATTTATGTTAGATGAAAAACAAGAAAATGTAACGCTTTATTTTTACGGATTAGGAGGTATATTAGGTTTAGTACAAGGAGCTATTCAATCATTAACCCGATCTACATATTCTAAACTATTGCCAGAAACTGAAGACCACGCTACCTATTTTAGTTTTTATGATGTTACTGAAAAGATAGCGATTGTTATTGGTATGTTTTTATTTGGATTATTAAATTCAATTACTAATTCAATGCAATGGAGTGTACTTTGTTTAGCTGTTTTCTTTTTAATATCATTTATTATTTTAAGTACTTTAAAGAAAACAAAATATGTAGCATAATTTTATAGCTTCATATCTTCAAATACATTTTCGGAATGCTCGTATCGTTTGGTGCTTTTTTGCCAATGATAACTAGCTGAAATAATAACATTTAAAGCATCAATGTATTTTAAAACAATAGATTGATGCAATGGAGCTAATAAAATACATTCTTGAGATGTTTGTTGTAAAGTAGTTTCAAATTCAGTATGAATAGTATTTACTTTAGTAATTGATTTATCTACTGCATCGTAGTAATTTTCAGCTTCATTAGAAATAAGATATGCGTTAATTAAATTGTAATTGCTATGCTTTTCTTTAGCGTAAGAAAAAAGATCGTTTGATAGCGCCCCAATTAAAGCACATTGTTCTCGTAATTTTATTATTGAAGGAACTTTGTTTATTATTTCTGGTGATATATAAATTGAGTGTATGTATTCAATTAAATCGATTACAGGAAACATTCCTCCAGTATATAGTCTTATAGCAATATATTCATCAACAGTTGTGTAGGGAATAGCTTTTAAAGAATAAGACAAATGCTCGGCTATTGATTGTGTATATTTATTAAAAAAATAAGACGGACTATCTTTTTTTATGATATCACTTATATAAGATATTGATTTGTAAAGTCTATCAATTTTAGAGTTAGAACTACACTTATATTGTGTTTTTCCTGTCCATATATCGAATATCATTTTAAAATCAGCTTGTACTTCATTACTAGTATCTTCACCAAAAAAATCATCAATAAAATATAAAACATCATAGGTAACAACAGCATTAATCATTTTATCTATAGGAGCATTAATATATAGATAATTAGTCATTGTTGTGTGATGTTTGTATAGATCATCATCAATAATGCCCATTTTTTTTGATATAGATTTTGCTTCTTTTAATATAGTTGTAGCTTCCTTATGTTTTTTAAGTTCTGTGTTTGATATCGTTAAGCAGGTAGATGTAAATTTCATAGTTTTTCTTATTCAAAATATATTTATTTCAATCTTTTAAAAATATATTAAAATGATTGGATGAGTAGAAATACTTTCCGAACTGTGCATTATACTTTCTAAACGTTAAGAAAGTATAACTTTATGTAGCTATTATAAAAAAGAATAAAAGCTAAAAAAGGAATAATTTCAGTTAAAAATTAACAGGTTCTGTAAATTCAATCCATTTTTTAGAAACAGGGTGGTTAAAACCTATTTTTTCGGCATGTAAATGTAACCTATCAGATGAGGCACCATATAAATCATCTCCAATAATTGCTGTATTTAAACCTAAGTTGTGTGCAGCATGAACACGTAATTGATGTGTACGACCAGTAATGGGGTAAAAATATACTTTTGTTTTGTTGTTGTTAACTTCAATTACTTCCCATTTTGTACGAGCAGGTTTTCCATGATCATTGCAAACTAATTGTTTTGGTCTATCATTTAAATCTACTCTTAAAGGCAAGTTAATTTCACCTTTTTTATTTGGTAGTATACCATCTAATAATGCAACGTATCGTTTTTTTATTATTCTATTTACAAATTGAACTTGTAAAGCTTTATATGTTTCTATATTTTTTGCAATTAGTAATATACCAGACGTAGCCATATCTAGGCGATGCACAACTAACGGACCAGTAGCATTAGGAAACATTTTTTTTATACGAAGGTATACAGAATCTTGAATTTCTTTTCCAGGTACAGATAATAATCCACAAGGTTTATTAATTACCATTAAAGAATCATCTTCAAATATAATTTTTAGCTCTTTTTTTTCTTGAAGCTGTACTAATAAAGGATTTTCATTAACATTTAAACCTTTAAGCATATGATTTAATATAGGTTTGCATTTGGTAGTACATGCGGTGTAATAGTATTTGTGTTTTCGAACCGCAGTAGCTAGTGGTTTTCCCCACCAAAATTGCGCCATACAAATAGGAGTGAAGTTATGTAAAAAAGCATATTGTAATAACTTAGGAATGCAACAATCACCTGAATTACTAGGAATATTTTGTGCAGAATCGTTAAATATATCTAATAAGTTTTTAGTTTCATTTTTGGCATTTAAAAACAGGTATTGTTTAAGTATTTGTTGTTTTCCAGATGCTGATACTGCTATTAATTCTTCTTCTAGTTGAATTATTTGCTGGTTATATTCTGTGTATTTTTTTTTTAAAGAAGCTACTTTATTATTTAAATAAACTTCATATTCACGAATATAAAATTCCTCATTTATATTAAGTTGATTGTTCTGTTTCCCTTGATTTTTTCTTTCTTTTCTTCGTTCTTTAATTTTCGTTTGTTCATCAATTATTAAAGACTCATGTTGTAATTTCTTTTTAAGATACTGTTTTTTAGTAGTTAAATAAGGCGCACTATTTTTTAAATTATCAAGTATTTGATTAATCTGTTTATGTTTTTCTTTTACTTCTAATAAAATATTTTGTTTATTTAAAGCATCATAAACTGGCGGAACAAAATGATTATGTGTTGTACTCTCTGAAATTTTACCAGAAAAAGCTGCTAAATAACCCAAAACACCTTTACTATTTTTAACAACTAATACACCAAACATTTTGCCTGAAGCATTTTTGTTATCAGTAGTATCTAAACCGAAATCATGCGAGAAGTCAGTTTGTATTTTTAAGTATTCTTGTAGCTCCTTTGCGGCTATTTTAGCTATTAAATTAGGAGTATAATTATATGGATAATCAAAGTTATTTGGTAAAGTAAGTGAGTTTACCTCATTTGTAAAAGAAATGAACTTATTCATAATTTAAAAAGAAAAAAGTGTTGCTTTCACAACACTTTATAATATTAACAGTTATAAATTTTATCGTATAAATCTTTATAAATTTCTTTAATAATTTTACGCTTCATTTTCATGGTAGGAGTAAGGTGGCCTCCATCAATAGACCATTCCTCGGGTGTTAATTCAAAACGTTTAATTTGTTCCCATTTCCCAAATTTTGAATTACAAAGAGAAACCTCTTCTTGAATACGTTCAATTACTTTTGGATTGTTTATTAAATCATCGTTAGTCTTAAAATCAAGATCATGTCTTTTTGCCCATTCTCTTACAAAACTGAAATTTGGCTGAATTAATGCTGCTGGCATTTTTTCACCTTCACCAATAACCATAATTTGTTCAATAAAACGTGATTGTACTAATTCTCCTTCTAATAAAGGCGGAACTACATATTTACCTCCAGAAGTTTTAAACATTTCTTTCGTACGACCAGTAATTTTTAAGAAACCATCTTTAGATACTTCTCCTTTATCACCTGTATAAAAGTAGCCATCTTTAATAACTTGCGCTGTTTTTTCAGGATCTTTATAATAACCTAGCATTACATTAGCTCCTTTTACTAAAATCTCACCTGTATCTGCAAATTTTAAATCTATTCCGTCAATTACTTTACCAACCGTTCCTGGTCTAAAACCATTATTACGAACATCATTTACACTAATAACAGGAGATGTTTCAGTAAGACCATAGCCTTCCATAACAGGCATACCTGCAGCAGCGAACATTCTTGTTAAACGTGGTTGTAATGCGGCAGAACCTGAAACCATTAATTTTAATTCTCCTCCCAAAGCAGCTTGCCATTTAGAGAAAATTAATTTACGAGCAATACTTAATTGTTTTTCATACCACCAACCGTTAGCACCGTATGGTTCGTATTTAAGACCTAAATCGATAGCCCAAAAGAATAACATCTTTTTGATACCTTTTAAATCAGTTCCTTTAGTATATATTTTATCATAAATCTTTTCATACAACCTAGGTACAGCGGTCATTACGTGAGGCTTGACTTCTTGAGCATTCTCACTCAATTTATCAATTGCTTCTGCAAAATATATAGAAACACCACAATATTGATATAAATATAATATCATGCGTTCAAAAATATGACAAATAGGTAAAAAACTTAAACCTCGCTCTTGTCCATATAACAACGGCACTCTTTTTTCACTAGATAATACGTTCGAAACAATGTTTCCATGAGACAACATTACGCCTTTAGGTTTTCCGGTTGTACCAGAAGTATAAATTAAAGTAGCTAAACTATCTGAAGTAACCGCTTTTTTACGCTCTTCAACTTCATTTTGATTACTTTTATCTTCACCAAGTGCTAGAACTTCGTTCCAACTTTTTTCATTAACGATATCATTAAAAGTAAATACTTCTTTAAGTTTAGTATTTCCTTTTATTTTATTCAATTTTTCTAAAATAGCTTCATCAGAAACAAAACAATAAGTAGCCTCAGAATGATTTAAAACATATTCGTAATCTTCTTTAGAAATTGTAGGATAAATAGGTACATTTTGTGCACCAGTTTGTAAAATACCAATATCACAAATATTCCATTCAGTACGGTTATTTGTTGAAATTACAGCAATCTTATCGTTAGGCTGCACACCTAAACGTAATAAACCTCTACTAATAGTATTTGCTTTATCAATATATTCGTTAGTAGATATTGATTTCCACTCACCATCGTATTTGGTTGTAAATGCTTTTTTTAAGTTATAAGTTTCTTGTTGATAATAGGGAAAGTCAAAAAGACGGGTAATTTCAATCGACATATGTTCATTTATTTTGCGTCTTGCAAATTAGGGAAAATAGCTTGATTTCACAAGTTTAACCTTAGTTGTTGATTTATTGCGGGTTATATATTTTTTTGCATAAATCGGTGTATTTTTCTAATATGATCTTACGTCTCATTTTTAATGTAGGAGTTAAATGTCCTGCAATAGTTGTCCATTCATCAGGTGTAATTTCGAAACGTTTTATTTGCTCCCATTTTCCGAATTTCTTATTATAATAGTCTATTTCTTTTTGAATTCTATTGATTAGTATCTCATCTGTTGAAAAATTATTAATTATATGACTATGTTTTTTTGCCCATTCGTTAACAAAATTGAACGAAATTTGAATAATAGCTGCTGGCATTTTTTGACTTTCACCAATAACCATAACTTGCTCAATAAAACGAGATTTTTTTAATTCACTTTCTAAAACAGCAGGAGCTATATATTTTCCTCCAGAAGTTTTAAATATTTCTTTTTTTCGATCAGTAATTTTTAGAAAACCCTCTTCATCTATTTTTCCGATGTCGCCAGTATGTAAATAACCATTTATAATAGTCTCGTTTGTTTTCTTGCTATCTTTATAGTAGCCCATCATAACGTTAGGGCCTTTTACTAAAATTTCTCCATCATCTGCAATTTTAACAGAAACATCGTCAATAACTTTACCTACACTACCAATTTTAAAGCCTTTATTACGCATATCTGTAACTGATATGGCTGGTGATGTCTCCGTCATTCCATACCCTTCAAAAATAGGGATTCCTGCAGCTGTAAAAACTTTAATTAATCGAGGTTGCATAGGGGCACTTCCAGCAACCATAAAATCTAAATTACCACCTAAAGCTTGCTTCCATTTAGAAAAAATAAGTTTTCTTGCTATTTTTAATTGTATTTCATATAGCCAACCATTCGCTTTATAAGGTTTGTATTGTTCACCTAATTTTAAAGCCCAAAAAAACAATTGTTTTTTTAAGCCAGATAAACCACTTCCTTTATCAACAATTTTATCAAATACTTTTTCTAATAACCGAGGTACTACAGCCATAAAATTAGGCTGTATTTCACGAAGATTATCACCAATTTTATCAATACTTTCTGCAAAATGAATTTCAAAGCCCATATACTGGCAATAATAAGATGCTGCTCTTTCGAAAATATGAGAAATAGGCAAATAACTCATGGCAATATTCTTATTGTCATGTAAATTTATATGTTTACCAACAGCAAAAACATTACTCACAATATTTTGATGAGAAAGCATTACGCCTTTTGGTATTCCCGTAGTACCAGATGTATAAATAATAGTGGCTAAATCAGATGGTTTTACATTGTCTTTTAATCTAGAAACTTCCTTTTGTAACATACTATCGCTACCTAGAGATAAAAAAGAATTCCAGCTATAATTAGTCGGAATTTCTTCAAAAGTAAAAACCTTTTTAAGTTGCGTCTTCTCTTTTATAGCCATTACTTTCATATATAAATCGTTGTCTGAAACAAAACAATAAATACTGTCAGAATGATTTAAAACATAGGCATAATCTTTTTCAGAATAAGTAGGGTATAAAGGAACATTTATTGCACCTATTTGCATAACTCCAATATCTAAAAGATGCCATTTAGGTTGGTTTGTACTGGTAATAACTGCAATTTTATCTCCTGGTTTTATACCTAGCGCTAACAAAGCAAGACTTATTGTATTCGCTTTATTTATATACTCTTTAGTGGCTATATTTATCCATTTTCCGTCTTTTTTTGATACAAAGCACTTTTCTTGTGGATAGTGTTTTAATTGGTGGTATGGAAAATCAAAAAGGCGTGAAACTTTAGTAGATATATGCATTTGGGGGTGTTTTGCATAAATCTATAAAAAAAATATGATATCTAATTATTAAAATTCTTTAAAGTGTTGTAACGGGGTGTTTTAGTTTGTTTTTTAAGAATGTGTGTTATTAATTAAGAGATAGAGTTTATGTATTTAATCGTTTTTTCATTAAATACAGTTGCTTTTTCAACATTAACAACATGCCCACACTTTTGTAAAACAACCAAAGTAGCATTTACATGTTTTTCTACAATATTTTTTATAGATGGTAAAAACAAATGGTCTTCATCGCCCATAATGTATAACGTAGGTATTTTAAGGTCTTTCATTCTAAATAATCGCAATAAAGGATTAATTTCTGCTGTTAACTTAAACCAACGTATAAATTCTTTTTGATATAGTTTCTTTGCCTCATTAACAAATAATGAGCGTGAATCTTTGTGATTTTTATTAGGCATAATTATAAAAGCAAAGAGCTTGTATAATAGCATATAGGGTACTACCGATTTAAATAGATTACCTACAAAAATTAAAAAACGAGAGCGCAAGTTAAACTTAATAATTGCACCACCCATAATCATACTTTTTACTAAGTTTGGTTTTTTCTCTGCAAGGTTTCTAATTAAAATAGTACCTAAAGAAATACCTACAAAATGCGAACTTTTAATTTTTAAATGATCTATAACCTCTACAATATCTTCTGTAATAGCATCAAAAGTGTACTTTTTATCAAAAGGAGATTTTATAATAGATTTACTATCTCCATGCCCACGTAGATCTAAAATTAAAACATTAAAATGTTTCTTAAAATCTCTAAGTTGCTTATACCATATACTACTGCTTCCGCCAGCACCATGCACAAATGTTACCCATTGGTTAGATACAGCGTGCTCATAAGAATAGTAGTTTAACAAATTATAAAATATTTAAAATTCAAGCAAAAGTAAATTAATTATACAACTTTACTTATTTTTTTATTATTAAAAAATAAACTAGCGGGCTCTCGTTCCTAAAATTAATACGCTTAAGGGTTTTTCTTGCTTAAGAATTAGATATAATCTTAATATAGCTATTGTAAATATTTAATTAGCTGCCAATTGTTAGTTAATTAAGTAAAAGAATAACTAACCTAAAACTAATTAAGATGAATTTAATTTCAATTATTTTACCTGTAATAGATCAAATGAAAGATTCGCATCTAAAAACGCAATTAACTACTTATTTTCCTTTGCAAGAAGAAAAGTTTTCGATGATAGAAGCGTCTTTTAAATCTTTAACTATTCAAAAACAACCTAAAGAAACACTTAATTCGTTTTTTAAAAGTTGGAGTCAGACAAATAATAGTGCCATGACAGTTGCGGGTTTAAGTAATAGAATGACAATGCTTATTCATAAAAATAAAGAAGTTAAAAGTGAACACGATTTATTTAAATCGGTGGCGAGTCTTAATAGAATTGTTGATGAAGATTTAGCCGTAGTTGGTCGAGTTTTACATTCAAAATTATTTTACACGATGGCTACTAATATTGCAGGAGATGATTCTTGGCTTTCAAATAAGTATTTAAGTACTGAAGCAATTGCTTTTAAAGCCTGGAAGGATAAAAATTCTCTTAGAAATAAAGATATTATGATTGGATTATTAACAACTCTTGTGCATGAAATATATACGCATGGTGAGGTTGAGTTTATTATTCCTTTATTCGAAAATTGGTTAGCAAAAGAAAGTGACTTATCAGCAGAAGAAATTGATGTTTCGTTAGCTTGGATAAGAGTTCATTGTGGCCCAACAGAAAAAGACCACTTTTTTCATGCTGTAGATGCTGTAAATTCATACGCAAAGGCTTTTGAAATAAATATTAAGCATTATGATTTAAAACAAATAATTGAAGATTATTTAGAGTTAAAATCATCGGTAATGAATGTGCTAAATAAAGAGGTTTTAGTAGCCGCTACTTTTTAACTAAATAAAAATTGTATGATAAGAAGTTCGTTTAAAAAGAAAAAAACCGAAGACTATTCCATCTTAAATAAAGAAGTAAATCAAGAAGATTTTACTTTTTTATTAAAAGAACAAATAGGTACTATTTCACATGATTTAGAAAAGTTTTTGGTTAGCCCAATAATGATAACCACTATTGAAAGAAACAAGTATTCTCGCTTAAGTAGTTTACTTAATGAAGTGTTTGAAAAGGTAGTATTAAATTACTTTAAAGATAAAGATATTCGAGAAACATATCGTTTAGATGCTGGGTTAGAATCTATTTTAAAACTAACAGAAGGTGCTCCTTATAAAGTTGGTATGTATCGTCCTGATTTTATTTTTGATAAAAGAGGCGTGCCAAAAATATGTGAGATAGGTTGTAGGTATCCTATTAATGGTTGGATGATTAGTTATCATGTAAATGAAGTTTTAAGTAAGTTAGAAATATTTACTAAGCATAGTAATGTAATACCAGAGCAATTAGACTTTATACCAACTATTTTAAAAGATTTAGATATAAATAAGACCTTGTTTTACGTACATGATAAAGAAAAAGGGACAGAAGCACATTCTTTCTTTAAGAAATTATCAGAAAAAGGTTTTTCTATAGCTGATATATCATTTAACGATTTAAAACTTGTAAATGGTGAATTAGAGGTAAATAATGAAAAAGCAGTACAGTTTATTCTAGAAATGGATAGGGAAGAGCTAAAAAATAAGAATCCTGAAATTTTAAAAGCTTTAATAAAAGCTGATACCTGTATAAATGACCTACGCTCTATTATTTTGATACATGATAAACGTATTCTTTCTGTTTTATACAATGAGGCGATTATGACAAGGTATATTAGTGAAGAAGATTATGTTTTTTTAAAGCAATTTTTAATTCCATCATTTACCTTAAACTCAAAAAAAATAAGAGACCAATTAATTAACGCTGATCAGAACAATTGGATTTTAAAAAGAAGTAGTGGTGGTAGAGGTATAGGAATGTATGAGAAAAATAATTGTTCAGAAAGTCTTTGGAAAAAGGTGGTTACTGAGCAATGGGCAGATTATATGGTTCAGGAATACATAAGTCAAAAAGAATTGAATATAAGCTATAAAGGAGATAAACAAACAATAAATGTTGTAGGTATGTTATTGGCTTATAATGAGCAATCATTTGGATTAGGAATCTATAGAGGTTCAACAGAAAGTATTATAAATGTACATAGTGGAGCTTATGTTTTCCCTAGTGTAATTGCTGTTTAAAAGAATGAAATTTTCAATTGTAATACCCTTATATAATAAGGCTTCGTATATTAAAGAAACCTTACAATCATTAGTCGAACAAACAAAGTTGCCTTATGAAATTATTATTGTAGATGATAAAAGCACAGACAATAGTTTACATATTGTAAAAACGTTTTTTAAAAATCTTCCTTTACATTTAAATAAGATAAAAGTTAAAATTATTGAGTTAGATAAAAATAACGGAATAGGCTATACGAGAAATAGCGGTTTTTTAGCCGCAACAGGTGATGTTGTTAGTTTTTTAGATGCAGATGATTTGTATACTGATGATTTAATAAAAACAGCAAATGTTTTGATGTCATCTTATAGTATTGATCTTTTAATACTAGGAATTCAATTTTTTCCAAGTAATGAAATCTATCCAAAAATTAATAAAATAAAAGATGAGCTTACACAAATCTCTTCAGTTATCTCTGTTACTTCAAATGCATATTGTATTAACGAGCCATTAAAGTTAATTACTTCTGCTAATTTTTATATGGGAGTAGGAAGTAATGTTATGTTAAAAAGAACACAAGGAAGAGCTATAAGTTTTATAGAAGAGCCTATTATTTATGAAGGAATAGATTATTGGTACAGAGTATTGCGAAGCGTACTTACAAAAGGAAACAGTAAAGTAGGTTTACTAATGGGAGCGCATTTAAAAGTAAGAGAAGTGTTTGGAAGTGCCTCTAGAAAGCGATATAATAATTGGCGTGAAATAGATTATCCGCCAGTACTTACTAGATTTAAAAGTAGTACAGATTATTATGATAAAAGATTAAAGAGCGTGGTGGCTACACGTTGGATAAACCATGCTTTGTTAAGTATTAACTCTTTAAGTGAAAAAATAATATTCATTTTAAAATATAGAGGGTTGTTTTTTAAGACACTGCCATATTTTTTAATGCATAAATTAAAAAAATAAGGAAAGTTATGATAACCGAAAAACTTACTTCACATTTTGCTATTGTAAAAAAATCTGAGCTGTTTAAAGAGTATTATAAAAACGTAAATAAAATATCAGAAATTGTTCCTTTAGAAAAAAATGAATTACGAGAGGTCTTAAAAAAACATTTTAATCTTCAAAAAGAAACCAAAGGAGTTTATTTAGTGCGTTCTGGCGGTTCCTCTACAAAACCACTTATTTTTCCTGTAGATATACAAGAAAACTTATATCAGCGTAAACTATTAGCCATCGAATTAGTAAAATATGGTATGTTTTCTTCAAAAACGATTGCTATTAATTTATTTAGTTACAAAGGTATGTATCGTACAGCTGCTATTGTAGATGATATTTTAGAAAAATGTGATGCAACAACAATATCTTTAGGAGCTGCTTCTTCATTTGAATTGGTGTTTAATTCAGCCACACAATTTAAAGCAAATATGCTTATGGGAACGCCCTCTAAACTTACGTTGCTTGCTAAGTATATAATTGATAATAAACTGAATTTAGCAATAGAAAATATAATGTATGCTGGGGAGTTTTTATTAGAATCACAAGCTAAATTATTAAAAAAGGCATTTAAAAATAAAAAGATTTATTCTTTATATGGATCTGCTGAAACGGGTATTTGGGGATGGTCAACTTATTCTGAAAAAGAAACCTCTTTTGAGGTATTAGATGCTGTTATTATAGAAATTGATAAAAAAAATGAACAAAGCAGTGGGGAAGTAGTTGTAACCAATTTACTAAGAAAGCGTTTTCCTGTTTTTAGGTATTTAATGGGCGATGTTGGGCAATTAAACTATACAAACAATAAACGTACTTTACTATTAGAAGCTAGAGCAGCTACTTCTTTTTCGGTAGATACAGAAGCTTATTTTTTAGATGATTTTAATTGGCTTCTTGAGTTTGTAGATCGTTATCAAATTCAAATAGCTGCAAAATCAATAGTAAAAACGGAGATTACTTTTTTATTGATAGCAGAAGATCAATCATTAAAAGCTGAAATAAGAAATAAATTAAATCAGATTTTTGATGTAAACGCTGAGATTATTACGCTTTCTTTAAATTTTGTAGAAGAATCTGCTTTATATATAAACAACACCACCTCAAAAACACCAACATTTGTTGATTTTAGAAATTAAAATCTTTAGTATAAAAGATAAGAAAAAGGTGTCAGTTCGAGTGAAATTCTGGAAGGATTTAGTATCGAGAACAACATTTTTCGTTTATAAATTATAGAGGTCAGTAGTTAATTACGTATTGTATAATATGCCTAATGTGTTAATATATAGTGTGTAATAAGTAAATTACTTGTCTGTTCGAGCGCAGTCGAGAACTTTTAGATTATTGTAAATAGGTCTCGACTGCGCTCGACCTGACATTGTTAATCTAAAATTTACTTTAGAAATACGTATCTATCTACTGAGCTCTAATAAATTATATTTCTCGATACAATTTTCTATCAAAAATCACTCAAAATGACAATTTAAAAGTCAAATTTTCTCTATAAAAATCACGTTAAAGTAAGTATCTTTAAATAGTAACCAAACCAACTAACATTTTATGAAACTAAAAGGAATATTAATACTGTTACTAGTAATAACGCTAGTTAATTGTAACGGTAAGAAAAAAACAAAAGTTGCTACTAAAAAAAGTAAAGTAGTTATACAACAACAACAAGATTCGGTAGTATTTAGCTTTACTTTTTTAGGCTGTAACAGGGTAGATAGAAAACAAGAAGGTGATAGTACTGCAACCAATGCTTCTACAGCAAATTTAACTGCAATGAAACGAATTTGGACAGAAATTGCTGCTTTAAAACGCAAACCAGATTTATTTTTCTTTTTAGGGGATATGGTTTTGGCAGAATCGACCACCACTAAATTAGAAAACCAGTTAATAGCATGGAAAAAATTATATTACAATACCTATTTTAGCCCTATTAGTACTTCTAATATAGAAATGGTTGCTATACCAGGAAATCATGAAATGTTGTATTGGCATGATTACAACGTACCAAATCATGATGAATGGCCTTTAAAAGGAGCTACAGAAATTTGGATGGAGCACATGGCTGAATATATGCCTAAAGATAGAGCCATTGTAAAAGGAAAAGATAGTATTAATAATCAAATGACTTTTGCATTTATTCGTAAAAATATAGGGTTTGTATTAATGAATACGGATACTTACAATGCGCCGACTAAAGAAAACCCTTATGGTTTAGAAGGGCAGATTCCTACAGATTGGATTGTTAAAAAAGTGGAAGAATATAAGAGGAACCCTAAAATTGATCATGTTTTTGTATTAGGGCATAAACCATATTATGTAAGCGGTAAACCTGAAACTGGACACGCTGGTTTTCCTGAAGGGCCTGTTTTGTGGCCAAAATTGGTTGAAAATAGGGTAGTAGCAATGTTATCGGCACATTTACACGATTATCAACGAATGCAGCCAGGTAATGAAGGTACGTATCAGGTAATTGCAGGGAATAGTGGAAGTCCTGGTTCTGCTACATTTTTCGGCTATTCTAAAATTGATGTTATGAGTAATGGCGAAATTAAGTTGAATTCTGTAGGTTATGATAAAGGGGATCCTTATTATAAAAATATGCCAGACAGTCCATCTACAATTAGAGATCAAACAGTATTAACATGGAAACAAAATACAAATCCATATAAAAATAATTAAAGGCTGATTATAAGGTTATATTTATCTATTTTTAAAAAAATATAAGCTCAAAAAATATTGAATGATATTCTTTGAGCTTAGTTTTTATTGTGTGGAATTAATGAATAATTTGTTTGTTTTCACCTCAGTTCTTTGTTAGCTGTAGTATTTTTATATTGTTTCCATAATTTCATATGTTTCAGAGATTAATGCGGATTGAGAATTGTCATTTTCAATTAATAATGATTTTTCTTCTGTTCCATTTCCTATACAAATCATATGAGCATTGTCTTTGAAAATTTCATTCTTATATTGTTCTATGTGTGAATCAATATTTTTATCATCTGCTATTGATAAAATTGTTTGTGTATCTGTAGGGAAATTAGAGTTAATAAAATTCAATATTTTTTCTTTATTACCACCTTCAATATCTTCTTTGAATATACTGTCCAAAATAAAAGGAAGTCTATGTATTCCTTTAGTTTTAGTTAATAGTTCATTAAAAGCAAAGTGATAACTTAATAGAGCTAAATGTAATTGAACACCTTGAAAAGGAAAACTTGAAATTTCATATAACTTATTAAATCTTTCTTCTTCTAAATTTGGTACTCCTAAACTGATATTATTTTTAATGTATGCAGATTTAAAAATTAGATTCTTTTTTTCTCTTGCAAAATAAATTTCTTCTTCAGTTTTGTATTCTTTTAATTTGAATTTTAACTTGTCAATTTCTAATTTTAATGTTCCAATTTGTTTAATCAAATTATCATAAAGTTGGATGTTTGCTTTGTTTTCAATCCAATTTTCTAAAGTTATTTTGTTCTCTGAATATTTATTAAATGTGCTATACTCTTTATTTATTTCTATTTGAGCTTTCTCTATTTTCTTATTTATAGAATTTACTTTAGATTGAGAGTTCTTGATTTTTTCTTTAAGTTCACTTTGTAATGAAATAGTATCATTTTCTTCTTGGAAAAACTCATAAATTTCTTCAATGTTTTGAGGTAGAATTTGCGTACACGTAGGACAAGAATCTTCTCCTGGGAATTGGTTTTTATGGTTTCTTTTTACTTTAGAAACTACTGAAAGTCTTTGATTGTAAAAAGTTAATTTATTAGATTCATTAACATAATCTTTTTCTAAAGTAATCAAGTCACTTTTGTTATTTGATAAAGAAATTATTAATTCATTCGCCTTACCAGCAAGAGAATCATTTATTATTTGAGAAACTTCTAATTCTTGATTTTCTTTTTCTACGTCAGAAAAGAATTTCATTTGTTGTTGTAAGTTTCTTAATTCATTCTCGATTTTTCTTTTTTCTTCTCTGTCAATTACATTTTCGATACCTAAATAATAATCTAAAAAATCTTCTTTAAAATTTTTGTAAAAAGTCAAATTACTAAATGATTTTCTCAAATAAACCCAACCTACATCTTGTGAAACGTAGTAAGGTAAAAACAATGTTTCCATTGGAGCTTCTGAAATACCACTATTAGATTCTAAAAGTAGATTAAAGTCAAATAAGCTATTAAAATATTTTTTTAATTTTAGATGTTCAAAAGAATTGTCGCTACCAATTCCATTAAAGCGAATTACCTTAGAGTTTGTATCTTTAATTATTAAAGTTTCATCTTGACGAATGAAAGTAAATTTTAATTTTTCACTATTTTTTGTAATTATACAATCTAATCTAACAAAAATTTCCTCCGTTAATATTTCAGAAAGTTTGATTTTATTATCATTTATACCAAATGCATAAAGAATGAGTTGAATTAGAGTGCTTTTTCCAGCCGTGTTTTTTCCATATATAACATTTAGTTTATTTTCAAATGTTGTAAAGAAATATTTATCATTCAATTCACTGTATACTAAAATATCCTCTATCTCTAATTTTACGCTCATATTGTGCTTTTAATTTCTATAAAACCAGCAGATACAATTGCTTTCAATTGTAAGTCTCTTAAAGTTGTAGTTTTTGTTTTATTAAATTCAGTATAAAACTCTAAAATACAATCTCCTTCATCATAATGTTTGCCAAAAATTGATTTGTTCTTTTCGATAAAATCAAAGATTTTTTTATGTTCGCTTTCGTTTAGGTCTTTAAATTTATCAAAACTGTTTAGGTAATGTAATTCAAATTGAGTTCTATCAAGGAAAGTTATTTTCAAAGCTTTACAAATTTCTTTTTCTTTCTCTCTCCAAAAATCATAAGCAAGCTTTCTTTTAGTAAGAACATTAAATACTTTATGAATATCTTTAGATTCTATTCTCTTTGTTTTATCGCTTAAAAGAGCAAGACCTCCTTGATTAAATTTAGATTCAATACTTTTTAGATAAAAAAGTAAAGTATCAATAGCGGCTTTATGGTCTTCTATATCATTTCCGAAGATAACTTTTGACTTACCATATAATTGCTCTATTTGATTTTTAGGGGTTCTTGTAATATCTACGAATTTTAAAGAAAGTGTTTCTAAATTAATTTCGTCAATTTTTGAAAAAGTAACATCTTTATTACCTTTTAATATTTTATTTTTAATATTAACATCTATGTCTGAATACTTAACATTAGCGTTTGTTTCATTAATAGTTTCTGTATATGTTACATCTTTTATTTTATCACTTTTTAATTCAATAGTATTGTTTGTGGCAAAATAATTTGTTTGTGAAAATGAAGTGGATTTTGGAATTGGGTCATTGGTTATTGTTTGACTTACTTCCGTTATTTTTTTTAATATTTCAAGTAATTTGTTTAAAGACCATTTATTTGTGGCTTTTTTTGCTTGAAATGTCTCAACTTCTTCAAGTAAATTATTATCATCAATGTACCCAAATACAATATCTTCTAAATGCTCTAATATTATAAAATATTTTTTATCTTTTATTGTTTGATAATTATCTAAAAGTAAATATAAAGTACAGTGTTTTTGGAATTCCATTCCTACATTGGTCTGAACACCTGAATTAACTGAATTATTTGTGTTTTTTGTCATTTAGTTCGAATGTTGCTTCATATTACAGCTAACGTTCCGTGTATGGTGACGTAGCATCCCAAAGGGTGCTATGCACTATGCACTTTGTTGTGTTTTCGTTATTTAATCGAGACTTTTAATAAGCTCACTTATTATTTTTGACATAGTTCCGTCTTTTACAAAACGAATAACATCCTCCTTATATATTGGATTTATAAAGAACTTTGTTCCTTCTTTCTCTGATGCCGATTCTAAAAGTTCATTTCGCTTCATTATTCTGATTACTTTCTTATATCCATAGTTTTTCTTGTCAATTCCTTTAAATCTTGGCTTAATTACTTTATCCTCCCATTGTCGTCCAAGTCTTCCATTACTGTAGAATAGATGTAAGAATGAATTAATAAATGTTTTCGCATTATCAATCTTAGATTGTTCTGAATTTACATGGTGGGTTAAAGCCTCCTCAAGGTTTTGATCATAAATACAATCAATGAAAAGCTTTTTAGGGATAGAATGTTTGGATTTATGTCTTTCAATGTTCAATAAATGACACTTATTGAAAATAGTATCATCGCTAAATCTACAATCATAAAAATATCCATAATTATCTATATAGGCTTCATGAATTGTTAAACCAGAAAAATCAAATTTGATGGTTTTATCATGATTCAAATTAATTAAACACAAATTCAATATGGAATTCGATTTTTCAAAAATTGACATCATTAAATAAGTATTGGTTTCAATATTATTTTGACCAAACTTGTGCTGGATTGATAATGAAATGTTGAAAATATTGGCGATAACCCCTCTTTTAACTTGGGTTTCAATAACATCATTTTTAGATACTTGATCTATGATGTCGGAAACAAAAAGTATGTCATCATCAGACCATGAGTTAATTCGATTAACAATTTCAACATTCAAACCGGAGCCATACCAACAGTTTTCACTTATTATATTTAAAAAATTAGTATTAACCTTTTCAGTGTTACTTTCAAACTTGAAATAATTAGCGATGAAAATGCTTTTGAATAATTCTGCGAAAAAATCATATTTGAAGTTAGTTGTATTCCCAACGTTTTGAATAAAGGGATGGGATTTGAAAGCTTCAACATTTACATTATCGACTTTTCTTTGTAAAGCAATTTCTAACTCATTTTTAAAGTTTAGTGTTTGAATGTTACCTCTTCTTTCATTGGCTAGGTAAATGAAGAATTTAACTTGTTCATCTACACTTATTTGACCAATTCTTTTACGCTCTCTATCACATACACGGTAAATTATATAGTCATTTTTAACTTGTGTGCTTAAAATGCTTGAGCTGAATTTTGTTAGATCAAATTCGATATCTTCTTTTTCGTTGTTTACTATCGAGCGTATAATGTCTAGAACATAAGGATGGTAAATATGCGTATCCTCTTGGCTTGAAAACTTAAAGGAATCAGCAATAGCAACTGCCTTACTTTGCTTTCTCTTAGAATCAAAACTTTTATTAAAAAACTCTTCAGTCTGTTGTTTATCAAATGGTTTCAATTCAATTACATCAAAATGACCTGGGTTAGTTTGAGCTTGCTTCCAAAAATGTGTACGACATGTAATAATGGCCTTACCCCGACCTAATTGGTTAGTAGATTCAGTAATTGAAGAAAGGAATAAGTCAACGTCAAAGTTTGGGATTTTTGATATTACTTCGTCCAATCCGTCAATAACCATTAGTATATTTCCTGCATCAATGTTTAATCTGAATTCTTCTTGGGTTAATTTCGTTTCATGAGATTTGTCTTGCGAGAATAACGCATCATAAAAACTATATAGACCTATATTGTTTTGATGCTTACTTTTTCTAATTAGGTTGTTTTTTATCTGAACGGAATCAATAAAAATGATTTTTGTTTTATCGTTTCTTCCTAAAAAAGAATCTGCAATGAATTGAGCAAATGTTGTTTTACCAATACCACCAGTTCCTTTAATAACAAGTATAGGAGCTTCTTCTTTACTTATCCAATTATTTACAAATTCATCAACTTCTTGAGGATTAGTTTCTGTTGTAAATGATGGATGAATGAAGTTTGATATGGACAGGTAATTTGATGAACTGTCATCAATTTCTAAATTTGGTGTACAGGCATCTCTAATGAAATCATCTATATAAAAAATATTATTCGGCTTGAATTTCGTTTTTATGTTATTGATTCTCCTGCTTATAAATTGCTGATTGTCTTCTTTTGAAGTGTAAATGATTAGGTTTTTATTCTTAAAAATTTCTGGATGTTCTTTTTGGAGATGTTTTAGAGTTTGAGTTTGGTTAATTTCATTGTATAGATATAAGTAATAGGTCAATCGCTTTATTACCGAATCTAATTCTTTAAATAATTGATAACCGATTTTTTTAGTCCGATCTTCATAGGTTGAGACTTCATTGAAACTAGCATTCCTTTTATATAGTTTCAATACATTGTAGAAGCTTGGATAACCTTTTATTCCTTTTGTTGTTGCTGTTTCTATTGGAGTTAATACAAGTTCGCCTCCTTTGTGTCCTTGAACTTGCAAAGGTGAGCCCTGAGGGGTTTGCATTATGTTTGAATTAAATTCATTTTTTACAAACTCTATTAATTCTGAAATTCTAAATTCATCTTGAGCTGATTCAAGAAAGTTAATAATAGACTCAGCAAAAAGACTATTTGAATTAGGATCTTTTGGAGAGTATGACTCATCAAAAGCTGAAGTAAGTGCCCATCTAGAAGGCCGATTATTATATGTTCCATTAGATTTTGAAACACTTTGATTTAAAAGGGAACTTGAAAAACAACTATCTGAAATAAGAAAAAGGTGTTTACATTTTAGATTGTTGATAAAAGCAATTATCGTCTCATTAGGAATCCATGTGGTATACTCTTTTGTTCCATCAAAAGGAATCCAAAATCCTCTTTCTTCCTGTTCGCTATACTCTCCATGTCCCGAGAAAAATATAATTAAATTGTCTTCTTCGGTCAAGCTGCGAGAATATCCTCTTAAAGCATCTTGGATTTTCTTATTAGTTGCATCACTATCTAGAAGCTCATAAATGCTGTTTTCAGCAAAATCATATGACTCTAAAAGGGTATTTTTTAAATCTAGAACATCCTTTGAACAGGTAGATAATTTTCCGTGATTAGTATAATTGTCTATACCAATTATAAAAAGTTTGTTTGGCATTTTGTATTTGTTCTTATTTAATGAAACACAACAACAATATATAGTTACTAAGGTAACTATATACCCGTCTTATATAGTTGTAGTTTTTTAATGTATTATAATTTGTTATATGCGTAATATTATTCTTTTTATTAGGTTTTTTTAGACAGGATAAAAAGAACTTTTGCATTTTTATTTTTTCGTTACCAAAAATAACTTCTGAAAAACAAAAAAGCGACTAAAAAGACGTAAAATAAGTACGGTTTTACCGTAAATTATATTACAAATTTGGTGTAAAAATAAAGAGCTATGAGAGAAAAAGCATTAGCGTTTATTATTTTGATATAAGTAATGGGTATATGAGTATAAGTGTTGTTTTTTATTAAGTAAGAATTAGAAGGTTTCAGTTTCAATATATTCTAAAGGTCTTATATTTACTACCTACATTTCTTGTATCTTCCTTTTATTTCTATAATTCCATTTAAACCTAAGATTCCATAATGTTTTATTGCTTTTTCACCTTTGTGTATTTTTAGTTTCTTAACCTTAAATTTTTTCTTCTCTAAAATATTCTTTAAGGTTATAGTGTCTTTTTCAGATTTTAAAATTTCTCCATTTACAGCCGTCGCTAGTGCGAGTATCTTGCTCGTGACGGCATGAGTAAGTAAAAAGTGCTAGGATATTAGAGATTTCTTTATTGGCAGTAATTTGTTATTTTACTAATTTGAATTTATGCCTATTATAAATAAAATTGTTATAGTCTTTAGAGAAAAAAGTGTGTCTTGACTTAGGTTTCTTTTAATTTCCCTTTTGAAGCTTTTATCTACATCTATTTTATTTAATAATGAGTCTATTAAAACACTTTGAATAGTTTCCTCAGATGTTATGAAGATGTTATCTGAAACTTGTTCTAAATAGCCTTTATAAGAATATGATTTATCTTTATTTAAACTATAGTGCATATATAAGAATCTATTATTTTTTTTTAAGAATAAAAACCTGTCTTTTCCATTTACTTGCGTGTATATTGATTTATTGATTTTTCTTATTGAACTGCATGAGTATCCTAAAAAGATGATAGAAATTAAAAATAAATGAATAAAGCTCTTACTTGGCATGGATTTATATCTAAACTTTTAGTTGAATTATTTACTACCTACATTTTTTGTATTTTCCTTTTATTTCTATAACTCCATTTAACCCTAAGATTCCATAACGTTTTATTGCTTTTTCACCTTTGCGTATTTTTAGTTTCTTAACCTTGAATTTTTTCTTATCTAAAATCTTCTTTAAGATTATAGCGTCTTTTTCCGATTTTAAAATTTCGTCATTTACAGCGTATATAATTTGATTTCCTAAAATACTATCTACAGCAGTTTTATTAAAGTAAACTCTTTCCGTTTCTATTTGAACTATAGCATATTTTGATTTTCTGTAAAAACGAGTATTCGCAAATTTAGATACCAATTTATCATTTACTAACTTAATTCCTTTTCCTTGTTCAATATCACTTTTTTCTTCAAAAATATAAATGGTATCATTTTTTATTTCACTAATAAAACTGATATTTTTTTCAGGAAACAAACCTTTTGAAGGTAGTTTTAATGACACTTTCTGATGTTCAATAAATAAAGAATGTTTAGGAAGTGTTTCACTTGAATACGTGGTATATGTATTATTGATAAAACTTTTTTGAGCAAAAGACAAAAAAGAATAGAACAACAAACAAATAAGTATTCCTTTTTTAATATTTAACATAGATAAAGGGATTATTTTCAATAAATACTTTTATAAAATCAATATATGGTTCATTCTTATCTCTTTTGTCAATTCCTAAGCCTGTAATAAAATTACTTCTGTGCTTATTACCTTTCCTAATATTTCCAAGAGAAGAATGAATATCTAAACTCCTTTTTGATATTGCACTATATAGAGAACCACTACCTAAAGAATCTTCTACTTTCACTATAACATCTGCAGTAATTTTTTTCATTTTCTTAATTTCTAATGTACCTAATCCTAACCCATTTTTAATCTTACCACTTTTAAATTGATTTAGCACTTCTTCATCTGTCATTACTACTCGGAGTTTTAAAACTCCGTCATAAGCATATTGACGTTTGTATGTTTCTACTTCATCTCCTAAATCATATAATAAACCAGGCAAGTTTTCAGGCTCTC
This sequence comes from Tenacibaculum ovolyticum DSM 18103, assembly GCF_000430545.1. Lineage (GTDB taxonomy): Bacteria > Bacteroidota > Bacteroidia > Flavobacteriales > Flavobacteriaceae > Polaribacter > Polaribacter ovolyticus. The sequence goes on from NZ_KE387163.1 coordinate 102,185, forward strand.
CACTTACTTTTATGAAATCTATTTTACCAGTTTCAAATTGAAATACATGTTTTAATTCATTCAGTAAGCTACCTAAAGTTCCGTCATAAAAAACAAGACCTTTATCACTTATATTTTCATATGAAAACTTAGGTTTGTTACCAATCCTAAACTCATATGTGGATTGAGAATGCTCAATAACTTTAATTTCCTCTAAAGCCTCTTCTAGTTCCTTTATTCTAATTTTTAAATCTTTCTTTTCAGTTCCTTTTGATTTTTCTATTTGTGTAATGAGGGTGTTAATTTTTTGCTTAACTCTCTTTTTTAGTTCTTCTAATTTAGCTTTACTATTAGGATCTATTTTATCAATAATATTACTACTTTCGCAACTATCTAATTTGTTTTGTAATAGTAGTAATTGACTCTCTAAACTATTAGTCGCTCCCAAAAACAAAGCAGAACAAATATTGTTTTTAAATTCTTGAATTACACTCATTTTAGTTTATTTATGCTGCTGGTAACTATTTATATAAAAGATAATGTTTTGTTTGTTAATTCTAACAAATAAATAAAAGCAACCTTATAGCAATTTGTCTTTCTATTTTTTTTGTTAAAAGTAAATTATAAAAAACAAAAAAGCCACTATAAAACCGTAAAATAAGTAAGGGAAAACCTTATTTATATTACAGTTTTAATGTGAAAATAAAGAGCTATGAGAGAAAAAGTATTAACGTTTGTTATTTTGATTTAATAAGTATTGTTTTTTATTAAGTAAGAGTTAAAAGGTTTCAGTTTCTCTATATTCTAATGGTTCATATTTCTCACCTACATTTCTTGTATCTTCCTTTTATTTCTATAACTCCATTTAAGGCTAAGATTCCATAACGTTTTATAGCTTTTTTACCTTTGCGTATTTTTAGTTTTTTAACCTTGAATTTTTTCTTGTCTAAAATATTATTTAAAGTTATAGCGTCTTTATCAGATTTTAAAATTTCGTCATTTACAGTCGTCGCTAGCGCCGAGCATCTTGCTCATGACGGCATGAGTAAGTAAAAAGTGCTAGGATATTAGAAATCAAACAGTATTAACATGAAAACAAAATGCAAATTCGTATAAAAATAATTAAGGGCAGATTGTAAAGTTTTATATATTTATAAAAAATATAAGCTCAAAGAATATTGAATGATATTCTTTGAGCTTAGTTTGTATTGTGTGGAATTAATGAAGGATTTGCTTGGTTTTTACCTCAGTTCTTTGTTATACTTAGTGTTTTGTTTTTGCCCTATAGTGTTACCTGCTGCTTTTTATTTAGTCGGTTTCTACAACTCACGAATTATTCCAGAAAGAGGTATTATTTCTTTATCTATTTTTAAAAAGGAGTTTATAGTATTTTCTTTTAAATTAATTACTTGGCTAACACCTAATCCACCTTGTTCAATCCAAGAAACGAAGAGAGTATAGTTATTCAGTCGTTGTGTAGAATAGGTTTCATCTGCTTCTTCTCCTTTTTCATCTCCTTTTACACATTTCCAATGTAGTTTGTTTTCCGATTTAAAATTTAATTCATAAACAGAATTGCCATAATTATATTCAAGTGTTTTTCCAGATAAGGATATGATTTTTTCTGAAATACTTTTTTCCTCTTGAGTTATTTCAGCATTTTCACAAGATATGTTTATTATTAAAATCATAATTGCGAAGATTGCGTTTTTCATAATTTGTTTTTTTAATGTTAGTTATTCGTTTTTATTTGTTTTTTTTAGAAGGAATAAAAGGAACTTTTAAATTTTTATTTTTCTTTGCCAAAAGTAACTTATGAAAAATAAAAAAGTAAATTTAAAACCGTAATATAAGTATGGTTTTACCTTAAATTAGATTACAATTTTGATGTAAAAATAAAAAGCGACGAGAGAAAAATAATTAGTATCTGTTATTTCAATATAAGTAAAGGATGCATGAGTATAATGTAGATAAAAGGAGCATAGTTAAATGCTCCTTACCCCTAAATGAAAATAAAAGTTCCCCAAACTATTAAATTCTAATTTTTAGACGTGGTTTTATTTTAAGCTTACATTAATATTAAAAGAAAATAAACAGTAGGTTTTAAAATAAAAAAAGCTCCTAAGAAAGGAGCTATAAAAACAAATTGGGGATTAATTTTTCTATTGGACGAGTAATCTTTCCAGAGCTTACAAATAAATAGAACTAAAAAAATAACAATAGGCATTCGATTATATAAAATGATGAGAATTATTTGATGTAATTACCGTAAATATATCTAAGTAAGTGTTGTAGCTTTTTAATTTGTATTCATCTAGTTAGAAAATGAGTAATACCAAGAGTAACAACTATTAAAACTTAAAGTGTTTCATGGTTTTAAATTAATTAAAAAAATCCTTTAGATTTGTTGGGTAATAAACTAAATAGAACACTTTATAAGCTCCATTTATTAAATAATCTGTCTTCGTTATTGCTTCGAAAATGATTTAATAAACGATGTTTTAACTGAGTTTACTACGATTTTACCAACAAAAAACAAACTATTGTGAAACAAAACTTTAAAGAATACATTGAATCTTATGTTGGATTATTCCCTGATTTAAATTTGGAAGAAGTAACCTTTTTAAAGTCGTGCCTTAAACCAGCAGTAGAACAAATATTGCTTTTAAATTCTTGAATTACACTCATTTTAGCTTACTTACATCATTGATAACTAAGTGTATAAAAGATAATGTTTTATGTGTTATTTTTAACATACAAATAAAATAAACCTTGCAGTAATTTGTCTTTCTGTTTTATTTGCTAAAAATAAATTATAAAAATTCGACAATCAAAACCGTAATATCTCTTAATCTATTAATATTTTAGTTGAAAACTTTATTTCTTCAAGAACTATTTGACTTTCAATGTCACCGATATTATGGATAGATGCAACTTCGTTAACTAAGAAATTTCTGAAAGATTTAATATCTGAAAATCTAACTTTCACCAAAAAATCGAAACTTCCAGATGTGTGATAAAATTCTATAACAGCTTTTAGCTTCTCCATTTCCCGAACAAATTCATTCCGCTTTTCTGAGTGATGATCTTTTATAGTAATGTTCATAAAAACTAAAATACTTTTTCCCAGAATGTCGGCATCAAGTAAAGCAACATACTGTTTGATAATTCCTGTCTTCTGTAGTTTTTTTATACGTTCATAAATGGGAGTTGTAGTCAGAGAGAGTTTATGAGCCATTTCTTTGGCTGTTGCCATCGCGTTTTCTTGGAGAATTTCAAGGATTTGTATATCAGTATTATCAATGTTTAGTGAATTATACTTCATTTTTTTTATTTTGTAGGGTAATTTACTTAAATTAAAACACTGTACAACTATATTCCCTTTTTTAATTGAATTTTGCTTTGAAAAATACTAACATCAAATGAAAATCTGTTTTATAATGTACCCTTGGGAAAAAGTAAATCCTAAGCAAGATTCTACTCTTAGAATGATTCATGAACTTACTGTTCGTGGGCACGAAGTTGCTATAACATATCCATCTAATTTAACAATTCGAGATAGTGTTACTTTGAGTTTGTGTAAAACAATTATTAGTCAAGATAAAGTATCGAATAGTATACCATCATTTTACAAGTCGGTTAAATTTCATAAAGAAATGAAGCCTTTGCAACATTTTGATGTAATATTTATGAGAGACAATCCACCTATGGATCCATTAGTGCTCAATTTTCTTGATTCTATAAAAGACGACGTATTTATATTAAACGCTGTAGATGGTTTGCGAGAAACCAATAATAAAATTTATACAGCTGCATATTATGATCCGAAACGAGAATTGATTCCTGCTACTCATGTTTCAAAAAACATCGACTACTTATTAAGAATTATCGAAGAATCAGAAAATGATAAAATGATTTTAAAGCCATTAGATGGCTATGGTGGTAGTGGTGTAATTGTAATCGAAAAATCGGCAATGCATAATATTAAATCTTTACTTGACTTTTATATTAATGGGAAAGAAGGTAAATCTAGCTATGTAATTCTACAAGAGTATGTAGAGGGAGCTGAAAATGGTGATGTACGTGTATTAATGTTAAATGGAGAGCCTATTGGTGCTTTGCGTAGAAGACCTGCGAAAGGAGATGCACGTTCAAATATTTCTGCAGGAGGTACTGTAGAAAAATACAAGTTAACCAAAACGGACAAAATTTTATGTAGAAAAGTAGGTGAGAAGTTAGTTCGTGACGGAATTTATTATGCAGGACTTGATTTGATAGGTGGAAAATTAATTGAGGTAAATGTAATGAGTCCTGGAACGATTACGGACATTAATAAATTGAATAATACAAAGATTCAAAAGAAGATAGTTGACTATTTAGAGCGTGTTGTTGAAGAAATAAGAGATAGAAAAAATAAGTCTGAACTTATAAAGTTAGTATCCGATGAGGAGGTTAGAGATTAATGAAATTATAGCGTTAATAAATGCTGAAAAACATTTTGAAGCTATTGTTTCTGACGGCTCTTTTTCTATAAAAATAAATAAATATCTACCATATTGTTGTACGGCTATTCATGACGGTAGTAATTTGCGTTCTGAGTTAAAAGAAAAGATAAATCATGACGAGTATAATCGTTGGTATGAAGAAGATCCTTTTACCGGAGATTTTATATCTTCAATGCCTATTACTTTAATTAGTAATGATTCTCGTTTTGAATATGATTTAAACAGAAATTCAGATAACTGTATTTTTGATATTGCGTGGGAGAAAAAAGTCTGGAAAAAGAAACTAACACCTAAAGAGAGACAGAAAAGTATTGAAAAGCATAATAACTATTATAAAGTTACTCATGCATTAATTCAAAAACTAGAAGCACTTTTTGGAGGATGTGTAGTTTATGATATTCACTCTTATAACTTTCAGCGTTGGGACAGAAAAGTACCATTGTTTAATATCGGTACTGAGAATATTGACATGAACCGATTTGGAAATGTTGTAGAGCATTGGAGGCAAGAGCTTGGGAAGATTGAATTACAAGATATTGAAAACGACAGTGTTATTAACGATGTTTTTTATGGAAGGGGTTATAATCTTGAATATATCACTAAAAACTTTAAAAACACTTTAGTTTTAGCAACAGAGGTTAAAAAGGTTTACTGTAATGAAATGACAGGAGATGATTATCCTAATATAATTAAGACATTACAAAAGGGGTTTAAAAAGGCAATATTAAATAATGCTAATTTTTTTAATCAAAAACATTCCGATTGGGAATATCAAGTAAAGGCTAAATTATTAGATAAAACAATGGACTCCTCAATTCTTAAAGTTGACAAAGAATTGTTTAGATTATTAAAAGGTTTTGAACTATTAGCTTCAGTCAATCCAATTAATAACATTAAAGAAAAAAAACGTTTTTTTAAAAACAAATGCACAGAAATACCTCATTTTAAGTATAACCCTATTAAAATTAATCCATTTGAGTTAAAACAGCAATTAAGTAATCTTAAAGTACAGGATATTTCGGATGTATCAATTCGTCATTTATATGAATCTGTTATCAATAGTTATTTTGATAAAATAGACATGTTATCTGAATTAGATACTCGAAAATTCTTATATAATTCATTGCGTTATTTTGGAAGACCTTCTAAAAAGGATATCGAAAATGCACATTACTTTTTGCATTTGCCTGATGTAGCGGGTGAACCTAGAAGATCACCCAGTTTAGGTGTTGAAGAAGCTATGGTTTCATTTAAAGAAGGCCTTGAAAGTTATGGTTTTAAAAGTAGAATAGAAAAAAGTAACCGTGTTGTCTCACAAGTAATGGTTTTAAACGCTAAAAAAACTATTTTATTTAGACCAGATGCAAAATTTACTAGAAATCAAATAAACGCACTTGTAGAGCATGAAATAGGAGTACATATGGTAACAACGATGAATTCTAATGCTCAAAAATTGAATTTATTCAATCTAGGGCTTCCTGTAAATACGATGACACAAGAAGGACTAGCTATTTTATCTGAATACCTTAGTGGTAATATTTCAATGAAAAGGCTTAAAAAGTTGGCCTACCGTGTTATTATAGTAGATATGATGTGTAATGGAGCAGATTTTGTTGAGTGTTATAGTTTTCTTGTAAATAATCATGGTTTAGATAAAGACGATGCTTTTAGTGTCGTTACAAGAATATTTAGAGGTGGCGGCTTTACAAAAGATTACTTATACTTAAGTGGTTTTGTGAAAATTTTACGTTTCTGGGAAAACGATAATGACTTAAGTCCTTTATTAATAGGTAAAACTTCTCTTGATTTTTATCATACAATTAACGAAATGATGCAGAGAGAAATGATTCAGAAACCAATTTATAAAACACACAGCTTTAATGACCCAAAGCTTGGTAGAAATAACAATATATATGAATATATATTAAGTGGTCTTAAGTAGTTAATTTGCTGCGTTACATAACGTTTAGTTTAAAGAATGTAGGGTAGAGCAAAACATAGCATTTCGAATTCTTACTAAGTCTAAAATTTCAGGTACTTTTTGTTGAAATTTTCGATTCCTAAAATTTATGATTTTATAGCATTTAAGTAGCTATTTAACAGTAGTTGTTTTGTACAGGTACTTTTATGATTTTTCAGTAAAAGACTAGGAGTGAGGCATAAAAAAACACTTATAAGTATATTTATAAGTGTTTGAAAATAAGTATTTTAATTTGTGTACACATAGCGGGAGTCGAACCCGCACGTTCTTACGAACACAAGCCCCTCAAGCCTGCACGTCTACCAATTCCGCCATATGTGCTTAAATCAAAAAAGTTAAGCAAATGAATGCTTAACTTTTTTTGTGACCGGGCTGGGGCTCGAACCCAGGACCCTCTCCTTAAAAGGGAGATGCTCTACCAACTGAGCTACCAGGTCATTCAGTGCTTCTGAAAGCGGTTGCAAATATACAACTATTCTTTAATTCAAAAAAACTTTTTTGTAATATTTTTTACTCATATTTGTAACCTCTTAATTATTAGATTATGAAAATTGTTTTAATAGGATATATGGCTAGTGGAAAATCTACAATTGGTAGATTATTATCGCAAAAAATGAACTTTTCTTTTATTGATTTAGACGATTACATTGAAGAAAAAGAAAAAATGACAGTATCTGAGATCTTCGAAAAGAAAGGAGAGATCTATTTTAGAAAAGTAGAGCACTTATATTTAAAAGAATTAATGCTCTTAGATAGGGATATTGTTTTATCATTAGGAGGAGGAACTCCTTGCTATGCTGGCAATATGGATATAATTACTGAATCGAAGAACACGAATGCTATATATTTAAAGACACGAATTGCTACGGTTGTTGAAAGATTGACCAATGAAAAAAATCAAAGACCTTTAGTAGCTAGATTAAAAGAAGATGAATTAGCCGAGTTTGTGGCTAAACATTTATTTGAACGAAGCTACTTTTATAACAAGTCGAAATATAAATTAGCTGTAGATACTAAAAATACAGCGGAAATTGTTGATGAAGTCTACAAATTATTAAGTTAGATAAACAAGGGTTTCGTTATTTTTAAATTCTACCACTACATGTTCTTTTGTTGATGTAGATAAAGAAATTCCTTTAAAATCAGCTTTAACAGGGTATTTCTTATGATTCCTATTAACTAATACAGCTGTTTTAAATCTTTTTAAAGGCACATCAAGAAAATGCTTTACAGCGTATATTAATGTTGTACCCGAATTTAAAACATCATCAACTAATACTAAAGATTTGTTTTGGTATTGATTACTATCGATAGAAGTTGTAATTGGTGTAATAGGATTTTTTTTATCTATTACAACCTTACATAATTCAATTTTTAGTGGTGAAATTTCAGCTAATACAGCCTGAATCTTCTCAGCAAATAAATAACCATTATTAGCAATACCAGCAATTATAATTTCTGTTTCATTGCTATTGCTTTCATATATTTGAAAAGCTATTCTTCTAATTTTTTGCGCTACCTGGCTATCCGTTAAAATAATATTGTCAGCTATAATCATATTTGTTTATTTATTATTGAATAAAAGATATTACAAATTAATATCTTTTTCTTCAGAATCATCGTAATAATCGTCAATATCTCGTCTATCTTTTTTCGTAGGCCTTCCTGTACCTTTTTTTCGATAGTAATCTTTTGAATATTTTAATAATGCTGTTTTTTCAAATTCTTCCTTTGGTGTTATATCTTTTCGATATAAATCGACCAATTTAGCTCCAATTCGGCTATCTGGTATGTCTATTATTTTTATTTTATAGTTAATTTGATTCTTTCGAATAGTTATTTCTTCATTACCGAATACATCTTTAGAAGGTTTTAAACTTAGTCCATCAATTTTAACATGCCCTTTTTTACACGCCTCAGTAGCAATACTACGTGTTTTAAATAAGCGGATACACCATAAATATTTGTCAATTCTCATATAAAAAGTTAAAATTTATCTTTTAGTTTTTTACAAAGGTATAAAAATGGTAAATTGCGCGTTAAAATTTCAATATTAAATGATAAAATTTAAACATCTTTTTTGCACTGTGTTTTTAAGTGCTTTGTTATATTCTTGTGGAAGTGATAGTAATACTATTGTTAAATTTGATCATCAAGCGCAAGCTTTAAAAGACAAAGACTCTATAGCTAAATTTTTAGACAACTATTATTTTGATGATACTATAGATTCTATAAAACCTTTAGTTTCAGGGAAAACACCTTTATCAGGAGATGTTAGGTTGATTAAAAAGACTCATATTGAAAATGAAATATCATATGATTTGTATCATATTATTACTGAAGAGGGGCAATCTATAAAAGAAGGAGCATCTAGTAGTAAAATTACTACAACTATAGGAAGTCCTACACCTTTAGATTCTGTTTTTACTAAATATCAAGTTTGGTATACATCGAAAACAAGTGAATTTGTATTAAATCAGACAGGAAGTACACCGATATGGTGGAATTTAGCTGTAAGCAACAGTCCTTTTGCAGCTCCAACTCCTATTAGAGGATGGTCTTTAGGAATACCAAATTTTAAAGCAGGATTGAATAACACAGGTAATGGTCCTATAACTTATGAGAAATTTGGAAAAGGAATACTTATTATTCCTTCAGGTTTAGCTTATGCAGAGTCAATTAAAGGGAATATACCAGCTAACTCACAACTAGTATTTTATATAGATTTATTAGATTTTGTTGAAAATACAGATCATGATCAAGATGGTATTTTTTCAATTTTTGAAGATGTAGATGAAGATGGTGATTCAAGAAATGACGATACTGATAAAAATAGAATAGCAAATTATCTTGATACAGACGATGACGGAGATGGTATACTAACAAAAAATGAAGATGCAAATGGTGATGGTGATCCTAGAAATGATTTTAGTGATCCAAATAAACCTACTATTCCTGATTACTTGAATAGAGATATTAGAAAATAAGAAAATATTTAGCATAAAAAATCCGAAGTCAAAACTTCGGATTTTTTTTATGCCTTATTTTTAGTAAGATTAAAATCTATATGATAAACCAATAATGATTTGGTTTACTCTAGTGTCAAAAGTTGTTTTGTTTGATACACCAACAAGATCTCTTGTAAAGCTAGATTCTGTATCAGAGAAAGCTCTTTCCCAACGAGCATCTATCCCTAATTTACCTATATCAACACCAAACCCTAATTGCATTCCTAGAGTAAAGCCATCAGATTTTACATCTTTAAGATCACTAAGACCGAAATCTCCATCTATAACATATTGAAAAGTTGGCCCAGCAAATACACGACCAATACTAAATACTTTTTTACCTAGCAGTACTGGTATGTCAAACTTTCTAAATTCGTAACTAGTACCAATGTTTTGTGTACCAACAACTCCACCAACTACCTTTTTATAAGTAATGTCATTACTTAATTGAGTATACACTAGTTCTGGTTGAATAAACAAACCAATAACAGGTATTTTTATTCTAGTCCATACACCTGCATGAAAACCTGTTTTGCTTTTTGCTCCACTAAGAATGTCGCTACTTACGTTTGTAATAGATTTCGAATTATAATTTACTCCTCCTTTAATACCAAATTGTACTTGACTTTGACTTAATTGGGTTCCTCCTATAAAAAGGAGTGCTAATAAAAATATTTTTTTCATCGTTTATTATTTTAGTATACTATTAAAACTTATTTTATATTAATTTATTGAGTGTTGAAAAAAAAAGCATCATTTTTAATTTAAAAATGATGCTTTTTTTAGTATTAAGTAAAATTATTTTCTTGAGATTACCTTTTCTACAGCTTTAACTATAGCTTCATCATTTAATCCATATTTTTCCATTAATTGAGCTGGAGTTGCAGATTCTCCAAAACTATCATTAACAGCTACGAATTCTTGTGGAGTAGGAGTGTTGGTTGCTAAACAACGAGCAACGCTTTCACCTAATCCTCCAAATTTATTATGTTCTTCAGCAGTAACAATACAACCTGTTTTTGCAATAGACTCTAATATAATATCTTCATCTAAAGGTTTAATAGTATGTATATTTATTACTTCTGCAGAAATTCCTTTTTCTTCTAATTGTTCAGCAGCTTGTAAAGCTTCCCAAACTAAGTGTCCTGTTGCTACAATTGTAACGTCATTTCCTTCTGTAAGTTTTATTCCTTTACCAATTTCAAAAGGCTCCTCTGTCATAAAAACAGGTACTTTTGGTCTACCAAAACGTAAGTATACAGGTCCGTCATGCTCAGCAATAGCAATAGTAGCAGCTTTAGTTTGACTATAATCACAAGTGTTAATAACTGTCATACCTGGCAACATTTTCATTAACCCGATATCTTCTAATATTTGGTGTGTAGCACCATCTTCACCAAGTGTTAAACCAGCGTGTGAAGCACATATTTTTACGTTTTTATCTGAATAAGCAACAGATTGACGTATTTGATCGTATACACGACCTGTAGAGAAGTTTGCAAAAGTTCCAGTGAATGGAATTTTTCCTCCAATAGTTAAACCAGCAGCAATACCAATCATATTTGCTTCAGCAATTCCTATTTGAAAGAAACGTTCTGGATGGTTGTTTTTAAAGTCTCCCATTTTTAGAGAACCTGTTAAATCAGCACATAATGCTACTACATTAGGATTTGTTTTTCCTAATTCAGTTAAACCATCTCCAAATCCAGATCTGGTATCTTTTTTTTCGGTGTAAGTATATTTTTTCATTAGTTGTGTTGTGTAAATACGTGTCAAAAATAATCTTTTATAAAAATGTAGAACTACAAATTTATTAATTCTTTATAAAGTTTATGAACAGGAAACCCCATAACATTAAAATAACTACCTTTTATTTCAGTTATACCTATCTTTCCAATCCATTCTTGAATACCATAAGCGCCTGCTTTATCATAAGGTTTATAGTTTTTTATATAATATTCAATTTCAAGATCGGTAAGCTTTTTAAAAGTAACGGTAGTAGTATCATTAATTATATGCTTAAAGTTTTTATTTAAAATACAGATTGAGGTAATCACCTGGTGTGTATTATTAGATAACTCCTTTAGCATTTTAAAAGCTTCGTTGTAATTTTTAGGCTTTCCTAGTGCTTTGTTATTAGACCAAACAATAGTATCTGAAGTAATTAAAATATCTTTTTCATTTAATTCATCACTAAAAGGTTTTGATTTTAAATCAGAGAGATAATCTGTTATTTCAGAAGCTACTAAATGTTCTGGGTAAATTTCTTCAACTTCTTTTGTTTTTACAGTAAAATCTATATCTAAGTCCTTTAAAAGTTGTTGCCTCCTTGGTGATTTAGAAGCAAGAATTACAGTATAATTTAATAATTTAGTTGATAACATATTTAATATGATAAGATATTATAGGGATACTTAAAATAGCTAAAAAGTAACCAATGTTTGATATTTTGTATAAAAAAATATAATCATTAGAACTAGAAGCTGTCATTAATTTATAGATGATGAATAATTGAGGAATTGTACCTAATAACATGATTGTGATAAACAAGTATGTGTTTTTTACGTATACGATGGCAATAGAAAAAACAATTAAACAGACTAAAATACTAATAGATAAAGCAACTTTAGTTGCTCTATTTCGACCTAACAAAATAGGTAGTGTTTTGTGTTCAAAATTATTATCAGAGTTTATATTATTAATATCAATTATTATTTCTCGAACAATATTGCTTAAAAAAGAAACAGCCACGTATATTAAAATTATAATCTGTAATTTAAAAAAAATATCCCATTGAGAGGAGGATAAATTTGTAGGCAAATCAAACCAGCAAACAATTAGAATGGTAAAAGATTTAATAAAAGATGAAAGTAAGTTAGTGAAAAATGTTTTTTTTCTAACTTTTTTAGCGTAAAAAAAAGTATAAACTACACCAAAAATAAAAATAAAACTGTAATTAGGTTTTTGAATCTTAAAAGCTAAAAAAAAACCTAATATTAAACTTAAAAGAGCAAAAATAAAAGCATATCTCTTTGCTTTTTTCACAGGGAATTTAACATTCTTTTTTTGTTTTCTATAAAAATAATTAAATAAATAACCTGATGCAATTATTAAAACACCAGAACTAACTAAAATACCTAAATCAAAAAAAGAAAGAGCTGTTTCGAATCCAAACCCATTTATAAGAGAATATTTTAATAAAAATAATATAAAAAAAAAGTATAAAAGTCTTTTCCAATGAATGATATGAAAAAAAATAGCAAGCATTTAATTAAAATCTTTTTTAATTCTAGCTAAATCTCTTTTATTATCTCTGTCTTTCATTGTTTGACGTTTATCATGCGTCTTTTTACCTTTAGCTAAAGCAATATCTAGTTTAGCCCAACCATTTTCATTAATAAACAGTTTAAGAGGTACAACAGTGTTTCCTTTGGCTTCAACTTCTCTTTCTAATTTTTTAAGCTCCTTTTTATTTAATAACAAACGACGTTCACTTGTTGTTTTGTGATTAAAATGGTTACCAAATGCATACTCTTCAATATACATGTTTATAATAAAAAGTTCTCCATGATCATTAAATTCACAAAAACTTTCTGTTATTCTAGCTTTACTTAATCTAATTGATTTTATTTCAGTACCAGTAAGTTGAATTCCGGCAGTATATTTATCCAAAATCTCGTATTCGAAACGAGCTTTTTTATTTTGTATGTTAATTTTTTTTTGCATAGTACCTGCAAATATAACTAATAATTTAAGTGTCTAAAGAAAATTATTAAACTATGATTTTAATCATTATTTATGCTTCTTTCTGAAAGTATTTTTGCTTCAGAAATTAAAGTTTATAATTATGAAAAAAGTTTTTTTAAGTATTGTTTTAGGGGTTTTATTTTTTACAAATATTAATGCCCAAGAAAAGTCAAAAAATGATAAGAAGTGGCAAGCTCGTTTTAGATGGGTAAGTGTATTAGCTAATGAATCGGCTACTATAGGAACTATTGGTGGTGATATTGAAATTAGCAATAATTTTATTCCTGAATTAGATTTTACATATTTTTTTACTGAAAATATTGCAGCAGAACTAGTTTTAGGAACAAGTAAGCATAATGTTAATGCTGTAAATACAGCTTTAGGTAATGTAGATTTAGGACATGTTTGGTTATTGCCTCCAACATTAATGGCGCAGTATCATTTTAATTTAAGTGATTTTAGACCTTATGTAGGTGCAGGTGTAAACTACACGTTTTTCTACAATTCAGATCCAGGAGCAGTAGTTGATGTTGATTATGATAATTCTTTTGGTTATGCACTTCAACTAGGATTTGATTATGATTTAGATGATACATGGTTTTTAAATATTGATGCTAAATATGTTGATTTAAGTACTGATGTTACTGTTGATGCAGGAATCGCTGTTGTACCAGCAGCAGTTAAAATAAACCCTCTTTTAATAGGTTTTGGTGTTGGTATGAGATTTTAGAAGTACTATGAATATTAATAAGAAAGAGCTGCTAATTTTTAGTAGCTCTTTTTTATTAACATAAATTTATAATTTTGATATCGTTAAACTTGTAATTTTGAGCTTTAAATGAGACCAAAGTAAACAAAGTTTTATGCGATATATTTTTTTAGTAGTTATTATTTTAACAGTAGCTTGTAAACCAAAGTTTACTGCCCAAGAAATTGTAGATAAATCAATAAGTAACTCGAACTTAGAAAAAATCTCTAACTCAGAAATTTCTTTTAAATTTAGGAAAAATCATTACACAGCTAAAAGAGATAAAGGTGATTATGAATTATTGAGGTTTATTACTAAAGATTTAGTAAACTATAAAGATGTGTTATCTAACGATGGTTTTAAACGATACATTAACGATAGTTTAGTTTCTTTATCTAAAAAAGATCAAGATGCATATAGTAATTCTGTAAATTCAGTACATTATTTTTCAGTGTTACCTTACGGATTAAATGCTCCAGCAGTAAAAAAGAAAGCTCTTGAAAATGTATTTATTAAAGAAAAAGAGTATTATAAAATTCAAGTAACATTTAATGAGAATGGAGGAGGAGATGATTTTGATGATATCTTTATTTACTGGTTTTCAAAAGAAAATTTTAAACTAGATTATTTAGCCTATAAATACCACACAAATGGTGGAGGTGTTCGTTTTAGAGATGTTAAAAAAGAAAATATTGTAAACGGAATTCGTTTTGCTGATTATAATAATTACAAGCCTATAGATAAAAATATAGATTTTTATGCTATTGATAAATTATATGAGGAAGGAAAGTTAAAAAAACTTTCTGAGATTATTTTAGAGAATATTAAGGCTAAGTAATAAAAATTAATTATTCACTTTTAAGTGAATACTTGTAGCTCCGTTTTTTGTAACAGTAATAATGTATAAATTACTGTTACTGTCAGGAGCACTCTCATTTATTTGTTTAAATAAATCTTTACCTAATATTTTATTTGCAAAAGAGGGTGTTGTGTTACTGTGGCCAACAATTAAAACATTTTTACCTTTAGTTTTTAATTTAAAATCATCATCATACAATTTACTAGGATTATATAATAGTACACTTAATTTGTTTTTTAAAGCTGTAGGTGTTGCTGTTTCTTTCGTTCTGTTATAATTTGTACTATAAACCATATTTATGTTTGCAGAAGATAAAACTTCTGACCAAAAAGCAGCACGTTTAATACCCTTATTTGTTAAATGTGGATTTCTATTCGTTTTATCAGTTTTGTCTTTTTCCGCATGACGAATTAGATAGTAAGTTGTAATGTCATCTTGAGAAAAGATTGATAATGAACCTAAAATAAAAGTAATAAGGAAGAAATATTTTTTCATAATTGTTTATTTATTGAGCAATATAGTTAAAATAAAAAAGGTGATGTTTTTTTAAACATCACCTTTAACAATTATATAAACTAACTGCTAATTTTCTATTAAATCGGATTGATTTCTGAAAACTAGTTTATTATCAAAAGCATCTAGTAAAATAATGCTATCAGTTGTTACCTTTCCTGCTAAAATTTCTTTAGATAACTGATTTAATACTTCTTTTTGAATAACACGTTTTACAGGACGTGCTCCAAACTCTGGTTGATATCCTTTTATAGCTAAATAAGCAATAGCCTCATCTGTAGCGTCAAATGTTATGTTTTGTTCAGCAATCATCTTTTTAACACTATTCAACTGTATTTTTACAATTTGATTAATGTTTTCTTGTGATAATGGTGTAAACAAAGTAATATCATCAATACGATTAATAAACTCAGGCCTAACAGTTTGTTTGAGTAATCCTAAAACTTCAACTTTAGCTAGTTCCATTGCTGTATGAACATCACCTTTTAAATTTTCGAATTTTTCTTGAATAATATGACTTCCCATATTAGAAGTCATAATAATAATGGTGTTTTTAAAATCAGCTATTCTTCCTTTATTATCTGTTAATCTACCTTCGTCTAAAACTTGTAATAATACATTAAAAGTATCAGGATGCGCTTTTTCAATTTCATCTAATAATACAACAGAATATGGTTTTCTACGAACAGCTTCTGTTAACTGTCCACCTTCATCATATCCTACGTAGCCAGGAGGTGCTCCCACTAATCTACTAACAGAGTGGCGTTCTTGGTATTCGCTCATGTCAATTCTAGTCATTGCATTCTCATCATCAAATAAATAACCAGCTAAAGCTTTCGCTAATTCAGTTTTACCAACACCTGTTGTACCTAAAAACAAGAAAGAACCAATAGGTTTATTGGGATTTTGTAAACCAGCTCTTGAGCGGCGAACAGCATCAGAAAC
Organism: Tenacibaculum ovolyticum DSM 18103; assembly: GCF_000430545.1. Taxonomy (GTDB): domain Bacteria; phylum Bacteroidota; class Bacteroidia; order Flavobacteriales; family Flavobacteriaceae; genus Polaribacter; species Polaribacter ovolyticus. Next base: position 118,470 of record NZ_KE387163.1, read on the forward strand.
AGCTTCAATAGCTTCTTCTTGACCTACAACACGTTTGTGTAATTCACTTTCTAATTGCAGGAGTTTTTCTCGTTCAGATTGTATCATCTTAGTTACAGGAACTCCTGTCCATTTAGCAACAACTTCGGCAATATCTTCGTAAGTAACTTCTTCTTTTATAAGTGCATTTTCACTTTGATTAGCTAAAACCTCTTGCTGTTGTTCAAGTTGTTCTTGAGCATCTTTTATTTTACCATAACGTAACTCAGCTACTTTTCCATAGTCACCATTACGTTCTGCTTTATCAGCTTCTAATTTGTAATCTTCAATATCAGTTTTTAATTGCTGAATAGCATCTACAATTACTTTTTCTGATAACCACTTAGCGCTAATCTCTTTGCGTTCTTCTTTAAGGTTAGCTATATCAGCGTTTAATATTTTCAATTTAGCAGTGTCATTTTCACGCTTAATTGCTTCAATTTCAATTTCTAATTGCATTATTTTACGATCCAAAACATCTAAATTTTCTGGTTTAGAGTTAATTTCCATTCGTAATTTAGCAGCAGCCTCATCCATTAAATCAATTGCTTTATCTGGTAAAAAACGATTGGTAATATAGCGTTGAGATAATTCTACCGCACCAATAATGGCTTCATCTTTAATACGAACTTTATGGTGTGTTTCGTATTTATCTTTAATACCTCTAAGAATAGATATGGCACTTTCTGTATCAGGTTCATCAACAATAACTTTCTGAAAACGACGCTCTAAAGCTTTGTCTTTTTCAAAATATTTTTGATATTCATCTAAGGTAGTGGCTCCAATAGCACGTAATTCTCCACGAGCTAATGCTGGTTTTAAAATATTTGCAGCATCCATAGCTCCTTGACCACCTCCAGCACCTACTAAAGTATGTATTTCATCAATAAATAATACAATACTACCTTCAGATGTTGTTACTTCTTTAACAACTGATTTTAACCGCTCTTCAAACTCCCCTTTAAATTTAGCACCAGCAATTAGGGCGCCCATATCTAAAGAAAAAATAAGTTTATCTTTTAGGTTTTCAGGTACATCACCTCTAATAATTCTGTGTGCTAAGCCTTCAGCAATAGCTGTTTTACCAGTTCCTGGCTCACCTACTAAGATTGGGTTATTCTTAGTTCTACGTGATAAAATTTGTAACAAACGACGAATTTCTTCATCACGCCCAATTACCGGATCTAGTTTTCCGTCTTGTGCTAATTTATTTAAGTTGTTGGCATATTTATTTAAAGAATTATAAGTTTCTTCAGCATTTTGAGAAGTTACTCTTTCACCTTTACGCAATTCTTCAATAGTTGCTTTTAAACTTTTTTCAGTAACACCTTGGTCTTTTAAGACTTGTGCTATTTGACTTTTAGATTTAAATATCGCAATAATTAAATGTTCTATAGAAACGTAATCATCATTCATTTTTTTAGCAATGATGGCTGCTTCATTTAATGTTTTATTTGTTTCTTGAGATAGCATTAACTCTGCACCAGAAACTTTAGGGAATCCTTCTAATTGCTTGTCTAAAATTTGCTGAACAATAGCAATATTAATATTAAGTTTCTTTAATGTAAAAGGTAGTACATTTTCATCTACTATTAATAAAGCTTTAAATATATGTTCGTTTTCTATTTGTTGATTACCATAACCTTGCGCTAACTGTTGCGCTTGTTGTATGGTTTCTTGTGATTTTGTTGTATAATTGTTGAAATTCATAATTTTATTGTTTGTCTTCTTCGATCAATTAAAGTCAAAAGTAATACCAATGAATAATTTCATTAAACTTAAGACAAAATGTCTTTAACGGTGTTGTTTTTACTGACTTTTTGACTTATTGAAAGGTTTTGTGTTTAACATCGACAGATTAAAAAAATATATAAATGGGAATACTTAATTCAATCTTCGGAAAAAATAAAGAAAAAGAAGAAAAACAGGAATCTTTTATTAATTGGATTCCATTAACATCATTAGAACAGCTTAAGCAAATTAAAAGTTTATCAAAAAAAGAACCTATAGCTATTTTTAAACATTCTACAAGGTGTGGTATAAGCAGTATGGTAATTAAGCGATTTGTAAGTAGCTTTGATGTATCTTTAAAAGATTTTAAGGTGTATTATCTTGATTTACTTTCGTACAGAGAATTATCTAGTGAAGTAGGGTATGAGTTTCAAATATTACACCAATCTCCTCAGTTATTGGTAATTAAAAAAGGGGAAGTTGTAGCGCACGCATCTCATTATAATATAGCTCAAATTGATTTAAGAAAATTCTAAAAAATTTTCTATTTTCAATGAAACTTATTTAAATACATCGTATTTTTGTGTATTACAAAAAAGTATAAAATTGAGTAACGAAACCACGACTTCACAAGAAACTAAAGGAAAAAACTTATACGGTTATCAGAAGGAAGCATTGTTTAAAATTTTTAAAAGTTTTGAAAACGCACCTGAAAATTACCACCTATTATATCAATTACCAACAGGAGGAGGTAAAACAGTAATCTTTTCTGAAATAACCCGTCAATTTATAAAACATTATCAAAAAAAGGTATTGATAATGACGCACCGAATTGAATTATGTAAGCAAACTGCAAAAATGCTTGGTGAATTTGGTGTGGATAATAAAATTATTGATAGTAAAGCAGGGTTAGACGATCAAGACAAATATGATTGTTTTGTTGCCATGGTTGAAACATTAAACAATCGTTTAAACGACGGTATGTTAGATATTTCTGATGTAGGTTTAGTTATTGTTGATGAGGCACACTATAATTCGTTTACTAAGTTATTTAAGTTTTTTGACAAGTCGTTTGTGCTTGGGGTAACAGCAACTCCTTTAAGTTCGAATATTAAATTACCAATGAAAGATAATTACGATGACCTAATTGCGGGTGAAAGTATTGGTACTTTAATAGAAAACGAATATTTAGCAAGAGCAAATGTATTTTCTTATAATGTTGGTTTAACTTCTTTAGAAATTGGAGCAAACGGAGACTATACAGTTAAGTCATCAGAAGATTTATATACAAATACAGATATGTTATCTAAGCTTTTACAAGCTTATGAAGAGCGTGCTAAAGGGACAAAAACACTAATCTTTAATAATGGTATTAATACATCACTTCATGTATATGACACCTTTAAAAAAGCAGGATATCCTATTGCTCATTTAGATAATACAAACACTAAAAAGGAGCGTGATTTTATTTTAAAATGGTTTCATACAACGCCGAATGCTATTATTACTTCTGTAAGTATATTAACAACTGGTTTTGATGAACCTTCTGTAAAATCAATTATTTTAAATAGAGCTACAAAATCTTTAACGCTGTATTACCAGATGATTGGTAGAGGATCGCGTATATTTAAAGGTAAAAATGAATTTAATGTAATCGATTTAGGAAATAATTTTCATCGTTTTGGACCATGGGGGGCTGATTTAGATTGGCACAAGATGTTTAGAGCGCCTAATTTTTACTTAGATAATTTGTTATCTGATGAAGAAATAGAGAATGATTTTAGATATGAGCTGCCAGCTGATGTTAAAGAAGAATTTGCAAATTCTTCTGATTTATATTTCGATGTAAAAAAGGTATATATAGAAGTTATTCAAGCTGGGTTATCATCAAAAAAAGTATTAGAAAAATCAATAGAACACCACGCAAAGATTTGTGTTGAAAATAGTGAAGACGTTTTTGATGCGCTAATTTTAGCAAAGAAATTAGGCGGAGAAATTGATGATAGAATACATAGGTATTCTAAATGTATTTGTAAGAGTACTCATAATTTTATTGATTGGCTTCAAGATGACTACCGTAAAAAATTAAACTCTCATTTACGTAACAATTTTGATGAGATATACGAAGATATATTTGGTCATCCACCACCGGAAGAAGAAGAGGAGGAACATGAAGATTAATAATAAAAAAAATCCAGTTCAAAATGAACTGGATTTTTTTTATTATTAAAAAGCTATTAATTTATTCTTTAGCAGGTAATATCTTACCAGTACATTCTCCAAAACCGATACGTACTTCATCGTTTTGAGAATATCCACGCATAATAACAGTATCGTGATCGTTAATGAATTTACGTTCAGAACCATCATTCATTTTTAATGGGTTTTGACCTCTCCATGTTAATTCTAACATAGAACCGAAACTATCTTTTGTAGGGCCAGAGATTGTTCCAGATCCCATCATGTCACCAGCATTTATAGGACAACCATTTACAGTATGATGCGCTAATTGCTGTGCCATTGTCCAATACATATACTTGAAGTTAGAATTACAAACAACTGTTTCTTCTTTATCTTCAGGTTTAATAGCCATTTGTAAATTAATATCAAAACTATCTTTTCCTTCTTTCTGTAAGTAAGGTAAAGGTTCATGTACTTGCTTAGGGTTGTCAACTCTAAAAGGCTCTAATGCATCTAAAGTAACAATCCATGGCGAAATAGTTGAAGCAAAGTTTTTACCTAAGAAAGGCCCTAGTGGCACATATTCCCAAGCTTGAATATCTCTAGCAGACCAGTCATTAAATAAAACCAATCCAAAAATATATTCATCAGCATCTTTAATAGGTATTCTATCACCTAAATCATTTGCAACAGTAGTTATAAAAGCCATTTCTAATTCAAAATCTAATAATTTTGAAGGTCCAAAATTAGGTTTTGTTTCACCTTCACTAGGACGCTGTTGACCTAATGGTCGACGAATAGGTGTTCCTGAAGGTACGATAGAAGAACTTCTTCCATGATAACCTATTGGTATATGTAACCAGTTTGGCAATAATGCGTTCTCTGGATCGCGAAATAATGAACCTACATTGGTAGCATGTTCTTTACTTGCATAAAAATCTGTATAATCACCAACAGAAACAGGTAGTTGCATTTCAACATCTTCCATTCTAAAAATCACACTATCTTTATGTGCTGCATTGTCTCTAAGTTCTCCGTTAGTTACATCAAAAATATCAGCAATTTTATTACGTACTAAACGCCATGTTTTGCGACCGTCAGCAATAAAATCATTTAATGTGTCTTGTAAAAATATGTCATCTGTTAAAGGAATTTCTTTAAAGTAACCTAATTGATGTAAAGCGCCTAAATCGATAGCAAAATCACCAATTCTAGTACCAATTGTTATGATGTCATCTTTTGTTATAAATACTCCGAAAGGAATATTCTGAATAGGAAAATCAGAATCTTTATTAACGTTTAACCAAGATTTTCTATTAGGATTATTAGCCGTTATTTTCATTGAAATTGTTATGTTTATTTTACTCCAAACCTACATATTTTTTAAATTAAAACCTAGCGTTTAATGTGAAAAAAAGATAAAATAGTATAAAAAATAGCCTGTTTTATTCTTGTGTAAAAAGGTTAATTTCATACAACTTAAGTAGTACAATAAGATTTAAAGCTAATAGAAAATAGAATGTAGATATATTGGATTAAAATTAGATAAAAATTGCATAAAGTATCAATAATAAAATTATTACATTTGGCTACATATTTAACAACACATAAGATGCAAAAAGATCATCAAATATTTGATTTAATTCAAGAAGAAAAAGAACGTCAGCTAAATGGTTTAGAACTGATTGCTTCTGAAAACTTTGTAAGTGAGCAAGTAATGCAAGCGCAAGGTTCTATTTTAACTAATAAATATGCAGAAGGATATCCAGGTAAACGCTATTATGGTGGATGTGAAGTAGTAGATGTTGTAGAACAAATTGCTATTGATAGAGCTAAAGAGTTGTTTGGAGCAGAATATGTAAATGTTCAGCCACATTCTGGATCACAAGCAAATACTGCTGTTTTTGCAGCTTGTTTAAACCCAGGAGATACAATTTTAGGTTTTGACTTATCACATGGAGGACATTTAACTCACGGATCTCCAGTAAACTTTTCAGGTAAATTATACAATCCTGTTTTTTACGGAGTAGATAAAGCTACTGGAAAAATTGATTATAATCATTTAGAGCAACAAGCTAAAGAACATAAACCAAAATTAATTATTGCAGGAGCTTCGGCATATTCTCGTGATATGGATTTTGAAAAATTTAGAGAGATAGCTGATAGTGTTGGAGCTGTTTTAATGGCTGATATTTCACACCCTGCAGGTTTAATTGCTAAAGGTATCTTATCAGACCCGTTACCACATTGTCATATTGTAACAACAACTACTCATAAAACTTTACGTGGTCCACGTGGTGGAATGATTATGATTGGTAAAGATTTTGAAAATCCGTTTGGATTAAAATTAAAATCAGGAAAATTAAAGAAAATGTCTACATTGATTAACTCTGCTGTTTTTCCAGGGAATCAAGGAGGACCTTTAGAGCATGTTATTGCTGCAAAAGCAATTGCTTTTGGTGAGGCTTTAACTGATGAGTTTTTAGAGTACCAATTACAAGTAAAAGAAAATGCACAAGCAATGGCAAAAGCACTTGTTTCGAAAGGATATGATATTATTTCTGGAGGAACAGATAACCACTGTATGTTAATTGATTTACGTAATAAAGATATTACAGGTAAAGATGCTGAAATAGCTTTAGGAAAAGCAGATATTACAGTAAATAAAAACATGGTGCCTTTCGATACTCAAAGTCCGTTTGTAACTTCAGGTATTCGTGTAGGAACAGCTGCGATTACTACTCGTGGATTAAAAGAAGAAGATATGCAGCAAGTTGTTGATTTTATTGACGAAGCAATTAAAAATCATGATAATGAAGAAAAATTATCTGAAATTGCAGAGAGTGTAGAAGAAATGATGAGTGCAAGAAGATTATTCGTAATGTAAATAGTTTTTCTTTTTTATTATATAAAAAAAGCACCGAAATCGGTGCTTTTTTGTTTAAAGTAATGTAGGTTGCATAACCTAGTTATTTCATGTTAGCTTTATAATAAGCATTCATCGTTTCTACAGAAACATTTGGATTTCGATGATGTTGTACAATTCTTTTAATTTTTAATTTTTCTTCACGAACAAACTCTATAAACTGTTTTTCTACATTAGATAAATGCGTTGCAATAGAATTGTCAGCAGGGATTTCTAAGAAATCACCTTCATAAATTATTTGTGCACCTTTAAAGTAGGCAAAACTCTGTTTAAAACTATGTTCATTCTTTAAAACGTAAAATCGAACCCCATTAATATTTATCTTATTTGTAAGTGTTTTAAATTTAAACAATTTAATTGATTTATTGAATTCAGGGAAATTTTTAATTGCATCAATAGTATAGTCATCTGCAAGTATTGTTATTCCTTTTTTAGCGTATGCATTTAAACCTCCTATATGATCATTATGAGGATGAGAAACAAATACAGATTGAATTGTTTTCATTGGAAATTTTCTTTCAATTAAGCTAATAACTTCTTCAGAAGATTTATCAGATATAGGGGCTCCAAAAACCATGATATTATTATCTATTACTTTTAAAAGAATGAACCTACTATTTTTAAAAACATTAATAATATAAAGGTTGTTTGTTATTTTAGTAATTTTAGTTTCTGAAACAATATCCTTCTTTGGTAAAACATATCCTTCTGGAATCGTAAATTTTGAAGTAGCAATTCCTGATATTACTTTAAGGTTCTTAACCACAATTAAAGCACTTAATTTATTGCTTTTATAAACATCTAGTCTCTCAGCATATTCAATATTATTTTTTGAAGTATAACCCTTGTATTTAACTATTGAATTATCTTCTGTACTTTCTAATGTCTTAAGTTTTAAAGAAGGAATTTCAAAAGTATATGTATTTGTAATTTCTTTATGATTTATATGTGTAATTACTGCAGTTGTATCATTCATTACAATTTTTAGTGGTTTACCTATATGATAATTTGATAATAAAATAGATACTTGCTCAAAACTTAATACATTTCCAACTCTTTCACTCTGTCTTTCATAAGCATTATTTTTCAACTCTCTAAGTGTTTTTCCTCTAATTACACCATTAACATCGTATGATATGGCTTTTTCTTTATGTTGAAAATGTTTGAATTCAAAAACGAAATTCCCAGGAAATTGATTTTTATCATGAGTAAAATATTCTTTTTTATCTTTATCTACTTCTATAGTATAAATACCAAATCGATTAATTTTATCTTCAGGGTGTTTATAGTGATGACTTTGATAAGGGTTTAATCCAGTATATTTATATGTAACAGTAAATTTTTTCAGATTAGCAGTAAATTTATACTTATTGTTTAACTTATTTATAATGTTTTTAGAAGTGATTTTCTGGCCGGATAATGATAAAGAACTTAAAATTAATAGTGTAAGAATGTTTACATGTATTTGACTGTTTACTTTCATTTTTCTTTTGTTTATTTAGTAATACGTTAACTATCAGTACAAATATAGAGTGAGAATTTATATATATTTTTGCCTAAAAATTAATAATTACTCAAATAAGGAGTTATTGTAGTGAAATACGTGTTAAGAAAATGCAAAAAGAAATTCAATATTCAATTTTAAGAAACCCTCTATACGTTTTGGGCTGTTATTCTATCCTATTGCTTCCAAGCTTTATTAATTCTTGTAGTAGTAAAACAGTGGTTTCTTCTTTTTGGAACAATATTCCATCATGCAGCAAAGAATTTGTTTTTGTGAAGTTTTTAGGAAACTCTATTTGGTCTATAGTATTATTAATAGTTGTTTTCGAATCATTTAAAATAGCTTGTAAATATTTAAAAATTAGTTCTTTCCCTGTAAAAATAAAAGAATGGTTAAAATTCGAATCAAAATTAATAACTTCATCTTTAGTTGCTTTTTTTTGTTATTTATTTTTAGCTTATTTATTTTCTATATTTAATAAATCGATAGAAGATATAGATGTTTTAAATATCTTTTACAAAGCAATGCTTGTTGCTTTTGTTGGTATTCATGGAGTTTTATTAATAAGTTATTTTAAGTATAAAAAAAATCCTTTAAATCAGAAAATAGCAGTAAAAAGCTCAATAGGAAATATTCCTATTTTGGTAAATGAAATTATTTGGTTTGAAAAAGTAGACAGAAATTATTTTGTAAACTCTAAAGATGCTGTATTTAAAATTGATTACAACTTAGCTGAATTGGATCAAATGTTAAGTGAAAAATATTTTTTTAGAATCAATAGAGCAGTTATAGTTAATATAGCCATGGTTAAAAATATTACCCGTTGGGAAAATGAAAAATACATTGTAGAATTAACAAATAAAAAAGATTTTGTTGTTACTCGTAAGCGAGTAGTTGAACTAAGAGGTTTAATTGAAAACTTACAAAAAAACAAGTAATCTTTTTCGCATATATTGTAACTATAATTTTACTAACGAAGTAATATGAAGCTTTATTAGAAATTGAAAATAACGTAGAAATAAATATAAACGCAAAAAGATTATTCGTAATGTAATTAATCATGTAACGCTATTTCAGGACGAGACATTATTATTATTAAATAAAAAAAGTAGTCAATTGACTGCTTTTTTTGTTTTTATAATGAAGAATGAAATATCATTTTATATCTTTCAACTTTATTAAAGAATAATAACTATGGATGTTTATTTAATTGCAACAATTCTTATTTTTTTATCAGCAATATTTGGATATATAAATGTTCGGTTTTTAAAATTACCGAATACAATTGGTTTAATGATTTTAACCATTTTATTTACTTTAGGTATTCTTTTGTTAAGTAATTATGATCCAACATTATTAAATTTAGAAAAATCAATCATTTCAAAAATAGATTTCAAAAAACTATTATTAGATGAAATGTTAAGTTTCTTGCTATTTGCAGGAGCTTTACATACAAATTTCGATCAACTTAAAATACAACGCTGGCCGATACTTTTATTTTCGACTTTAGGAGTATTAACGTCTACTTTCTTAGTAGGTATCGCAATGTTTTTTGTATTACAATTAATAAACTTACAAGTTGATTTTATATATTGTTTATTATTCGGAGCACTTATTTCACCAACAGACCCAATAGCTGTTTTAGGTATTTTAAAAAAGGCAGGAGTTCCTAAAAAATTAGAAACAAAAATTGTTGGAGAATCATTATTTAATGATGGAGTAGGAGTGGTTATTTTCTTAACTATTTTTAAAATAGCAGAATCAGGAACAAGTAACATAACTGCAATAGATGTTTTAACTCTTTTTGGACAAGAAGTAATAGGAGGTATTGGTGTAGGAGTTGTTTTAGGTTGGATAACCTATCGTTTATTAAAATCTATTGATGATTTTGATATTGAAGTTATTATAACGCTAGCAACCGTAATGGGAGGTACCGTGCTTTGCCATAAGTTTCATTTATCGGCACCTTTAGCAATGGTTACAGCAGGATTAATTGTAGGAAATGATACTGTTAGAGAGCATGCAATGTCTGCAACAACAGAGAAATATGTAGATAAATTCTGGGAGTTAATAGACATCCTTTTAAATGCTATTTTATTTGTATTAATAGGTATGGAAATGCTAGTTTTAGTAATTGAAGGAAAGTTTGTTTTAGCAGGTTTATTAGCAATACCTATTTGTTTAATATGTCGTTATGCTTCTTTATTTTTACCAGTAAAAATCTTTGAAAAAAAATTAAACTTTGTTAAAAATACCAATGTAATTATGACTTGGGGAGGTTTACGAGGCGGAATATCGATTGCTTTAGCTTTAGGATTATCAACCAATATGGAAAGAGATTTATTTTTAGTTATCACCTATATAGTCGTTGTTTTTTCTATAATAGCACAAGGATTAACAGTAGATAAATTGGTGAAGCGACTAAAAGAATAAGTTTTTAGTCGTTATCTTGTGCTCTTTCTATGATTTTTTGAGGCAATGCTTTTTTAGCTTTAGCGCCCATCTTTTTTAGTTTTTCAACACTGGTTATAAGATTACCTCGCCCATCAACTAATTTATTCATAGCACTATTATAATCAGCTTTAGAAGCATCTATTTTTTTACCTATTCCTATTAAATCTTGTAATAAACCATCAAATTTATCATACAAAGCACCTGCTTGTCTTGCTATTTCTAAAGCATTACGTTGTTGTTTTTCGTTGTTCCACATAGTATCAATAGTACGTAACGTAGCTAATAGCGTAGTAGGTGTAACAATAACGATGTTTTTTTCAAAAGCTTTATTGTATAAAGAATTATCTTGATTTAAAGCAACTGCAAATGCAGGTTCGATAGGCACAAAAAGTAGTACAAAATCGGGCGATGTTATTTTGTAGATATCTTCATACTTCTTTTCAGATAATTGTACTACATGGCGTTTTAATGAATTAAGATGTTCTTTTAAAAAGCGTTCTTTATCTAAATCTTCATCAGTATTTACAAATTGCTCATAAGCAGTTAAAGATACTTTAGAATCTACAATCATTTTTTTGTTATCAGGTAAATGAATAACAACATCGGGTAAAATTCGTTTACCTTCATCATTAGTAAATGATTGTTGTACAAAATACTCTCTATCTTTTTCTAAACCAGATTTTTCTAAAACACGTTCTAATACTAATTCGCCCCAATTTCCTTGAATTTTACTATCACCTTTTAATGCTTTTGTTAAATTGATCGTTTCTTTACTCATTTGTTGATTCATTTCTTTTAAACCAAGAATCTGTTGGCGTAAAGCAGAATGATAATCAATACTTTCTTTATGAGTTTTATCTACTTTATCTTCAAATATTTTTATTTTTTCTTGTAATGGGTTTAATATACTTTGAATATTCTCTTTATTTTGAAGCGTAAATTTACTCGATTTTTCATCTAATATTTTATTCGCAAGATTCTCAAATTCTTTAGTGAATTTATCTTGTAATTTTTCTACCTCTTCTTTATTATCATTTAATTTTAATTGCAAATTTTTAAACTCTTCATTCTTTCTAGCCAGTTCAATACTTGAAAACTCTTTTTCTCTACGAATCTCTTGTATCTCTTTTGTTTGATTTTTTATTCGAAGTAATAAATCTTCTTTTTGCTGTGTAATGGCTTTTTCTTTTTCACTTTTTTGAAGCTCTAAATTTACAATAGTAGTAGTAAGCCTATTATTTTCCTTGTCTAAAACACCCGTAGCTTTTTTTAGATTTAATTTACCTAGTAAATACCCAATAAAACCACCTAAGATTAATCCAGAAATAGTAGTTGTAATTAATAATAAAGTTGCGCTCATTTAGATAAAATAAAATTTATTGAATACACAAATATAGCGCAACCTACTATAATAATTATATGTTTTAATCTTTGAAAGTATATACTTGTAATAAAATTCAGCGTTTTATAAAAAAAATGTTTTTTATTTTAAAATAAGTATATACATTTACAACTCAAATTGACAATTTGTGATTTTATAATTGCTATGTAAAATAAACTGTCGTACTTGTATCTATATGGGCATATCTAGCTCGTATTGTACTCTGTAAGTATATCTATTTTGGGGATTCTCCCAGTCTAAATACGTTTGTTTTTTTTTAGTTTATTATACAATTATCTATTGTTATGGAGAGTTCGTTTTATGTTAGCAATACTAGTTACGCTATTCATAAAACAAAAAGAAAATTAAAAAAAATAATAATCAAAAAGAACAAAAGCTATGGGATCATTTAGAGCATCACTAGAATTAGGAGGAAAAAAATTTGACGTATTGGCTACGGAATACGAATTTAGTAGAGATACTGATAAGAAAGGTAAAATTGCATCTAATGTTTACGGAGGAAGAATCAATGTAACAATAGAGTCTACAGCAGATTCATCTGTAATCGAAGCGATGTTAAATAGCCAATTTAAAGCTATTGAAGGAAAAATCATTTTTAAGAAATCTGAAGAAGATTCAAAAATGAAAGAAGTTGAATTTAAGAATGCGTACATCGTATATTATAAAGAAAACTTACACGTAAATGGAGACGTACCAATGACTATTGGTAATGCAGCTATCGACAACCGTTGGCCAGTAGCATAAGTATTATTTTATAAAGAGCAGATCTTAGGGTTTGCTCTTTTAGCATTTATAGAATATTTAACCTGTATTAAGTTTTAAGTATCCTGTTATTAGAATAAAACTACATGGTGAAAAACTGCAATTATGAAAACTACTGTAAAAGATAATTTAAGAATAGACTATACGAAATATCAGGCAGATGAACTAGCTGGAACAATTTCAGATGCATTATTTTTTCCACTATATGTTGGAGAAATAGTAGTAAAAAACCTGCTGATTTTCCTTGTAGCAATAGGAATATGTACCTATTTCGGTACCTACCATTGGTCTACAGCAATACTATTCTTTATACTTTCTTTAGCTGTAACCATACCAAGTATTATTATTTTTTCGGCAATACGACTTTTAACAACCATAAAAGAAGACCTAACAAAAGTATATACCATTACGATAGATACAGCTAAACATGTATATGCAGATTCTAATAGGTTAGTAGCACAACGAAAAAATGATGTTTCCTTGGTTGTATCATCAAGTGATGTGTTTAAAGGTGTTGCAATTTATGCAATACAGCCTATAGTAAAACGAGTATTAGCAAAGCGTATAAAGTTTTTTGCACCACCCTTTATTTGGATTGTCAATTTACTATTTAAAGCAATTTTTTTACGTAAACCACCAGAGTTTATTGTTGAAAAAGAAATTGAAAATCTAAATCCATCTGACAATAATAATCTTGAAGATAAGATAACTTCTTTAGGAAGTAAAACAGTTGATGGTGTTTTCATAGCTTTTAAATTTCCGTTTAGACTCGTATTAATTATTTACGGAATAGTTAATGCTCTTTTAATATTATTGTTTATTTCAATTCTATAAACAAATACAGAAGTTAGTATGTAGTTATATTTTAATTAAAGTACTTTTTAAATGTCTGGTTGAGCGAAGTCGAAACCTAATTAACAGGTGTATAGTTCTCATAATTTCGTTTGCTACTTTTAATAAAACTGTCATTTAATTTCAGAAATATTCAAAATAGATAATAAGAATAGATTAACCTTATACCAATTCGGATATAAAACAGTCTAGGTTTTTTACTAAAAAATAAAGATGTATTTTTGGCGTTTATTTATAATAGATGATATCTAAATTTATATTTACTACAATTTTAGGATGGAAGTTTAAAGGAGAATTTCCGAAAGAACTAAAAAAATATGTGTTAATTGGCGCTCCTCATACAAGTTGGAAAGACTTTCTTGTTGGATTGTTTTCAAAAAACATAACAGGTACAAAACTTAATTTTGTAGGAAAAAAATCATTGTTTAAACCACCTTTTGGGTTTATATTTAAGTCATTAGGCGGCGCTCCTATTGATAGAAGTAAAAGTACGAATGTAGTAGATGCTATTATTAATGTATTTAACTCTAAAGAAGAATTTCGTTTAGCAATTTCACCTGAGGGAACACGACAATTTGTAGAAAAATGGAAAACTGGATTTTATTATATTGCAACAGGTGCAAACGTACCGATTGTAATGCTAGGTTTCGATTTTGAGAACAAACAAGTACAATTATCAAAGCCTTTTTATCCGACTGGTGATATCAAAGCTGATTTTGCCCATTTTTTAACCTTTTACAAAAATATTAAAGGAGCAAAACCTGAGTTATTTAATAATGAAAATTTGTTGTAAACAGTTTTTTACATCGATATAAAAATCATTATTTAAAATTTATTCCATCATTATAGTATCTTTTAAAGCTTGTTTTTTTTACATGAAAATCTGCAATAAGTTTAGCTTATATATAATTAAATAACGTGAGTTCGATGTAAGAAAAAGGTGTCAGTTCGAGTGAAACTTTGAAAGAATTTAGTATCGAGAACAGTATTTTTCGCTTTTAAATTATATGATTGTCCAAGGAAAGGCACTCGAAAAAACAATTTATAAACGCAGATTTTTTATATCGAACTCACGTTAAATAAGAAACCTAATTGATAGTATTTCCTATTAAGTGTGATTATCTTTGCCAAAAATATTTTTTATGCCAAAGCAATTTTCAGATTTAGGAATTAATAAACAATTACAACAAAGTTTAGTTGATTTACATATTTCTGTACCAACAGATGTGCAAGAAAAAACAATTCCTGTTATTCTAAATCAAAAAGAAGATGTAGTTGTTTTAGCAAAAACAGGTACAGGTAAAACCGCAGCATTCGGATTACCTTTATTGCAATTGATTGATATTGAAGACACCAATGTACAAGCCTTAATACTAGCACCTACAAGAGAATTAGGTCAGCAGATTTATAAAAACTTAGTTTCTTTTGCAACCAATACACCTCAGGTAATTATAGCTTCATTATGTGGTGGTACACCAATTAAGCCTCAAATAGAGAGTTTAAAAGAAACAAATCATATTATCGTAGCAACACCAGGACGTTTATTAGATTTAGTAAAAAGAGGTGCAATAAGTATTAAAGAACTAAAATACTTTGTATTAGATGAAGCTGATGAAATGGTGAGTTCTTTAAAGGAAGAAGTAGATACCATTATAAAAGCGATACCAAAAACAAGAAGAACGTTGTTGTATACAGCAACAATGCCTGGAGCAATAAAGCAATTAATTCAAAATTACATGTCTAAACATGTAATTCAGATAGAAGCTGATATGACAACAGTTGGTCATCAAGGTATCGATCATCAATATGTAGTTGTTAAACCTATCGAAAAATTAGAAGTATTACTTCATTTCTTAAACTCTAAAGAAGGCGAACGAGGTATTATATTTTGTAAAACAAAAGCAGCTGTAAACAAATTAGCAAAAAACTTAGCTATTAATAAGTTTTCATCAGGTGCAATTCATGGTAGTTTAACCCAAGGAATTCGAGATAGAATTATGGGACAGTTTAGAGAAGGACATATAAATATTTTAGTAGCTACCGATTTGGCGGCTCGTGGTATTGATGTAAAAGATGTTTCTTACGTAGTAAATTATCATTTACCAGATACTTATGACACTTATGTTCATAGAAGCGGGCGAACGGCTAGGGCAGGAGCAAACGGACTTTCTTTAACTGTTTTACAAGAAGAAGAAGTAGAAGATATTGCAGATTTTGAAAAAGAATTAGGTATTGTTTTTAAACCTCTTAAAAAGGCAGATGCTAGAAGTATAGAAGAAAACAATGGACTATTATGGGCAAAAAAAATATTTAAAACCAAGCCTAATCGTAACGTTTCTGAAGATTTTAGAGCAAAAATAAAAACAATATTTCATCACTTAACAAAAGAAGAGTTAGTTGATAAATTAATGGCGAATTATTTAGCTGAAACAGGTGCTTTAAAAGAGAAATCAGAGAAAAATAAAAAATAATTTTATAAATGTAGTTTTATTGAAAATATCGTTACATCTTTGCATACAATTAGTATTATAAATTTAATTACATTACAATGAGTAAAGGAACAGTAAAGTTTTTCAATGAAACTAAAGGATTTGGTTTCATCACTGAAGAAGGAGTAGAAAAAGATCATTTTGTACACGTTTCAGGATTAATCGATGAAATTCGTGAAGGAGACGAAGTTGAATTTGATTTAAAAGAAGGAAATAAAGGACCAAATGCGGTTAACGTAAAAGTTATCTAAAAATATACTTTAAGTTTTAAAAGTCCATCGTAATTGATGGACTTTTTCTTTCCAAATAAAGAAGCAAACGTTTTTCAAGCTAAAATTCTAAAAATTAGTAAAAAAAACGTGAAAAAGTAAAATAAATTACGTAATTTATAATATATTGGGGCGATTAACATAAACTCCTTTAAAAAGGGGCTTAGGTCCTCATTCAAAATTAAAATTATAATTATATATTAACTAATCTTATGGCAAAATCTCAGCAATCATTTAACAAGAATGAAAAAGAGAAAAAGCGTTTAAAAAAACGTGAAGATAAACGAAAGAAAATGGAAGCTCGAAAGGCTGATATAAGAGAAAATGGTCCAACAGGAATTGAATTTGCATATACCGATGCTTATGGAAATTTAAGTTCTACTCCTCCGGATCCAGATCAAATAATAGAAGAAGTTAATTTAGAAGACATTCAAGTAAGTGTTCCTAAAACTTTAGAAGGAGATAGAGAAGCGTTTGATCCTGTTAGAAAAGGAACAGTTTCATTCTTTGATTCATCTAAAGGATTCGGTTTTATTATTGATTCTGCAGATCAAGAAAAATATTTTACACACGTAAGTGGTATTATTGATCAAATTACAGAGAATGATAAAGTAAGTTTCGAACTTGAAAAAGGTATGAAAGGTATGAATGCTGTAAAAGTAACATTAGTTAAATAACTAATATCTAT
Organism: Tenacibaculum ovolyticum DSM 18103; assembly: GCF_000430545.1. Lineage (GTDB taxonomy): Bacteria > Bacteroidota > Bacteroidia > Flavobacteriales > Flavobacteriaceae > Polaribacter > Polaribacter ovolyticus. The sequence continues at coordinate 135,746 of NZ_KE387163.1, forward strand.
TTTACGTATTCTACAACTTTTAAATTAAACCAATTATACGATAAGTATATAAGGTTTTAAAAACAAAAAAGAGATTAACCCTTAGGGTTAATCTCTTTTTTGTTTAATAATAACAGAGATCAGTAGGTAGATACGTGTTCTAAAGTGAATTTTAGACTAACTATGTCAGGTTGAACGCAGTCGAGACCTATTAACCATAGTTTAAAAGTTCTCTACCGTGCTCGAACAGACAAGTAATTTACTTATTATATACTAGAGATAAACACATCAGGCATATTATACAATACGTAATTACCTACTGACCTCTAAATAATAATATAGCCTTTGTATTTCTAAAATTATCATTCAATTTATAGTGATTTTATTATTATCGAATACTCAAAATAAATTGATTAAAAATAGCTAGTTTTGTGCCCTCGTAAATAATGTTATTATAAAGGAAGAAACTTTATAATAAGAAACATGTTTAAACAGTTAAAATTAAATAAGTAGTTTAGTATGAGTGAAAGTAAATTGAATTTAGACATTGAATCTTGTATTACTACACTACAAAAATTATTAGAGGATACCAATCAACTTTTTGAGCTTCCAGAAGCACAAAGAATAGCTTTATTTAAAGCAGCTGGTGAATTAACAAGACCCAATCGTGCTGAGTTTGAGCGTAGAAGAAAAGATGCTAAAAAAGCAGCAAAGCGTAAAATGATTGCTAAAGATACGCATGCAAGAAAATCTACAGGAATTAGATCTGCTAGAGAAGCTGCGTTATTTGTTGCTCCAAAATTACTAGCAGCAGCAGCAATACCAGAAGATACACCAGAACTAGAATCACCAAGAAACTGTTACGTTTGTAAAACAGTTTTTACTAAGTTACATCACTTTTATGATACGATGTGTACGGAATGTGGTGATTTAAATTACGCAAAACGTTTTCAAACAACCGATTTAAAAGATCAAGTAGCTGTTATTACAGGTTCTAGATTAAAAATTGGATATCATATAACTTTAATGCTATTACGTTCTGGAGCCACTGTAGTTGCTACAACACGTTTTCCTGCAGATTCTGCCATTCGTTTTGCTAAAGAAGATGATTATAAAGATTGGAGTAATCGTTTACATATTCATGGTTTAGATTTAAGACATATACCAAGTGTAGAAATTTTTTGTAACTATATTGAGCAAAAATATGATCGCTTAGATATTCTAATAAACAACGCAGCGCAAACAGTTAGAAGACCATCAGGCTTTTATTTCCATTTAATGGAAAATGAAAAGTTACCTGTTGATAAACTTCCAAAACTAGCACAAACACTTTTAAAAGATCATACTGCTTGTTTAGAAGAACTATCAAGCTTAAGTGTTTCTACTTCTAAAACAAGTAAAAACAATGTGTTACCAGTAACTTGGCATGGCCCTGAACCTGGTATTGGATTGCGTAATTCAGCAGAATTATCTCAAATCCCGTATAGTTTTGATAATTCGTTGCAAACAGCCGAAGTTTTTCCTGAAGGAGAATTAGATGCAGATTTACAACAAGTCGATTTAAGAAAAACAAATAGTTGGCGTTTACGATTAGGAGAAATAGAAACTACAGAAATGGTAGAGGTACAGTTGGTAAATGCTGTAGCTCCTTTTGTTTTATGTAATCGTTTGTCTAATTTAATGATGAAGGAAAATACAGGTAAAAAGCATATTATTAATGTAACAGCTATGGAAGGGAAATTCCATAGATTTAAAAAGGTAGATAGGCATCCACATACAAACATGGCAAAAGCTGCTTTAAATATGTTAACGCATACCTCTGCATCAACTTTTGCAAAGTCTGGAATTTATATGAATGCTGTTGATACAGGTTGGGTAACAGATGAAGATCCTGCTGAGTTATCAAAGAAAAAAGTTGAAGTACACGATTTTCAACCACCTCTTGATATTGTAGATGGTGCAGCTAGAGTAATGGACCCATTAATTGATGGTATTAATACAGGAAAACACTGGTGTGGTAAATTCTTAAAAGATTATTTTCCTATTGATTGGTAGGACTTATTAATTTTTTGGCATCATCTTTGCTTTTTAGTTAGTAATTATTAAAATAAAATAGAGTACCATTATGAGTAAAGGAACAGTAAAATTTTTCAACGAAACAAAAGGATTTGGATTTATTACGGAAGAAGGAGTTGAAAGAGATCACTTTGTACACATTTCAGGATTAATTGATGAAATTCGCGAAGGCGATGAAGTTGAATTTGATTTACAAGAAGGTAAAAAAGGATTAAATGCAGTTAACGTAAAAGTTATCTAGTATATATTACTTTAAGTTATTAAGAAAGCCCATCATTATTGATGGGCTTTTTATTTATAAATGAAATATCGTATCTCAGATAAAGTTAAAATAGATGCTTATTATACCAGTTAATAAGCCATTTTTACAATTTTTTCAACCTTTTCTGGTGATAAATTTTGATGTTCGCCTAAACCTAACCAACCACGATCGGTAAAACGTTTTGAAATTAACTCAGCAGTTCCTTCATAATCTTTAGTATAGTCAGATAATTTAGTATCAATACCCAATTCATGGAAAAAAGCAACTGTTTTTTCGATAGCAGCATTGGCTTTATCATCAATAGTGCCCTCTGTAATATTCCAAACACGCTCACCGTATTGTGCTAGCTTCTCTTTTTTATTTTCAAAATTAAAAGTATAATGACTTGGTGTAATTACAGCCAATGTTCGAGCATGATCGATACCAAATAAAGCCGTTAACTCATGGCCAATTGCATGAATAGCCCAATCTGTAGGTACTCCTTTTTGAATTAATCCGTTTAACGCCATTGTGCAACTCCACATAAAATTAGAAGCAGCTTTATAATCAGTAGCATCTTTTATAATTTTAGGAGCAACTTCAATTAAGGTTTGTAAAATACTCTCAGCAAATCTATCCTGTAGTAAAGCACCAATAGGGTAAGTCATATATTGTTCTAAAACATGTGTAAAAGCATCTGCTAATCCATTTGCTAATTGACGTTTTGGAATAGAAGTGATAACTAAAGGATCTAATATTGAAAACTCAGGAAATAAACCAGGACCTCCCATTGCTAGTTTTTCTTTAGTTTCTTTTCGTGTAATTACAGCTCCAGAATTCATTTCAGAACCTGTTGCGGGTAATGTTAGTACAGTACCAAAAGGCATTCCTTTTTCAATTCTAATTTTTTTAGTTAAAATATCCCAAGGAGTTTCATCATTATAAAGCGCTGCAGCAGATAAAAATTTAGTACCATCAATTACAGAACCACCACCAACAGCTAATAGATAAGTAATATTTTCGTCTTTAATTACTTTTAAAGCATCCATTAAAACAGCGTATTCTGGGTTTGCAGGTATCCCTCCAAATTCAATAACGTTTACTTTAGATAAAGCAGTTTTTACTTGATTGTAAATTCCGTTTTTCTTTATACTCCCGCCACCAAAAAGTAATAATACTTTTGCGTCTTTAGGAATCTCACTTTCTATTTTTTCTATGGAGTCCTTACCGAAAATAATTTTGGTAGGATTTTTAAAATCAAAATTGTTCATTTTTAACTTCTTTAGATATTTTTATAGATGATAATTACTCAATAACAGTAACTAATTCTTCAATTGGTTTTCTAACTTTTACTAAGTTAACTAACCAGTCAGCATCTTCTTTTCTGTAGCCTATTGGTAATAATACAGCACTACGTAATCCTTTTTCACGTAAACCTAAAATTTTATCAACTGCATCAGGTTCAAAACCTTCAATAGGTGTTGCATCTACACCTTCGTATGCAGCAGCAATAATCGCGTGAGAAAAAGCAATGTAAGCTTGTTTTGCCGCATGATTAAAGTTTTCTTCAGCATCTTTTTGAGGATACATACCTAATAACATTTTACGATAGTTTTCCCATCCTTCATTTTCAAAGCCACGAATTTTGTTTGTTAAATCAAACATATAGTTAATTCTATCTTCAGTATAAGTATCCCAAGCAGCGAAAACAAGTAAGTGCGAACAATCTGTAATAACAGCTTGATTCCAAGCTACAGGTTTAATTTGTTCTTTAATATCTTTACTTTTTACCACAAAAACTTCAAAAGGTTGTAATCCGCTAGAGGTAGGAGCTAATCGAGCAGCTTCTAAAATACGCGCTATTTTATCTTCAGCAACTTTTTCACCATTCATAGCTTTTGCTGCATATCTCCAATTTAATTTATCTAATAATTCCATTTTTATATACTTTATTTATAATATTCTAATTTATTTGCAAGTTTTAATACTACTCCAAGCAGACTGATATGCTTCTTCTAAATGTGTTTTATCTAATTGAAAGGAACCACGTTTTTGTGTAATCATTAAAAAAGATAATGGATTTATAGAATATGCATACAGTAAGTAATCAGATAAAGGTTTAATAACACCTTCCTTTTTACCACGTGCCCAAAGATCGAGTAGGGGCTGTAGGTGTTTAATACCTTCGTTTCTGCATTCTTCATCTATGACAGGAGTATTGTCACATTGTGCTAAGAACATTGCTTTTTCACATTCTTTAAGTTTAAAATCTGCAATACGTTTCCATATAAGTTCAAAACCATCTTTAACGGTGGTATTTTCATTGTAAGTTTTAAAAGCATAAGTTGTATACTCTTCTTTAACCTCTATGTAGGTTTTATTTACCAAATCTTGCTTGTTTTCAAAATATAAGTAAATAGTAGCAGGTGAAACGTTTGCCATTTTTGCTATTTTACTCATTGGTGTTGCATGAAAACCATTGTTATTAACGAGTTTTATTGTAGCTTTAATTAAAGCGTTACGTTTATCTATACTTTTTTGAAGTTTCACCATTATGCATATTTATAATGCAAAGATATAAACAAAAATGAACGTTCATTCTTTTTTAACATAACTTTAAAATTCTAAAAGAAACTTAGATGAGATAGGTAGTAAATAGGGCTCTTTTATGATTAATTTGAATATAAAATTAAAAATACGCCAATCATAATACCGATTAAGGGTATTAATTTTTTACGCTTATTTTTTTCTTTAAATACTAAGCCACCAATAACAACAGCAATTAGTATTTGACTTCTTTTTATAGCGGAAAGTAGCATAATTAAAGCCTCAGGATCTTGCAAAGCTTTAAAATAAAAATAGTCTGCTGCTTGTAATAAAACTCCCACAGCAATAATAGACCAACGAAATTTAAAAGCTTTTCGTTTTTTAGCATACGGAAACCAGGTAATCGTTAAGATAACTAGCAAAATGAGTATTGTATATAAACAAAACCAAAACTGTAAAGTTTGTGGGTTTAATTGTAAATTCTGAATTAAAAACTTATCATATAATCCGCTTGAAGCACCTAAAAAAGTAGCTCCTATAATGGCGAAAATCCATTTGTTCCGTTTAAAGTTAATTCCTTCTTTTTTTCCAATTTGTGAATACAAAAGCACTGAAAAAATGATTAAGAAAAAACCAATCCATTGGTGTAAATTAGGACTTTCTTTATAAATAACAATAGCGCCTATAAAGGTGAAAAATGGACCTGCAGAGCGTATTGGTGTAACAATAGTTATGGGCAAATGTTTTAGCGCTTGATATGCTAAAATCCAAGAACTTGCCATAATTGCCGATTTTATAAAAATAAAACCATGTGTTTGCCAAGAAACATTCTGAAAATTGTATCCCTTTTCAAGCGCATAGTCAGGATAAAAAACAGCAAAAACATAAAAAGCAGCAATAAATAAAAAACCACTAGAAATGGTTCCTAAAAGTACCGGAAATACTTCATTGCCTTGTACTGCATGTTTTTTACATAAATTATGTAATCCTAAAAAAAGCGCTGCTAATAAACCTAAATACATCCACATGCTGCGAATATAGTTTTTTAAAGGAATTTTTTTAGAGCTCGGTAGATAATTACCTATATTTTAATTGAAAAAACATGAGGAATGTCTGGTTAAGCGCTCGAAACCTGTTTTTTAGTGGCTAATAGTTCTCGAAACTTCGTTTACTGCTTTCAATCAAACTGTCTTTTGATTTCAGCAATGCTCGAATTGATAACAAGGGGCACATTACTCTGTTTAAAACCTGTTGCTTAATGATATTCATTTAACTACTAATCTCTAGTATTTTTTAATTAGAATGTTCTATTACTTTTATTAAACGAACTAATATTTAGTTATTCTAACTTTCTTAATCTATAAGTATACTATAATGTACTTCATAACAGAAAATTAAACGCTTATAACATTTACGAGTTCTTATAAAGGTTAATTTTTTAATTTTAATATGTAAAAATTAATTTTTTCTAAATAAACTCAATAAACTCATGGATAACATAAAATTAAACTTTATTAATAGATCAAATGATATTAACAACAGTGAAATTGTAATCTTTCAAAAAAATGTAGCTCAAAATTTCGATGAAACGGTGGTTGCCTGGAAAGTAATTAAAAACTGTGGTAGAAATGATAATCACCCGTTTACATATACAATGGAAATTCAAGTATCAGCAAGTGATTCATACGGAAATTATAGCCCTAAGTTAACTGCTTATAATGGTAATGCTTTTGAGATGATTAAAGACACATCGGGAGATGTACTTAGGCTTTCTTCAACTTCAGCTACAAATGCAAATGAAGTTGAAATTATAAATAAATTAACTGTTGGCGCTATTAATGCTAACTGTTATAGAGATGGAAGTTTAGTAGCTATAAAAACAAATTTAGCTCCAGAACAAAAAGCTTTCTTTGAATTTCAACCAACAATTTTTATAGGAGTTGTTTCTCAAGTTGATGAAGGAGAAGTTTTAAACTCAGCTATAGTCTCAGAAATTAATACAAAATTTAATTTACTTGGTATTACAAGTGCTGATATTGTAATGACAGGAGGAGGTGTAGGTAAAAACGCTACACCGTTTTATTTTACTTTAGAGAATATAAATAAATAGAGGTAATTATTTTTTATAAAGATTTACTCTAATTTGCTTCCACTAGACTTTCTAATGCGTAATACAATCTGTTTTGCGCATTTTTTTGTGAACCAAAAATAGACCTAAATAATTCTCCATTCTTAGAAATAAGCAACCATTGTGGTGTTCCTTCAGCGTTAAATTGGTCGTATACTTTGTGATGTTCATCTATATAAATAGGAAATGGATTTTCACCACTCGTAAAAATGCTTTTAATTGAAGCTTTTGTACCCTCTCTATTTACAAAATCAGCATGAATTCCTACAACTTTAATCGATGGATATTTAAGCTGAAACTCATAAGCTAAAGGAATTGCACGCCCTGTACACCCTAAACAATCATTGTTATATATAATTAGCAATAACACTTCATTTTTATAAGAAGTCATTAAATCTATTTCAGTTCCATTTAAATTTTTAACAAGTATCGTTTGTATTTTGCTATTCATTTAATTTTTCTCTTATTATAATAGGGCTTACAAATTTAAGTGTTTTATGCTTTAAGATTTCCAGAATCATGTTAAAAACCCTGAAAACCGTGAAGTTATTGTTTTTTATATAGTTTAATATTGTTACTCAATAAAATAGTTTTGTTATATTTTTGCATTAAATGAATCAATTTACCAATTACATATCTAAAATTTTTATAGTGTTTCTTTTTCTTTTGGCACCAGTACTTTGTGCTCAGAATAAAGATAACTTTGTAATGTTTGGTCATACACCAAGAGTAGTTAATCGACAATTATATAAATCTTTGTATAATGCTAAAGAACCAAAGGAAAAACTTGTTCTTTTAGACAGTATTGCTACACTATTTTTACGATCAAATAATGCGGATTCTCTTTTTTATTACGGAACAACAATAAAAAACGAACTTTTTAACTTAAAAAAGGTAGGTAAACTTAAAGATAAGTACGAATTAAAAGGACTTCTTTACAAAGGTTTAGGGTCTCAAAACATGGGGTTTCTAGAGGAGTCTATAGGTTATTTTATAAAGGGAATTACGTTAGCTAAAAAGGATGGCTTGGTATTTCAACGTTTTCAGTTAGCCTTAGCTGATACTTACATTTTAAAAAGAGATACCTTAAAACTTAAAAATATTTTAGATGAGTTAAAGCCTATTTGTAATACTGAACCGTTATTAGTTTATTATAAAATAGCAGCATCTAATTATAACATATTAACTAAGCAGCCTGCTAAAGCAAAAACAATAATTAAAGCAGCTCTAAAAACTATCAACAAAAATAAATTCCCTAAAATTTATTTAAGATTAAAAGCTGCCTTAGCTATGTTAATCTCTTTTGAAGGTAAGTTTGATGAAGCGTTGTCAATTTTTTCTAAAATAAAACAAGAAACCTTAGCTAATGGTTATTATGATATTTATATTTCTATAACCTTAAATCAAGGAGGAATTTATCAGCGTTCTAAAAACTATGACGTTGCTGAAATGGTGCTTTCTTCAGCGTATGTTAATTCTGTACAATGGAATCAATTAAATTTACAGAAAAAAATAATTAGAGCTTTAGTACAGCTTTACGTAACAAAAGAAGATTTTAAAAATGCCTATAATTTAAAAACTCAATTAGAAAGTGTAAATCGTAAAATTATAAAGAATCAAAATTTACGTTACATTAGAAATTTAGAGTTTAAATACGAAACATTAAAAAAGGAGAAAAAAATAAGTAAATTACAAGAAGATCAAGTAAAAAAAGAAACAGAAATTGAATATCAAAAAACAATAAAATATTCAATTCTTATTGGTTTTTTTATAATTCTTATTCCTATAATTTTATTTTTAATCGTTTATTATCAAAAGCTTCAAACTCAAAGTTTACTTAATAAACAACAAGAAGCGCTACGTCAAAAAGAAATGACATCAATACTACAAGCACAAGAGTTAGAATTGATAAAAAATACGATTATTGTTCAAAACAAAGAAAGAGATCGTATTGCTAGAGAATTACATGATAGTATAGGAGGAAATATTGCAGGTATAAAGCTACAAATGAATAATTTAATAGATAGTAACCCTGAAGTAAGCTCATTGCTTGAACAATTAGAAAAAACGTACCAACATGTTAGAGATATTTCTCACAGTTTAATTCCTGATGAGTTTAAAGAAAACAACTTTACTGTTTTAGTAAAAAACTACATAGCAACATTAAATCAAAATAATACCGTACTTATTAATTTTGAGGCGTACCCAGAAAAAACGGTTAATGCTTTAAATTACACGTTACAATCTAATTTATTAAATATTATAAAAGAGCTTATTACAAATGCTTTTAAACATGCGAATGCAGTTGAAATAGATTTACAAATAAGTATACTTAAAAACGAAAATAGTATTGAGCTTTTATATGAAGATGATGGTATTGGTTTTGATTTAGAAAAGACGAATAAAGGAATTGGTATACAAAATATAGAGCATCGAGTTAAAATTTTTAAAGGTGTTTTTTCAATAGACTCGGCATTAAATAGGGGTACAGTAATAACTATTAGCATTCCGCAACAAGATAAATTATGACAACAGAATATTCTATAATAATAGCAGATGACCATACGATGTTTTTAGATGGTTTACGTAGTATTCTTTCTGAAGAAAAAAACATTACAATTATATTAGCAGCAACAAAAGGAACACAGGTTCTTAAATATTTACAAGTTAACCCTGTGCCAGCAATTGATTTAGTGATTACTGATATTAATATGCCAGAGATGGATGGTATTGAGTTAAATAAAGCTATTAAAGAGCAATTTCCTAAAGTAAAAACTTTAGTTGTTAGTATGCTAGAGGAACCAGAAAAAATTCAAAATTTAATTGATACAGATGCGAATGGTTACTTATCTAAAAATGCTGAAAAATCTGAACTATTAAAAGCTATTAAAACTATTTTAAAAGGGGAGAATTATTTTTCTTCAAGAATAAAAAATATATTAATGGAAGCAATGTTTGCATCCAAATCAAAACCTCAAATATCTTTAACTAAAAGAGAAAGAGAAGTTTTAAAGCTCATTGCAAAAGAGTTTACTACTAAAGAAATTGCCACTCAATTATTTTTAAGTACACATACTATAGAGAGTTATCGAAAAAATTTAATATCAAAATTAAGTGTACGTAACATCGCTGGATTAACCCGTTATGCTATAGAACAAGGCATTATAGATTAGTTGACTCCCTGAAAGTAGGGTATTCAATTTCACTACTATTGGTCTAAAATAGGGCTGAAAAATCGTGCAACTTTGCAGTGTAACTAATTAATCAATAAAAATAAAAAATATGTTTTACGGAATTCAATTAATCCTATTAAGTATTATCGCAGTACCATCATTAATTTTAGCTAAGAAACCAAATGCAAAAGAATTATTAGACAAAATTGAACCTTATCAAGGTTGGATTGGTTTAATTTTCTGTTTAGGTGGTGTTTGGGGTATTATCTCATCAGTATTAAATTTAGGATGGTTAACTTCATATCCAATCTGGTGGATTACTCTTTTAGCAGGAAGTGTTGTTCAAGCTGTTTTAGGATTTATGTTAGGATTTGGTATGATAAATAAATTAATATTAAGTAAAAACGAAGCTGCACAACAAAAAGCAGAAGAGTTAAGAGAAAAATTAGCTCCAAAATTAGGGAAGTTAGGAGTATTCGGACTTATTGTAGGAGGTTGGATGATCGTAGCATCATTACTTTTCTTCATGTAAGCAAAACATTTTTTTGAAAAAGAAGGGGAATCTAAAATAAATATTTTTTTAGATTACATAAAAACCTGTATAGTTTATAATTATACAGGTTTGTTGTTTTTAAAAATTGCTATGAATTTAAATTACTACACCCTTTATACCATATAGGTTCTTATATATTACTATGATGAATATAAATAAACTTACATACTTTATAATCATAATACTAAGTATTGTTTCTTGTACAACAACTTATAAGAAATATAGTTCGAATAAAGTTAAAGATGCTTTTATCGTTAATTCATCTCCTACATTTAAAGGATACTATTATCAAGGATCTGATAATGATTTTCATTACTTTATAAGTAAATGGAAGTGGCATAAGAATAAATACTTTAAGCTAGCAAAAGAAGAGCTTAAAGTAATTGATAACTATGATTTTAACCTAAAAGAGTTAAAGGTTGATTTAATAAAAACTGACAATAAATTTGGAAGTAATAAGTTTTATAAACTTTACGTTGCTAAGTAACTAAAAACATTGTCTTTAGAAGAATTATAAAACTAATATATACGTTAAACTAATAAAAAATTAATAATATGAAAGAATATACAAATGCTATAATTTTTGGAATTGCAATAGTTGCATCTTCAATCTTCTTAGGAAAAGCATATACAGATAGAAATAAAGTTGAAGGAGAAATTCAGGTAACAGGATTAGGGAAAACTGACTTTTCTTCTGATTTGATAGTTTGGGAAGGTAGTTTTGGGGCGGAAGATGCAGATGTAAAACAAGCATATTTAACTTTAGAAAAAAATAAAGCTACGGTAAATGCATATCTAGCTAAAAAAGGAATTAAAACAGCACAACTTATTTATAGTGCTGTAAAAACAAATGAAAAAAGTAAACAACTATATTCTTCAGACGGAAATTTTATGGGGAATGAGTTTGTTGGATATGAATTAACTCAAACTGTTCAAATAGAATCTAAAGAAGTTGATAAAATTGAAAAAATATCTAGAGAAATTACAGAGTTATTAAACCAAGGAGTTCAATTTTATTCAGAATCACCAAGATACTATTATACTAAACTTGCCGATCTTAAAATTAAAATGATATCAAAAGCAACTGAAGATGCCAGGTTACGAGCAGAAAATATATCTAAATTTTCTGGTGGAAAATTAGGCGAATTAGAGTCAGCTAAAATGGGAATATTTCAAATTACTGGGCAAAATTCAAAAGAAAATTATTCTTGGGGTGGTACTTTTAATACAAGTTCTAGAGAAAAAACAGCTTCAATTACAATGAAATTGATATATAAAGTGGACTAATTATGCAAATAGTTAAACAATCATTATATCTATTATTTTTTTGTTGCCTAATTACTTCTTGTACTACCATTATTACGAATAATAATAGTAATGAGAATGATGAATATGAGAAAGTTAGAAATTTAATTAACGAAGTTTACAAAACTCCTTATCCCTATAGAAATAGCAAATTAAAGAATGAAGTGTTTTCAGAAAATTTGTTATCCTTAATTTCAGAGGCTAGGGTAGTTGAAAAAAAATCGAGTGAACGTATTCCAGAAAGCGAACGCAGAAATATTAAACCAATTTTTTTAATAGAAAGTGAAATTTTCGCAAGTTTGTATGAAGGATATGTATCTCATTCAATTAAAAAAATAACCCTTGATAAAAATAAATATCTGATTGATATAGAGTTCATTAATGATTTACATGCTACTAAAGAAGTATGGATAGATAAACTTATCATTATTAAAGAAAATGATTTGAAATTAGATAATGTTATTTATAACAAAGAGAAAACTGGTGTAAAAGATTTAAAGAGTTTTTTAGCAAGTTTTAATGAAGAGTTTTATAAAAGTATTAAATAAATTGACTGAAAATAAATAGTTAAGAATTACAATAAAGATAAGGTTTAACTAATTTTTTACTTGAAAAAGGTAAATGCTATCATCTAAATTAAGTATTTAACTCTTCGTGCCATTTTTTTATTCATTTTTAGATAGTTTTAACAGTGAAAAAAATATAGCTAGTAATTATTAGCTATATTCACCTATGCTTTGAAAAAGACAATACAAGTAAAATATAACTACCAATTGTATTGTAAATAGTTGTTGCGCTATGAGTCAAAAATAGAATAACTAAAGAAAAATTTACTTTAATAGTTATTTTTTTGAACCTTTTTTAAGCATAAATTTCTTGAAAAACTAAAAAAAATAATTATGAAACAAAAAACATCAAGTGCATTTGTAGCTGCTTCGTGGGTTGCATTAGGAACCGGAGCATTAGGGTATTTAATCGGCCTTTGGAGGTCTGATATGTTATTAAACGAAAAAGGATATTATTTTACTGTTTTAATGTTTGGCCTTTTTTCAGTGGTATCACTTCAAAAAAGTGTTCGAGACAAACTCGAAGACCTTCCGGTAACAGATATTTATTATAGTATATGTTGGTTTGCTACAATTTTATCAATTGTTCTGTTAATTATTGGTCTTTGGAATGCAACATTATTACCTAGTGAAAAAGGTTTTTATGCATTTGCCTTTTTGTTAGCCCTTTTTGGAGCTATTACAGTACAAAAAAATACTCGAGATAATTTATTAGCAAACTAATAACATTTCTGTATAAACAGGTGTACACAACTACTTAAAAATAAAGTACATATTAAAATAAAAAAAACTCTCTCTTAATTAAAATAGGAGGGAGTTTCTTTTTTTAATGTTTGTATACATACTAGGTATTTCGCTGAAAATTGATTTTTTAAAAGACGAATCTAAAAACGCCCCCCTGAAAGTAGGGTATTCAATTTCACTGTATATGGTCTAAAATAGGACTGTAAAATCACGCAACTTTGCAGTGTAACTAATTAATCAATAAAAATAAAAAAATATGTTTTACGGAATTCAATTAATCCTATTAAGTATCATCGCAGTACCATCATTAATTTTGGCTAAGAAACCAAATGCAAAAGAGTTATTAGACAAAATTGAGCCTTACCAAGGTTGGATTGGTTTAATTTTCTGTTTAGGTGGTGTTTGGGGTATTATCTCATCAATATTAAACTTAGGATGGTTAACTTCATATCCAATCTGGTGGATTACTCTTTTAGCAGGAAGTGTTGTTCAAGCTGTTTTAGGATTTATGTTAGGATTTGGTATGATAAATAAATTAATATTAAGCAAAAACGAAGCTGCACAACAAAAAGCAGAAGAGTTAAGAGAAAAATTAGCTCCAAAATTAGGAAAATTAGGAGTATTCGGACTTATTGTAGGAGGTTGGATGATCGTAGCATCATTACTTTTCTTCATGTAAGCTAAACAATTTTTGAAAAAGAAGGGAGTCTAAAATAAGTATGTTTTAGGTTATTTAAAACCTGTATAGTTTATGACTATGCAGGTTTTTTTTATGGATATTTTATAAATAATATTCCGTTTTATCTATTATATTTTTTAAAACAAAATAACTTTCAAGAATACCTATATTGTCTATTTTAGAGAGTTTTAAGCGAATAAAATCATGGTAATCTTCAATGCTTTGTAAGTTAATATGTAAGAAAAAATCTACTTTTCCTGCCATGTGATAGCATTTTTGAACCTCTTTTAACTCTTTAATTTGTGCTTCAAATTTATCAATAAAACCCTCGTCATGATAACGAAGTGTAACCATACATATAGCCGTAACAGGTATATTTATTCGTTTTTTATCTAAAATAGCTACATACTTTTTAATCACATTTAATTTCTCTAAACGTCTAATTCTTTCATAAATAGGAGATATCGTTAAGTTTAGAGTTTCAGAAATTTCTTTAGCTGTTTTTTTACAATCAGCCTGTAAAATTCTTAATATTTTTAAATCAGTTTCATCTAGTTTCATCATGTGTCTACAGTAAAAATTACTTTTTGAAATAAGCAACAACCTCTTAAAAAGTAATAATTATTTAATATTATAATTAAAAAGATAAAATTACTTATTTTAAGTAAGATTAAAGTTATTATTACTTCTAAATAACAGATATGTATATTTTTGTACTGAATTAAATTAATTAGAACATGAAGATATTAGTTACAGGAGCAGGAGGGCAGTTAGGTACCGTATTAACCACATCATTAAAAGAAAAATATGGTAAAGATGCCGTAATAGCTTCAGATATAGTTAAAATTGAAGGTTATGAAGGTGTTTTTGAATTGTTAGACGCTACAGATGAAGCTGGCTTAACTAAGATCGTAACAACACATAATGTTACTGAAATATACCATTTAGCAGCAATTTTATCTGCCAACGGTGAGAAAAACCCAATACAAACATGGGATATTAATTTAAAATCATTGTTTAATGTTTTACAGGTTTCTGTAAATCAAAAAATAGAAAAAGTGTTTTTTCCTAGCTCAATAGCAGTTTATGGGCCAACAGCTCCAAAATTAGACACAAAACAAGATGCTTATTTAGATCCAACAACTGTTTATGGTATTAGTAAAGCAGCCGGTGAACATTGGGCGCAGTATTATTTTTTAAGATATGGTTTAGATGTACGCTCAATAAGATATCCTGGTGTTGTAGGGTACCAATCTTTACCAGGTGGTGGAACTACAGATTATGCTGTAGATATTTACCATAAAGCAATTAATAATGAAGATTTTACTTGTTATTTAAAAGAAGATGCTTGCTTACCAATGATTTATATTGATGATGCAATTAGAGCAACTCTAGAGGTTATGGAAGCGCCTAAATCGCAAATAAAAGTTAGAACTTCATATAATCTTGCAGGTGTTAGTTTTACACCAAAAGAAATAACGGATTCTATATTAAAATGGTATCCTGATTTTAAAGTTGAATACACTCCTGATTTTAGACAAGATATTGCCGATTCATGGCCAGCATCAATAAATGATACTCCTGCTAGAGAAGATTGGAACTGGAAGCCTAAGTACGATTTAGAGGCAATGACCAAAGAAATGATCACACAATTAAAAAAACAAGAGTAAGTTTTTTAAATACTTATAAAAAAAGCTAATTATAATGGAAAACAAAAGGATAAGTGCCGAGCTTAAAAATTATGGACTAGTGTTTATTGGCGCTATTGTAGTTGCTTTAGCCTTTGGGTTATTTATAGTGCCTTATAAGATTGTTCCTGGTGGTGTTTTTGGTTTAGGAATTGTTATTAGTGAACTCTTAGGTTTTTCATCTGTAGGTATTATAGCACTGTGTATTAATATTCCTTTATTGTTATTGGGAACTTGTTTTTTAGGAAAAAAGGCTGGACTTAAAACAGCTTTTTTTATGATTTTATCTTCGTTTCTATTAGATTTTTTATTAATGATAACTAAAAGTAAAATTATAGTTAATGACGTATTATTATCATCAATTTTTGGCGGTATTTTAGTAGGTATAACAATATTTTTAGTAAAAAAAGCAGGTGCAACAACAGGCGGACAAGATATTATTGCTAGAATTTTATCTCCAAAAATAAATGTTGATTTTAATAAATTGATACTTATTATTGATGCAATAATTATAGTGTTTGGGGTTTTTACTTTTGGAGATTATACAATGGCTACTTATTGTTTAATTACAATTATAGCCACAAGTAAAACAATTGAACATTTTATGAAACAAGATGTTCAGAATAAAACAGTGTTAGTTTTTTCTAAAAAGAATCATATAGTTCAAAAAAACATCACAAATAATAAAATTATTTATAAAAATTTAATTAAAATAATTCATAAAGATTCTGATGAAAAAATGATTTTAATTACAAAAAATAATAAAAACTTATCTGTAATTGAAGCTGTTATTTATAATTCAGACCCTGAAGCTCAAATAATAACACTCGAATCTAATTTCAGCTTAGGAAACATCTAAAATCATTTCTAATTTAAAATAACCGTAATAAAGCTACCTTTTTTCCTTTCTATTTTACGGTGATTTTAAACAAGAATTAGTATAAATATTAAAACATAAAAAAAGGTACCCTATAGTTATTATACGGTACCTTTTTTTATATTTTAATTGAGTAATATATTTTTAATTAAATTGATACTTTTTTAGCATACTTCATAAAGTAATCTTCAAAACGTTTTAATATTGGGTACATTTTATCAGAATAAAGTACAAATTGACATTTATTAATACTTTGTGTTACAGCCATTAAAGCAGTGTAAGAAGCGTTGTTTGTTAAAAACTGTGCATCATCAATGCTAAATATCTTTACCTGAGAAGTACTTATACCTTCTAATAAAAGTAATTTATTTAATATTTTAGGTGTAACAATAAGAACATCAACTCCTTCAAATATTTCTGATTTAAGTACATCAATATGAAGTTTTTCATCAGCTAAATAAACGCGTAACTCATGATATCTCGTATACTTTAAAAAAGCATCGTTTAATGCTATAGCCTTATCATTATCGCCTGCTAAAACAATAGCTCTTGGTGCATTACCAACAACCTCAAATTTTAATTTATGTAAAGTAGTAAGTATAAGTGCCGTTGTTTTTCCGCTACCTTCAGGTGCAGTACAATAGGTATTGGCACCACTTTTTATTACAGGAATACTAGCTTTCTGAAAAGGAGTTGGTATTGTTATTTCTAGAGATTCTAATTTCTCTTTAATATCGGCATGTAATTTTTTAAAAGGCATAAACTTAACAAATGATTATTTACAGAAATATAAGGCGGCAAATATACAATTAAATTGATGCAATTATTTTTTAATAGTTTTTTTTGAAAGCAATATAATAGCTATAAAATTATGATTTAAAATAGTTAGCATACCCAGCTAAATGTTTTTCCATTGCCTTAAAATTCGCTTTACAAGTAGCTAAATTAGTAGATTCTAAACCTTCAAAAATGGACATCATTGGTTTTAGGTAATTGTGTAATTGGTTGTGAGCTTCGCCTTTCATTGTACATTTTTGAAAGATGGTTGTAAATTCCGTTTCCAACTCATTTTTTAAGCTAGCATAGCTAGTAGCGTTATTCCTGTCTGAAAAAGAATGCATCATCTGTTGCATTTTCTTAATACCTTGGGTAGTTTCTATATTGGTTTGCCACAGTTTTGTATTATCTAAACGAACACCTTCAATTTTTATAGATTTTACGTCAATCTCCTTTTTCTTTTCTGAATTACAGGCGGTTAATAATGTAACTACAGTTAATAATAATAGTATTGTTTTTTTTATCATCATTTGTTTATATTTATTAGTTCAATATTTATTTTTCATTAGAAACCCATATTTTCAGCAGGTATTCCAATTTCTATAAGTTGCTTTTAATTGTGTTTCTTTTTGTATTTGTTATTTTTAATAGTTGGCAGGGCGATTAAATTTCTTAAAATGAGTACGAAACGTTTCATTTTATACGTTTTTTATTGAATTTATAATAAAATTAGATACTTCATTTTACGATCTTCTATTAGTTATTTGTAAGTAGCATCATTAGTATCAGTAAATGCCATGATTAGTGGTTTGGCTACAAACCAGAAATTATTTAAAGATATTATATTTATAAATAATTTCGTTGCACTTATTGGTTTTATTATAGCATAAAACTTAAAAAGAAAGGGCTTTTTTGCTTTATAGTGGTGCTTTATTTTTTAGAATGTTAATTCCTATGTCAATTGTATCAGTAGACGGACTTTATTTACCCATCGTATAGGGTTACCAGTAATTATTTTTACGTATTTATTGGCTTTTACAGCAGGGAAAATAGGTGTTTTTTATACTAAAACCTGACTTGAATTAAAGATTACAAAATTTCTATTTCACTTTCATCGAACCAACCATAAGCTGATGCGTTTGTTTTAACCAAGCTAGGATTATCTGAGTAAGCAATTATAGCTAAACTTTCCTTTGCTCGGCTACAGGCAACATAAAACAAACGTCTAGTTTTATCAACACCATCATCCTTTCCTTCCTTTTTATTTTTTATATCTCTTAGCGAAAGTTCTTTAGATCCAAATAACTTGTCATAGCTAAACGTATTACCTCTAGCTTCCTCATCATCAATTATTACCGAAACTCTAGAATATTCTAAACCTTTTACACCCTGATGAGTAGCGAATCTTGATTCTTCAGAAAGATATTTATCATAATTAATTACCTGAGAAAATGGTGCTTCAAGTGCTATATCCCAGGCATTTATGACTTCGTCAGTAGGTTGGTCATCATAGTCAGAATCATCTCTTTCCTTCTTATCTTTTTCAATACTCATAATCTCAGCTTCTGTTCTTGATGAAATAATTTTGAGAACTCTAGTTAATGTAAATAGACCAGTCTTTTTAATTAAGCGAAGAATATCCGTTAAAAGTGGATCATTATTATCATCCCATAATCCTAAAAGCAACATCACATTGCTATTGATAGTTTTAATATAATCTAATTGTTTTTTTGAAGCTTCTATTACTGTTTTATCAAACAAGGGGGATTTATACCTAACTATTCTTGCAATAGAAAATTTGTCTTCTTTTTTATAAGCATCAACCAAGGGTAAAATAGTTTTTCGAAACAGGTTTAATGATGGTAAGGAGCCATCCAAAAGACTGGTCTTTAATTTATCAGTTTTATAAAGCGGCTCAAAAAGATTAACAAATCCCATCCTTAATGCAGCCATATGATGCTCTAAGATGAGAGTCTTAACATTATTAGGGTTCAACCACTTTTTATCTCCTGAAAATGTTGACATTTTCTCTGCTACAATATTTTCTATTGATGCTTTGCCCTTAGATCGATCAGCAATAAAAAGTCTAACAATTCCATTTGGTTTTTCAGATCTAGGTTGCTGCTTTTGATTATCCACATCCTTACGTATATCATTTATTAAATTAACAATACGTTTGTTAGATCTATGGTTCATCTTTTTTGAAGGTAGTATCCAGTCACTTGGTAGAGATGATCCCAGATCAGGCTTGCCATCGAGATAAATACGTTGCATAGTATCCCCAAATAATCCTAATGAAAAAGATTGTTTTTTTTCTTTTTGCAATGCAAACAACGCATCAACTAATTCTTTTTTTGTGTCTTGGCTTTCGTCTACCAGGATAACAGGAAATCTTGCTGATACAATATCTTGCATTAAAGATTTATTTTCGATAAAATTTGCAACAATTCCGATAACCTCACTATGATTTAAAGAATCTTTCTTTTGACTATTACCATTCGGATTATACGTAAATTGAATGATTTTTGATAAGTTTTTTAATCGTCTTTCTTTAGAATCTATCTTCCTCGCTCTGTCAATAGAACTTTTGTTTTGTAGATTGCGTGATCGAGATTGTTCATCTTCTAGTTTTTCTAAATCTTCTTTTAATTTGGTTTCTAGATATTTTCGAATATCCGATGTAAGTGACTTTATCAATTCCCAAGCAAAACTATGGATGGTATTAACATAAAAAATCGAATCAAATTTAAGCCTATGTTTTATCTCATCTGCAGCTGCATTAGTATATGTAATAATTGCAATTTTTTTATTTTTTAATTCAAAACCTTCTCCAAAATCTTTTTTGAATTTAGTCAATGCTTGAACAAGAGATTTAGTTTTACCTGAACCAGCTCCTGCAAAGAGAAAGAAGCTTCTAGGATCTTTAGGGTTTAAACATTTTGAGATCTGTACATCAACAGCGTCATCAATGTTGTTATTTGTAGGAATTGAACTCATATTGTTTTTGAATTAGTTTTTAGTCCCGTTTTTTGAGACACAAGCTTATCTTCAAGCCATTCTAATCCTTCCTTAATGTACTGAGGTGTTTTAAGAATATTAGGCTCTTTAAAGTAAAAAAGTTCTAAAGCGAATTCAGCTTTTTTTGAAGACGTATCTGTAATTATTTTATACATAGAGTCAGCAGACTTCTTCACTGTTATTTCATTCGTCGCATCTACCATCTTTTTTAATAGACCAGTAGCCTTAGTTATGCTTTTAAATGTTTCTCTATTTTCTAATACTAATGAATCCTCAAAAGTGTAGGGGTAAACGGTTACAGTTTTAGCGTCATCGACTATATCAATGGGTATTTGATAAGCTACTTTTACAGGGAAGGATTTATCTTCTTTATCAATGAGTTTAGTTGAAAGCACAGTGTCTAAATCTCTAATAGCAGGAATCCATTTTGCTAGAGTTGTATTGCCTGTCTCAAATTTTTTACCAATAGCTGGTTGCACTTTTGTCCCCCTAGACATAGGTATAACAGAGTCTAAGTCTGTTATTACTAATGTAATCAGACCCAATGTTTCAATTAGAGGTCTTAATGTATGAGCATGACTACCTCCGATTTCTAAGAGTGAGATATAGCAATTATTTAATTCAGTGTGATGCTTTAAAAAATAAGGAACGAGCATTCTTTCTGCAGGTCCTTCTACAAGTATTGCAGCATCTGCAAAGAATAGATTACTGTGTGTTGTTTTTAAATACCTCTTTGCAAATCTAGTAGAATCAGCATCAGTACCAAAGGTTTTAGATAGATTTACAACAGATGATGTATTTATTGTTCCTATGTCTGTAATATCTCTTTTAAAGTAACGTAAAGCTGTAAAATCAATCTCGTGAGCTACATGATTAGAGTGAGTACTGATAATAAGCTGAGTTTCAAAATCAGTCTTATCTCCTAAATGCTTATGTTTTCTTAATACTTTGTAAGCTTCCTTAATAAAAACTTGTTGTACTTGAGCGTGTAAATGAGCTTCTGGTTCTTCAATTAATACTAAATGAATAGGCTGAAAAACTACCTCAGTATCCGACATACTATAGCTTTTACCTTTCTTCATCCATTTATCTCTAAAACTAATAAGTTTAAAGATCATTGAGATGAGATTTTGATATCCTAATCCATTATATTTTTCTGGCAAGGAAAAACTAGAAACACCATCATTCATTGAATATTGCACTGCAGAATCGTGCTGAAGACTATTTGCTGTATTTATTTCACTACTTAGTGTTATATGAGGATTACCAAAACCAGGATAATTGAGATCTTCAAGTTCTCCCAACGCATCCTTAAAACTAGCTTCAAGGTTTGTGTTGAAAGTTTCCTTAGCTTGATGAATTTGCTCCAAAGCATTAATGTCTGCTTTAGTTGGATTAACATTTGGATTTAGATGTTTCTCATAATAATTACGTAATTGATTGGATAAGTTTTTTGAACTACCACCTTCTAAAGCATCTGTATTAACATCTGTAAAGCCACGTTGCGCATTAATTATATCTACATTAATAAGTTTATCTAATACATCTGTTTGAATAGCCAAATCATTATCAGAAAGTAATTGTGGACTTTCATGTTTGGATGGATCTAAAAGATACGTTTGAACTTTAAAATAAGTACTTAGTTTCTTATCAAGAAAATCGCGTAAATTTTTAGGCCATAATTTAAATGTAGATCCCTTTTTTTCTGAGTCATATATGGCTTTTGAATTATTGGTGATTTCTGTAAATTCATTATAAAGTGCTTCTAAATCCAATGGTTCATATCTTAAACGAACACCAAGAATGCCTCCGTCCCAATCTAATGATGGAATGATATTACTCACGTGTTGCAATTCTGTGTTCTCTACTTTCAGCCAAATATCAAGTGTAGGAACCTCAGTTTCCCAACTTTTTATTGAAAAATCTACTTTAGTTATATCTTTCTCATTTAACCATTTATCTCCAATTGCATTAATTGCAGCCCAATTGGATAATGTAAAGTCTTTAAAGTCGAAAGACCTATTTTTAGTTAAAAATAAAATCATTGCATCCATAGCAGAAGTCTTTCCACTATTATTAGCACCCACAAGAACAGTTTCTTTAGATGCGATATCTATTCGGCAATTTTTTAACTTTCTAAAATTTTGAAGATGTAAAAAATCTATTTTCATATTTAATTATTTTTTTGTGCAAACTTATTCTTTATAAATTAATCTAAATTTTTATTCTCTTTACAATCATACCTCACTTGATGTGTTAATTACTTTATCAAATTTTTAATATTTTTCTGTTTTTTATTAACCTCAAAGAATTACATATTATTATTATTATTATTAAAATGTCTTTAAAAATAATAAAACCAATTGGTATATAATTATGGGAATCCACATTTATACAATATATAGTTCAATTTAAAATCAGTTAGTAATTTTATTTTGATATTTACCTAGAATAATCTCAACATTTCTCAATGAGGGAGAATTAAAAAAAGTAATTTCAATCTCTTCAGAGAAGAAATAAAAGTAACCGATGTTTGATTCTTACTTAATATATAAACGTAAACTTCAATTTTCCCCTAGTAATTCTTATTCCCTGAGAACAAGTTCATAATATTTTTTCAGAACTAGGGGTAACAATTTTGAAATTTGAAATGTAATTTGAAAAGCTCTGATAAAAGAGTTAAAAGATAATTTAATTAAAAGCAACGATTTCCAAACCTATTTTAAAAGCTCATTAACATTCATTTTATACAATCTACCAATAATAGGAACAACCGTATTCCCAATATGAATTCTATTGCCTTCATTACGCTGAATATCAAAAGATTTATGAACTTGCAAAAATTCATTTTCATACAACAAAGCTAAGATATCTGAAATTTTCCCATGTACTGTAATCGTATCTATAGTGGTAAAAACCTTTGTGTAATTTCCTGAAGTTTTCATATATAAAATAATTTTAGCGACTACTTGTATGTAACTATTCTGTTGTTTAAAGAGTATTTGATTATTCGTAGTGTCTTCGTTCTCTTGTTTAGGAATAACTGTTTCCTTATTGGTGTTTAATATGTCATTAACTTTATTTTAATTCCGATCTTAAACGTTCTATCAAGGTAATAACAGAAGTCACTGAAGAGCTGTTATTAAATTAAGTAAAGTTACTACCAATTTAGTTTTTCTAACAATTCCATAAAACAAACACAATGCAACTTAGTTGCGTTAATGGATATTGTTTTTATATTTGCGCCTAAGTTGCATTAAATAATTATTAATGATATTTACAAATCAAAAACCCGATAATTTAGGAGCCATTGCAAGCACACTTTGTTTAATACATTGTGTTGCTACTCCTTTTATTTTTATAATACAAAGTTGCTCAGTAACTTGTTGTAATACGGCACCTACTTGGTGGAAGTCTTTAGATTATTTATTCTTAATAATTTCATTTTTTGCGGTTTATCGTTCTACACAAACAACCTCTAGTTACTGGGTAAAACATTTTTTATGGTTAAGTTGGAGTGCATTGTTAGTTATATTAATAAACGAAAAAATGGTATGGTTTCTTTTAAACGAGAAAGCTATTTATTTTCCAGCATTAACATTAATACTATTACATCTATACAATAAAAAATATTGCCAATGCAGTACAACTAAATGCTTTACAAATGAAGAATAAAGAACAAATGCTTTAAACACCCGTTTATTTGATTATGAAAAAGCTGAAGCTTCTGCAGGATGGATAAAAGAGTTAGAAAATGATCATGTTCAAGAAACTGAAGAATACGGAATAAGTTCTTTTGTATTCAACAGCAAGAAACCATTTCATCCAAACCTTTTTTTAAACTATCTAAATCAAAGTTTTCCTCAAAATATTATTAGAAGTAAAGGGGGGGGTTAGCTTCAAGGTCTAATCAAGCATTGTTATGGAGTTCTACTGGAGGTTCTTGTTAAGCCGATAGTACTGGTGTTTGGTGGGCTTCTATTTCTTTTCAAGAACGAATTGACAGCGCTTCTTTTAATGAGAATAAAAAGCAAATCGAATCAGGTTGGGATGTACTTTTTGGAGGTAGAAAAATAGAATTGGTATTTATTGGACAACATTTAGATAAAGAAGGAATGATTGTTTAATTAAATGCCTACTTACAGATGAAAAAATTGAGTTGTGGAAAAATAAATCATTCACTCAAAAAGATCAATGGCCAATAGCAGTGTAAAATAGGAGAACGGTTTCTATAAAATTTAGAATGATACAAACAGAAAATCTTACATATCAATATAAAAAAGGAACTGCCATTTTCAGTTTTCCAAATATCACTTTAGAAAAAGGAGATAATTTACTCATTTTAGGAGAGTCAGGTATAGGAAAAACAACACTTTTACATCTTTTAGCGGGTTTATTAAAACCTGTTACTGGAAAAATATTGATTAATAAAACACCTTTAAATCATTTAAAAAACAATAAGTTAGATGAATTTAGGGGTGAAAACATAGGTCTTGTTTTTCAGAAAAAACATGCTATCCACTCTTTAAATGTGTTTGATAATTTAAAAGCACGTCTTTTATTTAGTAACGCAGCTATTAATAAAAATAGGATTGAAACTATATTAGAACAATTGGGTTTGTTTGAACTTAAAAAAAGTAAAGTTAGGGAGCTTAGTGAAGGTCAGCTACAACGATTAGGAATTGCATTATCTGTAATACATAATCCACAAGTTATTTTAGCCGATGAACCTACTTCTAGCTTAGATGATAAAAATTGCAAAATTGTTATTGAATTGCTGATAAATCAGGCGAAACAAACCAAAGCCAATTTAATAGTGATTACGCATGACCATAGAATAAAATCATTCTTTCAAAATTCAATTACATTATGAATATTTGGAGTTTTAGTATACAAAATATAAAGTCTAAACCGTTATACACTTTTTTAAGTGTTTTTACATTATCCTTAAGCATAGCCTTGTTTTTGGGAATTCAACAATTAAAAAAATCTTTTGAAAATCAAATAGAAAACAATTTAGGTAAAATAGATGTAGTGGTTGGCGCTAAAGGAAGTCCATTGCAGCTTGTTTTGGCTTCGGTATTACATTTAGACAATCCTACAGGAAATATTTCATACAAAGAAGCGCTTAAAATAAGTAAAAATCCTCTGATTAAATCTGCCATACCAATTTCTTATGGTGATAATTACAAAGGTTTTAGAATTGTAGGAACACTTCATGAATATACATCTCTTTATAATGCTGAATTAGAAAAAGGACATCGTGTTAAAAATGCTATGGAAGTAATTTTAGGGAGTTATGTAGCTCAAAAATTAAACCTTAAAATAGGGGATACCCTATTAAGTTCTCATGGATTAGTAGAAAATAGTGTTGAGGAGCATGATGATTTGTTAACTGTAGTGGGTATTTTAAAACCTACGCAAAAAGTAATAGATCGTTTAATAGTTACTAATTTAGAAAGTGTTTGGGAGGTGCATGATCATGAGGAAGAAGTGAATCATAAAAAACACGACCACAATGAAAGTCATGATAAAAAAGAAATAACGTCATTATTAATTAATTTTAAAAGCCCTAGAGGGCTATTAACGTTTCTTAGACGCATTAACAAGCGCACTAACATGCAAGCTTGCTTACCTAAATACGAATTACATAAACTGTATGAATATACAAGTATTGGTTTTAAAACTATTTCTTTAATAGCGTATTTAATTCTTGTAATTTCTTGTATTACAATATTTATAAGTCTCTATAAAATGGTAAAAGAACGGGCTTTTGATTTGGCAATTTTACGAACCTATGGGGCTAGTAACTTTCAATTGATAAAAATGGTTTTTTATGAAGGATTAATCGTAGTTTTTTTTTCATTTTTACTTGGATTTTTACTGCTAAAAATAGGGCTACGTTTTGTGCTTTATTTTATGGAATCTAACTATCAACAAAACATACTTCAAGAGTTGCCTTTTCAAAATATATTGCAAATAGGAATACTCATTTTAATAATGATTATTATATCAGTTTCATTAGCTATATATCCTATAACAAAGATGAATGTATCAACAATTTTAAGCTATGAGAAATAAAGGTATATATTTAATTTTTCTATTCGTTTGTTCGTTCTGTTTCGGTCAACAAAATGTTACTTGGCAAGACTTATCAAAAATAAAATTTACAGATAAATATTTTTCAGAATATGATGAGTATTTTATGTACCCTACATTTTCAGCTTCAGTAAAAGCTTTGGAAGGGAAACAAATAACAATTAAAGGTTATTTTTTAGATATTGCAGCTAAAGAAAATATATACATGCTATCTAAAGGACCAATGGCATCTTGTTATTTTTGTGGTCAAGGCGGCCCTGAGTCGGCAATAGAACTTCAATTTATAAATAAACAAAACTTTAAAACAGATAATATTATAAGTATAACAGGAATATTAAAGTTAAACAGAGATGATGTTGAACATTTTAATTACATTTTAAAAGAATGTAAAGGAATATTAGTGAAGTAAAACGCTCGTAAAATTAAAAATTAAAAAGGTAAAAGTAACTATAGATAAGAAGTTTAAAGCATAAAAACATGGAAGCTATTATTACTATTGTAGGATTTTTAGGTGCAGGTAAAACAACATTATTAAAACATTTATTAGCCAGCTTTTCTAATAAAGGTTGGAGTCCATTTATTATTCTTAACGATTATGAGAATGCAACTATTGATGCCCAGCAATTTGCTAAGCAAATAGGCTTAAATTGCATTAAGCCTTTAAACGGTAGTTGCATTTGTTGTAACGGTATCGTTGAACTTAGAAATACGGTAAATAGAATTCCTGAAAGAAAAAACGGAATTACGTTGATTGAAGCTAACGGAACATCTGACGCTTGTTCGTTAATGGAGTTTTTGGGTGTTGGTCTAAATGATAGGTTTTTACCTCCCATACAAATTTCGGTTGTTAATGTTAAAAATTGGCAACAACGAGATGCACATAATGAATTGGAAGCTAATCAAATTCAGGTTTCTTCATTATTGGTTTTAACACATCTTGAAAACGTAAATGAAAATCGAAAAGCTCAAGTAATTAATGAATTAAAACAACGAAATCCTTTTGCTAAAATATTAACAATGGATAATTTAGATGTTTTATTACTTCCAGAATTATTACCATCTAAAAACACAGCACAAAAATTAGACCATCAAAAAACGCATTGGGCTTCATCTTCTATTGATTTACCAAACTTACCTAACTCAACATGCATCCATAATATTTGTAAAAGGTTACCTAAAAGTATTCTTAGAGTTAAAGGTTGTACTAAAATTGGTAATGATACTGGTTTCACATACTTTGAACGTACTCCAAATGGAGAAGTATATATAAGACCCTTCAACGGAATTCCCATAACGGGCTCAAAATTACTTAGTATTGGTCCGGGGAGCAAACCTTCTGTACTTGAAAAAGCAATTAAAGAAAGTATTGTTTAAGGGGAGTAACCTAGAAATTAAATAAAAATTGAAACTTAGCAAAATTTAAGCAAGTGTATCAAAATAATCTCGTCAGATTTATTATTATTCCAAACCTACCTCAAAAGCTCATTAACATTCACTTTATACAATTTCCCAATAGGAACAACCGTATTAGCGATATGAATTCTATTCCCTTCAATACGCTGAATATGTTTTGTAGCAATAGCAAATGATTTATGAACTTGCAAAAAATCATTTTCAGACAACAAAGCTAAGATGTCTGAGATTTTACCTCGTACTGTAATCGTATCCATTGTTGTAAAAACCTTTGTGTAATTACCTGAAGCTTCAATATATAAAATAGTTTTAACGGCCACTTGTATGTGACTATTCTGCTGTTTTAAGAATATTTGGTTATTCGTAGGGTCGTTATTTTCTTGTTTAGGAATCGCTGTTTCCTTATTGGTATTTAAAGTATCGTTAACTTTATTTACTGCTTTTAAAAAACGCTCAAAACTATAAGGTTTTAATAAATAATCGGTAATATTAAGCTCATAACCATCAATAGCAAACTCACTATAAGCAGTGGTTACAATAACTTTAGGAGGCAGTATTAAGGTTTTTAAAAACTCAAAACCTTTTAGTTTAGGCATGTTTAAATCTAAGAAAATTAAATCTACTTCATGATTATTCAAATATTCTAAAGCCTCTAAAGCGCTATAGCAGTTTTTTTGTAGCTGCATAGCAGGAAGCATTTCACAATACTCCATAATAATTTTATGCGCTATATGTTCGTCATCTATAATTAAGTATCGCATTAGTATAACTTTAAAGTTAGTTTTGCTTTATAAATATTATCATTTATAGTAAAAGAAAGTGAATGTTTTTTTGGATATACAAGGGCCAATCTTCGTTTTAAATTATGTAAACCAATACCTCCTTCTAATGAAGTTTGATGCTGGTCAAAATTATTTTCAATATCAAAAATAACTTCCTTTTTATTGGCAATTAAATTAATATGAATATACGCTTCTTTTTCTAGATTTTCGAGTCCGTGTTTAAAAGCATTTTCTAACAGAATAATAAAAAGTAACGGCATTATTTTACTATCCAGATGCTCAATTTGACGGTTAAATTGAATGTCCGATTTTTTATGATAACGTATTTCTTGAAGTTCTATATAGTTTTGCAAATACGCTAACTCATCTTTAAGAGTTACCCACTCTTTTTGACCTTCATAAATACTATAACGCATCATATCAGAAAGTTTAAGCACCATTTGTCTTTCTTTTGAATCTTTTTCCATCATTCCATACAGGTTATTAAGCGTATTGAAAAAAAAGTGCGGATTTACCTGACTTTTTAAATGCAATAATTCTGTTTTCGCCTTTTCATGTTTTAGCCGAATAATTGCTCTTATTTGTTTAAATAACCAATAGGCAATTGTAATAAAAACAACTATAAAATAGAACGCAATAAACTCTACAAACCCTTCTAATTTACCAAAAGTGTCATTAAATACTACAATAACGAAACCTATAATAACAAGACTTATTTTATAAAAACGCTTTATAATTTTCTTTTTTTTACCTGATACTTTTAACTTCATAAGCCAATATTAATTAAATAAACCGCTTCCTACAAATAAGTTGATAAACGATTACATAGTGTATACAAACACACCTTTATATGGTATAAAGAGGTTTATAGTTGCGCTGCGTATTTGCATACCGTTTATAGGCTAGTACATCCCATTATCTTTTGTTTTAGAGCCCTTGTAAATATGTTTGTGTGAATCAATTAAAACAAAAACATGGAACTTATAATTAACAACCTCTCTAAAACGTATGCTAATGGTGTAAAAGCATTGCAAAATATTTCTTTAGAAATACCAAAAGGTATGTTTGGTTTATTAGGGCCAAACGGTGCCGGAAAATCTACTTTAATGCGTACCATTGCTACTTTACAAGAAGCAGATAAAGGAAATATTACTTTAGGGAATTTAGATGTTTTAAAGCAACAAAATGAGATTCGAAAAGTATTAGGGTATTTGCCACAGCAATTTGGATTGTATCCTAAAATATCTGCCGAAGTGTTGTTAAATCACTTTGCAGCTTTAAAAGGAATTACAAACAAACCCGCCCGCAAAGAATTGGTAAAATCATTGTTACATAAAACCAATTTATACGATGTAAGAAAACAAAATTTAAGCGGTTATTCTGGCGGTATGAAACAACGCTTTGGTATTGCCCAAGCATTATTAAACAATCCAAAATTATTGATTGTAGACGAGCCAACTGCCGGTTTAGACCCTGTAGAAAGAAATCGGTTTTATAATTTATTAAGTGAACTAGGTGAAAATACCATTGTTATTTTATCTACACATATTGTAGAAGATGTAAAAGAGTTATGCACCAATATGGCGATTATAAACCAAGGACAAGTATTATTAAAAGGAAATCCTTTAAAAATAATAGAAAACCTTGAAGGAAAAGTATATCAAAAAACGATTACAAAGCTTGACTTAGAAAGCTATAAAAATAATTACCAAGTAATTAGTGAGCGTTTGTTTTTAGGAAAACCTATTATTCATATTCTTAGTGATACAAACCCAGGAAATGGATTCTCACCAATTAATGCCGATTTAGAGGATGTGTATTTCTCTCAAATATTTGGTAATACTACGAACCTTAAATCAATTATATAATGATGTGGTATACTATATTTAAGTTTGAAATTCAGTATCGAATTAAACGAGCAGACACCTACATATTTTTCTTATTTCTATTTTTATTTTCGATAGTTGGTGTTGATTTTATTTTTCAAGGTGTTGAAATAGGAGCAATCAAAAAAAACTCACCATTTGTAATTGCTAAAACAATGGCAGCAATTACCGCTATTTTTATGGTACTTGCTTCTATGATTATGGGAGTTTCGGTATTAAGAGACTTTCAGCATCAAATAGAATCACTCATGTTTATAAACCCAATTAAAAAAAGAGATTATTTGTTGGGGAGGTTTTTAGGATCTTTTGTGGTGTTGTTATTTGTGTTTAGTGGACTTTTTTTAGGCATGATTGTAGGTGAGTTTATGCCTTGGCAAGATGCTGAAGCTTATTTAAGTTTTAATCCATTTACATACCTGTATACATTTATAACCATAACGATACCTACATTATTTTTTGGCGCTTGTTTGTTTTTTGTAAGTGGTGCATTAACTAAAAAGCTGGTGGTTGTATACACACAAGGTGTATTTATATTTGTGATTTTTTTATTGACAAAATCAATCGAAAATCAGTTTTGGAAAGGAATCTTTGACCCTTTTTCTTTAACAACACTAACTACTGTAACAGAATCTTGGTCAATCGTTGAAAAAAGTACACAAATAATTCCTTTTTCTAGTGCTTTAGCTTATAGCAAGTTGTTTTGGTTTGTATTAAGTGTGCTTATTTTATTTTTTGGGTATAAAAAGTTCAATTTTAGTGTTGTATCAAACAAACGGTTTAAAGGGAAGGGGCAAAAAAACATTAATTTAGAGGCTAAGAATACTACTAAAATTGAAATTCCTAAAGTAAAAATACAAGAAGGATTCTTTTTTAAATTGTCGCAACTAAAACAGTTTTCATGGTTTTACTTTATAAATATATGTAAACAGCCTTCGTTTTTAGCAATTGTAATTTGTGGTGCCTTTATTATACTAATAAATTCGGTGAGTTTAGGTACTGTTTATGATGTTGATAGTTACCCAATAACTTACTTTATTGTAGAGGAATTACAAGAAACATCCATCTTTTTCTTTATTATAATTATACTTTTTTATTCAGGAGAACTTGTTTGGAGGGAGCGTACTGCTAAATTGAGCCTTATTTATGATGCAACCGCCATGTCAAGCTTTGTTAACTTGCTAAGTAAATACGTTGCTCTTATTTTAATTTGTATTGTTTTAATGCTTTCTTTAATTATTTCGGGTATTATTTTTCAAACAGTAAGTGGGTATTATAATTATGAGTTTCAAGTGTATTTTTATGGCTTTTTTATAGAAATATTACCTTTTCTTGCCTTGTACGCACTCGTAACATTTTTCATTCAATCGCTTGTTAATAATAAATTTATCGGAATTTTATTCAGCTTAGTATTCTTTATCGTTTCCATTACATTGGGCGCATTGGGGTTTAACCATCCGTTGTATAATTTTGGTGGAAATTCTTTGGGAATTTATTCTGATATGAATGGTTACGGACACTTTTTAAAACCATATTTACTAATTAAAACCTATTGGTTACTCTTCGGAATATTCTTAATTATAGCAGCATCACTTTTTATAGTACGAGGAACGGAAACTTCTTTTATAAAAAGAGTAAAAGCTAGTAAAAATCGCATGAGTAAATCGCTCTTAAAATTTACAGTTTTCATTATAGTCTCTTTTACGGTTTTAGGGAGTTATATTTTTTACAATACCAATGTTTTAAATAAGTATTGGACAGCGGCTGAAACAACAAATTTTAGAGTTGGTTATGAAAAAAAATTAAAGAAGTTTGAATATTTGCCACAGCCTAAAATTGTAAGTGTTAATTTAAATGTGGAATTGTATCCTTCTAAAAGAAATTACACAGCTGAAGGTTTTTATATACTTAAAAACACGACTAATATTCCGATTAGCGAGGTGCATATTCAAAAATTAATTGAAGACAATATCGTTATTGACTATCTTAATTTTGAAGGAGGCGCAACTACAAATATGCAATACAGTACCTATAATTATGTAATTTATAAGTTAAAGAGCCCTTTACAACCAGGAGCAGTAGTTAAAATGAATTTTAAACAGTCGTTTACATCCACAGGTTTTACAGGAACAAATTCAAATTCTAATATTGTTGAAAACGGAATTTTTTTCAATAACGAAAATCTTCCAACATTGGGATATGCTAAAAAGTATGAGCTTCAAGATAAAAAAGAACGTATCGCATACCAATTACCTAAAAGAGCAAACAAAGCATTAATAAATGATGCAAACGAGCTATTAAACTCAAGAACAGGAGGCGATTCTGACGGAATTAATTTTGAAATGATTATTGGAACTGAAATAGACCAAACAGCTATTGCGCCAGGGAAAATTTTAAAACAATGGAAAGCAAACAATCGTAACTATTTTCATTATAAAGTAAATGAGAAAATGATGAATTTTTATGCAATTGTTTCTGCACGATATCAGGTTAAAAAAGACATTTGGATGCCTAAATATGAAACAACAAAGCAACCGGTTGAATTAGAAATATATCATCATAAAACACATCAGTATAATTTAGATAGAATGATGCAAGCGATGAAAGTTTCTTTTGATTATTACAGCGCTAATTTTAGTGAATATCAATACGAACAAATGCGTATTATGGAGTTTCCTCGTTATGCAGAATTTGCACAATCATTCCCTGGTACTGTTCCTTTTTCTGAAGCGATCGGGTTTGTATTAGATATTGATGATGAAAAAGATGTAGACATGGCTTTTTATGTTACTGCTCACGAATTGGCACATCAATGGTTTGGTATGCAAGTAGCAGCTGCAAATGTTAAAGGGCAGCATTTAATTCTAGAAACATTATCGCAATACGCAGCATTAATGGTGTTAAAACAAAAATATTCTGATAAAAAAGTACAACAGTTTTTAAAAATTCAACAAGAGAAATATAGTAAAGGGAAACAAAGAGAAATAGGGCAGGAGCCATCTTTAGCTTTGGTAGAAAATCAAGATTATATTTATTATGCCAAAGGTGCCATTGCGATGTATAAATTGCAACAATCAATTGGAGAAAACAACGTGAATTTAGCCTTAAAACAATTTCTTAAAGATTGGAACAGTATAAATGGTTCGTTAAAATTAAGTACGAATAGATACGCAACAAGTAAAGATTTACTTGCTTATTTTAGAGCAGTTACTCCAAATGATTTACAACATGTAATCACAGAACTTTTTGAATCTGTAGAAAAAATTAGCATAAACGAAGCGAAATAACGTGAGTTCGATGTAGGAAAAAAGTGTTAGTTCTAGTGAAATTCTGAAAGAATTTAGTAAAGAGAACAACATTTTTCGTTTTTAAATTTTCTAAGGAAAGTTGCTCGATATAATAATTTATAAATGCAGGTTTTTTATATCGAACTTATGCTAAATAAAAAAGTGCATAAAAAAAGGTATTGTAGTTCACAATACCTTTTTTTACACTTAAAATGAATAGCATTTTTAATATTGATGCCATTTTATAAACTAAAATTGGAATCGCTATTAATTCCCATACAGCTTATTAATACTACTTTTATATGTTTGCCCAATAGGAATTTTGTGTATATCTATTAAAATCCTGTTCCCTTCAATAAATTTAATTTTATCAATAGCAACTATAAATGATTTATGGACTCTTAAAAAATTAGAAGCGTCTAATATTTCTTCATAATGAGATATTTTTTCATGACTAACAATCATTTCATCTTTTAAAAACAACTTGGTATAATTACCATAAGCTTCAATATATAGCAAGTCTTTTAAATTAATTTGATGGTGTTTTTTATCTCCTTTCACAAAAAAACGAGTGCTATCTACAGTATTTGCAACTTCTTTTATAATTGTTTTTGTGTTTTGACTTTCAGATACTTTATTTACTGCTTTCACCAAACGATCAAAACTAAAAGGCTTTAAAATATAATCAGTTACATTAAGTTCAAATCCTTCTAAAGCATGTTCTTTATATGCCGTAGTAATAATAGTTTTTGGTGGTTTTGATAATGTTTTTAAAAAATCTAATCCTTTTAATTTAGGCATATTAATATCTAAAAACATAAAATCTACCGTATTATCATTCAAAAACTGCATCGCTTCCATCGCATTATAACAGTTTTGTTGTAATTGTACATGTGGCAACATACTACAAAACTCTTCAATAATTTCATGCGCTAAAGGTTCATCATCAATAATTATATACTTAAGCATGTTTTAAAATTTTTAGCGTTGTTTTATAAGTTGTATTGGTTTTGTTAATTGAAAATATATGTTTCTCTTTATATAGTAAAGAAAGCCTTCTTTTTAGGTTTGTAAGTCCAATACCATTTGTTTCTTGTATTTCATTAGGATCAAAATTATTTTCAATATCAAAACAAATAAAATCAGCATTTTCTGATAAATTAATATGAATATAAGCGTTCTCTGTTAGTGTTTCAATACCATGTTTAAAAGCATTTTCTAAAAGAATGATATACAATAACGGTGCTACAGATAAATCACTATCAATAGTGTGTTTAAAAGTAATATCCACTGATTTTTTATACCTTATTTTATGTAATTCAATGTAATTTTTTAAGTACGTTATTTCATCATCTAGTTTTACCGTTTCCTTTTCACCTTCATAAATAGTATACCGCATCATGTCTGATAGTTTTAAAATAACTTCTGGTGCTTGTTCAGAGTTTTTAATAGTTAAGGCATATAAATTATTTAGTGTGTTAAAGAAAAAATGCGGGTTTATTTGAGTTCGTAATAAAGATAATTCTGCTTGTGCCTTTTCAGCTTTTAAATTTTCTAACCATTTCCATTGCTCGAACACCCACAGCGCGAAAAAGATAGGGATAGGTACAAAAAAGATAGCAAAAGGTATTTCGTCTTTAATTTTTAAATATGCCTCTACATCACCTGAAAACAAGCGTAGATATAAAAAATATAAAAAAAGAGGTGCATAAAATAATACAATTAATTTCCAGTATCTTTTAACAAATAATGGCACTAGTAAGTATGCAAATCCAATCCAAAAACCCATTAATAAAATAAATGTAATCGGATTATCGGGCATTTTCATTCTAGAATCTATAATTAGCGTACCAATAAAAAGAATAATCAGTATAATAAGTTTATATATAATATTTCTTTTTTTCTTTATATACGAAAACTTATAAATAGGAAGTGAAATAAGAAACCACCAGAAAGTAAAAACAAAAAAGATTTCTATTGGTGCATCATCAGGTATAAGAAGAAACTTATAATAATGCATTAACACAATTGCTGTTAAAACAATTATAAATCCTAGTCCGAAGGCTTTATATTTTTTTAAAAAGTGTACCATAATTCAAAAATACTCATGTTATAGAGTACTAACAAGTAAATTGATAGACACTATTATAATTAACACCAACAGCTACATTTTATTGATGAACTCAATTAATAACAATTTTAACATTGTATAACTCTAAAACATTGTGCTAAGTCATATTTATTAGTCCTTCTTTTTATTCGAGTATAAATTTGCTGTAGTTACAAATAATCAAAAGCCGAATAATTATGAACACATTACTAATTAATGATTTAACAAAAACCTATTCGAACGGTGTAAAAGCTTTAGATGGAATTAATTTAAAAATCACAAACGGAATGTTTGGATTATTAGGTGCAAATGGTGCAGGAAAATCTTCTTTAATGCGTACCATTTCTTCATTGCAAGAACCATCTTCTGGAAGTATTTCTTTTAATGATATAGATGTTATTAAACAACCACATGAAATAAGAAAACAGTTGGGGTATTTACCGCAAGAGTTTGGAGTATATCCTAAAATATCTGCTGAAAAACTATTAAATCACTTGGCTGTTTTAAAAGGAATAGTAGATAATAAAAAACGTAAAGAACAAGTAACCGCCTTATTACAACAGGTTAATTTATATCAGCATAGAAAAAAAGCAGTGTACACATTCTCTGGAGGTATGCGCCAACGATTCGGAATTGCACAAGCATTATTGGCAAACCCCAAATTAATAATTGTTGATGAGCCAACCGCTGGATTGGATCCGGAAGAAAGCAATCGTTTTTTAAATTTATTAAGTGAAATAGGCGAGAACGTAATTGTTATTTTATCTACACATATTGTTGAAGATGTTCGTGATTTATGCCCTAAGATGGCAATTTTATCTAATGGAAAAATTATTTCAGAAGGAAGTCCAAAAGAGTTAGTCGCTACTATTGAAGGGAAAATTTGGACAAAAATTATCCCTAAAAAAGACATTGCTATTTATAAGAAATCTTTTGATGTTATTTCTACAAAATTAGTCGCTGGAGAAACTCAAATTAGAGTATTATCTGCCATAAAACCAGAAATTGGTTTTGAATTGATTGTTCCTAATTTAGAAGATTTTTATTTCGCAACATTGTTTAATCAAGCTACTAAAACTGTATAAATTATGTTCAAAAAATTATTACAATTCGAAGTTTTTTATCAATTTAAGCAACGAGCCTTTCCAATATTTGCAACCTTATTTTTAGCATTAGGAGTTTTTGTAGGAAGACAAGGTTTTGCGCCAAAAGGCATTAATTTTAATGCTATATATCAGGTATATTTTCATACAAGTATATTTACTTTAGGTAGTGTGTTTATTATTATGTTTTTTGCTATTAGCGCAACTCTTAGAGATAAACAACACAATATGGAAAGTTTAATTTATAGCGCGTCTATTAAAAAAAGCCACTATTTTTGGAGTCGTTTTTTAGGTACGTTTATATTTAGTGTTTTAGCATTTTCGCCTTTTTTAGTTGGGTATATTTTTGGGAATTATTTTTCTGATTTAGATCCAGAAAGGTTGGCCAATTTTCAATTAATAACTTACCTACAACCTTGGTTATATATCGTATTGCCAAATGTATTTATTTGTGCTACCATTGTATTTTCTGTAAGTATTTTAACAAAAAATAGTATTGCAACCTATGCAAGTGCTGTGTTTATTTACATGTTGTACTTTATAAGTGCTATTTATTTAAACTCACCGTTATTAGCACAATCTGTACCTGCTTCACCAGAAAGCATGGCAATAGCAGCTGTGGCAGATTCTTTTGGTGTTGCTGCTTTTTTTGAACAGACTCAATATTGGACTCCTTTTCAAAAAAACACACAATTACTCTCTTTTTCAGGGTTATTTTTATTGAACAGGCTTGTATGGATTTTAATTTCTATAGGAATCTTATTTACTACTTATCGAGTATTCTCATTTCGTAAAACTATCAAAAAGATAAAGAAAGCACCAAAACAAAAAATAGCTAAAATTAAAACACTAATATATAAACCAGTAGTTGCCTTACACAATTTTAAAGCACAATTATTGGCATTTTATGCACTACTAAAGTTAGAATTGAAAAATATTTTTAAGAGTTTACCTTTTATTGTAGTGTTAATTATGTGGTTGTTTATAGTGTTTTCTGAATTATTTTCTACGGTAATTGGTGGTGGTGAATACGGTGTTAGCACTTATCCTTTTACCAATCAATTAATTGATTTATTCTTAGATCAGTTAACTCTTTTTAGTCTGATACTCATCATTTTTTATAGTGCAGAGATTGTTTGGAGAGAACGTGATTTAAATTTTAATATTATTATAGATGCAACACCAGTAAAAAATAGTGTCTTCTTTCTATCAAAATTTACAGCATTATTAGCATTGCCTATAATTTTAATTACAACGGGTATTATAATGTGTATGGTATTTCAAGTAAGTTTAAACTATACGAATTTTGAATTTAGCTTATATGCTTCTTTATATTATCATTATGGTATGCAATTACTTGTGTTTTGTATGATTTCCTTTTTTATAAACAGTTTAGCAAAAAGTAAATATATAGGAATGGGAATTTTTGGTTTCATTGTATTGCTAAGCTTAAAATCGCGTATGCTTGGTCTAGAACATCCATTAACAAGTCTTGGGTTTTTACCAAGAATAAAATTTAATAATATGGATGGTTTTAATGGTGTTTCAAACCTATTTAATCATTTAGTAATATATTGGTTAGCCTTGGGTTTACTACTAACTGTTTTATCCTTTAAAATTTGGAATAGGGGGTTAGTTGCTAGTTTTTCTGTTAAACTTAAGCAATTAACTTTAAATTTTACTAGCGCCCAAAAGTATGTTACATTAATACTAGTTGCATTTTTTTTAAGTGCAGGTAGTTTGGTTTATTACAATACAAACATTGTTTCTAAGTATGAAACAACGAATGATCAATTAGATTTTAGTGAAAACTATGAACGAAAATTTAAAAAATATGATAGCATAGAAAGATTATATCCAATTTCTAAAAAAACAAATGTAGATTTTTATCCATCAAAACGAATGTATACTGTATCTGCTGATTATGTATTAAAAAATAAAAGCAAACAACCATTATCTGAGTTATTTATAACAGAAAGAGTTTCATTACAAAATATTACGATAGAGAATGCTCAATTAGTAATGCACGACACCGTATACGGAACGTATTTGTTTAAGTACGATACACCATTACAACCAAATGATTCAATAAAATATAGCTTTAAATTAAAGAAAGAAGTAAAAGGTTATGAAACAGATAGATCAATTGTAAACAATGGTACATATATTAATCGTTTTGGGAATTTCGATCCTATTTTAGGATATACTACGGGTTTAGAAATTACCAATAGATCTGAAAGAAAAAGAAGAAATTTACCGAAACGAATTGAAGAAGATAATTCTGAAACTCATATTTTATTAGAAGATGTAAAACATGAAAAAATAAAGTTTGAAACTGTTATATCAACAGCTAATGATCAAACAGCTATTAGTTCTGGTGAACTATTAAAAGAATGGTCTAAAAATAACCGGAATTATTATCATTATAAATCTAAGAATAAGATTTTACCAGAAGTCGGTTATTTTTCAGCAAAATACAGTACAAGAAAAATAAATTATAAAGGAATTTCAATTGAACAATATTACGATGCTAATCACTATTTTAATATTAATGATATTGAAAACAGTGTAAAACAAACATTAGATTATTGTCAAGAAAATTTCGGGAAATATAACTTTAACCACGTAAGAATTGCAGAAGTGCCTGCACATTGGCCATTTGGAGGTTTTGCACATCCTGGTGTTATAAGTATGGTAGAAGACCGATTGTATTTAACAAATGTAAGTGATGATGAAACGTTTAATGTGGTTGCTAAAAGAGTGGTTCATGAAGTAGCACACCAATGGTGGGGACATACTTTATCTGCCAAACCTGTTGCTGGCGCTTCTTTATTAGTTGAAGGTTTTGCAAAATATACAGAAGCTGTTATACTAGAAAAAATGTACGGAAAAAGAGTGCTGTATACCTTAACTGAAAATGCAAGAAATAGATATTTTAGAGGTAGATCTTTTGCAAGCTCTGTTGAACAACCAGTTTATAAAGTAGACGGACAAAGTTATATTGCTTACGGTAAGGCGCTTACTGTTATGTTGGGATTAAGAGATTTAATTGGGGAGAATAAGGTAAATAAGGTAATGAAAACAATAACTACAAAATACAGATCAATTAATAAGTTAGCAGTAACTTCTGTTGAGTTATTAGACGAATTTTATAAAATAACACCAGTAAAACAACATACTTTAATTAATGATTGGTTTAAAAAATTAATTACGTACGATTTAGGAATAACGAAAAGTTCTTATAAGAAATTAGCAAACGGAACCTATGAAATTACAGCAAAAGTAAAAGCAAAACGTTTTGAAACATTGGTAAACGGAGAAATAAAAGAAATATCAATAAATGAATCTATTAAAATAGGCGTTTTCACAAAACATCCATCTACTGTAAAAGCTACGGATTCAATTTTATATTATAACTCAAATAAGCTTACCAAGGAGCTTACAGAACTAAAGATAATTGTAAAGGAGAAACCTAGCTATATTGCTATTGATCCATTCGGAACAAGATTGGATGAAAATTTAGTTGATAATTTGATGGAATTATAAAAGGTACTTTAGTAAATTAAATATCTAAAAAAGGCTTAGATAGTAACTATAGCGAGCATCAAATATCTTTAGATGCTCGCTATTTTTATGCTTATAAATAAAGTGTTTTTAGATAAATGAAGCGTTGATACTAAATATAATAAGTATACACATTTGTTTATTACAACCAATATAGTATTTTCGTACAAACCGATTTTTAACAATGTCAAAGTTACCAAACACAACTGCTAGTATATTTTCTGTAATGTCGCAATTAGCGCAAAAACATAATGCGATTAATTTATCACAAGGATTTCCTAATTTCCCTGTAGATGAGCGATTGTTGCAAATTTCAAATCGTTTATTAACAACAAATGTTCATCAATATACACCCATGGCAGGGTTGCCTTCATTATTAGACAAAATAGCTTCATTAACTCAAAAAAACTACCAACGAAAAGTTAATACTTCATCTGAAATATTAATTACAGCAGGTGCAACACAAGGTATTTATACTACGATTAATACTTTTATTACTTATAACGATGAAGTTATAATTTTAGATCCGAGTTATGATAGTTATGAGCCTTCTGTTT
The DNA here is from genome assembly GCF_000430545.1 of Tenacibaculum ovolyticum DSM 18103. Lineage (GTDB taxonomy): Bacteria > Bacteroidota > Bacteroidia > Flavobacteriales > Flavobacteriaceae > Polaribacter > Polaribacter ovolyticus. The sequence continues at coordinate 176,895 of NZ_KE387163.1, forward strand.
TAGTAGCAGGAGGAAAGCCAGTACGTGTTTCTTTAAATGATGATTATTCACCCAATTTTAACCGAATAGAAGCGGCAATAACATCAAAAACGAAACTGATAATTATTAATAATCCGCATAACCCTACTGGTAAAATTTGGAAAGAGGAAGAATTTCAAGCTTTAGAAACGATCTTAGATAAGCATTCAAATATCTTATTATTAAGTGATGAAGTTTATGAATACATATCGTTTAAACATCCGCATATTTCTATAAATAGCAGACCTAAATTGATTGATAAAACAATTATAGCTTCTTCTTTCGGAAAATCATTGCATGTTACTGGTTGGAAAGTTGGTTATTTAATTGCTCCAGAAAGCTTAATGAATGAAATTAAAAAGGTACATCAATTTTTAGTTTTTAGTATCAATAGTTTTTCGCAACATGTTATTTCTGAGTATTTAGATATTGTTGATTTTAGCAAAATTGCAACAATGTACGAACGTAAAAGAGCTTTGTTTCAAGATATTCTTAAAAACAGTCGATTTGAATTATTACAGTCTGAAGGAACCTATTTTCAAATTGCAAGTTATAAAGAAATCAGTGCTAAAAGTGATACTGAATTTGCTAAAGATTTAATTACAAAACACAATGTTGCTGCAATTCCTATATCTGTTTTTTATAAAGATGCAACCGATAAACAAATGCTTCGTTTTTGTTTTGCCAAAACTGATGAAACTTTAATTGCTGCGGCTGAAAAATTAACTAAAATATAAAAACGCTCTTATAGGGTAACATTCCGTATAAAATTAAGACACTCACCTTAATTTTCTGTAAATTACGGAATGCCATAACTATTTATTTGCTAAACAAAATATATTTATCATACTATTTAAAATCAAATAATCATGATAGAAGTTAAAGCAATTAAACCAGGGCCAAAGCCTAAGAAAAAAGATGGTACTCTTGATCGAAGAAGAAGAGATAACAAGAATACTCCAGGTAACAAACCTCCGTTAAAACCTAGTAAATCAACTACTAATGAGTAATCTACTCTAAAGCCTTCTTTAATTTATTATTCAGGAATGTTTAGCATACATTCCTGAATAATAAATGCTTTACGTTTTATGCTATTTTCAAGAAACGTTATCTTTCATAGTAGTCTTATTAAATAATACGCAACAAAGTTGCATTAGTGAATATTTTAATTAATTTTGCAACTCAGTTGTATTAATGGAATTATAATGATATTCACAAATCAAAAATCAGATAATTTAGGAGTTCTAACAAGCACATTATGCTTAATACATTGCATTGCCACTCCTTTTATTTTTATAGTACAAAGCTGCTCTATAACTTGCTGCGATAGCGCACCTGCTTGGTGGAGTTTTTTTGACTATTTCTTTTTAGCAATCTCGGTAATAGCCATTTATTATTCTACACAAACAACCGACATTAAATGGATGAAACCATCATTATGGATAAGTTGGTCTCTTTTATTTTTAATCATAGTAAATGAAAAAGTTGCATGGGTATCATTACATGAAAGCTTTGTCTATTTCCCTGCACTTTCATTGATAATCTTACATCAATACAATAAAAAATATTGTAAGTGTAACATAACAAAATGCTGTACAAATGAACAATAAAGAAGAAATTGAAATAATAGGGGATCATCATTATTCAAAAAGTATAAAAACCCCATTACGTGCTGATGCATTTGATAAATCTAATGATGAAAAGATTAAAAATATAGAGCATCATTTTAAAATGATAATGCATGAAATGGGACTAGATTTAACAGATGATAGTTTATCAGGTACTCCATATCGAGTAGCAAAAATGTATGCTAAAGAATTGTTTTATGGTTTAAACCCTGCTAACAAGCCAAAACTGTCAACATTTCAAAATAAATATGGATATAAAAAAATGTTAGTTGAACAGAATATTACCATTGATTCTGCTTGCGAACATCATTTTTTACCAATAACAGGATTTGCTCACGTGGCATACGTTCCTAAAGACAAAGTTATTGGACTATCTAAAATTAATCGATTGGTTGATTATTATGCACGTCGCCCACAGGTACAAGAAAGGTTAGTGCTGCAAATTTTAAACGATTTACAAGATGTTTTAGATACAAAAGATGTTATCGTCTCTGTAACAGCCAAACATCTTTGTGTTTCTTCTAGAGGCATAAAAGATCAAAGCAGCTTTACGACAACTTTAGAATATGGAGGATGCTTCTCAGAAACAGCAACTCGTAATGAATTTTTAAAAATAATAACACAACAAAAATTATAAAAATGATATTAAAAAAGGAAGTATTAAACGCACAAGAAAAATGGGGAGAAGGAGTTGTTAAAATTGGTTCTTTAAAAGATAAAACAGTAGAATGTGAGTCTTTTACAACTGAATTTCTTAAAAACCTATATTCTTTTGATTACGGACCAGTTTTATTTAAACCTACTAAGTGTGAAATAGAACAATTTAGGCCTACCCAATCAAAAGCTTTGTCATATTTTATTGCAGGCGAAAATAGGGCTTGTAATGAAGATAAAGGATTTGCACTTCAACCTTGGACAAAAGTAAGGTTTGAAAATTCAAATCTAATCTTAGAAGAAAACCGAGCAATCGCCATGGGTAATTACTTTTTTACCGATTTAAGTGGTAATGAAGCAAAAGTTGAATATACATTTGGCTACAAGCTAATTGCTGGAGAATTAAAAATAGATTTACATCATTCTTCATTTCCATACACTATAAATACCGCAGTGTAATGCAAAAGCATCTTTATTTTTTGTGTCCTACCGATTGCTTAGAATCTGTTATTAACAATACTTTTAAGCATGAAAATTATTTTTACACCTCGCTTGGAAATTCTTTTGTGGCTGAAAATAAAACAATTGAGTCGCTAAGTGAGGTAATTATAGAACATAATATTAAAGAAATATCTTTTGTGTTATCTAATAACAATCATATTATTAATGATGCATTGGGAGCGCAAGATTTTTTAAGAATAAAAGGACTAACTAGATTATACCGTCAAATTAAAAAACAAAAAGAACATTCAGATATGTTATGGAAAACAGACTATAATCAATTTATAATTCTTTCTTATTATTTAAATAAAAAAATAAATGAGTTACAATTAAAGTTAACAAATTTATCAAAAAGGCCTATTAAAATAGGAGGGAAGATATATAATAAGCATACCAATTCATTTACGAATATATATGCTGATTTAATTTGTTTACAAAAACATCATTTAAATTAAATAACACCATTTTTATCTATTAATAGAATGAAAAAATTACCTGTAACTGTATTAAGTGGTTTTCTAGGAGCCGGAAAAACAACATTACTAAATCATATATTACATAATAAAGAAGGCTTAAAAGTAGCTGTGATTGTAAATGATATGAGTGAAGTGAATATTGATGCTCAATTCATTGAAAATGAAAATGCACTCTCTAGAACTGAAGAAAAACTAGTAGAAATGTCTAACGGATGTATTTGCTGTACACTTCGTGAAGATCTTATGGTAGAGGTAGAAAAACTAGCATTACAGAACAAATTTGATTATCTTTTAATAGAAAGTACTGGTATAAGTGAGCCAGTACCAGTAGCGCAAACGTTTACTTTTGAAAGTGAGGATGGTAAAATAGATTTAAGCCGATTTAGTTATATAGATAATATGATAACAGTGGTTGATGCTTTTAACTTCTTAAAAGATTTTTCGAGTTCAGATTATTTAGCGACAAGAGAGCTTACTAATATTGATGGTGATGATAGAACTATTGTAAATTTATTAACCGATCAAATTGAATTTGCAAACGTTATTATAATTAATAAAATTGATTTAGTAACCAATGAACAAGTAGCAGAACTGCGAGCTATTATTAAAAAGTTAAACCCTGAAGCTCGAATTATTTCGACTAAAAATTCTAAAATTAAACTAGAAAATGTGTTAAACACAGGGTTATTTAATTATGAAAAAGCAGAAGCTTCTGCTGGTTGGATAAAAGAACTGGAAAACGAACACGTGCCTGAAACCGAAGAGTTTGGTATAAGTTCTTTTGTTTATAAAAGTAAAAAACCATTTCACCCTGAGCGTTTTTTAAACTATCTAAATCAAAGTTTTCCTCAAAATGTTATTAGGAGCAAAGGGCTGTTTTGGTTGGCTTCAAGATCTAATCAAGCAATATCATGGAGTTCAGCAGGTGGTTCTTGTAAAGCAGATCCGGCTGGAGTTTGGTGGGCATCTATGCCATTTCAAGAAAGAATTAATTACGCTTCTTTTAATGATAACAAAGACGGTATTGAGTCGGATTGGGATGTTCTTTTTGGTGATCGAAAAATAGAGTTAGTCTTTATTGGTCAACTTTTAAATAAAGAGAAAATGATCATTGAATTGAATGAATGTTTACTTACCAATAAAGAAATTCAGTTATGGAAAGATAAATCTTTTTCACAGGCTGATAAATGGCCAATTGCTATATAAAATAGGGCACTTATAAAAGTAAAATATTTTAAACTCTTGTTTAGTAATATTTTAAATGGTATTTCACAGGCGTTTTTGAATTATAATAATGCAAAAATAAAGATTATTTTGTTTATTTAGTAAGTAAGTGTATATTTGTGTTATAAATACGCAAAACATACATTTACTTAATATGGAAGAGATTAAACCGCCGAATAATATAGGGATAACTAAGAATTTAAGTGTTTTTTTAGCAGGTAGTATTGAAATGGATAAAGCTGAAAATTGGCAGCATACAATTATTCAACATTTTAATAAAGAAACAATTACATTTTACAATCCTAGAAGAGACAGTTGGGATGCCACTTGGAAACAAGAGATTAAGAATCCTAAATTTAAGGAGCAAGTAGTATGGGAATTAGATGCATTGGAGCAATCTGATATAATTGTAATGTATTTTGATCCTTTAACTAAATCTCCAATCTCATTATTAGAACTCGGGCTTTATGCTAAAAGTAAAAAAATGATAGTTTGTTGTCCTGAAGGTTTCTGGAGAAAAGGAAATGTAGATATTATATGTGAACGTTACGAAATACAGCAAGTACAAAACTTAAATGCTTTAATCAACTGTATAAAAGTTAGTCTTAATAATAATGCAAATGATTCTTAGTTGAGTTTGAACCATTAAAGATAAAGAAATAGAGGACGTATTTAAGTACAATAAAAATATGTAAAAAGTATTTTATTTTTTACTTTACAAAAAACTCTATTTAACATAATATTAATTATGAAACAAATAAAAAACGCTACTCAAAAAAGAATGCGCTTTCATCAATGCCTTATAAACCAATGCTTATAGTACAATTTTAAGGGTCAGAATTTCAATGAACTTGATTAATATTAAGGCAAACATAATGTTTTTTTTTTGATTCCTAAAATATAGCTTTAAATCACTCTTGTACATTCTTCGGAAATGAAGAACCAAATTTCCATCGCAGATGGGTTACTTTTCTTTTAATTGCAAATTTCCTTTTTTCCGAAAAAAAGAAAGCAAAACCGCGCTATCTTTCAGCATAAAGTTTTCCTTAACTTTATTCGAGCTAAAACAGTTATTACTTAAATAGTTTAGTGATTTGCTTTTTTTGGGCAAAAAAAAAGCCTCTGAGTTTAGAGGCTTTTTAATTTATTTTTTCTTACTACATAATTTCTAGGTTTTAATTATTACAATTTTAAGCCTCAGGTCTTGGCGGTGGCATCATTGGTGGAACTGGCTCAACATCTTTAAAAACAGAAACAAATTCATCACCGATATGCGTTAATTTCAATCCATTAAAATGCACAGAACCAACTGGCAAAGGTGTAACTAACTTATTAAAGAGTATGTTTTCAAATTTGTTTGAAGTTCTAAAATTTAGACCGACAAAATCACTAGTACCATCTGAGTAGTCCACAACAGCTTGAAGAAACATATTACCCTCTGTTAACAAATTTACACAAGCTAAAGTACCTAGTAAATATTGGTTAGGTTTTAACATATTTTGTACATCTCCTAGACCAGTTGCACGAAAAAATGAGAAAGGCTCTACCTTAAAAGTAGTACCATTTAATTCAATTATTTTACTTGACATTATTTATTGTTTTTATTTGCAATTCTTTGACACAACTCCGTTGGTAAATAGAAATTATTTTCTGATTTATATTTTATTTTATTTATTAGAAGTAACACGATAAGTATCAGAATTAAAATTAAAAACAAGAAACAAAATATTGAAAACATTATCAAAAGAGCTGTAATTACATTCATTGCTATTAGTTTTTACGTTCGTTTTTACTTCTTTTATATTTATACATCTCAGCAATAGCAAGGAATACAACGTATACCACCATTGGTAAAGGGGTATTTTCAACAACACTACCAACGACCCCAACGGATGCGGTAAAACTGTTTATCATTAGATTATTCATTTATTTATATATATTTGGGGTTAAAATTTAAAAAATATGACGGGAGCAACTTTTATAATTATAATATCTGTAATAACAATAACTATAACATTCATTTTAGGGTTCTATTTAGGAAAGATATCGGGAGCTAAAGAACGCAAGTGAGCCAATTCATGAGGCTCTAACTCAGCATTTAACCAACCAAATAAATCAATCTCATGACCATTACTGAAAATAGAATCATCAGTCCAAACACCTAACTCATGCCAATACATTCTTTGACCAAAAGCATTGTAAACCTTAGAAAAATTTGAAGAAGAAACACCTTGTAATAAATCATATATCTTTTCTTCATCAGTACCTGGTCTACCCATTGAATTATACAAACCCTCAGCGACACTCTTTGCTTCTACATCAGTATAAGTCGAACCACTTTCAGACAAATTCTTATAAATTGTCTCCGTTTTTCTTTTAAAATAATCAAAAGCAAATCTTACAACAACAACTAAAAGCAATATAACACCCCCATAAAAGAGGGCATTATTTTTTAAAAATTGTTTCATTATTTTCTGTCTTTAAATTTAAAGAATAGACCGACCGCAGAGAGTACAACTCCTATTATACCTAGCACCACCGTCGTACTTATAGACATGGATTTTTTTTTTAATTCTGAATCTTCCGACCCAGTCCAAAAATAATACCCACCTCCTACTTTTGCATCTCTTACATCAATATGGATAAAACCATCTTTTTCATAGATACCAAAGGCATTAACTCCAGCAGCTCGCAAACGTTTGTACAATTCGTTCTTTTCTTCTAATGCGGTTTTTAGTAATTCAACCAAACCAACACCTTTTAAATCTAAGGCTTTAGCATAAAAATGTTGACTATCACCTGAACGACCTTTGTGAATTTCCCAACGATAACTTCTAAAAGAAGAAGTAACTGTAATTGGTTTACCGAGTACATCTCTTAAGATTTGAAAAGCTTTAATTACTCGGTTGTCTATGGGGATATAAGCGAATAAATTCTTTTCTTCTTGAGTTACAAAACTTGACTTTCTTAGTTCACCTAGTGTTAGATTTTTTGTTATTTGACGACTGTCATCAAAACGAATAGGTGTATTTGTCGGATGCGCGAAATAATGCTTTTGTACATACTTACCGTATGATTCTTGGTAAGGTGATTTATTAAGTATTTCAGACATAATTATTCTGTTTTAAGTTCATCACTAGGCGCATCTTTTACACCCCATATCTTTTTACGTTCTACTTCAAAAGCTTGTAAATGTCTCATTGAAGCTGAAAAGGTTTCCATACCTCGTTCCATCTTTAAACCAAAGCTTAAAACCCTTGAAACATATTTACCCGCTGATAAGATTGCTTTTGTAAAACCTACTTTCTTTTTCAACATTATCTTCTAGTTTTAAATTGCTTGGAATTCTTTGCTCTTTGCTTCAAGGCATCACTGTTTAAATGCCCACAATAACCGCCATTTTTAGACTTGGTCGAAATAGTAATATTATGCTTCTTCAAATAAGCTTTACCCTCTTTAACATTATAATAAGCGTATTCTTTTCGCTCTAAAAATGTAACAGTATTAAAGATTTTAAACTTCAACCAAATAGCACCGCCATCTTTATCAACAATAGGACTCGCACCGTGCTGAAATCCACTAACCTTTATTAACTGACCTAGTGTATTAACAAACCAACCACTAACAGCGAAAGCACCATTTAAAGGTCTAACCGTACCTTTATCACTTGTAAACCCCTTTGAATCAAATTTGCTTAAAGAAGCACCACCATATTTCTTACCTTTTTTATATCTGAAAGCCATATTAAAATTTATTTGTTTTAGGTCTATTACTCAAATAAGAATAAATAAACACGATTAATACTAGAGGCAACGCAAACCAACCGTAAACTGGAATACCCAACCATTTTTTTGTTAAGAAAGCTTTAGCTTTTAGCCAAAATTCTTTCATTTTCTCTTTAAATTTTTCCACTTTATTTCTTCTTTAATTTTTTCCAAATCCATCTTAAACCTAGACCAACTGCAACAATAATTACAACTACTATAACCACGTACCAAGGTGATTTATAAATATCGTCCGCATTGCCATTTTTATCAGTTCCTAGATATTCACTATCAGTTGGCAATAGTACATGCGGAGCAACAGTAGTTGTAGTTATCGTTTGAGGTATCTTTGATGGTTTTACAGATGTAACAACATGTTTAGGAGATTTAGCCGAATAAACCATAGATGGTGAATTAGGTATAAAACTATGTGTAAAACGTACGTTTTTATAAGATGTAATACCCGATGTACGAATATTAAAAACCACCGAATTCATATCAAACAAACCAGAGTAAGATTGTCTAAACTCGTTTAAATATTCAGTTAACAATTCAAACATTAAAATAGAACGTTTGCGACTATTAGTTGAACTTTGTGTTTTAGCTACATTCTTTCTATACTGACTATCAGCAACTATATATTTATCAAAAGCGGTTAAATCTGATGTTCGCAACTGATTACCTTTTAGATATTTTTTTACGCCATAATCAATGATAGTTTTAACTTCATTCCTTGTACGTGTTTCTACAGTACTCCACTTGTCGGGCCCTATACCTAAAGAATTCAAAATTTTTGAAGCCCCCGGAACAAAAGAATTCAAAGTACTATAAGCTGACTCCTCAAAAGTTGTACCACCGCTAATAGAAGAAATAGGTGTACTCCATGCGGGATTCAAACCGCCACCTCCATAAGGTTCACGGATATTTAAATCGTATTTTATCATATAAAAAGGGGGTTTAATATGGTGTGTTAACCATGTAATACTTAATATCTTTTCTAGGCTCAGACTCATCTTCAAAAGTCACCGAATCAAGGTTTCGAACATCTAAGACAATACATTTTAAAAAACCATAAATTGGATCTTCTGTCTTATCATAACCAATTACACCATGGTCATCAATAGCCTTGTGTTTTAAAGATTCAGCATCTAAAATCTGCTTTTTTCCATTTCTTTTGATTTCTATTTCTGTAGGGATACTATCAATAGGGATGATAATAAACTGACCATCAACAAAAGAAACCTCTTCCTCATTTCGGTCAGCATTATATGTTTTTTCAGAAATAACATAAGGGAATGGAGAATCATTTAAACCTCCAAATATTAACATTGAAGAATCTTGAATACTAGAAAGAGAAGATAAACCAATATCAACCGTATCATTTTGAGCTAAAGCAATTTCACCACCGTAAGCAACATCAATTACAGCTTGCTCAATAACATCTACTGGTTGATTAGCTGCATTAGAGCCTTCTTTTACAGAAAAAATCTTAATAGCTCTACCAGTTGTTAAAGCTTCTATTTTATTCTGAGCCTCTAAAACCATACCTACAGATAAAGGATTAAATAATTTTTGATCGTCCACATCTTGACGACTAATCTCAACTTTAAGTAAAGCATCTGGAGATACATTTTTAAGTAAAACTAATTGAGGCTCATTGCCTATTTTTACTTGATGTTTTAAGGATTTCAAACCACTTAAATCTGTTTTTTTCATTTTAATGTATTTAAATTATTGTTTTAATTCTGATACAAAAATGTGATAAACAGCGTTTTTACTGTAGACGTAGCGTCCACTGTATTTAAAAGTTTTTACAGGGGTGCAAAAATGTCAAATTGATTTGCTTTGTATGGGTCGTAAGTAGTTAGCAATTGTTTTTCTTTCTTAATACGCTGTCTTTCTTCGCTAGTAGCTTTTTTACGAAGATTTGAAGCCTTTAAAGATTCCTCGATAGTTTCATGCGTTTTAACACGTATAAAAGGCTTAGAAATGATTTTTTTAGGTTTTATAAGGTTATTCATTAAAAAGAAATGCTTTTTAACTTCATTCCAGACGTTTAATGCCTCAGTAGATAAAACTTTATAAGTTTTACCTACAAAATGGGCGAAAAAGTCCTCAGCAACAACATTTTTAAAATGGTGTGTTCTCAGCAAATCATTAATTGCATAAAATGAAGCGTGACCCTCACTAGTTCTTGGATAGTCTAGTAGTTTTGTTGCATTAGCACACCCCCAAATAGCACCAAGTATAGGACGTTTGTTAAACTCCGCTTTAGTCATATACTTTAATAAATAGTTCGAAGCACTATTTTTGTCTTTTAAAGCATGAACATCAGTAGTATTAGGATTTTTATTACCATGCTTTTCAGCATAGGTATCTAAATAACCAAGTTTATCAATTTGTTTATTCCACAATTTACGATGGATAGTATGATGCAAATATCTATCAATGACTATATGAAAATGAATATTACCATTTTTTTGAGGTTCTGCCTTCCAAACATAATGTTTCACATCATATGTTTTCTGTAAATTTTCAAGATATCGGGTCAAACACTTTCTTAAATCAGTATCAGAATGTACTTGTTTTGATGGTAAGGTAAGCGTTACAAAAGCTAAGTATTGCTTACTTTTCTTTTTCAAAGATTTATCTTTTGATAAGGTAATCATAGAAACAAGGCATTCAATAGCCTTTTTAGCTTTTTTTTGTTGTGGTTTGCTCATTAGTCCTAGCTGCTTTAAAGTCTTTCCTTTTTTAGACATAACCATACGCTGACAATCGTACTTAAATTCATACTTTTTAACGTACTCTAAATAATCAGAAACTTTATGTTTGGTTTTATTTAGTTTTTTTAAAGAATTACCAAAAGCAGTTTTAATGTTTTGCTTTAATACTGATGTATCACCATTACGTTTAAAGCTTAAATAGGATACGTCAAAGAATTGCGTTATCCCATCGTTTTTTAAGACAAAGGTACAAGGAGCGTTCATAGGGATTTAAAGGGCTACGTTGAAATTTTCGATTTTACCGTTATGTTTTGCCAAGCCAATAAAAAAGAGGAGCTTCACTCCTCTCTAGCACAGCTATGGCAAGTTTTTAACTGAATAATTCGAGTTGATTAGTTGGTATTAAGGGTTTTACCTCTTTTTCTGCAAGTTGATTGTAAGGGAGTAACATTCTATCTATTGACCGAGGTTCTACAAACAATATCCTTTCAGATATATAAACCTTAGCCTGATAAACTGAATAAATATTGTTAGTATCATCTTTTAAAAGAATATCAATTTGCTCTTTTATAAGTTCTTGCCTTGCTGCGTAGGTTATGGGGTTCTTAGCTGACATAAATACCTAGCATTTTAGATTCAATATCCTCTAATTGAAGAATAGCTAAAGCACAACGACAATCTCTTAAAAGTGTTATATCCTCCTTAACAAGAATTAACCTACAATGTAAAGTAACAATAGAGCAATGCCTATCTGTAAAATTATAAGAAACCCTTTCCTCTAAACACTCTATTTCATTTTTTAATACTTGTATTGAATATTTCATGATTTAGCGGTTTAAGAAGTGAGTAATGAAGTAGTTGTAATCTATTACGAGAACCGTAACAAGTCCGATAAGTGCCAACAAAAAAAGCACTATGAAAGTTTTAAACTTTTTCATAATGCTCTATATTTTTAATTTATAAACTAATACGTAATCTGGTAGCAAGAAAGGAGAAGAATCCTTTAACCTTGTACATTTTACCATACCACCAAAAGAACCTAAATACTGGTACTGAGTTAAGCACGGTGAGCCCATTCGGACTTTAACAAACTTTTGTCCAATTTTTAAAGTGTTGACACGCACTGATAATACTGGCTTTGATAAAGACATAAATTTTTATTTATGTCATTGATACGCTGCCCTTTTTTTTATGAACTAATTTTAAAGAAGATTCTTTATAGATAGTTGATATATCACCTTTTTTCAAGTCTGATAATTTTTGATAAATAATAGTTAAAACTTGCAGATAGCCATTTAAACGAGATACAGAATTATAATCTTTTAATTTCTTCAAGGCTCTTATAAGATGTTGAGCCGAATCCTGAACAAGATTAAGTAATGTGTAAACAGCAGAAAACTTGATACAAGCATCTCCTCTACTTTGGTAAGAGTGGAAAAATTTTAAACGCTCTAAATAAGCATCAAGTGTTTGATGAACATTTAAACATTGTCGTTCATTCAATTTGAAATAATTTTCTAAGTAAACGGAATACAACTCTTTTTGAAGAGTGTTTATAACACGTATATTATCCACAATATACGAACTTATTTTACGAACATAATCTTCAGCTTTTCGCTTGTTTGTAAACTCTAACCTTTGACCTACATCAAATAATATATAGTAAGGATGTGAAGCTTTAGGAGTGTTCTCTTTTTTATAAACTGGTAATAACAATTTTTTCATTTGCAATAATTTTTATCACAAAGAAATTCTTTTTTTTAAGCATTTTTAGAAATAAACAAAAATCAAACATTTTGTAAACTTTTTGTTTGATTATTCTTGTAAATCAGTGAATATGGGTCACTCTATTTAACTCTCTATTAATTATAGTACAAATATAATATATAAGTAAAACGGCGAATAGAACTTTTTCTGTTCTATTTTACATAGATGCAGATATAGCGCCTTTAGGTCTATATCGTCAGCATGTTTCATTAATACTCGTAAGCTATAATTCTATATGGAGTTTATATTGAGCGACAGTCGAAATATTAAATATCCCAGAATGTTCTGAATTCTTAAGAAACTCTATTAATTGGGGCATTTAGCATTTGTTTTGGGCTTTCGTGAGAAATTCATATTCTGTATTTGAATATGCGATTCTCAATAAACATCGTAACTATACATTTGTAGCCATAATTAGACGTGGAGTTTATACAGAGCTTTTGTCGAAGTATAAAATTGCCTCTTGCCAAAATCGCTCGGATTGCTTTTTAAAATTTAAAAGCTGAAAAAAGCTTTTATTTTTAAACACAATTTGCCAACGCTTACAACCGCATAAAAGCTAACATTTCGTTTGGTATTATATTCTCGTTTTTGAAGATGATTCCGTTTATATTTTTTTCAGGAGCTTTTCGTTTAGCTATGCGCAACAGTACAAAATTACTCTGACGAGATAATTTCTGTACACTTGCTAACTTTGTAGTTCTAATTTAGCTTTTCATCATTTTGCGCTATCTTTTTAGTATATCAATCATATTATCTAAAGCATATTTACTTAATTCAGGAATTGCATTTGTAGATATTTTAATCTCCCAATTAGATAAACTAGGAACTAAACTGACTTCATTATCTAATATTAAAATTAAAGCGATAAACAAGTTATCTTTTAATTCTCCTAATTCTTCCTTTAATATTTTAATACTGCGTTGTGTAGTATCTAAATAAATGGATTTAAGGTGTATTTGATTATCTCCAATTAAATAATCAACTCCTACCCTACCGTTTTGTTTTTTCGAAATTTTCATTTGAGCTTTATTAAGCTCTGATTTAATAAATTTTTATTTAAAGTACCCATCCGTTAACAAAGTTTTATTTTAAACATCTTTAAAATAACCATAATCTTTATCAATTAAAATTCTTCTATCTAAATAACAATTAAACATCTCACAAGATGTTTCTGGCAACAAAGCGCAACTGAAACAAGCAGAAAGATTCAAATTACTTACACCTTGTCCATTGGTATGATAACATATTGGATCAGTTGCACAATCTTTTGCTCTTATTATAGCTGAGTTTATTAATTTGCCAATTTTATTATCATCACATATTGAAGTTAAACCTCCATAGCTTCCTTCAGAACCTGCAATAGTATAAATTAGAATACCATTCATTTTTAATTCATTATCTATGTACAAACGTTCTTGAATAGAAGTCGCTGGATAACCACACAAATACTCTAATTCTTTTATTATGAGATGAGAAAAAGTATGCAATAGGATGTATTTAGATGTTACATCTAATGAATCATTAAAATTTGAATCTAAATTATTATGATTCTCAATTATTTTAGATGTTCGTTCTTGTATTAAAGGATTAGATTTTATCCAATTCATTAATTTATTATCATCAAAATCAAAAAAAATGCCTTCACCATAACTTTCAATTGCAGGTAAATATTTTACGTTTAAACCTTTATTAGAGGTGAATTTTTTTATTATAATTTCTTTATTACTGTCTTCAATTTCATCATCTTTTAAAAAAGAGTCCGTTGAAATTGGTTCTTGTCTAGTGTATGAAGTTTGTACTGAAGTAAACTTTATTTTATCCATTCTGAAAATGGATTTTATTAAGCTATTTTGAAAATATGTGTCATCTATTTTTTCAAAAACTAATTCGTCTTTTCTATCTGACTTTTCATTATCTATGATAAATTTATATTCATCATATCTATATTCATTTTCTGATTGAGATAAAATAAAATCCTTTTCGTTAAATTTATTATCTATGAGGTTTTGAATAATACTCGAATCAATTTCTATATTTTTATATCTTTTTAGGTTTTTAGATATTTGTAAAGAATTTCCTCCATCGTCATATTCGTCCTTTATTAAATCAATAGTGAATTTATTTAATTCATCATTTGCTGGAATATATATACTTGATAATATGTTTGGGTAATAAACGCTATTACTTGACCTAATTACAGGTTTAAATAAAATATCGCTTTTAGAAGTATTAGGAAATAATTCCTGAATTTTAATTCTTAAATTGAATAAACCAGATAAAGTTGTGAAATTTAATTGTTCACCTTTCTTATTTTTTGCTATTATCCAAATTCCTTTTAAATCATCTAATTTATCAGAAGTTTTATATTCTAACACTAAATCACCAGGTACTTGAATTTTAGATAATGATAGAGTGTCATCTAAATTTTCATTTTCGGTACTATTCGATTCTTTCGTTTGTCCTTTTTTTAACATAGACCATTTATCCCAAGGAATATCAGCAATATCACCATTTGGTGCTGTTAAAATAAAACGAACTTGTTCTAAATCAAAAAATCTTCTAGCTTTTTTTCCTTTATCCCTATTTTTAGCATAGCAACTATGGCACTTTGGTGGATGGAAATATTCTTTGTGATTTGTATCTACATCATTTTTCCAATTTGAAAACCATTCATCAATTTTATCAAATTTATGGCAATTATTACAATAAAACCATTCAGGGAAATATTTTGCAGAAAGTACTTTATATTCATTTCCTCTGGGTAATCTATAACCTTGCTCTAAATCGTTTATAGGAATTCTAATAAGATTTTCTAATTCTTGAAAATACTTACTTACGCGGTTTTTAAACCTTTTGTCTTTGATTATATTATGTTCTTCAAATTTTTCGTTTACCTTCTCAAAAAAAGGCCATTCATTAAAAGGTTTAATTATAATTGAACCGTCTCTTGTCTCTATAATTGAGCCTACTCCTCCATAAGCACTTATTGCTTTTCTTGTTTGTATTTGTTCAAATTGGCCCATTATCTATTCGTTATTTTTATTATGCTATTAGTATCAATTTCTCTCATAGACATCATTAAACTCCATTCATCCAAATCTGATATTTTCTTAATCAATATTCTATAAGTTAATTCTCCTTCTTTTTCCTTCCATTTATCTACTAAATATTCTAGTTTTGATAACGCATATTTAAGTTGCTTTTTATTTTTTATTCTATTCGTTATGAATTCTTTTAATTCTTGATAATCTCCATCAAAATCTTTTGCTTGTTTATCTTCAAATAAACCTAATTTATGTCTAACAAAACAAACTAACAGACTTGCTAAAACTTTATCCAATGAAATTTCAGTAAAAGGCGTTACACTTAATGGTTCAACATATTTATAATAAGCTGTGTTAAAAGGAACATAGTTTTCGAAATATGATTTGTCTCTAGACCTATTTGCATCTAACAAGTTAATTACTATTCCTTGTACTTTCCTTCCTACACGACTTGAAGCTTGTATGTATTCTGCAACATTTTTAGGTTGTCCATTCATTAACATAACATTTAATCTTTCAATATCAATACCTACAGAAAACATATTGGATGCTAAAACCAAATCAACACTATTTTGAACGAAAGTCCAACCATCTTTGGCTATTAAATCAAATGGTTGTTCTAATTCATTAAGTAAATTTTTAATAGAATTACTTTCTATTCTACTCGTTAATTCTTTCGTTCTGCTAGAAAGTCCAAAATAATTAAATCCATAAGTTTGTTTATCAAACTTATATCTATTATGTAATAATTTTAAAAAATCTGTAATTTCTGCTGGAACTTTATTATAAATTTTACCCACATCACGAAGACTGTTATAAAACGAAACTATTGTCCAAAAGTTATTTTCGTGTTTTTTTATATCTTCTAAACTTAAATTCTCCTTTTCTCTAAAAAATTTAAAAAGTTTAACACGTGCTAAAAGCAAATTACCTAAAATTCTAATTTGAGAATTTAATGCTGTTTTACCTGTTGGCATAAAGCCAATGTGCTTTCTCTTACTGTCTTTAGAAACATAGGAAAAGAAATTATCATCATAAGTTGCTCCCATTGGAGGAAAAATATTTAATTCTCTATTTCCATAAAGCATTGCAACTTGATGTTTTGTATTTCTTGTTGTTGCTGTAGATGCAATGATTTTAGGTTTTCTATTTCCTTTTGTAGAAAGTAATTCGACAATAGATTCATAAAGCCCTGTTATAGAACCTAAAGGACCACTCAATAAATGTAATTCATCTTGAATAATTAAATCTGGTGGTAATTTGGGATTATTTAAGGGGATTGAATTAAATAATCTGTGTCCTTCTTTTCTATGAGATAACATTGCAAATTTGTCTACTGTTGCAAAAAGTAATGTTGGTGGATTATTGTAGATTTTATCATCTACAAAGTAAATTGGTAATTCATCATTAAACGCACAACTTTCATTAATACATTTTGTTGAAAAACTTGAAGCACTAGCTGTATATCCTAATTGATAATAACCTATTTTATTTTTTGAAACTAAATTGCATCCACACCAAGAACAATTTGATATTGGAAAAGAATTAACTTTTTTATAATCTCCTGCCTTCTTGTTATTTAATTTTATAATTTCATCAGATATTCTTTTGTGAATTATTTTAGCGTCTTTAAAATTATTAGGAGTTGTTGATGCTCCAACCCACATACCAATTGAAACTTTAGTATTTCCGAAATAATAAGCATTATTTATGTCAAATTGTTGTCTTAAAAAATCTAGAGATAGTATTAATTTTGTTGCTCTTTCAAATTGTTGAGCAGTCAATAATCTTAATGTATAGCGCATAATTACGGAAACACCATCAGCATTCGATTTATTTATAATTCTTCTGCTTATTATAGAAAAAGCAGTTAAAGCTAAATAGGCTTCTGTTTTTCCTCCTCCAGTTGGAAACCAAAGTAAATCTACAACTTCATTTCTATCGTCTGATTTCTCATTAATAATAGATTCAATATTTAATAGAAAAAAGGCAAGTTGAAAAGGACGATATTTTAAAGGTTTTGGTTTTTCAGAATTAAATTTTTCCCAATCGTTAAAATTTTCAAAAAAGTTTAAACTATTGTAATCAATGTCAGAATTTAAATCTAAATACTCAACACCTTTATCCCCGAAAATATTTTTATTAGAAATAAGCATTTGAATATACATTGCTGTATTTGCTATTAAAAAAGATTTGTAAGCAATTTCATTATTTGCTAGAAAGTCAATGTTTTTTATTAGCCTATCATAAGTGTTCTTTTGGTTATTTATAATTGTGTTTAGTGATTCTTTGTAATTACTTTTTGCTTTGGTTGGTTCTTGTTTTGTCTTTATCCAGTTTTGGTATTCATTAGCAAAAAGTTTCAACTTTTCAATAATAGTGTTTTTGTCAAGTTCACTCCAAATTGAAAGTTTTTTTAATTCTGTTATATCTTTTAAATCCTCTGGAAAATCTTTTCTAAAACTGTTGCTATAATTTTTAATATCTACTTCTGGCAAAAAAGTAGTCTTTAGTTCTGTTGGTTTTTTGGAGTTATCCCAATTAACAGCACAACCGTGACCAATTGCAAATGATTTTTCTTCTCTATATTGAAAATTAATTAAATTAAGTTCTTCATCAAAAGGGTTTGTTTCAGATAATTGTTTGTAAGGCTTAAAAATAGTTCCATTGATAACAATTTCACCTTGAAAAATAGCTTTTGTATTTAGCTTCTCGTTGCTAAAAGAAAACTTCTTTTTAGAATGCTGTTCACAATTTGCCATTAAAATCTTTATGAATTTACCATAATCAGTTTCATAAATTTTTTTGTAGTAACAAGTTAGAATTTTCTTGTTTTCATCATCTTGTTCTAAAGCATATTCTTTAGATTCATCTAGGTTAATTTCATTTAAATTTATAGTTTTTACTAGAGGTTTTTGTTTTACTCTTTTCCATAACCTTCCTAATAATAATTCTAAACCATTATAAGCTTTAGATTTCAATAACACCTTATTATTCTCTTCCGCAAAATGTTTTTTTAAGTTATAAAGATTAACAGTCTTAAAAAATGAACTTTTTGGATTTAAAAACATAAAACCATTTTCAAAAAATAACAAATCATTTAATGAATAATAATTATGTTTAGTAAATAATTCAAAATCACTTAAACTAATTTCTACTTTTGCTTCTTCTTTTGTTATCTGCTTATATTTTGCGAAATTGAAAGTTACATTTATACTTTCAGTTTCTTTTGGAACACAAAATGTTAAGCCAAAATTTGTTGGAAAATATTGGTTTGCTTCAGAATATTCTTTTTCAGCTTCAACATTTGATTTTTTATTGGAATCCTCATAGTCGATTTCAATAGTTTCATCATCAGATATTAAATTTTCTAAAATTTCTTCTTTTGCATCTTCAATTTCTACATTAGCATCGTTTTCTTGTTTTTCTCCAATAGATAATTCAGCCTCTCGTTCTGGAAATATAATTCCAGAAAAATATCTATTTAATGGATAATCCGATATAATTTCTTCTTCTGAATTAGAAACAAAAACATCAGAACCTGGACCAATAAGGTTATTTTGAATTGTATCTCTAAATATTAATCTTGGCTCTTCTAAATATTTACTCATCTTCTATTAATGTCTTTTTAACTACTTTTTTTTCTTGTATTGTTTCTGTTAATTTATTTAGAATATCTGTTGATATTTTTTTCAAAGAGTCACTAATTTCTGATTTATTAGAAGCAATATAATCTAATAAATCATTACCTAAAAGCCTCCCTGCTTGTTGTCTAATTGAATGGTCTTTTTTTGAGTATAAAACAAATTTATCAAACTCTTTATAAATTAATTCATTTGTGAAATTATTTTTCTCACAAAAATTTCTTATAAACTCTAACGTTTTTATCCTTGGGAATCTAGTTTGAGAATTATCTAAAAAATATAATCTAAAAGTATTATAATGGATTTTATATTCTTTATTAAATATTTTTTCATACAACCCCTCACAACCATTAAATTTTAAGGCTAAATGATTTAAAGTTTTCTTCCAACTATCAGAATAAAAATCAAAAGAATTCAATAAGTTTTCAGTATCAAAAATCTTTAAAATTCGCTTAAATTCATTTGGATTTGTGTTTTGATAAAATCGAATAATTGAGCCTTCATAAATTTCTCCTATTGATGTTTTTATTAAGTCTTTATTTTCAATTAAAAAGACACCTTTTGTTGAATCAAACTTATCAAATGAACCGTCAGAAAACTTTATCTCATAAATTACTTTTTCTTTTGGTAAATCGATGCTTTCATAAGGATTATTTTTAAAACTTTCACTCTCTAAATCAAATTTAAAAACATCATTTAATTCTCTTTTCTTTATTTCATTAGCTGAAATAAAATCTGTTTTAACGAATTTTAATCTGTCTTGATGCGTTAATCTTTTCTTTTCTTCAATATGATAACTATTTAAAATGTTTTCATAAGAAATCTCATCTATATTGTTATAACATAAAACTTCGCACTTACCATTTATTGATTTTAGTTTATTAAATAGTTCCTTGTTATTCAAATATGGTATTATAATTTTTTTGCTTTTAGAGTTTTTAGAATCATTTAACCACTTATCTAAATATTCTTTTTTAGAATCAATTCTTTTATCACTTATTAATACAATATTGTTTATTCTTTCTCTCTTAATTTGATTATTTACAGCATCATAATTTTTCTTTTCAACAAAGAGGTATAGATTTATTTCACTTTTTGATTGCTCTTTTATATAACCCCATTTCAAGTTTTTGTTTTCTATAACTTTTGCTATTTCTGTAAACTTAGACAATATCCTACGTAAATATTCATTTATTATATTTGAATTATAAATGTTATTATTATAAAACAAAGCATTTAATTCATCTTCAAATTTTTCACTTTTAAAAAAACTATCTAACCTATCAATATACTCTTGATAAACACCTTTTGATAAATTTGAATTAACTAAAATCATTCGAAAATAAAAGTTAGTATACTTCATTAAAAATGAAAGATTAACCTCACATTCATTTTTAATTAAATCAATTTCTTTTTTGAATTCAATAAATTTAGAATATAATAGGTCATTTGAAATATTAATCTTTTTTGGTAGATTAATCTCTTCATTATTAGCTAATTTCACTTCATAATTTGACCATAACCATTCTGTAAATTCATTTGGAGTATCAGGTTTTTCCGTACCAATTAAAATAATATTATTTACTTTTCCTTGATATTTAGCTTCGTGTAAAATAGATTCAAAATTTTGCAAATATTTTGAATCTCCAATCACTATGACTTCATCAAAATGATGATTAGAATTTAATAGGTGATTTTGAGCAGTTTTAAAAGTATTGCAACACTCTACAAGATAATTTAAAAAAGGTAAATCATTTCTTATTTTTCCATTCCTATTCGTATATCTAATAGGCAATTGTTTACTTTCTTTGAAGAATTTTTTATCAGCAATTACTAAAGTTTTGTTTTTGAAATCTGTTATAAAAGGAAATTTATCTCCAAAATTTTCTAATAAAAAAACAGAATAATCATCAATATTTTTAGCAGTATTTCTACCATTTAATAAATTTGGATTTAATTTAGTGTAGTTTCTTCCTTTTAAAGCAAAGTTATTTATATGCTCATTCTTTCCAGGGAACTTTAGGTTTATTTTTGTTATAGTATCGTTAACACTTTTGATTTCACAAACTCTCATTTTATTTTGAAACTTGCAGTATATTAAATCTCCTTTATCTAATTTGGGTTTTTCTTTTTCATAACTAAAATAGTTTTGAAATAATTTAATAAAAACTAAAGATTGAAAAATTGAACTAAATAAATTATCTCTATAACCATCTTTTGGTATATTTATAAATAAATCTTTTTTGTCCTTATCATTAAGTATGTACTTGTTTACTAAGTGATAAAGAACAAAGTCAAAAGTTGTATAGTCAATAAATTTTTCTTTATTAATTTGAAATTCATCAAATAAATAACTGTTTATCTCTTTAGAGATAATGTTCAAGTAGTCTTGAATATGATTTATCATTAAGTTCGCAATTTTCTTTAATAATAGGTACAACTCAAATATAATAACTTTAATATTTAGTTTTTTACGGAATTCCGTAATTAATTAAAAAATCGAGAGAACAATCTCATTCCATACACATTCCCACTTCACTCCTATCGTCGTTTCGGGCAAAGCGTATTCCATTACATTTTTAAAGAAAATTTTGAGAAGAAAAAAATGAAATAACTATTGGTATATATAATTTCGCTTTTACCAAAGCAAAGTAACATAACACAGAACATTATAGTACAAATGTATTTCATACATTAGATAGCTAAAATGATATTATGTTAAATATCCCACGTGATTAGTTTTCATAAGAAACCTTAGTACTTAGGTCATTAAATATTCGTATTTCTACTTCTCATTTAATTTTTAATATTCTGTACAATTTGCTGTCGTTGTAATTTATTTTAAACACAATTATCCATTACTTACCAAAGGCTAAAAAAAATCAAACTCTCAACAAAAAAATTAAATTATATTGTTGAGAGTTATTTGGATATTTTTTTTGATAATTATTATTTATTATCACCTAAAAGAAACTCCATTTACAATTGGTTTAAATCTAAAAATATAAAACGGTTTTGTAGATAAATCTTTGCCATTATTAAAAATAGCGCCTTTGTTTACTTGTGCTGCAGAAACGTACATATAACCATCTACATGATTATAACTTACACCATCTGGCCAAACCATATTTTTATCTTTAGTCATAGTTTTCACTCTTTTATCTTTTGCTAAAATTACAACTACACTTTTAGTCTCTAAAGCAGTGAGATAAATGTTCCCTGCTATATCTATACTCATTCCCCCATTGTTTGGTTTTTCAGAATAGGTTTCAATTTTACTATCTAATTCTGCTTCAGTAAAAACTTCGTTTACTAAATCTATTGTTTTAATTCTGTAAATTTTTGTTCCGTTTAGTGGGCCATAATAAATGTATTCAAAATTAGCATCGGCAGTAATACCATCATTACCAACTAATAGATTTTTACCATTTACTGCTAAATGCTTTCCTTCAATTATTGTAGGCGCGTTTTCTGGTAATGTACTACGTGTACCTTCTAACAAACGACGCGTTTTGCCGGTTTTCATATTTACAATAATAAAAGCAGCACGAGTACCATCTCCTCCATTACCAATACCTTCATCAGCTATAATAAAATAACCATTTTTGGTATCTACAACCATATCGTTTGGTTGTGATTCCTTTGGCACTGATGATTTTGGTAAATAATAGATACGCTCCAATGTGTTGGTATGTGTATTCCAACCCACAATTTTTGGTGTTACATTATTGCGCTGTGCCATATCTAACATCCATACGATTCCGTTTTTATCATTTCTAATTCCTAGAACATTACTTAAATAATTATCGTCTGTATCTCTTGGTGTATTCCATGCTTTATTAGGAAACGGTTTGCTTTCTTTGGATTTAGCATCCATAATCATTACTCTGTTTTCTGGTGCAAAAAAAGGATGATGACTATATACTAAATTACCAGAGTTTGTAAATGTAATATTACCAACTGCCTGATTTGTTGTTGCAAATATTTCAGCTTCAGTTATAGAATTTTGTGCATTTGTATTATTTATATAAAATAACACAATGGTTACAGCTACTAATACTTTTTGTATGCTCATTATATACGTGTTAAGGTTAGAATAAAATAACTGTTTTACCTATAGATTTACTTGACTCTTGTAGCTCATGCGCCTTTTTTAAATTCTCAACAGAAAACCCTTCAATAATTGTTGATAAAGTTGATTTTAAAGTACCATTGTCTAATAAATTTGCAACATTATTTAAAATTTCATGTTGTCTATCCATATCATCGGTGTTAAACATAGAACGTGTGTACATTAATTCCCAAGAAAAAGTAACACTCTTAGATTTCATAATATTTAAATCTAAAGGCTTAGTGCTAGCTGTAATAGAAACAATATGTCCTTGTGGTTTAATAATTTCTGCTGCTGTTTCCCAATACCCCTCTAAGTCTACAAAATCTAAAATGTAATTAACCTGAGGGTGCCCTATTTTTTCTAATTCTTCCTTTAAATGATGATGATTCACTACAAAATCAGCACCCAAATCTTTACACCACTGTATAGAGTCTGGTCTAGAAGCTGTTGCTATTACTGTTAGATTTCCAATTTTTTTGGCTAATTGGATAGCAATTGAACCTACTCCACCTGCACCTGCTAAAATTAAAACAGTTTTCCCTTTATCTGTTTCAGGATTTATTTTAATCCTATCAAATAATGCTTCATATGCGGTTAAACTAGTAAGTGGCATAGCTGCAGCTGCAGCAATTGAAAGATTTTTTGGTTTATGTCCAACAATACGCTCGTCAACTAATTGAAACTCTGCATTACTTCCACTTCTAGTAATATCACCAGCATAGTACACAGCATCTCCTACTTTAAATCTAGAGGTTTTTTCTCCTACTGCTTCTACAATTCCAACAGCATCCCATCCAATAACCTTTGGCATGTCTAAAACTTTATCGTTAGCTGCAGTTTGTCTTATTTTAAAATCTACTGGGTTAACAGAGTTTGCTTGTACTTTTACTAATAAATCAAATTCTTTAGGAGTTGGTTTTTCAGTTTCAAATATTATAAAACTGTTTTGTTCTTTTATTGGTAATGACTGTTTAAATCCTATTGCTTTCATTGTATTCAATATTTTTAATTGCGGTTGTTTAACCATTTTTTTGTTACTTCATCTATATTTTTACCTTCACGAGACACTTTGTAATCTAATTCTGCTATGATATCGTTGGTAAATTGTAAACTATCTAATTCTTCTAATTGTGCTTTTGTAAATAAATTTTCTTTGTCTCTACGTAATAATAAAACAGCTTTATCTACAGTACCTAAAAGTTCTTTTGGCTCTTTAAGTTCTCTAATATTATGCCTATAATGTAAAAATTGAGGTTTCCAAAGCGGAACAACTATCCACTCTTTATTTGCAACAGCATTCTCAAAAGTACTAAAGCAATTTTCTTCTGTACCGATATGAAATCTATAGCCTGCATGATTAAGTTTATAATCTTTCATCATCTGAATAGAAAAACGAGTGATTCCTGCTCCTGAATTTATCCCTTGAATGTTTTTATTCATTTTAGAAATTACACTTGGTTTTAGTAAATCTATAATTTCTGAAACCTCTTCTTCTGGAACATAATCTGGAACACCCCAAAGAGCATATGGTTTGTAATGTAATCCGAGTTCTAATAAAGGAACTTCTTTCTCAACATTACTTTTATATATTCCATGACTAGAAGGTAACCAGGCAGAAGCTAACATAGTTATTTCACCTGTATTTAAACGTTCAAAATTTTCTTGGTGTGGTGCATAAGATCGTTTTACATTAAACCCCATTTTTACTAATGTATTAGTAACTAAAGATGCTGCTATGCGATGAAAAGATAAATTGGTTACACCAAGAGTGATTTTTTTATTTGATTTCATGACTATTTAATATTGAAAAGAATAATTTATTAAAAATGAATGTATTCTTATAGTTATTAACCAATTACAGTCATTTCGTTTAGTGCAAACTCTTCAACAGCCCCATCAGTAACTTTTAAGTATTCCGCCAAATGCTCATTATTCATGTGTACTTGCCACAACTCTTTACTTTCCCAGTTTTCATGGAATAAAAAAAGATTAGGGTTTTCATTATCTTGATGTAAATCGTAATTAATACATCCTTTTTCTGATCGAGTAATAGAAATTAATTTTAGTAATTCTGATTTTACAAATTCCCTTTTTTCTTCTTTTGCTACTATTTTCGCTACAATTGTTAATCTGTTCATATATAATTTATTTTAAAAAAATGTTTTTATAACTAAATAAAGTTCTACAACTACTTTTTACTTTCTTAAATTCAAAAACTTTAATAATAGTTAAGAACAAGGATTCATTGTAATAAATAGAGTTGTTTTTTTATTACACTACAAAGTTACAAGTACAATACAGTACTTTTTAGGTACAAAAAAAGGATAGTTATGTATATTTAAAGGTTTACAGATAGAATTCTTGCTAAAACAATTCATTTTTATCTAAATTTGTATTGTTATATTTATAAAAAACACAATAATGCAAGTACTAGAAGCGTATAAACCTTTTGAAATACAAGAAATAGAATTAAGAGAATGGAAACAAAGACCTGTTAAGAATAATTTTTTTGAATTGGTTTTAATTAAAGATGGAGAAGGTACACAATGTATAAATTATAATGATTATACGTATGGTAAAGATAGTATATTCTTATTACCGCCTTTAAAATGCCATTCGTTTAGTATAGAAAAGTCTACAAAATTTGTGTTTTTAAAATTTACAGATTCATTTTTTAAAAACATAAATAATGTTTCAATAAATAGAAACGAATGGTTTAAAGAGGCTTCTTATATTTTATCCAATTACAATCAATTACCTGGAGATATTATTAAGAATGATGTTGATAGAAATCATCTTGAGAGCTTAATAGAGATAATTTTAAAAGAGTCTAGAAATTATGGAAATGAATCTATTTCCTTAATTACTAGTTTAATGACAAGTATTTTGGAATTATTAATTAGAAATATTAAAAAAGGAACTTATTTTGAAGTACCAAAAAACAATTCAGATGATAGAATTACAAGAATTCTAACATACATTAATGAAAACATCAATAAAACCGAACTATTAAAGATTGAAAATTTGGCTGATGTTTTTATGATGTCACCAACTTATGTAAGTGAATTTTTTAAGAAACAGGTTAGCATGTCGTTACGTGAATATATTATTAAAGCAAAACTGAAATTAGTAGAAATACGTTTGTTAAATTCTGATTATACATTAACACAAATTGCAGACGATTTGGGTTTTACAGATGTAAGTCATCTTTCAAAAACCTTTAAACGCTATACAGGAGTATCTATACGTGAGTTTAAAAATAATGGAGAATATATGCTTTTAAAACGTAGTGTATGTGCTGCAGGCTAATTAAAATTTACAGTCCTACAATCTTAATCTAAGAATTAAACCTACACGAATTAGACTTTATCTTTACATCAATAAAGTCTTATTTTAATAATACAATCTAAAATCAAGTAGTTTACATACTTTATAATATTTTTGATGTAACTCTTCTACAACATCTAACATATTTTCATCTTCTTTAAATAAGTTAAAGAAAGCGATATCTAAATTTGAACTAGTAATTCCATTAAAGGCATTACCATAACCAGAAATAGCTTTTGCACCCGTAATATCTAAAAAATATTGTGCTTCTTCTTCATCTAAATCTAACACTTTTGCATTTGAAAAATGTAAAATCTTTCCACTTAATCTTCCTTCAAAAATTTCTGCAATTTCTTGTAAACTATAATAATAGTCGTTTAAACAAATACTGTTTGCTTCACCTGTTATAACCATGTATATTATTTCATAGTCATTAAAATTATGATCATCTAAAAGCAATGCATTTAAAATATCTTCTAAACCTTCAATAGTGTCGCATGTTTTATAAATACTAGCCACTCCATATTGCATGGTTAATTGCGTTAGTTTTTTTTGTGTTTCGGTAACTTCGTTAGTTTCTATATCATGAACACCTTCTAAACAGTAGATAAAATAATCTGTATCTATAAATTGTTCTTGAGGTATTTTCTGTTTTTTATTTAACAAATTTCAGGATTTATGCAAAGTATATAAATCACAAAAATAAGATAAGTCTTTTATTATTTAACAAATAATATATTTATTAGTGCTTCACTCCTATTGTTCTTATGAAACAATTATAAACGTAAATTGGGACCCGAAGGTCCCAATTATTTATATTAAAATTAATAGATTACTACTCTACTTCAGATAAAATATGTTGAAGTACAGTTTGTTCCCATTCTAAAAAGTAATCTGAAGGAATCCAACTAGGGCGTTGTAAATTATAACGATGAAGCATTACTTTTTCTGCTTCACAAAAAGCACCTTCAACCCAACCTTGTTGATCTGAATAGGCTTCTCCTACAATAAAAACACGCTCATTGGCTTGTGGTTGTCTTATTTCTGGCATTTTATCAGCTACTACAAAACCTGATTTCCAAGCATGATATCCACCTCCATAAGGATCATGGCTCCAATCTTTATATGCTGAAGTATAAGGTGCTGGTATGTTTTCATTTCCATGCATTTCTTTTACTTCTTTCATTACTTCTGCAACCATACTTTGCGTTGCAGCTGGCACTTCTTTTTCTAAATATTCTTGAAGTCGTTTTCTTCGAGTAGCTGTAGCTAATAAGTAATTTGTAGGTTTCGTTTCAAACAACGCATCATTTTCCATTGCTTTCCAAAAAGAAACAGTTCTCATGTCATTATAACTCGCTAAAAATAAAGAATGATTGTTAGCGTCTGTTCCGAAATAATAACATTGTCTCATTGGTAAATCTGTTACTGATGGCGATTGATATTTAGCAGGATCTATTGGCCACCAAGGATTTTCGAAACCTAATAGTATTTTTAAAGCAGGCTCATTCATTACCGATTTAATATTATGATGTAATGCTTTACTTTCTGTTTCATAAGGATTAAACAAGAAGTTACTTTGATCTAGTAATTCTAATGACCTACGTGGCATTCCTAAAATAATATCATCTGCATACGCAACCCATTGGTTGGCTTCGTTACGTACTTGATAGTTATGTTTTTCTCCTGTTGCTACATTTTCAAAAATAAGCTTGTATTTTCTTGTTGTAGGATCACTTGCTGTAGTTTTTTCAAAATTTACCAATACATTGTTTGGTTTTATAGTTCCACCAGCATTTACAAAATTACTAGCGGTAACTTTTAACACTTTATCAAAACCACCTTCAATGGTATTATAAGTTACATCATCATCTGAAAAATCACCTACCATATACGGAAAAGCTTCCGCAGCATTCCAGTTTATGGTATTCGAATAATATCCTCCAGCATTTGCTAAAAATTCATAACATTCTTGCGAGCTTCTATCTTTTAATAAGTTCCAGAATCCTATTTCATAAACATATTTATTATAAAAAGGCCCCTCAAATCTATAAATTAAATCACGTTTTACACGTCTCCATTCTGCTTGTGGATCTGCACTAGCTTTTATAGCTTCAATACTTTCTCCATCGGCTATTAAAACACTATCTATAATATCATTAAATATAAAATTAGCAGATTTACCTTGGTATTCTTCTGCTACATCATACCTTGTTTCAAACCCTGGAACATCATAGTCTTTTGCATGATAGCGCTGTTTTCTTAAATAAATCAACTGATTATCAGAACTCCCCATTTCAAAAGGAATCGCATTTAACAAACCTTCTTCTTCATATTTATTTATAAGACCATTGATAATTGCTTGAGTAGTCATATAGCGCATTCCGCCTAACTCAGCAGTAACTTCCATACCTGGCAATTCAACAGAATCTAAACGACCACAAATTCGATCACTAGCTTCAAAAATATTTACCTTCAAATTTAAAGGATCTCCATTTGAATCTACACCAGTTCTTAATCGATAACCTGAATACAATCCTGAAGCTCCTGCTCCAACAATTGCTACATCTAAATCTAATCCTGGTTCTGGAGTGCTTGTAAACTTTTTATGCCCCTTACGGATTGGTTTTGTAGTTTTTGTTGTAGAACTTCTAAGTAATTGTTTTTTAAGATCTTTTTTATGTAAATGTGGTGCATAAGTATCAAAAGGAAACTTCCAATCAATTGTCATGTATTCTAAAAAGTAACGATCTTCTTCAGAAACAGTACCCAATAACATTTTAGAAATTAAGTCTCCAAGTGTAGGTATAAATTTGGCAGCCCAACCAGCAGTATATACTACTATATTTTTATTATTACTGATAGTATTTGGTAAGTAATCTAATAATATTTCATTTTTAGATTGTGATATAGCTACCATACATGTTGAAAGCAATGAAGGTTTTGGTTCAAGACCTGGCATGTGATTTTTTACCCAATCAGTAGTATAGCCAATATTCTTTAAATCTGGTTCATGTGTGCTTTCAGATGGGTGATCTATAATTTCATCGGCTACAGCATTTGCTACGCGAACATAACCTGGATTTGACCAAGGAACTTCATTAAATCCATAATACAATCCTGTTTCATTATTTTCATACACATAATAGGTAGTTCCTATTTCTGCTATGGTTGGATCTAATATTTTATAATATGATGAAGACATCGTCCAAATATCAATACCAACTTTTAACCCAAAATGACTTACCAAATCATTTACATATGGTCCTGGAGTTAATGCCAGTTTTTCGGCCTTATAACTAATTATTTCATCAGAATTTTGCGTGCTTTTAGTAGTAATAATAATGTCATCATTTGGTAAAGATTCAATATCTGTTACCGCTGTAAATTCTTTTAAGACTACATTATTGTTTTTTCTTAATTCAGCAAGCATAAACTCTTGCGTCGCATCAATATCTAAGATTCCGCCATCTGCCTGAAAGAATCCCTCGTAATCACTTGGTAGATCTTTAAAGTTAAAACGATCCATAATTTGCTCACCACTTTTAAACTGATCGTATGGAATACCCAATTCATCCATTACTTTGATGGCATCATTAATACCTCCTTCTGATGAGTTTAGCTCTGGATCACCAAACCACAAAGCTCCTACTTGTTCTAATAATTCTTTGTTAGCTGCATCATTAAAAGCTAACCATTGGTCTTTTGCTCTTAATGCTAATTGCGCCATAGGAACAGTATCGTACTGTACTCTAAATTGGCGCGATTTTCCTGAAGAACTAACTTCTTCGTTTACAAATTTAAACTGTTCTACTACAAGTATACGTTTTGTACTGTCTTGTTTACTTAAGTGATAGGCTGAAGACAATCCTATTGGACCTCCACCAACTACGATAACATCAAATAGTTGTTCTTTTGTTTGGTTTTTCATTTGTTTTTGGTTGTTTATAAATATATTACGTGTATAATATTTAGAGTTTAGTTAGCTCTCTATTGTTAAATTTAACACTTCAGAATTCATTGGTTTTATTAATTATCCCTCTCTTTTATAGGCTCATTATTTTTTAAATTGAATTACTAATTTTTTAATGATATCCACCTTAGTTAGATTTTCAACTCTAGCAACTGATAATTAATCACAAATTGATGTTACAATTTAAGCAGTTAAAAGCAAAAGAAATTAAAAAAAACCATAAAATAAGTATGGTAAAACCATACTTTTACATCGTATAAATACTTATTTTACAATTACTTAACAAAACATTAAGTAATAGTAAACTCTAGTTGATTTTGTAAGATTATTGTAGAATAAAAAGATATATCTCTACAATAAAAACGTATAAATTGGATGTAAATAATTACTCAAAAAAATTAAGACCATTTTCTTTTAACATAATATTACTTCTTTAATAATTATTTAACTTTTCTATGAATATATTCTATGTTAGAAGCAATCATAAAGCAAAATCTTAAGAGTACATTTGCAAAATGCAAAAAAACAATTCAAAATTAGAATTTATAGTACTAATGGCAGCATTAATGTCGTTAGTAGCTTTGTCTATCGATGCGTTATTACCAGCGATAAAACAGATAGGAATTAGTATTAATACTAAACAAAACTCTAGTAATAATCAGTTATTAGTAACAATGATATTCTTAGGCTTAGGGTTTGGTCAGCTTATTTCAGGACCTTTATCTGATAGTTTAGGTAGAAAACCTGTAATTTACTTCGGTTTTATCATTTTTGTAATCGCTAGTCTTATTTGTGTTAATGCAACGAGTATAGAAATGATGGTTTTTGGTAGAATATTACAAGGCATCGGTTTGTCAGCTCCTAGAACTATTAGTATTGCTATGGTAAGAGATAGTTTTGAAGGTAACTATATGGCAAAAATAATGTCGTTTATTGTTGTTATTTTTATACTGGTTCCTGTTGTGGCACCTGCTATTGGTAAATTAATGTTAGATGCCTATGGATGGAAATTTATATTTTACAGTCAATTAGTTTTTGGTTTCTTAGTAATGTTATGGCTATGGAAACGTCAACCTGAAACCTTAAAAAAAGAGAATACTACAAAACTCTCATTTAATCTCTTTATAGAAGGAACAAAAGAGTTTTTAAAACATAAACAAGCAATTGTATTTACATTAATATCTGGTTTTATAACAGGCTCTTTTATGGTGTATTTAAGTGCTTCACAACAAATTTTTCAGGTACAGTATAATTTGGTTGAAGAATTCCCTTACATTTTTGCAGGTTTAGCTATTTCTGTTGGGTTTGCTACTTTTTTAAATGGAACCTTTGTAATGAAATATGGAATGTTAAAGTTAATTTCTACTTTCTTAATAGTTTTCACTCTTATTCCTATTATTTATATCATTTTATTTTACGGTAAAGAAAACCCAAATATAAATGTGCTTTTATCATTTTTTGCATTACAGTTTTTTGCAATTGGCTTTCTATTTGGAAATTTGAGAGCTTTAGCAATGCAACCAGTTGGTCATATTGCTGGAGTTGGTGCAGCTATAAATGGTTTTGTATCTACGATTATGGCTGTTCCGATAGCTACATTTATTGGTAAATATGTTGTAACTACTACCTTACCACTTTTTGTTGGTTTTTTAGTTTGTGGAATAATATCTTTAATTCTACTTAATTTTATAAAATTTAAAGCAGTCAAAAATTAAATTATGAGCCTTACTATTCTTTTTGAAGATGACTATGTAATTTGTGTATCAAAACCCAATAATGTAGTTGTACACCACGCACATCATTCACGAAATGTTTCTGATGAGGACTCTTTGTTGCAATTATTATTTAAACAATTAAATCATAAATTTTATCCGATACATCGTTTAGATAGAAAAACATCTGGAATTATGTTATTAGCAAAAGAAACTAAATATGTGTCTAAATTTCAAGAGCTATTTACTAATAATGAGATTCAAAAAACTTATTTTGGAATTGTAAGAGGGCATTCTCCAGAGTCTAAAATTATAGATTCACCTGTAAAAGGAAGAGATGCTGATGTTTACAAAGAGGCTGAAACACATTTAAAAACAGTTCATAAAATCATTTTAGATATTCCTGTAAAACCTTATGATACATCAAGATATAGTTTAGTGGAAATGAAACCTACAACTGGTAGATTACATCAGTTACGTATTCATATGAACAAAATAAGTCATCCTCTTATAGGTGATCCAAAATATGGTGATAAAAACCATAATGTAATGTTTCAAGAAAACTTTAATTGTGAAAATATGTTTTTACATGCGCATTCACTTGATTTTATACATCCGTTTTCAAATAAAAAACTATTAATAAAAAGCAATTTTCCAGATGATTGGAATACTCTTTTTAAGAAATTTGAATGGAATATTTAAAATAAGTACAAAAAAAAGAGGTTGATAATATCAACCTCTTTTTTTTGTAATAAAATATATTAATTATATTTCTTTAAAAATAGCGTGCATTAAACGTTTCTTATCGTTAATACTTTCTTCTAAAGAAATCATCGTTTCAGTACGATTAACACCATTAATATCATCAATTAAATAAATAATATCTTTTGCATCATTAGTGCTCTTTGCTCTTACCTTACAAAAGATATTGTATTTACCAGCTGTAACGTATGCTACTGTTACATTTGGTATTAAACGTAAACTATCTAAAACGTGTTGAGTCATAGATGTTTTCTCTAAATACACACCGATATGAGCTATAAAAGTATATCCCATTTTATCATAGTTCAACGTTAATGTTGACCCCTGGATTATACCTTCATCTTCCATTTTTTTGACACGAACATGTATAGTACCAGCAGATACTAACAGTTTTTTTGCAATGTCTGTAAATGGGGTACGCGCATTTTCAATTAAAATGTCTAAAATTTGATGATCAATCTCATCTAGTACAAACTTCTTCATTCTTTTATTTTCTTCAAGTAATATTGCTAAAATATGATTTTTTTCTAATTTTTGAAGGGTTTTATTAATAAATATTCAGTTTTTTAGATTATTTGTTAAATTCTTTATGAGCTAAGTATTCAGATAAATCGCCTTCTTTTTCCTTAGTTAAAATCAGTGCAAATTTACTATTTTCTAATTTCTCAACATACTGATATGCTACATCTTTTTCATTATTTTTTGCTCTATAAATAACGTCATAGAAGTTCTTGATATTGTTTGGAATAGATAAATAATCTGAGTAATTTTTGAAGTTTTTTGATGTTGATATATGATAAATCCCCTGTAATAGCGCGTAGAAATTGTATTTTCTTACCAATTCACGTTCGTAATCATTCGGATAATGACCTGCTTCTATTAAAACGGTATTGTATCCTAGCTTCTGAAAATTATCTCCGGTGGCTGTTGGATAAAATTCATCAGTATAACGACCAATATAATTTGGTATTAATTGCTGCAATAATGCGTTCATTGATACAATCACATCCATCGTTTCTTTACGACCACTTGTAATTTTACGTGTTTCTTCTTCAGAAGGTGCTAAAAATGAAATAGTAGCAGGGTTTTTGGTACCTTCTACTCCAAAAATAGTTCTTTGATCATGTAAGTTAAAACAGAAATCTGGTTTAAACGCATCTAATGTTTTTCGTAATAATTTACTCTCTTTTGCACTTAAATCAACAGCATCTCTGTTTAAATCAACTCCATTAGCATTTATACGAGTATAAGCCTCTGCCCCATCAGGATTTAACATCGGGATAATTGTAATAGTACAATTATTTAAAATTGAACTAACAATGTCGTTATCTGCATATTGTTTTATAAAATTTAAAAAATCAAATACAGCTTTAGTACCAGTGCTTTCATTACCATGCATTTGACTCCAAATAAGTATTCTCTTTTTTCCTTTACCTAACTTCAGTTTATAAATTTCTCTATCTTCTTCAGATAAACCTATTACCTCAGAGCTAATATTTGACTCTAAATTATCATAAAGAGGCTTTATATCTTTTAAAGTAATATACCTACCAACTATTTTTTCTTCTTTAATTTTAGAATAATCATTTTCTAAAAAAATGGTATTTAATAAACTCATATTTATAGGGTAAACCAGTCAGCTATTAATTCTCTTTCAATAGGTTCAGATGAAATATGTACATAGTCATTTTTAATCATATAATATTTATAATCTTTCGACCATTCTTCAATATTATCGGTTAATGTTTTTAATGAATTACAAATAAACTGTATTTCTTTGTCTGTAACAGTTGGGTGTACAGATAAACGAACCCAACCTGGTTTATCAGTGTTACAACCTTCAGAAATTTGATCTTTTATTCTTGTTGATGTACTTAAATCAACATTTAATAAGAAATGCCCATAAGTTCCAGCACAAGAACAGCCTCCTCTTGTTTGAATTCCGAAACGATCATTTAATAACTTAACAACTAAGTTAAAATGGTATTTTTCATAATAAAAAGAAAAAATACTCAATCGATCTTTATGATTTGGAGCCAATATTTTTACGCCCTCAAGATTTTCTAAACAATTAAAAATAATTGGATTAATTTCATCTTCACGTTGTTTCATCTTATCAGTACCCATTTGGTTTTTTAACTGAATAGATAATGCAATTTTTATAGTTTGTAAAAAAGCAGGTGTTCCTCCATCTTCACGAGTTTCAACATCATCAAAATAATCATGACCTCCCCAAGGGTTTGTATAACTTACCGTACCTCCGCCTGGGTTATCAGGAATCATGTTTTTATATAATTTTTTATTAAAAATTAAAACACCAGAGCTTCCTGGACCTCCTAAAAATTTATGTGGCGAAAAGAAAATAGCATCTAAATATTCATCTTCTTTTTCTGGATGCATGTTCATATCTACATAAGGGGCTGAACAAGCAAAATCTACAAAACATAAACCACCATATTTATGAATTAATGAGGCTACTTTATGATAATCTGTTTTGATACCTGTTACATTAGATCCTGCAACGATTGAAGCAATTTTTATAGGTCTATCTAAATATTTTTTTATCGTTTTTTCAAACATATCTAAACAAACTAATCCAGCTTCATTACATGGTACTACAGCAACATCAGCAATCGTTTCTATCCATGAAGTTTGATTAGAGTGATGCTCCATATGACTCACAAAAACGATAGGACGCTTTTCTTCTGGAATTTCTGTATGCTCTTTTAAATTTTCAGAAACCTTTAAGCCTAAAATTCGTTGAAATTTGTTTACAACACCAGTCATTCCAGAGCCTTCTGTTATTAAGATATCATCTTTTGATGCATTAACATGGTTTTTAATGATGTTACGTGCTTCATGATATGCTAATGTCATAGCAGCTCCTGATGTTGAAGTTTCGGTATGTGTATTTGCTACAAATGGACCAAATTTATTTAACAACTGATTTTCTATTGGCATGTATAATCTACCACTTGCGGTCCAATCGGTATATACCATTTTTTGTTCACCATATGGCGATTGATATGTTTGATTAACTCCAACAATGTTTTTTTTAAACGTATCAAAATACTGTTCTAAATTTATCATCTGGTATTGTTTATGTAGTCTAAAATTAAAATTATACAAAGAAGTATGCTAAAATATTTATAATATAAACTTATTTCTAATTGCTGTTTATTATAGCCTAAATTTACCTCCTATTAAAATAGTGTTTTCAAAAAAGTAAAAACTTTGTGATGCACTATCAGCAGGACTAACTGACGTTTTAATATCTGGCATATATATATACCCTCCTTTAAGATCTGCTTGTACAAAAAAGTGCTTCAAAAAAGTAATATTTACCCCAGCTCCAATAGAAGCTCCATAACCTGATAAATGAAAGTCATCATGTCTTTCTTTTCCTAACAAAGAAGTATTTGTTCTTGGGTATAAAACACCAACACCTACTCCTTCTGTAAGGTTTATTTGTAAGTCTTCTAAATTTAACCCAAACCAATGACTTACATCATCAAAACGTTTTAATTCTACATTTACATAGTTCAAACCATCAGTATGTTCAAATCGTAAAAAATCGGCTGCTAAATTAATATTTTCGTTATTGTAAGTACCGTCGTATTTAGGATTACCTACATTAATATTACCTTTAATATTAACATCTTGATCGGCAATCATAACATATTTCATGTGATCTACTCCAATAGAAATAGTATAATTTTCTTTAAAAAAATACCCAATTCTATAATTTGTTTGAGGAATCGTTACTCTTCCTGGATGAAAATAATCTTTAAATGAAAATTTTGTTTGTCTATCTTGTGCTTTTACATTCGATAACGTAAAATCATAATTATCTCCTTTAAAACGGATATCAGAATCGGTGTAACTCGCCCAGTTCCATCCCCAATACACGAAAAATTTTCCTTTATTGGTAACTTTCTTTTTTTGAACTTCGTTCTCTTGTTCCTGTCCTACCATTATTGATGTTGCTAACAACAACATTAATAAACTGATTGCTCTTACTTTCAATTTTCTTACTTTATTATTTGTTCAATTTCTGTTATAAATCGTTCTGCAAGTGTATCTGCACTTTCTTGACTTGTACTTTCTGTATAAATTCTAATAATTGGTTCGGTATTCGATTTACGTAAATGTACCCACTCATTTTCAAAATCAATTTTCACACCATCAATCATATTAACATCTTCGTCTTTATATTTAGAAGCCATTGTTTCTAAAATTTCATCAACATTTATTTGAGGTGTTAATTGTATTTTATTTTTGCTCATAAAATAACTAGGATAAGAATCTCTTAATTCTTTACAAGACATTTTTTTACGTGCTAGGTGAGATAAAAATAAAGCAACTCCTACTAAAGAATCACGACCATAATGAGAATCCGGATAAATAATACCTCCATTTCCTTCTCCGCCAATTACAGTATCAGTATCTTTCATCATTTGTACTACATTAACTTCTCCTACTGCAGAAGCTGTATAAGTACCACCATGTTTTTCTGTTACATCACGTAATGCTCTTGATGATGATAAGTTAGAAACGGTGTTTCCTCCTCCTAATCTCCCTAATACGTAATCTGCACAAGCAACTAAAGTGTATTCTTCACCAAACATAGAACCATCTTCAGATATTAAAGCCAAGCGATCAACATCTGGATCAACAACAATACCTAAATCAGCTTTCTTCTTTACTACTAATTTAGAAATATCTGTTAAATTTTCTTTTAAAGGTTCAGGGTTATGAGGAAATTGTCCATTTGGCTCACAATATAATTCTACACATTTAACACCTAACTCTTTTAATAATGCAGGAATAAAAATTCCACCTGTAGAATTAACACCATCAACAACTACTTTAAATTTAGCTTTTTTAATAGCTTTTACATCTACTAAATCTAACTTTAAAACTTCTTTAATGTGTTTTTTTAAATATTTCTTATTTTTTCTATAACTTCCTAAATCATCAACTTCTGCAAACTCAAAATTTTCATTGTCTGCTAATTCTAAAATTTCTTCACCATCAGTTCCATTTAAAAATTCTCCTTTTTCATTTAATAATTTTAAAGCATTCCATTGTTTAGGATTATGAGAAGCTGTTAAAATAATTCCTCCATTTGCTTTTTCTAGTGGTACTGCAACTTCAACTGTAGGTGTTGTAGATAAACCTAAATCAATTACGTTAATACCTAAACCAACTAAAGTATTTGCTACCAAATTACTTATCATTTTACCAGAAATACGAGCATCTCTACCAATAACTACTTTTATCTTTTTTGCTTCTGGATTTCTTTTTTTTATGAAAGCTCCGTAGGCTGCTGCAAATTTAACAGCATCAACAGGTGTAAGGTTTTCACCTGTGTTACCTCCTATTGTTCCTCTTATTCCTGAAATAGATTTTATAAGTGTCATAGTGTGTTCTAAATTTTAATACAAATATAATGGTAATAAAGAAATTAATGGTGTATCGCC
The DNA here is from genome assembly GCF_000430545.1 of Tenacibaculum ovolyticum DSM 18103. GTDB lineage: Bacteria > Bacteroidota > Bacteroidia > Flavobacteriales > Flavobacteriaceae > Polaribacter > Polaribacter ovolyticus. Next base: position 215,715 of record NZ_KE387163.1, read on the forward strand.
ATAATTTTAACTGTAACATTAGTTACATTAAGCGTATAAAAAAAACGTTAAATGTACATTTAACGTTTTCTTATTTATTTATAAAGTTTTAACTTTATTTTACATACCTAAAAATTACTTTTTTGAACTCTTTACCCATTCTTAAATTCAAAATGGATTATATTATAACCTTTAGTAAATTCTTTAATAAAGTCTTTGTGCTGGGTTTCTTTTTGCCCAAATAATTCTATTACAATCTACAAATTGATAATAAAAATCTTTTTTTTAATTTAATAGTTACATTATCAGGGCCTTGATACATCTCTTAAATATAAGTTCCTTAACATAGTGTGTTTTAACTCATGAAATTATTTACAAGTACTTGTTGAGTAGTTTATGCCATAATTAATTGTTTAGTATTTAAAAAGTTGGATAAGAAATCTTGTGAAACTTTTTTGAGTTATTAGGCTTAAAAGCTCAATTGTAACATGTTTTTTCATAGAACAAACATATTCTTATAGAAATAAAAGACTAAAAACATATATTTGTATCAAAAAAAAATATGGAAAAAGATTTAATTAAAAACAACTTCCTATGCAATTTCTGTAAGGAAAGTATTGAAGAGAGTATCGCTTATTGTTCAAATTGTGGGCATCCCAAAAATGGAACTAGCAAAGAAATAGCTCAGTTTTTTGCAAAAAGAGCAATGCAAAAAAGTAAAAATATTGATAGTGATAAAAAAATTAAATCAGCAAAGAACACCTTGTTTGTTCTTTGTGGAATAATGGTTGTTTTTGGTTTATTCTCATACTATACTACAAATGATATTCTAGAATTAAGTATTGTTCTTTTTGTTGCCTTAATCTACTTATTGTTAGCTTTTTGGTCTGATAAAAAACCTTTTATAGCTTTATTGTCTGGTCTCTTATTGTATTTAACTTTAATAATAATTTCAGCCGTTTTTGATCCAATATCATTAGTTAAAGGCTTTATTTGGAAAATAATAATAATTTCATACTTAGGAAAAGGACTGTACTCTGCTTTTTATTCACGGAAAAATGATAATAGTAATATTGAAATACAAAAATAATGATTCAATGTAAAAATTGTAAAATTGTTTTTGATTCAAAAATCAATTTTTGTTCTACTTGTGGTGCAGAAATAACCTCAAAAAAAAGTACAACTTTAGATACTATTATAGCCTTTTATATAACAATTATTGTTTTTATAGGCATTTCTTATTATGTATTTAAAGCATATGATAATAGTTTTTGGAGTGAGGTTCTTATTGAAAGTATATTTATTATAATAGTAGTTGGCTACAGTATTTTTGATTTAAAAAACATAACCCCTTTATATAAGCTACCAAAAATTAATAAATGGTATTTAAACCTTTTTATTTTATTTACAATAATAAACGCTTTTATTGTTTACTATATTACAGGTTTTATTAACACCCTAACAAATAATTTTTCTAATAATTATTATGAGGATTATTTATATTTAGAAAACCCATTATTATGGTCTATTATATTTATTGCAATATTGCCTCCAATATTTGAAGAACTTGCTTTTAGAGGTTTTTTATTTAATTTGCTAAATAAAATAGTTTCAAAAAAATCGACAATAATTGCAACGTCCTTTTTATTTGCACTTGTTCATTTTTCATTTATATCTCTAATATGGATATTTCCTTTTGGGCTTTTTTTAGGTTATTTAAGATCAAAATACAAAAGTCTATGGATACCAATGATTATCCATTTTATTCATAATTTTATTATTCTAATGATTGATTACACTGTTTTCAACATGTAATAACTTAATATTAAGATGATAGATCACCATATAAAACTGTTTTGGGTAGTGTCATAATTTATACATGAAATTTTTATGGATATATTTATATTAATCAAATAATGGATATTATTATTTAAATAATTCTTATTGGGATGTACACTATTTTTTTTAAGGAAATATTTATTAAAATAAAAAAACCGCTACTTACGTAGCGGTTTTAAAATTTATGATTTCAGGAGATTATTTTCCTTCCATTTTTCTTTTTAATTCAGCTAATCCACCAATATCTCCTAAAGTAGTTTTTTCTACATCAGCAGCTTTTTTAGCAGCAACTTTAATGTTTCTCTTTTCTTCTTCTCTAAAGATAGAAGTATGAGAAGCAACAATTCTACGGTATTCTTTACTAAATTCAGTTACGATGAACTGTACAGTATCACCTTTTTCTAATTTAGTACCGTCTTCTTTCTCTAAGAAACGAGTTGGAGCAAATGCTTCGATTTCATCAGTAAAAGTTACTGTTGCACCTTTATCATTTTTCTCTTTAATCGTACCTTCGTGAGTAGAACCGATTGCATACGTAGCTTCATGAGCATCCCAAGGGTTATCTTGAGTTTGCTTGTGACCTAAGTTTAACTTTCTGTTCTCAACATCTAATTCTAATACTTGAACATCTAATTTATCACCAACAGTTACGAAATCTGATGGGTGCTTAATTTTCTTAGTCCAAGATAAGTCAGAGATATATACTAATCCGTCAATTCCTTCTTCTAACTCTACGAATACACCAAAGTTAGTGTAGTTACGTACAGTACCAGAGTGAGTTGAACCTACAGGGTACTTAGTAGTAATGTCAGTCCATGGATCTGGGTGTAATTGCTTCATACCTAATGACATCTTACGATCTTCACGATCTAATGTTAAGATTTGAGCTTCTACTTCGTCACCAACTTTTACGAAATCTTGAGCAGAACGTAAGTGAGTAGACCAAGACATTTCAGAAACGTGAATTAATCCTTCAACACCTTCTTCAACTTCTACGAATGCACCATAATCAGCTAAAACAACAACTTTTCCTTTTACTTTATCTCCAACTTTTAAGTCAGTATTTAAAGCTTCCCAAGGATGAGCAGATAATTGTTTTAAACCTAATTGAATTCTAGATTTGTTATCATCAAAGTCTAAAATTACAACGTTTAATTTCTGATCTAATTCAACAACCTCATTTGGATGGTTAATACGAGACCAAGATAAATCAGTAATGTGTACTAATCCGTCAACACCACCTAAATCAACAAAGACACCATAAGAAGTAATGTTTTTAACAACACCTTCTAATACTTGTCCTTTTTCTAATTGACCGATGATTTCACGTTTTTGATCTTCTAAATCAGCTTCAATTAACGCTTTATGAGATACTACTACGTTTTTAAATTCGTGGTTGATTTTCACAACTTTGAATTCCATAGTTTTTTCTACATACTGATCGTAGTCTCTAATAGGCTTCACATCAATTTGAGAACCTGGTAAGAATGCTTCAATACCAAATACATCAACGATCATACCTCCACGAGTTCTACACTTAACAAAACCGTTAACGATTTCACCAGTTTCGTGTGCATTGTTAACACGTTCCCATGCTTTAATTACACGCGCTTTTTTGTGAGATAATACTAATTGACCAGAAGCATCTTCTCTTTTGTCAACTAATACCTCTACTGTATCACCAACAGCTAAACCTGGGTTATAACGAAATTCGTTTAAAGAAATTACTCCTTCTGATTTAGAGTTAATATCAATAATCGCATCTCTTTCAGTAATTCTTGTAACTAAACCTTCGATTACATCACGTTCGTTAACGAAACCTACTGTACCTTCTAAAGCTTGTTCGAATTCTTTTAATTTAGATTCATCAACTTCATCAATACCTTCTTCGTATTTATGCCAATTAAATGTTGCTAAAAATTCTGCTGGATTTACTGTTACTGCCTCAGCAGCTGTGTTTTTTTCTTCAGACATGTCTGAACTAATTTTTGTATCTTTTTGTTAGCCAGATTATTAACAACACTAACGCAAAGAGAAATTAAACTTATATAAATTTGTTTTCTGCCTTTTATAAATCTGTTCTCGTAAAAAGGCGTGCAAATTTACGCTTTTTTATTTAAAGAACCTATAAAGCTTATGATTTTAAGTAAGTTGAATATTTAAAACAGTTAATTTTCTACAAAATTATCCCAACGTTTTAAATACTTTATAAACTTTTCACTTAAACCTTCTTTTTTTAGTTGAGTTTCAGATACTGGTGTTTTAATTGGGGTGAAATTGGGGTTATCAATAACTAACTTAGGAAAGTTATGATGTAATATAGCTGAAGTACCTATAGAAACAAAATCGACTCCAGCTTCTAAAATTTTTTGAACATCTAACCCATTGCTTATTTTTCCAGCAACAGTCCATTTTACATTTTTAAAATCTAAGTTTTTAAAATGTTCTAATAAGGTCATATTTTGATATTTCTCATCATATGGTAATTTAAAGCAATCCCATAAAGAGATATCTAAAAAATCAATATTTTCTCTATCTATTAGCTGTTTACAAACCCATTTAACTTCTTCAATATCCATTCCAAACCTTTCTGGAGACAAGCGCACTCCAAGTAAAAATGATTTTCCACACTTCGCTCTAATAGTATCTACTATTTCAAATAACAAACGAGCTCTATTTTCTAACGAACCTCCATATTCATCAGTTCTTTTATTTATTTCTGAACTTAAAAACTGCGTTAAAATATAACCATGAGCTCCATGAATTTCAACACCATCGTAACCACATTTTTTAGCACGAACAGCTGCAGCTATAAAATCATCTCTTAGCTGCTTCACTTCTACTACAGAAAGAGCTCGTGCATTATTTTCACTATTATTAGAAGGGCAAACAGGCTTTTGATCTAATAATTCGGAAGGAGAACGCATTCCTGCATGATGTAATTGAACTACAGCCAAACTTCCTTCTTTTTTAATAGCTGTTGTTAATCTTATATGTCCTTCATTTAAGCTATCATTAAAAATACCTAACTGTCTTGAAAACCCTTTTCCTACTTCCTGAACATGAGAGGCACAGGTCATAACAAAACCAAAACCTCCTTTAGCTCTCATTGTTAACCATTTCAACTCTTCATCAGATAACTCTCCATTCTCATAGCTTTGTGTATTAGTTAATGGGGCAAGCATAAATCTATTTTTCATTATAGATCCACAAGAGAAAGTAACTTTTGAATTTGATTTTATCATAGTCTAATATTTAACAGAAAAACAGATAAGAATTTAAAAAAGTGCTATTTTTCAATGAACAAAACTAATTTAATAAAGTTTAAAAATCTAACTAAATTTTATTTAACAGCGCTACTTTTATAATAATTATAACTGCATGCTGGTAACATACTTTATTAGTTTGTTATCTTTATTACCCAATCTAATTTAATTCACTTTTCGCAGGTATTTGGTCCATTGCTCGCTCTGCAATTGCTGTTATTGATAAAGAAGGATTTACTCCTGGGTTTGCTGAAATCATAGAGCCATCAATAACATATAAGTTTTGGTACCCGAATACTTTATTATTTTTATCTATTACTCCTTCTGAAGCATTTCCCCCCATTACCGCACCTCCTAAAACATGTGCCGTTGAAGGAATACCAGCAATTGTTTCTAACGCAAATGAAGTACCTACTCCGTTTATTGCTTTACTATATTCATCTACAAGCTTACGTGATTCTTTTATAAATGGGCTCGGTTTTTTTCCTGTGCTAACTTTTGAGCTCATAAAACCAAAAAAATTTCTCTTAAACAATAGTGTACTATCTAAAGTTTGCATAAAAAGAAGTACCACTGTTTTTTTTGCCCAACTATTCGTTACATAAATTTTAAAATATTTCATGGGTGATTTCACTAAAGACACAAATATCATTGCTAATCGAGAGAATACATTATTGTTCGTAACATAAGGCAAATGAAAAAATTTCCATGCGTTAGAGCCTTCTGCGTATCTAACTATTTCTAAATGACTATTCTCATCGGAATCTAAAATACTACCTATAGCTACACCTTTCGAGTAGTTTTTGTCTTTTTCGAGACTAGATACACTTATCAATGTTTCATTGTTAGTTCTTATATCCTGCCCTATTTTACTAGAAATATTCGGTAATGAGCTTTCTTTTAGTTTTAGCAAAAGTTTTATAGTACCTAATACACCACCTGAAAAAATAACAGCAGTACTTTTAATTTTATTTTTCTTTGTAAAGAATTTTGTGCTAGTTTTTAGTGCTATTTCGTAACCGGTAGCTCCATCTTTGGTATTTATAGGTTTTACATCATACACCTCATTCTCTGCTATTATTTCCGCTCCGTATTTTTGTGCTAAATACAAATAGTTTTTATCTAAAGTATTTTTAGAATTATTTCTACAGCCGGTCATACAGGCACCACAGAAGTTACAACCAGTTCTTTCAGGTCCCAAGCCGTTAAAATAAGGATCTGGTTTTGTTACATTTTCTTCTCCAAAATACACTGCTACGTTAGTTGCATCAAATTTATTTTTGATGTTTAGTTTTTGAGCAATTTTTTTTAAACCTAAATCTGCATCAAATAATTTAGGGTTTTTTGCTGCTCCAAGCATTTTTAGAGCTTCGTTATAATAAGGTGTTAATTCATTCTCCCAATCATTTAGTTTACTCCAGCTACCTGTTTTAAAAAAAGTTGATTTAGGTATTGGTAGTGTGTTAGCATATACTAAAGATCCACCGCCAACACCAGTCCCTGAAACTATTGCAATATGCCTAAAAATGGTTAATTTCATGATGCCGAAGAAACGCAAACTAGGCATCCAAAGCCACTTTCTAAAATTCCAGTTTGTTTTAGGGAAATCTTTTGGCTTAAACCATTTTCCTTTTTCGATAACTAAAACCTTATAACCTTTTTTTGATAACCGCAAAGCACTAACTGAACCTCCAAAGCCACTTCCTACGATAACATAATCATATTCCTTTTTTAAATTCACCTATAACCATTTTAAGAATCTAGTTAAAAACAGATAACATTCGATAGCAAGTTAAAAGAATTTACAGTAGGAATCAAGTTGTTTTATTTTCAATATAAATTGAATTAAAGTAGTTACTTATACAATTATGCTTCTTTTGTTTCCGTTTTAAAGACCTTATCCCATAAGGTCGTATAAAATCCATAATTTTTATTATTTAGCTCATGGTGTTCTTTATGAAAAGCATTCGTTGTAAAAATTAAAAAGAATCGCCTGCTTTTTTTTACATTTAAGTGTGTGATTACACCATAAAACCAATTGAAAATCAAAAAGAATATAAAACTATAAAGGTTAAAAGAAAATAAGATAGTTATTGTAGTTAGTAACAGCCCAAAAAATATAGATTCCCAAGGAGACATGTAATACAAACTAACAATATTAAATTTAACTGAATGTTCATGATGCTTAGCATGAATGTTTTTCAAGTAACTAACTGTATGTGAAAGCCAGTGTAATAGGTACATTAAAAAATCCATTAACAAAAAAACTGCTATAAACGATACTAAAAAGTTATTATTAGAAAATACAATTATTCCTTTATACCATAATAAGTAACCAGGAATGGCTATTAAAATATTTATGCCTAATGTTAGTAAAGAATAAAAAAACTCTTTTTTAGATGTGATTGTTTGGTGTTTGAATATATTATCCCAAATTTCACTTATAATTATATTTAATATGTAAGAGGCTGTATTAGCTGCTATCAATAAGGTGAAAAATATAAAAGGCTCTTTGAGATTCATTTAATTAAGAGTATTCTTTTTTTTAATACCATATATTTTTAATAAGCTAACTAAATCTTTTTTTATTTTATAAACTTCAGCTTTAGGAGTATCTTTTTTCACAATAATTGTAAACTTAGATGCTAAATCTCCTTTAAAATGTTCTTCAGTTCTTATATTAATATTTTGAGTAGCTATTGAGTTCGATTTAAAAATCACTTCAATAGTTTTGTTTTCTTTTTCATCATTCACAACAATTTTCAAAAATTCGTGAGTATCTAATAAATAAGCTGTTGAACATAATTTATAAGCTGTGCAAAATTGTATAAACTTAATTACTTTCTTTTTTTTAAACTCAACTTCATGAAACAAATAATTGTAATTTGTTTTTTCATTATTAAACTTATACAAGTCAATTCTATTATTCAAACACTTGTATGTTTCTTCTTTAGTTTGCCCTGAACAGGTTAAGTAAGTTCCTAATAAAAATAAAGCAATAAATAGCTTCTTCATAATTGATTGTTTTTAATACTATTGATTAAACATTGACGAATCTACACAATCATATGTTAAATTAAAAGCTAAATTTCATTCAACCACTTTAATCTCAACTTTAAAAAGATTATCAAAAATATCGAATATTGTTTGTGCATCTTTTTTACGAACTGCAATAGTGTATTGACAATCCATTTCTAATTTTTGTGCAATAATATTTAAGTTTCGCTCTTTAACAACACGTTGTACTTTGTTCATCATATCGTAACCAAAAGATAAAACATATTCAACATCAATTGTTTTCTCTTTAATATCAGAAGCTTCTAAAGCATATTGAGCAGAAGTACGATAGGCGTTTATCAATCCTCCTACTCCTAGTTTTGTTCCACCAAAGTAACGTACCGAAACAATTAAAATATTGGTAACATCAAAAGCTTGAATTTGTCCGTAAATAGGCATTCCAGCTGAATTACTAGGTTCACCATCGTCATTTGCTCGAAATCGAATTTTATCGGTACCAAATTGCCATGCATAACAAAAATGACGGGCAGAATGATGCTTCTTTTTTAAAACCTCTATCGCCTCTTTAACATCTTCTTCTGTAAATACAGGAAAAGCGTAACCAAAAAATTTACTATTTCTATCTTTAAATAATGTTTCTTCTGAAGGAACATCAATTGTTTTATATGTGTCTTTTATTTCACTCATTATGCCGAAGCTACTAATAAAATACTAATTATTGCTAAACCTATACCAATCCAATTCTTTTTAATCAATTTTTCTTTAAATAATAACAAACCAAAAACAGTAGTTAAAATAACAACAGATACATTGTTAATAGTAAATAATGTTGAGCTTTCTAAGCCTTCTGTTTGTAAGGCTTTTAATAAAAACTCCATTGAATAATAATTAGGAACTCCCAGTACGATTCCTCCTACAATATTTTTCCATTCAAAATTAACCTTCCCTTTAATTATTTGAATTATCATAAAAGAGAACCCCAAAACAAAAGCACATCCAAAAATAGTAGCTAAAAACATAGGGACAGCTCCATTAGAAACATAAGTAGTTTCTACATATTTTAACCCTGTATCAATACAGCCAGACCCTAAGAATAATAACAACGGAAATAGTAAGTTTTTTAATTTAACGGGGGTTACATCACTCTTTGCTGATGATAAATACACGGCTATTAACGCCATTAAAATTCCAATAACTTTTACAAATCCAACACTTTCATTATATACAATAATTCCAAAAATAATTGGAATAACAACCGACATCTTCCCTGCAACCGAAGCGACTGAAAGTCCATTTCTTTGAGCTGTAATACCCATAATATTAAATCCCGTGATGAATAAAAAACCTAAACAAAAAGCTCCTAAAAACCAAGATTGCTCTGGTATTTCTGTAACAGCCAAAGAAATATTAGATGTAAATAAACCAAAAGATAGTGCAATAGCATAGTTTACTACAATTGCTTGCTGGGTATTAATCTTAAAGATGTCAAATAACTTAAAAATTACAAATAATAAACTTGACACTAAGACACTTAATATTAAATATATCACGCTAAAATTCTTGTCTTTTTAATAAATCAACTACATCTTCTTCTCCTGGAACTAAATTCCACACGTGTATATCTAATGCTTTTGCAGCATCAGTATTTTCTTTTAAATCATCAACAAAAATTGTTTCAGAAGCTTTTAAATTATTTTCACTCAATACAAATTCATAAATATTCGTATTTGGTTTTCTAAAATTTATTTCATGAGATAAATAAAATTGCTCAAAACAGTTTTTAAATTCACCATATAAATCAGCTCCCCAATTATTCTGAATCCAAGAAATGTGTAAATCGTTAGTATTACTTAATAAAAACAACCTGTAATTACCTGAAGCAGCCAATTCTTTTAAAAATTTTAATCGGTGCTTTGGAAAATCTAATAAAATAGCGTTCCAAGCATTTATTAAGTCTTCACTACTTAATTGCGGAAACTTAGTTTTATAAAAACCTACAAACGCATCAGTAGTAATTAAACCCATTTCATATTTATAATAGGTTTCGATCATGTCTTGAGAAACATTTGTTACTCCTAACTTCGCTAATTCTTTATAAGTTGCTTCTTTATCTAAATTGATGAAAATATCACCAAAATCGAAAATAATATTCTTAATCATTTATATATGTTTTTAATACATCACCTTCGATGTTTTCTTCCTTTTCTAATTTACCTTTTAAAACAGGCGCTACTACTCCACTACCAAACACTGTTTTACCTACAAAAATTTTAGCTTCATCCCATAAATTAGCATCCACAAATGTTTGTAATGTTTGCGTACCTCCTTCAATAATTACCGATTGAACACTATGTTTTTGTAATATTTCACAAATTTGTTCCGCTACGCGGGATGAAAAATCTATTTGCTCAAAAAATTGTTCTAGATGGAGTTTATCATGAGCGGAGTCAAAAGGCTCTAACTGAGAATCATTTATTAATTCCTGACTATTATTTCTTTTTTCAGTTATAACAATTGTTTTTACACTTTTATCTAAAACAGTTGCATTTTCTGGAATCCGTAGGTTTTTATCTAATACAATTCTAATAGGATTATTTCCTGTCCAATTACGAACTGTTAGTGATGGGTTATCAGCGATTACCGTATTTGTACCTACTAAAATGGCATGTTCTTCACTTCGCCATTTATGAACCAGTTGTTGCGAATATTTATTCGAAATCCAAACAGGTTTTTGCTCGTTTTTTGTTAGCGGAGCTACATATCCATCAGTAGTTTCTGCCCATTTAAGTATAATATAAGGACGTTTTTTATTTTGAACAGTAAAAAAACGTTTATGATGCTTTTTACATTCATTTTCAAGAACCCCCACTACTACGTTTATTCCTGCTTTTTTTAAACGCTCAATTCCTTTACCTGCAACCAAGCTATTTGTATCTACGCAACCAATTACAACGTTTGGTATATTATTCTTTACAATTAAATCGGCACATGGTGGTGTTTTACCAAAATGTGAGCAAGGTTCTAATGTTACATAAATTGTTGCTTGCTTTAATAACTCTTTATCTTTTACTGAATTTATAGCATTTACTTCTGCATGACTACCACCGTAAGGATTTGTATAACCTTCTCCTATAATTTTATCGTCGTATACAACAACAGCTCCTACAGAAGGGTTCGGACGCGCAGTTCCAATACCATTACTAGCTAATTCTAAACAGCGTTTTATATATTTTTCGTGACTCAAAGGAATTACAATTTAATTTTAATATCTTCAGTTTTATCAATAGCATATACGTCAGAAAAACCTAAAACTTTATATTTTAAATCTCCTTTAAACTGAACTTTAACACTTTTATTTAAAATTGAGTTAATTAAGCCTCCTAAAAAACCATTTTTATTGTTACCAAATATTTTATTGGCTGGTATTGCTACTTTTAAAGGAATGCTAAATTCTTTACGAGCAGGAACTTTAAATTCTTCTGATGAAACTTGCGCAACTTCTACTCCATTTACAATTACCTTAATTTCGTCTGTAGCTAGTTTACCTCCAATATCATTCGGATTTTTAAAAAAGGCATTTGCTTTTAATCGAACAGTATCTAACGCTACAGATATAATTTTAACATCATCAACTTTTATAAATATTGGCTTCTTTTTTACAGAACAGCTAACAATAAATAACACAGCGATAAAAAACATTAAATTCTTCATATAGATTCTTATTTTTTAGGTAATTTGCGATACAAAAATAAGGTATTCCTATGACTACTTCTGATTTTATTATTCGAGAAATAAAACCTAGTGATAATGAGCAATTAGCACAGGTTATAAGAACTGTTCTTATTGAATTTGGTGCTCCTAAAGTTGGTACTGCTTATGAAGATAAAGCTACCGATGAAATGTTTGAAACTTACCTAGAACAAAACACTGCTTATTTTGTAATTGAGCATCAAAACAAAGTAGTTGGTGGTGTTGGTTTCGCTAGTTTAGACGGATCTGAGGGTAACGTTTGTGAACTTCAAAAAATGTATTTCTTACCGATTACTAGAGGAAAAGGATTGGGAAGTAAATTAATTAATTTTTGTTTAACAAAAGCAAAAGAACAAGGTTATAAACAGTGTTATTTAGAAACCATGCCTTACATGGATGCTGCACGAGCTTTATATGCAAAAAACGGATTCATAAACTTAGATAAACCAATGGGAAATACAGGGCATTACTCTTGTAATGTTTGGATGCTTAAAGATTTATAGAACATCAAAAAAAAATTAAATGAAGATTGAAAAAGTAAAAAATTATAATATAAAATTATTAGCAATTTTAGGAACAATTGGTGTCCTTTTTTTAGTTGTTGCCTTAATTTCATTTATAGCAATTGCAATTAATGAGTACAGTAGATATAATTATAACGAACCTGAAACCGGAATTTTATCCGATGAAAAAATTAAAAAACTTCAAAAAGAAAACAAACGAGAGCAAGTTATCTCTTATGAAACACCAATACTTATTGATACTTTAAATTTAAACTACATAATCCCTGTCTCTCATAAAACTTTAGATGAGAAAGAGGATATAACTGAAATTTTGAATGCTTTTTCAAGTTCTGATTCTGGAGAATTTCTAAAAAAAGATGAAAGGTATTCAAAGAGGTTTTACGGTGAATTTAATAATATTATTGTTTTTAATGCTAAAAAAAAGACAAATAATAAATTATTTAATGATCGAATAAATTTTGATAATATAAAAACTGAATATTTTAAAAATGACATACTAATTTTAGTAAAAGCATCTGAAAAAGATACTTTTAAAGATGGTGTGATAAATTTAAAGGATTTTAGCTCTTTGTATGTTTACTCCTTAAATGAAAAAAGAATGAGAAAGATTGGATTAAAAGGAATGAATGTTCATAATTTTAAGTTTATCAATAAAACTAAAGATTTATTAATAGAGTTTGGGGTTGACAAAAACAAAGATGGATTTTATGATAATTATAACGAACCTGTTCTAATTAAGAAATATGACTTTAAAAACGATAAACTAATTGAAGTAATTGATGAAAAAATTAAATCTGATTTGCAAAAATCATTAGAAGGCTCTAAACAATAAAGAAACTCTTAATGATGACACTTAAACAATACAAAATAACCTTTTCAAAACAACTCTCTACTATTTACCCTCAAACAGAAATAGATACTTTTTTCTATTATTTAATTGAGGAGTATTTAAGCTTGCAACGAATTGATTTAATAATGCAGCCTGATTTTGAAATAACTTCTGAAAAGGAACTACTTTTTAATAACGCTGTAAAAAGACTTCAAAAAGAAGAACCGATACAATACATTATAGGAAATACTGAATTTTATGGATTTCCTTTTTTAGTTAATGAAAACACTTTAATTCCAAGGCCAGAAACCGAAGAATTAGTAGAGTGGATTTTGAACGAAGTGAACTCTGTAGAAAAAACAAACATACTTGATATTGGAACAGGAACTGGTTGTATTCCTATCTCATTAAAAAAGAACTTACCTAATGCGAATATTTCTGCAATTGATGTATCTAAAAATGCTTTAGAAACGGCAACAGAAAATGCAAAATTAAACAATGTTACAATTAATTTCATTGAACAAGACATTTTAAAAACAACTAGTTTAAACGTTGTTACGAGTAAAACAAAGGCCTTTTCTACAGAAAAAGAGAGTACTTCACCGAAAACTCCTCATAATGACGTTAAATTTGATGTAATTGTTTCCAATCCACCTTATGTTAGAGAATTAGAAAAAGCTGAAATCAAAAATAATGTTTTAGAAAACGAACCACACTTAGCGTTGTTTGTTGAGGATGGCAATCCACTTATCTTTTATGATAAAATTGCTGACTTATCAAAAAATCATCTTACTAAGAACGGGTATTTATTTTTTGAAATCAATCAATACTTAGGAAAAGAAACTGTTGATATGTTAAAGGATAAAGGTTTTACAAATATTGAATTACGTAAAGATTTTTCAGGTAATGATCGAATGATTAAAGCTTCATTAATAAGTATATAATCAAATCACTCTTCTATTCAATTTAAATAGAAAATAAAAAAACATAAAACCTTCTCATTTTGAGAAGGTTTTATGTTTTTACTTCAAATTACATAATAAATTTGCAACCAACTTGTGATATTTTTTACTCCGTAGGAGGAACCAAAATACAAGCTGAATGATTTTCTGTAATAGATCCTAATCCGTAATTATACTTTAACATTTTTTCAGAAGATCGAAGTGAACCATTTACCCATCCTTGCATATCAGACCAAGTTTCATTACATGTAAAAATATCTTCATTATGTAATGGTTTCGTCATTCTAGAAATAACTTCTCTATCATTAGTATTAAGCCCCCATTGATGATATGCATGAGGAAAATCATTTTCCCCGTCCCATGAACGGTAACTCGTTAATACAGGTTCAGGAACATAATGTGTGTTAAACAAACTTTTAATTTGTTTTATGGCTTCTACTACTACTTTTTTTGAAGCAGGAAATAGGGTTTGTGGTTTTTTAGAATGTTCTTTTTGCAAAGGGCTGTCAAATTTCTCACCTACATTTTGTAATCCTTGCCAGAAAATAGTATTCGTAAAATCACAATAAATAGTTAATGCTGCTGGCTTACCGTTATCTGGAGCTCCAGGTTCTGTTTGTACTGTATAAAAGGGATAAATAGAATTAATAGGTAAATCAGCAAATGAAGGACCTGCTAATACTAAAGGTTGCCCTGTAGAACCGTCTGCCCACCAAGGTCTATCAAAATAAAGATTGATTTTTAGCAAACTCATAGGTTGAATAGAATTAATATCTTTCCAAAATGTTCTTGAATTTTTATTAAGATTCATCAATGGAGAGGCTGCAAATAACAAAGACATCGCTTTACTTGGAATTGCAAGAATAACTTGTTTGGCATCCATAATAGATGTCTTAGTATCTTGCTCGAAAACGTATGCAGAATTACCTTTTTCAGCGATACTTAAATTTACTTTATAAGCTCCTTTTTTACCATTAACCGTATTTACATTGATTCCTGTATGAATCACACCTCCTAGCTTAGTTACTTCATCTTCTAGTTTACGTATTAAGGAACTAAACCCACGTTTTAAAGTAAAATATTGTGGATTTTCTGGAAAGTCTTCCAAAATTTGCCAAGCTGCACCAGCATTTGGTAATCCTTGAAAAGGACCACGAAAACCAAGTACTTCGGTTAACATCATAAGGCATTCTTCTGAATATCCCATGCTTCTTATTAAACCACCAAGTTGCCATTTATAAAGAGGAATTCCGGCCCACTTAAAATCAAGCCTAAATGTTTGCCAAAACTCAGGTGTGGGCTTTGTAGGTACATTTTCGATTCCATTTACATTAAGAATTCTTTGATAAATCACCCCTAAAATTGCACCAGGGCTTTGATTTTGTTCTGCAGGTTCGAGGTCATATAATTCACCCCAAATAGCATTATTATTTTCTTCAGATTCAGCTACTGTAAAACTATGGCCTCTAAAAAAATATCTATTGGTTGTCATTGGAAAGTAAACCGCATCTTTACATAATCCAAGCGCAGTGAAAAGCGACATCAATTCGGTCATTGAATCTTCAAAACGCATTCCTCCTTCCTCTTCTTTTACTATAGATTTTTTATTATCATAAGGATCTTTAATAGCAACCAAATCGGAGTCGAGCCTACCACCTGTACGGTTTAAACGATCAAGAATAACAACCTTTCTTTTGCTATCTTGCTGAAGAAGTCTATAAGCAGTATATAAACCTGAAACACCTGCCCCTACAATTAACACATCTGTATTAGTTGTAAGTATTGAATCTGTTTTCATAAGTAATATTGTTTAAATTATTTGTGATTGTTAGTGTAACCATTTGAGTTGCTACATCTTTTTGAATTAAGTTGCCCTTATCCACGACGAGAATGTCCCATTGGGCAAACTACAGAACCAGTTTCTTTACTTATTTCATCTGGAGCATCCATTGGTAATTCAATCGATTTAAAACGCTTGTTTAACGGAATATCCTTCTCGCGTCGTAACGTATTAACCTGAATATGTGGCCACAATGTTGTACCTCCAGTTGAACCAAACATAAACTCGAAATCTACAATTTGCTCATATTGTAGTTGCTCAATAATATTCCCCGTTTCCTCGTCAACAATCTCCTCTAACCACATACGATAACGCATTCTTGTTACTTTACAATAACGATCAATCATTACGTTATTTATTGTACCACCCTGATGACCTGTCTCATGAAATGTATCTAATTCGATCATATCATATTTTTTAAATTTCAATCCTTCGTTAGCATCGCTCAACTTCAAATTTGGCTGAACTGTAAATGGAAACTTAGCACCAAAATCATCATAATTAAAAATACTTTCAAAATAAGCACGTCCACTATTAACACCTCCATCTTCTTGCTCTTCACGAGGTAACTCGGTCCATGCTGGCTTCTCGCGCGATCCTTGAATCAAGTCTTTCTCAGGATTAATTCCCATACTCGGTGATACTGCGAGGTATTGTTGTTCCCAAAGATTAGCTATATGAGGAGCACTATCTTTTCCCGACTCTTTTATATTACCCGTCAAATGAATGGTTGTACCGTGTGGAATTACACCTGATCGCGAAATTTGATACGGAGGCACATACTGTGGACCAAGCTCACCAGGTCCCATTACAGGTTCCCCTCCATCAGTCTCTATTGATTCTTCATCAGATGTATGCTTAAACATCGTTGGTGGGTTTTGATACGGACTATCAGAGCGCCAAGGCATCTCATGGTCTCCCAACCAAAGATACATACCGTTTTCAAAGTGCTGAAGCCCTCCTTCATTATCTACAATTGCTGTTTCATACTTAACGGCTGCATTAAATTGCTCATTAGACCCTGCACGATTACGAACAGGTGCATTCACTTTTGTGAACTTTAACTGCTCTCTATACTCTTGAGATTTAAAGTGGAAAACACCAAAGATAGTTTCTGAAGATGTTCCGGGTGAAGGCATAGGAGTGGTATGCAACCCAGTAGGTCCACCTTTCCAATTAACCCAAGTTCCATGGAGTTTAGATAAAATACCGAACTGTGGATCTTTTGGAAGTCCTTCCTCCCATTCTTTATAAGGTTTAACTGATGATTTTTGTGGATTTTTCATTTTGTTAGTTGTTTATGACAGGTTACTTTATATGTAGTTAATTTATTTTGTTCATTTGTTTTAATAAAACTCTATTCATATTATATTCATTTTCGGAAATTCAGTAATAACTACACTTAAATTTTTGAATAATTTTTGTGAATTTTCTTTATGTAATTTTACAAAAAAGCAAATTGACTTTTTTTTAACACATTAAAAATCAACTTATAATATTACTTTTCATTTTATGAACTAAAGTTAAAATTTGAAAACAGAAGAAGTAAAAAAAATGTCACGAACGTATGATTTTCCATTGTGAGCGCGAGTAATCATGTAGATATGAAAGTTTGACTTTATTTCATAAAGCTAATTTGTAGATTAATTAGCTAAAAGTTAATAGTGGTTTTTATTAAAACAGCTTCAACTTTTAATTATCAGGATAAAAAATACCTACTATTATTTACACATCCATTAAGTGTATCATTGAATGAAAATAATACACTGTACTCCATAATCATAAAAACA
This sequence comes from Tenacibaculum ovolyticum DSM 18103, assembly GCF_000430545.1. Lineage (GTDB taxonomy): Bacteria > Bacteroidota > Bacteroidia > Flavobacteriales > Flavobacteriaceae > Polaribacter > Polaribacter ovolyticus. The sequence goes on from NZ_KE387163.1 coordinate 233,512, forward strand.
CTGATAATTAAAATAAAAAAAACTACTTAAAAGTAGTTTATAAATAGTCAATTACATATTTTTTTTGAGTAACAATAAAATGCTTACAACTAATTTTTAAGTAACCTCATGGTGTTTGTTAACTTATAAATGAGCTCTTGTATTTCTTTATTATTATAAGCAGCGAAGCCAATTCTTATACCGTTGTGTTTTGTATTCGCAAAATCATAGCGTTGCCATTGCCCTATTGCTAGTTTTTGTGTTTCAGCTATTTCAGAAACTTTTTTCCATGAATATCGCTTATCTAAAACAAGCCATACAGCCATTCCTCCTTTAGGAATATCAAAATGAAAATAACCTCCTAAATGTTCCGTTAATAACGAACAAAACAAATCTCGTCGTTGTTTATATATCTTTATGACCTTTCTAATATGCCTATCTAAGTCACCAGATTTAATAAATTCAGCAAAAGTAAGCTCCAATAAAGCATCTCCTTGTCTATCTACATAGCGCCTGTGATTAGAAGCTTCATCTATAAACGTTTTTGAAGCTATTAAATAACCAATTCTAAAAACTGGAGCAACTGTTTTACAAACAGAACCTATATAAATAACATTTCCATTAACATCATGACTCGCTAGTGGTAAAATTGGTGAATGATTGTAGTTAAAATCATAATCGTAATCATCTTCTATAACTGCAAATTGATATATTTTAGAAAGGTTTAATAAATGAATTCGCCTTTCTGCAGATAATGTTACCGTAGTTGGATGGTGATGGTGAGAGGTAACATACAATGCTTTTATTACTTGTTTTTTACATAATTTTTCTAATTCAGAAATACATAAACCTTCTTTATCTACAGGAATACGCATGATTGTTGCTTTTCGTTCTAAAAAAGTTACATCTGCCGAAGGATAATTTGTTTCACCCACCACTATAACATCTTCTTTTTTTAATAATAATTGAGCACTAAGCCATATTCCCATTTGACTCCCTCTAGTTATCAATAAATTGTCTTTTGTTATTTGTAAACCTCTTGTTGCGTTTAAATACGCTACTAAAACTGCTCGTAAATTATCGTTTCCATAGGTAGAACCATAAGATAAATGCAAATGAATGTCTTTTTTACTTGCTATTTTCCTGTAAATCCTCCCTATTTCGATAGTTGGAGTTAATCTTCCATCAGAAATTCCATCATTCAAAAACAACGTCTCGTTTTCTTTTTTTTCTGGTAAGTTTAAATTCTCAAATCCATTACTGTAAAAAGAAAATCCTGTTGTGGTATTTTTTTTACTTTCACTAATACCTTCATTATTTTCACGCTGCAGCAAAGGTAAATCAGCTCTTACAAAGGTTCCTTTTTTAGGTATAGAAGCAATCCAACCCTGTAAATCTAACTCCTCATAAGAAGAAACAATTGTTTTTCGATGCACGTTTAAAAGTTCCGCTAAACTCCTAGTTCCAGGTAATTTGGTGTTTGCAGGAAGCTTACCTTGATTTATAAAATTAATAAACTGATTAGAAATTTGTATGTAAATTGATTGACTACTATTTCTATCTATTTTAAAACTGGTTTTATAAGGAAACATCTGGACTACTAGTTATTTTAATTCTGGATTACTTAAACACTCCATAAAACTACTAATTTTGATGAAATAAAATTATCATTACTTTTAAAAATAACAAATTTTAATAGAAGTGTTTAATTAGTTTTAAAAGAGAAGTAGAATTATAAAATAATAATATTATGATTAAACAAGATTTACAACAAACAGAATATAACGAATACTTTGGCAAATACATTGGTAAGGTTAGTGAAAACACCGAATTAATTACTGGTTTCGAAAACGATAAGAAAATGGTTATTGATTTCTTCACTGGCGTACCTAAAGATAAATTAGAATACCGCTACGAAGCAAAAAAATGGAGTATCAAGGAAGTTTTACAGCATATTATCGACACTGAACGTATATTTATGTATCGTTTGTTAAGAATTGCTAGAAAAGATACAACAGCATTAGCCGGGTTTGATCAAGATATTTACATAGATCCTTCTCAAGCAAATAATAAAACACTAGAAACATTAATTCATGAATTTACAATAACAAGAATGTATTCATTAAACTTAATTAATAGTATTTCTGATGAAAATTTACAAAATATAGGTACTGCTAGTGATAGTATTGTTTCTGCAAGAGCTTGTGCTTTTATTTTATTAGGACACAGTATTTGGCATATAGATATTATAAAGCAACGTTATTTATAATGCTGGCTATTAAACCTAATTGCGAACATTGCAATAAGGATTTACCAAACACTTCTACAGAAGCAATGATTTGCTCGTTTGAATGTACTTATTGTAAAAATTGCGCTATTCAAATATTCAAGAATGTATGCCCTAGTTGTAGTGGTAATTTTGTTGAACGTCCAATTCGTCCATCAATAATGATTAAAAAATACCCAGCTTCTACAAAACGAGTTTTTAAGCCAAAAGATTTAGAAATAACTAAAGTAAATTCAGAAGAGTTTAAAAGTATTCTTCCAGAAAAAAGATAAATGATTAATATAAAAACAGCAAAAGTAACTGACGCAGAAGTTTTAGCGCTATTAGGTAGAATAACATATTCTGAATCTCATGGGCATTTCATAGATGATAAAAACGATTTATTAAAATTCTTAAATAACTCATTCTCTATTACTGAAATTAAAAATCAACTTAAAAACACTAATAATCTTTTTTACATTTTATATGTTGATGATTTTCCTGTTGGTTATACAAAATTAGTATTAAATGAATTGCATGAAAGTGTAAAAGCTAACAGCTCTTGCAGATTAGAAAAAATTTACATTTTGAATGATTTTTTGCCTTTAAAATTAGGTCAACATTTATTTGATTTTATAGTAGGAAAAGCTATTGAGCATCAGTTTAAAAATATTTGGCTCTCTGTATACATAAAAAATTTCAGAGCAATTAATTTCTATAAAAAAAACGGATTCGAAATAACAGGAACGTTAGACTATATAGTAAATAATAAAAAATATGAAAACTTTGTTTACGCTAAAAAAATATAAATATGAAAGAATATTCAAAGTCTAAATTAAATAGAGTAAAACGTGGTCAAAACAGAGCAACATATGATGTTGAGAAGATTAACACTATTTTAGATGCTGGGTTTATTGGTTATGTAAGTTATGTATATCAAGGTCGTGCAATTACATTACCAATGGGATATGGACGAAAAGATAATAAAATTTACTTACATGGTTCTCAGGCTAACAGAATGTTATTAGCATTACTAGAAGCTAAAGAAATGAGCATGACTGTTATGCATTTAGATGCATTGGTTTTAGCAAGATCTGGATTGCATCATTCTGTAAATTACCGTTCTGCAACCTTATTTGGAACTGTTAAAAAACTAGAAGATTCTACAGAGAAAGACGAAGCTCTTTTTTGCTTTATGGAACATATGATGAAAGGTCGTTGGGACGGAATTAGAGAAATGCATCAAGAAGAATTAGACAGAACTTTAGTAATTGAAATGACTATAGAAACTGCTTCTGCAAAAATTAGAGATGTTGGTGTTGCTGATGAACCAGAAGATTATGACTTAGATGTTTGGGCTGGTTTAGTTCCATTAAAACAAATAGCCTTACCTCCTATTTCTGATGAAAAACTAAAGGATGAAATAGAAATTCCTAAGCATGTTATTGATTATTATACTAAAAATAAATAGTACTTTCGTTCGTTTTATTTAAAAACCCCCTTAAAATAATTAATTATGACCTTAAAAAACACGATTCTAGCACTATTCTCTACAATTTTATTTATTTCATGTAGTAGTGATTCTTCAACTGACGATTTAAATTTAGAAGAAAATTTAACAATCACACAAGAAATACACAAACTAGTTAATGAATACAGAGTAAGTAAAGGAAAAGTAACCGTGGAATTTAATGATGCTGCAGCCAAAATAGCTTTAACTCATACTGAATATATGATAAGTATAAATGAGATAAATCACGATAAATTAGATAATCGCTTTAAAGAATTGCAAACTTTAGATAATGCTAAAGCAATTGCTGAAAATGTTGCTTCTCGTCAAAAAACCGCTTCTGAAGTTGTACAAGGTTGGATAAATAGTGATGGACATAGAAAAAATATTGAAGGTAACTATTCTCACACTGGTATTGGTGTGAAAAAAAGTGCTAATGGGCATTATTTTTTTACTCAAATTTTTTATTCAAAATAAAATTATAGAGGTCAATAGATAATTACCTATACTTTAATTAAAACACCTTGAGAAATGTCTGATTGAGCACAACTTTCAACAAGCTAATAGCTCTCGATTGCACTCGAACTAACAATAAAAGTTTCGATACTTAACTTAAAGTCAAGTGTCTAATTAAATTTATTTAACTACTGACCTCTATAAAATTAATTGTTTTAAAAAATAAATCATGAAAAATTATGATGTTGTAATTCTTACTGATAAAGACCATGTACAACCAAAAGAGATTACTGTTTACAAGCAAAATGTCTTAGATGAAGATAATTATGTAAAAAATGCTCTAGAAAAATTAAACTTAAAAGTAGGACGATTTTCTTGGGATGATACTACTTTCGATTGGACAACCACCAAATATGTACTCTTTAGAAGTACTTGGGATTATTTTAATCGATATGCTGAATTTTCTATCTGGCTTAATAAAATAAGCAAGCAAACCACTTTATTAAATTCAGAAAAAACCATTCGTTGGAATATAGACAAACACTACTTATTAGATTTACAGAAAAAAGGAATCCATATTTGTGAATCTTATTTTATTGATGCATTAGAAACTAAAAGTTTACAAGAATTAGCTGTCGATCATCAGCTCACAGAGTTTGTTTTAAAACCCTGTATTTCAGGAGGCGGAAGACATACTTATAAGATTAACCAAAACAACATTCTTAAACACGAAACTATTTTTTCAGAACTTATTGCTAAAGAAGCGATGATTATTCAACCTTTTCAGCACAACATTGTTACAAAAGGGGAAATTTCATTAATGGTCATGAATGGAGATTTCACACACGCAGTTTTAAAAATTGCAAAAAAAGGAGATTTTAGAGTTCAAGATGATTTTGGAGGAACAGTAAGTGATTATTTACCTTCACAGGTTGAAATTGACTTCGCTGAAAATGCAATAAAAGCATGTAAAGAGCTTCCTATTTATGCCAGAGTTGATGTTTTTACAGATAACAATGGTAAATTAGCAATTGCAGAATTAGAGTTAATAGAGCCCGAATTATGGTTTAGAAGAAATTCAGAGGCTGCTAATGAATTAGCAAAGGGTATTAAAGCATTAATAAATGAAGAATAAACTACTAAAAGCACTAGGAGTTACAATAGCAATTATAATTGTTGCAATCGGTATATTTTATATTACCAATAATGAGAAAATGCCAATAGGTAATAAAGGGTCTGAAGCAGATACTTTAGCTAACAAAATGTTAAACGCCTTAAATTATGAAGCGTATAAAAGCACGCGTTTTATTGAATGGAGCTTTAGAGGCAAGCATTTTTACAAATGGGACAAACAACAAAATATAGTTGAAGTTTCTTGGGATAAAAATAAAGTAATCTTGCATACGAAATCGCCAGAAAAAAGTGAGATTTTTATTGATGGAAAATTAACAGATGATTTAGCTGTTTTAAAAAAAGCTACTGATTATTTTAATAATGATAGTTTTTGGCTAATTGCACCTTATAAAGTTTTTGAAAATGGTATTGAACGAAAGGTTATACAACACAAAAACAAAGATGCACTAATGATAACATACACAACTGGTGGTTCTACCCCTGGAGATTCTTATCTATGGATTCTAGATGATACAGGAAAGCCTGTTGCCTTTAAAATGTGGGTTTCAATAATTCCTACAGGAGGAATGCAAGCTTCTTGGAGTGATTGGGTAACAACTAAATCTGGAGCATTTTTACCTGCAAAACATGAATTACCTATAGGAATTTTAGATATGGGAGAAGTAAAAGGATATAATTAATTTTGAACACAACTATCTTACAAAAAGAAGTTCAGGTTTTTATAAACGAGAACTTAAAAGCAGATATCAATAAACTAATTTTAAAAGGAAGTCCTTTTGAAGGTGTTTCGATTCAAGAATTAGCTAATCAGATAATAGCCAAACAGAAATCAGAAATAAAACTTCCTACTTGGTTTAATACTGAAAAAATATACTACCCTAAAAAGATTAGTATTGAGCAAACTTCATCTGAAATTACCGCTGAATATAAATCAAAACTAATAACAGGAGATACTTTTATTGACATTACAGGAGGTTTTGGTATCGATTGCTATGCTTTTGCTAAACAATTTAAAAATGTTGTCCATTGCGAAATAAACGAAGAACTATCTGAAATTGTATCCTATAATTACCAGCAACTAAATATTAACAATATTACAACTATTGCCAAAAACGGAATAGATTACTTAAAAAATACAAATCAAAAATTTGATTGTATTTATATTGATCCATCAAGAAGAAATGATGTAAAAGGAAAAGTGTTTTTACTAAATGATTGTCTACCTAATGTACCTGAAAATTTAGAGTTTTTATTCACAAAAACTGATACAATACTTATTAAAAATTCTCCAATACTAGATATCACGTCTACAATTAATGAATTAAATTTTGTTAAAGAAATACATGTTATCTCTATAAAAAACGAGGTAAAAGAATTACTTTTCCTCTTAAAAAAAGAAGATAAAGAGATTATTGAGGTAAAAACACTTAATGTTTTGAAAAACAATAGTGAAGTATTTAACTTTAAACTCAAAAAATCCCTCGACACAACATACTCAACACCTTTAACTTTCTTATACGAACCTAATGCTGCTATTTTAAAATCAGGGGGATTTAATGAGGTCTCAAACCAGTTAAAAGTAAATAAACTCCATCAACACTCCCATCTTTACACCTCTAAAGAGTTAATAGAATTCTTCCCTGGTAGAACATTTAAAGTTGACACCATCATTCCATACAATAAAAAGAAAATAAAAAAACTTTTAACAACACCAAAAGCAAACATAACAACACGAAATTTCCCGAAAACTGTAGCTCAAATTCGATTAGAAACTAAATTAAAAGACGGAGGTGATACCTTTCTTTTTTTTACGACAAATGTTAATAATGAGTTAATTGTAATCAGTTGTACTAAAATCAAATAACAAATACCACAATATATACAGATACTTCCCGTTAAAAATATAGTAAACACAATAAGATTAGTGTGTTTTATTAATTAGGGGAAATAAAACACGCCATAAAGCCTTGTTGCAAAACAAGGCTTTTCATTTAACTTACTTTTAAGTACATTTGTTTACAACATGAAACAAGCAAGTATTTATCAGTCTATAAAATTATCTGAAAACTCCTCTCAAAAAGTTGAAGATAATCTTGTCATTGAAGCCCCTCTACAAATAAACATAAATAGTGAATCTTACACTGTCGTAATGAGAACCCCTGGTGATGACAAAGAACTTATTAGAGGACTTTTATACGCTGAAGATATATACAAAAGCAATGATCAATTAAGAATCGAAATTATTGAAATAAACAGTGATTCTTCATCAATTATAAACGCTATCATTCCTAAAGAAAAATTACGAAAAGGATACTTAAATAAAAGAACACTTTTATCAGTTTCGTCTTGTGGAATTTGCGGAAAAAAAGAACTGAAAGATTTAGAACCAAGTGGCAAACCTTTAAATATAAATAGTAATGAATCAGTTGATATAACATTTGATATGTTTTTAAAAATGAATGATTTACAGTTTTTATTTAAAAACACAGGAGGTAGTCATGCTTGCGCATTATTTGATAAAGAAAAAGAACTCTTAACAATAAAAGAAGACATAGGTCGGCACAATGCAGTTGATAAATGTATTGGTGATTTAATTAATAAAAACAGCTTAAAAAAAGTTAGCTACATGCTTGTAAGCGGACGCGTTTCTTATGAAATTGTATCCAAAGCTTTCTTTGCTAAAATCTCTATTATTATTGCTGTTTCTGCCTGCTCTTCTCTAGCTGTTGATTTTGCAAAAGAATTTGGAATCTGCTTAATAGGTTTCAGTAGAAATAAAAAAATGACTATTTACTCAAATCCTCAATACATTAACTATGAGCGATAAAAAAACACATGCTCAACCTCCAGAAAAATTAACAGGTATAAAACTTATAGATATCCCCAAGAAAGCTGTAGGTACAAAAGCAATACAATCTGCTCTGAACCATGTTTTTTCTGAAACAGGAGTATCTAAAGGGATTAGTTTACTTAAAAACATTAATCAGTTAGATGGTTTTGATTGCCCAGGTTGTGCATGGCCAGATCCTGATGAAAAAAGAGCTTTTTTAGCTGAATACTGTGAAAACGGAGCAAAAGCAGTTGCTGAGGAAGCAACTAAAAATAGAGTATCTCCTTTATTCTTTGCTACACATTCCGTTCAAGAAATGTCTGAATGGTCTGATTATGAAATAGGAAAAAGCGGACGCATTACCCATCCAATGATTTTACGTGAAGGTACTGACAATTACGAAGAAACAACATGGGAAGAAGCTTTTAAACTCATTGGTAAAGAGTTAAATCATTTAAAATCTCCTGATGAAGCAATTTTCTACACTTCAGGTAGAACTAGTAATGAAGCTGCTTTTTTATACCAACTTTTTGTTAGAAAATTCGGAACAAATAATTTACCAGATTGCTCTAATATGTGTCATGAAAGTAGCGGTAGCGCACTTTCTGAAACGTTAGGTATAGGTAAAGGTTCTGTTACTTTAGATGATTTTAATCATGCCGATTTAGTTATTGTTATTGGGCAAAACCCAGGAACAAACCACCCTAGAATGCTTTCAGCTTTAAAGGATACTAAAAAAAATGGAGGAAAAATAATAACCATAAATCCACTACCAGAAGTTGGCTTAATGAATTATGTAGATCCTCAGAATCCTTTAAAATGGATCGGATCGGGTGATAAATTAACAGATTTGTTTCTTCAAGTGAAAATCAATGGAGATGTTGCTTTATTAAAAATCATCTTAAAATTGATGAAAGAAAAAGAAATGAAGCAACCTAATACTGTTTTCGACCATCAATTTATCAAAGAAAAAACACATGGAATAGATGAATTTTTAAGCGAATTAGATAACTATACCATTAATGAATTACTCCCTCAGACAGGGCTCCCTTTAGAACAAATTGAAGAGGCCACCGAATTGATTATCAAAAATGATAAAATTATTATCTGCTGGGCAATGGGACTGACTCAACATAAAAACGGTGTAGATAATATCCGTGAAATTGTTAATTTACTTTTATTAAAAGGAAGTATTGGTAAAAAAGGTGCTGGTACATGCCCCGTAAGAGGTCACTCAAACGTGCAAGGTGATCGCACCATGGGAATATGGGAAAAGCCTAAAGACAGTTTTTTAGACAACTTAGAAAAAGAATTTCAATTTAAAGCACCTCGTAAACACGGCTACGATGTAATTGACGCTATTGAAGCAATGCATCAACAAAAAGCAAAAGTATTTATAGGTATGGGTGGAAACTTTATTTCTGCAACACCTGATACAGAATACACAGCTGAAGCATTAAAAAATTGTAATTTAACAGTACAAATTTCAACAAAACTAAATAGAAGCCACCTAATTCATGGTAAGCAGGCATTAATTCTTCCATGCTTAGGTCGTTCAGAAAAAGATATTCAAGAAACTGGAGAACAATTTGTTTCTGTAGAGAATTCTATGGGTGTTGTACATCAATCTAACGGGCATTTAACTCCCGCTTCAGAAAAACTACTTAGTGAACCTGCTATTGTAGCTGGTATTGCCAAAGCAACACTAATAAATACTAAAGTTAATTGGTTATCATTAGTTACGAATTATGATTTAATTCGTAATAAAATTGAGGCTACCATTCCTGGATTTGAAAATTACAACCAAAGAGTTCGAATAAAAGGAGGTTTTTATTTACCAAATAATGCTAGAGAAAATAGCTACACTCCTACTTTAACAGGAAAAGCAAACTTTTCTACAAATTTACCCTCAGACATAATTTTAGATAATAATCAATTTATGATGATGACGATTCGTACACACGACCAGTACAATACTACTATTTATGGTTTAGATGATCGTTATAGAGGTATATTAAACGAACGTAGAGTTATTTTTATGAATCCTGATGATATGAAAGAGCAAGGTTTATCTAAATTAGATAAAGTGGACTTAACCAGTCATTTTCAAGGAGAAAAAAGAGAAGCTATCGGTTTTTTAGTAATTCCTTATAGCATACCAAAACAATGTACAGCAACCTATTTCCCTGAAACCAATGTATTAGTACCTTTAAAAAACAAGGCTAGAATTAGCAATACACCTGCTTCAAAAACAGTAACAATTACTATAAAAAAACAGTAGTAAAAAAAGATTTGTATTTTCGTATAATATTTCTAATAAAAATCAACCCATAATTATGCCTTTTATAGAAGAAGAAAAGTTTAAGTTAATGCAAGAAGACTTAGATAACGCTAAATTAAAAAGAGAAGAAGCTGAAAATGAATTAAATAGTGTTAACGAAAATTTCACTTCTTTCAAAAAAAAATCTAAAAGAACTCCAATACTATTAGGATTACTACTAGGTTTAGCTTTAGGAACTTCTTATTACCTATACACCAATAATGGTGTAGTAAAAACTACTTCAACAGCAAGTAATGATATTGCTCTTATAAAAAAGAATGAAGGTCTTAGAATTCTAGATAGCGTTAAAAGAGCAACAAAAAGAGCAACAAAAAAAGTAATTAAAAGTGGTGTTAATGAAAATAATCTAGATTCAACCATTTCAGATGTAAGTGAAAACACAGCAGGAGAAACAATGTATTCTGTTCAAATAGGTATGTTTTCTAAAAAAAAGTATGCATTGCTATCTTCTAAAACAATTCCATCTATAGTAAGTAGTGCCGATGGTTATTTTAAGTATTCATTAGGGTTATTTACAACTTTAAACGAAGCTAAAAACTTAAAAAACGAATTAATAAAAGTTGGTTTTAAAGATGCTTTTGTAGCTTCTTATATTAACGGAAAAAGAAAAAAAATACACAATTAAATTTTATAACTAATGCTATTACAAATTAGTAAACGAGCACTTATAATATGTTTTATTATGAGTGTTCATTTTTTTTACGCGCAAACTACAACTCCTCAAAAAGAAACTCAAATAGGTTTTGGTCAAATAGATTACCTTCCTATTAAAATGCCTGGAAATGAAAAAGATATGGACTTTACTGGTGTTCATTATAATTTAAAACTTAATGACTGGAGCTATGCTGGTGTTGGAATATATGGTGCTGTTGGCGGAATTCGTGGTGGTTTTTTCACCTTGGGTATTAACGCTGGTATTCAACAAAAAATAACAGATAACTTATTTATAGATACAGGATTTCATTTTGGCGGCGGCGGTGGTGCTTCAGCTCCAGACGGCGGTGGTGCTTTTATCTTACCTCACTTAAATTTAGGTTATAATTTCAAGTACTTTTCTACAACTGCAGGTTATAGTTACATCAACTTTTTTGATAAAGGAACTATTAAAAGTAATCAATTTAATGTAGCTGTTCAAATACCACTATCTTTTGAAAATGCAAATTTTAAAGAACGTGAAAACTCTTTTAAAATAGATGATTTTAAAAACTCTTCATGGAATACACCTAGTGACAGAATTTCTTTATTAATGCATTTGAATAATTTATCTGTAACGAAAGGTAATTATAAAGGCAAAACAATAAGATTAGCTGGTTTTGAGTTGAACTCATATTTAACTGATAATATATTTTTCTTTGTAAAAGCTGACGGCGCATACCATGGCATTAAAGCTGGATACATGGATGTTCTTTTAGGTGGTGGTTATCATTTATCTATGAATAAAAACCGCACAAACATACTCGCTAAATTTGGTATTGGAGCTGGTGGCGGTGGCGGAGTTCAGACTAAAGGAGGTTTTTTAATTTACCCTGATATTTCGATAGAACAGAAGCTGTTTGATAACATTTATGCTTCAATCAATAAAGGTTATTTAATGAGTCCAGATACTCACTTCTCTTCTTCTACCCTAGGTTTTGGATTAAAATATTATATTGATAAGGACGGTACATCATCAAAAGGAAATGATTTTTCAATAGGAAAATTCAAAGGCCTAGAAACTATTATAAAACAAGATTTATACTTTAATGCTTCTAGAGATACAGGAATAAATGAAAATATGCATCAAATATCGCTGCAAATAAACTTTTTCCTAAATAAATACGTATATGCTTCAGGTCAAACATCATTTGCTAATTTTGGTGATGCAGGTGCTTATGCTGAAGGAATTGTAGGTTTAGGAATACAGTCAAATTCATTTTTTAACAATACAACATCAGTATTTGCACAATTATTAGGTGGTGCTGCTGGCGGTGGAGCTATTAGTACTGGGCAAGGTTTAATCGTAAAACCTAGTATAGGTGTTAATTATAAATTAGGAAATAAATTGAATTTACGCGGTGGTTTGGGATACGTTAAAGCTCGCGGTGGAAGTTTAAGTAGTACTTATTTAAATTTTGGAATAAACTATAACTTTTCATATTTAAGTGTTAAATAATTAATTGTGCAAACATATTTTCAATATTTTTCTAGCCCTATAAAAGATATTAAACTTCCAACCAAGTTTACCTTCCCTTTTTATTATGAGCCACATATACTATGTAAATTAGCTACAATAGAGGTGCAAAATTATTTAAAAACACAAACTGATTTTAAACATAATTTTGGGCTAGACAATTCTTTTGAAGGATTACCTATTGGAAAAATGTTTGGTGTTTTAATTGTTCAAAATAACCAAAATGAAATAGGATACCTCACAGCTGTATCAGGTAAACTGGGCGAAAAAAACAATCATATAAAATTTGTTCCACCTGTTTATGACATGCTCGCTAAAGATTCTTATTATTTAGAAGAAAAAAAAGAATTAAATAACATTAATACAGTTTTAGAGAGCTTAATTATAAATACAACCTACTTAGCCTTAGTATCAGAATACAAATCAACCACTAAAAAAGCGAATGATGATATTCTAAATAAAAAAGAAGCACTAAAATTTGGTAAAAAAGAGCGTAAAAAACGAAGAGAAACTGCAATTTCAAAACTATCTGCAACTGAATATGCTCTTTTTGAAAAAACATTAAGTAAAGAAAGTATTGATGCTAAATGTTTTTTTAATAATGTTACCAGGTACTGGGAGCACACTTTACAACCTATAAAAGATAAGCTTACTCTTTTTACAAATAAAATAACACTCTTAAAAGAACAACGAAAATCAAAATCAGTAGCACTACAACAATACATATCAGAACAATATCAATTTTTAAATTCAAAAAAAGAAATTAAAAATTTAGCAGAATTATTTACTAATACACCTGTACAAAATTTACCTGCAGGTTCTGGTGAATGTGCAGCCCCTAAATTATTACAATACGCTTTTCTAAATAATTTAAAGCCAATTGCAATGGCTGAATTTTGGTGGGGAGAATCACCAAATAAAGAAATACGAAAACATCAACAGTTTTATCCTGCTTGTCAAGGAAAATGTAAGCCTATCTTAACACATATGTTGTCTGGAATAGAAATGGATACAAATCCATTGCTACAAAACCCTGCTATCGGAAAAGAACTTGAAACTATTTTTGAGGATGAGCAATTAATTGTTATTTATAAACCTAACGAATTTTTATCAGTTCCTGGAATCCATATTCAAGATTCGGTATACTCACGAATCAAACAACAAGTAAAAAATATTTCTGGGCCAGTTATTGTTCATCGTTTAGATATGTCTACCTCCGGATTATTAGTTTTAGCAAAAAATAAAGAATCACATAAGTTTTTACAGAATCAATTCATTAATAGAACTGTTAAAAAGAGATATACCGCTTTGCTAGATGGTATTATTAAAGAAGATCATGGATCTATAGATTTGCCGTTGCGTGTTGATTTAGATGATAGGCCAAGGCAATTAGTTTGCTATGAACATGGTAAGCCTGCAAAAACTAAATGGGAAGTTATTGAACGTAAAAACGGTAAAACAAAAATCCACTTCTACCCTATCTCTGGGCGAACACACCAATTAAGAGTTCATGCCTCTCATGTATTAGGTTTAAACGCACCTATTTTTGGAGATGATTTATATGGTGTAAAATCTAATCGCTTACATTTACATGCAGATACGCTAGAGTTTTCTCACCCAACAACTAAGCAAAAAATGATTTTTAAAAAGGAAGCTGATTTTTAAACTCTTCACTCCTATTACCTTCTTAAAACGTTGGTTTTATTAACTTAACACAAAAAAGGAACTTGCGATTTACAGAAAAACATCTATTTTTACTTATTTTACAAGTCTAATTAATTTTTATTACGCCCCCGAAATGTTATGTTAAAATATCTTTATTTTTCTTTAGTATTCCTTTTTTCTTATACTTTATGTCATTCACAAGTTCACAACGAAAAAGAGCTAGAGCAGTTTAAAAAAAAATTTTACTTAAATAGAAAAATAGGTGTAGATAGTTCTTTATACTATATGAATAAGATGTTAAATACTAATATAGCTTCTTATAAAACATTTGCTTTTTCTGCAATAGAATATTTAAAAACAAGAGAAAAGCAATTTGTTGATATACAATTTTACAAAGATAGTATTCAAAATTATCTTCCAAAGATATCAGAAACGAAAAAGAATCATACAATACTTTTTGATATACATATATTATTAGGAAATACTAATAAAAGAAGAGAACTTATAAAACCAGCATTAGAAAACTATATAAAAGCTGAAAATTACGCTATCGCTGCAAATGATATTGAACGAATTATTAAAATAAAAGGAAATATTGCGTTAATATACCAAAACATGGGTGAGCTTAGCAAAGCCTTAAACCAAGCAAAAAAAACACTTAGTCTTATAGAAAAAAACAAAGATTTTTTAGCAGACAAATACCAACTTAGAAAATATAAAACAGTATTAAATGTAGGAGCAATATATACTACATTATTAGATAACACAATGAATCATCAATATGCAGATTCAACTTTGTTCCACTACAATTCATTACTTAAAGATAAAAATATTCAACTTAGTTCTTATCGTTATGCCAGAATTTATTATAGTTTAGGAACCGTTTATACTTTAAAAAAAGAGTATTCAAAGGCTAGTTATTTTCTTAAAAAGAGTATAGCACTTTTTAAAAAAAATAATTCGTTTTCCTACTTATATAAAAGTCATTATAATATTGGTTATAATTATTTAATGGCAAATAACTTAGAAAAAGCAAAAAAAAGTTTTTTTTCGGTACTTCAAATAAAAAAAGACACCCTTTTAGATACTAAATATGTAAACACACACAAATATCTTTTTGAAATATATTTAAAACAGAATAAAAATGATTCTGCTAGTTATTATTCAAATCGTTATCACAAATTACTTAACCTAGCATCAACAAAAGAGAATAAACAAATTATAGGGGCTGTTAAAGTAGACGCTGAAAATAATTATAATAAGAAAATTGATACATTAACAAAAAATACTACTAAAAAAACCTACTATTATATTGCAATTATTTTAGGTTTACTATTAGCACTAGTAGCAAGTATTTACTTAATTATTAAAAATACTAAAGAAAAAAAGGAAACTAAAAAAAGATTAAGTGAGTTATTAAGTAAGGTTTCAAAAAACGAAAAATTAAAAGACAAAAACTTTTCACTTCCTAAAAACTTAAACATAAAAAATGAGCAACACCAACAAATTATCAATGGTTTGTTAAAAATAGAAGACAAATTATACTATTTAAAAGAAGAATTTAATTTATATAATGCTGCAAAAAAAATAGGTACTAATACTACCTATCTCTCTAAAGTAATAAAAGAATACAAAAAGATGAGTTTTAGCGAATACACTAATGAGTTAAAAATAAATTATATTGTAAATGTAATGAGTAACGATAAAAAAGTAAGAGCTTATACTACTCAAGCTATAGGAGAAATTGGTGGCTATAAAAATGCGAAGTCTTTTACTAGAATCTTTAAAAATTACACAGGAATAACTCCTTATCAATTTATAGAAAAAATTAATAAGGAGTTATAATTTAATTGCTCTAAATACAATCTATAAACATATTGCAGGCTCTCCTTTCTTATTAATATATGTAGATCCTAATGGTAATTTAAAACAATTTTCTTCTCCATCTGTATCTGGTCCTCCTTTCAAATTAGGACCTTCAGCTTTAACATTATACTGCTCTTCCCTTGTTAATTGATAAGCCTTTAAAGTATCAATAAATAATAGTTTCATAATTTATCTGTTTTAGTTAGGTGAAGTTATGTTTTTTATTAAATAATTTTCACAAATTAAACCCCTTCAAAACAAAACAAATATAAATGACTGATAACTAATCATTTAAATATGTTTTTAGTTGCCACAATTTTAAAATAATACCTCCCTTTTTTATAAATAACAACCTTCGATACTTCTTTTATCTTATTAAAAAATCAATATTTGGAAAAAGAAACACCTAATAAATAGGTGTTATTTTTAAAATATAAAGATTTAATAAAACATATTAATATGGTCAAATATCTATAGGAAGCTGAAAATATAGGTATCATTTTTTTTACAAAAACTATAGAGTAAGCATTTAAACTAAAACTTATAAAAATGAAAAAAGCATTTTTTTTATCAAAAGGATTGGAGAAATTTTCAAACTTAGAAATTAACGATTTAGCACCTATTAAAGGGGGGGCGCTATATATTGAAGAGAAGATATATTACCCTACTAGTGGTGGTGGTAAATTATGTCCTTCTGGAATGGTTTGGAGTAATAGTCTAGGTAAATGTGTTACTGTTATTCTTAAAGATGTAAATCACGCAGTAAGATAATATTTCTTTTAAAATACTCAAGGAAATTGTAAAAAACACAATTTCCTTGTTGTTATATTAATAAATCATAAATCATGGATTTTAACTCATTAGCTATTAAAGTAGCTAGTCGATGCAACCTAAATTGCTCATATTGCTTCATGTACAATTTAGGAGACACTACTTATAAAAAACAACCTAAATTCATGTCGTATGAAACAGTTGATCATATAATTGAAAAAGCAAAAAATCATATAAAAAAATATAATAAAAAAGAGTTTTCTTTTCTATTTCATGGAGGTGAACCTTTGTTAGCTCCTAAAGAATTTTATATTGATTTTATTAATAAAGTTAAAAAAATACAAAACGAACTTAATGATGTATTTTTTTCTTTTGACTTACAAACAAACGGGGTTCTACTCGATGAAAGCTGGATTCAATTATTTAAAGAATTAAACATTTCTCCTAGCGTTAGTGTTGATGGTACTAAAAAAGCGCATGATATGTTTCGAGTAGATCATAAAGGTAATGGTAGTTATGATACTGTTTTTAAAAGCATCGGATTATTAATAAAAAAAATGACTTTTGCTGATATAGCATGTGTTATTAATATTAAAGAGACTCCAAAAGATATATATGAAAGTTTTAAAGAAATGAACGTTAGTTATGTGAATTTTTTAATCCCAGATTACACTCATGATAATTTTCCTTTTAATAGTAAAGAAGGCTTAATGGGAGACTGGTTAATTAAATTATTTGACATTTGGGTTAATGATACACAACGATATAAAATTCCATTATTTATAGGTTTATTAAATACTTTAATGAGAGTTAATGAGAATACAAAAAACGAGTCGACTGTTTTAATTATTGAAACTAATGGCGAAATTGAAGCTATTGATTCTTTAAAAGCCTGCGGTCATGGGTTTACTAAAACTGGCTTAAATATTAAAGAAGATAGTTTTCAAGATATTGAAAAAACATCTTTAGGTAAGTTATATTTTAATGATTTTAATTCTAAACTTTGTAAGCAATGTTTAGAGTGTCCTTTAAAAGAAGTTTGCAAAGGAGGTAGATTAGTTCATCGTTATAGTAAAGAAAACGGATTTAATAACCCTTCTATTTACTGCAATGATTTGATTAAATTGATAGCTCATATCCAGAAATTTTTTATCTCATGTTACCCTGATTTAAACAAAAAAGAGAACATAGAGGAAATATCACCTGATGAAATCATGAACTACCTTACTTCTATTCATGAAAATACTGAATCTATCTACAAAAAAGAATTAGAGCTCTTTTCTGAAATAAATATGAGAAGTGCGTCATAATAATTATGAGGTAAAAAATTCTAAAATATTTCTGACCAGCTCAATATATTAATTAATGCGAAACCTGAAAAGCATATAATAGAGTAAGGAACAAAAAAATAGAAAACATGTTAGAATCAATTTCAAAATTAGGTACTGTTTTAAACAAAAAAACGCAAAAAACAATTAATGGAGGTCAAGTACAATGTCCTAGAAACCATATTCTTGTTTGTAATTATTTTGGATGCTATTGCAAAGATTTAAACCAAATAGACCCTATTGAAACAAAGTAAACTTATTTATAATAAAAAAATCGGCTAATTAATTTATAAATTAATTAGCCGATTTTACACTTATATATAAACACTATTACACTAATTTCTTAGCATTTTTCACTTTTTGTTTAGTAAGAGCAATGTCGATAACCTCATGCATTTCAGTTACATAATGAAAAGTTAATCCTTTTAAGTAACCTTCTTTAATTTCTTCAATGTCTTTTTTATTATCAGCACACAAAATAAGTTCTTTAATATTTGCTCGTTTTGCAGCTAATATTTTTTCTTTAATCCCTCCTACAGGTAATACTTTACCTCGTAAAGTAATTTCACCTGTCATCGCTAACTTGTTTTTTACTTTACGTTGTGTAAATACCGATACTAATGAAGTTAACATTGTAATACCTGCACTTGGTCCATCTTTAGGAGTTGCACCCTCAGGCACGTGAATATGTACGTCGTATTTTTCTAACACTTCTGGTTTAATTCCAAACTCTTCAGCATTAGCTTTTATATACTTCATTGCTATTGTAGAAGATTCTTTCATTACTTTACCTAAGTTACCTGTAATAGAAAGGTTTCCTTTTCCTTTAGATAAAATAGATTCTATAAATAAAATATCTCCACCAACACTTGTCCATGCTAAACCTGTAACCACACCTGCAACATCGTTATTTTCGTATTTATCACGTTCTAAACGAGGAGCTCCCAAAATAGATTCAATATCTTCATTTGTTAAAGCTACATTATATTCCTCTTCCATTGCAATAGATTTAGCTGCGAAACGTACAACTTTAGCTACTTGCTTCTCTAAACCACGTACACCAGATTCTCTAGTATAGCCTTCAACTATTTTTTCTAATTGTTTCTTACCAACAGTTAAATGTTCAGGAGTTAATCCATGCTCTTTTAATTGCTTTGGAAATAAATATTTTTTAGCTATTTCAACTTTCTCTTCAATCGTATATCCAGTAACATTAATAATCTCCATACGATCACGTAATGCCCATGGTATTTGACCTAGATTATTAGCAGTAGCAATAAACAATACTTTTGATAAATCGTAACCTACTTCTAAATAATTATCGTAAAACTCAGTATTTTGTTCTGGATCTAATACTTCTAACATTGCTGAAGACGGATCTCCTTGATTACTTTGACTTAACTTATCTATTTCATCTAATACAAATACAGGATTTGATGTTCCAGACTTTTTAATGTTTTGAATTAAACGCCCTGGCATAGCACCAATATATGTTTTACGATGTCCACGAATTTCAGCTTCATCACGTAAACCACCTAGTGACATACGTACGTATTTTCGCCCTAATGCTTCTGCAACCGATTTACCTAATGATGTTTTACCAACACCTGGAGGTCCATATAAACAAAGAATTGGTGATTTCATGTCACCACGCAATTTTAAAACAGCTAAATGCTCTATAATACGTTCTTTTACTTTCTCTAACCCAAAGTGATCTCTATCTAATATTTTCTGAGCTCTTTTTAAGTCAAACTTATCCTCAGAAAACTCATTCCAAGGTAATTCTAACATTAGCTCTAAGTAATTACGCTGAACACCATACTCTGCCATTTGAGGGTTCATTCGTTTTAAACGACTTAACTCTTTTTCAAATGTATTTGCAACTTCTTTATTCCATTTTTTCGTTTTAGCTTTCTCTCTCATTTCATCTAACTCCTGATCATGAGAAACACCACCTAATTCATCTTGAATGGTTTTTAATTGCTGATGTAAATAATATTCACGTTGTTGCTGATCTAAATCAGAACGTGTTTTAGATTGAATATCATTTCGTAATTGTAATTTTTGAAGTTCCTTATCTAAATTCTTTAACGTTAATAACGCGCGTTCTTTTAAATTATCTTTTTCAAGTAAAACTTGTTTTTTAGCAACACTTAACTCCATATTAGATGAAATAAAGTTTACTAAAAACGAATTAGATTTAATATTTTTAATAGCAAAAGAAGCTTCTGAAGGTAACATTGGGTTTTCTTTAATAACCTCTAAAGCTAACTCTTTAATAGACTCTATAATAGCATCAAACTCTTTTTGATCATCAACCTCTTTATCATCTACAGCCTCATGAACCCTTGCCTTTAAATAAGGTTCTTCTTGCGTAATTTCATCTATTTCAAAACGTTTTTTTCCTTGAATAATAATCGTTGTATTACCATCAGGCATTTTAAGAACACGCAAAATTTGAGCTACAACCCCTGTTTTATGAATATCATTTAATCCAGGGTCTTCAACATCGCCATCTTTTTGTGCAACTACTCCAACTATTTTGTCACCTTTGTTTGCATCCTTTATTAACTGAATCGATTTATCTCTACCAGCAGTAATTGGAATTACAACACCAGGAAACAACACTGTATTTCTTAAAGGTAAAATAGGCAACTCAGCAGGTACCTTTTCTTTATTTATTATTTCTTCATCTTCAGGTGTTAATAATGGAATTAATTCTGAATCTTCATTAAAAGCATCTTGAAGCGACAAATTGTCTAAATGTATTATTTTTGATTTACTCATATCTTTTATATCTGTCATAGTGACATTTTTATGATGTAGCTAACATTATAAAACGCACTTTTTAAACTGTAAACATTTGATAAATAACTAAGTATATTAATTTTAGCTATTTTTATTACTTTAATAAGTCAATTGTTGTGCCAAGTAAAATTTCATTTATTTTGTAACTAATTACTAAGTGAGTCGTCATAATTAATATGTTTTACAAAAAGCTAACTAAACAATGAAAACTAAATTACTATTTATTTCTATCATTTTACTTATAATTAGTTGTTCAACTAATAAAAACTCAGATGATTTTATAAAAAGCGCCACAGGTCGTTATTTTTTTAATGCTGATGAAGTTATAACCGTTAAATTTAATGACAATAAACTACTGCTAACATGGCGTAACCAAAACTTAACGCCTTTAAAAATAAATGATACCACTTTTTATGTTAGCGAATTAAATGAGAAGTTAATTTTTAATACTTTTAAAAATAATATTGAATTAGCTAAAAAACGTGAACATAAAGATAAATTATATGTTTTTAATAAGTTAAAGGATGGAGAGAAAACACCTAGTGAATACCTTTCTTTAAATAATTTTAAAGCCGCTTTAAACGGTTATAAAACTATTAAACAAAACGACAGTTTAAATCCGGTAATTAGAGAAAACAACTTAAATCGTTTGGGGTATAACTATCTATCAAAAAAGGAATATAAGAAAGCAATTAGTGTGTTTAAAATTAATATAGAATTGTACCCAAAAAGCTCGAATACTTATGATAGCACAGGCGACGCTTATGCTAAAATGAAAGATACATTAAAAGCTATAACTTATTATAAAAAAGCATTAGCTGTGAATCCTGAAAACAGAAGCTCTAAAAGAGCTTTAAATAAATTAACAAAAAAAGAATAATTTTAATGGAACATTTAAAATTCCCGATTGGTAAGCCTAATATTCCTGCTAAAATAACAGCTACTCATATTTTAAAATGGATTGAAGTTTTAGATAGCTTTCCTGACAAATTAACAGCTTTGGTTGAAAATTTATCTGAAGCACAATTAGATATCTGTTACAGAAAGGAAGGCTGGTCTATAAGACAAGTTGTTCATCATTGTGCAGACAGTCATCATAATTCATACACTCGTTTTAAATGGACTTTAACTGAAGATACTCCCGTGATTAAAGCATATTACGAAGATCGTTGGGCAGAATTATTTGATTCTAAGTCTGCCCCTATTAACCTTTCTTTAAATTCATTAAAAGCGCTGCATGCTAAATGGGTATATCTTTTAAAAGGCTTAACAAATGATGATTTAAATAAGTTTTTTATTCATCCGGATGGACTTGAAAAAGTTAGTTTAAAAGAAAATATTGGTATTTATGCATGGCATTGTAATCATCATTACGAACATATAAATCAGTTAATAATTAAAAAAGAATGGTAGTAAAAACTAACTATAATTAATAATCTTGATTTACCTACGAACTACCAACAAGTACTCTTTTAAAGAAATTTATAGCTAAATATTCCTCTTAAGACCTAAATAAATTATTTTACAAACGATAAATATTTTTTTGAAGATATTTATCGTTTTTTCATTAGAAAAATTACTGCTATTCATTTCACAGTTTCTTAACTAGTTTCAGCCCAATAATTCTTATTTTTGCTTTATGCAAAAAACATATTTATTCCTTATCGTATTTATATTAGTATCAATAACTGGGTACTCTCAAACTCAAAAATTAAAAGGTCAGGTTGTTCATGCTGACACCAAAAAACCTTTAAGTGCAGCACATATTTTAAATCTAAATTCTGTTACAGGTACCATTACTAATGAAAAAGGTGTTTTTGAGCTTACCTCAAAAGCAAACGATACTATTTTAGTTTCTTTTTTAGGTTTCTCATCTATCAAACTAAAAGTTACAAACGACCTTTTAAAAGGGAATGAAGTAGTAATATCTTTAGTAGAAAAAGAAGAAGAGGTTAAAGAAATTGTTATTAAATCTACAAAACTTATTGGTGTTTTAGAAGTAGATGTTAAACAAGTTCCTAAAGATAGATTTACAAGAATACATATAAATGGGTTACCACAAACTTATGAAATTGGTAGACCTCAAAAAATATCATCTCCAATAGCTAAATTATTGAATCCTGTTGATTTAGTATATAATCTCTTTGGTAAAAAACCAAAGCAACTTAAAAAACTTAAAAAGTTAAAAAAAGAAGATGATTTACGTAAAATGTTAGCTGGTAAATTTGACAGAGAAGTTATGATGGAATATCTTGAAATGGATAGACAGGAATTAAATAAACTTTTATCAGATTGTGATTACTCTGAGTATTTCATAAAAAAAGCAAGTGATTTACAAATGATAGAAGCAGTATTAAATTGTTACGAAAATTATAAAGCTTTAAAGAAAGGTAAAATTGAAATAAATAGATTACCCGAGAACAGGAATTAACGAATTAAAAGCAGCAAAAAAATGCTGCTTTTTTTATACAATTATTTCGCGCAAAAAAAGTAAATTTGCATTTTTACAACAACAAGCAAACACAACCCTAAAAATGATTCATTTCTTTGGAAACAAAAACAGTAAAGTATTCGCTGTTCAAACAACAAAAGAATTAACAACAGAGACAACTTCTAAATTGACTTGGCTTTTTGCCAATCAACCTAAAATAGAACAAGCATCAATAGATGCTTTTTTTGTTGGTCCTAGAGCTGCTATGATTACTCCTTGGAGTACAAATGCTGTAGAAATTACTCAAAACATGGGTATCTCTGATATTATTAGAATTGAAGAATTCTCTGCAATTACTGAAGAGTTTTCTGATTTTGACCCAATGATTTCTGAGAAATTTAATTCTTTAAATCAAGATTCTTTTAATATTGATATTCAACCAGAATCTATTTTAGAAATAGATAATATTGCTGAATATAATACACAAGAAGGATTATCTTTAAGTAATGAAGAAGTAACATACTTAGAAAGTGTTGCAACTAAAATTGGAAGAAAATTAACAGATTCTGAAGTATTTGGATTTAGCCAAGTAAACTCAGAACACTGTCGTCATAAAATATTTAATGGAACTTTTGTTATTGATGGAGAAGAACAACCTACTTCCCTATTTAAAATGATAAAAGAAACGTCTAAACAATTTCCTAATGATATTGTTTCTGCTTATAAAGATAATGTTGCTTTTATAAAAGGACCAAAAGTTGAACAGTTTGCTCCTAAAACAGCAGATAAACCAGACTTTTATCAAACTTCAGATTTTAATTCTGTAATTTCTTTAAAAGCTGAAACGCATAACTTCCCTACAACTGTAGAACCTTTTAATGGTGCTGCTACTGGTTCTGGAGGTGAAATTAGAGATCGTTTAGCTGGTGGAAAAGGATCTTTACCTTTAGCAGGAACAGCTGTTTATATGACTTCTTACTCTCGTTTGGAAGCTTCTATTGATTCTGTTAAGAATACAAGGTATTGGGAAAACAAATTTGAAGCAAGAGATTGGTTATACCAAACTCCAATGGATATTTTAATAAAAGCATCTAATGGAGCTTCAGATTTTGGAAATAAATTCGGACAACCTTTAATTACAGGTTCTGTATTAACTTTTGAACATGAAGAAAATTCTTCTTCTAGTGAATCTAAACCTAGAAAATTAGGATTTGATAAGGTTATTATGCAAGCTGGTGGAATTGGTTATGGTAAAGCAGAACAAGCTTTAAAAGACACTCCTAAAGAAGGTGATAAAATTGTAATTCTTGGTGGTGAAAACTACAGAATTGGAATGGGTGGAGCAGCAGTTTCATCTGCTGATACAGGTGCATTAGATTCAGGAATTGAATTAAATGCAGTACAACGTTCTAATCCAGAAATGCAAAAACGTGCTGCTAATGCAGTTCGTGGAATGGTAGAAAGTGAAGAAAATTTTATTGTTTCTATTCACGATCATGGTGCTGGAGGGCATTTAAATTGTTTATCTGAATTAGTAGAAGATACTGGAGGTAAAATTAATTTAGATAAATTACCTGTTGGAGACCCTACCCTATC
This sequence comes from Tenacibaculum ovolyticum DSM 18103, assembly GCF_000430545.1. GTDB lineage: Bacteria > Bacteroidota > Bacteroidia > Flavobacteriales > Flavobacteriaceae > Polaribacter > Polaribacter ovolyticus. Next base: position 258,663 of record NZ_KE387163.1, read on the forward strand.
TGCAAAAGAAATTATTGGTAACGAATCTCAAGAAAGAATGGGATTAGTTATTGCTGAAAAGCATATAGATACTTTACAAAAAATTGCAGAACGTGAACGTTCTCCAATATATAATGTTGGTGAAGTTACAGGTGATGATCGTTTTACTTTTGAATCTGAATCAACAGGTGAAAAACCAATGGATTTAGCATTAGAAGACATGTTTGGTTCTTCTCCTAAAACTATTTTAACAGATAAAACTGTAAAAAGAAACTATAAAAATTCTAGATATAAAGTTAAGAACTTTAATAACTATTTAACGCAAGTTTTACAATTAGAAGCTGTTGCTTGTAAAGATTGGTTAACAAATAAAGTAGACAGATGTGTTGGTGGTAAAGTTGCCAAACAACAATGTGTTGGTCCATTACAAATTCCTTTAAATAACGTTGGTGTAATGGCGTTAGATTATAATGGAAAAGAAGGAGTAGCAACTTCAATCGGGCACGCTCCTATTTCAGGTTTAATTGATCCTGCTGCAGGAAGTAGGAATGCAATTACAGAATCTCTTACAAATTTAATTTGGGCACCACTAAAAGAAAACTTAAAGAGCGTATCGCTCTCTGCTAACTGGATGTGGCCTTGTAAAAATGAAGGTGAAGATGCTCGTTTATATAAAGCTGTTAAAGCTGTATCTGACTTCTCTATAGGTTTAGGAATCAATGTTCCAACCGGAAAAGATTCTTTATCTATGAAGCAAAAATATGCTGACGATGAAGTAATTGCTCCAGGAACCGTTATTATTTCTGCAGCAGGAAACTGTAATGAAATTAGTAAGGTAGTTGAGCCTCTTTTAAAAGTTGATGGAGGAAATATCTATTATATTAATATTTCTCAAGACAACTTTAAATTAGGAGGAAGTTCTTTTCACCAAGTTTTAAATACAATTGGAAACGAAACTCCTGATGTAAAAGATACTGCTTTTGTTAAAAAGACTTTTAATACAATTCAACAATTAATTAAAGATGATAAAATTACAGCTGGGCATGATGTTGCTTCAGGTGGTTTAATTACATCTTTATTAGAAATGTGTTTTGCTGATGTTAATTTAGGAGCAGATTTAAATATTACATCTTTACAAGAAGAAGATTCTATAAAAGTATTATTTGCTGAAAACGCAGGAATTGTTTTTCAAGCAGATGCTTCAGTTGAAACTATTTTATCAGAAAATAAAATTGAATTCTTTAATATTGGTACTGCAAATAATACAGGAACCGTAAGTATTAAAAACAACGAAGATACTTTCTCTTTTGATATAACCGAAACGAGAGATGTTTGGTATAAAACTTCTTATCTATTAGATCAAAAACAAACAGCTAATAACTTAGCTAAAGATCGTTTTGATAATTATAAAAATCAACCTTTAAAATACACCTTCCCTACTCACTTTACTGGTAAATTACCTGTAAATTCAAATGAAGGAAAGCGTCCGAAAGCAGCAATTATTCGTGAAAAAGGTTCTAACTCTGAACGTGAAATGGCTAATGCAATGTTTTTAGCTGGTTTTGATGTAAAAGATGTTCATATGACTGATTTAATTTCTGGTCGTGAAACTTTAGAAGATATTCAATTTATTGGAGCTGTAGGTGGTTTTTCTAATTCAGATGTTTTAGGTTCGGCAAAAGGTTGGGCAGGAGCATTTAAATACAATGAAAAAGCGAATACTGCTTTAAATAATTTCTTTAAAAGAGAAGATACTTTGTCTGTAGGTATATGTAATGGTGCACAATTATGGATGGAGTTAGATTTAATTAATCCTGATCATAAAGTTCATGGTAAATTAGTTCATAATGATTCTCAAAAACACGAAAGTTCTTTTACTTCTGTTAAGATTCAAGAAAATAACTCTATAATGTTATCTTCTTTAGCAGGAACGGAATTAGGAGTGTGGATTTCTCATGGTGAAGGTAAATTTAACTTACCTGAATCTGAAAGTAATTATAGTATTGTTGCTAAATACGGTTATGAAGGATATCCTAATAATCCAAACGGTTCAGATTTTAACACTGCAATGATGTGTGATACAACTGGACGACATTTAGTTACAATGCCACATATTGAACGTTCTACTTTTCAATGGAACTGGGCAGATTATCCTAATGGAAGAAAAGATGAAGTTTCTCCTTGGTTAGAAGCCTTTGTAAATGCTCGTAAATGGGTTGAAAACAAATAATTTTCAGCTTTAAATTATATATTTAAAAGGGCTTTTTTTAAAAGTCCTTTTTTTTTGTTTTTATATTTGAAAAATAAAATTACTTATAAATGAAAATTCCAAAAAAATATCAATTTATAGTTGAACTAGGAAAAGCTCTTCATATATATGGTATACCTTCATATAAAATTCAATCTTATTTAACCGAAGTTGCAAAAACTAAAGGAATTGTAGGTAGCTTCATGGATTTTCCTACATGGATAAGTTATGTTTTTTACGAAGATGAAAAATCTTATAACTATATTGAATGCATCCCTCCTGGTCAGCTAAACTTAGGAGCATTTGCTAAAATTGCAGAACTCACTAATAAAGTAATTAATTCTGAAATTGATAACGATTCAATAACTAATGAATTAAATATTATTCATTCTAAAACTAAAGAGGTAAATCATATATTTTTAACTTTTTCCTATGCTTTTGCGGCTGGTAGTTTTAGCCTATTAATAGGCTCAAATTGGGTGTCTTTTGCAGTTTCTTTATTTTTAGGAGCATTCATATACCTTCTAGTATATTTAGCTACAAAATCAAAATATATAGAAAATATATTCGAATCCTTCAGTGCTTTAATTGCAACCATTATAAGTTGTCTTTTAACTTTAGTTTTTCCAGAACTTAATTTAGGCTTAACCATATTAGCTTCTATCATTATTTTTATTCCAGGATTAGCAATTACTACTGCTTTAGAAGAAATAACTTCTAAAAATTTAGTTTCTGGAGGAGCAAAGCTTTTAGACTCAATTCTCTTATTATTTAAACAGTTTTTTGGTGTATTACTTGGTTTAGGCTTAATGACATCTTTCATTGATATCGATTTAACTTATCATACTTCTGAAACTCCAAAATGGGCTATATTTTGCGCAGTACCACTACTTTCAATTTCTCTTTTACCTATATTTCAAGTACGAAAGAAAGATATCTTTTTTGGTGTATTAACAGGGGCTTTGGCTTTTTTTATGACTGTTTTATTATCAGGGTATGGAATATTAGTGAGTACTTTTGTAGGAACCTTGGCTGTGGTTGGAATAAGTCGTTTATTTGGTAGAATTTCTAAAACACCAAAAACAGTATACTTAACGCAAGGTATTATAATGCTTGTGCCTGGAAGTAAATCATTTATGGGATTAAGTAATTCATTATTAAACTCTTCGATTGCAGGCTCTGTAAACTTATTTGAACAAGTAGCTTTTATACTAATGGGTATAATTGGAGGACTTCTATTTGCAGGTACATTTAGAGAAAGAAGAAATAAAAAAATCTAGATTATAATTTTTTGTAAATGCTCGTAAATAGCTTGAGAGTGAATAAATATTTAAAAAGCAGTTTTGAAATACTTAAAAACTGCTTTTTATTTTAAAATTAAGTCTTTTACTCTTTCTAATAAGTTAGCTAATTCCTTCCTCTCTATTTCGTCTAAATGTTCAGTACTTGATAATACTAATTCTGCAGAGAGTTTATTTAATTTTTTATATACTTTTTCTCCTTTTTCTGTTAGACTTAATAAATATATTCTTTTATCCTGGGAAGATTGTGTTTTGGTGATTAACGATTCATTTTTTAATTTTTTTACAACACGACTTAAATATCCTTCATCTAAATTCAATTGTTCATTTATAACAGTTGCAGATGAATTATGATGAAAAGACAATTCACTTAAAATATGAGCTTCCGTAAATGAATAATTACTGTCTAGAAAACTAGTTTGTAGCATACCTATCAATCTAGTATATCTTTTATTAAAATCTATTATTTTATTTATATCATTTATTTCCATAAACCAAATATATTAAAATTTACTTGCTAAAAGCAAGTAAATTTTAATATATTTGACCTAAGCAAGTAATTTAAAATGCAATGAAAAATAAAAGCGGTACTGGAATATTATTTTCATTTCTTTGGGCAACAGCAGCTATTGCAATGAAAATTGGTGTTTTATCAGCTGAACCATTGGTTTTAGCTGTTATTAGGTTTCTTATTTCTGGATTAATAATGATTACTATATCATCATTTATACTGAAAGAAAAAACACCTCAAAAAAAAGATTGGTATCAAATATCAATTTTTGGTTTGCTTAATATTAGTATTTACTTAGGCTGTCTTTTTACAGCTATTATAACTGTATCTGCTGGGTTGTTAAACTTATTTATAGCTATAAATCCAATTTTGATTACTTTATTTACCAGTTATTTTCTTAAAAGAAAAATTTCATTTAGTGAAAAAATAGGCTTTTCAATTTGCTTTATAGGCTTATTTATAGCCACAATACCAACAATAGTAGAATCAAAATCAAATTTTTGGGGTATCTTTTTATTAATTTCAGGAATGATTTCTTATTCTTTAGGAAGTGTATATTATAAAAAAATTGATTTAAAATTATCTGATTTAACAATTAATGGTTATCAAACTTTTATTGGCGGTCTATTTTTACTTCCAATCGCATATTATTATAAATCTCAAATTATTCTCTATGATATTAATTTTTATGTATCCTTAGTTTGGTTAATTGTTATAATCTCAATCTTCGCCAATAATATTTGGTTTAGTTTATTAAAGAAAGATACGGTAAAAGCTAGCAAATGATTGTTTTTAGCTCCTGTGTTTGGATATTTTTTATCATTTTTTATACTAGGCGAAGAAATAACTATACATGCTTATCTTGGAATTGTATTTGTTATTTTAGGTCTAAAAATAAGTCAATAAGTTATGTAATACAGGTAACATTATGTCTAACAACTAATTACATGGTATAATAAGATAAATTACTTAAAATTTAAGCTTAGCTAAGAAAAAGTAAGGGTGTTTATAGATAGAAAAAAAGTAAATTTTAGAGTTTTATTAACAAATGTTTATAAAAAAGTTATTTATTTCATCGTATATTTGCAGTACATAATACTATTAATCTATTTTTGAAGGGGTAGATTAAAAAAAATAAGAAGGCACGTTGTAATAATGTGTCTTCTTTGTTTTGCTTTATATTTAAAACTTTGCGCTATCTTGTACCTTATTACAAATAAAATATGACCAAAATAAATACTCTTCCTCGTACTTTAAATGATTTAAAAACACCAAAAGGTAGTTTTATTCTTGGTAATTTAAAAGACTTCAAAAAGAAAGATAAGCATCGAATTTTAGAAGATTGGGCTAAACAGTTTGGTGAACTATATACCATAAAATTAGGCCCTTTAAAAGTTTTAGTATCTGCTGATTCCGATTTTAACACAGCTGTTTTACGTCAAAGACCTGAGAAGTTTAGAAGACTTTCAAAAATTAACGAGGTGTTTGTTGAAATGGGTTTTCACACTGTTTTTAATGCTGAAGGAGAACATTGGAAAAAACAACGTAAACCTGTAACAGAAGCTTTAAATGTAAAAAAAGTAAAAGGCTACTACCCTATAATTCAAAATAAAACAGAAAATCTTATATCTAAAATTCAAAAATATAGCTCCTCTAAAGACACTGTTAATATTATAGAAGATTTTATTGCTTTTACCATTGATGTTACTACAGAAATAGCATTTGGTTATAAACTAAATACAATTCAAAATAAAGAAGATAGTTTTCAAAATCATTTAGAAATTATATTTCCAATGATTAATGACCGAATTACAGCTCCTTTTCCTTTGTGGCGGATATTTCCTAAAGCTAAAGATAAGCAATTAAAAAAATCATTAAAAGTTATAGAAAATATTATTCATCAATTTATTAGAGATGCAAAATATAGATTGGAAGAAAATGAAGAATTACGAAACAATCCTTCTAATTTTTTAGAAGCTTTATTAGTTGAAAGTGAAAAAGAAGATAGTGTTTTTGATGAAAAAACTTTGTATGGAAATGTTATTGCCATGCTATTAGCTGGTGAAGATACTACTTCAAATACCTTATCTTGGACACTTTATTATTTAGCCCAAAACCCAAAAATTGTTCAAGAAATAAGAAATGAATCTAACCTTACTTTTAAAGGTAGCATTCCAGAAAATTATGAACAATTAAATTATTTAAAATATACCAATGCAGCTATACAAGAAGCGATAAGATTAAAACCCACTACTCCAATATTATTTTTTCAAGCAAATGAAGATGTAGTTTTAAATAATTTATCGATTCCTAAAGATACTAGTATTATTCTACAGAATAGCTTTGCTTCTATGCAAGAAGATAATTTCTCTGATCCTACAGAATTTGCACCAAAGCGTTGGATAAAATCAGAATGTCCTTATCTAAATCATAAACCAAAAACAATAAAAGCTTTTGGAGGTGGTGCTAGGCTTTGCCCTGGTATGCATTTATCTATGATTGAAATGACAACTGTAATATCTAGTATTTGTAAACAATTTGATATAAATCTTGCAGTTTCTCCTTCAGAAGTCAAAGAAAATTTTGCTTTTACAGTGCAGCCAGAAAATTTAAAGGTTCAATTTAAAAAAATAAAAATTTAAAGAATATCTTTTTTAGCTTTTTCCAATAAACCTAAAGCTACAGAATCCATCGCATTATTTTCAATTAACATTGCATTAGAAAAAGTTTTTTTAAATAACTCTTTTATCAATGGCATTTTACTAGTTCCTCCTGTTAAAATAAGGTAATCAATGCCTGTTTTATTAACTCCAGCTTGCTTGCAACATTCACTAGCTGTATTAAGAATTTTATCTACACTATTTTCTATCGAACCTTCTAAAATATTTTTAGTAATACTTAAATCAACTGTATTAGGTATAAAACTACTATTAAAATATAATAATTCTTTTTCTGACAACTTAATCTTTGTATCTTCAATTTCACTTAATAATGAATGTGCATTCTTTTCATTTATTAATTTTTGAAACTGAATAATTTTTTCTGGATATTTTGAATTGGCTACCATTTTTCTCACTAACATTTCTGTTTTTTTTGAGTATAATGATGTTGTTATTTTATTCCAATCAGCAGCATCTCTATAAGGCGTACTTGGTAGTGTTATCCCTTTAAATTTATCAATAGTATTATAACCTAATTCTGGAAAAAATGCTTTTAAAGCAAATTGACTATCGAGATCTGTACCTCCCAAAGAAATACCTGATGTTGATAAAATATTTAACTCACTCTCTCCTTTATTAACCTCTACAATTGTAAAATCACAAGTTCCTCCTCCTAAATCTGCCACAATAGCTAGCGATTTATCTTTTAAACTTTTTTTATGATAATAAGCTGCAGCAATTGGTTCTTCTAGAAAAGAATAATTTTTATAGCCTACTTTTTTTAGAATACCCTCTAATTGTGCTATTCCTGAATTAGCACCATTAGTGTTTTCTGAAAGACGTACAGGTTTTCCTATTACGACATAATCTGTTTCTTTGTCTGTAAATTTTTCGGTTTTACTCTTTACATACTTTATATAATTAATAATAATATCTTGAAAAGAAATATTGTATCCAGGTCTCAAAACTGTTCTTTGTTCAAAAAAAGTAGTTCCTAAGATTCTTTTAAAGCTCTTCATATACCTACCATAACCATTATTTATGTAAGTATTCGTTGCTACATTTCCATAAATAGGGTTTTCTATTTCATTAAAAGGAAAAAAAACACAACTTGGTAATGATTTGTTATTTTCCTCTAACGGAACCATTAAGTCTTTTCCGTCTTTATAAATTGTACTAATAGTATTAGAAGTTCCAAAATCTAACCCGCAAACATTATTCATAAAACTAATTTAAAAAACCTGCAATTTAAATGAATCTTCACTTTAATAACAGTTAATATTTCTTTTTTTTAAGCATAAAAAAAAAGCTTACACAACACTGTTGCATAAGCTTCTTATAATAAAACTTCAATCAATAATTAATTTATATTATTAATTATTGATTCACCTATAATAATTCCTTTTTTCAATTCAGCACTACCTTTATAATTTATTGTTGATTCACCATATGAGGTTACTTTTATTCTTTTAGATACATTAAATTGAAAAGTTCCATCTCCGTAGGCTGTTATTTTAGTTTCTTTTGATAAAACATCTAAAGCCATTATTTTACTCGCACCATAAGCTGTTACCTTTTGTTTGTTAACGGTTCCTTTTTCTATATTTAAAAAACTATCTCCATAAATAGTTACATTAAGTTTATCTACATCAATTTTATTTACAGTAACTTCTGATTTACCATAAATACGTAATTTACATTCTTCTTGTATTAACGGACTCTGAAATGTTATTTTTTCTTCTCCTCTTAAAGAAAACGTTTTAACATCTAAATAAGTAATAATTAGTTTAACAACTCTACCTTTATATAAAGGTACTTTTCTTCTAGAATAGCTGTTAACCATCTTCTTATTTTTTGTGTAAGTTTTAGCTCCTTCTAAATATATTTGTAATGTTCCGTTCACTATTTCATACTTAAACTTTTCTTTAGAAACATTTATGTCTTCAATTTTAATGCTAGACTCAGTTCCTTTTTTAAAAATTGTTTCTATATGTGGACTTACAATTATTTTATTAAAATTTTGATTTAGTTTTATTGTTTCTTGTGCATTTATACTATTATTTATAAATAATAAGAATATTAAAAAAGTAAATAATTTAAATTTCATGATTTTTATTTTTAATAATTAGTTTTGAATAGGTATTTATTATACAAAAGACTCCATAATTTTTAGTCTGTGACTGTTTTTATAATTTATTCAAATTTTAAATATTTTATTAAATCTATTTTAGTTGCTCTATATGCTTTTAAACCAACGACCACAAAGACTAAAATAATTAAAATAATTGGTGTTATAACAAATGGAAATATTGGCATATCTATTCTGTACGCAAAATTATTTAACCAATTTGTCATAAAATAATAAGCTATAGGAATTAATATTACTGAAGAAATAAGTACAACATTTAAAAAGCTTTTTAATAACTGAAACATTATCTCTTTTACTGATGCCCCTAATGTTTTTCTAATAGCAACTTCTTTTAATCGTTGTTGAATTGTTAATGTTGCCAAAGCAAATAAACCTAGCAAAGAAATGATAATTACAATTGTAGTTAAAATTAAAAACAAAGTTTTCTGTTTTTCATATTTCACATAAGTTATTGCAAAACGTTTATTTAAAAACTGTGCATTAAAAGGATATCCCTGCTCTATATTCTTTTTCCAATAATTTTCTATATACTTTAAAGTTTCTTGTACATTATTAGGCTTAATTTTAAATTGCATCCACCAAAAGTTTTGTTTCATCCAACCAAATGTACTCCAATGTATTATTATTGTTGGTACGATTTTACTATCAAAACCATTTGTATGAGAATCTTTTACCATACCGACTACGGTTAAAATTTTAGGTACATTATTTTCATCATTAAAACCAGGTTTTATTTTTTTACCTATTGGATCATCATAAATATTGAACTCTTTCGCTAAAGTTTCATTTATAATAACGCTATTTATAGTATCTGATGCTCTATTTTCATTAAAAAAACGCCCCTTTAATAGTTTTATATTCATTGTTTGTAGATAATCAAAATCTACTGCATTCGCATATGTTTTTACAGAGATATCATTATATTCTACATCTGTTAAATTAGAGCTACCACCCCCTATTATAAAAGAATTACTAGTAACAACATCAATATTAGGATGTTTTATTAATTCTTGTTTCGCTACTAAATATTTTTTATATGCACCTTTATATTCATTCATCGAAACCACAACTACTTGGTTTCCATTAAAACCAAGATCTTTATTCATCATATAATCTACTTGATTATATATTATTAAAGATGCTGTAAGAAAAAAACCAGAAATTAAAAATTGAAAACCTAACATAATGTTTCTTGCTAAAACACCTTGTTTACTTCTAGATATATTTCCTTTTAATACTTCTACTGCTTTAAATTTAGAAAGATATATCGCAGGAATAACACCAATAATAATTGAAATAAATAAAGCTAAAGTTGCAACCTTTAAAAGTAGTTCAAAATTAAATATAGAAATTTCCTTATTCATAAAACTATTAAAAGAAGGTAAAACAAGTTCTACCAATAATAACGATAAAAGAAAAGCTATAATTCCTTGAAAAACGACTTCTAAAATATGTTGTTGTATTAGAAGTAACTTAGAAACCCCTAATGTTTTATTTACCCCTACTTCCTTTGCTCTTTGTGTTGCTGAAGCAATAGATAAATTAATGAAATTTACACAAGAAATAATAATTAGTAATATTGATAAAGACAACATTATAAGAATTAATTGATAATTTCCTTTTCCTTCTGGACCAGCTTGATTTCCAATTGTTTTTAGCCGAATATCTTTTAATGGTTCAAAAACAACAGTTGTTCCATATTTCTCCATAAACTTTTCAGGAGTAAGTCCCTCATTTTTTGCCTGTGGTACAGTAGCATTTTTATACCAAACATCATTTGCTTTTCTATTTATATCCTCTAAAACAGCTCTTTTATTTGTTTTTATAAATAATGTTTTAGAAAAACTTCCCCAACTTCCTTCCTGTTCTTTTCTATATTGGGTAACCATTTTTGGCATAAAATAGTGCTTTCCTATTATTTCATAAACAGTAGTTATAATAAAGGATCTATTTTGAAATTCAATGGTTTTACCAATGGCTGATTTTTTACCAAATAATTTTTCAGCTTCTTTCTCAGATATTGCTATATTATTTCTTCCTTTTTTAAAACTTTCTATATTTCCTTTAATAATTTCAAAAGGAAAAAAATTAAAGAAATTAGAACTCCCTTTTAATATCTTATCTATAAATAATTGCTTTCCTTCAACTTTAACAACTGAACTACTTAAATATATATTACTTAAATAAAAATCACGTATTTCGGGTATATCTTCTTTATATTTTGCGCCTTCTATAATAGAACTACTATCCCAAACATCACCATTAGACATTTTATGTATTGCTCTATAAATTTCATTAGAATTTATATTATTTGTATTATAACTTTGCTCATCATTAAAGTATAATAAAACTAATAATAGTCCTGCAAAGCCCACTGTTAAACCTAATATATTAACAACTAAATTTAACCAGTTTTTTAGACTGTTTCTAAAAAATATTTTAAACCATGTTTGTAACATATTTATTCGAATTTTAAATATTTTATTAAATCAATTTTGGTGGCCTTATATGCTTTTAAACCAACTACTATAAAAACTAAACCAATTAAAATAATTGGTGTTATAATAAATGGCAGTATTGGCATTTCTATTCTGTACACAAAATTGTTTAGCCAGTTTTGCATAAAATAATAAGCTATAGGAATTAATATTACTGAAGAGATAAGTACAACATTTAAAAAGCTTTTTAATAACTGAAACATTATCTCTTTTACTGATGCTCCTAATGTTTTTCTAATCGCAACTTCTTTTAATCGTTGTTGAATTGTTAGTGTAGCTAAAGCAAATAACCCAAGAAGTGAAATTAAAATTACGAATACAGATAGTATTAAAAACATTGTTTGCTGCTTTTGATATTTATCATAAGTTTCAGCAAATTTCTGATCTAAAAACTCATACGTAAATGGGAATTTTGCATCAACATTTTGCTTCCAAAACTCTTCAATATCAACAATTGTTTGATCTATATTCTCTGGTTTAATTTTAAACTGAATACTCGACATCCAACTTTTGGTAAAATCAAAATTATCCCAAAGAACAAAAAACATTGGAGCAATTTTAGTATCAAAACCATCAAAATGATAATCTTTTGTCATTCCTATAACTTCAAGTCCTGGCATATTATCTTCTTGCCAACCTAAATTAAGTATCTGACCTATTGGGTCATTATATATTCCTAATTTTTTAGCTGCACTTTCATTAATTATAATTTTACTAATAGTATCTGATGCAATATCCTCTGAAAAATTACGTCCTTTTAAAATTTTAATTTTCGCAAAATTTATGTAATTATAATCTACTGTATTAGATGCTGAATTAAAATCTATATCATTAATTTTATGATTTAAAGAAGTACCACTAACCCAACCATCTCCTGGAACAAACATACTTGAACTAACTGCTAAAATGTTTTTATTTTTTGATAATACATCTTTTGTTAATTCGTATTTTTTGTATTTGTTTTCTAAATTGTAAACCTTTACTGATAAAACCTGTTCTTTATCAAAACCAAGTTCTTTTTGCATCATATAATTAATTTGATTTCCTACAATTAACATACTAATTATAAAAAAACCTGATATTAAAAACTGAAGTCCTAACATTATATTTCTTGCTAAATTTCCTTTTTTACTTTTTGAAATACTCCCTTTTAAAACTTCTATTGCTTTAAAATTTGATAAATACAAAGCAGGAATACTTCCTATAAAAATTGATATTAAAATAGCTGTTATAAATAAAGTAGATAATGAACTAACATTTAATATAGAAATGTCTTTTTGTACAAAATCATTAAAAAAAGGTAATGTTAATTCGACAATTATTAATGCTAAAATAAATGAGATAATACCTTGAAAAACGACTTCAAATATATATTGTAATAATAATTGTCTTTTTGATAGACCAAGTGTCTTTTTAACTCCAACCTCTTTTGATCTTTGAGTAGCTGAAGCTACAGATAAATTAATAAAATTTACACAAGAAATAACAATTAATAGTATAGATAAACCTAATAAAACCATTAATAGTTGATAATTACCTGTACCACTAGGGCCAGCTCTTTTTGCTTTGCTATGTAAATACAACCTATCTAATTTATCTAACAAAACAGTTGGTACACCATAACGTTTATCAAACTCTTCTACTGTAATTCCATTTTCTTCTGCCGTAGGTTTAAAAGCTTTATTTATAATTATTTGGTTCATTTTTTGTTTTAAATCAGCCAAATTAGTTCCTTTAGTAACTTTGCAAAATAGTTCGTTATTATGATTTCCCCAATGAACCTCAAAATCTTCATCAAACTGAATTAACAAATCTGGTTCTTGATGTGAGTTTTTAGGAATGTTATATACACAAGCAACAATATAATTTTTAGTTCCTATTTTTACTGAATTTCCTACTGCCCTTTCTCCTTTAAATATACGCTCAGCATATAATTTAGATAATCCAATATGTGCTCTTGTTTCAGTAAATTTTTGAGTAGAACCATCAATAATTTCAAAAGGAAAAAAATTAAAAAACTGAGGATCTGTTATTGTTACTTTGTCTGTAAATTCAAAAGTATCATTAAACTGTACTACCCTACTTCTATAAAATGGTTGCACCATTAAAGCTTCAGTTACTTCTGGTAATTCTTTTGGGTATGTAAGGTACATCCCTGCATTTACTGTAAACCAAACTTCTTTCGATTTTGCCTGCTTTAAATTTACTCTATAAATCTCTTCTTTATTAGGATTCCATTGATTATAACTTTGCTCTTCATTTAAGTATAACAACACAATAAGTAATCCAGCCAAACCAAGTGTTAAACCACTAATATTAATTAATGCATTTAACCAGTTTTTTTGCTGATTTCTAAAAAATATTTTAAACCATATTTGTAACATTTGTTCTAGTATTTTACGTGAATATTTATTTAACTAAAACATCTACCTTATGTTCATTTGTTTTTTCAGAAATTATCTCTCCATCTTTTAATGTAATAACTCTAGATGAAAATTGAGCATCATAAGAGGAATGAGTTACCATTACAATAGTAGCACCTGTTGCATGTAGTTCAGTTAATAATTCCATTACATCATTACCACTTTTACTATCTAAATTTCCAGTTGGCTCATCTGCTAAAATTAATTTTGGATTTGTTACCAAAGCTCTAGCTACAGCAACTCGCTGTTGTTGACCTCCAGATAATTGTAATGGAAAATGTTTTGCTCTGTGTGCTATACCAATTCTTTCTAAAATCTCATTAACACGCTCTTTTCTTTCTGAAGCTTTTATTTTATTATAAATTAAAGGCAACTCAACATTTTCATAAACTGTTAATTCATCAATTAAGTTAAAATTTTGAAAAACAAAACCAATGTTTGCCTTTCGTAAGCCAGCGCGTTGCTTTTCATTAAACCTTGCAACTTCTGTTCCGTCAAAAAGATAACTTCCATTATTTGGAGCATCTAATAGCCCAATAATATTTAATAAAGTAGATTTCCCACAACCTGATGCTCCCATGATAGATACAAATTCACCTTCTTTTACTTCTAAACTTAATTTATTTAATGCAGTTGTTTCTACTTCTTCCGTTCGGTAAACCTTTACTAAATCTGTTATTTTTATCATTTTATATATTTTTAAATTTTGTTTTTATAATTATTCTCGATACAATTTTTCCTACTACGTCAGAAAAATTACTCGAACTAACATTAGCTTTGCTACTTTGATACTCTTTTGCTTTGAAACTTTTTACTCATTCAATATTTATTTCTTCTACATTCTTAAAATCATCATAACTAGATGTTATTACTTTATCGCCTTCTTTTAAACCTTCTAAAACTTCATAATAAAAAGGGTTTTCTCTACCTATTTTAATAGTACGTTTTACTGCTTTGTTTTCAGTATTTAATACAAAAACCCATGCTCCATTTGTGCTTTGATAAAACTGACCTTTTGGTATTAACAAAGCTTTACTGTTGTTAGATAGAAAAACTTTTGTTTTTAAAGACATTCCTCTTTTAATACTTTTAGGAAGTGTGTCATTTTTAAAAACAAGTTCCACTTCAAATTGCCCATTTACAACCTCTGACAAAACTTTTGATAATACAATATCATGATTTTTAGCATTTATACTAACGCTTCCATTAATATCTTTCTTTAGTTTAGAAATGTAGTATTCATCTACTCTTGCTTTTAATTTATATCCATCTAAAACATCCACCTTCCCTATTGACTGTCCTTGATTATAATTTTGTCCTAAAATTGGATTAAATGATGATAATAAACCATTAACAGGTGCTTTTACAACAAAATTCTCTTTGTTTTTACGTAGTAATTCTAAACTTTTTTGCATGTTATTAATAGAAATATCTATTCTAGATAATTGCACACCTCTATTCTTTTTCTCTTCAGAAACGCTTCTTTTAATAACTCCATTTCTTTCTTTTTGAAATGTGTATTCTTGATTAGATTTTTGATAATCATTCTTAGCAACTACTTCTTTAAAATACAGTGTTGAATCTAATTTATATTGACGTTTTGCACTTCTAAAATCATTTCCGATTCTTAATAATTGTTGATCTAAGTTTAATTGTTGATTCTTTATATTTACTCTAATATTTCTTAAATTATTAATTTGTTCAACAATAGCAGTCTCTTGAGTTAAATAATTTAACTCAGCATTAGGGTTGTAAACTTTTAATAAAGGTGTCCCTTTTTTTATCATCTGTCCACTTTCAACAAAAATTTCAGAAACTGAACCTCCTTGAATTACATTTACTAAAACAGATGTTTTAGGTGTTACAGTACTATTAAATAAAACAACATCTTCAAAATTACCTAGTGAAATTTTTCTAATACTTAAATTGTCTTTTTTAAGATTAACTTGTTTTTTACGAGTTAAATTCATTAGAGTAAAAATAAATAATAACACAATTGGAATTCCCCATAATAACATTTTTTTAGTTGTTTTATTCTTTGTTTGTAGCTGCTTATCCATTATAATTTGTCTTCGTTTGGCATAGTTAATTCCATAAATATGCCAACAGAAAACAAATACACAAAACACTAATAATCAACAACCTACACTTGTATATATTTTTTACCATGTTCGAAAGCGAACATTTTTTTGTTCATATTCAAACAATTGACTAACTATGTAGTATGAGAAAAAAGGAAGCAACCATATTAATAGTTGATGATGATGATGATATTTTATTTTCTGCTAGAATAAGTTTAAAAAAATATTTTACTGGAATAATAACAGCTAATAATCCTAAAAAAATAAGTAATCATTTAACTACAACAACTATAGATGTTGTTTTGTTAGATATGAATTATCGTATTGGTTATGAAGATGGTAAAGAAGGTTTATATTGGTTAAATCATATAAAAGAAATTAGTCCAGAAACTACTGTTATCTTAATGACTGCTTTTGGTAGCGTAAATTTAGCTGTTGACGCTATAAAAAAAGGAGCTACAGATTTTATTTTAAAGCCTTGGAATACTGAGAAATTATATGGAATTGTAAATGCTGGTGTAGAACTAGCTAGGTCTAAACGAAAAAACACACAGTTAGAAACTGTTCAAAAGTTAAACTATAAAGAATTTCATAATAAAACAGAACATATTATAGGTAGTTCATCAGCAATGCAATCTGCAATTGGTTTGGCTAATAAAGTTGCTCCTACTGATGCTAATATTTTAATTTTAGGTGAAAACGGAACTGGGAAATATGTCTTTGCCAAAGAAATACACTTAAAATCAGAACGTAAAAACGCTCCTTTTATTCATGTTGATTTAGGTTCTTTAAATGAAAACTTATTTGAAAGTGAGTTATTTGGTTATGTAAAAGGTGCTTTTACAGATGCTCATAAAGATACTATTGGACGATTTGAATTAGCAAAAGGTGGAACTATATTCTTAGATGAAATAGGTAATCTTCCACTCCACTTACAATCGAAATTATTAACCGTTGTTCAAAATCGGAAAGTAACTCGATTGGGTGAAGGAAATGAGCGTGCAATAGATGTGCGTATTATTTGTGCTACAAACGCAAATGTTCATGAAATGGTTGATGAACAAACCTTTCGTCAAGATTTATTATTTAGAATAAATACCATTGAACTTAACTTGCCTCCACTTAGAGATCGAATTGGTGATGTTGAATTGTTAGCTAATCATTTCTTAAATAAGTTGAATCAGAAATATCGAAAAAAAATAGATGGTTTTAATAAACAAGCTCTCAATGGATTAAAAAAGTATCATTGGCCTGGTAATATTAGAGAAATAGAACACATAATTGAACGTGCAGTAATTATAACTGATAATACTCAAATTCAAACGGAAGATTTGCACTTTTCTACTAAAAAATTAGAAGCTTCAATGTCTGCTAGTTTAAATTTAGAAGAAACTGAAAAATTATTAATTGAACAAGCCTTGCAGAAACATCAAGGTAATATATCAAGAGCTGCAAAAGATTTAGGTTTAACCCGAGCTGCGTTATATAGACGATTAGAAAAATATCAATTATAAATGGGAAAAACTCAATTTATTCAAATACTTATTAGAATTCTATTATTAATATTTAATGGTGTTTTAATTTTCTTTACTTATATTAAAGGTTATTCTGTTAATGTTATTGGGTTTTCATTATTATTTTTGTTTCAACTTTATTTATTTTTTGATTATTTAAAAAAACTTTTTGCTGATATCGAAAAATCTATTGATTGTTTGTTACATAATGATTATTCAAACACAATTTCATCAAAAAAAAGAGAAAACTCATTACATAACAAAACTTCATTATTATTAGAAAAACATAGAAAACAAAATCTTTTAAATACTTCTGAAGCCTTAATTCTTACAAACATTATAGAGAGTTTAAGTATTGGAGTTTTAATATTAAGGAAAGATGTTAATCAAAAAATTGAAGTTTTTCAAATTAATAAAGCTTTTACTGATTTCTTAAAAATTCCTAAGTTTTATAATTGGACCTTATTAAAAAATAAAATTGGGAATCTTTTAGAGTTCATTTTAAAATGGAATGCTTTAAAACATACTGTTAGTATAGATGTAAACGATACTGAAGAAAATTTTTTCTTAAAAACATCTGTAACACAAACAAATGAATATGAATATTTAATTCTTTCTTTAGAAACTATTCAACAATTAATAGACAAGAAAGAAAAAGAAGCGTGGTATAAGTTAATGAATGTAATGTCTCATGAAATTATTAATACTATTACTCCTATTAGTAGTTTAGCTGAAAATTTAGATTCTCTTTTACAAGAGGATGAGAAAGATGATGAAACTATGTTAGAATTATCTCAAGGATTGCAAATAATAAAAAAACGATCACATCATCTAACTACATTTGTTGATACTTATAGAAAATTAGCTGAATTACCGCTTCCGGTAAAAGAAAATTTTAATTTAACTAAAGTAATGCAAAACACATTTCAATTATTTGAACAAGAATTGAAATTAAAAAGTATTTTATTAGAATTTAACACTACTGAAAATATATTTGTTTATGCAGATAAAAAACAAATAGAGCAAGTTGTTATAAACTTACTATCTAATTGTTTATATGCTTTAACAAATATTGAGAACCCTGTAATTAAAGTTCAGCTTATAAAAGAAAAAAATAGGACTCACTTTTCTATTACCGATAATGGTATTGGTATTCTAAATGAAATAAAGGATAATATTTTCATACCTTATTTTACAACTCGTAAAGATGGTTCTGGTATTGGTTTAACATTAAGTAAGAGTATAATAGAATCACATAACGGATCTATTAAATTTACATCTATACCTAAAAAAACGTGTTTTACTATCACTTTACCTTAATTTACATTTGTAAACAACTGTTTCTCCCCTATCTTTTTAACATATTTAAATCATAAAGTACTTATTTAGAGAAGTATATAATATTTACATTAATTATTTAGTCTCTTAATTATCTTCTACTACTTTATGGTTGATATATAAGCTATTATTTACAAAAGTAATCTAATAGTAGCTGTATATATACAAAAATGGCTATAATAAGTAATAGTAATGAGTAATTCGCCGTTTACAATTAAATATTTAATAAGACTTGTGTATATAATATGAGGGTATTGTATTATAATAATTAAAACAACAATTGTAAACTACAAATGTAGTAATACTTTTCTTTTACATCTGTAATTAGCCTTACTGTACTGTTTCATCACCTAAAAGCACTTATATTATAGATTTACTCTATTAACCGCATCTAAACAACTGTAATTAAGTTATTTAACCGCTATTAACTACACTATTGCTTTAATCAATATTGATTAAACATATCTTAATAAATGAATATTCTTCCTCTTGTATATCAATTTACAATTGTATATCTTTACTTTATCAGATATCAATAATCATTAGTTTACAATTGTAACATTTATGGAACTACTACCTAGGTTAAAAAAAATAATTGAGCATTATAATTTAACATCATCAACTTTTGCTGATGCAATTGATGTACAACGCTCTAGTATATCTCACCTACTATCTGGCAGAAATAAACCGAGTCTTGATTTTGTTATGAAAATAATAAACAAATTTCCTGAGGTAGACTTATATTGGCTATTATACGGAAAAGGTAGTTTTCCTAAAATTGAAGAAATTATTGAAACTAAAATTAAAAAAGAAGTCGTTGAAGAAAATTTAACGGTACCTTCTCTATTTTCTGAAAATGTAACATCTGAACATGAGGTGGAAAAAAAATCAAATACGCAATTCTCAGCGACTGAAAAAAAGGACAAAAACACAAAAAAAATAAGCCGTATTGTTTTATTTTTTGAAGACGGAAGTTTTGAAGCTTACAATCAATAATTATATTAACTCTCTTTTTAACTTAAAAAATAATTAGTGTAAACTCTTTAGTTCTGATTAATAATTATCTCCTTTTTTCTTAAAAATTTGTAACTAAAAACAATTAATGTTAGAATAATAGATTTAAGTTTAGTTATGAAATGAAGATATAAACTTCTAGAAATAACAAAACCCTGCTATTATTAAATAGCAGGGTTTTATAATAAAAATATTATTTTGAATATTTTACGTTAACATTCCTCCATCAACAGATAAAGTTTGCCCTGTAATATATGCACTCATATCAGATGCTAAAAACACACAAGCATTTGCAATGTCTTCTGGAGTTCCTCCTCTTTTTAAAGGAATTTCATTACGCCATCCTTCAACTACTTTTTCATCTAACTTTGCTGTCATTTCAGTTTCAATAAACCCAGGAGCAACTACGTTACTTCTAATATTTCTTGAACCTAATTCTAAAGCTACTGATTTAGAAAAACCGATAATACCAGATTTTGAAGCTGCATAATTTGCTTGACCTGCATTTCCTTTTAATCCAACAACAGAACTCATATTAATAATTGAACCTTTGCGTTGTTTCATCATCGGACGAATAACAGCTTTAGTTAAATTAAAAACAGACTTTAAGTTTACTTCAATTACCTTATCAAAATCATCTTCTGAAATACGCATTAGTAAGTTATCTTTTGTAATACCTGCATTATTGATCAATACATCAATACTACCAAACTCAGTATGTACTTCTTTAGCTAATTCTTGAGCTGCATCAAAATCTGCTGCGTTTGATTGATATCCTTTCGCTTTTACTCCTAAATCTGTCAATTCTTTTTCTAAAGCAGTTGCTGCATCAACAGACGAACTATATGTAAAAGCAATATTAGCACCTTGTTTTGCAAACTCTACAGCTATACCACGACCAATACCTCTAGAAGCTCCGGTTATAATTGCTGTTTTATTTTCTAATAATTTCATTATCTAGTTGTTTTTAATAGGTCAAATATAAAAATAAAAATCCTGCTAAAGAACACTCTTCAGCAGGATTTTAATTAGTATAAAATTATTTTATTAAGATTTTATTTTTTTCTCATTTACATAATTAAATAAATAATCAACATCTAATTCTTTGATTTTACCTAACTTTTGTAAAGACTTCACATCTAAATCTTTCTTATTTCCTATAACCATTACATTATAAGATTCTCCCTTTACATTTTTATCAAAGAAAGCTTTTAAATCTTCTATTTTCATTGCCTTAATCGTGTTATACATTTGCTCACGATTATCGTTATCAATTCCTAACTTTTTTAATCTTTCATAAGACCAAAAAATACTTGACTTTGTAATACGCTGTGCGGCAATCTTTTTTAATGTAGATTCTTTTGCTGCATTAAATTGTTTTTCAGCTTCTGGCATGTTATTCATTAATTCTAACATTGCATCAACTGCTTGTGTTAGTTTATTTGCCTGTGTACCAACATATGCCATTACATAATTATTACCATCTTTTTTACGAGCACTACTATATGATGCAAATGCTGAATAAGCTAATGACTTACTTTCACGAATTTCTTGAAATACAATTGATGATAATCCGCTGCCAAAATAAGTATTAAATAATGTTGATGCTGCTAAGTTTTCTGGTTTAAAAGGTTCTCCTTTTGCTAAAAATAATAATTCTGATTGAACCATATCGTAATTTGTAAAAAACACATTACCTCCAGTTTCAGTTTCAACATACTCTTTTGCTTTAGGATATTCTTTTAATTTACCATATATTTTATGATGTGTATCTAAAGCAGTAACAGCTGCTTTTACATCTTTACCATAATAAAAAACACGTTGCTTATAATTCTTTAAATCTTTAAGGATACTTACTAACTCAACCGGATCAATTGCTTTTAACTCATCAACTTGCATTATGTTACGTAAACGAGAATCTTCACCATATTTACCATAATTCATTAAACCGTTCCAAAGAATATTTCCTTTTTGAGTTTTTCCGTTCTGACGTCCTTTATAAATTTTTTCTACATATTTATCAAATGCTCCTTGATCAGCTTTTGCATTATCCCATAAATGTTCTAATAATTCTAATCCTTTAGGTAAATTTTCTTTTAAACCTCTTAAACCAACATATGTTTTATCATCTTGAGCACTTACGTAATAATCTACTCCTAATTTATAAAACTCTTTTTTGATATCTTCAGCTGAATATTTATCAGTCCCTAAAAATTCTAAATAACCTGCAGCAAGACTTAATTTTTTATCATTGTCTTTACCCATGTCAAAAATAATATTCAAATCAAATAAATCATTATTCTTATTTTCAACATAAGATACTGAAATATCATTTTTAGTTTTCAGTTCTTTAATCGCTGTTTTATAGTCAACAAATTTTGGCTGTAATGGTGCTGATTTTTTCTTGTTAAATTCAGTAATAAATTCAGAGCTCTTACCTCTATTTAAATTAACGGGTGTAATTCCTGGGTTTTTAACCTTTACTATATTTTTATCTTCTCCTTTACGTTTGTATGTTACAACGTAGTTATTTTGATAAAATGTATTAGCAAAAGCAACTAATTCAGTTTTTGTAATTTTCTTTAGATCATCTAAAAACTTAACTTTATCTGACCAATTTTCATGGTGAATAAATGCATTAAAATAAGCACTTGCTAAAGCAGTATTATTTTCATATTGACGTGTTTGACTTAATTTTAAGTCATTTACAACGGCTTCAATCATCCATTCGTCAAATTCACCTTTCTTTAATTTCTCTATTTGAGCTAATAATAAATCTTTAACTTCATCTAAAGTTTGTTCAGATTTTGGAGAACCAGTAAATTCATGATAACCATAGTCATTTAAAAAAGTAGGAGAACAACCAGCTCTTTGAACTGCTTGCTTTTGATTTAAATTTAAATCAATTAAACCAGCATTACCATTTGCCATAATCATATCACAAAGTGTAACTAGTTTTTCTTCTTTTGTATTAACACCTTTTGAACGGAAAGCTATAGAAATACTTTCTGATGTTGGCCCAAATACTTCTTTAACAATTGGTGCTGTAAGAACCTCTTCTTTAGGTAATATTGGATGTGTTAATTCTTTCTTTTCGAACTTACCAAAAGTTTCATTTATCTTTTTAATAGTAGCATCAAAATCTAAATCTCCAACTAATACAATAGCCATATTATTTGGCACGTAATATTTATCGAAATAATTATTTATATCGATCATTGAAGGATTTTTTAAATGCTCCGCTTTACCAATAGTTGATTGTTGTCCATAAGGATGATTAGGAAATAAACCTTTTAACATTGCAGCATAACTCTTTCTAAAATCGTTATCCTGACCACGGTTAAACTCCTCAAAAACAGCTTCTAACTCAGTATGAAATAAACGTAATACTAATGAACTAAAACGTTCAGATTCTAAATCTAACCATTTATTTAACTCATTAGCAGGAATTTTGTTTTTATATACTGTTTCTTCAAACCATGTATGTGCATTGGTACCAGTAGCACCAAGTGATTCAATAATTTTTTTATACTCACCTGAATTTCCATATTTAGATGCTTCTAAAGAAACACTATCAATTTTTTTATAAAGAGCTAATTTCTTTTCTTCATTTTTTTCAGCTCTATGCTTTTCATATAAATCAGATATTTCACTCAAAAACTTTTTCTCTTTATCCCAATCAAGAGCTCCTATTTTATGCGTTCCTTTAAACAACATATGCTCTAAATAATGAGCTAACCCAGTAGATTTTTTAGGGTCGTAATTTGAACCTGCACGAACTGCAATATATGTTTGAATTTTTGGTTCATCAGTATTTTTACTTAAATATACTTTTAAACCATTATCTAAAGTATATAAGCGTAAGCCTGTTGGGTCATTTGAAACAGTTTCATATTTAAAACCATTTGTTCCTGTATGATTTTCTTTTTTCACTTCATTGTTTGAAGTTGTTGTTTTCTTACAGCTTATAGCAGTAATTAAAAACATACATGCTAATAGCAATTTAATTGTTTTCATTTTTATTTGGGTTTGATTAAATTAAAAAATCCGTTGAATTGACAATTCAACGGATTTTAAAGAAAAATATTTTAATATATTATCAGTTTTTACAAAATTATGCTAAAACTTTTGCTACCATTTCACCAATCTTAGCAGGAGATTCAACAACGTGAACTCCATTTTCAGCTAAAATTTTCATTTTTGCTTGAGCTGTATCATCATCACCACCTACAATTGCACCTGCATGCCCCATTGTTCTACCAGCTGGCGCTGTTTGACCTGCAATAAAACCAATAACTGGTTTACGGTTACCATCAGCTTTAATCCAACGAGCAGCTTCTGCTTCTAAATTACCACCAATTTCACCAATCATAACAATTGCTTCAGTTTCATCGTCATTCATTAGTAACTCAACAGCTTCTTTTGTTGTAGTTCCAATAATTGGATCTCCACCAATACCAATAGCTGTAGTAATACCATATCCTTGTTTTACAACTTGGTCAGCAGCTTCATAAGTTAAAGTTCCTGATTTTGAAACGATACCTATTTTACCTTTTTTGAAAATAAATCCTGGCATAATACCAACTTTAGCTTCATCAGGAGTAATTACTCCAGGACAGTTAGGTCCTACTAAAGTACAATCTAATTGATCTACGTAAGCTTTTACTTTTACCATATCAGCAGTAGGAATTCCTTCAGTAATACAAATAATTACTTTAATTCCTGCTTCAGCAGATTCCATAATAGCATCAGCAGCAAATGCTGGTGGTACAAAAATAATAGAAGTATCTGCTCCTACTTTTTGTACAGCTTCATCAACTGTATTAAAAACTGGTTTACCTATGTGCTCTTGTCCTCCTTTACCTGGTGTTACACCTCCTACGACGTTTGTACCGTAATCGATCATTTGACCAGCGTGAAAAGTACCTTCACTACCTGTAAAACCTTGAACTATAATTTTTGAATCTTTATTTACTAAAACACTCATTGGTATATTTTTATTTAATTTTAAGCTTCACAAAAATAGTTTTTTGTAATTGATTTGTGAAACTTTTATATCTTTTTTTGTTCTTTTACTAATCGTTTTATTTCAGCCAATTCTTTTAACTTACTTCTAGATTCAGAAACTGGTGTTCCGAAATACGATTTACCTCCTTCTACAGATTTTGTAACACCTGTTTGTCCGAGTATTACAGCTCCTTTACCTATAGTAATTCCGCTGTTTGTTCCAACCTGACCCCATATAGTTACTTCGTCTTCAATAATAACACAACCAGCAATACCAGTTTGTGATGCTATTAAACACTTTTTACCTATTATAGTATCATGCCCTACATGAACCTGATTATCAATTTTTGTTCCTGCTCCAATAGTAGTATTACCTGTTACGCCTTTATCAATTGTACAAGAAGCTCCTAAATCTACATTATCTTCTAAAATAACGCTTCCTCCTGAAATTAATTTATCAAAGCCTTCAGGCCTGTTTTTATAATAAAAAGCATCTGCTCCTAAAACAGTATTCGCATGAATTGTAACATTGTTTCCAATAATAGTGTTGCTATAAATAGCAACATTAGGATGAATCAAACAATTTTTTCCTATAGATACATTATCACCTATAAAAACATTTGGTTGAATAACAGTTCCTTCTCCAATAATTGCACTTTCAGAAATACTTTCTTTTGATGCTATAAATGGATTAAAATATTTTGTTATTTTATTAAAATCTCTAAAAGGGTCATCTGATATTAATAATGATTTTCCTTCTGGACAAGCTACTTCTTTATTAATTAAAATAGTCGTTGCTGCCGAGTTTAACGCTTTACTATAATATTTAGGATGATCTACAAAAACAATATCTCCCTTTTCTACCACATGAATTTCATTAATTCCTGTAATAGAAAAAGAAGATTTACCAACAAATTCACAACTTAAGAGTTGCGCTATTTGTTGTAAAGTTTGTGTGTTTTTAAATTTCAAAATTATTCTTTAACACGTTCTTGGTATGTACCTTTTGTTGTTTCAACCTTAATCTTATCTCCCTCATTTATAAAAAGAGGAACATTTACGATTGCTCCAGATTCAACAGTTGCTGGCTTTGTTGCATTCGTTGCTGTGTTTCCTTTTACTCCTGGTTCAGTATGAGTAACTTCTAAAATTACACTTGCAGGCATATCTACAGCTAAAGGCATATCATCTTCAGAATTGATAATAATAGTAACTACCTCACCTTCTTTCATTAATTCTGGTGCATCTAAAGCACTTTTTTCTAATGTAATTTGAGAATAATCTACTTGATTCATAAAGTGAAATGTCTCTCCTTCTTTGTATAAGTATTGAAATTTATGTGTTTCAACTCTAACATCATCAATTTTTCTTCCTGAAGGGAAAGTATTATCTACTACTTTACCATTCGTAACACTTTTTAATTTTGTTCTTACAAAAGCAGGTCCTTTTCCTGGTTTTACATGTAAAAATTCAACAACTTTATATATATCGTTGTTGTATCTCATACATAATCCGTTTTTAATATCTGATGTTGTAGCCATTGTATGTATTCTTTATATTTTTTATTTATTAAAACGCGAGCTTATTATATTAGTTATAAGCCTATAATTAATTTGATTTGAAGTACCCTTTCATGATACCACGATGTGAGTCTTTTATAAATTGAATAATTTCATCACGTTCTGAAGTTGCACTCATTTCTGCTTCAATTATATCAATTGCCTGAGAATTATTAAAGTTTTGTTGGAATAAGATTCTAAAGATATCTTGAATTTCTCTAATCTTCTCTATAGCATATCCTCTTCTCCTTAATCCTACTGAATTAATCCCAACATATGATAATGGCTCACGAGCAGCTTTTACATAAGGTGGTACGTCTTTTCTCACTAAGGATCCTCCTGTAACAAAAGCATGTTTTCCTACTGATGCAAATTGATGTACAGCTACCATACCTGCTAACACTACATTATCTCCAATAGTAACATGGCCTGCTAAGGTAGTATTGTTTGAAAAAATACAATTATCCCCCACTAAACAATCATGTGCAATATGGCAGTATGCCATTATTAAACAATTATTTCCAATAACCGTTTTCATTCTATCAGAAGTACCTCTGTTTATCGTAACACATTCTCTTATAGTAACATCATCACCAATTACAACTGTAGTTTCTTCATCATTAAACTTCAAATCTTGAGGTATTGCCGATATAACTGAGCCTGGAAAAATTCTACAATTTTTACCGATGCGAGCTCCCTCCATAATAGTAACATTAGAACCTATCCAAGTTCCTGAACCAATTTCAACATTCGAATGTATTGTTGTAAAAGGTTCTATCACTACATTTCTAGCAATTTTAGCTTGTGGATGTACGTATGCAAGTGGTTGATTCATAAAATTATTGTTTTTTTGCGATTTGTGCCATTAATTCTGCTTCAACAACTATTTTGTTATTTGCATATCCATAAGCTTGCATATGACAGATACCTCTTCTTATAGGCGTTATTAACTCACATTTAAAAGTTAACGTATCTCCTGGAAGTACTTTTTGTTTAAATTTAACTTTATCCATTTTCATAAAATAAGTTAAATAGTTTTCAGGATCTGGTACTGTATTTAGTACTAAAACCCCTCCACATTGTGCCATTGCTTCTACTTGTAAAACCCCTGGCATTACTGGTGCACCTGGAAAATGCCCTGTAAAGAAAGGTTCGTTCATAGTCACATTTTTCATACCAACGACATGTGTATCTGATAATTCGATAATACGATCTATCAATAAAAATGGAGGTCTGTGTGGTAATATGTCCATTATTTGATGAATATCCATTAATGGAGGCTGATTCAAATCATATTGAGGAACATTATTACGTTTCTCTTGCTTTATGATCTTTGCCAATTTTTTCGCAAACAATGTATTTACTAAATGTCCTGGTTTATTTGCTATAACTTTACCTTTAATACGAATACCTACTAAAGCTAAATCACCAATTACATCTAATAATTTATGACGTGCTGCTTCATTTGCCCAATGTAATTCTAGATTATCTAAAATTCCGTTAGACTGCACTTTTATATCCTCTTTATTAAAAGCTTTTTTTAATTTTTGCATTGTACTTTCTGATAACTCTTTATCAACATATACAATTGCATTATTTAAATCTCCACCTTTTATCAGATCATTTTCAAGCAACATTTCAATTTCGTGTAAAAAACTAAATGTTCTTGCATCAGAAATTTCTTCCTTAAAATCAGAAATTTTATTTAATGTAGCATTTTGAGTACCTAAAATTTTAGTACCAAAATCTACCATTGTAGTTACTTGATATTCATCAGCAGGCATTAAGATAATCTCACTTCCTGTAGCTTCATCTTTATATGAAATAATATCTTTTACCACATATTCTACAATGTCAGCATCTTGCTCTACAACTCCTGCTTCTTCTAAAGCTTTAATAAAAAACTTTGAAGAACCATCCATAATAGGAGGCTCAGAAGAATTTATTTCTATAATTAAATTATCAATATCTAACCCAACAGCTGCAGCTAAAACATGCTCAGAAGTCTGAATTTGAACCCCGTTTTTCTCAAGATTTGTTCCTCTTTGAGTATTCGTTACAAATTCTGCTTTAGCTTGAATAATTGGCATTCCTTCTAAATCAACTCTTGTAAAAGCAAATCCATGATTTATAGGTGCTGGTTTAAAAACCATTGTTACCTCATTACCTGTATGCAATCCTACACCAGTTAATGTAATTTCTTTTTTTATTGTTCTTTGTTGCTTACTCATTTTTTATTTTTTGAGCATTTAACTCTTTTTCTATTTTATCTATTGTTGATACCAATTTTGGTAATTTTTTAAAGTAAACATAAGATTTACTATAATCTGAATATCCAAAAGCTGGGGTTCCTTGAACTACATCGTTGTCTTTTATACTTTTCCCAATACCTGATTGTGCTTGTATTCTCACATTATTTCCTATAGATATATGTCCTACAATACCTACTTGTCCTCCAATCATACAGCTTTCTCCTATTTTAGTAGAACCTGCAATTCCTGTTTGTGAAGCAATTACTGTGTTTTTACCAATTTCTACATTATGCGCAACCTGTATTTGGTTATCTAACTTTACACCCTTTCTAATAATTGTTGATCCTAAGGTTGCTCTATCTATAGTCGAATTAGCTCCTATATCAACATTATCTTCTATAATAACGTTTCCAATTTGAGGTATTGTTTTATATTCTCCACTTTCTGTAGGTGCAAAACCAAATCCGTCAGATCCAACTACACTTCCTGAATGAATTTTACAATTCATTCCAATAATTGTTTCTGAATAAATTTTCACACCCGCAAATACAGTTGTGTTATCTCCTATTTTTGTATTGTCACCAATATAAGTATTTGGGTAAATTTTTACATTTTCTCCTAAAACAACATTTTCTCCAATATATGCAAATGCACCAATGTATTCATTTTCTCCTACAGAAGCTGAATCTGCAATAAAATGAGGGTTCTCTCGCCCTTGTTTATTATTTTTTACTTCATTATAAAACTCTAATAACTTTGTAAATGCCTGATAAGCGTCATTTACTTTTATTAAAGTTGTTTTCAACTCTTTTTCTGGTTTAAAAGATTCGTTTACTATAACAACAGATGCCTCTGTAGTATATAAGTAAGAATTATACTTCGCATTAGATAAAAAACTTAATGCTCCTTTTGTGCCTTCTTCGATCTTAGAAAGTTTAGAAACTTCTGCTTCTGGGTTTCCTTCAACTTCCCCTTCTAAAATATCTGCTATTTGTTTTGCTGTAAATTTCATTGAATGCAAAAGTAATTATTTTTGTTTAATTACATCTTGTTAGAATTATTTAACAATTAAACTATTTTTTTGGGGTAACATAAATAATGTTTTATCACTGGTTTAGACAATGCTTTTAAATTTAATTGATCTGATGCTTTTGCGATATCTTTTAACTCACCTTTTTTCGTGTAAATCTTTATAGGATCATTGGTATTGTACGCCTGATGTTTAATTTTATTTGATAAAACAAAATAATTTAAATCACTTTCTTTAATATTACTATTCTCTAAAAGATTCTTGTGAATAGCTGTTAAATAGGTATCTCCGAACGGTTCTTCTTGAATTTCAATTTTTAAAAGATTTCGGTGAATAATCATTTTTGCTAAAGATGAAAGCACAAAATCTTCATGATGAACCCAATCTTTTATTGCAGACATCACATCATAATCATCTAATTCTGAAAATATTTTTAATGTATCATTAGTGAAATTAGTTTCAGATATAGGTGTGTATAAAAAATACTTTAATGCCCTACTAGCATACATTTCAACTCCCTTTAAAGCTAACTCTTTTGCTCTTTTTAATACATTAACCAATGTAATTTCTGCAACTAAACCTGTTTTATGTAAATATACTTGCCAATACATTAAACGACGAGCAATAATAAATTTTTCAACAGAATAAATTCCTTTTTGCTCAATTACTAACTCATCTTCTACCACATTCATCATAGCTATTAACCGTTCTGATGAAATATTTCCTTCAGCTACACCAGTGTAAAAACTATCTCTTTTTAAGTAATCTAACCGATCTATATCTAACTGACTAGATATTAATTGATATAAAAATTGCCTGTGGTATTTTCCTTCAAAAATTTGAATAGCTAAACTTAACTGACCATTAAACTCATCGTTTAAAGCTCTCATAAATTTTAACGAAATTTCTTCATGTGTAATTCCGTTTACAATACTATGTTCTAATGCGTGAGAAAATGCTCCATGACCTATATCATGCAATAAAATAGCTATATATAAAGCATTTGCTTCGTCATCAGAAATAGCAACATTTTTATTTCTTAAAACATATACTGCCTTTTGCATTAGATGCATGCAACCTATTGCATGGTGAAAACGGGTGTGGTTTGCTCCTGGATATACCATATTTGATAACCCCATTTGTGTAACCCTTCTTAATCGCTGAAAATAAGGGTGCTCTATAATATCAAAAATTAAAGAATTAGGTATCGTTATAAACCCATAAATAGGGTCGTTTATAATCTTTAATTTATTTGTTTTTTGATTGTTCAAAATATATAAATACTTCAATTTTAAACAAAATAATCATAATTTATCTACAAAACCAAATTAACAAATACATTATTAACGTATTTTTAGCTTTTAGAAATACAACAAATACATTTTAGAGCGTTCTTTTTAATGTAAACATAGAAAATTAGATGAAAAATATAGATATACTTTGGGTTGATGATGAAATTGATTTATTAAAACCTCACATTTTATTCTTAGAAAAGAAAAACTATTCAGTAACTACATCTACAAACGGTGCTGATGCTATAGATTTGGTTGATGAACAAAATTTTGATATTGTTTTTCTAGATGAAAATATGCCTGGAATAACAGGTTTAGAAACCCTTGCTGCTATTAAACAAAAAAATGCAAATCTTCCTGTGGTTATGATCACAAAAAGCGAAGAAGAGTATATTATGGAAGAAGCTATTGGGTCTAAAATTGCTGATTATTTAATAAAACCAGTAAACCCAAACCAAATATTATTAAGCTTAAAAAAGAATTTAGATCATTCACGTTTGGTCTCTGAAAAAACAACATCTAACTACCAACAGGAATTTAGAAAAATTTCTATGGATTTAGCAATGGTTAACTCATATGAGGAATGGACAGAGTTATATAAAAAACTAGTGCACTGGGAATTAGAATTAGAGAACATTAACGATACTGGAATGTTAGAAATTCTAGAATCTCAAAAATCTGAAGCCAATTCACAATTTTTTAAATTTATAAAAAAGAATTATCAAAAATGGCTT
This sequence comes from Tenacibaculum ovolyticum DSM 18103, assembly GCF_000430545.1. Lineage (GTDB taxonomy): Bacteria > Bacteroidota > Bacteroidia > Flavobacteriales > Flavobacteriaceae > Polaribacter > Polaribacter ovolyticus. The sequence continues at coordinate 290,253 of NZ_KE387163.1, forward strand.
ACTAGTGATGATAAACCTACTTTTTCGCATACACTTTTTAAAAACTATGTAGTTCCTAATATTTCTAAAGATCAAGGTCTATTACTTGTTGTTATTGATAATCTTCGTTATGATCAATATAAAATACTTGAGCCATTTATTAATAATTATTACAAAAAAGAAGAAGAACATTCATATTATAGTATTTTACCAACAGCTACACAGTATGCTCGTAATGCAATATTTTCGGGGTTAATGCCTCTAGATATGGAAAAAAAACACCCAGATCTTTGGAGAAATGATACAGATGAAGGAGGGAAAAACTTATATGAACCTGACTTTTTAGATGCTCAGATAAAAAGATTGAATTTAAAAATTCAGCATGAATACTATAAAATAGTATCTCTTAAAAGCGGAAAGGAATTAGCAGATAATTATAATGGAACTAAACAAAATGATTTAACAGTAATTGTATATAATTTTGTTGATATGCTATCGCATGCTAAAACAGAAATGGAAGTTATTAAAGAACTTGCTGGTGATGATAAAGCTTATCGATCTTTAACGGCTAGCTGGTTTAAAAACTCTCCTTTATATGATATTATTCAAAAAGCGCAAAAATTAGGTCAAAAATTAATTATTACGACTGATCATGGTACAATAAACTCTAAGACTCCTACTAAAGTTGTTGGAGACAAAAATATTAGTTCTAATTTACGCTATAAAACAGGTAGAAGTTTAAGTTATGAAGACAAGGATGTTTATGCTGTTAAAGACCCAAAAGATATATTTTTACCTAGTATAGCTATAAATAGTCCGTTTATTTTTGCTAAAGAAGATTTATTTTTTGCGTACCCAAATAACTATAATCATTTCGTTAAATATTTTAAAAACACCTATCAGCATGGTGGTATTTCGCTAGAGGAAGTAATTATACCATGTGCCATTTACAGCCCAAAGTAAAATTGTTTTATTTTTATATTTATCATGAAAATTAAATTTATAATCTTTTTGTTTTTCTTTGTGAAACTAAGTTTCTCACAAGTAAAAGAAAATAAATTAAGTATGGCTGCCTTAGAGCTCACTAAACATAAAGTAACTTATGACCCAAGTTATTTTTCTATTTCATACCCCAATGGTGATGTTCCGCCAGACAAAGGTGTGTGTACTGATGTTATTATTAGAGCTTACAGAAAGTTAGGTATCGACTTACAAAAGGAAGTTCACGAGGATATGTTAAAAAACTTTTCTTTATACCCTAAGATATGGGGGCTAAAGAGAACTGACAAAAATATAGATCATCGTAGAGTTCCTAATTTAATGACTTTTTTCAGTAGAAAAGGTACTGTATATATAAAATCTAACAAATCAGAAGACTATATACCTGGTGATATTGTTTGCTGGAATTTATATGGAGGGATTACTCACATTGGTATTGTTGTAAATAAAAAAACAAAAGATAATAAACGTTATATGATTGTTCATAATATAGGTAATGGTCAAGTACTTGAAGATTGTCTTTTTGATTTTAAAATAATTGGCCATTACAGTTATAAAAATTAAATTTCTTTACCTTTTAACAGTTTTTTATTTTTGCATCTATGAACAAAAATTATTCTTTAGACAATTTACCGCAAATAGCCCAAGACATTATTAAAAATGCCCAAAATAAAGTATTACTTTTCCATGGCGATATGGGTGTTGGTAAAACTACTTTAATAAAAGAAATATGTAAAACGTTAGGAGTTTATGATGTAGCACACTCCCCTACTTTTTCTTTAGTTAATGAATATCAAACTGATAACAATGAAATTGTTTATCATTTTGATTTTTATCGTATCGAACATGAAGAAGAAGCTTATGACATAGGTGTTGAAGATTATCTTTATAGTAATAACTGGTGTTTAATTGAATGGCCAGAAAACGTTAAAAATTTATTACCTTTAGATGCTGTTGATATAAAGATTAGTCTTTTAGAAAACGGTCAACGTAACATTCAACTAAAAACCAACTAAATTAAATGGGCTACACCTCACCTTTCACAAAAGAACAATTAATGCCTCAACCTGAAATGCTTGAAATAAAAAAGCAAAAAGGTGAATTATTAATAGGTTTACCCAAAGAAACTCATTTTGAAGAAAAACGCATTAGCTTGTCACCTGATGCTGTATGTGCTTTAATTGCTCATGGTCATAGAGTTGTTATTGAAACTGGTGCTGGTGATGGTGCTAATTATAGTGACAAAGAATATTCTGATGCTGGGGCAAAAATAGCATACGATATAAAAGAAGCTTTTGCTTGTACTATTGTTTTAAAGGTTGAACCTCCTTCTTTAGAGGAAATTAAAATGTTAAACCCTCAAACTGTTTTAATATCTGCATTACAATTAAAAACTCAAGATAAAAAGTATTTTGAAGCATTAGCAAAAAAACGAATTACCGCTGTAGCTTTTGATTACATAAAAGATGAACATGGTGTATACCCTATTGTAAAATCATTAAGTGAGATTGCTGGTATTGCTTCTATGCATATTGCTGCCGAATTAATGACAACTGCCAATGGAGGTAATGGTTTATTATTAGGTAATATTGGTGGTGTACCGCCTAGTGATGTTGTTATTTTAGGTGCTGGTACTGTAGGTGAATTTGCTGCTAAGACTGCCATTGGTTTGGGAGCGAGCGTTAAAGTGTTTGATAATTCAATTACTAAACTTCGTAAACTACAACACTTTGTTCACTCACCTGTTTACACATCTACTATTCAACCAAAAACTTTAACAAAAGCTTTAATGAGATGTGATGTTGTTGTTGGAGCTATTAGAGGTAAAAAACGATCACCTGTAATTGTTACAGAAAGTATGATCGAGCAAATGAAAGATGGTGCTGTTATTGTTGATGTTAGTATAGATCGTGGAGGATGCTTTGAAACTTCAAAAATTACAACCCATAGTAAACCTACTTTTAACCAACATGGTGTAATTCATTATTGTGTACCAAACATACCTTCAAGATATGCTCGTACAGCTTCTGTTTCTATTAGTAACATATTTACACCATATTTATTAAATATAGCTGAAGAAGGTGGTTTTGAAAATTCTGCTCGTTTTGATAAGAGTTTACGAAATGGCATCTATTTTTACCATGGTATTTTAACAAGTAAAACTGTAGCTGATTGGTTTGACTTACCTTATAGAGATATTAATTTATTAATTTTATAAATTAATAATGCATTTTAATTATCACAAAATAAAGAAAACTTAAAACAGGTTCCTTTTTTTTCATTGTTTGATACCTCTAAATTGGTTTGATGTAACTCCATAATTTTTTTTACTATTGATAAACCTAAACCAATCCCTTTATTTTCATTTGATGTGTTAACTTGAGTATAGCTATTAAAAATATCTTGCTGTTTTAACTTAGGTATTCCTTCACCTGTATCAATAACTTTTAGAGCTACACTATTAATATTTTCATTATATATTTCTATAGTTACTCTTCCTTTTAAAGGAGTAAATTTAATGGCATTCTCAAGAATATTTTGAAGAGCTCTTTCTATTAATAATACATCAGCATACACAGGTTGTATTTTATCTTTTATTTCAACCAATATTTCAATTCCTTTTAATTTAGAAATAAGATTGTATTTTTTTTGTAGATCGAACACCAAATTTGTGATATTAAAAAAATCTTTTTTTACCTCTATTTTTTGAGCTTCAAACTTGGTATACTCAAAGAGTTCATTTATCATATTTTCAAGATGACTAGCACTTTTTTCTATAATTAACATAAAATCTTTTCTATCATCAACAGCTATATCTTCTTTCATTTTTAAAGTTTCAATATAACCTTTGATTACCGTTAAAGGTGTTCTTAAATCATGAGATACATCAGCTATTAATTCTTTTCTAAATTTATTAACGGCGTGTATTTGTTGAATATTAAGCGCTATTGTTTCTGCCATATTATTATAAGTTAACGCTAATACCGATAAATCTGATTTTGCAGGATTAGGAATTCTACTGGTTAAATCTCCTTCTTTAAATTTATTAACATGATAAATTATAACACGTAAATTTCTTGTTAAAAACCAAACACTTAACCAACCAACGAACATCGCAAATAACATTGTTAAAAAAATAGTGTGTACACATAGATTTAAAAAAAAAAGCTGGAATAATTTTTCACAAATTTGTTGATACTTTTGACTTGCTAATATGACATATATATATCCCGTTTGTCCATTTTTTTCAAAATAAGCCGCAGAAAATATTTTTTTCTTCTCTTTGTCTCTAGGATCATCCCCTAAAACATAAAGTTGATTATTATTAATGAAGTTTTTTATTGGTTTTAAATCAACTGATTGAAGTTTTTTGTCTTTTTTTGAATGTTCTAATACTACAGAATAAATTATTTCTCCTTTTTTATTTAATAAATAAACTTCAATAGCTCTATTTACAGCCATCATATCGTGCATTATACCATCAAATAAACTTTTATTAACTAATCCATTATTTAAAAAAGGAGCATCATTTTTAAATTTCTCTTCTACTAAGTACTTAGCTACATTATTATTTAGTTGTTGTGTTGTTTGGCTATAAAACTGTTTTATAAAAAAAAAGGCAGCATATATATATATACCGCCCATAATTAATATAATTGTTAAAAAAGAAATACTTAGTTTTTTAATTAATTTATTTGAAATTGTTCTGTAAAGACTCACTTGTAAGGTATTTTAATTCTCCATTAAATTTATATCCAACGCCCCAAGTTGTTAATATAAATTTAGGTTCGTCGGTGTTTTTTTCTATTTTATTTCTTAATCTATTTATATGTGAGTTTACAGTATGCCTATAACCTTCAAACTCATAGCCCCATATAATTTCTAATAAAGAATCTCTACTATATACTTTACCAGGAGTTGAAGCCATTAAAGCTAAAAGTTCAAACTCTTTAGGCGAAAGATTTATTTTTTCTGAATTAATAACAACTTTTCGTTGTTCTATATCAATAAATAACTCTTCAAATAGTATTCTATTATAAACCTCCTTTATTTGTTTATTTTTAAGTATTGTATTTCTTCTTATAACAGCAGATACTCTAGAAAGTAATTCTCTTACACTAAAAGGCTTAGTCATATAATCATCTGCTCCTAATTCAAGGCCTAGAATTTTATCTATTTCATTACTTCTTGCTGTTAGCATAATAATTGGCGTCTGCTTTCGTCTTCTAATATTTTTACAAACTTCTATTCCATTTAAGTTAGGCAAAGTTAAATCTAGTATAATTAAAGAAAAATTTTCCTTGAGGGCTAATTCTAAACCTCTCTTACCATCTAAACAAGTAGTAACACTATAATGGTTATCTATTAAGTTAAACTCAATTAATCTCGATATATCAATATCATCTTCAATAATCAGTATTTTTTTCATTCTATATGATTTCGGGGTGTTCAATAGCTAACTTAAAGAAATATACCGTGATTTAAAAATGATTTTTTTGTGATACTTCTGTGATAGTATTAAAAGTTATTTACATCATTAAAATAAAGCTGCAGCAGAAAACAAATATTAACTTAATTATAATATCATGAAAAAAACAGTATTTAATGATAATATTCTATATGAAAAAGACATAGAAAATGATGAAAACAAATTATTTTATTTAAAACCATTAATAAATAAAAAAGCCATAGGTAATTTATCTAGTGAAGATCAGCTAAAGTTTATTGAGTATGGAATAGCACCATCAGTTCCCCCGAAATATAAAAACATTTTAGAAGCCTTTGAATATTGGGTTTCAAAAACTCCAAATACTATTGCCGCTATTCATCTTAAAAAAGAAATAACCTATAAAGAACTTGATGATGAAGCTACAATATTAGCACTTCTACTAAAACAAAGAGGAATATCTTCTGGTGATAGTATTGCTTTATACATGCATCGATCTATAGATATGTTAATCGGTATTATAGCCTCTTTAAAACTAGGTGCTATTTATATACCACAAGACCCTCGAATCGTTCCTGAAAAGATGCTTCAATCTATTTATAAATTAAGCAATTCATCTATAATTGTTTCGAATTCTAATTACCAAAAACTAAATTATTTTAAAGAGAAGGCTAAAATTATTTTTATAGATAAAGAATTATCTAAAGATACTTATCGTCATTTATATGGCAATGTTAAACTTATCAATCAAAAAGGAAATGCACCTAATGATACTTGTTTTATTCTCTTTACATCAGGAACTACAGGAACTCCAAATGGTGTTCAAGTAACCAATAAAAATTTATGCAACATATTATATACATCTCCTGGTGATTTAAATATTCGATCAGGTACTAAAGTTGCTCAAATACTTAATATTTCATTTGATATGGCAGCGTGGGAAATTCTAGGTTGTTTAGGTAATGGAGGAACATTACTTATTAGAGGAAAAAGTATTCAAGAAACAGCACAAAAGGCCCATGTAATTATTGCAACACCTACAATACTTACAACTATAGACATAACTAAATGTAAATCACTTAAAACAGTTGCTGTTGCAGGTGAGCCTTGCCCTGAAATTTTAGCAAATAAGTGGGCAAAAGTTTGTGATTTTTACAATTCATGCGGACCTACTGAAACTACTATTGTAAACACAATGAAGAGATGTAGTTTTAAAAATAAAGAGCTCTCGATAGGTAAACCTACCCCCAATAACACAGTATACATATTAAATGATAGTAAGGAACCCTGTAAGATTGGAGAAGTTGGGATTATGTGGGCTGGTGGAGATTGTGTAACAAAAGGTTATATAAATAATAATACGTTAAACCAAAAACGCTATGCTGTCGATCCTTTTTTAAAGAAAGAAAAGAAAATGTTTAATACAGGCGATTTAGGAAAATGGAATTTAGAAGGTGAGTTAATTCATTATGGAAGAATTGACGATCAAGTAAAAATTAAAGGCTTTAGAGTCGAATTAGATGCTATTTCAAAAATAATTGAACGCATTTCCAATGTTAAAAGGGCTGTTACTATAAAACATCAGAATTTATTAGTCTCTTTTATTAGTGGAAAATTTCAAAATAAAACGGAAGTACTAGCTCAATTAAAAATTGATCTTTCTAATGAACTCCCTTACTACTATTTACCTAGCGAATTTATTTTCATGAAAGAACTTCCTAAAACATCTAGAGGAAAAATAGATAAATCAAAATTAAAAGAAATTTTAAGTTAAACATTGTAAAATGGAAACGATAGTATTACCTCCGAAAAAAAACTTTTTATATCGATTAGGAAAACACCCATGGCTTATTCCTTATCATAGATTATTTATACTTATTGTATTTATAAATTTAGGTGTAATGGTAAAAGCCTTTACAACATGGAATTGGTTTTCTCCTGAAAGTATACAGCTTGGAAAAATAGCAAAAATTATTTTATATAATTTTTCTTTAGCTATATTAATAAGACAGCAGTATATTATTAATATACTTTTTAGAATAGCTACAAACGTACCTAAAAACTGGCCTTTAATTATTAGAAGAGTTTGTGCTAAAGTATATCATTTTGGCGGATTACACAGCTCTAGTGCCACAATGGGAACAATTTGGTATGTTATTTTTGTAGCAAGTTTATACTACCATTATTTAAATGTACTCCCAGGTGTAAACCTATCAATTATAATATTAACATCATTAATATTAGTCCTTTTGATAGTAATAATTATGATGGCATTGCCTAAGGTGAGAACAAAGTATCATAATCAATTTGAAATCACTCATAGATTAGGTGGTTGGACCATTCTTATCTTATTCTGGGCTCAAATGATCTTATTTTTAACTCTAGAACATTCATTGCAGAACATAACGAAAACCTTCAGTTTTTGGTTACTTATAATACTTACTATAAGTGTTATACTTCCTTGGTTGCGCTTAAAAAAAGTGGATATAAATATTGAAAAACCTTCAAATCATGTTGCATTAACTTCTTTTGACTATGGAGTTACTCCGTTTGCAGGTTCAGCTACAGCATTAAGTAGAAATCCATTATTAGAATGGCACTCATTTGCAAATGTTCCATCACCTGAAAAAGATGGGTTTAGATTAACTATTTCTAGAGCTGGGGATTGGACAGGAAAATTTATAAATGATAAACCAAAAAAAGTGTGGGTTAAGGGAATACCTACAGCGGGTGTTGGAAATGTAGATAAAATATTTAAAAAAATCATATGGGTAGCTACTGGTAGCGGAATAGGCCCTTGTATACCTCATTTACTATTAAACGAAACACCTTCATTATTAATATGGGCAACTAGAAATCCCGAAAAAACATATGGAGAAGATTTAGTTAACGAAATTAAGGCTGTACAACCTAATGCTATTATTTGGAATACTGATACCCATGGAAAACCAGACCTTGTTAAGTTAGCTTATAAAGCCCATGTAGATTTTAAAGCTGAAGCAGTAATCTGTATTTCCAATCAAAAATTAACTCAAGAAGTAGTACATAATATGGAGTATTTAGGGATTCCTGCATATGGTGCTATTTGGGATTCTTAAAATAACAAAAACTAAAAATTTTAATATGAATATATTATTTAAACAAATAGACAGAGTTCTTATTGCGCAATTAAATCGACCAAAAGCATTAAATGCATTGAACTCTGAAATAATGCACGAGTTATTAATTGGACTAGAAATGTATGATTTAAAACCTGAAATAGGTTGTATTGTTCTTACAGGAAGTAAAGATTTTTTTTGTGCCGGTGCAGATATTAAAGAAATGATTTCTATGAGTGCGAATGAAATGATTAATGAAGATTATTTTAATCACTGGGAACGTTTAGCTAAAATTAAAACACCAATAATATCAGCTGTAGCTGGATATGCTTACGGGGGTGGTTGCGAATTAGCAATGATGGCTGACATTCTATATACTACAGAGACAAGTACTTTTAGTCAGCCAGAAATAAAACTAGGTGTTATACCAGGTATTGGCGGTACACAAAGGCTTACGAAACTTGTAGGTAAATCTAAAGCTATGGATATTATTCTAACAGGTAGAAATATTTCTGCTGAAGAAGCATACACAGCAGGATTAGTCTCTAGAATTTTCCCAAAACAAAATTTCATGCAACATGTAATGAACCAAGCTAAAATTATAGCCAATTATTCTAAAATAGCTTTAAAAATAGCAAAAGAAACCATCAATCAATCTTTAGAAACTGGCTTAAATTCTGGAATTGTATTCGAAAGAAAATTATTTCATTCTCTATTCAATACTTCTGATCAAAAAGAAGGTATGAGCGCTTTTATAGAAAAAAGAGTTCCACAATTTAATAAAATAAAATAAAACATTTACAACATGAAAAAATCATATATTATCACATTAATTAGTTTATTATTTACTTTTACTTTTATTGCTCAAGAAAAAAAAGAAACTAAAACTACTTTTGCTATTATGCCTATACATAATAGTGGTGCTGGCTTTAATAATGTATTTTTAGGCTCATATGAGTTAAAACCTCGAAAAAAATTAACTTTTTACAGTGTTTTTTGGGTAAATCCGTCATTTGGAAATCAAGGAAAAGATTTATTTTTAGAAACAGGAATTGGGTTAGGTTTTACATCTAAAAACAAGAAATGGTACATCAATCCTAGTTTAGGTTTTGGTCATGGTAAATTATTATCACAAACTTCTGGTACTAAAATAGCTGAAAGTATTATCCCTAGTTTATTCTTAGTTCATAACTCTGGAAGATTTGAATTTGAAGCTTATACTGCGTATTATAAAAGTTTACGAGGTCAAGGTAATTCACAAGACTTAATGCTTAACTGGGTAATCCCTGGCTTTAAAGTTAATAAACATTTTTCTTTAGGAGGTTTTTACGAACACTTAGGGCAAACAAGGGTTGATAATGGTAATAAGGTAACTTTATATCAATTTTTAGGAGGCTATTTAAAAGCTACTATGAATAATGGTGTTTGGTTTCGTTTTGCATTTGGTCCTAATATTTCAGGCGATAATGTTAATGCCAATGAATTCTATAAAATTCAAGCTTTTATCCCTATTTAATAATCCCTCTACACAAAACAGTACTAATAAAATGATAAAGGTTATAACGGAGTTATCTTTAAAAAGATTGCTCCGTTTTACTGTGAATACTTTTTTTATCGATACTTTTGCCTTCATAAAATTTTATTATGCAATTTTTAAAACGTTTTGGTTACTATTCTGTTGGATTAATCTTTGGATCTTTAGTAGTACTTTTTATTTGGAAAGGTAAAGATGTCTCTTTTGATTACGGAATGGATGCTCGTACATTAAAAACGATTAGAATTAGAAAACGTTTATTTTCTGATAACGTGAAACAAGTTTTCGAAAATTCAAAAGTAGATACAGCAACAGTAACTGCAATATTAAAACATGGTGATGTTGATTTTGGAAAAAGTAAAGCTCAATTAAAACCTTGTGCTGAATACTTTATTACAGGTAAAGATAGCTTAAAGCATATTGATTTGTATGTGATTAGATGTGATTCTACAGCCACTATACATAAAATAACAATTAACTAATTATTTATAATTACACTTTAATTATACACATATAAAAAGCGCAAGAAATATTTCTCTTGCGCTTTTTTATTCGTTTAATATATACTATTAGTTATTTATACGTTACTACTTTCTAAAGACATCATCCATCTAATTCCAAATTTATCTTGTAACATTCCAAATTTTCCGCCCCAAAAAGCATCTCCTAAAGGCATCATTACAAATCCACCCTCTGCTAAACCATTAAAAACAGTAATAGCCTCATCTTCATCTTCAGAATTTAGAGTAACAGCAAAGTTATTACCTGAATTAAATTTTTCTTTATCATTAAAAAAATCGGATGCATTAATTGCCAATTCACCAACTTCTAATGTGCAATGCATTGTTAAATCTAATATTTCCTTAGGAAAACTCTTACACATTTCTTCAGGAGCTTCTTTAAACTGCATGAGCATAGTAATGTCTCCTCCTAAAACATCTGCGTAAAAAGTCATCGCTTCTTTGCAGTTTCCATTAAAATGTAAATAAGTACCTGTTTTCATATGAATCGTTTTTAATTTGCTATTTCACTAGTAAATTTAATACGCATTAAACGCAATTCATCATCATCATAATCACCATCAAACTCATCTAATGCTTCTTGAATTTTATCTGTTTCTGCTTCCATAAAATAATCATGAATTTCTTCTTGTTGATCATCGTCTAACAAGTCTTCAACTGCATAATTAATATTCAGTTTTGTTCCAGAAAACACAATCGCTTCCATTTCCTTAATTAGTTCAGACATGTTTAATCCTTTGGATTTAGCAATATCTTCTAAAGGTAATTTTCTATCAGTATTCTGAATAATAAAAAGTTTTAATCCTGAATTTACTCCAGTACTTTTCACTATTAAATCATCTGGTCGAACAACTTCATTATCATTAACATAATTAGTTATTAGCTTTATGAATTCTTTACCGAATTTTTTTGATTTTCCTTCTCCAACTCCATGAACTTTAGATAATTCTTCTAATGTTATTGGAAATTTCAATGCCATATCATCTAATGAAGGATCTTGAAATACAGCAAATGGAGGAACACCTAAACGTTTCCCAACACTTTTACGTAAGTCTTTCAACATACCTACAAGCTTATTATCAACACCTCCTTTTAGCTTTGTGTCTGCTATTATTGTTCCATCATCATGCGTTGCATATACATGATTTTCTGTCATCATAAATGATGTTGGATTCTCTATAAATTTTCTACCTCTTGCAGTTAATTTTAAAACACCATACTGCTCTATTTCTTTTCTAATTAAATCGACTACTAATATTTGACGAATTAAAGCTATCCAATAATGGTTATCCTTTTCCTTTCCTATTCCGAAAAAAGGTTGTTCTGTTGTTTTATGAGATTTTAATAATGCATTTCCTGCTCCGATAATTGTATTTACAACTTCTTTAGGCTTATACATTTCATTAGTATCTCTAATTACAGTTAGTAATGTTTTTACTTCATTTTGTGCTTCATGTTGCTTCTTAGGGTTTCGCATGTTATCATCTAACTCTGCTCCTTCTCCATTTACAGCATCAAATTCTTCACCGAAGTAATGAAGTATATATTTACGTCTATTCATAGACGTTTCTGCATATCCTACAACTTCTTGTAAAAGAGCATGACCTACCTCCTGTTCTGCAACAGGTTTGTTAGCCATAAATTTTTCAAGTTTTTCAATATCTTTATATGAGTAGAAAGTTAAACAATACCCTTCCCCTCCATCACGTCCAGCTCTACCAGTTTCTTGATAATAACTTTCTAAACTCTTAGGAATATCATGGTGAATTACAAAACGAACATCAGGTTTATCTATTCCCATACCAAAAGCAATAGTTGCAACGACCACATCACAATCTTCCATCAAAAACATATCTTGATGTTTAGCTCTTTTCTTTGCATCTAAACCTGCATGATAAGGAAGTGCATTAATACCGTTAACCTGTAAAACTTGAGCAATTTCCTCAACCTTTTTACGACTTAAACAATATATAATACCCGTCTTTCCCATTCGTTGTTTTATAAAACGAATAATATCTTTTTCTACATCTGTTGTTTTTGGACGAACTTCATAAAACAAATTAGGTCTATTAAATGACGCTTTAAAAACATTTGCATCACTCATTCCTAAAGTTTTAAGAATATCTTCCTGTACTTTTTCTGTAGCTGTAGCGGTTAAACCAATTATAGGTACATTATCAATCTGCTTAATAATAGTACGTAAATTTCTATATTCAGGTCTAAAATCATGCCCCCATTCTGAAATACAGTGAGCCTCATCAATTGCAACAAAAGAGATCTTTTGTTGTCTTAAAAATGCTGCATATTCCTCTTTAACCAATGATTCAGGAGCAACATATAATAATTTTGTTATTCCTGATTCAATATCTTCTTTTACCTGAGCTATTTCAGATTTATTTAAAGAAGAGTTTAACACATGAGCAATTCCATGATGCTCTGAAATCCCTCTAATAGCATCTACTTGATTTTTCATCAATGCTATTAAAGGAGAAACAACAATAGCTGTTCCCTCTTTCATTAATGCAGGCAACTGATAACAAAGGGACTTCCCTCCACCAGTAGGCATTATTACAAAAGTATTTTCGTTGTTTAAAATACTTTTTACGACTTCTTCTTGTAGCCCCTTAAATTGGTTAAAACCAAATATTTTTTTCAATGACCCATATAACTCCGACTGCTCTATATTCATCTCCTAGTATCAAAAATTAAAAACGAGAACTAAATTACAAAAAACATTTATACAAATTGAAGTAAATTTTCTTTTTATTAAAAAGTTTTTCTTCTTAAATATTCCTACTTTTACACTTTAAACTTACTTAAAAAAAATTTAAACTTGAAAGACGCAAACGCAATCCTCTCAACGGCAAAAGAAACCATACTTTTAGAAAGTAATGCTATTGCTAATTTAGCAAATTTATTAGACAGTTCGTTTGTTGAGGCAGTAAATTTTATATTCAACTCAAAAGGACGCGTAATTGTTACTGGAATTGGTAAAAGTGCTAACATTGCTAATAAGATGGTTGCTACTTTTAATTCTACAGGAACACCTGCTGTTTTTATGCATGCAGCTGACGCTATACATGGAGATTTAGGGAACGTACAACGAAATGATGTAGTTATTTGTATTTCAAAAAGTGGAAATACTCCTGAAATTAAAGTTTTACTCCCTTTAATAAAAAATTCTGATAACAAAGTTATTGCTATAACTGGTAATCCTGATTCTTTTTTAGGAAAAAATGCAGATTTTTTATTAAACTCTTATGTAGAAAAAGAAGCTTGTCCTAATAATTTAGCTCCTACCACAAGTACCACTGCTCAATTAGTATTAGGTGATGCTTTAGCTGTTTGTTTATTAGATCTTCGTGGATTTACAAGTAGTGATTTTGCTAAATATCATCCTGGTGGCGCTTTAGGAAAACGTTTATACTTACGTGTTTCTGATTTAATCAAAAACAATCAACTACCTAAAGTAAAGAGTACAGATAAAGTAACAAACGTAATTATTGAAATTTCTGAGAAGAGATTAGGTGTAACAGCTGTAATTAACGAAAATAATAAAATATCAGGAATTATTACTGATGGTGATATTCGTAGAATGCTTAGTAAAACAACTAAAATTGATGAACTAACAGCTCATGATATTATGAGTACGAATCCAAAAACGATTGATGTAGATGCTATGGCTGTAGAAGCTTTAGATGCTCTTGAAAACAGTAGTATTACACAAATTTTGGTTACCAATAAAAATGATGATTATGTAGGTGTTGTTCATTTACACGATTTAATTAAAGAAGGTATATTTTAGTATGGCTGTAAAAGAAATGTCTTTTTTAGATCATCTTGAAGAATTAAGATGGCATTTAGTTAGAAGTTTTGCTGCTATTTTTATTTTTGCAATTCTTATTTTTATAAATATTAATTTTGTTTTTAATGAAATTTTATTAGCACATTTAAAACCTGATTTTTCTACTTATCAATTTTTTTGCAAAGTATTTACTTCTATTGGTATTGATAGTAGTTTTTGTAGCATCGAATTTGCGCAAGAGTTACAGGTCTTAAATCCTACAGAAGAACTAATGACAGGTATTTGGTCTGCCCTTATTCTTGGTTTTGTAATCTCTTTTCCTTATATACTTTGGGAATTTTGGCGTTTTATTGCTCCGGGTTTGCATAGTGCTGAAAGAAGAAAATCAAGAGGATTTATTTTTATTTCTTCTCTTTTATTCTTCTTAGGAATACTATTTAGCTATTATGTAATTTTACCTATGTCAGTATTTTTCTTCTATAATTTTTCTATTGGAGATGCTATTGTTAAGAATTTTAAATTAGGAGCATATATTAGTCTTATTACTAACACATTAATCGGTGTTGCTATATTTTTTGAACTTCCTGTTGTTATTTTATTTCTTACCAAAATAGGATTAATAACACCACAGTTTTTACGAAAATATCGTAAACACGCTTTAGTTGTTGTTTTAGTATTGTCTGCAATTATAACACCACCAGATATTGCAAGTCAAGTAATAGTCTCGGTACCAATTATGATACTATATGAAATAAGTATTTATGTATCACAATATGTCTTAAAAAAACAAAATAAAAATGTCTCAAAAAGTCCAAGAGTTTAACGACTACCGAGCTAAAATGAATGATAAGATTTTAGCAGGTGATAATAAAATTATCAAACGTATCTTTAACCTAGATACAAATGCCTTTAAAGAAGGACATTTACCTGAAAAAACCAAAGAGTTACTTGGTTTAGTTGCATCAGCAGTTTTACGTTGTGATGATTGTATTGCTTATCATTTAGAAACAGCACATAAAAAAGGGGTAACTAAAGAAGAAATGATGGAAACAATGAGTATTGCTACTCTAGTTGGTGGAACAATATTAATTCCACACCTTCGTCGTGCTGTTGAGTTTTGGGATGCTATAGAAGAAGGTAATTAATAACTCATTATTTTAAAATCATAATACTTCATATTAAAAATGAACTAATTCTTTATAAATGAAATTAAGAGCAGACAACATACAAAAGATTTACGGTAGTAGAAAAGTTGTAAAAGGAATTTCTTTAGAAGTAAAACAAGGGGAAATTATAGGTTTACTAGGTCCTAATGGAGCTGGAAAAACAACTTCTTTTTATATGATTGTTGGAATGATTAAACCTAATTTTGGAAATATTTATCTTGATGATAATGAGATTACCACAGATGCAATGTACAAACGTGCTCAAAAAGGTATTGGATATCTAGCTCAAGAAGCTTCGGTATTTAGAAAACTTTCTGTAGAAGATAATATTATGTCTGTTTTAGAATTTACTGACAGATCAAAAACTGAGAGAAAGGAACGTTTAGAAGAATTAATTGATGAATTTAGTTTAGATCATGTTCGTAAAAATAAAGGAGATTTACTTTCTGGAGGAGAACGTCGTAGAACAGAAATAGCTCGTTGTTTAGCTTCTGATCCTAAATTTATTTTACTAGATGAGCCTTTTGCAGGTGTAGATCCTATTGCTGTTGAAGATATTCAAGGTATTGTAGCCCAGCTTAAAACTAAAAATATTGGTATATTGATTACCGATCATGATGTACAAGCTACATTAGCAATTACTGATAGAACCTATTTAATGTATAATGGAGAAATTCTTAAAGAAGGAACTCCCGAAGAATTAGCTGAAGATGAAACCGTACGACGTGTTTATCTTGGAAAAGATTTTGAATTAAAAAAGAAGAAATTTTAGTTAGTTCAAAAAAAAAGAGAAGTTATATCTATAACTTCTCTTTTTTTTTTTTTTTGAATTATTTAATATACTTATCCTTAAACCTTCTTTAAATTATTTATAACTGAAAGCATTACATATATAAAAATTATTAAAGGGATTGCTACAAATTTAAACACAACCAATAATACAATAGAGAGCAGTAAGAAAAAATATTTCAGTCCATTTTCTTTAAAACCAAAAGTTTTAAATTTTAAAGCAAATAAAGGAATTTCTGCATTCATTAAAAAAGTCAATAATACTGTTATTCCTATTAAAAAATACTCATTACACATTAAATTAACAAAGAATAACTGACTTCCAAACTCTGCAATTAACGGTAAAGAAATTACAAATAGTGTCATTGCAGGTGTTGGCAACCCTATAAATGAATCTGATTGACGTGTATCTATATTAAAATTAGCCAATCTATAACAAGCTCCTAAGGTTAATAATAATCCAATATAAGGTAAATTGCTTCCTGTTGCTCCGTATGAATCAATTCCAAAATAACCTGAAGCATCTAAATCTATTGCATTTATCAAAAGTTGCAACATTACAATACCAGGTACTACTCCACTGGTAACCATATCTGCCAAACTATCAAGCTGTTTTCCTAATTCTCCTTGAACATTTAATAATCGAGCAGCAAAACCATCTAAAAAATCAAAACCAATACCTATTGTAACTAAAATAGCTGTCCCTACAAAATCACCTTTTATAGCGCTAATTATAGCTAGTGTACCGCATAATAAATTTCCCAAGGTTAATAAATTTGGAATATGTCTTTTCATTTATCTAAAAATTTATAGCGAAAATAAGAAATCATTTTATCAGTTCTACATTTTACTTTTTTTTTATCATATTTGTTAATCATAGTAATACCTCCAAAAAAATGCCTATTCTTTCTTGTAATTTCAATCCTGCTTTACCATTTAAAAGTGCACATTTTAATACTATGTATCGTCCTTTATTTATGAAGGATACAATTAAATATCAACGAAAGAGAATAACAACTTGGGATAGCGATTTTATTGATTTAGACTTTTCAACTATAGGTTCAGAAACACTAGTCTTATTAATTCATGGTTTGGAAGGAAGTTCACAATCAAACTATATGATTACAACTTCAAATTACTTAAATAATACTGGTTTTGATACAGTTTGTATGAATCTACGAAGTTGTAGTGGCGAAGATAACGCACTCTTAGAAACCTATCATAGTGGAAAAACTGATGATGTAGACTTTATCGTTAGACATCTCACAACTAATTATAGATATAAAAATATCATTATTGTAGGTTTTAGTCTCGGTGGTAATTTAACCTTAAAATATTTAGGAGAATATCTTAATATCCCTTTAAAAGTTAAAGGAGGAATTGCGATTTCCGTTCCTATTGATTTAACTACGTCACAAGCAGAGCTATCTAAACTAAAAAATAAAATATATTTAAATGAATTTTTAAAAACTTTAAAATTAAAAATATTAGAGAAATCAGAAAAATTCCCAGAATATAAAATAAATAAAAGGTTATTATTTAAGGCTACAAAATTTCGCCACCTAGAAAAACAATACACAGTTCCTGTATTTGGGTTTAAAAACTCAGATGATTATTGGTTAAAAGCGAGCTCTAAACCTTACATTCCTAAAATAAAAATACCTACCTTGTTAATTAATTCACTTGATGATAGCTTTTTATCGAAAGAGTGTTACCCTTTTAAAGAGGCTAAAAATTCAGCTAACTTCTATTTATTAACACCTAATTATGGTGGTCATGTAGGTTTTACATCTTCTTTTAATAATAATGAGAATAAATGGGTTGAAAAAAAAATTACAGAATTCATTCAAGAAAATATTGGAATATGTTCTTAAAAAAACAATTATTATAATCTTAATTAAGATATTTGTAATAATTAATTATCTCTTACTAGATTTAAATTATGCTAAAAAAACACTTTGCTATTTTCTTTATTCTTTTCTGTATTAATATAGCAGAATCTCAGGTCTCAAAAACAGTTAATTTATCTACTTTCTCTAAAATAAGTATTATAACTTCGGGTCCTGGAGAAGCTTTATATGAAAAATTTGGTCATACAGCAATACGTGTTAAAGACCCTGTTTTACAATTCGATTTAATTTATAATTATGGAATTATTAATTTTGAAAACCCCAATTTTTATATTGATTTTACTAAAGGGTTTATGAAATATAAATTAGTTCGATATCCTTTTTATTTAGCTTTAAAAAGTAACCAACAAGATAAACGCTGGGTTAAGGAGCAAATATTAAACTTAACTGAAGAGCAAAAAAATGAAATTTTTCAATTTTTAGAAATAAACGCTGACCCTAAAAATGCAAGTTATTTTTATGATCCATATTTTAATAATTGCGCAACTAAACCTCGTGATATTATTAAAAAAGTACTAGGTAAAAACTTAGTTTTTAATGACAATTTCGTATCTGAAAACTTATCTTTAAGAGCATTAATGAATAAAGAAATTCATCCAAATACTTGGGGAAGTTTAGGTATTAATATTGCTTTAGGTAGTAGATTAGATAAAACTGCAACAGCTAATGAATACCTATATTTACCTGATTATGTATATGAGGCTTTAAATTTATCTAAAGTAAAAAAAGAGAGAAAAGAAGAGAATTTAGTTTTAAAAACGAATATTTTATTAGATTTTGATGAAAAAAAGTCACAAAGCGATACAGTGAGTCCATTTTTGGTAATTTTATTACTTTCTTTAATAGGATTATTTATAACATATAAAGATTATAGAAACAACAAAAGAAGTAAATGGTTAGACTTTATATTATTCTTTTTTACTGGAATTATAGGTATATTAATTGTTTACATGTGGTTTTTCACAAATCATTCAACCGCACCTAATAACTTTAATTTCTTATGGGCTTTTGCTCCTAATTTTATTATAGCTTTTTTACTATTGAAGAATAAAGCACCTAATTGGATAGCTAAATATTCTATTATTCTGTTATTCTTTTTACTAATTACTTCTTTTATATGGGTAATAAAAATTCAAGTACTTTCATTTACTTTAATACCTTTACTCCTTTTATTAGGCTTTAGGTATTGGTTTTTACAAAAAACTTTGAATTGCTAACTTATAACTTTGTAAACCAAAGCCTGTAATAACTCCCTTTGTATTAGGTGCTAGGTAACTTATGTGTCGAAAAGTCTCACGCGAATGTACATTAGAAATGTGCACCTCTACCACTGGTGTTTTAATCCCTTTTACAGCATCAGCAATTGCCACTGAAGTATGTGTATAGGCAGCAGCATTTAAAACAATACCATCGTACGTAAAACCTACTTCATGTAATTTATTTATAATTTCACCTTCAATATTAGATTGAAAATAATATAATTCAATAGTATTATAAGTTTCTTTTAATTCATTAAAAAAATCTTCAAAAGAACTAGCTCCGTATATTTCAGGTTCACGCTTTCCTAATAAATTTAAATTAGGTCCGTTTATAACAATTAGTTTTTTCATTTCATTTATTTAAAATACAAAAATACTGTTTTTAATTTTTAACTATAAAAAAAGGGAAGCAAAATAAATTGCTTCCCTTTTTTTAATATATAAATATTAGATTACCACGCGTAACCTAAAGATAATCCTAATTTAGGTAAGAATCCTTCAATACCAGTTGAAGAAATAGAACCACTTGTGCTAATTGAGGCATATTGAGCTCCAAAATTTAAATCTAAAGCAAAACCTGAATCTCCTCCACCAAATACCCATTGGTATCCAGCAACAGCTCCAGCTCCAAAGAAAGAAAAATCACCTGACTCACCAGCTGAATCTAAAGAAGTACTAGAGTAAGATACAACAGGAGCTGCATACCATCCTCTAGGTGTTTCATCACCAAAGTAAAATTTATATTTTCCTTCTACCCCAAATCCCTCTGATTTAGCGTCAACTTGCCCTCCAATAGTGTTTACTTTTAAACTTGAATAAGCTACAGCCAATTCAACAGAACTTGATTCTGAAACAACTCTTTCATATCCTACTTCAAAAGAACCGAAAGCCAAAGCTAAAGGGTTTGCTTTAACTACATTTTTTTGTGCGTTAGCAGTAAATCCTACACCAACAATAGCAATTAATAATAATAATTTTTTCATAATGTTAAATTTTACATAATTTTCAAGCTGCAAATATAGAATTATTATTGAAATTATCAACTTTTCACTAAAAAAAACTAAAAACACGAAAACCTACTAACACCAATAATTTTCTAATTTTTAGGCATAAAAAAAGGGAAGCAAAATGCTTCCCTTTTTAGTAATTAATTTTATCTTAGATATGTAATGCAAATCCAATGTTAAATTGTGCTGAATTAAAACCATCAGAATCACCTAAACCTAAATTATATCTAAATCCTGGCTCAACACTTACCATATCTCCTAAGAAAATAGCGTAACCTGCTTGAAATCCTAAAAAAGAAGCGTCATTTGTGTTTCCTGAATAATCAATCTGAACAGGTATCTTACTAATAACGTAGTATTTAGCTCCTATTTTATAAGAAAATGTGTCATCAGTTCCGTTATCTCCATAACCTAAACCTAACTTCACAGCTAAATCATCCATAACAAAATAACCACCTTCTAAACCTAAGTTATAGCTAGCGTCAGAACCTGTTTGTTTCTTATAAAAAAAACTAGTACTAGAAGGATTAGCCTCACCAAAACCAGTGTTACCTTCAATTAAAAATTTCCCTTTAGCAGTTTGTCCTTCTGTAGTCTTAGCATCTTGTGCGTTTGCTGTAAATCCTGCTGCTACAATAGCAATAAGTAATAATACTTTTTTCATAATTCTAAATTTTAATATTTTTTTTTAAATGTTCAGCAAAAGTAAATATATTTTCAACATACACAAACTTTATTTTCATAAAAAAATCACCTTTTACAATTATTTTTTTTTATGAAACCGCTGTTTATTTCTATTTTATAGAGTAAAAGAATAAGTTCCTCCTAAACCGATAGTTGCAGGCGTAGAGTTTTCAAGAACAACTGCTGAATAATCAACATGAATTGTAATTTTTTCTGTTGCTTTATAACCTACCATTGGTCTGTAATAAAAACCATCTTGAGTATACTTAGAAGGTCTAACTCCAATACCGTATCCTAAATCTAAACCTAAAATAAATTTCTCAGACACATCAAAACGACCAGCAGCTCCTACAGGTAAAAAAGCAAAATCAGCTCCATCTTGTTGAAAATGTAAATAAGAAACAGTTGGTCCTACTTTAAACTGAGGAGAAACTTTAAATAAATAGTTAGCTTCAATTGCTCCAGTTATGTTAGCAGTATCTGAATCTCCTACAGGTAAACCTACAGTACCACCAACGCTTAATTCTGCTTCTTGTGCATTCACAGCTATACCAAAAGCCATCATTGCAACTAATAATAATTTTTTCATTAATTTTAATTTTATTAATTATTTTTGTCCTGCAAAATTAGTAATATTATGGTTCTCTCCCCTCTTATTTCATGTTAAAAAAACATATTTTTCATAATGAATTGGAAACAAGCAACATCTGATTATACAAACTATTTAAAAATTGAAAAAGGGCTCTCCAAAAACTCAATTGATAGTTATAATAGAGACATAAAAAAGCTTATTTTATTTATTAACGACCTAACTAGTTCTTATAGTCCTATATATATTACTTCCGAAATTATTCAACAATTTATATATGTTGCTAGTAAAAACATTAATCCACGAAGTCAAGCTCGTTTAATTTCAGGATTACGTAGTTTCTTTGATTATTTAGTTTTTGAAGACTATAGAAAAGATAATCCTACCGATTTAATTGAAAGCCCAAATATTACAAGAAAACTTCCTGATACTTTAGAAAAAGAAGAAATTGATACTTTAATTGCCGCTATCGATTTAACACATACACAAGGAGAACGAAACAAAACAATTATTGAGACTATATACAGTTGTGGTTTACGAGTAAGTGAGTTAATTAACTTACAATTATCTGATTTATTTTTTGATGATGGATATATACGAATACTAGGAAAAGGAAATAAGTATCGTTTTGTTCCCATACACATAACAACAATTCGTCGTTTAAACTTTTATATTAATAATATTCGTTCTAAAATTACACCTAAAGAAAAAGAGGAAGATATTATTTTCTTAAATAGGCGAGGAAAACGGTTAACACGCCAAATGATCTTTATTATACTTAAAGAATTAGCAATAAAAACAAATCTTAAAAAAAGTATTGGCCCACATACTTTACGACACTCATTTGCTACCTATTTATTAAAGAATGGTGCTGATTTACGTGTAATACAACAATTGTTAGGTCACGAAAGTATTACGACTACTGAGATTTATGTACATTTAGATACAAGCTATTTGAAAGAAGTAGTAGAATTATATCACCCTAGAAGTAATATTAATTTAAAAGAAGAGTAGTTTCACGAAAGTATTGGGTACAAAAAAAGGCAAGCTACCTACATCACACTGCTACAACCTAATACCCTTGCTGCGTTCCCGCCCTGGGGGATTCAAAGGGAGCTAGTTGTGTAGGACTTGCCGCTGCAAATCTACGTCCTTGTTTTGAAAAAACAATGAAAAAAAGTTAGTTTTTTTTGTAACATTTTTAACTATTTGAATACTAACATATTGTTAAGGATCTTTTTTGAAAACAATTCGATTCAAAATCAAAATAATATATTTGTTAAACTAACTAAATTCAAACAATGGAAAATCAAGTAAACAGTAAAAGCATTATTTTAAATTACGGATTAATTTATGGTGGAATTATAATTTTCATCAATTTAATAATATACGCATTAGGAATGACATTTGATACAATAGGTGGTGTAATTAATATGGTTGCCTTAGCTGTTTGTATTATAGGTTTACCTATTTTAGCTATCAAAAAATTCAAAAAAGAAAATTATGGTTTCTTAGCCTGGGGGCAAGCCTTAAAAATTGGTGTTGGTATTGTTGCTTTAGGTGCTCTTATTAGTATTTTATACACTCATTTATTTACAGGTGTTATTGAACCAGATTTTTATAACCAACTTAATGAATTTCAATCAGTAAAACTTTTAGATGCTGGTTTAACAGAAGAACAAATTGAAGCTCAATTAGCTATGCAATCTAAATTTCAAGGAACAATTATTGGTGATGCATTAGGTTTGTTGTTTTATGTCTTTTTAGGTTTTGTAACTTCAGCTATTGGTGGAGCAATTATGAAAAAAACAGAAGAAGATCAATATTAAGAATACTTTAAAAAGGTAAAGTTATAAAGTTTAAGAAAGACTTCGTAACTTTACTCTTTTAAATTTTGTACCAAATAAATATGAATATATCGGTAGTAATACCACTTCTTAACGAAGAAGAATCTTTACAAGAATTACACAATTGGATTGCAACTATTATGCAATCCAATAATTATTTATATGAAATTATATTTATTGATGACGGTAGTACCGACACTTCTTGGCAAGTAATTGAACGATTATCAGAAAAAAACAAATCGGTAAAAGGCATTCGTTTTCAAAAGAACTATGGTAAATCTCAGGCACTAGATGCTGGTTTTGGTATAGCTAAAGGAGACGTCGTTATAACAATGGATGCTGATCTACAAGATAGTCCTGATGAAATTCCTGGGTTATACAATTTAATAATTAATGATAATTTTGATTTAATTTCTGGTTGGAAAAAGAAGCGTTATGATAATGTTATGACGAAAAACATTCCATCTAAATTATTTAATTGGGCAGCTCGTAAAACTTCTGGTTTAAAATTAAATGATTTTAATTGTGGATTAAAAGCCTATAAAAATGAAGTTATTAAAACAGTAAAAGTTAGTGGTGAAATGCACCGTTATATTCCTGTATTAGCAAAAAATGAAGGTTTTAATAATATTGGCGAGAAAATAGTGCAACATCAAGCACGTAAATATGGTGTTACTAAATTTGGAATAGATCGTTTTATAAACGGTTTTTTAGACTTAATTACTATTTCTTTTCTTTCTAAGTTTGGAAAACGTCCAATGCATTTCTTTGGCCTTTGGGGTAGTTTAATGTTTATATTCGGCTTTTTTGCCGCATTTTTTATTGGGGTATTAAAGATTTATCATTTATCTACCAGTGTAAAAACCATTTTAGTAACAAATAATCCATGGTTTTATATCGCTTTAACATCAATGGTTTTAGGAACACTTTTATTTTTAGCTGGTTTTTTAGGTGAATTAATTATAAAAAGTAATCCGCAACAAAAACATTATACAATTAAAGAAAAATTGAATTTTTAAAACATGTACTTTTGTACTTTATAAATTTGACATATGAAAGAGATACTAAATAAAGCAAAACTATGGCTTTCTGATTCATTCGATTCAGAAACTAAAAATGAGATTCAACAATTAATAGACACTAGTTCTAATGATTTAGCTGATCGATTTTATAAAAATTTAGAATTTGGTACTGGAGGAATGCGTGGTATTGTAGGTGCTGGAACCAATCGAATAAATAAATATACTTTAGGTAAAGCAACGCAAGGGTTAAGTAATTACTTATACAAAGTTTACCCTAAGAAAGAATTGAAAGTAGCGATTGGTTATGACTGTCGTCATGATAGCAAATGGTTATCTAAAGTTGTTGCTGATGTTTTTTCTGCAAATAACATTAAGGTTTTTCTTTTTGAAGACCTACGCCCTACTCCAGAGTTATCATTTGCTGTAAATCATTTAGGATGTGATGTTGGTATTGTATTAACAGCTTCTCATAATCCTCCAGAATATAACGGATACAAGGTATATTGGTCTGATGGTGGTCAAATTGTACCTCCAGAAGATAAAGGAATTATTAACGAAGTAAATTCTTTAGAATATACAGACATTAACTTTGACGCGAATGAAAACCTTATTTTTCCTATAGGAAATGAAATAGATGAAGCTTTTTGGCAAGCATCTATTAAAAACGGAACTTTTAATATTAAAGGGCGTGAAGATTTAAAAATTGTTTTTACTTCTTTACATGGTACTTCTATTAAGTTAATACCTGAAGTTTTAAAACGTGCTGGATATACACAAGTTAATATTGTTGAAGAACAAGCTGAGCCTAATGGAAGTTTTCCTACTGTAAAATCACCAAACCCAGAAGAACCTGAAGCATTAAAAATGGCTGTTAATTTAGCGAATAAAATTGATGCAGATATTGTTTTAGGAACTGATCCTGATTCGGACAGAATTGGTATTGCTGTTCGTGACTTAAAGGGTAATATGAAATTATTAAATGGAAATCAAACTATGAGTATGATGACCGATTTTTTAATTAATGAATGGAAAAAGCAAGGTAAATTAAATGGAAAACAATTTATAGGGTCTACTATTGTTTCTACTAATTTAGTAAATGAAATTGCTGAATCTTATGGTGTAGAAACTAAAGTTGGATTAACAGGTTTTAAATGGATCGCTAAAATGATTAAAGATCACCCTGAACTTAATTTCATAGGCGGTGGTGAAGAAAGTTTTGGTTATATGGTTGGTGATTTTGTACGTGATAAAGATGCTGTAACAGCTGCATTATTAGCTTGTGAAATAGCTGCAAATACTAAAGCGAACAATAGTTCTTTTTACAATGAGTTGCTAGCTTTATATACTCGTCATCATTTCTATAAAGAACATTTAATTGCTATTGTTAAAAAAGGAATGGATGGTGCTAACGAAATCAAGCAAATGATGGCTGATTTACGTAGTAATCCTTTTACTGAAATAGACAATACAAAGGTGGAGTTTTTATACGATTATCAATCGTCAATTAGAAAGAATTTAATTACTGGTGAAGAGATAATTATGGATATTCCAAAATCGAATGTATTGATTTATCAAACTACAGACGGTACAAGAATGGCTGCTCGCCCTAGTGGAACTGAACCAAAGATAAAATTTTATTTTAGTGTAAAAACAACCTTAGACACAATTAATAATGCTGTTGCTGTCGAAAAAGAACTAGATATTAAAATTCAAAGAATAATCAAACAATTAAATTTTTAATGGAATATTTTAAAAAAATTTTTAAATACGTATTACCTTATAAAAAATTTGGGTATTTAAATATTCTATTTAATATACTATACGCTTTTTTTTCTACTTTATCTTTCTTGGTACTAATGCCAATGCTTGAAATTATTTTTAAAGAAAAAACGATTATAATAAGCACTACTCCTAAATGGAATGGAATTGAAAATATCATTGATTATTTTAAAGATTATATTTCTTATAATATAAATCAAATTGCTGGTGATGATAAATCTACAGCATTAATGCTTGTAGTTACTTTAGTTATAAGTACATTTCTTTTAAAAAATATATTTAATTATTTAGCTATGTTTTTTATCACTTTTTTAAGAAATGGTGTTTTAAAAGATATAAGGAATGATTTGTATAAAAAAATACTAGAACTTCCAATATTTTATTTTTCTGAAAAAAGAAAAGGAGATACAATGGCACGTATTAGTACTGATGTTTTAGAAATTCAACACTCTTTTTTATCAATTTTAGTTATGATTGTTCGCGAACCACTGACTATTATTTTTACAATAGCGGCTATGATTGCTATTAGTTTTCAACTTACTATCTTTGTTTTTATTTTTTTACCTATTGCTGGTTTTATTATTTCAAAAATAGGGAAGACATTAAAAAAGAAATCTGATGATGTACAAAAAGAACAAGGTTATTTTCTATCCTTAGTTGAAGAAACATTGAGCGGTTTAAAAGTGATTAAAGCTTTTAATGCTGAAAAACAGCATATAGATAAGTTTGAAAAATCAACTCATAGATTCTACAATTACTCTAATACTCTTTTAAATAGAACTAATTTAGCAAGTCCTGCTAGTGAATTTTTAGGAATTGCTGTTATTGCTGTTTTACTTTGGTATGGTGGACGCTTAGTTTTAATAGATCAAACTTTAACAGGTGATAAATTTTTAGCCTATATAGCTCTTGCTTACAATGTATTAACCCCTGCTAAATTAATATCTAAAGCTAGTTATATTGTAAAAAAAGGGAATGCAGCTGCTGAACGTGTTTTAGAGGTTCTAGAAACAGAAAACCCTTTAAAAGATAAAAATAATGCTATAGAAAAAACATCTTTTAATAACGAAATTAGTATTGATAGTATTTCTTTTAAATACCAAGATGATTATGTTTTAAAGGATTTTTCTTTAATAATACCTAAAGGAAAAATGGTTGCTCTAGTTGGTCAATCTGGTAGCGGAAAATCAACAATAGCTAATTTATTAACTCGCTTTTACGATATTAATAAAGGAAGTATTAAAATTGATGGAAACAATATTAAAGACTTAACAAAATCATCATTACGAAGCTTAGAAGGTTTAGTAACACAGGATTCTATTTTATTTAATGATAGCGTAAAAAATAATATTCGTCTAGGACTAGAACATAAAACTGATGAAGAAATTATAGCAGCAGCAAAAATTGCAAATGCTCATGATTTTATATCAGAATTACCTAATGGATATGATACCAATATTGGTGACGGTGGAGGTAAATTATCAGGAGGACAAAAACAACGTTTAAGTATTGCTAGAGCTGTTTTAAAAAATCCTCCAATTATGATTTTAGATGAAGCTACTTCTGCTTTAGATACAGAATCTGAAAAATTAGTACAAGAAGCTTTGGAAAAAATGATGAAAAATAGAACATCTATAGTTATTGCACATAGATTGTCAACTATTCAAAAAGCGGATTTAATTGTTGTTATGCAAAATGGGAGAATTGTAGAACAAGGTACTCATGAAACATTAATAGAGAAAAAAGGTGTTTATAAAAAACTTGTTCAAATGCAATCTTTAGCTTAAAATAAAAAAGCGAAGTTTTTTAAAACTTCGCTTTTTTATTTACTATATAGTTTCTAGCCCTAATTTATGACCTATTTTAAGCATAAAATTAAAAGATGCTTCATGTTCATTTGGTATTTTCCCATCTAAGATAGCTTCTTTTATGGCTTCTTTTATCTGACCTATTTCTCTACATGGAGTTAAATTAAAAGCTCTCATTATTTCTTCTCCTGTAATAGGCGGCTGAAAATTACGAACTTTATCTCGCTCCTCTACTTCTTTAATTTTTTCACGAACAAGTTCGAAATTTTTATGATATCTGTTAAATTTTTTAGGATTTTTAGTTGTGATATCTGCTTCACACAAAGTCATTAAAGAATCAACGTCATCTCCTGCATCAAAAACCAACCGACGAACTGCTGAATCGTTTACATCGCTCGCTAAAACAATAGGTCTTGAACTTAACATAACCATTTTTTGCACAAACTTCATCTTATTATTTAAAGGCAATTTTAATCGCTTAAATAATTTGTATACCATTTTTGAACCAACAAACTCATGTGCATGAAATGTCCATCCCTGTTTTTTATGATAACGCTTTGTTGGTGCCTTACCTATATCATGTAACAGTGCAGCCCAACGAAGCCAAACATCTTCAGTATTTCTAGCTATATTATCGACAACTTCTAAAGTGTGGTAAAAATTATCTTTATGTTTTTGACCTTCAACTTCCTCTACCCCCTTTAAAGCAATCAACTCAGGAATAATTCTTTCTAATAAACCTGTTTCTTCAAGTAATAAAAAACCAACTGAAGGTTTTGATGAAGCTAATATTTTATTTAACTCAACAACTATACGTTCTTTTGTAATAATATCTATGCGCTTTGCATTTTTAGCAATAGCACCTAAAGATTCAGCTTCAATAACAAAATTTAATTGTGACGCAAAACGGATAGCACGCATCATACGTAACGGATCGTCAGAATATGTAATATCAGGATCTAGTGGTGTTTTTATTATTCTTGACTCTAAATCTGATACTCCATCAAAAGGATCTAATAATAAACCAAACGACTCTTTATTTAAACTTAAAGCTAATGCATTTATCGTAAAGTCACGTCTATTTTGATCATCTTGTAAAGTCCCTGACTTTACTTCTGGATTCCTACTATTCTCTTTATAAGACTCCTTACGAGCTCCTACAAATTCTATCTCAATATCTTTATAGCGCAACATTGCTGTTCCATATGTTTTAAAAACCTGAACTTTTGGCTTACTTGGCAATAAAAAAGCTACTTTTTCAGCTAATTCAATTCCATTACCAACAGCAACTACATCTATATCTTTTGCAGTACCTCTTTGTAAAATAAAATCACGTACAAAACCTCCAATTACATAACTTTCTAACTCTAACTCTTCTGTTGCCTTGCTTATATATTGAAATATTTCAGCAGAAATTGCTTCTTTAAAATATTGTTCTTGCATCTAATTATTATATAAAGATGATTATTAATTTATTTTTTATTATTGTAATATAAGTATTTTGTACTATGATAAAAAGAACTTAATAAGCCATCCATTTTTTTTGTTAACTCTTTATTTTCTTTACTAATATCCATCAATGAGTTATTTTTTAAATTCAATAGTTGATATTTATTATTAAAAACTGTTTTATAATAATAAAGAGAGTCTTTTATTATTCCAGAAGCAGGTTCTCCTTTAATATTTTTATAAATAAAAGAAAATGTATCATTTTTTAAGCTATCCAAGGCGTTTTGTCCTAGTGTATAATTAATGTAATTCAATTTCATTAAACTCATTGTTGTTGGAATAACATCTACCAAGTTAACATTTTTTACTATTTTTTTGGCTTTTAAGAGTTTAGGAGCATGGATAAAAAAAGGAACATTATGTCTTAAAATACCTAATTTATCTTCTGTTGATTTGAAATGAGTAATTTCTTTCATACCTCCTTGATGATCACCAAAGAATACAAAAATTGTATTATCATAGTAACCAGATTCTTTTGCTTTTTTAAGAAATTCATTAATATTAAAATCTAAATATCTGATTGCATTTAATTGATCTATTGATCTAAATGCTGATTTTTTAAATACTTTTTCATCTATTTCTTCTTCTTTTAATGGTCTATAACTTCCTTTTTCATCTGGTACTGTAAATGGCATATGATTCGTGGCCGTTTGCAAATAAGCTACAAAAGGTTTCTTTTTGTTATATATTTTTTTAAATATTTTATCTGCTTCCATAAATAAATCATAATCATCTATCCCCCAAACATCTGCTCTATTTTCATTTTCATAACTACCTTCTTCATAAATTTTTAAATCATTTATATTTGCTTGAAAGACAGCTCTTATATTTGCCCAGTTAGCACTCCCTCCTAATAAGTATAATTTTTCATAGTTATCAAACTGGTTAAATAATATTCGTTGATTAATAATCATAGGGTTCCTAGAAGCTGACTTTACATTATCTATGTCTGGCAAACCAGTTATACTTGCAAAAACACTCCCAGCAGTAGTAGATTTGTGTACATAATGATTAGTGAAATTAATACTTTCACTTATCAAACTATCTATTATAGGAGTACTATTTATAGGGTTTCCATAATAACTTAGAGCTCCGTTACCTACAGATTCTAACATTACAAAAACAACATTAGGTGTATTTTTAATAGAATCATTAAAATGATTAGTTCTCTTAAAATTAATTGAATCAGAATTAATTCCTAAATAGTTATTTATTATAGGTGCATATTTTTTTGTTTCAGAAATATTATATCCTTCATTTCTAAACTTAAAACTATCAAAAAAATATAACACAGGATTTAAAGCAAATTGATTTATGCTTTTATTTTTCGAAAAAAAAGCTTGACTCCATCTTAAAGGGTAATGTTGTAAGCTACTATAAACCCCAAAACTTAAAATAAATGTCGTTACTACAGAAAATATAATTTTATTTTTTTGAGTAGAGATAAAATCTATTTTTGAAAATTTATTGTAAATCCATTTATTATATTTAAAAAGTATAATAAATAAAATTAGAAATAATAAAAGCCCTTTATAAACAGGGTAACTCTCAATAAAAACTTGTGTTGAAATTTTCAAATTATCTAAAAAGCGTAATGCACTTGCATTTACTCTTAAATTTAAATAATTATAATGACCGAAATCAAATAAATAAAAAGATAAAATAAAAAGATATATTATACCTATATATATACTATATAATATTCTGTATTTCTTTTTATGAAAGAAATCTTTCACAAAAAAATATAATAAAGCTAGGGGTACAAAAACTAATATTGCTAATTTTAAATCAAATCTAATTCCTAAAAAAAATGCTTTTGTTAAATCGTTATTATCAGTAACTAACTTAGTTATAAAGTATGTATAAAACAAAAATCTTAGAGTAAAAAGAAATATAAATAGACTTAAAATATTTATGTATAAAAAATTTAAAAAATTAGGTATTTTAAAACGCATAAAGATATATTTAATCTAATACAAAGGTAAGTTTCTATTTTAAAAAGCACAATAAATACTTTACTGTAAAGTTCTTAAAAAACCATCTTAATCTTATTATTATATTTATTAAATCATTTAATAGAAAAGATATTATTCTCTTATTAGAACCACAGAATTTCCTTCTATTTTTAAAATAGTAGATGATTTTTCAGTTATCTTATCTTGGCGTAAATTTACTACATAATTTACACGTTGTAAAATAACTTTACTTATTTCTGAAAATGATTTTGGTGTAGGTTGACCACTAATATTAGCAGATGTAGATACTATAGGTTTACCAAACTCTTGTATCAAATTAATGCAAAAATCATCTTTTGGTATTCGAATAGCAATAGTGTTATCAATAGCTATTGTATTTTTAGCTAAATTTTTCGGAACATTATAAATAATTGTTGTTGGCTTTTTAGATTTTACAATTATTTTTATAGCTTCATCTGGAATATAATTTACATATTCCTTTAACATCTTAATTGAAGCTACTAAAATAATTAAACTCTTAGATTCTTCTCTATTCTTTATTTGATATATCTCTTTTACTGCTTCTTCACTTGTAGCATCACAGCCAATCCCCCAAACTGTATCTGTTGGGTATAATATGCTATTTCCTGAGTTTAATACTTTAATAGCATTCATCAAAACTAATTTTGAATATTTTTTTTTAATCATGCTATATCTTTATTTTTATAACTCTTCTTTGACTTTAAGTAATATTTCTCAAAAAAATCTGTTTGTTTTATAGAAAAATAACATTTGATATATAATAAAAAACCTGTTCTTAATAAAGGAATTTTTTTTAATAATTCAAAAATAACATTATTAAGTTCTTCTTCATTCTTAAAAGTTAATTCATTTTTCAACTTAGTAAGAATGAATTTTTTTTTAATTAAGTAAAATCTTTTTAAAAAAATCTTTTCGCTTTTTTTACTTTCAGTTAATAGATGTCTATTAGATTCAAAATATTTTAATTGATTTCTAGTACCAATAAAAAAATCTATATTTTTTTTATTAGAAAAACTAGCAGTTATACTACCTGGGTGCCTAACATAATTATACAATCCTTTCCTTATTTCAACTATCTTAATCGAGTTATCAAATAAAAGATATGTTGTATAGATATCTTCAAAATATCTTCCTTCAGGAAAGGTTATATCTTTAAATAATTCGGTTCTGTACAATTTACAACAACTAAAATTATTTATTCTTTTATTAAGAAACAATAGTGAAAGTGCCTCCTGTTTAGAAAAACATCTTACTTTACCGTTATTAGCCCCTTCTTTAATTTTATCACTAGTACCTTTATATTTATGAATTTCTCTATATCCACAAATAGCTATATCTGCA
The DNA here is from genome assembly GCF_000430545.1 of Tenacibaculum ovolyticum DSM 18103. Lineage (GTDB taxonomy): Bacteria > Bacteroidota > Bacteroidia > Flavobacteriales > Flavobacteriaceae > Polaribacter > Polaribacter ovolyticus. The sequence continues at coordinate 323,343 of NZ_KE387163.1, forward strand.
TCATTTTTTTTAATTATTGAATACAAATCTTCTAAATAAGTATCATCTACCCAATCATCTGAGTCTATAAAAGTAACATATGAATACTTAACCAATTTAAGACCTTCGTTTCTGGCTTTTGATAAACCTCCATTCTCTTGAGAAATGATACTTACTCTTTTGTCTATTATAAATTTCTCACAAATTTCTAATGAAGAATCTTCAGAACCATCATTAATAATAATGAGTTCAAAGTTTTTAAATGTTTGATTTAAAATAGATTTAATTGATTTTTCTACAAAAGCCTCTACATTATAAACTGGTAATATTATACTAATCATATTTATATAAAAATTGCCCCTTTTTCATCTGTTTAAGAAAAAAAGAGTATACTCACGAAATAACTTTAGTTAACCATTCTTTAAAAAAAACTAATTTACTATTAGAAGCTTTATCTAAACTTTGTAAGCACACAAATTTAACATTTTTATTACACAATGAAATTAAACACCTTAGCTTATAATAAAATAAAGGTTTTTTATATGACTGTATATAAAGCAGTTGATATTTATGCTTTAAAACACAGGTATTGTTTCTAATTTCTAAATGATTAGCCAAACCTTGAAGCGTAAATTGATCTACGTGTCTAAATCTATGCTTAACATTAATTTCTTCTAGATCTTTATTAATTTTAAAGTATTTTTGTATTGTTGATTTTCTTAAAGGATGGGGGGTGTGATCAAATTTAAAATATTTATTAAAACCTAATTCTCTAGCTATATTTTGCTGACCTAGTTTATACCCATATTTCCTTTCTTTAGATGTAACTCTTTTTTTTATTTTTTCATACCAAATATTTTCATAAAAATTTTCCCATCTCCCCCTTAATACAGGTTTTTCTTCTATAAAAAAATCAGTGATTTCTACTCTTTTTGACAAAAAACAATCATCATTAAAATAAATAAACCTCTCTGATAAGTTTGGTATATTAACCATCATCGTTTCAATAGGCAAACAATTAAAGGTTGGTAAATACTTTGTGTATTTTCCGAAAATTTCTTTATGATCAATTATAATTACATTAGGATAATCTACCCCCTTAATAAATTCAGGGGTTTGATTATCTGTAACAATAAAAATTTTATTAATAAATTCAGCAAACTTCATTATAGACTTTACTGCGTACTCTATCTCATTAACCTGAGAATATCTATCTTTTATATCTCTAGACTTAGTATTAGTATCATCAGGTAAATACTTCGCCATTTTCTTAATATGATTACTATCATTGCCATCTACCCAAGTAATTACAGCGTCTATCTTCATATTTAAAACTTATTACACCGCTACATCATACTCTCTAAGAGCATCGTTTAACGAAGTTTTCTTATTAGTACTTTCTTTTCGTTTACCAATAATTAGCGCACATGGTACTTGATACTCCCCTGCTGCAAATTTTTTAGTATAACTACCTGGAATTACAACTGAACGAGCAGGAACAACTCCTTTTGTTTCAATAGGTTCATCACCTGTAACATCGATAATTTTTGTACTCATTGTTAATACAACGTTCGCACCTAAAACAGCTTCTTTTTCTACTCTAACACCTTCTACTACTATACAACGAGAACCAATAAAAGCCCCGTCTTCAATAATTACTGGAGCTGCTTGTAATGGCTCTAGAACGCCACCAATTCCTACTCCACCAGATAAATGTACATTTTTACCTATCTGAGCACAAGAACCAACTGTTGCCCATGTATCAACCATAGTACCTTCATCTACATAAGCACCTATATTTACATAACTAGGCATTAAAATCGTCCCTGCTGAAATATACGCTCCGTGACGTGCAACAGCGTTTGGTACAACACGTATTCCTCTTTCTTTAAAATTTCTTTTTAAAGGAATTTTATCATGATATTCAAAAATACCAGCTTCTAAAGTTTCCATTTTTTGAATTGGAAAATATAATACAACTGCTTTCTTAACCCATTCATTTACTTGCCATCCATTATCTATTGGTTCTGCTACACGCAACTCCCCAGCATCTAATAAATCAACAACTTTTCTTATTGTATTAATCGTATTATCTTCTTTTAATAAATCGCGATTATCCCACGCTTTTTCTATAATAGATTGTAATTCTGTCATCTTTAAAATTTTCTTCAAATATAAAATCTCTATTTCTATATTACGCGAATATACATTTTTTAAACAACTATTATTTTCTTGTTTAAATTACTTGTTTAAAGTTAAAAAAACTTAAATAATTAGCATACATCTTAACTAATTTAAAAATTGGCTATTTTATAGAAACTTAACTATTATTTTTGTAAAAAATTAAAACAAATTTGGGAAGAGTTTTAGCCATAGATTTCGGAAAAAAAAGAACAGGAATTGCTGTTACAGATGAATTACAAATTATTGCTTCGGGTTTAACAACAGTCAATACAAAAGAATTAGTTTCTTTTTTAAAGGAGTATATTAAAAAAGAAAATGTAGAATTGTTCATTTTAGGAAAACCTAAGCAGATGGACAATACAGATAGTGAAAGCGAGGCGCTAATTACACCTTTTTTACAAAAATTAGAAAAAGCTATCCCTAATATTCCAATAAAACGAGAAGATGAACGTTTTACCTCTAAAATGGCTTTTCAAACAATGATAGATAGTGGGTTAAATAAAAAACAACGTCAAAATAAAGCTTTAGTTGATGAAATAAGCGCTACAATCATTTTACAATCATATTTGTACAATAAATAATTTTATAGACAAACCATTCTTTGTATTTTCGCATTCTTAAAAAAATTAAAATAACATGATTTTACCCATTGTTGCTTACGGAGATCCCGTATTACGTAAAGTAGGAAAAGAAATCGATAAAGAATATCCTGAGTTAGAAAAATTAATTGCTAACATGAAGGAAACCATGTATAACGCTAATGGTTTAGGATTAGCAGCTCCACAAATTGGAAAAGATATCCGTTTGTTTTTAATTGATGCTTCTCCTTTTGCAGATGATGAAAGTTTATCAGAGGAAGATCGAAAAACTTTCGAAAACTTTAATCGTGTGTTTATTAATGCAAAAATTATTAAAGAAGAAGGTGAAGAATGGGCTTTTAACGAAGGTTGTTTAAGTATTCCATCTGTTAATGAAGATGTTTTTCGTCAAGAAAAAATTACGATTGAATATCAGGATGAAAACTTCGAAAAACATACAGAAGTTTTAAGTGGTTTAACAGCAAGAGTTTTTCAACATGAGTATGATCATATTGAAGGTATATTATTTACTGATAAATTATCTTCTTTAAAGAAAAGATTAATTAAGAAAAAACTAGAAAATATTTCTAAAGGGAAAGTAAATGCTGATTATAGAATGCGCTTTCCTAATGCAAAGAAAAAATAAAATATAAAGACATTAAAACATATGGAATTTAACAAAATTATATCTGTAACAGGAAAACCAGGTTTATTTGAAATTTTATCACAAACAAAAACTGGTGTAATTGTAAAATCAATTATTGATGGTAAACGTTTTCCTATAACAGCTACTCATAACGTTAGTTTATTAGAAAATATAGCAATCTATACTTATGAAGAAGAAGTTCCTTTAGCAAAAGTATTAAAGAACATAGCAGATAAAGAAGATGGTAAAGAAACGATTTCTCATAAAGAAAGCGCTAAAAAATTAACATCTTACTTTGGTGAAGTTTTACCTGGATTTGATGAAGAACGTGTATACGCATCAAACATTAAAAAAATTATTCAATGGTATAATACTTTAGCTAATTCTGATTTTGACTTTGGCTCTTTAGTAGAGGTAGCAGCAACTGAAGAAGAAGAATAAATTATGAATACTCGTAAGCAACAATTAGATGCTTTTAGCCGTTTATTAGATATTATGGATGAACTTCGTGAGAAATGTCCATGGGATAAAAAACAAACTTTAAAAAGTCTACGTCATTTAACAATTGAAGAAACTTACGAACTAGGAGATGCAATTCTAGAAAACGATTTAGAAGAAATAAAAAAAGAATTAGGCGATGTGTTGTTACACATCGTCTTTTATGCTAAAATAGGTAGCGAAAAAAAATCTTTTGACATTGCTGATGTTGCAAATTCAATTTCAGATAAATTAATTCACCGTCATCCACATATTTACGGTGATGTAGTTGTTGAAAATGAAGAAGAAGTAAAACAAAATTGGGAAAAACTAAAACTAAAAGAAGGAAAAAAATCTGTTTTAGAAGGAGTTCCTAAAAGCTTACCTGCTTTAGTTAAAGCTAGTAGAATACAAGAAAAAGTTGCTGGTATTGGTTTTGACTGGGAAGAACCGCAACAAGTTTGGGAAAAAGTACAAGAAGAAATATCTGAACTTAACGAAGAAATAAAAGCTGGTAACATAGAAAATACCGAAAAAGAGTTTGGTGATGTATTATTCTCTTTGATTAACTATGCCCGTTTTATTAAAGTAAACCCTGAAAATGCTTTAGAGAAAACGAATAAAAAGTTTATTAATCGCTTTCAATACTTAGAAGAAACTGCAAAAAAAGAAGGCAAAGAACTCTCTGACATGACTTTAGGTGAAATGGATGTACATTGGGAAAAGTCAAAAGAATTTTTCAATTAATAACCTACACTACTCTTTTTAAAGTTACTTTACATTATTAATCAATTATATTTTTATAAGATGTATTTCTTTTCGTTATATTAGTTTACTTATTTAAACATTAATACTTTCACTCTTTCTTCTTGATTTTTCATAGAAATCGTTTTTTCTAAAACCAGTATTAAATTAAATTTTTAGTTTTTTAAAACTGATTTATATAAAAAATCCCAGAAACTTTTAGAAGTTTCTGGGAAAAAAACTATTTGTATACTACTAGCTATTACCTAGAACTTTTTACAATAAGTTTTTCGATATTACCATCAATCTCTAATAAATAAATTCCTGAAGGTAAATTTAATTGCATATTAACTACTTGTCCTTTAGAAAAACTTATCCTTTCTTTTGAAAAAACAACATTTCCTTGTAATGAACGAATATTAACCGTCGTTACTTTCTCTTTATTATAAATAATATTAATTTCTCCTTCTATCGGGTTAGGATAAAACCTTACATTATCTTTTACTTTTATGAATTCATCAACATTCATTTTATTAACTGCTACTTCATTCTCAGAACAATCTAATGACCAAGGATAATTACCATCATAATCTAAATCACCATTTCCATTTACAAAACTAGCATACTCATTCCAAACTGCCTGAACACTCTTCCCTGTAATAGATCTAAATGCTTTATCAAATGACCATGGATTGATAGTTTTGGCTGATTTATTCAACTTATACACAAAGTTTTTATCAATTTTTTGGGATACATAATGAAAGAAAAAACCTGTTGTAGTGTAACCTCCTAACCATTTTCTTCCATTTAAATCTGGATTTCTTGTCTGATGGTATCCTGCATGAATTCTAACCGCATCTGCAATACCTTCTGTATAGGCCCAAAACTCTGATTGACCATCATATTCTCCTACTCCTGATGGTGAATTATTATATCCGTGTGTTACCTCATGATATAAAATACCATCTATCTCGTCTTTAATTACCTGTGCATTGTTTCCTGAATCTCTATAAATTTTTGCTAAATGTTCTGTACTCACCGCTATTCCAATATCTACACCGTTATTTCCCCATTTATAAGCTACAAAACTATTTCCACTTAGGTCTTTTGCTCTTAACTCAAATGTTAACTTTCTAAACTTTGGAGCCTCTGATGACTTTCTATATAAAATCTGAGCTACTTCTAAGCAACGACGTTGCATATAACTTACTGGATTAGGTATTTCTTGACTGAAAATCCTTGCTCCTAATGATGAACTATCTAAGTTTTTAAAATCTACTGTAGGAGTTAAAAAATCAGAACCCCATTCACAACCTCCAGGTGGTGGTGGTGGCGTTCCTCCCCCTTCTCCAAATACTTCTAATTCCCCTAATTGAAAAAGATTTCCTGAAGTATTATTAAATGTAAACCTTATTCTTGAAAAAGAGGTAGTATTATTAAATGTAAACACCTTTTTCTCTTTTCTCCCAGAAAAACTATTATTATTTCTTCTATCTAAAGCTGTCCAATTTGATCCATCATTTGATCCTTCTAAAACCCAACTCGCAGGATCTCTTTCCGCTGCATCATTCGCTGATGTTAAACTGTATCCAGAAATTACATAACCTTTAACAAAGTTATAGTTTACTGTGGTACTTGCACTAAATGTTAAATATTTTGTACCTGTATTATTATCTACTAAATTAGCTACTCCTTCATTTGTTGGACTATCATTATTAGAGTCTAAGATATTTCCTCTTGGTTCTGTTAAATCATCTGAGTCTCCAGATGGTGGGGTAGTTCCTCCTTCTTTCCCAAACACTTCCAACTCTGCTAATTGAAAAATACCTCCTGAAGTATTTTTAAATCTAAATCTGATTTTTGAATATCCTAAAGTTCCACTAACTTTAAAAGATTTTTTTTCTTTCCTACTAGAAAAACTATTATTACTTTTTGTATCTATCGCTACCCAATTTGATCCATCATTTGAACCTTCTAAAATCCAACTTGCTGGATCTCTTTCTGCTGCATCATTTGCAGATGTTAAACTGTACCCAGAAATCACATAACCTTTAGAAAAATTGTAATTTACTGTTGTACTTGCATTAAACGTTAAATACTTTGTTTCTGTATTATCATCTACTAAATTAGCTACTCCTTCATTTGACGGACTATCATTATTAGAGTCTGAAACATTACCTCCTGGTTCTGTTAGGTCATCTGAATCTCCAGATGGTGGTGTCGTTCCTCCTTCTTTTCCAAATACTTCTAATTCGGCTAATTGAAAAACACCTCCTGAAGTATTTGTAAATCTAAATCTGATTTTTGAATACCCTGAAGTTCCACTAACTGTAAAAGACTTTTTTTCTTCTCTACCAGAAAAACTGTTATTACTTTTTGTATCTATCGCTATCCAATTTGATCCATCATTTGAACCTTCTAAAATCCAACTTGCTGGATCTCTTTCTGCTGCATCATTTGCTGATGTTAAACTGTACCCAGAAATTACATAACCTTTAGAAAAATTGTAATTTACTGTTGTACTTGCACTAAATGTTAAATACTTTGTACCTGTATTGTCATCTATTAAATTAGCTATTCCTTCGTTGGTTGGGCTGTCATTATTAGAATCTGAAATATCTCCTCCTGGTTGTGTTAAATCATCTGAACCTCCTGGAGGTGGAACTGTAGCACCTGTTACAGTAATGTATATATTTTTAACCTCTGTATCAGATCCTTCTGAATTAGAAACATTTAAACTAACATCGTAAACTCCTGCTCTACTATAAGTAACTACAGGATTAGCTTCTGTACTATTTGAAGGTGATCCACCATCAAAGCTCCATGAATACTGACTTGCTCTTGTTGAAGTACTTCTAAATGAAACACGTTCATTTTCTTTAACAGTTCTTTTATCTACTGAAAAAGACGCTACTGGTAAGTCTCCTCCTCCATTATCATCAGAACAATCTAACACCCATGGATAATTTCCGTCATAATCTAAATCACCATTTCCATTTACAAAACTAGCATATTCATTCCAAACAGTCTGGACACTCTTTCCTGTTATAGATACAAACGCTTTATCAAATGACCATGGATTGATAGTTTTGGCTGATTTATTCAACTTATATACAAAATTCTTATCATTTTTTTGGGATACATAATGGAAGAAAAAACCAGTTGTTGTATAACCTCCTAACCATTTTCGTCCACTAATATCTGGATTTCGTGTTTGGTGATATCCAGCATGAATTCTTACTGCATCTGCAATACCTTCTGTATACGCCCAAAATTCTGATTGTCCATCATATGAACCTGCCCCTGATGGCGAATTGTTATAACCATGTGTTACTTCATGATATAAAATACCATCTATCTCATCTTTAATTACCTGTGCGTTGTTTCCTGAATCTCTATAAATTTTTGCTAAATGTTCTGTACTTACCGCTATTCCAATATCTACACCATCATTTCCCCATTTATAAGCTACAAAACTCTCTCCATTTGAGTTTTTAGCTCTTAATTCAAATGTTAACTTTCTAAACTTTGGAGCTTCTGATGATTTTCTATATAAAATCTGAGCTACTTCTAAACAACGACGTTGCATATAGCTTACTGGATTAGGTATTTCTTGACTGAAAATTCTTGCTCCTAATGATGAACTATCTAAATTTTTAAAATCTACTGTAGGTGTTAAAAAATCAGAACCCCATTCACAATTTATTGTTTGTGATTCTCTATTAATATTGTTTGGATAATTAAGATTATCTCGTTCCATTTCGGCATTCACTGCTGTTAACTTGAAGAAAACTAGTAATAATAAAATAAATGCTTTTTTTAATTGTTTTTTTTTCATTTTAATTGAAGGGTTATTAATGATTAATAATAAGTTAACTTTGTATTAACTTTTTCATTTAACAATATTAACGTTCTGTTAAACAATCAATTGGATTTCTTCTTAATATACACCCTAAAATTCATGAATTTTATTAAAAAAAACATATACATATCGTTATCAAGGTAATAACGAACCTAAATATCTTATTCCTTTTCATAATATTTAGTATCTATTGAATAATACATTGACCTTTAAATATTTAAAACATATAAGGTTTTGTATCTATACTATTTTAAAATACTGAGGGAAATTACTTTTTAAAAAAGGACTCCTTTATCCTTTCATTTATCAGTGTTAAATATTACGAATTACAAGAATAAAAAACTTCTAAATCTTGCCATCAATAAAATAAGTGTCTCAAAATAAAAGGAATTAAATGTCACCAACAAATTGTAGATTATACTAAGAAATCACATTTTGTGTATATTCATTATGATGAAATTCTGAGATTTAGTACTTTTTTAAACTAGATAAACAAAACTGATTTAGTAACATTTAAATAAGAGGAAACACATTTATGATTAATGCGATGGGATTTTTAGCAAAACAACAAGTTTCATGAAACAATTTCAATCAAAAAATTATTCATTTAACATTACTGGTATTTATAATACTAAATAGAGAAGAAAAATTACTATCAGATAAAATTAGTTCTTTAATCTTTATATACTCGTTTCAAATTCAATAAATCAATAGGATTAATACCTAAACCTTTTATGTTTTTTTGACTAAAGCGAATTACTTCATCATAATATAATGGTACTATAGGAGCTTCTTCAATTATGATACTATCCATTTTTTGATACAACTTATAACGCTTACTTACATCAACTTCTTTAATTGACGCTTCATATAAATCATCAAATTTCTCATTTTTAAAATGAGTATAATTTGGCCCATTAGGTGTAAAATTCTTACTATAAAATAATGAAACATAATTTTCAGCATCTGGATAATCTGCAATCCAGCTCGCTCTAAAAACAGGTAATTTACCACTCGCCTTCCCTTGTCGTAAAGTAGAAGGAGGAATCACATCTACTTTTGTTTTTAATCCAATATTTTGTAATTCACGTTGAATAAATTCACATAAATCTAAATAATTTCCATTTGTAGTTATAGTAATTTCAGGGTTTTCATCTCCAGTTTCTTTTACATATTGTAAAACTAGAGCAGCAGCTTTTTTTGGCTTATATGTATATCCTTTTTGATTATTAAATGACGGTAATCCTTTAGGGATAAATCCACTTACAGCTGGTGTTCCTATTCCATTACGTAAGAATTTAATCATTTTTACACGGTCAAATCCATAATTTATAGCTTGTCGTATTAATTTTGATTTTGTTGGGTATTTAGCTTCTACATCCATATAAATACCTAAATACTCTGTATTTAAATAAGCTCCCGTTTGCATTCTAATTTTACTTTTATGCTTTTCCTTTAATGTCCCATCAGTATTTAAAATATCATCTTTATAAGAAGCATCTAAACTTTTCATAAAATCGATATTACCTTGAATAAACTGTAAAAACTCACTTTGTTTATCAGGTAAGAAAGTAACAGCAACAGCTTCTAAATATGGCAATTGTATTCCGTTTATATCTTTTTCATAATATAATGGGTTTTTACGTAAAACTAATTTGGTATTTTCAACCCATAATTTATACTTAAAGGGACCTGTACCAATAGGATTTGCTCTAAAATTATTACCAAAATACGTTACTGCTTCTTTAGGAACTACTGAACAATATTTCATTGCCAGTAAACCTAAGAAAGGTGGAAAAGCTTGCTTTAAGTTTATGATAAAAGTAGAGTCATTTTTTGCTTTAAAACTAGCTACATTTTGTAATACCCAACCTCCAGGAGAAGCAACCTTTTTATCTAATAATCTATTAAATGAAAAATCAAAATCTCTTGCGTTAACTATTCTTGTTGAGTCTTTTCCAAATAATGAATGCTTATGAAATTTCACATCATTTCTAAGTATAAATTCATAGGTCTTGCCATCTTCAGAAATCGCCCAACTTTTTGCTATATCTGGCTTTATATGTAAACTATCATTTAACTGTACTAGCCCATTAAATAATTGATTTACTGCCCAAATATTACGCTGATCTTTTGCAAATGCAGGATCTAGTGATGTTATATTTGAATGTTCATTATAACGAAAAACTTGTGAATTAGAAAACGGACTCTTTTCTTTTGAACAAGATATTATTATTAAAATAAAAAGTATCCCACTAAATAAGTTACTTCTTTTTACGTTTGTTTTTGTAGTGTATTTTATCTGCAATGTATATCGTTTTAGAAACTTCTGCATAAACAGTTGAAGTATCTTTATTTGTTATCTTAATATTTTTTATTAGATCTATTTCTTTTTCACGAACTACTCGTTCTTTTACTTGTTCAATTTCATCTTCAGTGAAAATAAAATCAACATATGAATTTTCTTTTGCAGGTCTTTTAAACTTAATACTTGCACTTTTATCCCAAACTACATAATCATTTCCTAAAATATTCATTAATTGAATCATAAATATAGGATCGGTAGCTGAAAATAAACTTCCTCCAAATATAGAACCTACATAGTTTTTATTTTTATAACTAATTGGAATTTTAACTTTCACATCAAGTAAATCATCAGATACTTCAATAATTTTACCTGTAGATCGACGGTACATTGGTGATATATTAAATCCGTACTTAAAAATAACATGTTGTTTTAAAAACTTATTTAATATTTTTGAAATTGCTGCGTACATTTATTACTGTTTTTTAATCCAAATTTACCTTCTACCCTTACAAATTTGACATTGATATTATACATACTTCTTCTATCATAAAACTAATTCATATTTTGTTTCAGGTAATCCTATATCTTCACTTATAAACTTTTTGACTTCTACAAAATTAAATCTTTTTAAGACTTTAGCAGAAGCAATATTAGCATCTACTACATAAGCTACAATTTTTTTCATTCCAACAGATCTACAATAGGTTATTAATCCCTTACATATTTCAGTTGCATAACCATTACCCCAATAATCTTCAATAAATCGATACCCTATTTCATCATCAATATTATCTTTTACTAAAGCTACTGTTCCTATAAAAACAGTGTCAACCTTTCTTTCTACTGCATAAATAAAAAAATCATTTAATCTCTTTTTATACCTAGCTATTAAATCTTTTAATTCTTTTTCACATGCAATAATTGTTTTTACATCTCCTGTTGCATATTTTAAAACTAACGGGTTACTTTCTAATTTAAAAAAGCTGTCTAAATCAAACATAGTAAGTTTTCTAATCAGTAGTCTTTCAGTTTCAAAAATCATGAATAAAATTGTAATTTTGCAGTTAATAAATGCTGTATAAAGCAGGTTTATAAAAATATACTATACGAACTTCTAAAAAAATAAAGACTTACACAAGGCTTTTGCTTTTTATTAAGGATATTAAAAGAATGAATGCAGATAAAAAAGTAGCTTTTTATACGCTAGGATGTAAATTAAATTTTTCTGAAACCTCTACAATTGCTAGAAGCTTTGTAAACGAAGGGTTTGATCGTGTTGAGTTTGATGAAAAAGCAGATGTATATGTAATTAATACATGTTCTGTTACAGATAATGCTGATAAACGTTTTAAATCGATTGTAAAATCTGCTTTAAAACAAAATGATGATGCTTTTATAATTGGTGTTGGTTGCTATGCGCAATTAAAGCCTGAAGAGTTAGCTAATGTTAATGGGGTTGATTTAGTTTTAGGAGCTACCGAAAAATTTAACGTTACTAGTTATATTAATGACTTAACAAAAAATGATATTGGTGAGGTACATTCTTGTGAAATTGAGGAAGCCGATTCTTATATAGGTGCTTACTCTATTGGAGATCGTACACGTGCTTTCTTAAAAGTACAGGATGGCTGTGATTATAAATGTACTTATTGTACTATTCCACTTGCCCGTGGTATTTCTAGATCTGATACCTTAGAGAATGTTTTAAAAAATGCCAAAGAAATTTCAGAAAAAGGAATTAAAGAAATCGTTTTAACTGGTGTTAATATTGGTGATTATGGTAAAGGAGAATTTGGTAATAAAAAACACGAGCATACTTTTTTAGAACTCGTAAAAGAATTAGATAAAGTTAACGGAATTAATCGTTTGCGTATCTCATCTATTGAACCAAATTTATTAAAAGATGAAACAATTGATTTTGTTTCAAACTCTAAAACTTTTGTTCCTCATTTTCATATCCCATTACAATCAGGTAGTGATGATTTATTAAAAAGAATGAAGCGTCGTTATTTAACGAAAACCTATACTAATAGAGTTTCTAGAATAAAAGAAGTAATGCCAAATGCTTGTATTGGTGTTGATGTTATTGTTGGTTTTCCTGGTGAAACAGATGAATTGTTTTTAGAGACTTACAATTATTTAAACGAAATGGATATTTCGTACCTACATGTATTTACCTATTCTGAAAGACCAAATACTGAAGCTGTTGAAATGGATGGTACAGTTCCTAAAAAAACGCGTGCAAAGCGTAGTAAAATGTTACGAGGATTATCTGTTAAAAAGCGTAGAGCTTTTTATGAAACTCAAATAGGAAATACGTTAACTGTACTTTTTGAGAGTGAGAATAAAGAAGGTTATATACATGGATTTACTCAAAATTATGTAAAAGTAAAAACTCCTTGGAATCCTGAATTAGTAAACACATTACATACTGTTACTTTAACTGAAATTGATGAAGATGGTTTAGTTCGTTTTAACTTTGTTAAAAACCAAGTTATTGCTTAAATTGTGAGTAGTTATTAAATTACTAAAAATAAAATTATGAGATATTTATTACTATTATCTTTTCTGTTATCATTAGCTTGTAGTGTTCCTAAAAAGGAAACAGAAGTAAAACCTATCAAAAATATAGAAAAAGAAGTTACAATCAAAAAAACAATTGATAAACCCAAAATAGTAGAAAATGAACTTATTGTTATTTTTAGAAACCCTAAAAATATTGAAAGTGCTAAATCTTTAATTAAAAATAGTGGTTTATCTTTTCAAAAAATGGTGTACAATAAAAACACATCAAAGATTGGAATTATAACTGTACCGGAAGGAAAAAGAGCTTTTTGGTTAGAAAAATTACAAAAAGAAAACGCATTTAAACTAGTTAACATCAATAATAAGAAGACTGCTAGTGATTTAATAAAAAAAGAAGAAAATACGCTTATAAATATAAAGAAAACACCTTGTTCTGGTGATTGTGCAGTATATGAACTCTCTATAGATAAACAAGGAAACGTAATTTATAACGGTATAAAATACGTACTTAAAGAAGGTAAGCATGAATTTAAACTTTCTGATAAAGAATTTGAAAAGTTAAATACCATGTTTAGCCCAAAAGGTTTTGAAAACTTTAAAGATGAATATGATGACCCAAGTATTGTAGGGTTAGCAAATACTTTTATAACTTATAATGACAAGCAAATTAAAATTCGTTTGTGGAGAGACATTCCTGATGAGTTAATTAATATTCATGAATACATTGAAAGTATTTTGTTAAATAAAAAAATTATAGAATAATGCAAAAAACTCATGTGTATTTTGTCCCTGGTTTAGCTGCCAATTCAAAAATATTTGAGTATATTTCTTTGTCTGAAGATCATTTTGAGCTTCATTTTTTAGAATGGTTATTACCTAACTCTATAAATGAAAGCATACAAGAATATGCACAGAGAATGTGTAATAACATTCAACATACAAATATTATACTCGTAGGTGTTTCTTTTGGAGGTATTATGGTACAAGAAATGAGTAAACTAATTTCTTATAAAAAACTAATTATAATCTCAAGTATAAAAAGTAATAAAGAACTACCTAAACGCTTAAAATTAGCTCAAATAACAGGAGTTTATAAGCTTTTCCCTTCAAAAATAATAGCTAATATTGAAAGCTATGAACATTATTTTTTTAATGATTATTTAAAGAAAAGAGCCGAATTATACAAAATATACTTATCAATAAGAGACAAAAAGTATTTACAGTGGGCTATTTATAATGTATTACACTGGCAACAGGAAAAACCAATACAAAACATAACTCATATACACGGAAATGATGATGAAGTTTTTCCTGCAAAACATATTGAAAATTATATTGAAATTGAGAATGGAACCCATATCATGATTTTAAATAAAGCTAAAAGTATTTCAAAAATTATAGAAAAGGAATGTTTTAATTTATTAACTTGTTAATTGAAAAGAAAAATTTAAAAAAATGAAAAAATATATACGTTTACTATCATTTATAGCTATTGTTTTTGTAACGGTTTTATTTACAAATACAATAAGTAAATCTAATGAACCTGAAATAAAAAATGTCGCTGAGAGTTATGAGATTAGAGCTGTTAAAACACCTGATAAGATGGAACTAGCAGGTGAACCTGTGCCCTTAAATAAAGCTGATATTAAAGAGCGTATGGATCGTGAGCTATTAGTAAATACTTACTGGCAATCTAACGGTTTATTACTCATTAAACGCGCTAATAAGTTTTTCCCTATTATTGAACCATTATTAGAAAAATATGGTTTACCTGATGATTTTAAATACTTATGCGTTGCTGAAAGTGGTTTAATTAATATTCCATCATCAAAAGGAGCTGCTGGCTATTGGCACTTTATGCCTGCCACTGGTCGTGAGTATGGTTTAGAGGTTAATAAAAATGTTGATGAACGTTATAATTTAGAAAAATCAACAAGAGTTGCGGCAGAATATTTAAAAAGAGCTAAAAGAAAATTAGGTTCTTGGACTTTAGCTGCTGCTGCTTATAATGCGGGTAATGGTAGAATATCTCAGCGTATGAGACAACAACAAGCCAATAGTTATTACGATTTACTTTTAAATGCTGAAACAGGTAGATACATTTTTAGAATTTTGGCATTAAAAGAAGTATTATCAAATCCAAAAAAATATGGTTTTGTTTATGATCAAGAAGATTTATATACATTTCCTCATACCTATGAAGTTAAAGTAGATACAACTATTACTAATATTGCAAACTTTGCTAAAAATTGCGGTATTACTTATAAAGATTTAAAATTAGTAAATCCTTGGTTACGAGAAACAAGGCTTAATAATAAAAGTAGAAAAACTTATACTATAAAAATCCCTGTTCATTAATGAAAAAAGTAATGCCTTATGTATATATAATTATCGGTTTTTTTATTTTAGTGGGAACTATTTCTGTTTTTTTTAATAATCAAGAAGAATATAGAGTCCTATTCAATTTTAAAACAGATAATAAATATATATTCTTACTTGTTAGATTATTATTTGCAAGTTGGTTTTTAATAGATGGTATAAAAAAACTAAAACAACACAAGGTTTAATAATGAAAGCTCATTCTATAAAGAATGAGCTTTTATTATATACTTCATTAACAAATGAGAAAAGATTAAACTTATTCTTCTAATACATTTTTTACTCTCCCTACAATGCCTGATTCTAATTGAACTTTAATTCCATGAGGGTGTTGTGCTGAGTTTGTCAATATTCTACTCACAATTCCTGAGGTTAATTCTCCCGTTCTTTGGTGATTTTTTTGCACCACATCAACGCTCCCTCCTATTTTTATATTAGTTCTATTTTTTCCGTCTTTCATTATAACTATTTACTTATTAAAAATAAGGAAGCCTATCAACTAATTGATAGGCTTCTCTTAAAAGTTTATTCTGATAATAATAATATATATTATAATACTCTTACGTC
>NZ_KE387163.1:340438-894439 GCF_000430545.1 Tenacibaculum ovolyticum DSM 18103
TGTACAAAATGTTCTTTGTTTGATCCTTCTTCTGTGATAAATCCAAATCCTTTTGATTCGTTGAAGAATTTTACGGTACCTTTATGCATAATAAAAAATTATTTGTTGTTTACTTAAGTGCAAACAACGTTTATTGAGTTGCAAATATACTGCCAATATTTTTAATTCTACATAAAAAAATTATTTTATTTCAATTTATTTTTTAATAAGTACATTTAAATTATTAGAAGAACAGCTCTTGGAATAATGTACTTATATGTTAACAGTGGTTATACCTTTTTCTTCTTCTAACTCGAATTAAACTTCTCTTTATCAATAAGTTTTATCGACTCTCCATTAGCTTAGCTATTTGCAAAAAATTATATCTTTAATTATTCTTCAGCTAAAATTCCAAATATTTCAGATTCATTGAAAATTTTATTATACATATAATTACTTAATATCTATAAATATTAAGTAAGCTTATTTTAGTTAAAATAATACTGTTTACTGTAAAAATATAATTACACATTTAACAATATTAACGTCGTGTAATTTACTTATCAATAATAAAACAAAACAGGTACAAACATATATACATAATACCTGACTCATAAATAAAAATACAGCAAAAACAAATTCACCTAAATTGATGGATAAACCATAACAATTTTGTTGATTTCCACTAAATATTATCTATTACTAATACTATATATCCTCAATAGTTACTCAAAGTGTTCATATCACAGGTATTTTTGTATCATTATGCATTAACTACCTTTTTATCAGAATAATATCACTCACAAATAAGGTGATTTAAAAAGCATATTAAACTTAATGTACTTAAAATAAGTATAACAAAAATCAATACATAATCATGATTAAAAACTTTTTATTAATAACATTCTTTACCATTTCTATGAGTGCAATTTTTGCTCAGAAAAAAGAAATTGGATGTGGTGTGAAATTATCACCCAAAGAACAAGAAGCTTACAAAAAAGCAATTTTAAAAAATAAACAACTAAAAAGTAGAAAAGGAGTACAAGGATCCTATAAAATACCAGTTGTTTTTCATGTATTAAATAATGGAGGGTCTGTTACTCGAGAAAATATGGAATGTCGAATTAATGACGTTATGGAAGTTGTTAATAAAGATTTTCGTGGAGAATTCCCTGGATATAACAGTACAGATCCAAGGTTTGATGCTGTAAAAAGTAAAATGGAGAATATTGAATTTATTTTAGCTAAAGAAGATCCTGATGGAAATTTATTAGAATATCCTGGTATGAACTGGTTAGCAGACAGTAATCTTGTTCAAGATGGTTATGATACCAAAATTACAGGAGACCAATGGTGGTGGGGTAAAAATGGTAAATACTATTTACAAGTATTTATTGTATCACATTCTAATGGAATGGATGAAGGTGAGTATCAATCAGGACATGCATTTTTACCTGTTCAAGATGCATTTCCTAGAGTAGTATTTAATTGGAGATACGTAGGTAGAGCTTCTGCTTGCCCTAGTAACCCTTCTGAAAGTAATATTGGCTTTGAAAAAGTTATGACGCATGAATTTGGACACTATTTTGGTTTAAAACATACTTTTAATGGCAGTAATAAAGCGGAAGGAACATGGACTGTAGAAAATGATGGTATTGATGATACACCTCCTACTTTAGGTTCTGAAGGCTGCACTAGAGATGTATTAAATGTACCAGGAGTATATCCTAATTTAGAAAACCACATGGATTATAATACTTCATGTCAAAACATGTTTACTATTGATCAAGTTGCAATGATGAATATGTGGTTAGAAGATACCAATACCGCTCCACACCCAAGAAGTTTACTTTGGCAACCTAACAACCTTATTGCAACAGGTGTAACACCAAGAGTTCCAACGGCTATATTTACTAGTGATGAAACTGCCGTGTGTATTAATAAGAATGTTATCTTCAATGATATATCTACAGGTTTACCAAGTTCTAGGCTTTGGACTTTTGAAGGCGGAACACCAGCAACATCTACAGCTATAAATCCTACAGTTACATATAGTACTGCTGGTAGATACAAAGTAACCTTACAAGTAACAAATACATCTGGTACAAACACTACTGAAGCAGTAAATTATATTGATGTTGACCAATATACAACAACTGATACTGCTGAAGATTTCTCTGGTACTTTTCCTGCTAAAGGATGGACTATTACAAATCCTGACGGGAAATTATCATGGGAAAAACGTACCGATGTTGGTAATGGTGATTCTTCTTGTATTATAATGAATAATGCAGATAATGCAATTACAGGAGAAGAAGATTATTTAAGATTACCTTTTTATGATTTTACTAGTGCAACAAAAGCACAAATGCATTTTGATGTAGCTTATGTTAAATTTGATGCTAATAGTCCTGATATTTTAAAAGTAGAAGTATCTACAGACTGTGGAACAAGTTGGAATGAAGTATACTCAAAAACTCATTTAGAACTAGAAACTACCATATCTGCATTATCTCCAAATGATTGGATTCCTAATGAAGAATCACATTGGAGAAAAGAAATTGTAGATTTAAGCGCTTATGATGGTACCTCTAATTTAACATTTAGATTTAAAAACATATCTGGATATGGAACTAGAATCTGGTTAGATAATGTTACTATCTCTTTAAAAAATGATGTTGCTCCAGAAACTGACTTCTATACCAAAACAAGAAACTCATTATGTAGTAGTGAACAGGTCGAGTTTTTTGATACATCAAACGCAACACCAACCTCTTGGGCTTGGGAATTCCCAGGAGGAACACCAGCAACTTCTAACCTACAAAACCCTATAGTTGATTATAATGGTGCGGGTTCTTATGATGTTACGCTTACAGCAACAAACATGTACGGTAGCACTTCTGTTACTAAAACGGCTTTTATTGTTTTAAAAACACCTAAATCACAATCATTTACTGAAGATTTTTCTGGCACCTTCCCTCCTACTGATTGGCAGATTCGAAATTTTGATAGTGGATTAGAATTTGAACAAGGAAATGCTGGAAACGGCGATAATTTATGTATGATAATGAATAACGCTGATAACGCTACTGTAGGTGAACTAGACGAAATTTTATTACCTTCATTAGACTTATCAGTAGGAGCTACCGATTTTTATTTTGATGTAGCTTATACTAAATTCGATAATGACAGTCCTGATAAACTTAAAGTACTAGCTTCTAAAGATTGTGGAGTAACTTGGGTTACATTGTATGAAAAAACTCATACCGAACTAGAAACTACAGAAGTTTTAGATAACCCAGGAACACCAAATAATGAAGCCAATGACTGGGTTCCTTCACTACCTGAACATTGGAGAAAAGAAAGAGTTATTCTTAATGACTATCAAGGAGAATCTAATGTATTAGTAAAATTTGTAAATGAATCAGGATACGGAACTCGTATTTGGATTGATAATGTAACTATTACAACAGATAGTAAAGAAACACCTATTTCTAATTTTGAAAAAGAAGATAAAGGAGTTTGTCAAGAAAGTTCTGTTCAATTTACTGATTCATCTACAGGAATACCAACTGTATGGAGTTGGAAATTCGAAGGAGGAACACCTGCTACTGCTACTGAACAAAATCCACTAGTTACTTATAGTCAACCTGGTGTTTATAAAGTAGAACTTACAGCCAGTAATACTTATGGTACAGGAACAACCACTATTAAAACATCGTACATTACAGTTAAAGGAACAAATTCTTTGCCTTATACTGAAAACTTTGAAGGAGTTTTTCCTATTACTGATTGGGAAATTATTAATCCTGATAATGATGAAATTCTTTGGGAGAAAAGAAGTGATGCAGGTAACGGAGACACTTCATGTTTAGTTATTAACAATGCAGATAATCCTACTGACAAAGTAGATGAACTAATATTAAAACCTTTTGACTTCTCTAATCAAGGAGATAAAAAAATGGAATTTGATATCGCATATACTAAATATAATAACGCAACAGATCCTAATGTTATTAGTCCTGATAATTTAATTATTTTAATTTCTACAAATTGTGGAACTACCTGGACAGAGGTTTACAACAAGAATCAAAATGAATTACAAACTTTTGAAGTATTAGATGATCCTGCAACAGTTGATGATAACGAGGCTAATGACTGGATTCCTACATTACCAGCGCATTGGAGGAAAGAAGCTATCGATTTAAATACTTTTGATGGTAATCCTAATGTTTTAGTAAAATTTAAAAACATTTCGGGGTATGGAACAAGAATTTGGATTGATAACTTAAGTTTAAACTCAACTGTTGATAATACTTATGTTACTTGGACTGGGAATACTGATAATAATTGGAATACATCAAGCAACTGGAATACGAACACAGTACCATCTGCTACAAGTATTATTACAATTCCTAATGGTTTAACTAATTACCCAACAGCAAATACAGCTGTAAATTTTAATACTTTAACGATTAGTTCTGGTGCTTCTTTTATACCACAAAATACAGTTACAGGAGAAGTAACATATAGAAGAAATATACCTACTACCAATTGGCATTTAATTTCTTCACCAGTTGCAGGTCAAACTATTGAAGATTTCATTACAAATCCAAATCATACTTTTGCCTCTGGAACAAATACTAATATAGGTATTGCTCCTTTTAATAATGATAATCTTACAAGTGCTTGGAATTATCTATCGGCAGCTTCAACTGGAGCTATTGAAACTGGTAAAGGTTATTCTGTAAAATTAGCTAACACAGGATATCTATCATTTACAGGAACATTAAATACAGTTGATATTAATATGAATATTAGCAATGGTAGTAGAAATAGTTTTAATTTATTAGGAAATCCTTTTTCAGCATATGTTAGTTCAGCAATGTTAACTTCAAGCAACACACTTGAACTTTCAGAAGAAACTGTTTGGTTATGGAATGGTACTGAATATGTAGCTCATAATGCTTTAAATCCTATTCAAATTGCACCTGCACAAGGTTTCTTTATAGAAGCAAACGCGAATCCTGCTACTAATAGCGTTTCTTTTGCTACTTCTAACCAAACACACCAAAATGGTGACACATTTAAAAGGGAAACGCCAAAACAGTTTTTGGAATTATTTGTAGAAAACGGAACTAGTAAAAAATCAACTAAAGTATTTTATGTTGCTAATAAAACTACTGGTTTTGATAATGGTTATGATTCTAAAATATTTGGAGGAGTTAGTAATGATTTTGAGTTATTTACAGAATTATTAACTGATAATAAAGGAAATAAATTAGAAATTCAATCTTTACCTAATAGTAATATTGAAACAATGGTAGTTCCTATTGGTTTAACAACAGAAGGTCGTAAAGAATTAACATTCTCTATTAATACGCAAAATTTTCCTGAAGGAATTAATGTTTACTTAGAAGATAGATTAACGAATACATTTGTTAACCTTTCTGAACAAAACCATAAAACAGTAATAGAAACGGCTATCAAAGGTATTGGTCAGTTTTATATTCACACGACATCTAAAAAATTAGATGATCTAATTATTAAACAAGATTTACAAAATATAAGTATTTATAAATCTGCCAATAATAATTTAACTATTACAGGCTTACAAACAGATAAAGCTTCTTTAAATATGTTCTCTATATTAGGGAAAAAAATTATCAGCACCCAGTTTAAATCAACAGGTGTTCATGTAATTCAACTACCTGAAACTTCTGTAGGTATTTACATTATTGAACTAACATCTAGCCTAGGTAAAATTAATAAGAAAATTATTATAGAGTAATTAAACACAATCTCATGAAAAAACAAACTAAACATAATAGTGAAAATATATCTAGAAAAGAGGCCTTAAAAAAAATAGGCGGTTATGGTAAATATGCTGCTTTAACAGCTTTAGGAACTTATCTTATTTTAAATCCACAAAAAGCACAAGCCCAGAGTCCAGAAGCTCCTGGAGGTGGTTTTTAATATTTGCACACTTCTTTATAAATAATAAAACCCCGAAATAATCGGGGTTTTATTATTTATACAACTTTCGATTTCACAAAAAACAGAAAGCAAAACCCCTTTAGTGTAATATTCAATATATTTTAAGATTAGAGAAGCTATTTTAATATAAACATCTTAAATTTAGACCTCCTAAAATGAAATTTTTATTTTACTTTAGTTTAAAACTACACTATGAATGATTTCTTAATTGGTATTGGTAAACGTATCAAAACCATCAGAAAAAAACAAAAGCTAACTATCAGCCAAGTAGCCGCTAATGCAGGTGTTTCTAACGGACTGATTTCTAGAGTTGAAAATGGTAGAACGATTCCATCTTTACCCGTTTTATTGGAAGTTATTGGCGCTTTAGAAATTGATCCTAGTACTTTTTTTGAAGGTGTCGAAAAAAGAACCAATGAAAAATTTATTCACGTCAAAAAGGAGAATCTACAATTAATAGAAAAAGAAGTGGAAGCTGAAGGTTTTACTTATTTTCAAATTTTCGGAAAAAGTTTGAATGCGGTGGGCTTTGAGGCTGTATTACTAAATGTATCTCCAGGATCTAAAAGAAAAAAAGTTATTACAGATGCTTGGGAGTTTAAATATGTTATTAAAGGGGAATGCACTTATTTAATAGATGACACAGAAGTAACCGTTACAGAAGGTGATTCACTTTATTTTAATGGAAGGTTACCACATGTTCCCGAAAATAGAAGCAAAGAAGATTGTCTAATGTTGGTGTTCTACTTTTATTCTGAAAATAATTAACAGGGCTATTTTTAGTGTATTTAATAACCCTGTTTTATAAATATTATTTAAGTAGTCCTGGCCAAGTACGATTATTAGTCGGTCTTGGGTAATTTAACTCTGCTCTATCTAATGTTTTGCTATATTTCACGTACGTATTATCATTTAAAAAGAAATAGCAGTGCACTGAATTCCAGTTAACAGCTGCGGTAATTTTACTAGCTGTATTTCCTAAGCCTGGCCACGTTTTATTATTAATTGGTTTTGGGTATCCAGAATCTACTCTATCATTAATTATACTATATCGAAGATATGTACCATCGTTTAAAAAGAAATATGCTTTTTTATTATTCCATTTAAAAGCAGCTCTAACTTTATTTTTGCATGCTTCTAAACCTGGCCAATTTGAATTATTTATTTCTAAAGGATATCCTGGATCTATACTATCATTATTCATATCATATCGAATATATCTTCCATCTTTCAAAAAGAAAATACATTTTGAACTATTCCATTTAAAAGCTGCACTAATTAAATTTTTATAACTTTCTAAACCTGGCCAATTAGAGTTTTCTATTTCTACAGGATAGCCATTATCGGCCTTGTCAAGAATTTTATTATAACGAACATACTTATTATCTCCTCTAAAAAAATATGCTTTATTATTTAAATCATCATTCCAATCTAAACCAGCAGTAATCGTTAAGTTATTTATAGTTGTAGTTGCTGTTTGGTCATTTAAAACTAATGTATAATTGAGTAATCCTTCTGGCTGATCATTATCTGAAAAATATCCTTGAGATGCGTTAACGCTATTTATATACTGGTTATTACGATACACTTCTATGTTTCCTGACGAATTTGAATCCCAATAAATAGTATTGTTATTTTTCATCATTACCTTTCTAGCACCTGCATTTCCTATTAATGATGTTGATGATAATTGCCATTCTTTTTTAATAGGAATATCTAAATGAGTTAAAATAGTTGGTACTATTGAAGTTTGTGATACATGCCCATACAATCCATTAAAATCTTTATTAGGAATAGAAGAAGTATATGAAGTAAATTCTTCATTTCCTACTTTATTCATTCCTATAAAAATAGTTTTCTCAGAATTTGATTGGCTTCCATGGCCATAACCGCTTAGCTGTCTTCCATGATCTGTTGTTAAAATAATTAACCAATCTTCATTTCGTTTCTTAGCTCTATTTTTAATAGCCGTTACCAAAGTACCTAATCGTTCATCTGCTTTTTTAATAGCATTATTATAAAGTCCTCCAAATCCATTTCCATGACCAACTGAATCGGGTTCATCTATATCAATAAATAAGAAATCGGGATTATGGTTGTTAATTTCATTTACGCCATTTATAATTGCCTTATCATCTCCATATCCTTCAATCTTATAATCTATATAATTTAATTGCTCTCTTAAAAAGTCATGGATAGTTTTCCAAGTAACAATACTTGTTGTTTCAAGATTTGGATTATGTTCTTTAATTCTTTGAAAAACACTTTTTGTAGCTGATTTAAAAGAACTACTATTATCTAAAACATGGTGTTTATTAGCCCAAACACCTGTTAGAATAGTTGTCCAACCTGGTCCACTATTTGTTTTTTGTTCTGTAATAGTTCCTTTAATTCCGCCTGTGTAAGCTTTTACAATATTAAATTCATCTAAATTAGGTGTAAATACATTCGCCATTTTTTCAAATTGAAGACCATCTATACCTAATAATAAAACTTTCTTCTTGACCACACTTTTTGAAGATAACTTTTCTTTTCCTAACTTTAAAACAGCTTCTTGTTCTTCTATATTGTTCTGACAATTCGATAGTAAAATCACAAAAGTTAATGCAACTAATTTTTTGAAGGGTAATTTTTTCATGTGTAAATATTTTAGTATTAGTTAATAATTAACCCAAAAATATATTATTTGTAAACAAAAATTACCCTTTAAAATCATCCTTAAAAGAATGATAAACTACATAACATTAAAAAAATATTATCCATACAAATGATTTACAATTAACTAACTTTTAAATCTGCTAATGAATCAATTATATAATCTGGTTTCATAACAATTATTTGCTCTTTTGTTTGTGCACCAGATAAAACTCCTATTGTTACACCACATTTTGCATTTTTTCCTTCTTCTATATCAATTGCAGAATCTCCTGCTTTTAAAACTGAGGAAGCATCATCAATTTGAAACATTTTCATTGCCTTTTCTATCATTTCTGGATAAGGTCTACCAACTTCTACATCACTTGCAGTAATTAATGCATCATAATGCACTCCTTCTTTCCATTTCATTTTACCTAACAATAAGCTTGCTATTTCTCTATTATACCCTGTATTTAAAACAACAATGATATTCTTCGATCGTAACTCTAATATTACTTTTTGTACTCCCTTTATTGGTTTTACCTCTAGAACCTCATAAGCTTCATTCAACATATTTTTAAAATTTTCAAAAATCACATTTGAATTATTTACTTCATAATTCAAATGATTTAATATATCTTTAATTGCCTGATGTTTTTCTTTACCTGCACCGAATTCTAAAACTGTTGCTAAACTTGTCTCAATTCCGTAAGCTACAATAGCTTTATGTAATGTTTTATAAACTACATTTTGTTCATCTACCGTTGTTCCTGCCATGTCAAAAACAACCATTTTTATCGTATCTTTTATCATTTAATAATTAAATATTTTATTTATATTTTCTTTTGAATAACCAGCACTACCTGTCATTCCTTTACCTCCTATACCAGTAACTATATGTATGTTATTACTTATGGTATGTTCAAAAATATCTTTTGTTTTACATTGGCTGTAAAAACCTGCCCAACGATGTTGAATTTGATATGTAGGCATATTTATGATTTTTTTCGCTTCTTCAATCATAAAATTATCTATGTCTTCTTTTAAATCAAAGCCTAAATCATCTACATCCTTAGCATCTGCATACTCATGAGAATCTCCTATAATTACAGAGCCATCTGATGCTTGTTTGAATAAAATATGTATCCCATATTTCTTACTGAAACAATTTGGGTCTTCCTTAATCTTTATACTTTCCCAAGAAGCACACTCTTCAAAAGCCTCATACCTACGAATTGTTAATCCTGTTAAAATAGAACCATCTAATTTATAGTTCCCTTGTGATTTTGTTTGTAGCATTTGTAATTTAGAGACAATCAAATCACTTTCATTGTAAATTTTTGGATAAAGCGTTTTAAAATCACTTCCATTACAAACAAGTATCTTATCAGCTTTATATATTTTTCCTTCAGAAGTAATGGCTATTGTTTCTCCTGTAAGTTCCTCTACATCTATAACTGTTGTATTATAATATATAGCAACAGTTAATTTTTTTGTCATAAAAGAATGTAACTTATGTATCATTGTTCTTGGCTCAACTGTTACTTCTTCTGGAAAAAACAGGCCTGCTTTACAATAATCATTTCTCAAACCACTATACTTTTCTAAACATTGATTTTTAGTTAATAATTGTGATTTATAATTATTCACTTTGTTTATTTGGTGCAGCTCTTCAATCAATTGTACCTCCTCTTCATTTGACGCTAGATATACTGTTCCATTCTGGCGAATCGAAATATCAAACTCTTTTTGTATGGACTTGTAGATGTTTAAACTTTCTCTTCCATAATTTTGCCATTTTTGATTCATTCCAGAAGGTACAACTTGTCCGAAATTTCTCACAGTCGCTCCTTGTGGTTCGCTATTTTTTTCTAAAATAGCCACGGTTAGTCCTTTTTGTGCAGCATGATACGCATGAAATGTTCCTAAAACACCTCCTCCAACAATAATAAGATCGTATTTATTGTTCATATATTAATTCGTTAATTTTTACTGGTTGTTTATATTTTTTCTTAAAGAAATGGTAGCAATACAGTGTTATTCCCAAACCTGAGAAAGCTAAAAAGTATAAGCTTGTGATAAAAAAGGATAACCAAGAGAGTTCTTCTTTAGCAAAATTTTTGAATAGTAAAATAAAAATGCTTCCTAAATAACCGAAAGCATCTGCTATATATATTAAGAAACCTACATTTCCTTCTATTTTGAAAGTTGCTATCATTCTATCAAAAAAAATTCCATTAAAAGGTACATAACAACTATACAATCCCAACCCTGAAATCATCATCCAAGTAATTGGTGATATTAATTCTAATTGAAATAAATAGGTTGAAATTAAAATAGATAAGCACCCTATAAACAATACATAATGATAAAATATAAAAGCTTTATAATTTTTAGTAATACTACCAATAATTCCCAAAACTATTAATACTATTATTGCTATTGGAATTTCAGAAATACTATAAATAGCAGCATCCTTATAATTTAAGGTATCCCATATTTCACGAGCAAAATTATCTCTAAAATCTCTGATGGATGTTAACATCATAAAGAAAATAACAATTATGATTAATGGTACTGAAAATTGCTTAAATAGTTCTTTTCTCCCTTCTTTATCTAATGGTTTTCTAGCTGTTTTTAACGCATTATCTTTCTCTGTGGGTTTTGGTAATTTTTCTAATAAGTACGTAAAGAAAATTAATGGTATTATAAAAAATAACCCTGTAATAAAAGGCATCCAATATTCATTAAATTGCAATTTATCCATTACTAATTTACCTACCGATTTTACTGCTCCTGAAGAGACTATAAAGCTTGATGATAATATAACACCTAATAATTCCGTTGCTTTTCTCCCTTCTAAGTAAGAAAAAATAATTCCCCAAATCATTCCAAGTGGTAATCCATTTAAAAATAAAAACAAAATATTATATGGTGCCGGAACTAATGCAAAACCCAACAATGCTAGCTCAGCAAATAAGATGAATGCGATTAAAGCAAGCATTCTTTTTGATGATTTCATTTCTGAAATAATCTTTATACCTATAAATTTTGACAAGGTATACCCAAGTACTTGCGCTATGATTAGCAAAATTTTATAATCTACACCGAAAAAAAGCTCATTAGAAAAGGTAGCTACTGTAAATGGTTTTCTAAAAGCATACATACAAAAATAAGTGCCAAATGCTGCTAAAGAGGCTTGTATAATGAAACGTAAATTCATATTCTTTTTTTATAAAACAAGTTCTCTTCAATAAAGAGAAACTTGCCTAACATTTAATTCAAACAACACAACTTGAGTTTATCATTCTTGAATGAATGGTAAGCTTTTTTTATTTGCCTTACTCCCTAAAACACTAATGTTCATAGTTTTTTCTATGGTAGATGCAATTTGACTCGTATATAGCTGACTTTTTATTTTTATTTCTCCTTGCTTTTTTACACCATTACCAAAAGCAGCTACCCAAACTTCATCGGCTCCTTTAATTGTATATGTATTTCCATGGTATTGTAAATTATTACCATGATGTTTCCATGTTTCTAAAGGTTCTGTACCACGACCATGATCTGTTGTTATAATAAATGTTGTATTATCTTTATAAAAAACATCTTTCTGTGTAAACTCCCACAAATCTTTAATAAAAGTATCTGATCTTTTTATGGCATTTAAATATTGATCATACTCACCATCGTGTGCAAAATCATCAGTTTCTCCGTAGGCTATGTATATTAAATCAGGATGTTTTTCTTTCATATAATTAATAGCGTAATTATGTGTAAAAACATCTAATCGTACATTATGCCATGGACTCGGAGTTTCTGCTTGATATTTATTTAATCGTTTTTCTTTTTCTGAAGCATCTTCTCTCATAGCTGTTTCAAACCCTGCATTAATATGCATTTTACTTCTTGTTCTATTAATAATACTAGGAAAAACATCCCAACTACCAAAAGCAGCTACTTTATTTTTATAGTCATTAGAATTATTTACTAATTCTAAAATAGTTTTATTAGGATTATCAATTTTATCATTACTCTTTATCCTTTCGTTATCTGCATAACCACAAAGAATTTCACTATATCCTGGATACGAAAACCAA
This sequence comes from Tenacibaculum ovolyticum DSM 18103, assembly GCF_000430545.1. Taxonomy (GTDB): domain Bacteria; phylum Bacteroidota; class Bacteroidia; order Flavobacteriales; family Flavobacteriaceae; genus Polaribacter; species Polaribacter ovolyticus. The sequence continues at coordinate 353,152 of NZ_KE387163.1, forward strand.
TGATTATTGGTTAGATTTACATTGTTTTCATAATTTCTATTTCCATAAACAACACCATTTTTTGCTATATAGCTCCAAAAAAAAGGCAATAATGTTTCTCTTCTTTTATTTGGAGTATTTTTCCAAAAATCAGCAGCTAATGAAACGGTATCTTTTACATATTTACTATTTGTAACCAACAATGAATCGGCTCCTGAGAATAATTCTTGCCAACGAACTCCATCTAAAGTTATTAAAACAACTTTAGGTTTTATTATTTTTTTAGAGAGTGATTCTTTATTATTTTTTTTACTACAAGCTGTTAGTATAATAATAAACAGCACTAATAATACTCTTATTTTTAGCATAATATTTGTTATTTGATAAACCTGTTGCTAGGTGAAATAAAAATTGCAACAGGTTATCTTAAAAACCTTATTAATTATTTATCCCACCACGATTTAGCATCATAATTATTACCTCCTAACCAAGAAACTGCTTCTGTATTATTTACTTTATTAGCAAATGTTTCTTCTGAAGGATATTTAAATCGTACTGGTATTTTGTTTGAATTTGTATTATTTAGGGCTGGTGTTAAAATAGGGAAACCTGTTCTTCTGTAATCAAACCAAGCTTCATGACCTAACATAATATTTGCTAAGTACTTTTGGTTAATTATATTTTCTAGAGTCCCTTTCCACTGTCCTTTAGAAGTGTTTGTTAAATAATCAGTAGGAAGTTTAATATTTCTATATTCAAAATTAGCTGTTATCGCATTTTCATAATGCTTTTTAGATTCGGAAACATCAATAAGACCTTTTATAGCTGCTTCTGCTAAAATAAACTCTTGCTCAAAATACGTTGCAAAAACCATATCTAATACATTATCAGCTCTCATTGCATCTCCCAATCCTGTATAGTTACCAGACCTATCATTTGAACCAGGTATAATTCCTACATAAGCATTAGTCATATTAGGTTTGTAATAAAATGAAATTCTAGGATCTTCTCTATCCCCTAACATTTTTAAAATAGTTGTTGTAATACTGTATATTTTAAAATCACCCTCTCTTACTTTTGATAAAAACCAATTATTTGGTTCAGAAGTAAATGGTAAAATGGCATTATCAGCATTCGAATTAAAAATATTTCCCGAAGCAATTATCTGATTCATTTCTACAGCTGCGTTTGCATATTTATTGCTAATTCTAAGTAAATATTTCAATCTTAAAACATTTGCAAACTTTATCCATGCATTATTATCACCATTAAATAATACATCACCAGTTATTGCTGCATTACTGTTAGACAAAGTAATAACTGCCTGAGATAGTAAATCTAATACACCATTTGAAGCCGTATATATTTCTTCTTGGGTATTATATTTTGGTGTTAAATTATTAATATCACCAGCCTCTAAAAAAGGAACAGGCCCATATGAATCGGTAAGCTGCGCTCCTATAAAGGCTTTCATAATTTTTGTTACAGCTTTCATTGAGGTATTTACCTTTTCTTCTTTTAAAATATCATTCATATCACCCAAAAGCCTATTGTTAGTAACCCAGAGTGAATTATTTGAATCTATTTTATATTGATCTATCGTATTAAAATCATACTTTCCTTGGTACTGCATTAATATACTAGCATAGTTAAACCCACTAGTAGCAGTTTGATTTCCTAAAGTATAAATAGCATTAGTTATTAAGTATGTTGCTTCAGCAGTTGTAGGTTCGTTTGGGTTTATATTAATATTGTCAAAATTATCGCAAGAAATAAAGGTGGTTATTACACCAATCAATAATCCTTTAAAAATTTTAGTAAGTTTCATATTTTCTAAGTTTCTTTTAATTAAAATTTGAATAAAAAGTTAACACCATAGCTTCTTGATGATGGATACGAAACATCCTCTATACCAGGAACAATATTAGATCCTTGCATTGCTAGCGTTTCTGGATCGAAATGAGGGTTTGAAGAGGGTGTCCATAAACCTAAGTTTCTACCTACAATAGATATTTTTAATGATTCCATTCCTAATTTTTGTACAAAGTCGATAGGAACATCATATCCAAATTTAACCTCTCTTAGCTTTACATACGTTGCATCTACAATTCCTGTTTCTTGTTGATTTCTTCTATCGTACATTGGTTTATAATAAGTCCACCAACCTACAGCATCAGCATCTGTTAAAGCAACATATTCATCACCTACTTGTTTTACACCATCAGGCACAATATCTTCATAGTTGTTTCTATTTTCTGAACCCTCAAGGTTACCAGCGTATGTTGCTATTTGTTTTGTTCTAGAAATAATAGTTCCCCCTTGTTTCCAATCTACTAAAAATGAAAAATCGAAATTTTTATACTTAAAACTATTTTTAAAACCTAAAGAAAAATCAGGATTATAATTACCTAATAACTGTAATTCATCATTAACCAACGGCTTACCATCTTTATAAATTATTTTACCATTATAACGTTCAAACTTTCTTCCATACATATTACCTAAACGTTCTCCTTTTCTTGCCTGTACGAATACTTTTGATGTTTCTGCTCCATATACAGAAGCATATCCCATTGTTAAAACATCTGTGTTTTCTGCCAATTCTAATACTTTGCCTTCATTTTTAGAAAAGTTAATACTTGAAGTCCATGCAAAGTTTTCGTTTCTTATTGGTTTTAATGTTAATAAAGCTTCAATTCCTTTATTTTCAATTTTACCAGCATTAATTACCTGTGCACTATAACCAACCGTATTGGTAATTGGCACTGTCATAATTTGATTTTCTGAACTAGATTTGTAATATGTAAAATCGACACCTACTGCTCCATTAAACATTCTTAAATCTGTACCAACCTCAAATGAAGTACTCATTTCTGGTTTTAAATTTTCATTTAACAATATGGTACTTCTACTTAATGTTTTATTACCAGCATATGGTGTTTGGTATGAATATGGTGTTTTTAAATTATAAGGAGAAGTATCATTACCTACCTTAGCTAAAGAACCTCTTATTTTAAAGAAACTAAACGCTGCTGGCATTTCAAAAATTTCATTCATTAATAAACTAACAGATGCTGAGGGATAGAAGTATGAATTGTTTTTTTCTGGCAATGTAGAAGACCAATCGTTTCTTGCTGTTATATCAACAAATACTTTATTATCATATGAAATGCCTAGAGTACCATATAAACTATTAATTTCTTTTTCTTCCTTGTACTGTTCTGTTACCAAATTAGATACAGAGTTTTGAAGATTATAAAGCTCTGGTATAACCAAACCATTGGCAATATTTGACAAAAAATTAATTTCTTGCTTCATTTGATTACCTCCAAAATTTGCACTCACTCCCCAAACTTCATTTAAGTTTTTATCATAAGAAAACAAAAAATCTGTATTTACTTCTTTAAAATCGGCCCTTTCATCTTTATAAGCACCTTTTAAAAATCGTTGAGTACTATATGCTCTTTTAGATTCTCTTCTGTCAGTATAATAATCCATACCGCTTTTTGCTTGAAATTTTAAATTTTCAGAAAATTGATATTCTAATTTAATATTTCCTAAAACTCTATGTTTATTAAAAGCATTGGTATTTTCATTCAACATAAAATAAGGATTATCGTGCCATGCATAATTATAATTATATTGCTCTAATCCTTCATAACCTCTTTGCCAATATTCTTTTAAAGCATCTGTATTTACAGTTCTTCCGTACCAAGTAAACATATACATTGCCGATTCTGAACCGTATCCAGAACTTGGTCGGTTAGTACTATTTGAATTTATATAATTAGATTTTAATGAAATTTTTAATTTATCTGTTACATCAATACTTCCATTAACTCTATATGATCTTCTTTTTAATCCAGTATTGGGAATAATACCTTCGTTATCTAGCAATCCGAAGCTGAATAAAAAACCTGATTTATCTGACCCGAAACCAATTGCTGTACTAAATGTTGTAGTATGCCCTGTTCTGTAGAAATTTTTAACATTATTTGGCCTTGCTGTAAAAGGAGTTGCTGTTACATCATTAGGTATGCTCGTTGGTGATATTACTTTACCATTAGCATCTCTTACCCATCCTCTAGAAAATATATCTCCTGCTCTTAACCCTCCTTCTGCAGGACTATCGAATTGAGTAATTAACTGACCGTTGGCTTCTGGCCCCCAAGAAACATCTTCTTGATCATTTTTTCCTAAACTATTGTTTAAACCATCAGCGTATTCAAATTCTCCTGACCAGCCTTGCCCATATTTATTTTGATATTTAGGCAATCTTAACGCCTCTTCTAAAGTAGTACCTGTATTTATTGAAATACTTAATCCCTTATTACGTTTTGCAGTTTTTGTATTTATTAATATAACTCCGTTAGAACCGCGTGAACCATATAATGCTGCTGCGTTTGCACCTTTTAAGACACTAATACTCTCTACACTATCTGGATCAATTTCTGAAGCACCATTACCATAATCTACTTCTTGCATTTCACTACCTCCAGTATTTTCACCACTTCCAAAAATGGTATTATTATGTATTGGTACTCCATCAACTACAAATAAAGGTCCATTACCACCTAAAGTTAAAGAAGATTCTCCACGAATTACAACTCTAGATGTTGACCCTACTCCCGTAGATCCATTTGTAATTTGTACTCCTGCAATTTTTCCGTTTAAAGCATTCACTAAGTTAGTTTCCTTAGCTTCGTTTAGTTCCTTTGCCTTTAAGTTTGAAACCGAATACCCTAGTGATTTTTCTTCTTTTTTAATTCCTAACGCAGTAATAACAACTTCTTCTAATTGTTGTGCCGATTCTTTTAAAATAACAGTTCCTAAATTTTTATTTTCTTCTTTATTTAAGAACACCGTTATTACCTTATTTATATGTCCTATAAAAGAAATTTTTAAAGTAACTTTTCCTGAAGCTAGTTTATTTAATCGGAATTTACCGTCAAAATCGGTATTTACTCCAGTATTCGTTCCTTCTATTACAACACTTGCTCCTGGTAATGGAAAACTACCATCACTAACCACCCCTGAAACAGTAGAAGATTGCGCTAAAATTGTGTTACTTATAAAAGAAATAAGTAATATGCTTACAAGAAGCTTAAAATTATTCATTTGCTTATGTTTTACAATAGTTAAATATTAAAGATCAAATTAAATGATATTTTTACTATTTGTAAACTTATAAGAGTTAAGAAAACTTATACAAAAAGATACTTTCTTGTAAGGTAATTGTTAAATGTAGCATACTTAAATTAAATTAATGTTGGCGATTTACTTAAATATTTGGCCTACAAAAATTTAGAAAAAAAAAGCTCTTAACTTTAAAGTTAAGAGCTTTTTCTTTTATTATATATAAATGTAAAAATTAATCAAAACTAGTGTTTAATTTTAAGTAATCTAAAAACTCACGTTTTGTATCTTTCTCTTTAAATTTACCACCAAATTCTGCTGTAACAGTAGAACTTTCAATATCTTTTATTCCACGAGAGTTTACACATAAATGCTTCGCATCAATAACACAAGCAACATCATCAGTTCCTAATGCTTCTTGCATTGCTTGTACTATTTGCATTGTTAAACGCTCTTGTACTTGTGGTCGTTTTGAAAAATACTCTACAATACGATTCATTTTAGAAAGTCCTATAACTTTTCCGTCAGAGATATAAGCAACGTGTGCACGACCTACAATTGGTAATAAATGATGTTCACAGGTAGAATATACAACGATATTCTTTTCTACCAACATTTCACCATAATTATAATTATTATCAAATGTTGATGCCTTTGGCATATTTGCAGGGTTTAATCCCATAAAAATTTCATTTACAAATGATTTTGCTACACGCTTAGGTGTTCCTTGCATACTATCATCTGTTAAATCCATTCCTAAAGTGATTAAAATATCTTTAACACTTTCTTCAATTCTTTTAATTTTTTCATCATCAGATATATCAAAAGCATCTGCACGTATTGGTGACTTTGCTGATGTACCTATGTGATTCTCTCCTATCTCCTCTATCCTTTCGTCATTCATTTTGTTGTTGTTAACTTCAAACATTTCTTTCAATTATTTGGGCGCAAATTTACACTTTTGTTGTTAATTTACTGTACTTTACTTATCAATTCATCTAAAGAGCAAGTAGTTTGCTCTCCGCTTGTCATGTTTTTTAAAACATATATATTATTATCTACATCGGTTACAACAAAATCTATGCCTCTATTAGTAACATATTTCCATTGTTTCTTTTCTTGTTTATTACTTGTTGCAGTATCAGGATATAATTCTGATTTAATATTATTTTCTCTTAATTTTTTAATCGCTTTAATCTTTGAAAGATTTTGATCTTCTTTAAAATTTAAGAACAATACTTTTGGTTTTGGTAATTCAACAGTTTTAAATAAACCTAGTTCTTCCATTACCAAGTAAATTCTATCTAATCCGAAAGAAATACCAACACCACTTACATCTTTTAAACCAAAGATACCTGTTAAATCATCATAACGACCTCCACCACCGATAGAGCCCATTTTTACGCCTTCTGGTGCTGCTACTTCATAAATGGCACCTGTATAATAATTTAATCCACGAGCTAAAGTTACATCTAATTCTAAACTTGCTGATGTTAAACCAATTTCTTCGATCATACTTACAACAGTACGTAATTCTTGTACACCTGTTTGTCCTTCTTCCGAAGATTGTAACATCCCTTCTAAAGAAGCTAATTTATCTTGATTCGTTCCTGAAAAACTAAATAAAGGATCAACTTTAAGAATTGCATCTTCTGAGATACCTTTCTCTAACATTTCTTTTACAACACCTTCTTTACCAATCTTATCTAACTTATCTAAAGCTACCGTAAAATCAATTAATTTATCTTTTGCACCAATTACTTCAGCGATACCAGATAATATTTTTCGATTATTTATTTTGATAGTCGTACCGTTTAAACCTAACTTACTAAAAACAGTATCGTATAGTTGCACAAACTCTACTTCTTGTAATAATGATTTACTACCTACTACATCTGCATCACATTGATAAAATTCTCTAAAGCGCCCTTTTTGTGGACGATCGGCTCTCCAAACTGGCTGAATCTGGTATCTTTTAAAAGGAAAAGTAATATCGTTTTGGTGCTGTACTACATAACGTGCAAATGGTACCGTTAAATCATAACGAAGTGCTTTTTCAGAGATTTTTGATATTATTTTTTGACTGTTTTTTTCTTCTAATAAACTTCCGTCAACCTTTTTTAAATAATCACCTGAATTTAAAATCTTAAAAATTAAACGATCACCTTCTTCTCCATACTTTCCCATTAAAGTTGAAGAGTTTTCGAAACTTGGTGTTTCAATAGGCTGAAATCCAAAATTTTCAAACGAATGTTTTATTATATTAAAAATATAATTTCTTTTTGCTACTTCGTTTGACGAAAAATCTCTAGTTCCTTTTGGGATTGATGGCTTCATTATTAATTATGAATTATAAAAATGATTATTTATGAGTTTTAATTTTTACATCAGTAAATACTTAAACACTCTGTGATGGCAAATATCTGAATTTAATAACAAATTATGAAGTTTTATTTCTACGTTTTAATCGATAAATAGATGCATTTAATTCAAAGCCTAAAAGCAAAATAATAGCGTTTAACCAAACGAATAACATTAAGATTAGCAAAGTACCGATGGAACCATATAATTCATTGTAAGTTGCGAATTTAACAACATAGATTCCGAAAAGATAAAATGTAAAAAGCGATAATAGCGTTGTTAAAATTGCACCTGGAGAGAAAAATTTCACTTCTTTACCTTGTGTTGTTCCAAATCGAAATAAAAGTGAAACAATCGTAAAAATCATAATTAAAAACAACAATCCTCTACCCCAATACAGTAAATCTAAATCTCCCGTATCTAACCAACTTATATTACCTATTCTAACTAAAGCTACTTGGTAAAAAATAATTGCCACAACCGTTATTATTAAGAAGAAAGACATTAATAATGAAACCCCTAATGAAACAATATATGCTCTAAACACATTTCTCATTTCCGTTACATGGTATGAGTATTCAAATCCTCCGAAAATAGCATTTACCCCATTTGTCATTAAAAAAATAGATGCTAAAAAACCAAAAGATAATAAACCTCCGTATTGATTATTAATAATATCTTTTAAAACTAAATCTACAGCATCAAAAGTTTTGGGTGGTAACATTTCTTGAATTAACCAAAAAAGATTATCCTGAAATCCATCAATAGGAATATAAGGAATCAATGATAAGATAAATAATAAAAAAGGGAATATTGCCATAAAAAAACTAAACGCAATTCCTCCTGCTCTTGTCGTTAAAGCTCCTTTAACAATACCAATAATGTACATTTCTATTACATCATACAAAGACATACCTTGCAGCCCAGGAATTTTTATCTTCTTACCAAAAGCTACCAGTAAATTTAATACAGGTATTTTATCTAATTTTATTTCTATTTTTTTTGTCATTCAACAATTATATTATACTGCTGTAATAATCCAATTATATTTTCTTTTGAGAATTTTGCTTTTTTTAACCTATTGCTATCAGGGTTTATTAAAAAATCAACAGCCGTTTTAAAATCTGATTTCTCTAAAATTGTATTTTCAAATATTGCTTTTTGTAAATTACAATTATCAAAAAGTGAATTTGTGACATCAGTTTCCGTAAAATCAACTTCTTGTAAATTGCAGTTTACAAATTTCGTGTTTTGTATTTTTAATTTATAAAACGAAGAGAAATTTAATTGGCATTCTTTAAAACTAAACTGCAATAAAAACGGATCACATTCATTAAATTTCACACCAATCATTTTACAATTTATAAAAGACACTTCTTTAAATGCTGTGTTTGTTACAATTGCATTACTAAAATTACAATCGATAAACTCACATTCTAAAAATTGAATATTTGATGCATGCACATTTTCGAAATTACAGTTTGTAAACGTACAATTATCATACTCTCCTTTTTTTATTTTTGTAGTATTAAAATCAAGTTTTGTAAATGTTTCACTATCAAAGTAATCGTTCATTATAAATATATTTAAGATATTGTGTTTATGATTATTTCACAAACACAACCATCTCTATACAAAGTTATCTATTGCTATAAAAAGGTTATTTTAACCCTCTAGCTTTTAACATAGGCACTGCTTTCGGATCTCTTCCTGCAAAAGTTTTATACATCTTTGCATAATCCATTGTATTTCCTTTTGATAAAATTTGCTCACGGAATTTTTGTCCGTTCTCACGAGTTAATAATCCGTTATTCTTAAACCAATCATAAGCATCATGACTTAACATTTCAGTCCATAAATAAGAATAATATCCGGCTGCGTAGCCACCACTAAAAATGTGTGCAAAATATGTTGAACGATATCTTGGTGGTACTTCAGATACTTTTAATTTCATTTTAGCTAAAGCCTCCTCTTCAAATTTTGCAACATCTGCAATATTTTCATCAACTGATACCGTGTGCCATTTCATATCTAAACTAGATGAACACAAGTTCTCTATCATAGAATACCCTTGATTAAAAGTACCAGCATCTTTAATTTTCTTTAATAACGCTGCAGGAATTACTTCTCCTGTTTTATAATGTAATGCGTAATTATTTAAAACTTCTGGATGTGTAGACCAGTTTTCATTAAATTGAGATGGAAATTCCACGAAATCTCTTGCAGTACTTGTTCCTGAAATTGATGCGTATTTTTGATTTCCGAATAAACCATGTAAAGCATGTCCAAATTCATGAAACATAGTTTCTACTTCAGAGAAACTTATTAAAGCAGGTTCTCCTGCAGCTGGCTTAGGTGAATTACACACATTATAAATAACAGGTTTCTGGTTACGTAATTTAGATTGTTTTACAAAAGCACTCATCCATGCTCCTCCACGTTTACTATCTCTAGCAAAAAAATCTCCATAATATAAGCCTAGCTTACTCCCGTCTTCTTCAAACAACTCATAAACAACTACATCTGGATGGTATACTGGTATATCAGTACGCTTTTTAAAAATAATTCCGTATAATTTTGTTGCAGCATAAAAAACTCCTTTTTCTAATACATTTGTAACCTCAAAATAAGGTTTTACTTCCTCTTCATTTAAATTGTATTTTGATTTACGAACTTTTTCAGCATAATGATTCCAATCATATGGACTTAGTTTAAAGTTTTTTCCTTCTTTAGTTATTTCTGCTTGAATCTCTTTAGTTTCTGAAGCAGCCTTTTCTAAAGAGCCTGGAATTAATCCATTAAACATCTCAAAAACTTTATCTGGTGTTGCTGCCATTGTACCTTGTAAACTCCAGCTTGCATAATTATCAAAACCTAAAATTTGTGCTTTTTTTGCTCGTAAAGCAACCATTTCTTGCACTAATTTACTTGTATTATATTCACCCGCATCTGACCTATGAATAGATTTTTCGAATAAATTCTTACGTACTTCTCTATTTTCTAATGTTTGTAATGATGGTTGTTGTGTAGTATTTATTAACTGAATTTCATACGTACCATCTTTTTCTAAAGATTTAATTTTCTCTTTTGAAAATCCTTTTAATTTTTCTTTATCAGAAATTACAACACCACCTTTTTTACTTGCATCTAGTAACTTCTTTCCAAACTCGTTAGACAAACTTGCTATTTGTGAGTTTATATCTTTTAACTGACTCTTTTTATCTTCTGATAGGTTTGCTCCTGCTTTTGTAAAATTCTTATAATATTCTTTTACTAAATGATTAGATTCTGCATCTAATTTCAAATTATCTAAATCATTATATACTTTTTGTATTCTTACAAACAGTGCCGTGTTTAATAAAATTTCATCACTATGCTTAGAAAACTTAGGTGCTAATTCTTTTTGGTTTGCTTTAATAACATCATTTGTATGCGCTCCTGCTAATCCATAAAAAACAGCCGTTACATTATCTAAAGTACTACTACTTTCCTCTAGTGCTAAAATTGTATTTTTAAAAGTTGGGCTTTCTGTATTTTTAATAATAGCCTGTATCGTTTCATTTTGCTGTTTCATTCCTTCTAAAATAGCAGGCATAAAATGCTCATTTTTAATTTTAGTAAAATCAGGAGCACCATAATCTAACGTACTCTTAACTAATAAAGGGTTTTCTACAGTCATACTTGTTTTATTTCCTTTTTTTGTTTCTTTAGCTTTATCCGTATTACATGATATTGCTAAGACTAAAACTGCCCCTAAAATTATATGTTTTTTCATTTTACTTATTTTTAATTAAAATTGAAACATCTATTAAAAAAACATGCTTTACTAAAAAAACATGTTTTTCTTATAAACAATTGTTTATACTTTCGTCTATTTTTTTTAAATTTTATGGTTCAATCAAGTACTTAATTGATAAATCCATATATTTTTTTCTATTCCCAACCCATTTATCAATAATAAAACCGTCTTTATTAATTATAAAAAAAGTAGGGTATTGTTTTACTTTATAAATTCCTTTTATCTTCTCTTTCCCCTCTATATCCCATATAGTTGCAGCTTCAAAATTTATCTTTAAACGTTTCGCAATTTTATACCATGTATCTTTTTTTTCATCTCCATGTATAGAAATTACTTTTAAATCTGATGCATATTTCTTTTGAAGTTTATCCATCTGAGGATATGTTTTCCAACATGGTCCGCAATAAGTTGCTGTAAAGTTTAGCAATACATTTTTTTTATTTTTAAACTGAGAAAGTTTAATTTGTTTTTTTGATTTCACATCATATCCCTTAATATCTATAGCTTCACTACCTATATCTATACTTTGGCTAATTGACGGAAAACAAAATCCTAACATAAATAAAAAATTAAAAAGGATACTTACTCTTTTCATCATCTGACTTTGATTTTTATACTAATTTATTAAAACTCAAACATTCTTTTTTAAACATAGTATAATTTTATTTACTAAAATTATTTCCTCTTCTAAAATTGCAAAAATATAAAATATTAATTTACAGCCTTTAAACTTAGGTCTAAATTATATACCGAGTGTGTTAATGCGCCTGATGATATAAAATCTACTCCACACTCTGCATACTTACGAATAGTTTCTTCGTTTATTCCGCCTGAAGATTCAGTTAAACACTTATCTCCTATTAAAGCTACTGCTTTACGGGTATCATCATAATTAAAATTATCTATTAAAATTCTATACACACCTTCATTTGTTAGAATTTCTTTAATTTCCTCTAAACTACGTGCTTCTACTATAATTTTAATATCTAATTCTTTTTTAGCTAAGTATTTCTTTGTTTTAGTTATTGCTTGCGTTATTCCGCCTGCAAAATCAATATGATTATCTTTTATCATTACCATATCATATAAGGCAAATCTATGATTTTTTCCTCCGCCGATTTTTACTGCCCATTTTTCTAAAGCACGAATACCTGGTGTTGTTTTACGTGTATCTAATACTTTGGTTTTAGTACCTTCTAATAAATTTGCAAAAAACTTAGTTTTAGTTGCAATTGCACTCATACGTTGCATTGCATTTAAAACCAAACGCTCTGCCATTAAAATTGATTGTGATTTTCCTGATACATAAAAAACGATATCACCATATTTTACTTTATCACCATCATTAATTAATGTTTCTATTTCTAAATCTGCATCTACATAATTAAAAACCTTTTTAGCAAACTCTACTCCAGCAATAACTCCTTCATCTTTTACTAACAATTTAGCTTTCCCTGTTGCTTCATTAGGTATACATGATAAAGATGTATGATCTCCATCTCCAATATCTTCACGAATAGCATTGGTTATTATTATCTCTAGCTCTTTATTAAATTGTTCTTTTGATATCATTCTTCTCTTTTATTATACCGTAAAAATACGGATTGATTTTATTCTATGGAATTATTTTGTTAATTCAACTCAATTTATACTTTAAAACAAATAAATTTGCAGCTAATTTTACTAAAAACATCTCGAAATAAATTTATTTCAGAAAACAATTCGAAATGAAAGCTTATGAAAATAAAACTAATCGCTATTGGTAAAACTGATGACAAAAATTTGATTCAGTTAATTAATAATTATGAAAGTAGATTAAAACATTACGTTAAATTTGAATTAGATATTATACCTGACATAAAAAATGTAAAGAATCTTAGCGAATCTCAGCAAAAAGAAAAAGAAGGAGAATTAATATTATCTAAACTTCAAAATACGGATCAATTAGTTTTACTTGACGATAAAGGGAAACACTTTACATCTATTGAGTTTTCGCAATATTTACAAAAAAAAATGAACTCAGGTATTAAACAATTGGTATTAGTTATTGGTGGGCCTTATGGTTTTTCTGAAGCAATCTATAAAAAAGCTTTAGGCAAAATATCACTTTCTAAGATGACTTTTTCACATCAAATGATTCGATTATTTATTGTTGAACAAATATATCGAGGCTTTACAATTCTACGAAACGAACCTTATCATCACGAATAGTGACAGTTACATAACTACAATACTTTTTTTAATAAAACGAATCTGTACTTTTCTTAAAAAAATATTTTCTATATTAATGGCCTTTTTCTATTCTAAATTTCATAATTTTGTCGCCCCTAAAAACACACAAAATTAAATTAAAATGAAAACATTAAAATTTTTAATATTTACTATTCTCTTTACTAGCTTTGTTACTGTACAAGAAGCATCTGCACAAGATGAGATTAAAGTTTTAAAGAATAAAATTAAGGATAAGAAAGATCAAATTAGTGCTAATGAAGAATTCTTAATTAGTGGAATTAGTGCTTTAAAACGTGTAAACTCAAATTTAGAAGACTTTAAGAAAGATAAAAAAGCAACTAAAAAAGAAGTTAAGAGAAAAGAAAAAATCGTTGCTAATGTTCAAACTAGATTAACGAACTTAAAGACCTTAATTAATAATAGAAAAGGTGAATTAGTTGCTCTTGAAAAGAAGTTAGCTAGAAAACAAAAAAAGGCTGCACCTAAAGAAACTAAGGCTGTTCAAGAAACAGAAGCTGAACCAGAAGCTCCTTTAACAGATGCTAAAAGCGAATTAGCTTTACGTAAACAAAAATTAGAAAATGCACGTAAGAAATTAGAAGATGAACGTAAAGCTAAAGAAATAGCTTACTTAAATCAACAAGAAGAATTACGTTTAGAAGCAGAGAAATTAGCACAATTAGATACTCAAATTAAAGCTGAAGAAGAATCTATTATTAATGAAAACAAAACTTTAATAAGTGATTATGAAGATGACATTAGCATTAACGAAGAAATCTTAATTAGTGGTAAAGAAGGATTAGCTAGAATGAAAACAAAATTAGAAATAGCTAAAAAAGACCCTACAACTTCTAAAGAAAGTATTGCTCGTAAAGAATCTATTATTCTAAAAATTCAAGAACGTTTGAGTAAAATAGAAAAAGAGATATATCTTAAAAAAGTAGAAATGAATAAATTAAAGTCTTAAAAAACTTATATTTTTATTCTTAAAAAAAACGAAATTTAGAAGCTTCTAAATTTCGTTTTTTTGTTTAGATGTACTACCCTCCTATTCTTAAAAAACAGAATATTTATAGATAAAATCTTCACTTTATATAAATACTTATCTCAACAAGATATGTACTCTTTTTATTACTAAATATTTATGTGTTTTTTCACTAAGTGAATTAGCTTTTAGCAAACTTATATAAAACTACTACTTCTATAATTATTGTAGGTATTAAAAAGAACAATCCGATAGAAGACAAAATAATTGTAGCAATGCAAACACCTGTTACAATCTCCAGAATTGCATTAACCTTTATAAGATTGTTAAATTTTGTTTTTAATTGTAATAAAGATAACCCGAATATTATTTGAATTGTTCCAAAAATAATTAGTTCAACAATACTCGTTACAATTATTGTTTCGTTAGACGAACTAATTAAAAAGATATCATATAACTCTGAAAAAACATAAGCTATCATAAAAACATATACAATTACCTCTAATAATTTGTTTGAATGTTTTTTTGCTATTTTTACAAACCCCATAAAAAAGAACACAAATGTTATTGCTGAAATCACTTTAATAGCGATATAAAACGTTTCTCCAAAAATCATTTTATTTTGAGTAAAATGATATACATCTGCGATTGTTTCAAAAAAACCAAAACAAAAATATACAACTCCAAAAATCCAAGCTAAATTTAACTCTTTTTTATCTTTATTGCTTATTTCAATTTCATTTGTAATAGTATCTACATTGATATCTGCATCTAAAGCCTGCAATATTGTTTTAATAGTAAAACTTCTAGGAATTGTTTCGCCTGCCTCTATTCGTTGTATAGTACGTACATTTATATTGCATTTTTCTACTAATTCTTCTTGAGTTAAACCTTTTTGTTTTCTTAATTCAGAAATCCTTTTTCCTAATGCTGGTTGTTTCATGGTAAGTAAATTTTTATTTTCCATACAATGTTACTTTAGCTTTTCTTTTTGATGAAACATTTTAATTGATTTTAACCCGACATTTACACGACATTCCTTTAATTTCAATGGATACAAAGTTTTTTTGTTTT
Organism: Tenacibaculum ovolyticum DSM 18103; assembly: GCF_000430545.1. Classification (GTDB taxonomy): domain Bacteria; phylum Bacteroidota; class Bacteroidia; order Flavobacteriales; family Flavobacteriaceae; genus Polaribacter; species Polaribacter ovolyticus. Next base: position 368,718 of record NZ_KE387163.1, read on the forward strand.
TATAAAAAACAGAATATTAATTACAAAGATGATAAAAATTGATACATTTGTTTATCTAATTTATGAACAAATGAAACTTGTTTTTGCAACCAATAACCAAAACAAATTAATTGAAGTACAAAAAATGCTTCCTGATACGATTGAATTACTTTCTTTAAAAGATATTAATTGCTTTGATGATATAGAGGAAACTGCAACAACTCTAGATGGTAATGCTAAAATAAAGGCCAATCATGTTACCGAAAAATTTAAATATAATTGTTTTGCTGATGATACTGGTTTAGAAGTTGAAAGTTTAAACAATGCTCCTGGAGTGTATTCTGCACGTTACGCTGGCGAACCTGCAAATACCGAAAATAATATGCAAAAATTACTTTCTGAGTTAACTGACAAAGAAAATAGAAAAGCCCAATTTAGGACTTCTATTTGTTTAAATTTAAATGGAAAACAATACCTGTTTAATGGTATTTGTAAAGGAAAAATATTACCCCAAAAGCAAGGTGAAAAAGGTTTTGGATATGACCCTATATTTCAACCTAAAGGTTTTCAGGAATCATTTGCAGAAATGACTTCTGATGAAAAAAACACAATTAGTCATCGTGGACTAGCTATTAAACAATTAGTTGAATTTTTAAAATCAATTAATTGAATTCATCAAAAAGATACACCAAACACTTTATTTTATTATCAATTTTATTGATTACTTTCTTATTGCTAAACATTAGTTTAGGATCAGTAGCAATTCCTATTAAAGATATTTTAAATTCGTTAACAGGTGGTATTGCTTCAAAAGATAGTTGGAAAATTATAATTATAGATTATCGTTTACCTAAAGCTATCACTGCCATTATGGTTGGTTCTGGCTTATCTATTTGCGGGCTTCTTATGCAAACATTGTTTAGAAATCCTTTAGCGGGTCCTTTTGTTCTTGGTATCTCTTCTGGAGCTAGCTTAGGTGTTTCTTTACTTATTTTAGGCTCTGGATTATTTGGAGGTATTATCTCTGCTTTTTCTTTTTATAACTGGGCATTACCAATTGCTGCTAGTTTAGGATCTTTTTTGGTGTTATCTGCTGTAATTATAGCTGCTAATAGGGTTCGGAATACCATGTCTATTTTAATTATTGGATTAATGTTTGGGTCATTAACTTCTGCAATAATAAGTGTATTGTCCTATTTTAGTGAAGCTGAACAAATTCAACAATATCAATTTTGGAGCTTTGGTAGTTTAGGCGACTTAACAGGTAAAAAGCTTATCGTTTTTGGTATTATTTACAGTATTAGTTTACTTGGAACTTTTAGCATAATTAAACCACTGAATAGTTTTTTACTAGGCGAAAGTTATGCAAAAAGCTTAGGTATAAACATTAAAAAAAGTAGGAATATTATTTTAATAATTACCAGTTTACTCACAGGGGTAATTACTGCTTTTTCTGGCCCAATAGCTTTTATTGGTTTAGCTGTACCACATATTGCTAAAATAATTTTTTCAACATCTAATCATAAAACATTATTACCTGCAGTTGCACTAATTGGTGCCATTGTTTTATTAATTTGCGATTCGATTGCTCAATTGCCAACAAGTGAATATACTTTACCTATTAATGCCATAACATCGTTATTCGGAGCTCCTCTTGTAATTTGGTTATTAATTCGTAAAAAGAAAATATATGTATAGATTTGACTGATTCTAAAAAAAATATCGTTCTTAAAACTGATAATCTATCAATAGGATATCAAACAAAAAAGCAACAAACAATAATTGCCTCAAACATCAATTTATCTGTTGAAAAAGGAAATTTTGTTGCTCTTTTAGGTAAAAACGGAATAGGAAAATCAACTTTATTGCGCACCTTATCTAAGGTTCAAGAGCCATTGAGTGGAACTATAGAAATTAATCAAAAAAATAGTGCAAATTATTCGTATCAAGAATTAGCAACCAAGTTAAGTTTAGTTTTAACCGAACGCATACCACAAAGTCAATTAACAGTTTTCGAGTTAATTGCTTTAGGAAGGCAACCATATACAAATTGGATAGATCAATTATCAACAAAAGATCTTAAAAAAATTCTTTGGGCAATTGAAGAAACAGCAATTAGTCATTTAAAAGATAAAAGATTTTATGAATTAAGTGACGGACAGCTTCAACGAGTTCTTATTGCTCGTGCTTTAGCACAAGATACTGAAATTATTATTTTAGATGAACCTACTGCGCATTTAGACATTCACCATACCTTTAAAGTATTCTCTTTATTAAAGAAACTAGTTAAAAATACGGGGAAAACTATTATCATTTCAACCCATGAGGTAAACCTTGCAATTCAGCTTGCTGATGAGTTTATTCTACTTTCTGAAAAACAGATATATAGTGGAACTTCAAAAGAATTAATCAATAATAATGCATTTGAGCAGTTATTTCCTAAAGAACTCATAAGTTTTAACAAAACATTAGAACAATTCGTTATAAAGAAAAATTAAATTTGAACCCTTGTAACAATTTGTTATTTTTAAGAATTAAATAAAACCTAATTTCAATTAAATATCGATGAAAAAATTACTTTATATAGCAAGTGCCGTAGTACTTGCAGCTTGTGGAGTTAGTAAAGATACTACTACAAGTATTAATAATGATTCTAATGTAGATTATGCTGCTAAATTTGCAAAAACGATTACAGCTAAAGATTTAGGTAAACATTTATTTATATATGCCTCAGATGAATTTGAAGGTCGTGATACAGGTGAACCTGGTCAGAAGAAAGCGGTTAATTATTTAAAAGATTTTTATATAGATCAAGGGATTAAATCACCTTTAGGTGGTACTAAATATTTTCAAGAAGTACCTTCAGCTTATTTAAGTAACAACCGTAGAGGAATGACTTTAAAAGATTCTGAAAACGTAGTTGCTTTTATTAAGGGAACAGAAAAACCAGATGAAATTGTGGTAATTTCTGCCCATTTAGATCATGAAGGTGTTAAAAACGGGGAAATTTATAATGGTGCTGATGATGATGGTTCTGGTACTGTAGCTATTTTAGAAATTGCTGAAGCTTTTAAAAAAGCCGCAGATGCTGGTAAAGGCCCTAAACGTTCTTTACTTTTTTTACATGTAACTGGTGAAGAAAAAGGATTATTAGGTTCTAAATATTATACAGAAAATCCAATTTTTCCGTTAGCAAATACTGTTACTGATTTAAATATTGATATGATCGGTAGAGTTGATGAGCGTCATAAAGGAAAACCTAATTACATCTATTTAATCGGAGCTGATAAGTTGAGTACTGAGCTACACAATATATCTGAAGCTATGAATAAAAAATACACAAATGTTAACCTAGATTATAAGTATAATGACGAGAACGATCCTAATCGTTTTTATTATCGTTCAGATCACTATAACTTTGCAAAGCATAACATACCTGTTATATTCTATTTTAACGGAACACATGCTGACTATCACCAACCTACTGATACACCTGATAAAATTAATTATAAATTATTAGAAAACAGAACTCGTTTAGTTTTTCATACTGCTTGGGAAGTAGCTAATCGTAAAAATCGCTTGATTGTTGATAAAGTTGCAACTGAAAAATAAATAACTATAAATAAAACAAAAGACTCGCCAATTGGCGAGTCTTTTGTTTTATTTATAAATTTTGTACTGAAATAACCTTTTACGAATATCGTTTATTAAACAGTAAGCCTTTATTTATTAATATTAAAATCACTCATTATTCACAAGGCTCATAGCAGAAAATTATTTCAATAAAAAACCACAACTTCCGTTATGGTTTATTTTTTTTATGCTAATTAATTTTTGCTATCAGTAATATTTTTAGGTTATCAAAAATTACAATACTACTAATAATTGGCTACTATTCTTCCTCATCATCTTTACCAAAAAAACGATCATAAAGACCGTACAGTACAAACAAAGCCAAAACACCTAAAAGTCCTTTACCTACGAATTTGTCAAAAAATGAAACTTCTCCTTTTTTCGGAATCTGAACTCCTGTTATTTCTTCTATTCTTTTTAAATCCTCAGCACTCAATTTTAAAAAAGTACTTTCATCTCCTTTTATAAAACCTACTATTTCAGGCTCTGTATTACTATAAGACAGCCACAATAAATGACTTTTAGTATATTTACTTCCAATATCAAAATATCTCCCATCTTTTAACTTAAAATCTTCTGTATCTGGTAAATCTTGTATTTTTATAATTTTTTCTTCTGTTCCATAAGGAACTGGTATTCTAGCTTTTGAGAACACACTTAGTGAACTTAATGAACATATTAAAAGTAAGGTAGTAATTTTCATATCTTTTCTTTTTTATTGGTTATTTTTCTTTTTATTTCATCAACTTAATGAGCTACGGTAGAATTATAAATTCTACTTAAAAATTTCTTTTCTTATATTTTTATTTACCTTTTCACTAGAAGAAATTCTATCAGAATTTACAATTTTTTAGTATAATCTATTTTTACTTATAATAAACTAATACTAATTTGAGTAAAAAAATATTTAGCTAAAACATAAATTTTATTATGGTTTTATTTATTCTATTGAAAAACAACTTTTTTAAAGTGTTTTATATAATAAGCTTCTATTCTATTTGCTATTTTTTCACGTTGCTTTTTACTTGTTTTTTTACCTGTATCCCATCTTTTTGGTAAACATTCAGTAAAAATATCTTTATTCATTAAATGATGTAACTCTAACTTTGCTACTAAAGCTCTATCCTTTTTTTTGTCATAGTAAAATAAAAAAGAACCATCAAGTATCGGTTTTATACGATATTCTTTTTCTAGATTTTCTTCTACTGTATCATCTACAGAGCTATCCGATTTTAACGAAGCTAATCGCTCTTTTTTCTTTAACTTTATCTGTTCTTCTATTAAATTGAAATCCATATACTAATTGTTACTTTTCTTAATCATTTTTTTTATTTTATAATATTAATAAAAAAACATAACTTTTACATTATACTTCTTACCTTTTATTAATACTCTGCATATTTACTATCAATACTAGTTATAAAATAGCCATAATAAAAATATAAAAACTAGGTTATCCATTTCCTAGTTTAATAGGATACTAAGAAATGTACTCATTAGTATCAGAGGTATACTATTTAAAGGTCCTGATTATTATGTTTTTAAATAATTTTTAACCTTCCTACTTATAAAATCATATTCTAAATGTTTTCTTCACTAATTTATATATTAAAAAGAATCTTATTTTTATCGAGAAACTACTATATTTTATTATAGTTACAAAGGTTATTTAAAGAAGTCTGATAAACATCCTTCTTCTATTTTTAATCTACCATTTGGAATTTTATTTTTTTGATATTCATTCCATAATGAAATTAACCATCCATTATTATAGCCAACATCAATTGCGTCTGACAACAATCCTAAATCGTCTGAAATATAGGCTGCTAAATCTGAATTTTCGGTTTCATCAATTATAAGTTTAAATGCCTTTTCTCTTATCTCTTCCGAAAATGTACTTACTCCTTTCTTTGCTGTTAGAACTTCTATTTCATTGTAAATACTCATCCAAACATCTGAAAAGTATTCCTCATCTCTTTCTTCAAAAACATCGTTAAAACTATCTTCATAATAATTGTTTAGTAACGTTTTTAGTCTACTATTTATAAACTTATTTAAAACTTCTTCTTTATTATTCATAAATTTTATTTTCAATTTAATAATTGATTTTTGGAACAAAAACAAATCAACTTCTTCAAATAATAAATCGTCTTATAACATATGATATAAAATGATTATCTCCTTTACAAACATATCAAACAAAAAAACACAACTTTTACATTGTGATTCTTCTCTTATATTATTATTTATGTTTACCTATATAGTGCGAAAATCTTGGATACCTGCTAATTCAGCTGCCTTTTTATTAAGAAAACTAAAAGAGGCAGTATCAAACCCAGCTATTACTTCTAATTCATCTTTAGCATAGTATATCTTTAAGAAACCAGATTTTGCTTTACTTTCTCGATACGCTGCTAAATCGGGATACTCTTTAAAATAAGAGTCTTCTAAACTATTTAAAGTATAAGATTCTACGATATCATCGCCTGTTTGTTTTACCCCAATAGTGCTATTAAAATAAAATACATTTTCTAAAATTATTCTAGCTTCTAATATTGTTGTCTCTAAATCAAATAGTAACTCGATACTATTCTCCTGTTTAGAGATACCTATTAATCTTTTTCCTGTTAGACTTTCTGTAAAGGATTCTACTATTTGCATAACTTAGTTTTTTTTAATTCATTATTTTAAAAAACCATAAATTTTAAATTGTGGTTTTTCGTTTTTTGTATCTGTTAAACCTTCTCACACTTGGCACAAGCATGATGCTTGCGCTAGCCCGGGCTTAAAAGTTTAACCTTTTCTAGTTAATAATTCATTTATATCTTTTGACTCATTTTCCATATCTAATGAACCTAAAGCTCCTAAATCATTTGAAAAAATCTGTTCCGAATTATCTTTTTTTATAAAAAATGCTAAATCTCCGTCTTGTCCAATCAAAAAATAATCTGGTTCGTATTCTGGAACTTCATAAGTTTCATTTCTTTCAATCAAATCATTAATACTATAAAGGTAAATTCCTAAATTATTTACCTCATAGACTTGATTTGGCTCTAACTTAAGTAAAAATTCTCTATATAATTGAGGGAAAGAGTAATTTAAAGTTTCCTCTATTTGTTTTATTTCTATTTCTGTACTCATAATATTTTAAATATTGAAAAATGGATTATTCAAATTTTGATCTCTTAAACTATCAAAGAATTTATATGAATCTTTAAGAGCTTTTTGAGCTTGTGCTTTAGGTGTTCCAGCATCGATCATTTCCTTCTAACTAATATTAAAACTCTTCTTTTAAAGAAGTATTCCATACCTTCAACTTAACCCACGTTTAATGGCCCTGATCTATCCTAATAACCATTTTTAAAATCTGTTATTTAATGTATTGATTACTCATCTTTTTTTTTGAGAAGAATATGAGCTGCTATTTTTAGTTTCAGAAAAATACAAATATACTTTTTGATAAATGTCTTCTTTACATTTTATTACTAATATAGTTTTGTTATGATTATCAGAATTTGCAATCACTAATTTTCCATTCGAATACCTTAATTCTGCTTTAGATAAATCTAATGTTCCTTTTCCTATTTTTAATCCACAAGAAATTGTATAAACAATATTACTATTTGTAATACTTATATTTCCACATTTATTAGCTTTAAAAAAAACATTTAAACTAAGATGAGTATCACATAGTTCAAAAGATTCTACGTGAAGTTCAATAAAAAGTGATGTTAATAACATAATATTTTTTTTCAAAATGATTTTATTTTATTTGATAAGAAATTTGGTATCAACCATTTACACCTAGGCTTTTTTATTTTTTTAACCTCAGTTGCATAAAAATTAGGTTCTCCACTTCCTAACCCAATCGGGTCTTGAGAAATATAACCACCTGTTTCAGGTTTTTTATCTTTATTACTTCTTATCTTGATGGCACGGAATACAATTCCGCGCTATCGAGATGATGCTTGCGTTAGCCGGGGCTATTCCCATCTACGAATAGCTGTATTATCGTAAAAATAATTTAATTGTTTTTCATCAATATAGCCATTATCATGTAAGTTATTAATTATATTATCTGCTATTTCTTGATCTTCTGTACATCCTGTAGATTTTGCTAAAACTAACAACGCTCTATTTATTACATCACTATTTAAATTATTAATTTTGATAATTAAGTGCTTTATTTTTTCTTTGATAAGCTTATTTGTTTTATAATCATCATTACCTTCTTCAAAAGAATTTTCATAATAATTCTGAATCTCTTTTTCTATTGTTTCAATTTTTCTAAAATAATCTTCCATCTATTTACAAATTTTATAAGCTCCTTTTGGTATAGCTCCTTCAACTAATACTTCTGCATCCTTAGTAGCATATCTTAATGCAGGCATTTTTAACTTTTTACCTGTTTGAGGGTCAACTCCTCCAGACATATCAAAAACTTTTGATGAGCTTAATTTATCTGTATCTATAGCAATTATGGTACTAGGATTTACCTTACCTCTTTTAGGGTTTGGTTTTGCATAAAATTTAGCTGTCCCTTTTTTCTTGGTAGTAGATATGTATTTAGTTTGTAGACTTCCATCATCTATATGCTGCTGTATAGTATGTGTTGAACTAAGATTTTTAGGTTGAATAGCTTCACCTGCCAAAGCACTAGCCTCTTGACCACCATTTAATGCCCTAAAAATAATTATTAACCCAAACGGATCTACTTGAAAATTACTATCATATACATAAGCATAGAAGTTTGGGTTGTTTCCAGCCAACCCAATCGGGTCTTGAGAAATATAACCACCTGTTTCAGGATTATAATATCTAAACCTATTATAAGCTAAGCCTGTTTCTTCATCGTAATATTGCCCTTGATATAGGAATGGTATAAAATGATTATCTCCTTTACGAACATTACCATAAATATCTAGCTCTCGCTCCCAAACCTTATTTCCTTTTTCATCAAACGATAAAATAGGGGTACCTAATTAATCAGAAATAATACTAAATGTACCTTCTGATGTAATTTTTGCAGAGGGCACAAATGTACCTTCGTCAAACACCCAAGTAATTAGGTTTGTTGTTGGCTCTTCTTTATCAAAAGACAATCTACCTACATCATCGGCAATCGTTTTTGGTCTTTCAAAAATAGCATACGCAAACTCGTGTAAAAGAACGTTTCCGTCGTAAATGTAATGGTTTATTTCTTTTTACCAATATTTATTTTAGCTGATACCTGTTCTTTTTTTATTATAAAAAAACAGTTTTATAAAATCCATAAAAACCACAACTCCCATTGTGGTTTTTATAGATTTATTACTTTTATCCGTAATATCTAACTAGTATTAACTGAGCGAAAATAGCATTTAAGTATTTTGTATAAAAAACAAACCTGCATCATCTCCTGATTTAAGTTTTTTTATATTTTTATCTACATAAAAATAACCTATTCCCGTTTGGAAAATTTTAAATTCCTTTTCAATATCTTCTTCTAAAAGTTGTAAATAAAATTGATGTTTTGGGCTAGGGTTAATAATATCTTGCTCAAAATAAGGAATACTTTGTAGTTTTGAAATATCTAACCCCATTCCATTCTCTTCAAAGAATACATGTTCTTTTTCCATGTATTCTTCAGTATCTGATATAAACTCAAAAAACTTTTTCTTCAAAATTATTTCCGATAAATTTAATTCTTCATCATTAGTCTGATCATAAATTAAAACTTTGCTATAACCTTCTTTTAAAATTGTTAAATCATTTTTTTGATTAACTGTATATTTCGATGTTAAAGATTCTTTCACTCCTCCTAAAGAATGTTCTTCAAGTGAAATAAATATAGAAATATTTTTATTTTCTGCTAGACTTCCATTTCTGAAAAAATTAGAAAAAATTGTACATAAATGTGTTTGATTTATATTAGTATTCGGAATTTTAGGCCAAATATTATTAGGCATTTGAATACCTCTTCCACCTACAAAACCTATACTTTTTTCTGTTTTATGGTCAGTAAAAATTAATTGTGACATTTTTAAATATATTAGTTTTAGTGACAGCCTTTCTTGCTTATTGCAGAACACTAGCTACATCAAATATTCTTCCCGACAATTCTTACGATACTATTTAATCTATATTAAATGTATTATCTTGAGATATTTCCTCTAAAGACAATAAGTTATCCACCTTTTTTAAATGAAAACCAAAACCAAAATTTTCTTCTCTCGAATCTAAAGAATCTTTTCTTTCATATCCTGTTACTGTAACAATATACTTGCCTTTACTAACCTTTTTCTTTTGAGCTTCGTACACATTTTTAATATCATCATCTACGCCATCAAGTACTTCATAACTAAAAGTACTCTCCTCTGTTTTAAATTTTTTATAGCTCCAATTTCCTAACTGATTAATAGCTACAACCCATAATTCACCTTCATCAACCTCCAAGTTAAAACCTTCAATTTCTTTCACTTTAACCCATTGATCTTCCTTAAAAAAGGAACTCTCATTTTCATATATATCAAAAAAATAATCATTAAAAGAAGCAGTAACGATTGGTAAAAACGTTCCCGTTATCATTATCTTTTTTGAAAAATCTTCACTTTCATCAAAAAGCTTCGTTAAGTTTTTCTTTTTTACTTTATCTTCTAAAAGTCTTTTTTTTAAAACTTCCTTTGAGAATAATGCAATAGCATATCCATTTGATGTAATCTTATTATTTAATATCATTTATTTACAGGGTATTTTTCCTTTTTTAATCATATTTTCCATTGTATCAAGAGCTTCATTTGGTGTCAGATTCGTTTTTATTATTCTACCATTTGCTCCTTTAAACTTAAGCATTCCTTTCATATCATAACCTTCATAAGCTTTTCTCGCTTTTTTCATAAAGTCATCCAAAGTACCTTCAAAATTGCCTCCTCTCCAAGGAATACCTTCTCCTTTAAGTTTTTGGTGCATTTCTAAATGAATATCAGGAAAGTCACTAGGTTTATTTGGGTACCAAGCAAAAGCTTTTGTAGTTGATAAATTTTGAATACCTAATTTCCCAGCAACAGACCTCGGTAATAGATGATGTCCCATTCCTGACCAATTTAAAGGACCCCATGCTAATCCAAATGGATCAATCCAACTATTTACATCAGGTGCATACGCATAAAAATTAGGTTCTCCAGAAAGCAATCCAATCGGGTCTTGAGAGATGTAACCTCCCGTTTCAGGATTATAATATCTAAACCTATTATAAGCTAAACCTGTTTCTTCATCGTAATATTGCCCTTGATAGAGGAATGGTATAAAATGATTATCACCTTTACGAACATTACCATAAATATCTAGCTCTCGCTCCCAAACCTTATTTCCTTTTTCATCAAATGATAAAATAGGGGTACCTAATTTAAATAATCATTTTTTTACAAAAAATCAATAACATTATACCAAAGTAAAAACCACAATTTTTACACTGTGGTTTTTAATTATTCATTACCGACAGGTATAACAAATCTATTTATTCAAAATCTAAAAAGGTATCATTTTCTGTATAGTAATTTAATCCTAAAATAAATTCATCAATAGTTGCTTCGCTTTTCTGATGTAATACATTCATTATAACATCTTCAAATTGGCGCCCATCATAAAGTAATTCTAAAGATTTCTCTACTACAAAATCAGGATAAACTTCTTCATCTTCATCTGAAATAATAGGATAACTTTCTAAATAACAAGTACAATTTATATCTGTTATATTTTCATCTACTTCTGAAGAGTATAAACAAAAATTATTATCAGTCAAACCGTTTTCTTTAATTCTTTTTTTTACAACATCTATTAAATGAGATAATGTATATGCTTTTTTAAATTCTAATTTTTCCATAACATATTATTATTTACACATTCTCCTGTTAAACCATCTTATTTTCCTTTTGGATGATCCTAATCATAAAGACATATCTAGATTTTTTTATTCAAAAAAAAAAGAAATAAAATCTGATTGATATTTATTATCTAAATTTTTATCAAAAATATTTTTGATATCTTCTATAAAATCAGGTAATGTTTCTTCATCTTCATCAAATGCTTCTAAATTATACTTCTCTTGTTCTATTTTCATTCCTTCTACCATAATTTTAAAAAACATTGCAAGTGAGTCTGCTAATTTAAAACGAGTAGTTTTATTAATACTTCCATATACTTCCTTACTCGTTTTATCAAAATAAATAGCATCGCCATTTCTTGTAGCAAATACTATCCAATCTTTATTCCAATTTAAATCATCATATTTTTCACCTTCGTTACTTCTTAGCACATACCAACCTTCTTGAACCTTTGATTGCATTCTTTTAGGGTATAAATCTATATACAACTCACCTCCAATAGTAATTGTTTTATCGAATTCAAGATAGTCATATAATAAGTTTAAAGAATTTTCAGAACTACAATTTATATCTATAAATTTTACCTCGCCAATATCAGTATTATCTCTACCAAAAATTAATATGAATTTTTTTATTATCTCTTTTAACTCCATAGTTTATTTAGTGACATTTTGCTCGACCTATTAACCTATCTTTTCTTTTATTCTCGGAATTTCCTCTATGTCCTTTATTTGAGTATAAATACTCATCAGTTTTATAATATCTAAAGGTGTTATACCTCTATTCTTTTTAAATATTTTTTTCAATAAATTTACACTAAAGTAAATGTCGTAATATAAAAATTCTGCATTTACTTTAATTTTTTTTAAAAATATTTATATGGATATTTATTATACAAATTGGGGCTAATATTATTTAAAGTATTTATAAAAGGTTTTTTTACAATATCTTCGTCAACTTCTTCTATCAGATAGTTTTCTAATTTATTAACTATTAAACCTAATTTAAAAAAATCTTCAAAAGATAAGTTCATTTCAATAAACCCTTCTTCAATATATTCGCCTTTATTATGATCATAAAAAAATACTTTATTATCTTTAAGGCTTAAAAACCACTCGTCTCCTTGGCCAGAATCAGCAATTAACCAAAATATCTCACTTAATTGAGAATAATTTTTCTTTATATAGGAATTCTTATTTAATACCTTTTCGTAATCTAATAAATGAATATCAGGACTTAATTCCTCTGATTTATATTTGGAAATAAATTCTAAATATAATCCACTTTTAATAGGTATCTTATCTAGTTTTTTAATTACGTTATTACGAGGTGTAAGCTTATCTAACTCTTCTTTTATTTTTATTTCAAACATTTATTATTATAGTTAATTACATATTAACATCAAACACATAAATTTTGGTTCATTAGAAAATAATTATGGTTTTTACTTTTGTATTTACCCTTTATTATTTCTAATAATTACTAAATAGTATCCATAGCTGATAAACCAATTTATACATCATATATAAACTAACATTACATCAATTTTATTCCAAGGAAATTTGAACTTCTCCCTTTTTTGAAACTAATTTTAAGCACTGGTATTTAACCTGTAACTCCTTAATATTTTCAATATATTTATAGGGAATAAAATTAGTTTTTATTTTAAAATTTTCTTTTTCATTTATTCCCGTGGAAATATTCAAAATGCTATCTTGTAGTTCAAGTTTTTTCGTGCAAAAAACACAAACTTTTTTTTATCAATAAAATTGATTTTTGGTACAACAAACAAATCAGCTTCTTCAAATAATAAATCGTCTTTATCATCTATTACTAAAGAATCTGCTAATTTTAAATCATCTTCAAGCCAATTAAAAAAGTTTTTTCCTGTCTTATATAAATCTATCGAACCTATAGCTCCTAAATCAAGATAATATACTTTTAATTCACCATCTGCTTTATTAATGAATATTCCTTGACCAGAACCATCATCACCAATTAGAACGAAGCTAGATAAGTAATTTGATATTTCATATTGTAAATTTCGTTCTTTAGCCAATTCAAATCCATAAATTGAAATACCGCTATCAAATAAAATATGTTCATAAGTATTCCAAAAAGATAGCATATCATTACTTATCTCAAAATTTAAATCTTGTAATACTTGTTCCTTATTTATTTCAAATTCTTTCTTACAAAAGATTATTGAATCAGGCTTTTCTTTTAAATTAAAATTCATTTTTTATTAATACTATGACATATCAATTACATCTGCGCAACATTAAAATTATATTTCTCGTCTTCTCTTGGGTCTTTATATCCATCAAAATTTTCTATTTTTTCTAATTCAAATAAAAAACCAAAATTAGCCTCTGGGTATTCTAATGCCACTTTACGTTTAAAACCTTTAACATTCACTAAGTACCTTCCTTTAGAAATATTGAACCTAAATGAAGAATAAAGTGTTTCATCATCTAATGTTTCATAAGAATTATAATCTTTAGAATTATCATAATCTTTCTTGTTCCATGTATGTAAATTACTTAAAGAACCTATCCATAGATCATTATCCTCTTCTATTTCAATATTAAATCCTTTAATTTCAAATAATTCAATCCAATTATCATTAAACTTTTCATTCAGTTTAATAATATACTCTATTGAATCAATAGGCAAAATTGGTAACCAAACTCCTTCTTGGATAGATTCAATATAAGTTTCTTGGTTCTTTTGAAAATAATTTAGAATTTTTTTACTCTTATTTTTTTTGTTTTTAAAAAAAGAAACTACTTTTTTAGGTGATAATATATAAATTCCATAATCACTTATTTCTAATTTTCTCTCTTTTATATCATTTACTTGCATGGTATTTTCCCTTTTTTATGTAAATCTTGTAACTTTTCTAATCCTTCAAGTGGAGTTACGTTTTTAAGTAATTTGTTATCCGTTCCTGGTATTTTCATAAACCCTTTAGTATCCATATCTTTGTAAGCTTTCTTAGCTGCTTCAAAAAACTCATCAGATGTTCCTTTAAATTTTGATCCATGAAAAGGAATTCCTTCATCTATTAAATTCCTATGCATTTGTTTATGTAAATCTGCCGTTCCAACCCCATTATTTGGATACCATGCTATTGCATGGTTAGGAGATAAGTCAGCTATACCTAAAGATTTCGCAATACTTCTTGGCATTAAATGATGTCCCATACCAGAACCTAATAAATCTGAGTATAATCCAAATTTATCTATATAAGCATTAGAATTACGTACATAACTATACATATTCGGCATTCCTCCAGCCAACCCAATCGGATCTTGAGAAATATAACCACCTGTATCAGGATTATAATATCTAAACCTATTATAAGCTAAACCTGTTTCTTCATCGTAATATTGCCCTTGATAGAGGAATGGTATAAAATGATTATCTCCTTTACGAACATTACCATAAATATCTAGCTCTCGCTCCCAAACCTTATTTCCTTTTTCATCAAATGATAAAATAGGGGTACCTAAGTAATCAGAAATAATACTAAATGTACCTTCTGATGTAATTTTTGCAGAGGGCACAAATGTACCTTCATCAAACACCCAAGTAATTAGTTTTGTTGTTGGCTCTTCTTTATCAAAAGACAACTTACCTACATCATCGGCAATCGTTTTTGGTCTTTCTGAAATAGCATACGCAAACTCGTGTAAAAGAACGTTTCCGTCGTAAATGTAACGGTTTATTTCTTTTTTGCCAATATTTATTTTAGCTGTTCGCCTACCCAAAGCATCGTACTCAAAAACAGTAGTTTTTCCCTTAGGATCTTTTACCTGTTTTAACATACCATTGGCTTGCCAAGTGTAAAACCATTCACCATATTTCCAATGTGTTAATGGAGTATCTGGTTTTAAATTTGGTTGTGCTGCTTCATCGGTATAGCCCAAAACTCTATCGAACCAAGTATTTTTTGTTGGAGGGTTTTCTTTTTGTTCTTTTTTAAAATCTGCTAGTATTTGAACAGTATTATTCTTTGT
The DNA here is from genome assembly GCF_000430545.1 of Tenacibaculum ovolyticum DSM 18103. Taxonomy (GTDB): domain Bacteria; phylum Bacteroidota; class Bacteroidia; order Flavobacteriales; family Flavobacteriaceae; genus Polaribacter; species Polaribacter ovolyticus. The sequence continues at coordinate 384,214 of NZ_KE387163.1, forward strand.
TTTTTTAATTAGATTCCCTTCTGAATCGTACAAATATTGCCAATTTTTATCTTGTAGTAACTGCCCTCCTTTTCCGTATTTAAGCTCGTCTTTTTCTTTATTCTTGTATAAATTACCTACCTCATCAGGTAATTTATAATCATAACTATTATCTACGTATTGCGCACTAGCAAGGCTACCAAAAGCGTCGTAAGTAAATTGGGTGTTAGTGCGGCTTGTTACATCAAAAATTTGTTCTAATTGATGGTTTGGGTTCCAAGTATATCGAGTACTTCGGTAACGTTGCTTTTTACCGTGTACTTCATGGCTATTTTGCCTACCTTTCCAATCATAACCTCGGCTAGAGGTAATACCGCCTGTTACTACGCGTTCTATTTCTTGCCCTAACGGATTGTATTTTTTTTGAGCTGTATAGGCATTTCCTTCACTCTCTGCTTGGGTATTTACACACTGCCCTTGGGTATTATATTTATGCTGTATGTTAGCGCCTAAACTAGAGGTTAATGCAATACGATTACCATTTGCATTATAGGCACTTTGCATGGTATACCCTTTTTCGTTAGGCAGCCCTGTACTTTGCTTTTCTGTTACAATGCGCCCTACATTATCGCGCTCTAAACTTACGGCGCTATTTTGGTTTCGGGCTTCTATTAATTGTCCGTTTTTATTATAAGAAAAGGTTTCCCAAGTGCCATCGCTATACTCAGTACGAGTTATTTGTCCTAAGGCATTGTATTCGTATTCGGTAAATTGATTGTTAGGGCGTTCTACTTTTATTACTTTACCAGCACGGTCTCTTCTATAAGTACGTTGCAATGCATCAAAACCTGTTTCGGTAATTATTTCGCCATTTTTATTGCGTTTAAAACTATAAGTTTCGTTGTGTTCGTTTTTAATACTTTTTAACTGCTCCATTTTGTCGTAGCTAAAAAATACTTTGGTACCATTTTCTTGACGCATTTTTAAGCTCCCCATTGGGGTATATTCAAAATCTACCTTTGTTTTATTATTAAAAGCTTGTAATACCTCGTTATAGGCATTGTATTTTAATTGAGTTTCTTCTTGCCCAATATTTTCTACACGTATTACACGTCCTAAATTATCATAACCAAAATTTTGTTGTATGTGTCCGTTTGCAGTAATATTTAATACTTGTCCTCTACGATTATAAGCCCAACTTGTTATGTTACCGTCTTGGTCGGTAAAGGTTTCTAAACTGTATTGTTTATCGTATTTTAAATTACTTTTTTGGTCGTTGTTTTTTACTTCGCTAACAAGTTGCTTGTTGTTGTAAGTAAAAACAGTCATACTATTGTCTGGCTCTACAATACTATTTACTAAATGCGGAGCTTCTTTTTTATAGGTATAATTACGTTTGTTACCTTCAGGATCTATAGTTATTACTAACCGTCCTTCTTCATTATACATGTATTGTGAGGCTGCTCCGTTTGGATACACGACACTTGTTTGGTTACCTTGTTCGTCATAAGTATATCCGGTAACATTACCTTCTTGGTCTATATCTCTATAAACTTCCATAAACTCGGTATACTCAGTATACTCACTATCTCCTTCACCGTTTTTAATTTCGGTAACCAAGCCTTCGGGTGTATAATAGTAATAGGTTACAATGCCATTTGCATCTGTAATTTTATTATAACCTTCGTCAGTGTGGTATTCCATCCAACCTTCTTGCCAACCATTATCTCCCCATGTATGTATACATTTTGCTGCGGTACCTTCTCCTTCATATTCCCAATAAAAGGCTTGTCCGTTACGGTCTACTTTTTTAATCATTAAATGATCTTGGTATTCCATAATGGTTTGCTGCTCTAAAGCATCAGCAATACCAATCATATTACCCAAAGCATCGTATTGGTAAGCTACTAAAAGTTCTTTGCCGGCATTTTTATTTAAATAAATATTACTTACAAAGCCTTCTGTAGTATATTCTAATGTTAATTCTCTATTTGATGCATCAATAATTTGAGTTAATTGATGGTGTTTAAAAATAAATTGGGTTTTAAAACCTCTTAAATCTTCAATTTTAGTCAGTTTATATAAGGTTTGTTCCTCTTTAACTGTTTTATGCTCGAAATAATAATGTAATTCTTCGGTATGTGAATAAGCTACAAAATGTCCTTTTAATGTTCTGGTTAGGGTAGTTTTTTCTTGACGCATGTAGTACGACTCTCCTAAATCTAATAACGGAAAGGCTAACATTCTTCCGTCATCAAATCGTAATCCGACCGCTTCTTCTTCAGGAAAAATTTGTACTGCTCTATCGTATTTACAGTGCACACCATGCCCTAGTATACCTACGTAATCGGAATCGGAATCCCATGTGCGTTCCCAGGCAAATGGTATAGGACTTGGTAATTCAAAATCTAATCCGTCATACACAACTGCTCCTGTAACTAAATTAATTGGTTCGAAACCTAATTTACACAGCCATTTGCTCATTTTATTAGAGCCATTTCCTATTTTTTTTGCTAGTTTATTTAACAGCTTACCTGCATAACGCATAATAGCGCCAAAACCAAAACTCATTGCTAGCCCCATAACCATACCCATCATATCTGGGCCATAAGGTGCGCCAACAATAACAGGTTTTCCTGTTGGGATAGGTAAAGAATATGAAGTGGGTGCAAATATAGTAGGTACTAATTTTGTAAATTTCTTTTTTCCTGGTTGTATTGATAATGGTATTCCTACATCATTACAACTCATTACCATATATCCTTTTGGACTTAAACGGGTACCATCAGCTTTTACGGTTTCACTGGCAAAAAAATTCATGCTTTCGTGCCCAATAATAGGTGCTGCTGCAAATGGCCCTACGATAGGTATATGAAATAATGTAGCTAAAACGCCACTGGTGTCTGAGACCCCTCTTTTAGATCCGTTAATGTTTACAGTAGCTCCTATAAACGGAATATAATCCATAGGATCCATTACAACTCCTATAAACGGTTGAAACGGATTAAAGGGCGGTAAGGTTGTAAAATGTATATCTATACCTACAATAGGTGTAAAATGATTGTCTGCTAGTAACATAGTTTTCGGGGTTATGACACAAGTTCTTTGTTTTTTATTTGCTTTCTTAAATTAATTACTTGTGTTTCCCAAGTATCACCAAATAAAAACGACAAACGTGTGTTTATTACTGTTAGTTCCTTTTTAATTTCAATTGTTTCCTTTTCTTCTCTTAAGGTATTAACATAATGACTTGCGATATAAGCAAACTCAGTAGTTTTTAATAATTCATCATCAATCGCATAACCTCTTTTAAAAGCTATAGGAATTGTATCTTCTACGGCACTCATCATACGACTTTGCTCTGCTAGTAATAGTGCGTTTTTATAAGCAGTTATCATTACCAGTTTTTCATCATTTTCATTGGCAAGTGTAGCTTGCTTTATAAACCATTCTAAAGCTGCTTCTTTTTTATTTATAAAACTATAGTAAGCTGCTTTGTAGCTATATAATTGTAAGGTAACGCCTAATAGAGCTTTATCGTTTGGGTCTTTTTGCCCTATTCGTATACCTTTATCTAATAAGTTAATAATACGATCGGTATCTCTAAATCCAAATAAATAGCCTGCATAAATTACATGTGCCGATGCCCAAAAAGGTAAATTTGTGGTTTGTTTTGTAATATTCAGCCCTTTTTCTCCCCAAGAAATTAGTTCCTCTTTTTCTTGATTTCCTGCTGCCTCTCCCATTTTTATCATGCACTTTCTAAAAGCAACTTGTGGATCGTTAGGGTTTCCTTGGGTCATTAAATTAGTATAAGCTCCCTGTATATCTTGATTTTTTAGACGGAGGGTTTGCTTTTCAAAAAAAGCATCTTCGTTACTAAATATCTCTTCAAAAAAGGCCTCTTTTTTATAATCTACCACCACAAGGCCTATGTTTTTAGGTAATTGTGCTATTAAACTACAAATCCAACTACATAAAGCATCATAATCTGCTACTTTTCTTGGATGTATGCCTATATACATATTGTTTTCTTTACCCTCGTAGTTTTTAAATTGCTTTAATAACTTTACAAAAAATGTAGTTGCTTGTACGGTATTATCACCATCTATCTTGTTAAACTCTGTTTGTAAATTTTCATATGCTGGCCATTGTAATTCAGGGTATTTTTCTGTATCTTTTTTATAGGCGGTTAACCAATCGTTGGCTACTTGGTACGAAAAGGAGTCTTCAGAATCAAAATCGGTAAGCATTACTACAATTGTTTCGTCTATTTTACCGTAAGGTGACGATTCTAATTTATAAAATCCATTAATCAACGGTACGTCTTGCTCATCAACCATCCACCGTACAAATTGTGCCTTTGGTTTTAATGGTCTTTGTTGCATCCAAAAACTTTGAAGGTAATTAATGCGCTGTGCTATAGGATTGTGCTCATTACTCATAAAAACATCTAGTTTAAATTAACAATAGTTCCTTTTACATTGGTCATTAACTTTCCTTCAATATCTACTGTCATTTTAGCAGTTATTTCTGTTGTATCTGAATTTGCTGTTATTTTTGGTGATTGAATATCAACTAAAGTATCACTCGTTTCTTTAATGCTATTTGTACCAACAATGGTTACTTCTTTACTTTCTATATGTACTTTGTCTTTTCCTAAAAGTGTAATTTCTGCTGCATCTAATAAAATACTTTTTGGTGCAGATATAGTAATAGTTTCGTCACCATTTAACGTTATGGTATTTCCACTAGGATCGCTTACTGTTATTTTTCCATCTCCTTCATTATCATCTATTGTTATAGTTGCGCCACTTCGTGTAGTAAGGCTTTTTGTTTTATTAGCTTCACTACCTCCTGCACCTGTAGTTCCGTTAAACATACTTCCCATTACAAAAGGTCTGTTTGGGTCGCTGTAACGAAAACCAATCATAACTTGGTCTCCTACTTCTGGAACAAATACAAATCCTCGGTTTGTTCCTACTAAATCACTTTTTCCTGCATCTGGTGTCATTACTCGAAGCCAAGATGTTTTCATTTGATTTTTTTGCCATTGAAATTGCACTTGTACGCGCCCTTTACTTTTTGGGTCTTCATTAGATAATACTGTTGCAATTTGTGGTTGTGCAATAGGTAATGCAACCTCTGGGGCTGGTAATACTTCTACTCCCGATGATATAGCTTCAAAAGTGTTACTATACATACCTTGAGAGGTAGCTGTGTGCGTTATACCAATAATCATATACTCGCCATAGCTTTTTACATCATAATTCTTTTTATCATATTTAGCTGAACTAACCTTTATAACACTACCAATACCTAATCCTTGTTTTTTACTATGTGCTGTAAGTGTACTTAATGATGCTACAGCTTCTGTTTGTGCCTTTTTCATTTGCGTATCTATTTGACTTTTGTCTGATACACGAGCAGATGAAATATTATTAGGTACTATTTTAAAGATTTCACCTGAAACATTAAAGGAATGTAATCCCAATTCATTAAGTCCTCCAAGAACATCATCTTTAGATTTCACCTCACTTTTTGCATCATCTAAAGCGTTGTATGAAAACATATTTGCTTTATTAGGTACTGCTTTAATAGCAATCTTTACATTTGATAAATCACTACCATACTCTACCTTTATTGGACTTGATGGTGATGGTTTACCAAAAACAAGTTTAAGTCCGTCGTAATACAAGAATTCACCATATTGTTTTGCCAATCTTTGAATAAATTGATAGTGTGTTTCATTATACTGTGATTGGTATTCTATTGCTGTTTTAAATTCAGGTGAAATATCAGCATCCACTCCAGCTGCATCAACAGTATCTGTAATAATATTTGTTAGTGTTTTATCTAACCAAGAATGCATATGTTTACCTGATTCTAGTAATATAGTTTTAGAGTAACCACTTACTATTAATTCACCACTATGACCATTTTCATGGTTTAGCGCTATATCTGTTGCTATACCTATGAATTCTTTTTCTTCAAAAGAAATAATTACAGGTTTACCAAGCCAATCTTTAGATTTATCTATAGTATGACCACCAACTTCTTCTATTGCTTCTTGGTCTAAAATAATTTTAAAAAAATGATGGTTATTTATGTGCTGTACAAGGTTTGCACTTTTAAAAACATCTATTTGTTTATTATCTATAATTACTCTTGTTTTTACTTCCATTTTTCTTTTTTCTTTTTAATAGTTTTAAAAACTAAATATCTTTTCTTTTTTCAGTTTATTTTTTACTTAAAGTAATATCCTTAAAATTATACATTATTAAAAAAAAGCAGATTTATATATGTACTTCAATAACAAAACATTGTTTTACTATTGCATCATATATAAAAAATGTAATAAGATAAAACACAAAATAAGACTTGCTACAGCAATATTATAGTGCTTCATTTAAATGTGAAGAAATAAAAAGATCTACTAAGAATAATACAAAACAATGATATTATCAACTATTTTGTTTTCATCTTTATTTTTAATTAACTGATTATAGACTACAGTTAAATATAAGGATTAAGCAATGTTTTTTTCTAATATAAACACAAATACATGTTTATTTCATCACTCATTCTTGTGAGTATTTTATATTCTTTTTCTTATACATATTTTTACAATAAATTTTTGCTTTTTCTTTTTTTTAATTTCAACTAAAGGTATGAAAAATAATTAAATACAGATTGTATAAAATCTAAAATAATTTCAATTAAACTAAATATTGTATTTAGTTTTTTTATACAGTTTTCCTTACGTATAATAAAATTACATACGTATAACAGTCTTATAAATTAAATGAAATTTACTTTTTTTACAGGCTTCTATTCTTAGTCAAAAACACACCTGATTATAGCAGTATACTAACAAGTAGTAATAAAGAGCAAACCCATAAGATTTGCTCTTTTTTATAAAATAATATTTATGCTACTGGCCAACGGTTGTCGATAGCTGCATTACCAATAGTCATTTCTTCTGCCGATACAGTGAAATTAATAGTCATTGGTACGTCTCCGTTTACGTTTAAAGTTTCTTTATAATATACGATATACGCATTTTTAAATTCAACTTCTTTCATTTTTGAATCTTCTTCAGACTTCTTAAAAATGATTTTTCCTTCAATAGCTTTAAATTGGCTATTTAACATCGCTTCAATTACAGATGAATCTGCTGTAGACTCTATTGTTACATTGATTCTTCCTCCGTAAACATTAGATGCAATTTTACCTTTCTTATCAGTATCTCTACTAAAAGCGTATTCTGTTGCTAATACGTCAAATTCTTTTCCTCCTAATTCTAGTGATGCTCTAAATGATCCCATAATGTTTGTTCTTTTTAATTATTAATTTTTAAATTTCCTTTTTTGCTTTATGCATAGCGTAACTAGTATTATACAAACATAAAACTAACTCCATACAACAATAGATAATTTTCTAAACTAAAAAAATAAACGTGTTTCACTGGGAGAAAATCCCGAATAGGTATACTTCATTATACAGATTAGGATAATCTATATAGATACAAGTATGACAGTTTATTTTACAAAGAAGAAGAAAATTCTAAATTGTCATTTGTGCTGTAAATATAATCACTTTTTCTTTATAAAAAAATAAATTTGTATTTTTTTTATATTATTACCTAATTCCTTTCAAAAACCTTGTTTACAACTTATTATCTTATTACAACACTATTTTTAAGTATTGGTATGATTAAAATGTAGTTTTTTAACTGCTATTTAGTTTACATATAAAAATGTGCCTTACTCCACAATTTCTTGCATATTTAGCTTATAAAACATCAAATAATGTTCTCTATAAATTAAAATAAAACACATTACTAGTGTATGATTTTAATTATTTTTGATATTCATAAATTCCCTCTCTATTTCTACACAAGAGGCTTCTAAAAATAGAAAAAAAATGGAAAAGTTCACTTTTGCTAGAGTAATACATATAATTGCTGTTATATTATGGATTGGTGGAGTATCTATGGTTACTACAGTTATCATTCCTGCTATTAAAAAACTAAAATCAAAAGAAGATCAAATAAATACCTTTGAACAAATAGAAGGAAGATTTGCTACACAGGCTAAAATAACAACATTACTAACTGCTTTAACGGGCTTTTACATGCTTTACGAACTTAATGCCTGGGACAGATACTTTGATTATAGGTTTTGGTGGATACACGCAATGACTTTAGTTTGGATACTGTTTACATTAGTTTTGTATATTTTAGAGCCTTTTGTGTTGCATAAATTATTTAAAAAATATGCTAAAAAGAATCCTGAAAAAACATTTTCATTTATGCACAGAGCTCATTGGGTATTACTTATACTAAGTTTAATAACCACCGCAGGAGCTGTTGCTGGGAGTCATGGGTGGTTTCTAATTAAGTAAACTAAATTTACTTAATAAAAAAAAGGTTAGTAAAGTAAAAGTTAACATACTCTTACTCTAAAATTTATAAATTAGCTTTCAAATAATATCCAAAATCTTCAAATTTATTCACTTTTAATTCATTCTTTGAAAAGTATTCAATAATTTTTAAAATCGCAGGGTTTCTTAAACTCTTTCTCGGATATGATAAACCAACTTCTCTAAAATATTTTGGTCCTTTAAATTTCTTCACTTCAAAACCATACCAACCATCAACAAATGCTTTAGGTAAAAAAGTAACTCCTAAACCAGCCATAAGCATTGTTAAGGTTTCTGTTTTTGAAGAACAATTAGCAACTGTTATCATTTTATTAGTTTCATTGTTCAAAATAGACAAACACTGTTGATGTGCTTCACATGGTGGACAATGAATAAAGGTTTCTTTTTCTAAATCTTTTAAAGTAACAACTTCTTTATTTAGTAAATGATGTCCGTTTGGAATACATAGTACATAATCTTCTTTCCAAAGCGGTAAAAACAAATCTTCTTCATTCTTCCATTCTCTAACCAATAGATTTATTTCATTTTCTCTCCCAATCCCGTTTGTCGTCCATGCTATAGATTCACATAAATCAGATGCTGTTCTAAAAAATTGCTGCTTATGTTCTTGTGGCAAACCATCAGCCACACCTATTTTAATTTTATTTTTAAATTCTTGCTCATTAAAAATACTATTTAAAGAATTTAACTCCCCTACCAAACGCTTAGCAATTGGGTATAAGTAATGTGCTTCTGTTTTTAATTCAACACCTTTTTTATGACGCTCAAAAAGTACTTGACCTAATTCTTCTTCTAATTGCTTTATTCCATTAGAAATATTTGGTTGCGACACAAAACATTGCTTTGCTGCTCGTGTTAAATTTTTCTGTTCATAAACAGCTATAAAAAATTTCAATAATCTCCCATCCATAATTAAAAGTTATGATTAACATAAAAAAATAGTATTTCCATTAATCCAATCAACACTATAAATTTGCATTAACAAATGTAGTCAAAGGAATTACAATAAAAATATCATTTAAATTAACTATAACAAAAAAACATAAATGTTAAATAAAAAATTGATTATTATTACAGGAGCAAGTTCTGGAATAGGTGAAGCTACCGCTAAATTATTATCTAAAAAAGGGCATCCTCTTTTATTGTTAGCTAGACGTATAGACATAATTAAAGCATTTAATTTACCTAATGTTTTATGCGAAAAAGTTGATGTTACAGATATTAATGCAATTAAGAATGCCGTTATTAAGGCAGAAACACAATTTGGAGATGCGGATTGTATAATCAACAATGCAGGTTTAATGCTTTTAGGAGATATAGCAACACAAGATCCTTTGGAGTGGAAAAAAATGTTTGATGTAAATATTCTAGGCTTATTAAATGGTATGCAAGTTGTACTACCGAAGATGAAAGCAAACCAAAGCGGAACAATTATTAATATAAGTTCTATTGCTGGAAGAAAAACATTCCCTAATCATGCTGCATATTGCGGAACAAAATTTGGAGTACATGCTATAACAGAAAACGCGCGTGAAGAAGCAGCTTCTGCAAATGTTCGAATGGTAACTATTGCGCCTGGTGCTGTAGAAACAGAATTGTTATCACATACAACTTCAAACGAAATTAAAAATGGTTATGAAGCTTGGAAAAATGATATGGGAGGTGTATTAAACCCAAATGATATTGCTAATGCAATATGGTATGCTTATAATCAACCACAAGGTGTAAACATTAGAGAAATTGTTATTGCTGCAACTAAACAACAACCATAAATTTAATATAACCTAGCGGCTAAAGCCAATATTTATTTTCTTTATAAAATAAATATTGGCTTTTACTGTATTTAACTTTTCCTCTTTCTTTTGTTCTTTCTAAATTATACTTTACATTTATAAAATGTAAAATTTTAGCTATCGTATAATTATAAATCTTAGTTAAGTTTTAAATACATTTAATCCCTTATTTCTTGATATATAATGGGTCTAAATTATCTCTTTATTTAAAAAAATAAAAGCATGATCGAAAATAGCATTGATGTTTTCAAAGCAATACTAAATGGTGATATTACAAAAATTAAACAAGCGCTCATTAATGGAGAAAATGTAAATATAACAAGAGTCATTGATGCCAATCAATCTATGCTTCATTATGCTACGAATGATAAAAATACTGAACTTATTAAATTACTTATTGAGCATAAAATTAATATTAACATAAAAGATAAATACGGAACAACCGCACTTCATAAGGCTGCTAAGAAAGGGTTTATCTCTATAGTAAAATTATTAATTGATAATGGAGCTCTGGTAGACATACAAAACATACAAAAAGCAACTCCTTTCAACGAAGCTATTTATTATAATGAAATTGAATGTGCTGAATTCTTATTGAAAAATGGTGCTAATATTGATAATAAATACGACTCAAATTATGTTAAAGGAATCACTTCCCTTCTATTTGCTGTTGAAGATAGTTTTGATTATTCAAAAAAATTGGTTGAATTCCTTACAGCGAACGGAGCTAAGCCTGATATAAAAGATAGTAAAGATAATTTACTTTTAACAAGTGCAGTTGAACAGAATACATTAACAGATGAACTAGTTAAAGCTACTTCAAACATAAATATTCAAGATAAAGATGGTAAAACAGTACTTCATCATGCTGCTGCTTCAGATAGTATAAATCCTTTAAAAAAATTAGTTAAACACGATAGTCTAGACTTTAAAATTTTAGATAAAGATGGTAAAGTTCCATTATACTATTCAATAAATGAAGCTAGAGCTGCTTTCTTTATAAAAAATGGTGCTCCTTATAATAAAACTAAAGAATATGATGATTTATTTTGGAGTTTATATGGTGAACAACATATTGATTTAGAAAAGTTAAATAAGTTAATTGACTCAGGTGAAGAAGAAAAATTTGAAATACCTAAATTAATAAATCAGTTAAAAAAGGCTATAAAAGATTTTGCAAAGAAGCATCAAAATGAAACATTTTATATTTTAACTATAGAAGGAGACTCAATATCTTTAAATTCGAAAGAAGCGTTTAAAAAAACGTTAAAAGAATATCAAAACAAATATCCTGAATTTTATAATGAAAAAGATGCCATTGATAATTTAAAATTCAATACCGGAGATTTTAAGTATCAAGGGTTTTGTTTTCTTCAAGATGGTTTTATTCATCATTATTATGAAGAACATTGTAGCTTATCTAATGAAGATCAAAACACGAGTGATTATAATCTTGCGATGAAAACTTTATTAAAAGAACTACAAGATAAAGATACTCTTAAACCTTTAAAAGTATCTAACAATTTTAAAGCTATTCAAGTAGCACATACATATTAAAAAATAGTTTTTCAGAAATAATTAATCTATAATAGCATGAGTAATAAACAAATAATTGCTGAAATAAAAGAAATAACACTATCGTTATTAGAACCATCACTTGAACAAGAAAAAATAGAAAAAGGATTAAACGATATTCATCTTCATTTTCAAAAACTTACAGAAATTACTGGTTTTGATACTAAAATTGAACATTTAGCAGCTATTCCTTCTTCTAAAGGAAAAGCTTTAGGCTTAAATCATGCAGCACAGTGTTTATTAGATTATAAGAGAACTGTTAAGTTTTTAAATGCTGTTATATTAGCTATTAAAGAAAAACAAAAAGAATGTCCTAATGAAGTTATCCATTTTTTTTATGCAGGCTGTGGCCCTTATGCTCCTTTTATAACTTTAATAGCACCTCATTTTTCTCCTGAAGAAATACAATTTACTTTATTAGAAATAAATAAAGCATCACTTGAATCTGCTAAAAAATTAATTCATTCATTAAACTTAACCACATACATTCAAGAATTTCATTTAGCAGATGCGGTAACATTTAAAGTTCCAAAAGCTACTAAATTTCATATTCTTTTTAGTGAAACCCTTGATGCGTTACTTTATAGAGAAAGTTATGTTCCTATACTTTACAACTTACTTCCTCAATTTAATAAAGAGGTTACCTTAATTCCAAAAAATGTACTTATAAACATGAGTTTATCAAATCAACCTGAAACAAATTCAAACTATCAAGAACATAATACAACGACTATTTTAAATGTAAGAGAATCAATATCATTACATAAAAAAGAGCAACCTATCCCGTTACAATTACCTGATAAAAAAATAGATTTAAGCTCATTAGATATGAGTAAATATGATAGTATGATATTAGATACACAAGTTCATGTTTATAATAACATTTGGCTAAACAGAAATGAATCTTCCTTAACACTTCCTCTAAAAATGACTTTAGAACAACCTTTTAAAAATAAAACTATCCTTTTTACCTACTTTATAGAACCCAACATAGAGTTAAAATGTAAATTAGAATAAATACATGAAACTACCTTTAGATTGCACAGTTGAATATATTCAAGAATTTTTAACAAAAAATGAAGCTAACACGCTTTATAGTGTACTAATAAATGAATATAAAATACATGAAGAACAACTTATTCTTAAAATTAATGGAGAAACATTTGTTACAGATAGTTTTAAAATACTATTTACAACAAAAAAATTAATAGATCTTAATAGTCATCCAGAAAGTGTACACGGAAAAGCGTTTGAATGGTCAGGCTTTATGGCAAAGTTAAAAAAACGTGTAGAAGATCTTACAAGAAAAAACTTTGATCTTGCTATGTGCTTGTATTACCCTAATGGAAATTATTTTGCCCCTTATCATTTTGATCAACAAACTTCTGGGTACAAAACTGTTTTACCATCTGTTAGTTTAGGGGAAGTACGTGAATTTAGTTTCAAAAAAAATGATACTGAAAAAACTTATTCTCTAGATTTAGCTAACGGAAGTTTATTAATTATGAAAGATTATTCACAAGAAAGATACACTCATAGCTTACTTAAAAACCCTTCTTATAAAAATGGTAGAATTAATATAACCTTTAGAGAAGCTGATTTTAAATAAAAAAACTTTTTATAGATTGTAAATTCCAATTATGTATAAAATTTTGCTATTTTAGTAGTTAACCAAGCGCTTTTATTGTTTTTATGAAAAATACTATTTCTTACAATTAATTATTTTGTGAAAATTATATAAATCACACAAAATTGCTTGAATAACTCTTAAAATTTTAAGATTACTAATGCAAAATCATACAAAATTTCTAAAACTCCCTTTTCAATTTAACACAAAAAAATTGATAAGTGATTTATCGCTAATTCTTGATAAAAACTGGGTTTCTCATTTTAACACCGATGGCTATAATGGCGACTGGAAAGCTATTTCTTTATATGCTCATAACGGTGAAGAGTCTAATATATTTGCCTTACCTACAGCCACTTCAATAATATCAGAAACCTCAATTCTTAAAAAATGCCACTATTTTAAAGAGGTTATAAATTCTTTTAAATGCACTATACTAACAGCACGTATTTTACGGCTTAATGTTGGTGCAGAAATTAAACCTCATAGAGATTATGAATTAGGCTACGAAGACGGTAATTTCCGTTTACACATACCAATTATTACCAATTCTGGTGTTCAATTTATTTTAGATAATAACGAGTTAACAATGTTACCTGGTGAATGCTGGTACACCAATGTAAACTACGTGCATTCTGTTAAAAATATAGGAAAAGAAGATCGTATTCATTTAGTAATAGATTTAATTAGAAACGAATGGACAGATGAGCTGTTCTTCTCTTTAGCACCTAAAGAAAGTTTTAAAGCTATACCCAAAGAAAATGATTCTCCTGAAACTATTAGACAAATTATTAACGAATTAAAACGTAGTGAAGAACCTGCTGCAAAACAATTGATTAATGAACTACAATATAAATTAGATAATCTAAACATTATTTAAACGGTAATTATAAAAAATATGGAGACAAAGCAACATTTTAAAGACAGAATACAATTACCTTTTAAGTTTGATGTAGAAAAAATGCTTAAAGAAGCAAATGCTTTTAAACAAGAAAATTACGAGTACTATAAAGTTATTTCATTGCGTGCACCTGCACATTTGGTTGACAAATCACTTCCTTTTCCACCTCCAGCAGTTGATTATGCTGATGGTTCATGGACAGATTGGATGAATACTCCCAATTTAGAAAAATCACCTTATTTAAAAAGTATTGTTAACCAATTTAGTGAATATACTACTGTAAATTTGGTGAGGTTATTATTTTTAGCTCCAGACTCTGTAGTAAAAGAACATAAAGACCCTACTTTAGCTCTAGAGGAAGAGAAATCGATGATTCGTCTTACTATTCCTATTGATAATAATAACGGTGTTGAGTTCTTTTTAAATAATAAATTGGTAGATATGAAAGTGGGAGAATGTTGGTATTTACGTTTGTCTGATTCACATCGTGTTATTAATGAAGGAACTACTGATCGTATTAATTTAACGATAGACGTTATACCTAATGATAAAATTATTGAAATGATTAACAATGCTCGTTAAAAACACGAACATTTATAATTTAATATATGAAAGGAAAAACACCTTCATTAATGTTTTTGCAAAAACATTCTAAAATTGGATTAGCATACTTTCTTATAATTGCTTTTTTAGGGGTGTTGCTTCGTTTTTTTTCAATAATAGATTTACCTATAAACTATCGTTTTACTGTACACGCACATTCTCATGTTGCTTTGTTAGGTTGGATTTATACCGCCTTAACTACACTTATTTTTAAAATGTATTTAAGTAAAACAAATGTTTCTATTAAATACAAACGATTGTTTTGGGCTACGCAACTTACCATTGTTGGTATGCTAATTAGTTTTCCTTTTACAGGGTATGCGCTATTTTCTATTGTATTCTCTACGCTTTTTTTAATAGCTTCTTATTTTTTAGCAAATTTGGTTTTTAAATACACTCCAATAACTTATAAACAAACAAACTCTTATAAATGTATTCGTATTGCATTGTGGTACATGATTATTTCGAGTATTGGCCCTTGGGCTTTAGGTATTATTATAAAAACGGTAGGAAATGGTTCTGATTTATATAGAAATGCTATTTATTTTTATCTTCATTTTCAATACAATGGCTGGTTTATTTTAGCATTATTAGGCGTTTTTCTATATATTTTAGAGCAACAAAAAATTACACTTACGAATAAAACATTTCAATCCTTATTTTGGTTGCTAAATAGTGGGGTTATTTTAACTTTCGGTATTTCTTTACTTTGGATGAAACCTACTATTATCGTTTTTATTCTTTCTGGTTTGGGAGCTATGTTGCAGCTCGTTGCTTTTTATATTCTATTAAAGGAATTGCATTTTTTTAAAGAGCAATTAATTACCATTTTTTCTAAATTTTATTTTCATTTATTAAAAGTTATTGGGTTATTATTTTTCTTAAAATTGGTATTTCAAATAATTGGGTCAACTCCCTATTTTGCAAGAGCAATTTCATCAAATGTCGATTTAATTATAGGGTATTTACATTGGACATTTTTAGGAGTAGTTAGTATTGCTCTTTTACTTTTTTTACATCAATTTAAATTAATAAAACTATCCAAAAAGAGTGTTTTAGTTTATTTAATAGGTTTTATTTTAACTGAACTCTTTATTTTTTATAAAGGAATAATTGTTTGGACCAACCTTTCTTTAATTAATAACTATTTTGAATATTTAGTAATTGTAAGTTGTATTCTTTTAATCGGAATTTTTAATCTTTTTATAAATCAGTTTAAAAGAAAATAATTAGGATTAAAAACATCTTTTTTACTACTTTTATCTAAAAATTATAAATGCTATCTAACGCTTGTAAATATGCTATTCGGTCGGTACTTTACTTATCAATACACAATACTGAAAATAAAAAAGTTGGGGTTAAAAAAATTGCAGAAGAACTAGAAGTACCTCAACCTTTTTTAGCTAAATTATTACAACAACTTACTAAAAACAAATTAGTTTCTTCTTCTAAAGGACCAACTGGTGGTTTTTATTTAAACGAAACTAATTTAAAAAATACTGTTTGGGACATTATAATATGTATAGATGGCTCTACAAAATTTGATAATTGTTTTATGGGCTTATCATCTTGCAGCGACTCCAACCCCTGTCCTGTACACTTTACTGTTGCTCCTTTTAAGCAAAAGTTAATGGCTGATTTTAAAGACAAAGACATTCAAGAATTTACAGAAAACATCAAATTAAAAGGAAGACATATTTCTTTAAAAAATTTTGATATTTAATGAATTATCAAAACTAAAGCTATAAAATAAGCACAATTAACTATTTTCTAAGAAATACACGTTTTTGTTTTTTTTATAATATTAAGAGAATTAAAAATCTTTCTTTTTAGATTTATAAATAATCCTCCAAGCAGGAAGAACAGTCCACAATACAAGAACTAATGTAGATAATACCATTCCAATATTTGTTCCAAAGAACTTTTGAAATACTGCGCCTGTATAGCCTAGTAATGCAGAAATATCTAATTTTAATAGTATTAATATTCGAGATAAGTCAACAGGATTAAACATCGTAGCGATTAATGAAAATTTGTCTAATGGATATTCTTGCATCATTACTAAAGAAATTAAAAATAAACCATCATAGATTACAGCCAAAAACAGCCATAATAAAATAGCATATCCGAAGCCTTTAATTTTATTTTCATTTGATAATGCAATATTAAATGCCAAAGCCACAAAAATAAAAGTCAAAAAAGCTCCTACGGCTATAAGAGATACAAAGTTAAAAATATCATTAGATTCTAGTAAACCATAAGCTAAAAATGGAATACCTAAACCTATAACTAAACTTAATGAAAGCGATATAGAAACTCCTAAATATTGCCCCATAAATATTGTAGATCTTTTTAAAGGTTGTGCTAATAATAACTCAGTAAATTCACGCGAATTATAATAGTACATTACTCCAAAAATTGTTCCGATTAAAGGTGTAAGCACTACAATAACATTCATTAAAGTAATTACTGCTTTTGAAACATCGTTATTTAAAAACAATAACACAAAACCGAGTGCTAAATAGAATAAAAAATACACATAACTCCAACTGCTACGCATTAAATCGTAAAAACTATATTTTAATATTTTAAACATTTTCTTTAATTAAAATTGCTGCAATAGCATGTTCAAGATCATTTTGTTTGGTTTGCTCTTTAATAGCAGTTAATGTACCTTTAAAATAGATTTTACCATCTAATAAAAAAACTATCTCATCTGCCATTTCTTCAACAAAACTCATAATATGAGAGGTTATTAAAATGGTTTTACCCTTTTTCTTTTCAGCTAGAATTATTTTTTTTAAGTTTAATAAAGAGATTGGGTCTAGCCCCGTAGTTGGTTCGTCTAATATGATTAATTCACTATCAAACATAAAAGTTAGTACTAAATTTACTTTTTGTTTGGTTCCTCCTGATAAATTACCTAATTTTTTATCTAAAAATGGCTGTAAACGAAACAACTCAATCAAATCTTGATCTACTGCTGGTTTAGATCGCAAATTTTTGACCATTTTTATTAATTCATTTACACTTAAGTTACTAGGGAAATTAGCTATCTGTGGTAAATAATTAATGTTATTTCTGTATTCATGCTTTTTTAAAACACTTTTGCCATCAATAACAATATCTCCTTTATTAGGAACTACCATTCCTAAAACACTTTTTATTAAAGTTGTTTTCCCTGAACCATTTGGTCCTAAGACTGCAAAAATTCCACCAGATTTAATACTTAAATCTAAACCTTTAAGAACTTCTACTTTTCCAAATTTTTTATATAAACTTCTTATTTCAATCATTTAAATGGCTTCATTAATGGGTTACTGTCAACCAATTCATCTGGTGTAAATACAGGTGATACTTTTTCTGAGAAGTTAATAATATCAACAAACAAACTTCTCATTAAAATAATTGTTTCAGGGGTTTTATTAACTATATAAGAAAATAATTTTACGGGTCTGTATGGTATATCTCCAACACCGTTTTTATCTAAATCGTACCCTGTGTATGAACTCCAGTAATTATTATCAAATTTATTATCGTTTATTTTACTATTGTAAGAAATATCAAATGAGTTATTCAAAAAATTATTATCCTTAAAAATATTAGTATAACATGCTCCCGCAATTTTTATTGACCAACCATTACTTATAAAATTATTTTTAAGGTAATTGATTCTTGTAGATCCTTCTACATTTATACCTATAGTATTTTCTTTAAAAGTATTATTCTCTATTTCTGCATCATAAATCTCTTTTAATAACAATCCATATGAAGCTGTTCCCCAATTTTTTGTAAATGTATTTCCTGTCATTTTTATAAACTTAGAAAACATTACGGCAACTCCTGCCCCATTATTTTTAAAAATATTGTTATGGTATTCGTTTTTATTAGAAAACATGAAGTGTAAACCATAGCGCATGTTATCATGACTATTATTATTTAAAACTTTACTTTCTTTAACAAATTCTAGATAAATACCATCTCTTAAATTATGTGCTTCATTGTTTTCAACAAGCATATTCGAACAGTTCCATAAATGAATACCATTTCCAGATGCTGATTGGTCTACAGCTTGACTTGAAACGTGGTTATTAATAATCTTACCATTATGAGATTTTTCAATTAAAAACCCAAAAAATACACTTTCCAATCTATTGTTCTTAAATGTAAAATGATTGCTTTTAGAAATATAAACTGCTGCATAATCTTTTGTATAACTTTTCCCTGGATTTATAATATTTAATCCAGATACCGAAACACTATCAGATTTTACAACAAGCACATATCCTTTATATTCACCATTAATAATAGGCTTACCTTTACCAATTATTTGCAAAGGCTTATCTATTAAAACATTACTTTCTAAATAAGTACCTTTTTGTATAATAATTTTATCGTGGGGTTTTGCTTTAGCGATGGCATCGGTTAAAGTTTTAACCTTACAAGATGTACACACCTCAATAGTCTGAGAGTAACTATTTAAAGTAAAAATTATGATTCCTAAAAGTTGAATTATCTTCTTTTGCATTTTGTTATTTAATATTCAAAAATTAGTATCTTTTTTTAATGGTTATATAAAATATTATTCTTCAGAAACATGTATCCTTTTTAAACTATTAAGAGTATTTATACTCCTATTATTAAAAACCTGCCCTAAAAATTAAATTTCAAGACAGATTTATTTAATTTTTAAATATATTCTATTTCGAAAACCAACTCGTTTTAATTTCTTGCCAGTTAAATATTTTATCAGCATCAACTTTAGTAAATTTTTTAGCTTCTTCTTTTGAAGAAAATGCTGATAAATTCGCCCCCATTGGACTTTTTATTGATGGACTAATTAAATATGTAGCTGCTTTTGCATCAATTAATAATGTTGGTTTTAAATAATCTGTAACTAAAAACAATGCTATTTTATCTATTTTTTTATCGTCTAAGTCATTTAACATACATTCAATAGCATCGTACTTATAAGGTTTTCCTTTTTTAGTAACTATTTGTGCTGCATGTGCTTTCTCTACAATATTCATCTTACAAAAAGAACAAGCGTCTTTGCCGTATTCAATCTTTGATGGCGCTATTGAACAAGCGAAAATTAGATTCAACATCAATAAAAATACGATTCCTTTTCTCATATATTTTTAGTTTCTTTTTTTCCGACAAAAAATGCAATAATGGTAAGCATCATACCAACAAACATTAAATAACCTCCTGTGTGTGGTAAAGAAGTAACATCAAAATTTAACATTTTTTGATATCCTAATAATGGTGGCTTATAGCTCATAGGACTACCATCTGGGTTTACTACTTTTATAATAGCATGCGGATCTAAATCACTTCCGTATGCTGTTAACCATTGATTAAAATCATACATACCTAGCACACCTAAAACGGTCATTAATATAAACCAACCAATAAACCATTTATAGGAAACTTTACCAAAAAAACCAAGTAAACCAATTAACACACCCAGTCCTGCCATACCACCAATTACTTTCGGAAAAACTGAAAACTCCCACATATCTGCTGGTTTTGGTATTACTTTCATACCAATATAATGATTAAGACCATCAATATTTGTTAAATCAAATTCAGAAACTCCTTTAATACCATCTATATGAATGTTCATTCCTAAAGGATCTGGATATTGCGGAGCACCAAGCATAATGTTCCATAAAGGAAACTTGAATAAACTCAATAATAGTAAAGAGCCGATAATCATAATAATACCTGCTTTTTTCATCTGTGTGTTTTTTAAACCTAAGAAGGTTTTTATTTAGTATCTTTAGTTTTTAAAGAAGGCTGCTTGATAACTAAATATCAACCTATAAAATCAAGCAGCCAAATCAACTAAAAATCAATTATAATTTATTATTCACCATCTAAAGACCAAGATAATTTTATGTCTGAGTTTTTTGGTGAAACTCTAATATACCCTTGCATTTCTTGATGTAATGCTGAACAGAAATCTGTACAATAAAAAGGCCAAACACCTACTTTTTTAGGATACCATGTAAGCGTTTTTGTTTGCCCTGGCATTATTAATAATTCAGAATTATTAGCTCCAATCATTGCAAATCCATGCGGTACATCAAAATCTTGTTCATGGTTTGTGATATGAAAGTATACTTTATCTCCTACTTTAACACCTTCAATATTATCTGGTGTAAAGTGAGATCGAATCATAGACATATAAATATGTACGTCTTTCCCTTCTCTTACTACTTTTGCGTCTGCTGGTGATGTAATAGCATACGGATGCTTATTTTCATCTAACCTATAGAATTTTTTAGAATTATTTTTTATAATATCTGCTGGTATTGCAGCTGCATAATGGGGCTCACCATGTGTTGGGAAATCTAATAATAGCTCCATTTTCTCACCTGATATATCATATAATTGCGCAGAGTGTTCTAATTCTGGTCCCGTTGGTAAATAACGATCTTTTGTAATTTTATTCATTGCAAACATATACTTACCAAAAGGTTTTCTTGAGTTACCTCCAGGAATTGTTAAGTGACCTACCGAATAATAAGTTGGTTTTCTATCAATTACTTCCCATGTTCCTAATTTCCATTTTACAACTTCAGAAGAAATAAAGAAAGTAGTATATGCGTTACCTAAACCATCAAACTCTGTATGTAACGGCCCTAAACCTCCAGACTTAACAGAACCGGCTAAAACATCTTCATAATTTAAAATAGGAATTCCATAAGCTTCACCATCAAATTTTTTATTTTCGATAGCTTCTAACATTTTAGAAAAAGAGTGAATTGTTAAATCTGCCGATAACTTTCCATTACCAATAATATACTCACCTGTTGGGTCTACATCACAACCATGTGGTGATTTTGGAGTTGGTAAAAAATAAATAGCTCCAGGAATATCTGCCGGATTAACCGTTAATACTTCTTTTACCATTGTAGATGTTGCAGTATGAGTATGCTCATCATATACATTATGTGCATAGTTTGTTAGCATTTTAGTACCACCTCCATTATCTACATATTCTTCAATTTTTTTCCAGTTAATAGCTGCAATAAAATCTTTATCATTTTGTGAAGCATTTACTTCTAATAAAGTACTTGCTTCCTCAGTATTATAGGTAGTAAAGAAAAACCATCCATGAGATTTATCTCTACCAGGGTGAGAAAGATCGTAGTTAAAACCTGGCATTAGTATTTGGAATTTAATTCCCATTCTACCTGTTTCTTTATCTACTTTTATAAAAGATAAAGCTCCTTTAAAATTCCCTTTATATTCATTAATAGGCACATCAACCTGTGGTACTGGAACAGAAAAACGTGTTCCTGCAACGACATACTCTGTATTTTCAGTAATAAATGAAGAACTATGGTTACCTGCACTATTAGGTACTTCTATAATTTCTTCAGTCTCAAAAGTTGTAAGACTAATCCTTGCAATACGTGGTGTGTTATTACCATTTATAAATATCCAACGTCCGTCTAAAACTCCATTCGTTTGAGAAATATCTGGATGGTGAGAATCATCCCAAGGTATTTGACCAAAAGAAGTATTTAACATTGGTTTTGTTTCTTCAGAATATCCATAACCTGTAGTTGGGAATTGAGAAAAAACAGGAATTTCTTTAAACATTCTACCTGAAGGTAAACCGTAAACTGTTAAGTTACCACTATAACCTCCTGATATAAATGCATAATGCGAATCGTGTTCACCTGGTGCAACATATACCTTTTCTGCTTTACTACTATTTAAAGCACTTTTATTACTATTATTACCTTTATTACCACAACTTACAAACAAAAAAGAAGTTGATAAAATTAATATTAAAAATTTAAAACTTGTTCTCATCAGTGTTTATTTTATAATTAATTATTATAATGTTCTAAAAAACTCTAGAACCTGCCTCGCTTCTTCTTTAGAAAGATTTTGATTGGCCATAGGTGAACCATTAAACTTCATTAATAACTCTTTTGCTATTGGATCATTCTTAACCATTTCGTCAGGATTTAAAATCATATTCATTACCCATTCAGGTGAACGTCTTTTTAAAATATCTGTAGGGTTTGGACCAATAAATTTTCTATTTGTTCTATGACAAGCTGAACATTTACTTTTAAAAACTTTAGCTCCTTTATCTGCCATAGCTTTATCTATTGTTTCAGCTAATTCTACCGACTTAATAGGCCCAATACCTTTGTTATTTAAATCTATTGTTCCTGCTTCTTTAACTTTTTTAGTTGTTGTTTTTTTAGTTTCTGTTTTTTTTACCGCTGCTTTTTTTGCAGGTTTTTTATTATTTGAGGTATCCTTTTTTTCTCCACCTCCACAACTAACAAATAATGTAATTAACATTATCATTAACACATTTTGTAATCTCATTTTATATTGATTTTTAGATTATTATTTATCACTTGGCACTAATACGTCTCCAATAACATGTATCCAACCATTACTAACTTTTACAGATTTTAAAATTTTGGTTCCTCCAACAAATAATCCATCTTCTTTTTTAGTAACTTCTAAATATTCTCCAGATGCCATATAAAGTTTTCTGTTTTTTCGTACGTTTTTCTCTAAAGTAGCAACAGTATAATTTGCTGGAGCAACATGATTTTTTAAGATAAATGATAGTTTTGATTTATTTTCAGGCTTTAATAATGTTGCTACAGTTCCTTCTGGTAGTTTATCAAAAGCTCCATTTACAGGTGCAAAAACAGTTAATGGACCTGCATTTACTAAAGTATTTTCTAAATCAGCAGCTTTAACAGCAACAACTAATGTTTTAAAGTCTTCTAAAGAAGCTGCTACTTGTAGCGCATTAGGTTCAGAATCTTCATCTACCACAGCTGATTGCCCTTTATGTGCTTTCTCTGTAGTTGCATTAGTGCCATTAATAGTTTCTTTTTTTGTCTCTTTACATGAAAAAAATGCAAAACATATGAATAGTGTTAAAATTGAAATTTTTGTTCTCATCAGTTGACTTTTTAAATTCTACACAAAATTAAAGCAGCTGATTCTTTAAAAATATGATTAATATCATACAAAAAGACTTTTTTATCTTTTATTAATTTATAAAAATTTTAATACTTGTTTATCTAAATGTTTCCATGAATTAACATTTATCGTTTCAAAAACAGCTATCATTTTAACTCCATAAGCTGTTAATTTTGTACCTCCCCCACTAACTCCTCCGACACTTTTAATAACCACAGGTTCAATTGCATTATTATTAACAGATTCGATCAAGCTCCAAGCTTTTTTATATGAAATACCAAGCTCTTTAGCCGATTTAGATAAAGACTTAGTACTGTTTATCGATTTTAATAATTTGACCCTTCCATCTCCCAAAAAAACATTGCCATCTACTTCAATCCAAATTTTACTTTTAATTTTATATTCCATAAATAAATATTAGTTCATCAAAAATAATGCTATAGATAAACCTAAACTATGACATAAATCATCCTATTGGGTTACCTATTTATAATCATAACAAATTGAATACTTATCTCATTTTCAAATAATAGCTAAACACCTTATAAACAAAGGGTATAGATATATTTCGCTATTTCTTAAAAAACATAACGCCTTGATTTAATGATAAATATCATGTAAATTATGTTTTTAAATTCTCTAATTTGTACTAGAATTAAACAACTATTTTATGCCTATTAAAAGTTATTTAGCACACCCTCATGATGGAAAAAAGGAAGAGCTTCAGCAAGCAATTTCAATTTTAAAAGGATGTGAAATAATTCCTGCAGAAAATGAAAATGTACTTGTTGTTCTCACAGAAACACAAGATGATGCAGAAGATAAAAGTTTAAAAGAAACTATAGAAACCATTAAAAGTTTAAAATTACTTGCCTTGGTTTCTGGATTTAATACACCAATAAAATAAATAAGATATGAACGCCTCTTTAACAAGTAGACGAAGTTTTATAAAAAAAATGGCTGCTACAGCAGCAATGACAGCTGCAGCAACTATGTTTCCTGGAATTATTTTTGCCAATGAACAATTGGCAGGAATTTCAAATGGAAATTTAGATTGGAAAAAAGGACCTTGTCGTTTTTGCGGTGTAGGTTGTGGAATTTTAGTTGGTGTAGAAAATGGAAAAGCAATAGCCGTAAAAGGAGATCCTAATTCTAGCGTTAACAAAGGATTACTTTGTGTAAAAGGATACCACCAAATTATGTGTATTCAAGCCAAAGATAGGTTAGAATATGCTTTAGTTAAAAAGAATGGTGCTTATGTAAAAACTCCAATTAGTGAGGCATTAGATATAGTTGCTAACAAAATGAAAGAAACCATTGAAAAACATGGTAAAGATTCTGTTGCTATGTACACTTCTGGGCAATCTACGATTCCAGAAGGCTATGTAGCTTCAAAGTTTATGAAAGGAGCTATTGGTACAAATAATTTAGACTGTAACGCTCGTTTATGTATGGCAAGTGCAGTTACAGGCTTTTTAACAACTTTTGGAGCTGATGAACCAATGGGCTGTTATGAAGATTTTGATCATGCAGATTATTACATTACTTGGGGAAATAATATGGCAGAAATGCACCCTGTATTATTTTCTAGAATGTTGGAGCAAAAAAATACGAGAGGTGCTAAAATTATCGATTTTGCTACTAGAACAACACGTTCAAGTATGGCAGCAGATAAATCAATTTTATTCGAACCTCAAACAGATTTAGCTGTTGGTAACGCTATTTGTTACGAAATAATTAATAATGGTTGGGTTAATAAGTCATTTGTAGAGAAACACTGCAACTTTAGTAAAGGACTTACCAAAATGGGGTATGGTTTAGAAGATAATTATAAATTTAAAGACAAGCCTACCAAGATAAATTTTGATGATTATAAAGCCTTTTTAGAAGATTATTCTCCTGAAAAAGTATCAAAACTCACAAAGGTTTCTGTTAAAGACATAAAATATTTGGCAGCTATTTATGGTGATCCAAATAAAAAAATAATGTCACTTTGGTGTATGGGTGTTAATCAACATACAAGAGGTACTTGGATGAATAACATTATTTATAACATTCACTTATTAACAGGTAAAATATCACAACCAGGTAATAGCCCGTTTTCTTTAACAGGTCAACCTTCTGCTTGTGGTACTGCTCGTGAGGTAGGTACTTTTACACATAAACTACCGAAAGGAGTTGTAATGAATCCAAAACATAGAGCTAAAGCTGCAAAAATTTGGAAAGTTCCTGTAGAAAAAATTCCATCAAAACCAACATACCATGCTACTGAAATGTTTAGAGCTGTTGATAGAGGTGATATTAAATTTATTTGGACACAGGCTGTAAACCCGTTAGTCTCTTTACCAAGAACAAGTAGATTCCGTCCAGGAATGGAAAAAGATTCTTGTTTTGTTGTAGTTTCTGACGTCTTCCCTACTCCAACTTCAGATGTTGCTGATGTAATATTACCAGCATCTTGGCATATAGAAAAATCTGGACTTTACGGAAATTCAGAAAGAAGAACACAACACTGGGATCAAATGGTAGAAGGACCTGGAGATACTACCCCTGATGCTTGGATGTTTATAGAAGTTGCTAAACGTATGGGATACGGAGATTTATTCCCTTACTCTAAAGAAAACCATGTAGAAGAAATTTATAATGAATATCGTCAGTTTCATGAAGGAAAAAAACACGGTATGGCACCTCTTGAAGTTCTTAAAAAGGAATCTGGAGCAATATGGCCATATGTAGACGGTAAATCAACTCAATGGCGTTTTAATTCTAAATACGATCCTGCATGTACAAATGGTGAAGAGTTTCATTTTTATGGAAAACCAGATGGTAAAGCAGTTATTTGGCAACGTCCTTACGAACCTGCACCTGAAATGCCTGATAAAGAATATCCTTTCTGGTTAAATACGGGTCGTGTTATTGAACACTGGCATACAGGTTCTATGACACGTAGAATTCCTGTATTACACCAAGGAATGCCAAATGCATATCTTGAATTTCATCCAGATGATGCAAAAGCTTTAGGTATTAGAAATGGTGAAAAAGTAAAAGTATCATCACGAAGAGGTTCTTGTATTATGCCTGCTTCTATTAACGAAAGAGGTTTACCTACCAAAGGACAGGTTTTTGCTCCTTTCTTTGATGAAAACATGTTAATTAACGATGTAACACTAGATGCTTTTTGTCCTATTTCTAAAGAGCCAGATTATAAAAAGTGTGCAGTTAAAGTAGAAAAAGCATAAATTATGAGAAAACGATTAGGTATCATATCGCTATTTGTAGTGCTATTCATTGCTTTTATTGTTATTTGGAATTATAGTTATTACCAAGGACAAGAAGAAGCTTATATTCCTATAAAAACGAATAACGCTGTTCCTACAATTCCTACGGAAGCTGGTGTTTTTAAACGTTCTGAACATGCTTTAGATTATACTAATATGCCTGTAGATTTTGAACATCAAAGAACATTAGAAACATATTATGATAATAGAGCATATCATGGAGCACCACCTAGTATTCCGCATCCTGTAAATGAGCATCAAAGCTTAGGAGCAAATGATTGTTTAAAATGTCATGAAAATGGTGGTTTTGTTGAAAAATATAAAGCATACACACCTGTTACTCCACATCCTGAATTGGTTAACTGTAGGCAATGTCATGTAACTCAAAAATCTAAAACCTTATTTAAAGCAGGTAATTTTGCAAAAGTACATGCACCGAAAGTAGGAAACAATAATGCTTTAATTACGAGTCCACCTGTTATACCTCATCAAACACAATTACGAGAAAACTGTTTAGCATGTCACGCAGGCCCTAGTGCTCCAAAAGAAATAAGGGTATCACACCCTGAGCGAGTTAATTGCAGACAATGTCATGTACCAAACACTAAAGAACTTACAGAGATAAAAGCTTTTATACGAGAACAATGATAAATACAAATTACATAAAACAAGGTTGGTTTTTAAGTATCGCTTTCTTATTTATTGCTACATCTTGTAAGCATAAAGAAGATGAATATCATAGTGTTACTGATAAAATTGAAGCTAAGAGTAAACATTATAATGGTATTTCTATTTCTTCAGAAAAATACACTGGAAATTTAAAGTTAATAGAAATAACAGAAAATGGTATAACCTTTTCTATTCCTGAACGAAAGGGTGAAATAAAATCATATGCCTGTACTGAGTGTCATTCGAAACCTTTACAGCAAATGCAACGTAAAGATTTAAAAAAAGCACATTGGAATATTAAATTAAACCATGCCAATGCTAACACTATGAACTGTACAACTTGTCATGATGGAAATAGCATGAACAATCTTAAAAGTATAACAGGACATAGTATTGATATTAACAATAGCTATAAACTATGCAGCCAATGCCATCAAAAACAATATAAAGATTGGACAGGTGGCGCACATGGTAAACGAATAGGTAGTTGGGCTCCTCCAAGAGCTTCTTTAACTTGTGTGAATTGTCATAACCCACATTCACCAGGTTTCGATACCGAATGGCCTGCAAGGTTTAATACACAAGTAGCTAAAGAACGAAAGTAACCTAACATTTCTTTAATATCAATTTATTTGATGTTGATGATTTTATAGAAAATATAATATATGAGTGGAATTGGTAAATATTTTAGGTTAAACTTAAACAGTACAACCAAACAAGAATCTTCTAGTGGCGGTTGTGGTTGTAATAGTACTTCTGGAGGTTGTAATTCTCATGCATCTAAGGAAGAATTAAATAATGAAGAGTTTTTTGAAGCTGCTGTAGATGCTTCTATAGGTGAAGAAAGACATAAAGACGGATTTGAACAGGTTTTTGATGTAAAAATGGATCGTAGATCTGCTTTTAAAAAATTAACCGCTAGCTTATTAATTGGTGCAGGTGCAGTTTCTTCTTGTACTAGTGTCGTTTCGAGTGAAGAGTCTAAAGAAAAAGCACAAATAGATTGGGAAGAGCAATTTAAAGGAAACTATAAATTGATGGATGATAAAGAAAAGAACGCAACTGTTGATCGACTTGTACGCTCTTATCAATTACGTACAGGTAAAAACGTTAGTATGTCTTCTAAAAATGCAGAAGAAGATGTATTATTTGGGTATGCTTTTAATATATCTAAATGTCAAGGATATATGGACTGTGTAAGTGCTTGTGTTGAAGAAAACAATCAAGATAGAAATTCGCAAATGGAATATATCCGTATTCATGAAATGAAAGACGGAAAAGGATTTAATTTTAATGAAGCTGATGATAATTATTATCATGAAGTTCCTGCTGAAGGGCATTTTTATATGGGAACTCAATGTTTTCATTGCGATAATCCACCATGTGTAGAAGTATGCCCTGTACAAGCTACTTGGCGAGAAGAAGATGGTATTGTAGTAGTAGATTACGATTGGTGTGTAGGTTGTAGATATTGTATGGCTGCCTGTCCTTACGATGGTCGTCGTTTTAACTGGAGTAAACCTGAAGTTCCTGAAGAAGAAGTAAACAAAAATCAACATTATTTAGGAAACCGAATGCGTAAAAAAGGTGTAATGGAAAAATGTACTTTCTGTGTACAGCGTTCTAGAGCAGGTAAAAACCCTGCATGTGTAGAGGCTTGCCCTACTGGTGCTCGTATTTTCGGTAATTTACTAGATCCTGAAAGTACGATTCGTTGGGTATTGGAAAATAAAAAAGTATTTAGATTAAAAGAAGATTTGGGTACAGAGCCTAAGTTCTGGTACTTTATGGATTAATTACTATTGCGTTAGGGATTGCAGTGATATCCTTTTATTTGTCTCTTTGAGTCGAGTCGAAAAGTTATCAAATAAAAGATTTAACGGAAAGCCCGACCCTTAGGGAACACCCTAAAATAAGATATATACTAAGAGTTATAATAAAAGATAAAATGAAAAGACTTAAAGTTTTTGGAAGTTTAATTAAAGACAGTCTAGATGTAATTACACACGGAACTAAAAAGTACCATTTATGGATGGCTTTTTTAACCTTCTTAATGTTAATCGGAATGTATTGCTATTCTATTCAGTTAGAACATGGCCTTAGTGTTACAGGAATGACCGATCGTGTAAGTTGGGGGTTGTACATCTCTAATTTTACATTTTTAGTAGGTGTAGCAGCAGCAGCAGTAATGTTGGTTATGCCAACCTATGTTTTAAAAGATGTAGACTTTAAACAAGCAGTACTTATAGGTGAAGGATTAGCAGTTGCTGCACTTGTAATGTGTTTAGCTTTTGTTGTTGCCGATATGGGAGGACCCTCTGTCTTATGGCATATGATGCCTATTGTAGGAGTTTTTAATTTCCCTAATTCGATGTTAACTTGGGATGTTATCGCCTTAAATGGATACTTGTTTATTAATATTAGTATTCCCTTTTATATTTTGTTTAGACATTATCAAGGTAAAGAATCTAAAAAAAATGTGTATTTACCAGGAGCAATACTTTCTGTTTTTTGGGCAGTTGGTATTCATTTAGTCACCGCTTTCTTATACCAAGGTTTACAGGCAAAACCTTTTTGGAATACAGCATTATTAGGACCTCGTTTTTTAGCATCTGCCTTTGCTGCTGGTCCTGCATTAATTATTTTAGTTTTAGCTATTATTAGAACTTATACTGAGTTTAAAATAGAAAATAAAACGATTAAAAAACTAGCTTTAGTAGTTACTGTTGCTGCTCAAATTAACTTAATTATGTTAGTTTCAGAATTATTTAAAGAGTTTTATGCTCCAACTCATCACAGTGAAAGTGCTTATTATTTGTTCTTTGGTTTACATGGAAAAACAGCACTATTACCTTGGATTTGGACAGCAATAACCTTAAATGTTATAGCAACCGTTATATTAACTTTTCATAAGCTTAGAAATAACTTTAAAGTTTTATTCTTTGCTTGTACTATTTTATTTATTGCTATTTGGATTGAAAAAGGTTTTGGTTTAATTATTCCTGGGTTTATACCTGGTCCTTACGGTAAAATAGCAGAATATACTCCTACTGGAATAGAAATTGGAGTTACGATAGGTATTTGGGCTATGGGAGCACTAATTTTTACAATACTAGCTAGAACTGCTATTCAAATAGAAATAGGTAAGTTGAGGTATAAAAAATAAAACATTATAATATATAAGTAGTTTTAGTGTTTTTACGTAATAAAGTAAATAACACTAAAACTATTTTACTTCTGGCACACTTGCTTTATATATCTCAACTCCTTTGGTAGATATTATTGTGTAATTAGCATTTGCTTTTATTAAAACTGATTGTCCCTTTTTTACTTTAATACGATTCCCTTTTTGTATAACAGTAACCGAGCCTTCTAAAATAATTAGTATTTCTACTGATTTTGATTTCGATTTATAATTTAAAGGTCTTTCTGTTTGAATTTTACTTAATTTAAAATCCTTTACTTTTGTTCTATAAACCAATTCACTATTACTAGGATCTTCAAGACCATATAAAATATTTGGTATGGTTTCTTCAAATTTTGTATTTTTTAAAAGTTCTATAACATCAATATGTTTAGTCGTTAAACCACCTCTTAATACATTATCCGAATTAGCCATTAATTCTATATTTCTGCCTTCTAAATAAGAATGCGGAACACCTGCATCCTGAAAAATTGCTTCTCCCTTAGATAAGTTTACTATATTAAAAAAATAGATAGAAAATATGCCCCGATCAATATCTTTAGATTTTTTATTATTCAATACTTTTGCCGACCAATATTCTGGAGAAGATTTATCTAGTTCGTTATTTAAAAATTTTGGTAAAATTTTTTCTGCCAGCGGTTTCAAAATTGTATTTACTTCTTTCTGGGGAAATTCCATCACTTTTTTATACAATTCAAAATAATTCCCATCTTTAAAAACATCCAATAAAAAGTTTAATTCATTCGTTTTTTTTAAGTTTTCTATTAGCTCTTTTTTTTGCAAAAAACCATGTAGCAACCAAAAATCACCTAAAGCTACCATTATCTCTGGTTTATGATTTTTATCTTTATAGTTTCTGTTTTTTGCTGTTAAGGCAATCCCTTTTTTATTTTCAAGTTCAAACCCAATTTCTGCCGCTTCTTTTGTTGGATGCACTTGTATTGACAACATTTTGTTTACATCTAAAACTTTAAATAAATAAGGTAATTTACCAAAAGTGTTCGCAACTCTTACCCCTAAAGTTTCAATTGGTTTTTGTCGTAAAAAGAAGTCTAAAGTAAAATTACCTCTTTTTGTTTTTATAATCGAAGGAGCTTTTAAGTGTGCTCCTAACCAATATTCTGCACAAATGGCTACTTTTTTGTTTCTACGAAGTAAATTTGAAATAAATTTTCTCCCTCCCCAATCATAGTTCTGTATTTTTCCTTCAATTAAGAAAATTTTCTTAATAGTTTTTTTTAAAATTATCATAGTTTTCTGAAAAAATTAATAGTTTTTTGATTAATGTAATTTTAAGAGAAGATGTCATAAATATTCTTCTCAAAAAAATTTTATTCTTTTTTTCATACTATACTTGAAGTAAAGATTGGTTTTCTTTTATTGCTTTATTAAATTCTGTTTTTTTTCTTTTACCATTATAAAACCAAGCTATTTGACCTAATTGCCCAATAATTTTTACAGAATCTCTCATTGATAATTTAGACCCATCAGCATGTATCCATCTTTTAAGAGGTTGTTCACATAATATTTCCTTTGCTTTTTTAAGTCCAAAATGAAGGGTAATTCTTCTAAAAATTTCTACATCAAAAATCCATTGTGTTATAAACTTCTTACCGAATGAAATTTCAATAACATCTTTCTTAAAGATTTTTGCTCCACATTGCGTGTCGTTAAAATCCATTGAAAGAATTTTTCTAATAACATAATTTATTGTCAAACTAATTATTTTCCTTGCAGACTCTTTGGTAATATTTGCTCCCATCCTACTCATTCTAGAACCACTAACTATTTTATAATTAGAATTTTCGATAGTTGAAACTAAATCATCAAAATCTGTTAAATCTGTAGATAAATCTGCATCTAAAAAACCTATATAATCTAAATCTTCTTGCTTAGCCATATATAACATACCTTGTCTTACAGCTTCTGCTTTTCCTCCATTTTTTTCACAGTTATACACTGTAATAAAATCTTCTTTTCCTTTTCTTAAATCATGTAAAACTTCTAATGTTTTATCTTTACTACCATCATTTACAAAACATAAATGATAACCTGAATTTTTATCTATAAAATCTATAAATTCTTTACTTAATAACCTTTTTTCTTCGTTATAACAAGGTATTACTACTCCAACACATCGCTGCTGTATAATTACACTTTTATATTTTGCATCTTTATTTGTTGTTTCTGGTACCCCTATTAATCTTTTTACTCTAGCACAAACTTCAGTTAAACTTAAAGGTTTTTTCATATAATCATTAATACCTAAATCAAAGCCTTTTGTTATCATTTGATCATCAGTATTACCTGACAAAATCATAATTGGTGTAGAAGATTTTTTAATATCTCTAATATGCTTTATAACCTCCATTCCAGAAACTAAAGGCATATTTAAATCTACAATTACTAAATCTGGTTGAGAAGAATCATATAGTTCAATTCCTTTTAATCCATTAGATTCTGTAATAACTTCATATCCTAATTCTTTTAGTCTACTTTCTAGAGGAATTAACACTAATTTTTGGTCATCTATAGCTAATATTTTCATGGTTAAGTTTTCGGGGGTTAGTTATAATACACTAATATAGTGTATTTTACGAATTTACCAATGTAATTTCTAATAATTATTATTTACTATAGATGAACAGCAGTTTGGTACTGTTTAATGTATGTTATACTTTAATTAAAAAAGTATATATTTACTATTGAGAATCATTTAAGATAATTAACAAACAATAATTTACTTAAAATTATTGTTTTTTTGTAAAACGATAAGTCAAAAAATAGTTTGCCTAAAAAGCAATTTATTTAAATAAAAATAGCCTTTTGAAAGAAACTTCTAATAAGTATTTAATTACCGCTTTGCTATTAGGGCTTGCATTTCATGGTACTTCTATCTTCTTTACTTTAGAAACAACCTATGATGCGTTAATTCATTTATTTTTTGCAGATCATTATGCTAACAGCTGGTTTGAGCCTTGGAATTATAAATGGTACACAGGTTTTACCGTTATGAGTTACCCGCCTTTAGTACATCAATCTATAGCTTTATTGTCTTTAATTGGTGGCTTAAAATTTGGAATGTTTACCGTAGCTATTATTGCCATAATTTTATTTATTACAGGTGTATATCGATTTTCTTTATTAATTACCTCTCATAAACAATCAGCTGGTTATGCAGCCGTATTAGCTGTATTCTCTTCATCATTTGTAGAAACATTACATATTTTTGGTCAATTACCAAGTATTATTGGGATTTCTGTATTAATGCACGCTTTACCTGAAGTTTATTTGTGGTTAAAAACAGGTAAATACTGGTATTTAGCAACTTCACTTTCTTTAATTTCTGTAACGGTTACTTCACATCATGTAACTCCTATATTTGGAATGATTTTCTTTATTTTTCCACTCATAGGTTTGGTTATAATGGATGCTTCTAAAGAAGAAGTAAAAACAATGAAAGCTGTAAATTTTAAGGTATTTATAAAATATTTTGCAAAGCTTTTTAAACGGATGATTACTTTTGGAGGATTATCTTTAGTAATCATTATTGGTTGTTTACTTCCTTATTGGATTAATTCTAAAAAAAACCCAATTACGCAAGTTCCTATTCCACATGGATCACGTGATAATTTTTTAGAAATCACCTCATCTGGATTAGTTTTCTTTACAATTCCTTGGGGAATATTATTAATTCTTTTACCTTATTTTTTTTACAGATATTATAGTAAACGTTACTTATTTTTTGGTCTTTCATTTACTATCTGTGTTGTTTTAGGTACTGGGGGTACTACTCCAATTCCTAGAATGGTTTTAGGAGAAACAGCTTTTAATATTTTAACTTTAGATAGATTTACTTTATGGGCATCTATTATGGCACTACCTTTATTAGGTGAGTTTACTTTTCGATTTGTAAACGGTGATTTAAAGACATTAATTCAATCTAAATTTGGCGCAGTATATCATCGTATTATTGGTGGTATTTTAGCTTGTTTATTCGTATTTATGACTATTTTCACGATGAGTTTAGGTTATTTTAGACCATCACAGCCTCAGAAAATAAAAATGTTGCCTATTGTTAATTTTTTAAATCAAGATGATCACGATAAGTGGCGCTTTTTAACTTTAGGTTTTGGTGATCAAATGGCATGGTTAAGCTCCTTAACAAAAGGATTATCTGTAGATGGAAATTATCATTCTGCAAGGCGATTACCTGAGTTAACTACACGACCTATTGAACGTTTAGAGAATTCTAAATTTAAAGGCGTTGCTGGTATTGGTTCTTTACAGCAATTTCTAACAACCCCTGCTAAATACAATCTAAAATATATTTTCTCTAACGATAAGTTCTACGACCCTATCCTCTATTTTTGTGGATGGCAGCGATTACGACAGTTAGAAAATGGTATAATGGTCTGGGAGCGCTTAAATATACCTCCACTTTCTTCTATACTTCCAAAAGAAGATGTAAGTAAATGGCAAAAAATTCTTTGGGGTTTAATGCCATTTATAACTGTGCTCTTTGCTTTTGTTTTAAACATACAAATGTTATGGGTAAATACTTTAAAATCTAGAATTAAAAAAGCTCCTGAATTTTTAAAGTTTCAGAACAACTATACTAAATTTTCAAAAGGTCTTTTAACCATAACACATATTTGGACAATTATTTTAGCAATCATTTTAGGTTACGGTTTTTACGAGTTCTACTTAAGAAATGATTCTCATCGAAATCCTAAAAATGCAATTATTGCATATTATGACGCTTTAGATTTTAAAGAGTTTGAAAAAGCATATAATTTAATCGCCCCAAACAGCAATATGACAATTGCACAGTTTATGTTAGAGGTTTCTGTTACAGATGGTTTATTAAGTAGTTACGCAAAACTAGACGCCATTACTACTACCATTCTTCATAAAACCGATAGCTCTGCTATTGTAAAAGTTAATACAGAATGGATTACTCCGCTAGAAAAAGTAAATAAAGAAGAATTTAAATCACTTATAAAAGAAAAAACAAAGTGGTATATACAACCACAGGAATTAAATAATGATTTACCTCCTGATCAATTATATTCTAATAATACTACCAACTATTTTAACCAAGGAAGAAGACGTATTACTACCGAACAAACACTACATGAAGATGTATTAAAGCAACCTGTTTTAGAAGTTCTTTCTGCTAAGCTAGTTAAATTTAAACAACACTACGCCATTATTGGAGAGGTTCAAAACATAGACAATGTTCCTGCCGATGTTGTTTTAAAAGGAACTTTATATAATGATAATAACAAAAAGCTTGCTACCTATGATGCCAAATACCATGTTAAACATAAATTAATGCCAAAAGAAACTAGTTCTTTTAAAATTAATTTTGAAGGTATTGCTTGGTCAAACACCAAAGATTCAATTCCAAAAACTTTTAATCCTGATGAATTTACTCCTGTTGCTTTTGAAGAACAACCTACCAAATTCAATTTGCATATTGCAGGAAATGTTTCTGGATCTGATTTACATAAAAACATAACTTTAAGTAACCTAAAAACACATCCGAAAAGTGTCACAGGAACCATTTTTAACAGTGGTATACAAGAAATTACGGTACCACAACTACTAATTAGTTATTATTCAAAAAATAAAGACTTACTTTGGGTTGACCATCTATTTGTTAAAGAAGGTGTTCGTCAACAACGTAAACAACCTTTCGAGTATAATATTTTAGCTTGTGATTCTATAAAAATGATTTATACAGATATGAAAAATGTTTTTGTAAACGGTTTACCTAATGAAGCAATCGCGAACAAAATAATAGGAAAAAGGATAAAAAACCATAGTTATAAGCAACTACAAACAATACAACATCAATATTTTAAATATATAAATATTGAAATGAACGCATATATAGGTAATCCCAATTAATGAAACTTAAATACTCATATATATTTTTAATAGGATTGATTTTTTTATCATCCTTTTCTATCTTACAAGAAACGGAAATACCTTCTAATATAAAACTAATTACTAAAACTACTAAGTTTAAAGCTGGAGATGATATTACCTTAAAATTCGCTACTTCTAATAGCTCAAAACCATTTTTATATTGTACAAATAGTTATAGTACAATGCTTATAAAACCTAATTTAGAAAACAATGTTCTATACTATAAATTCCCAAAAAACCTGTGTAAAAAAAGAGGCATTGTACACTGGAAATTAAATAAAACTATACTTATGGGTAAGTTAAACATTGTTCCTTTACAAGAAGTAGCTACAATGGAAACATATATTGGGCCTCCAAGTATTGAAGCTGGTAGAAAAGATTATAGTATGCATATAATTATACCTACAGATTCTTTAGATAATCCTTTAGCTGAAAAAACTTTAGTTACCACTAAATTTCAATTTTTAAACCAGCAAAAAAAAGAGGCTATCTATATTAAAAATTTAATAGCTTATAAAAATTTATATTCTCCTTTAAAGGATGGTCGTATGTTGATTTCTTCTGAGTGTTTAGATGAAAACTCTAAAGAATATACAGTAATAGTATATCCTGCAAATCCTACTAATTTTAAGATCTTTGCAAAAAGACATCATTCATATGCTGATGGAAACCAAATCACTAATTTTTCAACCTCTGCGGTTAAAGACGAGTATAATAATATTGTAAGTGATGGTACATTTGTTAATTTTTTTATCAGAAATAAAAAAGGAAATATTTTAAAAACATCTGGTACAACTATTAAAGGTATTGCTACCGCAAAAATGATTCATCCTGACTACGAAACTACCTGGAAGGTTAAAGCCTATGTTGAAGGTATGGCTGAAAGTAATACTATTAGCGTAAATTATAAACAGGTTATAGAAGATTTTAAAGTTGATTTTTCTAATGATAATAGACTTATTACTATAGGCCCTTTGCAAAGTTTTATGCAACAAATGGTTCCTGACGGACTCATTGTATCTCTCTTTGTTTATAAAAACAATGTGCTAATAAATTCTGAAATAAAAACATCATATAATGGATTTGTTAATTTTAATCTGAATACAGCAGCTTATAAAAAAGATACTTATACTTTAAAAATCACATCTGCTGGTTTAAAAAAAGAATTTAAAAAAATAACACTATGGTAGGTATCAATAGAAATATTATTCGTTCCATATTAATAGCATCATATATAATGATTATAGCCTTTATTATTGGCGGTATTAGCGCACTTTTCAGCTACCTAAATACAGGTGCTGATAGGAGTTTAATGTTACATACCGAAATTGCAAAAGAAATATTATACACCCCTAAAATTACATGGTCTCCTTTGCAAAATGAAGGTAGGGAAATGGATTTAGAAAATTTAAAAAACTTAGAGAGAGATTATTTAAATGCTTGGTACGTAAAACATATTACATATAAAACAAATACAACTACTGGAATTGAAGATTATTATACAGATCATGCGCGTCAAAACATTTATGAGGCTATAGAAATTAACAAAAAACAAAAAATTTCTATTGATGCCACTACCCTAAGGCATCAACCTACATTAAACTTTTTTAGTGAAGACGGACAATTAGCTATTCTTACTGATTCTGATGTTATTGAATACAAACGTGTTTTAGAAAAAAACAAACTTATTTTAGAAACATCTGAAAAAGCTACTTATAAAATTATCTTTTTATTAGAAGATGGTTTTTGGCGTATTCGGCACTTAGTTAAAGTAGATAGTGAAAATCACGTTCTTAAAAATAAATCAATTCCTATAGATAGTTTACATATAAAAGGTATTAATTATTATCCTAAAAACACTCCTTGGAATATGTTTGGTAGCACTTTTAGTGAAGATACCATTAATAATGATTTTAAAATAATTAAAGAAGCTGGTTTAAATTCGGTACGCATTTTTATACAGTATGAAGATTTTGGAAAAGCAACAGTTAGAAATGATAAACTAACTAAATTAATACAAACTTTAGATCTTGCAAAAGCTAATAATTTAAAGGTTGTATTAACACTCTTTGATTTTTATGGTAATTATTCTGTACTAGATTGGACATTAAACCAACAACATGCAACAACTATTATTAAAACTGTAAAAGATCATGATGCTTTACTTGCTTGGGATATTAAAAACGAACCTAATTTAGATTTTAAATCTAGGGGAAAAGAAATTGTAATAGCTTGGCTAGATAACATGATTAGCCTAGTAAAATCCATAGATACTAAACACCCTGTTACTATTGGTTGGTCTAACACTAAAAGTGCTGTAATTTTAAAAGAAAAAGTTGATTTTATTTCTTTTCATTATTATGAAAATTTAGAAAACCTATCAACAGCTGTACAAGAACTAAGAGAGAAAATACCGAATAAGCCTTTAGTTATGCAAGAGTTTGGAATTTCTTCTTATAATGGTTTTTGGAAACCCTTTGGAAGCTCTAAAAAAGATCAAGCTAATTACCACAAAAAAGCCCAAGAACTTATTGAATTGAATGATTTACAATTTATGTCTTGGACTTTATATGATTTTGAAAAAATTCCTAAAAGTGTTGTAGGTAGTCTTCCTTGGAGAAAAAAACCTCAGAAAAAATTCGGTTTTATTACTAAATCTGGTAAGAAAAAAGCTGCTTTTAAATATATTTCAGGTTCTAAATAGTTTATATCTATACTTTAACTTTTTTATTTATAATTTTTTCAAACTCATCTATATAAATTTTTGTTATTTTTTTCATTGGGTATGCCGTTGCTGCTTTATAATTAGCATCTTCTAAATACTTTCTATGATTATCATTTGTTACTATTTTTTCAATAGCACTTGCTAAACTTGTTATACTTGTTGGTTCAAAATACTCTCCTTTATACCCTTCATCTTCTATTAAAGTTTTTAAATCTCCTAAATTTGGCATAACAACAGCTTTTGCATAACTTCCTGCTTGGTGTAAAACTCCTGAACTACCTGTTGTTGACGTATATGGAAAAACAACTACTGCGCTTTCATTAAAGATTCTTGCTACATCACTTTCTTCAACATAGCCTGTAAATGTTAATTGAGGTGTTTGTTTATATTTTTCAGCTACTTCTGCTAAATAGCCCTTTACATTTGGATTATCGGTACCAGCAATTACAATTTCTAAATCTAAACCTGTTTTTTTTCTAATTTCCACGACAGCTTCAATCATATTTTCTACCTTTTTATAGGTACCAAACTTACCAAATGTCATAATTTTTAAAGCTCCTTCAGGTAAATCCCCTTCAGGTTTATCTGGGATTTCAAATGTTCCATGCGGAATCATTTTTACATTACTAACTTTATATTTATTTTCTAATGTTGTAACATATTTATGCATTGTTACGGCAACTAAATCTGCTTTTAAAATTAACTTTGTTAAAGTCGTTCCTATAAAATTATATATTTTTTGAGCTACTTTATTTTCTGTAAATCCTGCACTTTTTAAATCTACCTGCTCTAAAATATTATGCAATAATACTATCGTTGGTATTTTTTTCATCCTACAAACTAAGGGCAATAGTAGCCCCAAAGCTGCTGCTATTTTTTTATCTCCAAACTTCATAAACTGTAAATTAAACAATACAGCATCTGGTTTCGTTTGTTTTACTGCTTTATTAACCGATCGTATCGTTTTATAACTATTAAATTTCCAACATTCTTTAACTGTTATTTTACACCCCTCTTCTGTAAATTCAATATCCTTTGCGCCTGTTGTAACATCAGTTAATAAAATTAATTCTGTTATTCTTTCATGTTGTCTAAAATGCTTTGTTAAATAATAAGCATATTCATTTAATGTTACTTTACTTGGTGGGTATGCTGTTACAATTGCTAATTTCATGGCTATTCTTTTTTAATTATAGTTTATAATACAACTATACATAGTTGAAGGGAAAAGATTTAAATATTTTGTTTTATTAATATAGTATTATCCTTTAAGAAAAAGAAGCTTAGTTGAATAAGTAGTAATAAAATCATAGCAAATATTTGCATATGTACCACTTGCTCTAAGGTTTTATGAAATAAAATTATTAAAATTATTTGTAACATTCCAAAAATACCAGAAACAATTACTGGGATATACTTATCTAATGACAAATAATAATAAGCAAAAATATTCGAAATTGCAAAAACGCCTGTAGCTAAAGCGTACTTCCATAATAATGGTGCAATTTCAAAGTAATCACTACCAAATAATATAGTTATAATTTGTTCTGGAAAAATAAAGCTAGCAACGATAATTAAAGTTGCAATAATAGAAATATAACCAACATATTTTAATAGAATAGGTAATGTCGGTTTTCCTTCTTTTTTTAATTCAACAACAGTCGGTAATAATAACATTACAAACATCCAAGCTATAAAATAAACAACTCTACCAATTAATGCTAAAGAAGCATATAAACCTGCATCATAAGATTCGAAATAATGTTTTACTAGTAAAATATCACTGTTATTTATAATAATTTGTGTTAATTCATAAAATGCTGTAATTATAAAAAAATTGCGAACCATTTTTTTATGAGAACTATCTAATGGTGTTTTTTTAGAAAATGAAATAATTTTATAACTAAATGGTATTAAACCAAATACAAAAGACCCTAAAATTCCTATGGCTATTAATATTGATGATTCAATATTAAAAAAATACAATAATCCGAAAGTAATTAATAAACGACTTATCATTTCTAGCTGATAAGTAATTGATAATGATGTTAACCGTTTTTTACCTTGAAAAATTCCTCTATTTACACTCATTAAAAAATAAAGAGGAACTCCTAAACCAAATATAACAAACATACTATAGGAAGTTGTTCTGAAAAAATATTGTAATTCTTTAGAAAAAACAATAATTAACAATCCTAAAAATATACTTGTAATAAAAGCGTTTTTATAAACTTTTAGTATAAATTTTTTAAAAACTAATCCTTCAAAAATTACTGAAAATTTTGCTGTTACCAACTGAAAAGTCATTGCTACAAAAGAAAGTACTAATAAAAAAGTGACCATAATGGCTGCATCAGCAAATTTCTCAGGCCCTAAAAACCTACCTAATAGTAAATTATATAAATAATTACCTCCATTTACAAGTAAAACACTTATCATAAACAATTGTTCTGACGAAATTTTATACTTTAAAACTTTTGGCATCTTTTTCTTAATTTAATATACGTATCTCTTCAAAATTATTTTTTCTAACTCAGTTTATTTATTTTTAATAACTCACAAATAACATTATGTATTTTGTTATTTTATAAACCAATAATTGTTTTGTGAAAATTTTTAAATAACTGAATATCAAATTCAAAATGTAAGTAACAAAAAAAAAATAAAACATAAGTGTTTTATTTTTTTTATTTATTTGGGGATATATTTTAACATATAGAAAAATGAGTTTTCTTATTTTTTCATTAAAAGAATTGTGTTGGTGCTAAATAATATTTTAAGAATATTTTTTTTAGAAAAAAAATATCTTAATTTTTATTTAACTGATTATGCTACATTAATTTCATTAAAATGATCATAAATTTCTTTACATCCATAACCTGTAACTGAAAATAATTTATCTTCTTTTAAGGCAATAGCTGTTAGTGTACTTATTGCATCTAAACCTTCTTTACTTATTTCTTTTACATTATCAATATTTATAGTTACATCTTTACAATGCTGTAAATTATGTTCAAAATAAACAATAAAAAATCTAGAGGTTGTGGTATTTAGTTTACCGTTTAAATAAAATTTTCCTTTTTTTTGTGAGATTTGTAAAGCCATAATTTTATAGTTTAATGATTAGTTACATTACAAATATCATACTTAAACTACTAAAAAAGTATATGTTATCGATGAAAAACCATTTTATATCGTTCAATGTATGGATGCTATTCCTTAACTTGCATACAACAACAAAAAAATATGAAAATTAAAAAAATTATACTTCTGTTTTTATTTCTTATTACCGCTTCTATGTATTCTCAGAATATGAAAGAAGGTTTTACTTATTTAGAGACTGGTAAATACGAACAAGCTGAAACCTTTTTTATGGTTGTTTTAAAATCATATCCAAAAAATAAAACAGCAAGACTTTGTTACGGTAGAGCCATTGGTTTAAATGGGAATGCTGAAAAAGCAGTTTCTTTATTTACAAATCTTTTAAAAGATTTCCCTACAGATTTTGAAGTAAAATTAAATTATGCTGAATCTTTACTTTGGAATAAAAAATATAAAAAAGCTAAAAAGTATTATAAAACTCTTCTAGAAGAAAATAACAAAAGCTTTCCTACTCTATTAGGCTATGCCAATACATTATCTAATTTAAAAGAATACGACAAAGCTATTATTTACGTTGATAAAGCTTTAACTGTTTTACCTAAAAATAAAAATGCTTTAATTTCTAAAAAATACATGCGTTTGGGGTTGGCTAATAACAAAGTTAATACTCAAAACTATCTTGAAGCTGAAAAAATATTAAAAGAAAATTTTAAGGACTTTAAAAACGATAAAGAAACTTTATTAAACTTAGCTAATCTATACTTAATCTCAAACCAAATAGATAAAGCTAAAAAGACATACAAAACTATTGGTGAAACTCCAGAGAACAAATTATTATCTTTAAATGGAATTTCTCTAGCTTATCATCTTGATAGTGACAATAAAAAAGCATTAGAAATTAGCAAAAAAGCAATTAACCTTTTAAATGCGACAACAAATACAAGTATCAAAAATCAAACAAAAGAACGTTTTATACAAGCTTTAATTTGGAATAAAAAATACTCCTTAGCTAAAAAAGAAATTAACACTTTAATGTTAAACAATAAAAATCCAGAAAGTTGGATATTATCATTAAGAGCTACTTTAAACATTTACAAAAGTGATTTTAAAAAAAGTGTCGCTGATTATAATTTAATTTTAAAGAAAGATAGTGCTTCTTTTGATGGAAATTTAGGAAAAGCAAATGCATTAAAAGCTTCAGGATATTTTGTTAATGCTTATAAAAGTGCTGAAAAGACGTTATCTTTTTATAAAAATCAAAAAGATGCGACTAATTTTATCAAAAAATTAGATAGAAGTTTTACTCCTTTTGTAAAGGTAAAAAGCTCTTATTCTTTTGATAATGGAAATAACGAAACACATTTATACGCTGCCAATTCTGAGTTTTCATTTACAACAAAGTTCAAACTATTAGGTAATTATAGCTACAGAACAACTGCAAATACTGTTACCAATGTAAATGCACACTCTAATAATTTTTTATTAGGGTTATCATATCAACTATTAAACAATTTAACTTTT
This sequence comes from Tenacibaculum ovolyticum DSM 18103, assembly GCF_000430545.1. GTDB lineage: Bacteria > Bacteroidota > Bacteroidia > Flavobacteriales > Flavobacteriaceae > Polaribacter > Polaribacter ovolyticus. The sequence continues at coordinate 428,553 of NZ_KE387163.1, forward strand.
AAAGGTAGTTTAGGGATTACTGCTTCTAATACTGAATCGAAAAACTATAAGGAATTACTAACAGATTTATCATTAAGTATAAAGCCTTTTAAACTTCAAAATTTAGAATTAGGATATAAAAGAGAAATTCAGAATTTTAATGCTGACTTGTTAGATAGACAAATTGTTCAAAATAATTTTTTAGTAAATTATAGTTTAAATACAAATTTTAATTTAGGGTGGTATACGCAATATTACTACACTTCTCAAAACGATAATAATACCCGAAACTTACTTTTCACCTCATTATATTACAATATTTTAGAAAAACCTTCTTTAAAAGCCGGTATTAACTACCAGAACATCTCTTTTAAAAATCAAGTTCCTTCAATTTACTTTAGCCCTAGTAAATTTAACGCAATAGAAGTTTTTTTTAACATTATAAAAGATGAGACTATTGCTAAAAATAAAGAATGGTTTTATGAATTAACTGCTGCAACTGGTTTTCAATATATTGAAGAAGGCAAAAAACAAAGTACTTATAGAGTACAAACAAAATTAGGTTATAAATTCTCAGAACGTAGTTTATTAAACATTTATGGTACTCAAAGTAATATAGCCTCAGCAACAGCTACTGCCGTAAACAATGGCTTTACTTTTACAGAAGTAGGTTTACAATTTAAATGGTATTTTCTTAAAAAACCTTTCTTTAAAAAGTTAGAGCAAAAAAATTAACTTTTGCTCTAACTTTTATTCTTTCAACTTACCGAGTTAATTAATAAGTAATTTTAAAGAATTATACTTTTTATTATTGCTTATTATTTTACATATATACATTCCAGAAGTTAGATTTTCTCTACTAACAGGTATTAAATTACTACCAATTTCTGTTGAATAATTAGTTTTATACACTAACTGCCCTAAGTAATTATATATGTTCAACTTAACTTCTTCATTTTGATCTGCTGTAAAGTAAATATTCCCAGAACTGTTTATTGGATTCGGTATTGCCAAAATTTTATTTTTTTCTACTAAATTTTCATCAAACTGATTTGCTTTCAATCCAAAAGCAACATCATTAACTGCTATTGTAAATGGAACATACGTAGCGTAATCTCCTTGTAATGAGAAAACAATTGTTTTTATATCTGTAATTTCTCCAGGGTTTCCATTTTTATCAAGAAAATCATTAAAAGAAATAGTGTATAATATTTCATTGTCATTTGCTGGTATTGTTATTCTTAAACGATTATCCCAATCAGTTATTCCGTCTTGAACTAATATAACTTCTACTGGTTTTGTATTTTGAATTTTAAACTGAATTGATTCATAATCTGACACATCTAATGTTTGGTCTCCCCCTAATACATGTCTAAACAAATTAATAGTTCCTTTTATTTCCCCACTTACTGTTGGCTCTCTTTCTATTTGATAAATATCTTCACTATTATCTTTATCATTATTTTCAATATTAAAAGAATTTACACTTACATTTTCTTCTAAATAATCAATTCCCCAAGGCCCATCAGCTAAATACAATGCATCTTGTTGTTTTGAAGTATTTGTACTTAAAGAAAGTCCTATATCAAATAATTGACCTGTAGGAATAATTATAGTTTCATTCCATTCACCTGTTAAATTAACAACTTCTGACATATTTATTCTATCTGAAACTTCTGTTCTAGCTAAAACAGCTTCAAAATTTAAAGAACTTGCTTTTGTTTTATTAATAATGTTTAAATGTATGTTTCCATTTTTGTAGTAACCAGAACTAACAAATACTGGTGGTACTACATCTTCTAATGAAGAGCTTTTTAATGGTTTAATTGATTTAAACGTATCTAAAATATGGTTACTAAGTGTAAAAACTTGAGAGAAAGAGCTTCCCCATACCTGGAAATTATAATAATTTCCACTCGGATATTGTTCTATATTCCAAAAGCTAAATAATTCGTTTTCGGTATCTCCTAATTTAATTGAAAAACCTAATGTGTATTCTACTTCACCTGTAGCTCTTTTTATTTTAGAACTTATTACTTGATGCCCTCTAACGGTTACTGTTCTTACATCTTCTAAAACCGAATTATTTAATCGATCGCATATTTCTTTTGAATGATCATAAACATCTCCTTCTGTTGCTGTTGCCAAAACCGCTGAGATTCTCTCTTCTCCAGTATATAAATCAACCGAGAATATTTCCTTTGCATTTGTAATCCCTAATAAATCTTTTGGCGTAGATACAAATGCATTTTCTGTACCGTACATTCCTGTAACTGGTAAAAAAGCTTCTATGGTAGATGGGTTTACCCCTTTTGATAATAATTTAGTTTTCTTTTTATATCTTTTTTGTAACCTTTTTTTATTAAATAATTTACCATTTTTCTTACGTTTAAAATTTCTTTGTGCAATTAAATTTGCCAATTTACCATTACTCTCTAATCCTCCATCGAATGCTGATGTTACATTTGTTGCACTAGATATATCTACAAAATTTGTAGCTGTTATTGCTGAGTATGGACTTGCTGTTATATAAAAAACGGCGTCGTTAAAATCATTATCACAAGAACCATAATCACGTCTAATGTCTTCAAATCCTAAAATTATTCTCTCATTATCTGGATCATTTAATAATACATTATGATTTCTTAAATTTACATCTGCTTCTGGGTTATAATCTGGATTTGAATATACCTTCCAATACCCATCCATAACCGTACTATAATTAGCACTCCATGCATTTGCTAACAATACCCAGCCAATTCCTGTTCCGGCAGGAAAAGTTCCTATCTTCACCTTATCTCCAACCTGAAGACCTCCTCCACTTCCTAAAGCAGATGCATTTGGAAATATAATTGTTATATCTTCTGCTGCTGGCGCTGTTGCTGGTGGGTTATTAGCATCATAAGTATAAAAACCTAATACATTTCTATAACCTGCTCCTTCACTAACAAAAGTTACGTACACTTCTGCTTCTTCTGTAATTGACAAATCTGTGTCGTAACCAGAAGATATATAATGTGGATTATAATCTGGCACGGGATAACTCTCAGGAAGAGAATTACTAATCATTTCTAGTGTTTCTACTGATACATCATCTCCAGGACTTTCTAAATAAAGAGGAGTTCCGTTTGATGTATAAGACCCTAAGTATTGATAGTTCTGAGCATAAATAGTCGTTGTTGCTATAACTAATAAAAATAATAATTTTTTCATAGTATATGTATTTAGTGTTTATACTATAAATTTAATCACTTATTAAAAACAAACTTAAATTACTAGTTATATGGTAATTAAAAATAGGTGAAATGCAAACATCTTATGTTTAAGCAAAATCTATTTTTAAAAAACAATAAATATTACTTAATAATAAAGCTTTATATACTTGATTTTAAACAAAAAGGCATCAATTATTATTTCCTATTATGTTTTATAAATAATCCCTCAAGAACTTCCTATATCATACATTAAAATTTCACTTTTAAAATTAGTTGAAAACCAATTTTAAAAGTGAAATATATTTTGTTCTAATTAGATAATTATTTTTAATGAATCAATAACTTAACATTCTTGTAAGGTAATTTTTGACTTATTAATTTACAAAAATATAACCCTGCTTTTAATGATTCTCTATTTAAAATTATTTTATTTTCACCTATCTTGGTTTTAAAATCTATTTTATATACTAATTTTCCTAATTGGTCATATACAGCAAACTTTAAGTTTTCTTCCTCTTTTGCATTAAAATGAAAACTACTTTGTGCCGTCATTGGGTTTGGAGCTATAATCACATTATTTTCATTTCCTACTATTACTACTGATGGTTTTTCTTCTTTAGAAAAGCGAATATCAGACAAGTTCATTTCTTTAGTTACACTACTACCATCTTTAGATGTCATGGTAAATACAATTGTTACTACATCATCTAATACTAATTCATTTCCTTTTGATGATTTAAAATCTTTAAATGGTATTACATAACTCTCTAAAGAATTATTTAATACAATGGTTGATTTGTATTGCTCATCAAATGAAGAAATGCTTTTCTTTACAAACGTAATTTCTAAATTTCCAGTCCCTCTAGCTTTTAATTTAAAACTATTGTAATCTGTTAAATCTACTGGTTTAAAACGAGGTGTTAAAGCTCTGTATGCTGCAAAATAAGTACTTGTTGTTGCTGACAGTTGAACATTTCGTTCTATTGGAAATTCATTATCCTCAAATATAAAATCATTAGGTAATATTTTATAACTTGTTATTGATGTAGATGTTTCAGAATCATCTACACCCCAAGGACCGTCTGACATGAATAAATCATCTGGAGTAGCAATACCATCACCAATTCTAAAACCAATATCAAATAAGTTTCCTGTTGGTACTTGTAAATTTGTTATATATTCTTTGCTTAAATCGATTGTTGATGTTGAGTTCTTAAAATCACTTGTTTCTGTTATTCTATAACCAGCATCGAAATTTACATTTTCACTTGCATTAGTATTTACTACTTGTAAATCTAATGAACCATTATTATACTTCCCTTTTCTTACAAATACTGTAGGGGGCGTTGAAATTTTATAAGTAGAAATTGGTTTTTCTATATTTAATAAACTTACCACTTCTTTACCTAATGAATATAAATCATCTAAAGAATTTGACCATATTTGAAAATTATAAAAAGTAACATCTGCTTCATACTTATCTAAATTCCAATGACTTTCTATTTCGAAATTGGTTTCGCTGTTTACAACCTTTGCTGAAAGACTTAATACAAACTCTACTGTATTATCGGCATTTTTAATTAAAGATTTAATAAACTGCTGTCCATTTATTTCTATTGTTGACACAGAGATTAATTGTGCTCCAAGCAAACGATCACAAATATATTTAGTGTGCTCATATACACCGTTTTCTGTTTTTAAAGCCATAATTGACGCTATAGCAGTTCCACTTTTCATATAATCTACTGCATAAATAGCTGTTGCATTTGTTATTGCTACTAAATCTAAAGGTGTAGATTCAATTGTTACATCTTCATTTATAATTCCTAAAGGTATAAAGTCTTTTAACTCAAAACCTGTTGCTTTTTTTCTTTTATAGTCCTTCGTTTTTATAACTCTAGCTGCTTTACTACGATCAAATTTATAATTGATTTTTGTACGATTATAATTTCTTTTATTTATAAGCTCTGATAATCGACTGTTACTTTCTAAACCTCCTTCATTTCCTCCTGAAGTTGGTGGTAAAATAACATCACACTCTCCATAACCTGAACATGAAGGGTCCTCACAATCAATTAACCCATCACCATCATCATCTATTCCGTTATCACAAATTTCTTGAAGTACTGGTGCCGTAGGACAACGCGCTCCGTCATTACTCGCACTCGATGGTCCAAAAGCAAATAAGTTTGAATCCATATCATCTGAAGGACTTAAATCTTGAACACTTTGTATAACATAGATTGTACCTGTTTGGTTTGCTGATACATAAAATCTTCCTGAAGCATCAAAATAAACTGCACCGTACGTATAATCCAAGCCTGATAATATTGGTACTTCCCCTAACGACTCAACAATACTCGTTGTTGGGTTAATACGATATAGTATATTAGAATTCTTTTCAACAGTGTATAAATTACCGTCAACTGCGTTAAAAGCCCAGTCATGAATACTTATATTTTGAGATAGACTTTCTGTTGCTAAATGTTGACTATATGTTGCTGAATTCGGATCTAGATCTATTTTATAGTAAGTTGTTCCTCCTCCTTTAAGGTAATAAACACCTGTAGCACTTATGTCTCCAACATATCTATTATTACTAGGTAATTCATCTATATAAAAGGTTGTTGTTGAAAAATCATTTCCAATTCGTACTATTGTTTTGGCTGGAGAACTTAATGAACCCCATATAAAACCATCCGCGGGGTTATAAGCAGCTGCATTTATACTTCCTGGAGTAACATCTTCTGCTACAAGATAAGAGTTACCCGATGCTAAATCAATAGAATACACATCGTTATATTGGAATAAGTATGCATCATAAACACAATTAAAAGGAGTATTTTGTGCATTTAATGCTATACTGAATAAGAGTAGTAGTAATAATAATAAATTGGGGGTCGAGTTAGTAGTTTTTCTTTTCATGATATTGTTTTATACCATCAATTTAAGAAATTTCTTTTAAAAACTACTTTTTTTTCGTTATAAACAACTGATTTATAGATGAGTTGTAATTTTATAACGTTTATATTATAATAAATTTAAACGTTTCATTAATTCTGGCCTGTTAGAACGACTTACTGGAATAACTTCCCTTTTTATAAGCACACTATTATCTTCAATATCAATAATTTTTTTAACATTAATAATATATGAACGGTGTATTTTAAGAAATAATGATTCTGGTAATTTTTCTTCTATCTTTTTTAAAGTAGAATGCACAACGTAATTTTTATTCTCAGTTTTTATATTAATATAATCCCCTTTGGCTTCTATAAGATAAATACTTGGTAAATCAATTTTTATAAGTCGCCTATCTATATTTACATAAAAATCATTTGTGTTTTCTGAAATTATTTCTGAAGCCTTTTCACTTTTATGTTTTTGAGCTTTCTTAATTGCCTTTTCAAATCGAGGAAACTCAACTGGCTTCAATAAATAATCTACAATAAAATCATATTCAAAAGCTTCTATAGCAAACTTAGGGTCTGAAGTAGTTAAAATTATTTTTGGAGGATTTTTAAGCGTTTTAATAAAATCTAAACCATTAAAGCTTGGCATGTGAATATCTAGAAAAATAAGATCTATATCATTCGAGTTCAAAAACTTTATTGCATCCATTGCATTAGAAAATTCATCAACCACCTTTAAAGAGCTTATTTGATTGCAAAGAGTTTTAATAATAACTCTTGCTGTTTTTTCGTCATCTACAATAATACAATTCATAATCTTAAATAGTTTTCAAATATTCCGAAATAACTATTAAAATTTTCTCAAAATCTTCAACCTTATCTAAATTAAGTTCTCTTAGATTATGTTCAAATTCATTAGCTATTTTATAACTTTTTTCAAGTCCTAAAATACTAATTTTATGTTTAAGTCTATGAACATTTTCTTCTATTTTTTTAAACTCCTTATTTTTTAAACTGTCATAATAGTCTTTTTTCTCTTCAGGAAATTCAGTTTTAATAACATCTATAAGCATTTTACTTACTGATTCGTCTCCATTTGCTAACTTAGCAACATACTCTAAATTAGGTTTTTCCATAATTATTTTTTTATTGTAAAATGAAAGGTAGAACCTAATTTTAATTGAGATTCTATCCAAATATTACCTTTATAAAGGTCTATAATTTTTTTAACAATAGATAATCCTATTCCTGCAGATTTGTAATCATTCTCTAATTTAGAAAAAGCTATGAAAATTTTCTGAAAGTATTTTTCTTCAATACCTTTTCCGTTATCTTTTATATAAAATTTCCAAAAATCAGCATCTTCTGAAAAACCTATTTCTATTTTTATATTCTTTTTGTCATTAAATTTAATTGAATTATCAATTAAATTTAAAAACAATTGCTCTATTCTGTTCTCGTCTCCCTTTATGTTCGGTAACTTTTTAGGAATATCTATATTTATATTATCAGGTAAGTTTAATTCTTTTTTAATCGTTTTTAATAATTTATCTAAATCTAAATTAGATCGTTTATGTTCTTCTTTATCAATAGTAGAATACTTATGAATTGCTCTTACTAAAGTATCAATTTTCTGAGTATTCTCTCTTATTAGTTCTATTCTGTCTTTCCCTTCATTATCTAACACCTTACCATAATCTTCCCTAAGCCAAACAGACAAAGCTTCTATATTTTGTATTGGTGTTTTTAAATCATGAGAAATCATATGAGTATAATCATTTAACTCCTGATTCTGTTGTTCCAAACTTTTTAATAATGAATCTTTTTGTTTATTTATTTTAATAATCTCTTTCGTTTGATTATCTATAAAATCAACTAATTTTAATGAATCTGAATTTTCTATAGGCTTATCTTGTTCTAAATCGTAAAACTTAAGAGTATCAATTACACTTTTAAGTTTTTCTATAACTTTTCTTTGAGAATTAGTTTCTTCCTTTAATTTTTCATTTGCATCAAAAAGTTCTTCAGAACTTATCGCTGTAGCTCTTTGCAACATTGCAAATTGATTTTCTGATGTCTTGTAAGACTTATCTATAGCATCTAAAAAAGTTTCTAACTTTTTATCTGATAACAATTCTTCAGGTAAATACTTTCTAATTTGTCTTTTTAAAAGTGAGTTCATTATTCGCTAATTAGCGTTACAGTCATTGTTTGATTATGTAATTGACAATTATTTTCTCCATTAAACGGGGCTATCTCTCCATAAGAATAAAACCCGCAAAAGGTGGTTTGATTACCAATAACCTCTATTACCTCTTCTACCTCTTCTTCTACTCTTTGATCTAACACTAGTTTTCTACCAATACAACTAACTAAAATTGCCAATTGTGGTTTATTCTGTCTCAATTCATTTGCATTTATAGCTGCTATTTCTGCTGCATTAACAATATTATCTACATTAGTCATCATTAACTGTACTTTAGAATTTTCAAAAATATCTCCTGCTAATATCATTGAATTATCCTCTTCATTAATATTTAAAATTGTTCTAACAATAGACTGTTTATCATTTGTAGATTTTACTTTTAACGGATATAATAAAGCTGCTCCTGGTAATTCTTTAGAGTTCTCTCCTAAATATTTTTTGTATAAATCTAATGCTAATAAGTTATCTAGTTCATATAAAATATTTCCTTTAGATTTTGTTACTATTCTTTCTGGACCAAAAGGTGTCCAACCTCCATTAATAGAAAAAGTTACTTCTAAAGATTCTCCATATAAACCTATCGCAACTATTTCTCCAGGTTTAGGGTTCTCATTATAAGACGATATCGTTTTCTCAAACCGTGCATCATCACCACATAAAGCACCTGTAATTAACAAATTATCATTAGTAGCTGAATTCATTCCTTTTGTTAATTGACTACCATTTATAAAACTTCCTTCTGAAATAATAAATACATGCTTTAATCCTTCTTCTGAAAATTGATTAATTAATTCTTTACCAACTAAAAAACTATCTATTTTTGAATCTAAACTTGAATCTAAAAAATTGGTAGTCTTTATTACAAAATTACTTTTCTCAAATTCAATAGCTGTGATAGTTATAGTATTTTCATCAATAGATTCTGAAGAAATGTCTCCACAAGAAGAGCCAAATACAATATGACCGTCTTTAAAAATAGTTCTTATCTCTTCATAAATAGTCTCACTTTCTAATAAAAATCTATTCCCAAAAACTAAAACCAGAGGTTCTTTAAGTTTTATTTCTTCTGATAAATATTTCCAATCAGAATTATTTTTTCTTTTAAGTTGTAATGTTTTCATTTAATTCTTTTTTTATAGTAAAGTAAAAAGTAGTTCCTTTATTAGGTTCACTTTCTAACCAAATATCTCCCTCGTTTAAATCAATTATTTTTTTAACAATAGATAATCCAATACCTGTGGAGTCTTTTCGTTTATTTAATGAGTGAAATACTTGAAAAATTTTATCATGATATTTTTTTTCGATTCCAATTCCATTATCTTTTATAGAAAACTGATGAAAAGTTTTCTTTTCACTGTAATCTATCTCTATAATGCCAAATTCTTTATCACTAAACTTAATAGCATTACTTAGAAAATTCTGAAACAATTGTTGAAACTTAGTTTTATCTCCTTTAACTGTAGGTAGTTTATTTAATATATTAATTGATATATTTTCAGGTATAAATAATATTTTTTTTAGATCATTTAAAGTAATATTTAAATCAACTTCTTCTTTTTCTTTTGTTTCTGAACCAGCACTAGAGTATTCTAAAACATTAGAAATTAACTTTTCCATAGTTTCAAGTGTAGTACCAATTAAATCAAAATTATCAAGTGTTGGCTTATCAAGTTTACCTTCATTATCTGCTTTAATCCAAGAAACTAAAGCGTCGATACTTCTTAACGGAGATTTTAAATCATGAGAAACAATATGTGCATATTCATGTAACTCATCATTACTTCTTTCTAATTGATTTAAAAGTTTAATATTTTTTAATTCTATTATTTTTCTTTCTTTTATATTTATTGCACTTTTAAACTGCATAGAAACTAAACTAGCAATATTTTCTAATGTTTCTAAATGTTTTTCTCTGTAATGATTTTTTTCTTTATGCTCAGAATCTATAACACCTATAACCTTACCTTCACTTATTATTGGTACTGATATTTCAGAGAAACGTCTTTCATCTTCTATGATATACCTATCATCTTTAGAAGTATCATTAACAATTTCTCCTTTTCCTGATTTTGCAACACTTCCTACAATTCCTTTACCAATAGGTAAAGTATATTCGTTTATAATTTCTCTATTTACTTTTAATCTATAAGAAGCTATTTGTTCTAATTTATTATTATTGTGGTTTACTAAATAAATCACACAATCTTTAGACTCTAAATACTTCGCTATTATTTTAGTTACTTCCGATGCTATTTCATAAATATTATCTCTTCCTAATATAGATTTAGCAAGATCATTTATCATGTCAATAATTAATGTTCTTTCTCTTTTTAACGTAATATCTTCAATAAGTGTTACATGATACTTTATTTTACCATAAGAATCTCTTACAGCATTTACATTTGTTTTAGTCCATAAAACAGAATCATTTTTTCTTTTGTACCTTTTATTTATAACAAAATTATCAATTATTCCGCTATCCATTTTTTCAAAATGCTCTTTAGATAATTGAAAATCTTCTTTAAAACAAACGTTTTTAATTGTTAATTGTAAAAGTTCTTCTTGTGAATACCCTAGAAAATTTTGAAAAACACTATTGGTTTTCAAAAAACGACCTTGTTCTGTAAGTGTTATTCCTAATGATGAATTCTCTACAATTACATCTAACTCTTTTTTTTGTTCTTCTATTAGTTCAGTCGTTTTTTTTGACTCTGTTATATTTCTAATTATTCCTTGGGCTGCAATTTTTTTACCTTTTTTATCATATATTAAACTAGCGTTTATTTGAACCCATTTAACCTCTTTCTCTTTAGTTAAAACTCTAGCAGTATAATTTGAAAAGGATCCTGTTTGATACAATGCATTAAAAGATTCAAAAGCATAAACACTATCTTCTGGATAAATAAGATTTACTACATTTAATTTTTCTTTTGAAATATCATACCCAAAAAACTTAACAGCTGTATCATTCATTTTAAGAACATTACCTGTTAAGTCCATTATTATATAAGAGTCATTGATATTATCAAAGACTCCTTTTAATTGTGATGATTTTTCTTTTAATAATCCTTCGAGTTTTAAATTTGTTTCTTTTAATTCTTCAGATATTGAATACAAATCTCTAGACTTATCTTCTAATATTTTTTCAGCTATTTTTCTTGCAGCTTTCTCTCTTTTTAGAGCTCTTTCTAGTATATCAATTTTGTTCTGACTCATTAATCTTGATTAATAACAAATTTTACTTCAGTACCATCTTCTTTTATTTTTTCTAAAACAATTGTTGCCGTAGCATTAAAGTGTTCAAATGTTTTATTCATTAAACCAAGACCAAAATGATGCATAGCTCTACTAGACTTGTAAATCATTACTAATGATTTATCTTTTCTATCTTTAATTACAAAAGTAGGTAGCTCTGCTTCTGGATAAATTTTTCTTACCTCTATATGAATATGATCTTCAATAGAGGCTAGCATTTCTATAGGATCTTTATAAGTTGCCAAAAGACCTGGATAGCTCTTTTCTATAACGCTAAAAAAATGCTCTGCATACACTAATAATAAATCATCTATAGATATAGCTGTGTTTTTACTTAAATTTTCTAGTAATTGTAACATTTCAGAAAAGCTGTAAGTTCCTATTGATGTATATATACCTTCAGATTCTAATGTTGATTGAGAAATAATTTTATCTACCATCTCTAAACCAAATTTATCTTCTACCAAGTCTAAAAATTCAGTAAAAACTATGCCTTTCATATTTAATATTTTTTTAATTCATTCATGCTCCAATAAGATAAAACTGTTTCTATTTTTTCAACATAGTCTTCATATTTTAAAGGTTTTAAAATATAACCAGAAACTCCAATTCTATAACATTCTTCTAAATCTTTTTGATTATCTGAGGTTGTTAGAATCACTGTTGGAATGTGTTTTAAATCATCGTTATTTTTTAATATTGTTAAAAATTCTATACCGTTAATTTTTGGCATGTTTAAATCTAGTAAAATTAAATCAGGTAAACTACTTTTTTCTTCTAAAATCTCAAGTGCTTCTTCTCCATTTTTTGCTTCACTAATATCATGCTTAAGTTCTAAGGATGAATTAGTTCTTTTCATTTTCATTATTTCAATAATGTTATCTTCAATCAGTAAAATGTTTAGTCTTTTTTTCAAAATATATAGAATAATGGGGTTATTACCATAAAAATACCTTTTTATATAAAGGGTATTAATTACATATGTTTAATTAATCTTTTCTATAGTTAAAATGCATCTAAGTGTAGATGAATAGTTTTCTTATTTAAAGAAATTTTATATAGTAACACTTTTAATAAAGTTCAAGGAAAATAGGAAGATCTTCTTATTATACTCTTTTGTTGTGTATATAAAAATAGTGTAATTTTACGTTTTTTTAAAGAAAATGACAATTCAAGACTTAGTTGGAAAATATAATATTATTGGAAATAATCAAGATGCCGAAAAACATACTTATAAAGGTATACTTTCTTTAAAACTTGACGTTAATAATAGAATCATTGCTAAATGGATTATTAATAATGAGCAAGAACAAATCGGAACGGGTTTTTATAATGATAATATATTAGTAATTAACTTCAATTATCAAGGAATTGATTACAATACCTACAAAGGTGTTGTTGTTTATAAATGTATATCTAAAGACATTTTAGATGGTTTTTGGTCTGAAAAACATGGAAACCCTTTGTATATAGGTAAAGAGTGTTGTTTTAGAATAACTAAAGAAAAAGAATTATTAAACTAATATAACAATCGTATGCAATGTCCTTGTAATTCTAGTAGAGCATATAATGAATGCTGTAAAAATGCACATCAAAATATTGAATCAGTAACAACTGCTGAATCTTTAATGAGATCCAGGTACAGTGCTTTTGTTTTAGCAAATATTAATTACCTACAAGAAAGTCATCATTCAACTACACGCCCTTCTAACAGAGAAAAAAAAGAAATTCTTACTTGGACTAAATCTGTTGAATGGATTAAATTAGAAATAATTAACACAACTAAAGGCTGTTATACTGATTTAACTGGTACTGTTGAGTTCAAAGCTTTTTTTATGGAAAATGGTAATATTGACATTATACATGAAAATTCTTCTTTTTGTAAAGAAAACAACCATTGGAAATACCTTAAAGCAAATTAGCATTTACTTACAAATTATTACTTTATTTATATTTTTTTAAAAAATTCAACAATGTTTTAAAAAAAAGTTTACATTTGCCGTAATAATGTTAAACAATAAAGGAAATATAAACTCATTATCTATCGTAAACTTTACGACAGCTATTGTGTACACTACAATTATTTCTATTACAATTATTATTACCCTTTAGGGGTCTACTTTACACATATAATCCAATCATCCTATTTATATTTTCAAAAGATTTGAAAACAGATAAATAACAACTAAAATTCTATAATCAATTATTTTTATACCTTTTAAAATGAAAGTTTTAAAATTCGGAGGCTCATCTGTAGCCAACAGTCAAAACATTACCAAAGTAGTTCAAATAGCATCTAATGCTGCTATTAAAGAAAAAGTCGCAATAGTTGTTTCAGCATTTGGAAAAACTACCAATAAATTAATAGCTTCAGCAAATAAAGCTGCTAACAACGAAGTTAATTACACCAACCTTTTTAAAGAAGTAAAACAGCATCACTTGCAAGTTGTTAATGATCTTGTAAATAAAAATACACAAGATGAAGTTTCGCAAAAAGTGAATACTTTATTTAGTCAATTACAAACTCTATTAGAGGGGTGTTTTTTATTAAAAGAAGTAACTCCTAAAACCATGGCAGCTATAAGTGGGTTTGGAGAATTACTCTCTTCATATATAATCTCAGAAGTAGCAAAGAACAATTTAGATGCTACTTATAAAGATAGTAGAGAGCTTATTAGCACATCTAATGTTTTTGATAAAGCACAAGTAAATTTTAAACTAACGAATAAAAATATTCAAGAATACTTTAATCAAAACCTGCATCAAATTACTGTTTTACCAGGTTTTATAGCAAAAGCAGAAAATGGTTTATCTACAACCTTAGGTAGAGGTGGTTCTGATTATACTGCTGCAATTTACGCCGCAGCTTTAAATGTTGATGAGTTACAAATATGGACCGATGTTAGTGGAATGTTTACTGCAAACCCAAGTGTTGTAAAACAAGCTTTTCCTATACCAGAAATATCATATCAGGAAGCTATGGAACTTTCTCATTTTGGAGCCAAGGTAATCTACCCTCCTACTATACAACCTGTATTAGAAAGAGAAATTCCTATCGTAATTAAAAACACTTTTGAACCAGAAAATACAGGAACTTTAATTACCAAAGAAGCGAAAAGTTTAAATCTTGTAAAAGGAATTAGCCATATAGAAAATATTACCTTATTAACCTTAGAAGGTAGTGGTATGGTTGGTGTTTCTGGAGTTTCTAAACGTTTATTTGAAACGCTTTCAAATAAAGACATTAATATTGTATTAATTACTCAAGCGTCATCTGAACATTCTATTTGTGTTGGTATTTATGATGAAGACGCAGAGAAAGCGACTAAAGCAATTAATGATGCCTTTGAAATTGAAATTGAACGTAAAAAAGTAAAACCTGTTATTGTAGAACAAGGTCTTGCTATTTTAGCTTTAGTAGGTGATAATATGAAAAACCATCAAGGTTTAAGCGGACAAATGTTTAGTGCTTTAGGTAAAAACAATGTAAATATTAGAGCTATTGCTCAAGGAGCTTCTCAAAAAAATATATCGGCCGTAATAGATAGTAACGACGCTAAAAAAGGGTTAAATACATTACATGAACAATTCTTTGAAGAAAAAGTAAAGCAACTTAATTTATTTGTTACTGGTGTTGGTAATGTAGGTGAACGTTTTTTAGCTCAAATACATCAACAGCAACAATACTTAAGAGACCATTTAAAAATGAATATTCGTGTTGTTGGTATTGCTAACTCAAAAAAAATGGCTTTTAATACAGATGGAATCGATTTAACTAATTGGAAAGATTTATTAGCAAATGGAAAACCGACAACTTTAGATGAGTTTTTTAACAGAACTAAAACATACAACCTTCGTAATTCTGTTTTTGTAGATAATACAGCAAATCAAAAAGTATCAGAAGTTTATGAAAAATATTTACGCACTAATATTGCCGTAGTTACCTGTAATAAAATAGCTTGTGCTTCTGATTTAGAAAATTACAAAACTCTAAAAAAAGTATCTAGAAAATACAATGCTCCGTTTTTATTTGAGACCAATGTTGGTGCAGGCTTACCTATTATTGACACGCTAAAAAACTTAATCGCTTCAGGTGATAGAGTTCATAAAATACAAGCTGTATTATCTGGTAGCTTAAATTTTGTTTTTAACAACTTTAATACTTCATCAACTTTTCATGATGTCGTTAGTGAAGCTCAAAAACAAGGATATACCGAACCAGATCCTAAAATTGATTTAAGTGGTATTGATGTAGCTAGAAAAATATTAATTCTTGCTAGAGAAAGTGGATATGATTTAGAATTATCAGATATTGAGAATAACTCTTTCTTACCTGAGAAAAGCTTAAATACGACTAATAATGATGATTTTTACGCAAGTTTAACCGAATTTGAAGCTCATTTTCAACAAATATTTAAAGAAGCTAACGATAAAAATTCTCGTTTAAAATATGTAGCTGAATTTTCTGATGGTAAAGCTAAAGTTGGCTTACAACACATCCCGTCAGATCATCCTTTTTATAATTTAGAAGGAAGTGATAACATTGTATTATTTTTTACAGATAGATACCCTGTTAATCCTTTGATTATAAAAGGTGCAGGTGCAGGTGCTGATGTTACAGCTTCAGGAATTTTTGCTGACGTAATTAGAATAGGTAACAATTAACATCCATAGTATAAAATTATACAAAAATCATATCAAGAAGGAAGCTTTAATACAGCAACCTACTTGTTTTAATTGTAAAAAAATGAATTATATAAAAATATTTGCTCCTGCAACCGTTGCTAATGTTTCTTGTGGATTTGATTCGATGGGATTCGCTGTAGATACGATGGGTGATGAAATGACCTTCACTAAAACTACAGAAAAAGGAGTGCAAATAACAGAAATTACAGGTGCAGATGGTTTAAGTTTAAATCCTACAGAAAATGCTGCTGGTGTAGTAGCTTTAGCAATGTTAGCAAAGCATCCTGTTAATTTTGGTGTTAAAATAACCATGCACAAAGGTTTTTCACCAGGTAGTGGTTTAGGTAGTAGTGCCGCGAGTTCAGCAGGTGCTGCTTTTGGTGTAAACGAATTACTAAACAAGCCTTTTTCAGCATTAGAACTAACAAAATTCTCTATGTTAGGTGAAGAAGCTGCTTGTGGTACTCCAATAGCTGATAATGTAGCAGCAGCTGTTTATGGTGGTTTTGTTCTTATTAGAAGTTACGACCCTTTAGATATTATAAAACTACCAGTACCTGATGAATTACAACTGGTTGCTATTCATCCGCAGATTGAAGTAAAAACCAAAGATGCTCGTGAAGTTTTACCTGATAGCGTACCTTTAAAGAGTGCAGTTACACAATGGGCAAATGTTGGTGGATTAGTAAGTGGCTTACACACCAGTGATTATCAACTGATAAGTAATTCTTTAACTGATGTTATTGTTGAACCTGCTCGTAAACATTTAATTCCACATTTTGATTTAGTTAAAAGTGAAGCTATTAAAGCTGGTGCTTTAGGTGCAGGAATTTCAGGATCGGGACCAACTATTTTTGCTCTATGCAAAGGAGAAGAAGTTGCTAAAAAAGTACAAGCTGCTATACAAAATGCGTATGCTGATAAAAATATTGATTTCACTTTGTTTTCATCAAAAATAAATACAGAAGGTGTTCGAATTTTAGATTCAAAATAAAATGATTTTTTGTTTAGAATCGAAATTACTTCGGCAATAAAAAACAAAATAATATTATAAAAAAACTACATTGCTAACTGCAATGCAACACACAAACAACACAAAAATGAACTATTATAGTCTTAATAAAAAATCACCCAACGTAAGCTTCCAAGAGGCTGTAGTTAATGGGTTAGCACCAGATAGAGGTTTGTACTTCCCTGAAAACATTACACCATTACCTAAAGACTTCATTGATAATATCGGAAACTATTCTAACGAAGAGATAGCTTATGAAGCTATTAAACAATTTGTAGGCGATGAAATTCCTACTGAAATATTAAAGAAAATTATTTCAGAAACCTTATCATTTGACTTTCCTGTTGTAGAAATAGAAGAAAATGTAAGTACTTTAGAACTCTTTCACGGCCCTACAATGGCTTTTAAAGATGTTGGTGCTCGATTTATGGCGCGTTGTTTAGGTTATTTTAACAGAAATAATGACAATGAAGTTACTGTATTAGTTGCCACTTCTGGAGATACAGGAGGAGCGGTAGCTGATGGTTTTTTAGGTGTTAAAGGTGTAGATGTTGTTATTTTATATCCTAGTGGAAAAGTTAGTGATATACAAGAAAAACAATTAACTACACTCGGACAAAACATTACCGCTTTAGAAGTAGATGGTGTTTTCGATGATTGTCAAGATATGGTTAAAACTGCATTTTTAGATAATGAAATCAACCCTATTTTAACTTCGGCCAACTCTATTAATGTAGCTCGTTGGTTACCACAAATGTTTTATTTTTTCTTTGCTTACAAACAAGTATACAAGCAACAAAAAGAAGTTGTTTTTTCAGTACCAAGCGGAAATTTCGGAAATATCTGCGCAGGTATTATGGCACAAAAATTAGGTTTACCTGTCAAGCACTTTGTCGCTTCTACAAATATAAATGATACCGTACCTAATTATTTGATAAATGGATTGTATGAACCAAAGCCTTCAAAAGCAACTATTTCAAATGCTATGGATGTAGGAAATCCAAGTAATTTTATACGTATTCAAGAATTATTTGCAAACAATATTGAAGCTTTAAAAAATACGTTCTCATCATTCTCTTTTACAGATAAAGAAACTCGTGAAGCTATGGAGTTAATTTATAAAAAAAATGGCTATGTTGCAGATCCACACGGAGCAGTAGGATATTTAGGTTCTAAAGAATACCAAAAAGAGAATCCTAATGATTTATGTATTTTTTTAGAAACTGCTCATCCTGTTAAGTTTTTAGATGTAGTTGAAAATACATTAAAAATTAAAGTAGCTATACCAGAACAAATTAAATCTATAATAAATAAAGAAAAAAGTGCTATTAAAATCAGTAATTACAATGATTTAAAAAACTATTTAAACTCATAAAAAAATATTAGCCACTTTTTAATGTGCTAAAAAGTGGCTAATACTCTAAAAAATTTTTATTAGGTTAATCTATTCTATTGATTTTCATTTTAATTGATGCAGATGTATTTGTATACTTATCAGAAAGGATAAGGATTTTATAATTCTCCAAATCAAGACTAAACTTATGTTTATATTTAATATCGGAACTGTAAAAACTATACATTTTCTCAATATCTTTTACTAAAATTCTTAAAGTGTATTGTACATCAGAATAATAATTACGGTTCTCAACTTCTGGTGGTGCATCATACCCCCACTCTTCAATAAAATTTATTATTTCTATTTTTAGGCATTCATCTTTGCTTCTAACTACAGCTCTTTTATTACTAGATAATAAAAAAGTCTCTCCAAACTGAATTGGTAATTCTTTCACCTTTGTTTGTGCAATTACATTTACTTGCATTAATGAAATAACTATTAATAGAATTATTGTGCCTTTACTTATCAAGATATCTTATTGTATAAAATTAAAGAATAACTTTTATGATTTTCTCCTTATTTCTTTGCTTACATTTTTATTGTTGAAAAATAAATATTTTTCTTGTATCCTTGGTTATATAAGGTATTGGTAATTTTAGAAAATTGCTTTTTATGAGTTTCGTTAAAAATAAAATATGTTGGAAATTTTTCTCCATCAATTGATAAAATTATAGGCACTATAGCTTCTTTAGTATCATTGATTTTTATTTTATCCATTACCGAATACGTAAACTCTTTGTCTTGTATTTTACATATTTTATCTATGTCACTTATAAGCATTATAGCATCAATTCTAATTTTCCCCGTTACATTTATTTTATCTATTTGTAAACCAGAAACTTTATTTATGTTTGAATTATAAAAAATATTTTCATCAAATTTTAAATCTTCGTATTCAAAAAATAAACCTTCCTCAAGTTGAGTGGATATTTTTTTTCCATAAAGGTATTTTTTCACTAAAATAAAAGGTGTTATTATTATAAAAACAATAACTGCTAACACAAATCCAATAATAGATGAAATAATCGCTTTACCACTAACAGAACTTTTAAAGAATAATTCCCAATATTCTCCTATAGTATTTGTCTTAAAACAATATGATATTATTTTAATCAAATTTCCTGAATTAATAAAAAAGTTAATTATTAATATTATAATTCCAACTCCTAGCAATATTATCCTTAATCCATCCATATTGTTAATTCTTTTCCTTTTTTTTTGTTTTTGCTTAATTTAAAATAAAGAAATATCATTTTTAGTAACTAAAACTCTAATTTTTCTTTACCATTTCGTAGTTAGTTCTAATGTCTATAGTCATAATCACAAAAAATAGCTAGTACTTTACGACTCTTATTTTCTTTTTCTAAATAGAGCATTGCTTCTTTTATGTGTTGTTCTACTCCCTCTGAATCAATAACGTCAAATTCTAACGAAACATCAATCATCCCTGTATCTCCTATCGGCGTTATTTCTCCTATAGTAAGGTTCTTAATTTTGGCATTTTTCGCTACCTTTTTTGCTTCGCAATAACCATTAGATATTTTTTCGTGAACATCTTTCTTTATCTGATCTTTAAAAGTCATTTTTTTACCGCAAGAATTTGCGAACATTATAAATACCACAATCATTAATGGATAAACTACCTTTTTCATTTCTTATTTATTTTTATTCAATTCCCAGAAAACTATTTTCTTTCTATTTTTTTTACATTGTATAAGCACTAAAGTAGTTAAAAAAATTAATTCATGATAAATTATCATGAGGACTGTATAAAATTATTAGAATAAACAAAAACAACTAAAAACATTATTATAACAGTTTAAATACAATCACCACTTGTTACTAATAGCACACTCATAATAGTATATACTATTTATATGCTTGATAAATAAAAAAGCCCCAAAAGGGCTTTTAATTTCTGTTTTTCTAAATTAATACAACCATTACTTTATTAACCTTTATTTTTAATTAACTACTTCATTAAATTTCTCCCAAAAAATAGTATCGAAGGAAGACAGCGCAAAATTATTTCCAGATCCTGTTGCCTCTCCCATTCTAATAATTACGATATTCTTACTAGGTATGATGTAAATGCGTTGACCATCTTTCCCCATAGCTGCAATCATATCTTTGGGAGCATTAAAAACCAGTTCGCCTGTAAACTTTGTTTGAGAAGATGGTAACATATATTCGTTTTTTCCGTTTAGCCACCATAAATACCCATAAGATGGATTAATGTTTTGAGATGTTGTTGTACTTTCTATAAAGAAGTTTTCGTTAACAATTTGCTTTCCGTCCCATTTTCCATTTTGAGAAGCTAATAAACCAAACCTAGCCATACTCCTTGCATCGCTATTATAAATACGATAGATAAAACCATTATTCCAAGATCCTGTCATACCTATTTTGTTACGTAATTCATTATTAAAATAATTTTCAAAATCTGTAGTACTTGTCTTTTCAATAATATTCATCAATCGTTGAAATACATTAGCATATGCCCACCTTGTTCCTGCATTAGCTAGATAAGTTAAATTAGATTTAACAACTAACTGTGATTCATCATTTAGTCCTGATGTCATCGATAGTAAATTTTTTATTGTAATTAAATTTTCTTGTTGAGTTGTTGTGTTCGTCCATCCGTCACCTAGGTATTCTGATACTTTATCTTCAATATTAATTAATCCATTTTTTTGAGCAATACCCGTAGTTGCTGTAACCAAAGTTTTTCCTGCGCTGTTCCATTGCCAAGTATCATTAACTGTATGTCCATTATAATATTCTTCTACCACAATTTTGCCTTCAACCAATACCATAAAAGATTTCGTATTCTCATTAATAAGAAAACGCTCTAATTCTTCCAACTTATTCAAGTTCCAATTTAACTTATTGGGTAGTGTAGTTTCCCAATCAGTCGTATTATTTGGCGGAAAATAAAAAGCTTCTTCTAGTGAATCCAATTTGATTGATTCATCAGACTGACAACCTAAAACTGTAAAGAAAATAAATATTACAAATAATCTATAAACCATAATTGTTTTTATTTTTTGACACTATTTATTAAAAAAGGTTTAATCTAATTAATTAGATACTTTATCAAAAAAGTAGATTAGTCTAAATATACTTTTATAAGCACACTTTCTTTTGTTTTTTTTTAGAAAAAAATGAATGGAAAGCATATCTTTTATTTAAAATAATTAAAAACATAGAAAATTAAATATTACAGACAATAAAAAGGCACCAGATAGTATGTTTTTATTATAACTTTGCTTTTTATAAAACCTTTAAATAAAATGTTTTCAACTTTATTAACTCTGCATTCTATAACTCGCTGGATTGTATTAGTTTTTTTGCTCTTTTCTATTTATCGGGCACTAGTTGGTTACATAACTAATAAAGCTTTTTCAAAAACAGACAATGCTTTTCGGCATTGGACAACTACTTTTGCCCATATTCAATTAATGATTGGTATGACCCTTTACACTCAAAGCGCTATTATAAAATACTTTTGGTCAAATACTAAATTAGCTATAAAAAACTTAGAATTAACATTTTACAGTTTAATACATATTGTTTTGATGACAACTGCCATAGTATTATTAACAATTGGCTCTGCCATAACAAAAAAACAAACAAGTGATAAAGATAAATTTAAAACAATGTTAGTGTGGTTTTCCATTGTACTAATTATTATTTTTATTGCAATTCCTTGGCCATTTTCTCCATTATCAAGCAGACCTAATTTTAGAGCATTTTAATTTTGAAAATACTTTATTATTTTCTTAATTTATTTTATGTTTTGTATAACATAAAATAACTTTTTTTTAACTATTTTCGACTTATGAACACATATTTATTCACTTCAAACAAATTAAATCTTAGTATTAAAAGTTTACTTATATTTATTTAAAAATACTCCTTTATTATTGCTAATAAAGATAATAACATACAAATTAATCAGAAGCGTAAAATTTAAAATAGTTAAAGACGACAAAATTAATTTTAATAAAAATTACAACAAAATAATAGAACTAAAAGAAATAGTTATGCTATAAAATATTTAATGTATTTTAAACATAAGACTTATAAAATCGTAACAATTCATATATAAAACTTTTATTTAATAAACTCACTTAAAAATTATGTTACAATTATTTTCTCAAAAAAACATTACAGATTTTGTAAATCCCCGAGAAGGAGAAACAAAACTAGGTGAACATGCACAAACCATTTTATCAATTGAAAAGCTTACAGATTCTAAAGCTAAGTTTGTTATTATTGGTGTTCCTGAAGATATTGGTGTAAGAATGAATTATGGTAATGGTGGTGCACATACTGCTTTTACACCTGCTTTAAAAGCATTTTTAAATACACAAGAAAATCAATTTATAAGCGGAAAAGATATTCTTATTTTAGGGTATTTAGATTATTTAAAGGAAGCATTAAATTTTGATGGCTCAGATAGAGAAAAAGGAGATTTATTGGTGAAAATTATCGACAAAGAATTATCTGAAATTATTAAACTAATTATTAAAAGTAACAAAACTCCTATTATTATTGGTGGCGGACACAACAATTCTTACGGTAACTTAAAAGGATTATCAGAAGGTAAAAACAATCCTATTAACGTAATAAATTTAGATGCACACACCGATTTACGTCGTTTAGAAGAGCGTCATAGTGGTAATGGATTTTCTTACGCAATAGAACATAACTATTTAGATAAATATTTTATGTTTGGTTTACATGAAAATTACACCCCTCAATATGTTTTTGATATTATTCATAGTAATACAAATATAGATTATAATACCTATGAAGAATTAGAAGTATACAAATCAATTCCCTTTGAAAATGAATTGCTACGTGCTAAAAACTTTATTAAAGATAAATATTTTGGTATTGAAATTGATTTAGATTGTATTCAAAATTTTCCAAGTAGTGCAATGACTCCTAGTGGATTTACATCTCAACAAACAAGAGAGTTTGTTTATTATTTTGCTAAAAACATCAATGCTAGTTATATTCATATATGTGAAGGTGCCCCGTCAGTAGTGCAAGATCCTACTGCTATAAACCAAGTTGGAAAATTTATTAGTTATTTAATTTCTGACTTTATAAAAGCAAAAAACAATATCTAATCTCATTTTTTAATTATACAACTCAATAAACTATATTTAATATTTAAATAAAATGAAAAACATAATAGTAGCGCAAATAAGCGTTAAAAAAGAATTTAATACTGAATTTTTAGATTTTGCAGAAATAATGGTTGCTAAAAGTAATAATGAAGATGGTTGTATTACATACCGTTTAAATAAAGATGTATATAATGATAGTGAATACATTTTTTACGAAGAGTATATAAATAAAGAAGCCATCGATTTTCATAATACATCTAGTCATTTTATTGATTTTATCAATAAAATTTCACCTATGCTTTTAAAAGAACCTATTATTAATATTTATTAACTTATAAACAGCGATTAACATATATTGATCGCTGTTTTTTTTAACTTAATGTATTTAACCATTAATCAATCCAGTTTTTAAATTCTTTTACACGCTCTCTACTTACTATTATTTCAGTTTCTGTATAAGTGTGTAGTATTATTTTTAAACGAGAATTTGTATATGAAATAATGTCTTTTATAGCATTTATATGAACGATAAAAGTTCTATTAACACGAAAAAAATGTTCAGGATTTAATTGTTCTTGCCAATGCTCAAGAGAATGATCTATTAAATAATTTCTATTAGCGTTCGTATGAATGTAAGTTGATTTGTTTTCAGAATAAAAGCATTCAATTTCATCAACATGTATAATCTTTATATGTTGACCAACCTTAATTGTAAAACGCTTTTTAAACTTTCTATCAACTGGGTTAATTAATAACTTTCTAATATCATCAATATTAACCTGTACATCAGATTGTTTTATCTGGTTTTCTTTAAACTTATCTACAGCAACCTTTAACTCGTCTTCATCAAGTGGTTTTAATAGATAGTCAATTGAATTTAATTTAAATGCTTTTAATGCGTATTCATCGTAAGCTGTTGTAAAAATAATGGCTGATTTCACTTCTATTTCTTCAAATATTTCAAATGATAATCCGTCAGATAACTGAATGTCTAAAAATATTAAATCTGGATGTTTGTTGTCTTGAAACCAATTAATAGATTCTTCAACAGAATGTAACATTGTTTGCACTTCTATATTTAATCCAGAAAGCATTCTACTTAAGCGTCTTGCTGCTGGTTTCTCGTCTTCAATAATAATAACATTCATATGCTAACTAAATTAATTCTTATCCATGTATTGTTTAACCTTACGCTCTTCCCAACTCTTGCTAAACAAATTTTCTTTACCAAATACATTAAATGCATGTATTAATAAACCTATTCCCCACCAAAAGAAAAAACGGTAATTGTCAATATCAAAAAAAGCTTCTTCAAATGAATCCCCGTATTTAATATCTTTATAAATTCTTCTTCCAATGAAAAACAAATTTACAAGTATATATACAACTAAGTGTTTGTAAAACTTTTTAATTTCTGTAACTCTTTCTTGTGCTTTTAGATATCTTTCTGATTGATTATTTAACTCCATACTATTATTCTGTTTCATTCATTAATTCTTCTACTTTCTGTTTTTCCCACTTCTCTATAAAAGTAACTTTATATTTAAAAGTATACAGACCATGTATTAAAAGCCCAAACGCCCATAATAAACAGTTTACCCAAATATTAGTTCTTGCCCATTTTAATGTACCTGGATTATGAATATGGCTTTCGAAGAAATCAAATATTCTATTTGAAAAAAGTAATAAAACAATCATCATAATTGCAAAAACCTGAAGATGATTATAAAATTTCTTAATTCTTTTTACTCTTTTTTCAACTTGTGTATAATTTCCCATTATTAAAATTTATTATCATCCATATACTTTTCAACTTGTTTTTTTTCCCATTCTTTGCCAAAAAACAAATTAGATCCAAAAACTCCTAACCAGTGAAAAAACACTCCTATTCCCCAAAACAACCAAGTTGAGTAGGTTCCGAAATGGGTTGCAGCTTCTTTAAAGCTTAGCTCATTGTCTTGGGTTAATCCAAAAATAATAACCCCAGAAATAAAAATATTTACAAGTATATAAATGGCTAAATGAATATAAAATCCTTTTATTTTTTCAACTCTTTTTTTTGCTAATAAATATTTATGCTCTTCTGTAAAATCTCTTTCCATTTTAGTTATTATTTTGTTCGTTCATTAATTCTTTAATCTTCTTTTCTTCCCAACTTTTTCCTAAACCGATCATTTTAAAACCAAAAACATTTAACCAGTGTGAAAAAAGTCCTATTCCCCAACCTACTACTGAAAACCAAAACCAATGAAAATGTGGCTCAAAATTTAAGTTTGTAAAAATAATAATAGGTATAACTATACAGTAAATTGTTAAATGTGTGTAAAATCCTTTTATCTTCTTTACTCTTTTTTTTGCTAATTGATACGTATGTTCAGGAGTATTATATTTTTCCATTTTAGTCATATTTTTTAGTTTCACTTTCTTTCATCATTTCTTTAATTTTTCGTTCTTCCCAACCTTTTCCTAAAAAAATATTATAATTATTTACTTCTAAAAAATGAAAAGTTAATCCTATTCCCCAACCAAATATCGGAAACCAAAACCATTGAAAACCAGGTGAGAATTTTAAATTAATAAATATTAAAAAAGGAATTACCACACAATATGATGCTAAATTTTGATAAAATTCTTTTAATTTTTCTACTCTTTCTACAGCTCTTACATATTTGCTATTTTCAATATTATTTGTATTAAATGACATATCTCTTGTTTTTGTTAACAGTGGTAAACTCACTGTAAATATTTTATTATTATTTGTTATTTCAACACTTTTATTCGTTATTAAACCATAACGATCTGCAATGTTTCTTAACCCAACCTTTGTGCTTTTCCCTAAAGTTTCTTTAGGATTAATATTATTTTTAATTTTTAAAAAACCTTCTTTCTCAAAAATATTTATCTCTAATGGCTTTGACGATGAAACCACATTATGTTTTACTGCATTCTCTAATAATAATTGTAATGATAATGGAACAATTTTTAATTCTGAATTACTAACTTCTAACGGAATATTAAACTGTATCGCATCTTCAAAACGCATTTGTAATAACTCCATATAAGCTCTCGCAAATTTTAATTCCTCTTCTAACGGAACCAATTCTTTATTTCGTTGTTCTAAAACATATCTATAAATTTTAGATAATTTAGTAGTAAATCTTTCTGCTTGATTGGGATTTTCTCCTATTAAAGAAGTTAATACATTTAAGCTATTGAATAAAAAATGTGGATCTATTTGATTCTTTAATGTCTCAAATTTAGCTGTTTCTGTTTTCGCTACAATTTCATGCTGGGTAGTTTCCTGCTTTACAGAATCTTTCCAATTTATCATAAATCCACGTGCATGATAAAAAACTGCAATACCTAATGATATTATAATTGCAAATAAATGCACCCAGATTAAATATCCTTTAAAAAAATTAGATACTGGATGACCAAACATAACTACATATTGTATGTAATGAATGACTAAAACAGCTACAACTGTATAGGTAACTGTAGCAATTACACCTGCCCAAACACGTTGATCCGTTTGGGTTACCCAATCCCACTTTGTATTTAAATAATCATTAACTATCCCATTACCTAAACCTAATACAAAAGAATACATTGCTGAAATTAAGAATGTTAAAGCAGCACCTTTTAATGTAAATTGTTGATTTATTACGATAAAAAAAACACCAAATGCAATAGTTAACTTTAAACAAATCCAAATATCATTTTTTATACTTTTAATAGGTGTTTTCATACTTTTTTCTTTAAATAATACTTTTAAAACTTAATCTCTAAAGATACATCTTTATCAATAACGGTAAACTTGGCGTCTTCAAATACAGGAGGCCCAAAACGATTTATATTATTTGTTGAAACCCCATAATCTTCAATTGGCATTCCATTTGCTTGAAAATCCATTTTATCATTATCATTTTTATCATGAAAACAAATAACAGCGTATTCACCTTTTGGCACATCATTAAAAACGACAATACTTTTACCTTCTTTTATAACAGATGATTTTGCTAGTATAGGTTCATTTCTAAAGTTTTCTTTATTGTATAAAGCATAACTTACTTTTCCTGCATCTGAAGTAGCATTAATAACAGTTACCGTTATTTTACTACTTTGGGCAGTTAATTTTTCTGTTACAAAGAATACTATCATTAATAAAGATATTGTTAAGAATTTCATGATTTTATTTTTATTGGTTAAACACACTACAAATATGCTTCTGAAGTACTGTTTTTAAAACTAAAAAGAACTCAATTGTATTTTTTTTAGGATGAACTGTAACAATTCGTATTTTTGAGCTACTTATAGACAATCAACTGTACTAAACTTAGTGAAAAAAGAACTAGAAAATAAATTTTTAGCAGATTTCGAAGCCAATCAAAACATTGTGCACAAGATATGTAGGCTTTACACTACAAATCAAGATGCACATAACGATTTGTTTCAAGAGATAACTATTCAGTTATGGAAAAACTATAGTAAATTTAGAGGAGACGCTAAATTTAGTACTTGGATGTATCGAGTTGCTCTAAATACAGCAATTTCTTTATATAGAAAATCTACGAGAACTGTAAAAACGCAAGATATTGCTGATTATGCTTTTAAAATAAAAGCCGAAGATTATGATGAAACTGAAGAATTACAATTAAAAGCGTTATACAATGCAATTCGTAAACTAAATGATATTGACAAAGCGCTTATCTTTTTATACTTAGAAGATAAACCCTACAAAGAGATATCAGTAACTTTAGGTATTAGTGAAGTAAATGCTAGAGTTAAAATGAACAGAGCAAAAGATAAATTAAGAAAAGTATTAAACCCATAAATTAGAAATGGATTTAGATAAATATAAAAAAGCATGGGATAATCAACCTAAAGAAACAGATACTGTTTCTAAAGTTGATATCTATAAAATGGCACATTCGAAGTCATCATCAATAGTAAAATGGATTTTTATTATTGGAATATTAGAGTTCTTATTTTGGATTGTATTAAACTATTTAACCGCAAAGAGCGATTATATGAAAGTTTATGACAAACTACATTTAACCTCTTTTATTAAATTTACCTATTACGTTCATTATGTAGTTATAGTTATTTTTTTATATGTTTTTTATAAAAATTATTCATCCATTTCTATAATGGATGGAACAAAAGATCTTTTAAAGAACATCTTTAAAGTTAGAAAAACCGTGAAGCTTTATGTATATTATAATCTAATTACTTCTGTTGTTATATCTCTAATCATAAATATTATTATATTTAGTGATCAAAATAAATTAAAAGAAATTTTTAAAACAGAAAGTACTCTTATTAATGAATCTAGCTTTTTTATTACAATGATAGTAGTTCAAATAGTAGCTCTGCTAATCTTCTTAGTCTTATTTTGGCTCTTCTACCAACTACTTTATGGTATTTTATTAAAAAAATTAAACAAAAATTACAAAGAATTGACTAAATTGGAGGAATTAAATTAATTTCTCATGAAAAAAATAATATTTTTTTGTTTTGCTTTATCATCAATAGTAAGTTTTTCTCAAGATTCTAATTTTTGGGGCAATGTTCGTATTGGAGGTACCTTTGGTTTTAGCCTTGGCTCAAACAGTACTAGTGTAGCTATTTCACCTAGTGCTATTTATGATTTTAATGAAGAGTTTTCTATAGGTGCCAGTATTGGATACTTGTATAATAAAAGTAAAAGTTATAGTGCTAATGTTTATTCTGCTAGTGTTATTACCTTATATAGACCTATTCGTACAATAGAGTTTTCTGGTGAATTAATACAATCTTATGTTAATAGAACCATCGGAATTATTAAAGACAACTATAGCTATCCTTCTTTAAATCTTGGTGCTGCATATGTTACAGGAAAAATTGCGTTTGGTGTTCAATATGATGTTTTACATAAAGAAGATAAGAGTATTTATTCAAACCCCTTATCTCCTTTTGTAAGAGTTTTCTTCTAAAAGCATTTAAGTTCATTTAACAGTTTTTCAAGCATTTCATTTGAAAAATCTAAATGGGTTACAATACGTATTTTACCTTCTCCCATAGAGATCAATAATATCCCCTTTTCTTCCATTTTATTAATAAAATCTAATGGGTTAATAGTATCATTTACATAAAAAATGATAATATTAGTTTCAATAGTTTCAACTTTTTTTACATAAGAACAGTTCTCTAAGATTTTTCCTATCTGCTGTGCTTTTTTATGATCTTCTGCTAAACGATTTACATTATTATCTAAAGCATAAATTGCTGCTGCTGCTAAAAAACCAGCTTGTCGCATTCCTCCCCCAAATAATTTACGTACTCGTAATGCTTTTTCTATATGCTTTTTGGTTCCTATTAAAACAGACCCCACTGGTGCACCTAATCCTTTTGATAAACAAATAGAAATTGTATCAAACAACTCACCATATTGTGCTGTTGTCTCGTTTTTAGCTACCAACGCATTAAATAAGCGAGCTCCATCTAAATGAAATGCTAAATCATTAGCATTTGTTATTTTTTGAATTTTCTTTAATTCTTCAAAATCCCAACAAGCCCCTCCTCCTTTATTTGTTGTATTTTCAATACAAACTAATCTATTAAATGGAACATGAATATCTCCTCTACCAATAACTGCTTTTGCTAATTGATCGGCAGTAAACATCCCTCTATTACCATCTATTAAATGAGAAGTTACTCCAGAATTAAAAGCAGCTCCACCACCTTCATAATTATAAACATGTGCCCATTTATCACAAAACATTTTATCTCCTGGTTGTGTATGTATTTTAATAGCAACCTGGTTTGCCATTGTTCCTGAAGGAAAAAATAACGCAGCTTCCATATTAAACATTTTTGCTACTTTTTCTTGTAGTTCATTTACCGTGGGATCTGCACCAAAAACATCGTCACCAACTTTAGCACTCATCATTGCCGCTAACATTTCTTTTGATGGCCTTGTAACCGTATCACTTATTAAATCTATTGTCATTTTTATTTAATTAAAAGTCATTACGAATAAAACGATACAGTCTCATTTTATAAATTGTTTCACTTTGTTCGATATGACGGTGTTTTTAATATTAATAATTACTCCCAATTAGTAAATTATCTAGTATTTTAGGAGTATACCTTCTTTTATATTTCAATTGGTTTTCTTAATTAGTAATAATTTCTTTCCCGGTTTTATAAATTCAACTGCTACTCCATCACCAAACTCCTCTTTATCTAATCTTACATCATTCAATTGCATATCTTCGGGCAAAGAACAAACATGTAAAAAATCAGAATTTAATTTACCTACTTCTAAGAATGTCATTACTTTCATCATAATAAAAAGTAAAGTATCCTTCATTTATTATCATTTTATTTTTCCATTAATAATTGTAAAAATCCAGAAAATGAAGTACAAAAAAATAGAATAACAGTTATTAATTTTTTCGTAGCATAAAATAATTCCTTAAAAATAGAAAAAACTATTAGTTATTTATAAAACACTCTCGTTCAATCTTAATTTTTAACTTATTTTTGTGACGATTATGGTAACACAAGAACAGTTTAAAAATATATCAGAGCGTATCTCTAAATTAAAGTCGTATTTAGATATTGACAAAAAATTGATTGAAATAAATAACGAAGAAGAAAAAACTGTTGATCCTAACTTTTGGAATAACCCAAAAGAAGCAGAAATTTTAATGCAATCTCTTCGTTTTAAAAAAAAATGGGTAAATGATTATAATTTAATCATTTCAATGAATGAAGATCTTAATGTTTTATATGATTTTTATAAAGAGGGAGAAGTTGATGAAGCTGAAGTAATTGATCAATTTGATAAAACAATCACTTTTTTAGAAGATATTGAATTTAAAAATATGCTTTCTGATGAAGGTGATAGCCTAAGTGCAACTATTCAAATAACAGCTGGTGCCGGTGGTACTGAAAGTTGTGATTGGGTAGAAATGTTAATGCGTATGTATACCATGTGGGCAGAAAAACAAGGTTTTAAATTAAAAACTTTAAATTACCAGGCTGGTGATATTGCTGGAGTAAAAACAGTTACCATAGAAATTGATGGTGATTATGCTTTCGGATGGTTAAAAGGTGAAAATGGCGTACATCGTTTAGTTAGAATTTCTCCTTTTGATAGTAACGGTAAACGACATACTACTTTTGGATCAGTATATGTATACCCTGTAGCCGATGATACCATTGAAATAGAAATAAACCCTGCAGATATTGAAATTGTTACAGCTCGTTCTAGTGGTGCTGGTGGACAAAATGTAAATAAAGTTGAAACTAAAGTTCAATTAACACATAAGCCAACTGGTATTCAAATTCAATGTTCTAACTCACGTTCACAACATGATAATAGAGCTACTGCTTTAAAAATGTTGAAATCGCAATTGTACGAGATTGAATTACAAAAAAGACTAGCAACTAGAGAAAATATTGAAGCAGGTAAGCTTAAAACCGAATGGGGTAGTCAAATTAGAAATTATGTAATGCATCCTTATAAGTTAGTTAAAGATGTACGTACAGCCCATGAAACGGGTAACGTTGCAGCTGTAATGGATGGAAACATTAATCCTTTTTTAAAATCTTACCTAATGTTAAACGGACAAAAAGATAACTAGATTGTTATTTATAACAACAAACCATATTTAATAATGATAAAAATATACCACAATAATAGATGCAGCAAATCACGTTGCGGATTAGAAATTTTAGAAAATTCAGGAAAAGAATTTGAAGTTGTGAAATACTTAGAAAATATTCCTACCGAAAATGAATTAAAAGAAATTATTAATTTACTAAATATCTCTCCAATTCAACTTGTTCGTAAGAATGAAAAAATTTGGAAAGAGGTATTTAAAGGAAAAGAATTATCCGATTCTGATGTTATCAAAGCTATGGTTGATAATCCTAAGTTAATAGAACGTCCGATTGTTATAAATGGTACTAAAGCTGTTATTGGTCGTCCTTCTGAAAATATTTTAGAAATTATATAATGATAACTCTAGAAATCTAGATTTTTTTTTATTTAACACTAATTAACAACTAAGTTTTTAGTTATTGGTTATTTCATAGTATATTAGCTACTTAATTAATATACAATTTACTATGAAGAAAATTTTATTGGGTATATCCCTCGCATTGCTTACCTCTATAGGATATAGTCAAAGTGCTAAAAAAGAAAAAATTAGTATAATGAAAATTCCGATTGATTCTTCAGTCAAGATAGGTAAACTGTCAAACGGAATGACGTATTATATTCAAAACAACCCAAAACCAGCCAACAAAGTAGAGTTACGTTTAGTCGTAAATGTTGGATCTATCTTAGAAGATAAAGACCAACTAGGTTTAGCTCATTTTATGGAACATATGAGTTTTAATGGTACAAAAAATTTTAAAAAAAATGAATTAGTCGATTATCTACAGTCAATAGGAGTTAAGTTTGGTGCACACTTAAATGCTTATACTGGTTTTGATGAAACAGTATACATTTTACCTATTCCAAGTGATGATAATACTAAGTTAGAAAAAGGTTTTCAAATATTAGAAGATTGGGCTCATGGCGCTTTATTAGAAGGTAAAGACATTGACGAAGAACGAGGTGTCGTTTTAGAAGAATATCGCTCTCGAAGAGGTGCAGATAGTCGTATGCTAGAAAAATACTTACCTAAAGTAATGCATGGTTCTAAATATGCAGAAAGACTACCTATTGGTACAAAAGAAAATTTAAAAACCTTTAAGCACGAAAGTCTTCGTCGTTTCTATAAAGATTGGTACCGTCCAGATTTAATGGCTGTTATTGCTGTAGGTGATGTAGATGTAAATATTTTAGAAGAAAAAATTAAAAAGCATTTTAATCAAATCCCTACTGCTAAAAACCCTAGAAAAAGGGAAGTTGCACCTCTAAAAAATCATAAAGAAACTTTTATTGCTATTGAAGCTGATAAAGAAGCTCCTTTTTCAAGAGTACAATTAATGTATAAAGATTATGATAAAGCTAAACCAGAAACAACAGTTGGTGATTATAGAAACTCTTTAGTGAAGTCTTTATTTTCTCAAATGCTAAACAACCGTTTAGATGAGTTACGTAATAGTGAAACTCCTCCATTTGTTTATGGGTATAGTTATCACGGAGGTACTTGGGCTAGAGCTAAAAATGCTTATCAATCTATGGCTGGTACTAGTGCCGATGGTCAATTAAAAGGATTACAAGCTTTATTAGATGAAAGTGAACGTGTAAAAAGATACGGATTTAAACAAGGTGAACTTGATAGAGCAAAAAAGAACGTAATTGCTCGTGTTGAGAAATCTTTTAAAGACAAAGATAAAAGAGATTCTAATAGAATTATTGGAGAATATGTAAATAATTTCTTAGAGCAAGAACCTATTCCTGGAATTACTTGGGAGTATAAAACACATCAAATGCTATTACCTTCTATAAAAATTGATGAAGTTAATAACATTATTAAAAACTTTTTACATGATGATAATCGTGTAGTTGTAATTACTGGTCCTAAAAAAGTAGTTACTGAACAACAAGTTTTAGATGCTTTAAATAATGTAAAGACAAAGAAACTAGAAGATTATAAAGATGAGGTTATTACTACTTCTTTAATCACAAAAGTTCCTACTCCAGGTAAAATCATCAATGCATCAGAAAATAAAGATCTAGGAACTAAAACTTTTACTTTAAGTAATGGTGCTAAAGTTACCTTTAAAAAGACTGACTTTAAAAACGATGAAATCTTATTTGACGCTTTTAGTTTTGGTGGTACATCTTTATATTCTGATAAAGAATTAAAAGCTACATCGTTCGCTAACGGAGCACTTTCTCAAGCTGGAGTTAACAGTTATACAAAAACAGATTTATCAAAAATGATGTCTGGTAAAATTGCACGTGTAAATCCTTATATCTCTGGTTTAAGTGAAGGTTTTAGAGGTTCTGCTTCACCTAAAGATTTAGAAGAGCTTTTTCAAATGGTCCATTTATACTTTACTTCTTTAAATAAAGATCAAAAAGCATTTAATTCTTATGTAAACAAGCAAAAAAGTTTTTTAGGAAATTTATTAGCTAGTCCTAATTTCTTCTTTCAAAAAGAAATGTCTGAATTTATGAATGAAGGAAATTCTCGTTACACAGGTTTCCCTACTCCTGAAAAATATGAGACTGCTGATTATGATTTAGCATATAAAAAGTACCAAGAACGTTTTGCTGATGCTGGTGATTTCCATTACTATTTTGTTGGAAATGTTGATGAAAAGAAACTAGCAGAATTTTCTATGAAATACTTAGCTTCTTTGCCTGCTAAAAATTCAAAAGAAACATACAAAGTGAGTTCATTCAGACCTTTATCTGGCGCACACTCAAAAACAGTACAGAAAGGTAAAGATCCTAAAAGTAATGTAAATATAACTTATCAAGGAAAGGCTAACTACAATAAGAAAGATGCATTAGCTTTTTCTAGCTTAGGTGAAATTGTTGGAATTAAATTAACTGAAAAATTACGTGAACAAGAAGGTGGTGTATATTCTTCTAGAACTCGTGGTAGTATTTCTAAAATGCCTTATGGATGGTATAGATTTAATATTTCTTTTCCTTGTGCTCCTGAAAATGTAGAAAAATTAAAAACAATTTCTGTTGACCAAGTTGCTTCTATTGTTAAAAACGGACCAACTGAAGAAGATTTAATGAAAACAAAAAAAGCGATAATTTTAGATCATAAAGAAGATTTAAAAAAGAATCGTTTTTGGCTAAGAACAATTAAAAATGTTGATTATCAAAAAAATGATGCTACAGATGCTCTTTCTTTTGAAGATCGCGTAAACGCTCTAACAAAAAAAGATATCCAAAATGTTGCTAAGAAATATTTAAATAGCGGTTATATTTTAGGAATATTGAATCCTGAAAAATAGTGTATTTTTAAATTACATAATAAAGCTCCCAAGAAATTGGGAGTTTTTATTTTTTTAAAAACTTCGACTCCAAAAATCCCAAACCATAACCATAAAACTGAGTAAAAGTGGTTATAATACTTAAAAAAGCAACTTTACCGTTTTTATTCTGACTTAAAGAGTCTATAAATATGAATAAGAAATAAAAGCTATAAAAAACTAAGAATTGCCAGTAGCCAAAGAAACTTAAGATAATACTTATATCAAAACCTATAATAAACAAACTAGGAAACCAATAAGTGATTTTTGCTGTTTTTGGATACTTTCTACTTAAAATTGGTCTTGCTGTTCCAAATGCAAAAGTTTGTTTAAAAAACTGTTTTATAGTACTTCTACGCTTATGATATACAAATGCTTTTTCAATTAATTGAGTTTTAAATTCATTTTCCCATAAACGAAACGTTAAATCAATATCTTCACCAGCTTTCATCTTAGAAAAACCTGCTGTTTTTTCAAAAGCTTCTTTAGAAATCCCTAAATTAAAACTTCTTGGTTGAAACTTCCCTACTCCTTTCTTCTTTCCTCTAATTCCACCTGTTGTTAACACTGAAGTCATAGAGTAATTAATCGCTTTTTGTAGTGATGTAAAGCTCTCATGTGCAGCATCAGGACCTCCAAAAGCATCCGTATAGTTTTCTTGCAAAGATTTTTGTACTTCTAATAAATACTGAGGAGGAACGATTACATCAGAATCTAAAATAATAAAATAGTTACCATTAGCACGTTCCATTCCAAAATTACGACTTGCTCCTGCACCACTATTATCTTTATAAAAATATTGTATACTTAGTCTATCCTTATAACAACTCACAACACCCTCTGAATAATATTGTGATCCATCTTCAATAATAATCACCTCAAAACTATCTTCAAACTCTTGTTTTACAAGGCTTTTAAGTAGTTCATAAATTTCTTGCGGTCTATTATAAACAGGAACAATTATAGAGAATTTTAACTTCATTACACTAAAATACTAAGGTTAATCTTTTTAGTAATACCATTCCAAAGATTAATCCTCTTTTGTAATGATTCTTTTGCATAATACAATACATCATCCCATTTTTGTTGGTCTTCACCACACAATTCTTCTATCATTTGTAGTGATAATGGTCCATGTTCATCACCATCTAATTCTATATGTCTTTTTAAATAATACGTTAATTTATTATAATTAAGATTCGATTTTTCTTCAGTATTCTTAACTATCTCAAAAAACATATCTGGTATTACATCTTCTCTACCGAAAGTAAAACTTGAAGCTATAATATGAGGCTCTGAAGTATTAATAACATCGAATGTAAATTTTAAAAATTCCTTTACTTCATCAATAACAATACTACTATTTAGTACTTCATTAATATTTTTACCTTCAATTAGTTTAAAGATAAAGGAATTCATTTCAGCAATGTCAGCTCCTACTTCTTTCATTGCATCAATATACATTTCAAAATGACTTTTAGGCTCTCCTAATTCATTTACATCTGTTTCTTCACAAAGTACAATTTCATTAATAAATCGCGCTGTTTTTGGATTTACAACAGGAATCCATGGCAAATTCACACAAGTTAATTGTTGCTGTAGTGTTTTTAATAAAGACATAAAATCCCAAACTGCAAAAACATGAGACTCCATAAAAATTTTTATATCGTCAATGCTTTTTAGTGATGTGTATAAAGCATGCTCTTTTAATTGTTTTCTTAGAGGAGCTAATTCCTTTTCAATATGTAAAATAGTATTCATTTCTAATAATTATAAATAAAAAATGCAAATCTAGTGATTTGCATTTTATAATTTTTCTATGATTTAAAAATTACTCTTCAGTAAATTTATCCATTACAGCTGTACTTACTCCCATGTTAGAAAAACCTCCATCATGAAACAAGTTTTGAAGTGTTACTTTTTTAGTTAAATCAGAAAACAATGAAATTGTATAATCTGCACACTCTAATGCTGTTGCGTTACCTAATGGTGACATTTTTTCAGCATATGATATAAACCCATCAAAACCTTTTACACCTTGTCCGGCAGTAGTTGGCGTTGGTGATTGAGAAATTGTGTTTACACGTACTTTATGATCACGTCCAAAGAAATATCCAAAACTACGGGCTATAGATTCTAAATATGCTTTATTATCAGCCATATCATTATAATCAGGAAATACTCGCTGAGCTGCCATATATGTTAACGCAACAACACTTCCCCATTCATTCATGGCTTCTTTGTTATATAAAACATTCATTACTTTATGAAAAGAAACAGCTGAAACATCCCATCCTTTCGTTGTAAAATCATATTTAGAATCTGTATAATGACGTCCTTTACGTACATTAACTGACATACCGATTGAGTGTAAAACAAAATCTATTTTACCTCCCAAAATCTCCATTGATTTTTCAACTAAATTTGTTATGTCATCCATAGAAGTAGCATCTGCAGGTATAATCTCAGATCCTGTTTTTTCTGCTAATTCTTTAATCTGTCCCATACGCATTGCAATAGGCGCATTCGTTAATACAAACTCTGCTCCCTCTTCATGTGCACGTTCAGCAACCTTCCATGCAATAGAATTTTCATCTAATGCTCCAAAAATAATTCCTTTTTTACCCTTTAATAAGTTGTACATATTTTACTTTTTAATGTATGTAGTTGTTTGTTTTATACTTAATTCAATAATTCTTTTGCATGTGTTAATGCACTTTCTGAAATGTCTTTACCACTTAACATTTCTGCTATTTCAATTACACGTTCATCATTAGACAATAATTTTAAGTTTGATGTTGTAACTCCGTCTTCCTCTCCTTTATATACTTTATAATGCTGTAATCCTTTGGCTGCAATTTGCGGTAAATGTGTAATTGTTATTACTTGCATATTTACTCCCATATCTTGCATTATTTTTGCAATTTTATTAGATACTTCTCCAGATACTCCTGTATCAATTTCATCAAAAATAATAGTAGGTAGCTTGGTATTCTCTGATAAAATCTTTTTTATTGATAACATTATCCTAGATAATTCTCCTCCTGATGCTACTTTTTTAAGTTCGCCAAAATTACCTCCTTTATTCGCTGAGAATAAAAATGATAAATTGTCTTTACCATTTGTAAAGTAATCTTTTGAAACGCTTAATTCTATCGAAAAACGAGCATTTGGCATTCCTAATTCTGTAAGTAAATATTCTAACTCTTTTTGTAGCTTAGGAATTGCTTTGTTTCTAGATTTAGTAATCATAGCAGCAACTTCATCTAGCTTTATTGACACTTCTTTAATTTCAGCATTCTTAGCATCAATCAATGTCCCTGCTCCTTCTACTTGAGCTACTTTTTTAGATAATGATTCATGAATAACTTGTAGTTCTTTAATCGACTCAACAGCGTGTTTCTTTTGTAAATTATATACTAATTGTAATCTATCATTTAGCTCTTCTATTTCATTCGGATTAAATTCGACTTCTTCATTAGCACTTTCTAATTCAGAAATTACATCATCTAATTCAATTTTTATACTTGAAATTCTCTTTGAAAGGTCTTCATAGTTTTTAGAATAAGAACTTATTTTTTGTAAGTTATTTTCTAAACCATTAAATAAATTCTGTAAACCAATATCATCATTTATAGAGACTTGCAATGCTTCAGATAAATTTAATTTTATTTCCTCTATATTATTTAATTTATCTAACTTTTCTTCTAAGATCTCTTGTTCACCTATTTTTAAGCTCGCATCCTCTAATTCATTAAACAAATGCAAGTTATACTCATATTGTTCATTAAATTTTTCGGTTTCTTCTTGTAAAGTCTTTAAATCTTTCTTTAAAAGCGAATACTTACGTAACCCTCTTTTATAGGAAGCTATTTTAGTTTGATTCTTAGCTAATGCATCAATAACAGAAAACTGAAATACTGTATCTGATAACTGTAATGTTTGATGCTGCGAATGTATATCTATCAACTTACTCTTTAAAGCTGATAAAACTGATAAATTTGCAGGAGTGTCATTTACAAATGCTCTTGATTTACCTGAAGGAAGAATTTCTCTACGAATAATCGTTTCGGCTTCATAATCTATATCTAATTTTTCGAATAAACTTTGTAAAGAATATTCGTCAATATTAAATTTAGCTTCAATAACACATTTCTTTTCTGTGTTTTTTAAGGAAGATAAATCAGCTCGATTTCCCATTACTAAGCCCAAGGCTCCTAATAAAATGGATTTACCAGCTCCTGTTTCACCTGTTATGATAGATAAACCTTTTGTAAAATCAATCGCTAAATGATTGATTAACGCGTAATTATGTATGGATAAGTGTGTCAGCAAATTCTATTCTTTAGAAAAATTAAAAATACAAATTTTCAATGAATTATATTACTAAAAAAAGAATGGAAGTTTACAGTTTATATATAAATAAAATAAAGGTAGCAACTATACTTAAAAAGTCTAAAATACAATTACTTAATCATGTTTAGTCGAAAAACAATTCTATCTTAAACTTAATAATTATTTAATTTTTTTCCACTTATCTTTATAAGTAGGTGCAATTTTTTCCAATACACTAATCATTTTTTGGGTGTTTTTCGCAGGTTTTCCATCAGAAAAAACGCTTGAAATTTCATCACCTTTAGCATCTAAAAAAACACGAATCATATAATTACCTATTGTAATGTTATGTAATTTATCTAATGCTATAACATTGTCTTGAATTCTTTGTTTTGCTACTTCTTTTTTCTCTGAAAAATTGTCAAATCCGTTTCTGTGATACTCATAAAAAATAGTTCGTAAAGGACTAAATTTAGAAGATAATAAATTATCTATTAACGCAAAACGATTTTGTTTTCCTATTTGGTTTTGCCATCCTGTTTCACCACTAGATTGCGCTTGTAGCATAACATTTTCTGCTTTTTTAAAATAAGCAGTTCCTGATTTTAAAGCGAAAGTATCAGCATCTGCACCTAAAATCGTATACACATAAAAAGCAATTGTTGATACTAAATTAGATTCGTAATTATTTGGGTTAAAAATTAACGGAGCAAACTCACTATAATTAAAATTAAAATTAGTGTCATTAATATTTAAAACAGGAGTCGCGTAAGAAGAGTTATATACAGGCCTTGTAGATTGCACTTGTATTGTTGCATTAAAATTGTTACCACTTTGCTCGTTTACAATAATGGTAAAGGCACAATTAATTCGTTCTTGTTGTTTGTAATTTTTGTTAGTCCATTGTTTTTCATTAATAAACTCAGTTAATGATTTTTCTAATGTTTCATAAACTTGTTTATTACTACTCTGAACTTTATCAGTATTTATCGTTACAAAAGCGTTTAATTCTTGCGATTGCGTTGTAAAAGTTGACAATATGGTTAAAAGAAAAAAGAAAAAATTACGCATTTATTATAATTTTATTTGTCTGGCCGAGCGCAGTCGAGACCTATTAAAACCTCTCGAAAAACTGCGTTTGTATCTTCAAAGTAAAAAACATTTCACTTTTCAATAATACCCGAGAAGACAATATAATTATTATTTAATTTTATTGATAATTTCATTAATTATATCAACTGACACTTCTTTTTTAGACTTTAAATCGAATACTTTTTGGTTAAAATCAGTATCAATAATAGTAATTTTATTAGTATCAGTAGCAAAACCAGCTCCCTTATCTTGTAACGAATTTAAGATAATTAAATCTAAGTTCTTACGTGTAATTTTATTTTTTGCATTTTCAACTTCATTATTTGTTTCTAATGCAAATCCTACTAATAATTGATTTTTTTTAATAGCTCCTAATGATTTTAAAATATCTTTTGTAGGCTCTAATTCTATTGTTAACGTTGAATCTTTCTTTTTTATTTTCTGCGTTGCAATATTTTTTGGTCTATAATCTGCAACAGCTGCCGACAAAATTGCAATATCTACATCATTATAGTAAGTATGACAAGCGTCATACATGTCTTGAGCTGATTTTACATCAACTCTTTTAATAAAAGAATGTGTTACTTTTTGGTAAGAAGGTCCTGATACTAAAACAACTTCAGCTCCTAAATTAGCTGCCGTTTTAGCTATTTCAAATCCCATTTTACCTGAAGAATGATTTCCTATAAAACGAACAGGGTCAATAGCTTCATATGTTGGCCCAGCTGTTATGAGTATTTTTTTTCCACGAAGTGGTAATTTAGAAACAATATCTTTTTCTATAAAATCAACAATATCTTCAGGCTCTGCCATACGACCTTCACCGACTAATCCGCTAGCTAGCTCACCAGAAGTAGCAGGAATTAAAATATTACCAAAATCTTGTAAACTTTCTAAACTTTTTTTAGTTGATGGATGCTTATACATATCCAAATCCATTGCTGGTGCAAAATAAACAGAGCATTTTGCCGATAAATATGTTGCTAATAACAAATTATCACAAGTACCGTTTGCCATCTTAGACATCGTATTTGCAGTTGCTGGAGCAATAATTAGTAAATCAGCCCATAAGCCCAAATCTACATGATTATTCCATAATTCATTTTC
This sequence comes from Tenacibaculum ovolyticum DSM 18103, assembly GCF_000430545.1. Classification (GTDB taxonomy): domain Bacteria; phylum Bacteroidota; class Bacteroidia; order Flavobacteriales; family Flavobacteriaceae; genus Polaribacter; species Polaribacter ovolyticus. Next base: position 470,832 of record NZ_KE387163.1, read on the forward strand.
ATCTTCTTTTTCGTAAAAAGTAGAATGAACCGGATTTTTTGATAAAGTAGAAAGTGTAAGTGGAGTAATAAAATCTTTAGACGCAGGAGTCATGACTACCATAACTTCTGCGCCAGATTTTATAAATAAACGAACCAAGTTCGCTGTTTTGTATGCGGCAATACCTGCAGTAACGCCAAGTAATACTTTTTTACCGCTTAATACAGACATCTTATTCGGTGTCTGGAGTTCTGTGATATATTTTACCATTTAACCATTCATCTACTGCAATAGCATGAGGCTTTGGTAAACGTTCGTAAAATTTAGAAACTTCTATTTGTTCTTTATTTTCAAAAACTTCTTCTAAACTATCGTTATAAGTAGCAAATTCATCTAACTTATCAACTAATTCTTTCTTTAAATCAGAATTAATTTGATTCGCTCTTTTAGCTATAACTGAAATAGCTTCATAGATATTCTCTGTTGGAGCTTCGATAGCTTCTTTATTATAAGTAATAGTACTTAATGGTGCTTTCGTTTCTTTATAATCCATTTTTTAACTTTTAACTAATTGTTCTTGTTCTTTATTTAATGCTGCTAACATTTCATTAGAATCTTTCATGAATTTAGACTCAGGAAAACTTCTTTTTAATTTATCGTATGCCTTTTTAGCTACCTTAATTCTATCAGCTTTTCTACGCGGCGTACTCTTCATTACAAAATCATGTGCTGCTTTTAAACGATAATATAATGCTTCTTCTTTATATTTCGTTCCTAAATAATCTGATAATAAATTATCAAAAGCAGTTATCGCTGCTCTATAATTTCTAGAATCATAACCTGCAGTTCTATAATATGTTTTTGCTATTTCAAATGCTTTTTTCTCTAACTTACTTCTTAATTCAGCATAATACTTGTTAGCTTCATCTAATTTATCTGAATTTGGATACCTGTCAATAAATGATTGGAACGATTCTAATGCTTTTCTTGTATCTGTTGGATCCAAGCTAAAACCTGGTGAAGCTTTATAATAACTTAATGCTGATAAAAAAGCAGCTTCTTCTCTTTTAGAACTTTTAGGGTAGTTTTTTGTAAATCTATTAAAGTAATAACCAGCCAAACCATAGTTTTTCTCGTTAAAATTTGATTGAGAAACCATAAACTGTATACGTTCCATCTGAGGTTTACCCCTATATGACGGTGTTATTTTTTCAAATAAACGTAAAGCTTTACTGTACTTTTGTACTTCGTACATTTTGGTAGCCATCTTGTATTGTTCATCAATACTTCCCTTATTCAATACTTTCTGATATTCTCCACATGAAGACAAGACCAATAGCATTACAATTATATACGCTAAATTTTTCATTTTTTGCATTTGGCAAAATTAGTGATTAATTATGGATTATTAAAACGATTTTTCACTCTAAATAGAGTATTGCAATAAACCATTAAATCTATTATAAAAACTCGTAATAATTATTAAATGTTTGTTAATGTTATTCTACAGTATTTGCAGCTCCTTGTGCAACAATTTGTTTCACATCATTATCAAACAAATATAAGCCTCCTTTATCATCACCTATTAAATTAATTTTATCTAAAATATTTCTTGCTAAAGCTTCTTCTTCTATTTGTTCTGCAACATACCATTGTAAAAAGTTATGCGTTGCATAATCTCTTTCTTCTAAAGTAATATGTACTAAATCGTTTATTGATTTTGACACCATTACTTCATGATTAAACAATGTTTGAAACATCTCTTTAAATGATCCAAACTCGGTTGGTGGTGCTGCTAAATCAGAAACTTGTGCATGTCCTCCTCTTTCGTTTACAAACTTTACTAGCTTTAACATATGCATACGTTCTTCGTCTGAGTGTGCGTACATAAACTGTGCTACCCCTTCAAACCCTTGAGTTTCTGCCCAACATGCCATTGATAAGTATACTTGAGATGATTCTGCTTCTATTTTTATTTGCTTGTTTAAAGCATTTTCTATTTTTTTTGATAACATTATTTTATTTTTTTTAGAGGTTTTTTATTTAAGAGGTATTCTAAATTTTAAACAAAGATGCTAAAAAAAGACTACAATTAAAAAATTGTAGTCTTTTATAACTCTTGTCTTTTTATAAAATTATAGGTTGTCTATAAAATCTGATATTTTCGTTTGTAAATTTTCTGTCGCTTTTACTAGTGGTAATCGAATTTCGTCTAAGCAAATTCCTTTTTTTAGTAATAATGCCTTAATTCCTGCAGGATTATTTTCTTCAAAGATATAAGATACAACATCCATCAATTTGTAATGAATTGCATAAGACTCTTTAGTTTCTCCTGCCAAACCTAATTGAATCATTTTAGAAAACTCTTTTGGTAATCCTTGTCCTATTACTGAAATTACTCCTGCAGCTCCTGCTAAAACGACTCCTAATGCTAAATCATCATCACCAGAAATTATTAAAAAATCTTTTGGTTTGTTCTTTAATAATTCTAAGTACTGTTGCTGATTGTTACCTGCTTCTTTCACAGCTACAATATTTTCAAAATCATTTGCTAAACGTAAAGTTGTAGCTGGCTCCATATTCTTAGCTGTTCTACCAGGTACATTATATAATATAATTGGTTTAGTACTTACTAAAGAAATTGCTTTAAAGTGTTGATAAAAACCTTCTTGCGTTGGTTTACTATAATAAGGTGCTACAGATAAAATACCATCAATATTTGATAAGTCTAATGATCTTAGTTCATCAATTACTGTTTGTGTATTATTACCACCAACACCTAATACTAAAGGCAACCTTCCTTTATTCTCATCAGAAATCACTTTAATAATTTCTTCTTTTTCTTCTTTTGTTATTGTACCACTTTCTCCTGTTGTTCCATTGATAACTAAATAACTTACACCGTTATCAATATTGTAATTTACTAACTTTCTAAGTGCATTAAAATCTACACTTAAATCTTCGCTAAATGGAGTAACTAAAGCAACTCCAGTACCAACAAATTTTTGCATTATATTTTATTTAAAATCGTTAAATATTTTTTTAATTCTTTATTTAAAACTGCCTCATTTAAGCCTTCATCAGCTACAACAATATCATACAATCTATCATCAATATCTGCAAAACCAGCTTTTAAGTTTGCTTTAGACAACAAAGTTATCATATTAGTATATAAATTAGGTGTTTTTACATAGTTAATCAATAAATCATAATCGTTTTTAACGAAATTTTTTAAATTGTCTGATTTTAAACTAGCATTAAATCCAATATCTTTTTTAGTAAAAAAAAGAGGAGAAGTATCTTCTTTCTTTAAAAATTCTTTATACACTAATACTTCTATATTTTCTTTTTTAAAAGAAAGTACATTTACTAAATTAGCTATCATTACATTTTCTAAGGATTCGTTATCTAATAAAATTAAAATTTTTTGAACCTTATTTAAATTATGATTTTTATTTACTTTTTTATCAATAGCTTTACTATACGTTTTTTCTATTGACCTTTGTTTCAGTTTACCTATCATTTTTAATAATTACTATTGCTAATGTACATTATTTATGCTGGATTTCTAACAATATAAATTGATTCAATTGCTTACCATATACTTGAAAATTATCATCAGAAACTACTATTAACGATTGATTTCCATTTGACAATTCAGGACCAAAAGTAATCCCTTCAATATTATCAATAATAGTGTCAGTTAATTTACCTTGTATTGATTCAAAATCAAATAACAACTCTTTTTTAAGCGGAATATATTCTTGTTTTTTTAAAGATTCAATATTTAAAGAATTTGTTGAGTCATCATCAATAGTTGCCTTAAAAATTCTAATAGTATTTCCTTGAGTTCCATATCCACTTTGATAAATTCTTTCTATAACAAAAAAACTATTCTTTGTATATTCTAAAATAGCAGTTACTCCGTTTAAATTAACTGTTCCTTTGGCTGGTTTTGTTATTTTTTCTAATTGATAAGTAAATTGTTTCGTCGCTTTTTTAGTTTCATTATTAAAATACGTAATTCGTATTGGTGATTCTGTTTTATGAAACGTTGGCTCTTCTCCATCTGCAGCCAATGGGCCTTCCATTGCTACCCAATAACCTTTTTTATCAATACTTTTCGAAGAGCTTTCAAAAGTTGCATTATGCTTTGGTTTTGCTAAAGAGTTTGCTTTAAAATAAGACGGTATCTTAATCTTATCTTGTATTTTACCTAAGCTATTTACTGTAAAAATAACTGGACTTTTACCTTTTCTTATAGATCCTTCGCTTACCAAGTTTATTTGATCATTTACAACAAAAATAGATTCTAAATCTAATACATTATCTTTATAAAACTGACTTACTGAATCTACCTTAATTGTTTGTTTAAATTCTACTGATTCTATTGAATCATCCTTTATTAAAATATCTCCAACTAAAATTCTTGGATTTTTTGAATCATCAACTACCATATAATATTGATTATTACTAAAATCAATACCTGAAATACCTCCAACAATTGTATTTTCAAATACTAATGAGTCTTTAACTATAAACTCATTTAAAAATTTTAATGATATTTTCTCTGTTTTACATCCTGTAAAAACTAAGAATACGACAATATAAAATAACTTTATTTTCATATTGCAAAAATACTATTTAATATAGATGTAAGGGTATAAAAACCACTTCGTCTAAAAATAAAAATTAATACAAATGAAAAAATATTTTCCTTTAATATTAAAAATTATCGCTGCATCTATAATGCTACAAACATTGTTTTTTAAATTTACAGGAGCTGAAGAGAGTGTTAACCTGTTTACAAAAATAGCAGGAAATAACGAAGCTTTTGCTAGAATAGGAACTGGTATTTTAGAGTTAATTGCTTCAATTTTATTATTTTCTCCAAAAAAAACTTGGTTAGGAGCTATTTTAACTGTCGGGCTAATGGCAGGAGCAATTATAGGCCACTTAACAAAATTAGGAATAAATCATAATAACGATAATGGGCTTTTATTTTTTAGTGCAATAGTTACATTTGTTTCTGGGGCAATCTTATTATTTTTTAATAGAAAACAGCTCCCTTTTATTAAAAGGAAATCATAAGTTTTTAAATTACAATATAATTACTTAAAAAGCAGCTTTAAATTACCTAAAACTGCTTTTTAAGTATCTCTTTTATTTTACATTTATGTAAATTTCTGCCTCTCCATTAGTCGGGTTTTGTGCCTTTTCTCCGTATACTTCAAAATCTGATGTGTAAGCACGTTTAATATCAGACTCCCATATTTTCATCCATTCATCTACTACAGCATTTTTTGTTAAATCTCCTTTTGCTACATATTTCTGATAATTAGCCGCTTCAATTCTCTTACCTACAAATCCTAAAGGAACATTATCAATATCACTTACTTTATATCCTAAAATCATTGTATAAGGCTTTGTATGATCACTTTCATAGTCAGTATATACTGCATACGTACTATCCTCAAGCCTATTTGTAACTTTACCTATTAAGTCATCTGACATAAATTGCTGCCATAATTTAGGTATATCTTGCATTGCTTGCCCGTTTTCATTGGTCGTTCTAATTGAAATTCCAACTACATAAAATCCTTCTTTCTTTAATGTATTCATTTTTATATTTTTTAATATTTATACAAAAGTAAAAGTGAGTTATGACAAAGGAGTGTCAGGGGTAGTTTTGTTTTTTTTCAAAATTTAAAAACACTCTTCTAAAATTACATTAGGTGATTTGAAATCATTCTCTATACAATTCTATAAGTAAAAGCAATTACTCTAGACTACTTCAACTTATTACCTTCTCTTTTTTAATAATTGAATTATTACAAGTAAAAAAATAATCGGTGTAATAAACTCAATTATATATTGTTATAATTTTACTTGGACTAATTTTTTTAAACATATATAGTTCCATAAAGAAAGTAGTATCCAAACAGGCGAAGAAAAAACAATAGCAAATAAATAAACAACTGACATACCTTTTAATGTCGCTGTAAATATATTATCTGTTGAAAGTTTCATTGAAATTGCTGTAAAAACGCAAACCAATAATAAAGTAAAAAGGCAGATACTTATCGAAATAAACACTATTTTAAATTTAGATTGCAACCGTTTATTTTCAGATGTTTTAATAAAAGCAAAAGAATGAATTATTAATATAGAAATATTAATTAATACATAGTATCCAATGGGCATTTCACCTAAATAAAACTTAATTGAAATATTACCTATAAGTACATTAATCAATATATAAATAAGATATAGATTTAAATTATCCTTTATTATAGTTACGTTTAATTTGTTAGACATCTCTAAAAATATGTTTTAAATAAAAAACAAGGGTTAACAATTATAGTTTAATCCTATTTTTTAATCAACATATATTAACTTCTTACCTAGTTCGCAAGATTTGCCTTATTAAGACCTGCTTTATATTTTTCTTCACAAATTTTAAAATACTCTTCTAAACTCATATCATGTGGTTCAAAATTATTTTCTGTATTTCTCATATTAGTAATACAGTCTATTCGAAAAGCTCTAAACTCATTACGTAACCTACAAAAAGCAATTAATAGCCAATTTAAATTAGTACTATACATAGCAAATGGTTCTACTATTCTTTTTGTTGTGTTTTTTTGAAGTGAATGGTATTCAATTTCTAACAACTGAAAATTAGTGATTGCTGTTTGCAATTTCATTAAATGATTACTCGATTTTTCTTTTTCTTGATTAAACCGAAATACAATTCTTTTAGATAATAAGTCTGCTCTATCTTTTTGTGAATATTTTAGAACAGCTTTAATTTTAGTAATAGCATTTGTATAATTATCAACAAAAGAAGCGTCTTTATTTTTTAAAATTAATTGCTCTGCTGTAATTAAAGCATTTGCTTCTTCTTCGGAAAACATTATAGGTGGTAATTGATACCCTTCTTGTAAAAAATAACCTTTTCCTTCTTCTGTAACAATTGGTATTCCTGAACTTTCTAACGTTCGAATATCTCTATAAATCGTTCGAATACTTACATTAAATTTCTCTGCTAATTCTCTTGCTGTAATTAATCGCTTAGATTGTAATATTGTTACAATTTGTGATAATCTAGAAATTCTTGGTTTTTCCATTTTAAAAATTATACTTTCTTTAAAATCACTGCTTTTACTATTAAATACTGAGAAACAACATATAATGTAATAATAGCAATATCGAAAAAATGCTTTGGACTGTAAAAATTATTTAAAGCTATTAAGCTATCTGATGCTATAAATAAAATACTTCCTAATAACAACCAAGTATTAGCTGTAGATTTTTCTTGTAAATAATTTAACAATGCGCAAGTACCAAAAGTTGAAATTGCTATTCCATATACAATTACAGGTACTAACATTTCTCCTAAATTATCTTTTATTAAAAATAATACAACTGTAAATAGTGCTACAAAAACAATTGATGTTGTTAATATTTTAACAATTGATGCTGTTTTTAAAAATTTAGTTGTCATTTTTATATACATAATATGTGCTATTAAAAATGATCCTAACCCAAATACAAAATAATTGGTTTTATCTAATAAAAATACATCTCCCCAAAAAGAGAAAAACAATGCTGAAACCAACCAGAAATTAGCTTTTTTAACCGATAACAAATAAACAATCACTAACGTTGTCATTAATAAAGGTTTAAAAATAATTTCTGAACTTTTATTTTGAATAATAACGGCATAAATATCAGTAATAGCAACTAATAAAAACACGATTGATGCTACTATAATTTTTGTTTGTTTGGTCATAAAAAATATTTTTAGTAAATTATTAATACAAAAGTAAATACTAAAATAAGAATAGTCTATCTAAAACTAATAGAATATTTTTTTTAGATTTACATAAGTAAAAACCTCAATAACGATAATAATCATTATTGAGGTTAAAACTAATAGAATATAAAACTCCTTTTTACTTACAAGGGCCGATCGTTTTCCACCAGTGCTCTCCGCTACCTGGAGTTATCCAAATAGGACCTGTTTGTGCTTCATATATAGTATTGTTATACACAACTCTATCTCCTGTATTATATGTTACAGGGTATACTTTCCATCCTGAAATACCAACACATGAAGAACCTCCAGCTCCTCCTGTAGATACATCAACAGTTATGGTAATTGCAGCTGAAGTTGTATTTGCTCCATCATTGTCAGTTGCTAATGCTGTTACAGTATAATTCCCTTCCACTACATTTAACCAACTAAAAGCATACGGACTTGTAGTATCTTCTCCTAATTTAGTACTTCCTGCAAAAAACTCTACTTTAGCAACATTACCGTCACTATCTGATGCTGCTGCTGATAACAATACAGTATCTCCTTCGTTTACCGAAGTATTATTAGAAGGTGCTGTTAAAGCTACTGAAGGTGCCACATTAGTAGTTCCACCACCTGTACCGTCTCCACAATCTTGAAGATACTCCCAAGGCTGTCCACTTTCTGTATTCTCAGAAGGAACATCTCCTTTTGTCCACCATTTAGCTTTATAAAGTTTATTTTGATACGAAGCCTCTTGCCCTTCTGTATATGCTTTTGATATCAACCATTGAGCAGCACTACATCCATTACCTCCAGTATTACCACCGCCTGTATAAGGAGACCTAGGATAATTTTCAGCATTTGCAATAGCTTGTGATTGAGAAACTCCACCAAGTACCTGACTTGCTGTATATAAATATCCGTAAGCTGAAGAATTATTTGCACCTAATAGTAATTGCCATATCATTACACCATCATTGTTGCTATTACTTGCAGCAATATGCCCAGAAAGATCTGCCATATTTTGATAAGTATAAGTATAATATGGCCCCCAAGGTTCATTAGGAAAATGTGTCCCTGCTGCAATAGAGAATCCATATATGTTTGCATAATACTTATATGAATCATACATTATTTTTCTATTACTTGCTGCTCCTGTATTATATCCTTGATAAGCTATTAAATCTATTTTATCTCCAACTGCTTTCATTACCGGAATCATATGACCTGTAGTTGCAAAACCATATAAACTAATAGCTTCATTAGGTGAAATTGCATTATATAGCCCTGCATCTGACTCGCCTGTAACCGTGTTTCTTTTACTATAAGCAAAAGGAGAAGTAGAATCATCATTATTTAATCCTCCTAAAGCACCAACTCCGGCTGGTGCACAGGCTAATAAATATTCACCCTTAGGCATAATTGCTCTAGAGTTTATAAAAAAATCTTTAAATCGTTGTACATTAATTGGGCTACCTATTGTTGCAAAACTTCCGTTAGGCTCAAAGTCCCAATCAATCCCTTCAAACCCCATATCATCCACCAAATCTTTAATTTGTTGGTAATTGATATTATAAGCAGCATCTGAGCCCCAATAAGTTTCTCCTCCTATTGATAGAATTACTTTTGTTCCTTTAGATTTTAAAGCTGCTACAGATTCTTTTAAAATATCTCCTTCATAAGGAGTTTGAATTCCTGTACCAGTAATATCAAGAGATCCTTTTTGATATGTTAAATTAGGCTTTGCAAATGCTAAAAAAACATGAGTTACGTGTTCTGGAATATCTCTTAATTTTGTACCTCCATTTGCGGCTGGAAAACTCTCTGACCATGAAGGAAAATAACCAAGAATAACAGGTTTTGTAAGCGTTGTAGCTCTTGCTCTCATGACTGAGTTCCCTGTAGATTTTACTGATTCTGAAGCTAAATTTTTATCAACAAAATTTTCGTTGCTACTACAGGAAAAAAACATAGTAAATATTATAGTTAAAACTGTAATGCTTTTTAATAATTTCATAATGTATAGATTTTTGGGGGTTACGTAGTTTTTTCTATAGACGTTATGTTTTTTAATAAAATTATTATAATAAAAATTATTTTGACTTATGATAAAAGCTATAATCGCTTTAACTATTTATTTATACAAGTTTTTACTATTTGTCCTTTTAAAAAAAATAAATCTACAAACAGTAACAAAAAAGCCATGAACAACACTTTATCACATAAAACAACTTTTGTTAACAAACCATAATTACATTTTTTTAATTCATTAACATAACTATATATAATTTACAGTAGATTAAACAACCCAAATAAAAACCTTAAGTATGATAACAAATAATATCGTTAGTTATTTCATTATGAATATTAAAAAAATAGAGCATTCATTAATGAATGCTCTATTATATATCAAAATACTTAACAAATGTATTAATGAACTATAACATATCAATAAAATTTTGCTCTGTAATTATTGGAATTTCTAAACTTTCAGCTTTCTCTAGCTTACTTGGCCCCATGTTATCTCCTGCAACAATAAAACTTGTTTTTTTAGATATTGATGAACTAACTTTTCCGCCATTATCTTCAATAGCTTTCTTTAATTCATTTCTACTCATTTGATGAAAAACTCCTGAAACCACAAATACCTTTCCCGTAAGCTTATCTGTTTGACCTTCTAAACTTTCTGCAGAAACTTCTAATTGTACTCCGTGTGATTTTAATCGACTTACTAACTGAATATTTCCTAAATCATTAGAGAAATCGATAATACTTTGAGCAATCCTACCTCCTATTTCATCTACTGAAATTAACGTTTCTAAATCGGCAGTCATCAAGTTATCTATAGATTTAAAATGCTTTGCCAATTTTTTTGCCACTGTTTCTCCAACAAAACGAATTCCTAGAGCAAACAATACTTTTTCAAACGGAATTTCTTTTGATTTTTTTATTCCTACAACCATATTTTTAGCTGATTTCTCTGCCATTCGTTCTAACGGAATCACTTGTTCTACTGTTAAATCATATAAATCAGCATAATTTTGAATCAGACCTTCTTTTCTTAATAAGTCAACAGTTTCTCCTCCTAACCCATCAATATCCATCGCTTTTCGACTGATATAATGTTGAATTCTACCAGTTATTTGTGGAGCACAACCAAATTCATTAGGGCAATAATGTTTTGCATCACCTTCACTTCTTACCAATTCTGTATTACATTCAGGGCAATTAGTTGCATATATTGTAGGTTTAGAATTATTAGGTCTTTTAGAAAAATCAACCGCAATGATTTTCGGAATAATCTCTCCTCCTTTTTCTACAAAAACGGTATCGTTTATACGAATATCTAATTTTTCAATTTGATCAGCATTGTGTAATGAAGCTCTTTTTACAACAGTTCCTGCTAATTGCACTGGGGCTAAATTAGCAACAGGCGTTATCGCTCCTGTTCGTCCTACTTGATATGTTATTTCATGCAATACGGTTGAAACCTGTTCTGCTTTAAACTTATAAGCTATTGCCCAACGTGGTGATTTTGATGTATAACCAATCTCTTCTTGTTGCTGTAAGTTGTTTACTTTAACTACAACTCCATCTGTCTCGTAAGGTAAATCATGTCGTTTAGCATCCCAGTGGTTTACAAAATCAAAAACTTCATCAATCGATTTTGCCAATGCAATTGTTTCAGGTACTTTAAACCCTACTCTTCTTGCAGTTTCTAAATTCTCAAAATGTGTTTTATATTTACGTTCTTCCGTAACTACTTGATACAATAAACAATCTAATGGTCGTTTTGCTACTTCTGCACTATCCTGTAATTTTAAACTACCGCTTGCTGTATTCCTAGGATTCTTATATTCTTCTTCTCCATTCGCTACACGCTCTTCATTCATTTTATTAAATCCAGCGAGTGGTAAAATAATTTCTCCTCGCATCTCAAAATCACTTACGAAGTCCGATTTTAAACTTAATGGAATTGAACGAATTGTTTTAATATTTGTAGTTACATTATCGCCTTGAAAACCATCTCCACGAGTAACTGCTTTTACAAACTGTCCTTTCTCAAATGTTAAATTGATAGATGCTCCGTCATATTTTAACTCACATGTATATTCAATATCATCAGAACCTAACATTTTTTGAATACGTTTTTCCCAATCTAATAAATCATCTTTAGAATAAGAATTATCTAAAGAGTACATTCTATTTTTATGAACAACTGTTTCAAAATTTTTAGTAACTCCACCTCCAACTCTTTGTGTTGGTGAATTTGCGTCAAAAAAATGTGGATTTTCGGCTTCTAATTGCTCTAACTCTTTCAGCTTAATATCAAAATCGTAATCTGAAATAGTTGCATTATCTAACACATAATAGTTGTGATTATGTATTCTTAATTCATCGCGAAGCGATTGTATTTTTTGTTGAATTTTCATTAAAAATAGTAACTCTAATAAATTATTTTTTCTTCACTGTTCCGGTTAAAAAGCTAACTCCTTTAGGTAATGGATTTCCTGAAGAACGACGGAAAGAGACTATTTGACCAACATGCCAAGTAGCATCTGCAATTGGTCCGTTTATAGCATTCCAAAAAGGAAATTCTTTTTCTCCAAAGATTATTTTGTACTGCGATAAGTCTTTACTTAACTTTAAAATATCACTTGCTTTTTTTAAATTTTCTAATGTTTTTTTACGCTTTTCGGTAAATGTCATTTCTGGTTGCTTATCTCCATTAGGCTTATTCAATACTGCATTTAAAGTTACTTGAGACAAATCTAGAATATGATTTATGGTTTCTATAGTTGTTCTTGCATCATTATTAGGCTTAAAATCTAAATCTTTCTCTATTAAACCTTCTGTTGCCCAATAGTAACGGAAACCTAAACCATCTACCATTCTGCTCGCTACTGTACCTGCTGTAAATTCTGCTGAAGCTTCAGGAATCTCATAATATGGTAATTTCGATTGAGAACTTGCTGTTGCCATTAATAACACTGTTAAAAGTGAGGAAAAAAGTAATTTCATTTTTAAAAATTTTACGCTAAATTAAGGAAAAAAATCAGGTATAAATAGTGTAGTACTTGGCTTTTTTCAACAAAAAAACCGAAGCGAAAGCTTCGGTTTAAACACAATATACATCTATTATGTTATTTTTTTAATTTCATTGTATAAACAACATCTCCTTCGGTAGCTGAGAATAAAAGCTCTTTATCATTTAGCAGTTCAACTTTTAAGCCATTTGCTAAACTTTCATCTCCTTCAAACTTAATTACCTTAGTTAATTCTTCAAACTTCCAAACACCTTGCTTTTCGTTATTATTCATAACAACTTGGTATTTACCATCTGAATGAAAAACCATCCAACTAGCATCTTCTGAATAGCTTTGAATTTCTTCACCAATTTGAACTGACTCTACAAGCCATTTACCTGATGTTAAAAAATTTAATTCGTTAATTTCTTGGGAAAAAGATATTGATGTTACACTAAGTAACAATAAAAGTATAGGGAATACTTTTTTCATATTTTAGGGGCGTTAGGGGATTAAATATGTTCCGAATATAATAAAAAAAGCTGAAATAAAAAATATCTCAGCTTCTTTCTTGTTTATTAATTTAGTTTAATAATAAGTATAACGACGTACTTTAGCAATATGTTTTGCTAAACGCATAACTTGATGAGAATATCCATATTCATTATCATACCAAACATACACTACAATAGTATCTCCATCTGCAATAGTTGCTTTACTATCAAAAATTGATGGAGCTGTTGTACCTACAATATCAGAAGATACTAATTCATTATTTACTGAATATTGAATTTGCTCTACTAAATCACCTTCTAAAGCATATTGCTTCATTATAGCGTTTACTGCTTCTACGGTAGTAGTAGAATTTAACTGTAAATTTAAAATAGCTAATGATCCATTTGGTACTGGTACTCTAATAGCATTAGATGTTAATTTACCTTCTAAAGCTGGCAATGCTTTTGCAACTGCTTTACCTGCTCCTGTTTCGGTAATTACCATATTTAAAGCTGCTGCTCTACCTCTACGATACTTTTTATGCATGTTATCTACTAAATTTTGATCATTAGTATATGCATGAATAGTTTCTAAGTGTCCTTTTTTTATACCGAAATTGTCTTCTAATACTTTTAACACCGGTGTAATTGCATTCGTTGTACATGAAGCTGCAGAAAATACATCTATATTATCAGGGTTATTTTCTGAATGATTTACTCCGTGTACAATATTTGGCACTCCTGATCCTGGGGCAGTTAATAAAACTTTGCTTGCTCCCTTTGGCACTAAATGACGACTTAATGCTTCTTTATCTTTAAAAGCACCTGTGTTATCAATAATTAACGCATCATTAATTCCGTAAGCAGTATAATCAATATCTTCTGGTTTTCCAGCAGAAATAATATATACTGTAGTTCCATTTATAATTAATGCATTGTTATCAGCATCCACCTGAACAGTTCCTAAAAAGTCACCATGAACAGAATCAATACTTAATAATGATGCTCTTTTTTCTAATACTGCTTCATTAATTTCTCCACGAGTAACTACAGCTCTTAATCTTAATTGAGAACCTTTACCCATTTTACTCATTAACTCACGTGCTAATAAACGACCTATACGACCAAAACCATATAAAACAACATCTTTTGGCTGAATACCTTCTGCTTGAGTAGCGTCTTTTAATTGATTCTTTACAAAAGTCAATTTATCTACAGTAACATCATCTTGTAATTGATATTCGTATGCTAATTTACCTATATCTAATTTTGATGCAGGTAAATCAATTGATTGTATTGCCTTTGCTATTTCTAAAGCATCGTTAATTAAGATTGGCTTAGCGACAAATTCTTTCGAATAATCAATTAAATTTAAAACCTCACTAGCTCTTTTGTCGACTAATTGATTTCTAAATAAAACTAACTCTATTGATTTATCGTACCATAAATCATTAACGATATTAATAAATTCAACCGTAGCTCTTCGAACTTGGGCTTGGCTTACTACTTCTTTTTCGTAATTTGTTATTGTTGACATAGTTGTGTGTTAACTAAATTTTAAAAAATTTGCTGCAAAAATAAGTATTTCAAACGGTTTCGTAAATGTTTTTACCAAAGAAAAAACTCGTTAAATTAATTTTTAACGAGTTTTTAATACTTAATAGTAAACCACCTTTATAACATTAATCATTCTATAAATTAAAATAGCAATAAAGAAATTTAATATTAAAACCTAAATCTTTCAATTTGACCTGAAGGACTTATCATTTCTAAAAGAAGTCTTCTATTAGAACCTTTATCTAATAATTCAACAGCATTTAAAGGCGAACTTATATTTTCACCATTTACTTTAGTTAAAATATAGCCTTTACCAACTTCAAACTCTTTAAAGGCTCTGTTTTCAGTTCTTTTAATCTTTGCTCCTCCTTTTATATTGAATCTTTTTTTGTCTTCAGAATTTATATTCTCAAACTCAGTTTGTAGCACGTTACTTATTGGTAATTTAATTACCTTAGTAAGCTTAACAACCTTTGTTAAAACTTCTCCATCTCTATCAATGTTTACATTTACAGATTCCCCAGGGCGTTTGGCTGTTAACTGCCCTTTTAAATCAGAATACTTCGTAATTTTAACATCATTTAATTTAATAATAACATCACCTTGTTGTAATCCTGCTTTTTTTGCACCACTGTCTTCAAAAACTTCTGCTATTTTTACACCTTGTAGTTCTTCTGTATTTTTAAAGTCTGGTTTAAATCCTATTAAAGCTTGTTGTACCGAACCATATTCTAACAAATCATCTACTACCTTTTTAGCTATATTAGATGGTACTGCAAATGAATACCCTATAAAAGAACCTGTTTTTGATGAAATAGCCGTGTTAATACCTATTAATTCACCTCTGGTATTTACTAAAGCTCCACCACTATTACCAGGATTAACTGCGGCATCTGTTTGAATAAATGCTTCTATATTCCTATTACCATCTAAATCTCTACCTTTTGCACTTACAATACCAGCAGTAACAGTAGATGTTAAATTATAAGGATTTCCTACCGCTAAAACCCATTCTCCTATTTTCGCATTATCAGAATTCCCAAACGGCAAATTCGGTAAATCTTCATCTGTTTCAACTTTTAATAAAGCAATATCGTTATCTTTATCAGCACCTACTAAAACAGCTTTTAATTTCTTCCTATTATTTAACGTAATTTCAATTTCACTCGCCCCATCTATTACATGATTATTTGTTACAATGTAACCATCTGGTGAAATTATAACTCCACTCCCTGTTCCTACCTGCTCGTATTTTCTTGTTTCATTTCTTCCAAAAAGTCGTGCATACGGATTTTGTTGTGTTCTTACAGCAGTATTTTTGACATGTACTACTGCATGTACAGTTTTATCTGCTGCTTCTGTAAAATCAGTTGGCGTAGATGATGAATTTATAACTGTTGGTGTGTAATTTGCTTTTACTGTTTGTAGTGTTGGCTCTATATTTCTCTCTACAATTACTTGAGGGCTCTCTATCATTGCTTTATATCCTGCAAGTGATATCACTCCTCCTAAAAACGCTATTCCTAATGTTCCTAATATTTTTTTCATATTCTTACAAAATTTAATATAATCAAAGATAACATTTTAACATTCTAAACAAATCTGTTTAACTTTGTTTAACTGATTTTAACCCCTTTTTAACACTCTTTATTACTCAATAAAATATGTATATTTGCTTTATATGAGTACAACTTTTTATAAATATCAAGGAACTGGAAACGATTTTATTATTATTGATAATCGTGAAAAAACCTTTCCAAAAAACAACATTCCTTTAATTACTGAATTATGTGATAGGCATTTTGGTATTGGAGCTGACGGTTTAATTCTTTTAGAAAGTGATGTTAGTACTGATTTTAAAATGATTTATTTTAATGCTGACGGCACACAAGCAATGTGTGGCAATGGTGCCAGATGTGCTGTAGCTTTTGCAAAAAAACTACATATAATTGATTCTGAAACAACGTTTACAGCTATTGATGGTGCACATTATGCAGAAATTACAAATGATCTTGTTTCGCTACACATGATTGATGTTAATGAACTTATATTAAATAACGGATATACTTTTGCTAATACAGGCACACAACATCATGTTGAAGTTGTAGATAGTTTAGATAATTACCCTGTTTTTGAAAAAGGGAAAGATATTCGATATAATATTTACGGTGAAAAAGGTAGTAATGTAAATTTTGTTGAGCAACTAAACTCAAATACTTTTAGAGTTAGAACCTACGAAAAAGGAGTAGAAAATGAAACTTTAGCTTGTGGTACTGGAGTTACTGCAGTTGCTATTGCTATGTATGCTACAAAAAAGACGACAGATACATCAATTAGCTTACCTGTAGAAGGAGGTTTATTAGAAGTTAGTTTTAATGAAAAAGATGGAAATTATACCAATATTTTCTTAAAAGGACCAGCAGTTTGTGTGTTTAAAGGAACTATAGATTTATAATGAATACTTTAAAAGGAACATCTATAAATTTAAGAGCTCTTGAACCAGAAGATTTAAAGTTTCTATTTCAAATAGAAAACAATGAATCTTTTTGGGAAGTTAGCCATACGCAAACCCCTTTTTCTAAATTTATTTTAAAACAATATTTAGAAAATGCACATTTAGATATTTACGAGGCTAAACAATTACGATTAGCGATAAAAGATAGTCTGTCTTCAAATACTATTGGCATGATTGATCTTTTTGATTTTAATCCACAGCATAAAAGAGCTGGTATCGGAATTTTAATTCATCCAGATTATCAACAAAAAGGATTTGCTTCTGAAGCCTTACAACTCTTAATTAATTACAGCTTTACACACCTACAACTACATCAGTTATACGCAAATATAACTGACGACAATACGAATAGCATCCGTCTTTTTACAAAGCATAAATTTAAAGAAATAGGCATTAAAAAAGATTGGATTTTAACTAACAGAATTTATAAAAACGAAATTTTATTTCAACTAATCAATGAATAAAAAAATAATATACGGCATTGTTGCCATAGTAGTTTTAATTGGAGGAATTATTGGTTTTAATTTTTATCAAAAGATTTTTAGTAAAGCTGTCACTAAAAATGGTGCTATCTACATAAAATCTAACGATACATTTGATAATTTAAAAACACAACTTTCTAATTATATTGATAGCCCTGAAAATTTTATTTGGGTAGCTGAAAAGAAAAAATTTACAAAACCGAAAGGAGGTAAATATCTACTTAAAAAAGACATGAGTTTAAACGATGTCGTAAATTTACTTAGAAGTGGGAATCAAACACCTATAAAATTATCTTTTAATAATCAAGACTCTCTAGAGAAATTAGCAGGAAGAATTTCACAACAAATTGAAACTGATTCAATTTCTTTATTAAAAGTAATGTCAGATAAATCTTTTCTTGCAAAAAACAATTTTAATGAAAAAACTGCTTTAGGAATGTATATTCCGAATAGTTATGAATTTTATTGGAATACTTCTGCTGAAAAATTCCGTAATAAGATATTACGTGAATACAACCGCTTTTGGAATACAGCTAGATTAGAAAAAGCTAAGAAGCTAAATTTATCTAAAAAAGAAGTTATTACATTAGCTTCTATAGTTCAAAAAGAAACAGCTCAAAAAAGTGAGCGACCAATTGTAGCTGGGCTATACTTAAACAGATTAAGAGATAACTGGCCACTACAAGCTGACCCAACTGTTATTTATGCTATTAAAGAGCTTAAAGGACAAGATTTTGTTGTTAAACGTGTTTTAAATAAAGACCTTAAAATTCAATCTCTTTACAATACTTACCAAAACACAGGCTTACCACCATCATTAATATCAATGCCTGATGTTTCATCTATAGATGCTGTTTTAAATTATAAAAAACACAATTATTACTATATGTGTGCTAGCGTTGAAAAAATTGGATTTCATGATTTTGCAAATTCTTTAGCACAACACAATAGAAATGCTGCTAAATACCAAAGATGGATTACAGAACGCGGTATAAATAGATAATTTATTGTTTAAAATTAATACTCATATGGTTTACCTCTTTTTATTATTTTTAATAGTATAAAACGTAATCAATATTATTTAAATCTTAAGCATCATTAATTAACTTACATAATAAGTTAGCTAATGATGCTTTTTAGTTAAAAAAGCATCATTAAAATAAGATTAGTTATCCAATTATCTTTAAACACCTATAAAACAGAACTTAATAAGATTAATTACCCTTCTTAAATAAATATTAACAAATATTTAATTCACATAAAAAAAACTAAAAAAAAATCAAATAAATAAAACAAACACCAATAAAATAAATTAATAACAATCAAATTAAGAAATAACAACAATATCAACAATTACATCAAATCAATACAATACTAGCTATTCGTATTTTAATATATAATTGTCTTATATTTGCACCCGCAAAACAGAAAGCAACTAATTATCAAGTATTTAAGTTTTATATTAATCGGATTTATAACACTTACTAGCTTTAAAACGCTAAGTGTTAAAACAGATAAAAATATCACTACACCAACAGCATATTTTGCTAAAAACGTTAACATTCCTTTTTTACTAAAAGATTTTGTAGGATTTAAAGAAGCTTTAGCTTTTAAAGAATCTCAAGGTAAATACCGCGTAGTAAATAAACTAGGCTATTTAGGTAAATACCAATTTGGAAAAGAAACTTTAAAAAGATTTAGAATTTACAACACTACTTATTTCCTTAAAACTCCAGAACTACAAGAAAAGGCTTTCATAGCTTATTGTAAAGTAAATAAATGGATTTTAAGAAAAGATATAAAACGAAGCGTAGGAAAAACCATTAATGGTACTAAAATTACTGAATCTGGTATTTTAGCTGCAGCTCATTTAAGTGGTGCCGGAAATGTTAAGAAATATTTACGATCAAACGGAACTTTAAAATTTAATGATGCTTTTGGTACTTCTATAAAATCTTATATGAAAAAATTTGCAGGTTATGACGTATCTAATATAAGCGGTAATAAAAGTCCTCAAATTTAAAATATCAAATTATATTTTAAATAAAAAAAGACAGCTTAATTAAGCTGTCTTTTTTTTATGATTTATGTAGTATAAAAATAGTTGGACGTTTATGTAAATCTGTTTTTATATTTTTCCATTCCTTTATGGTAAATGTTTTTATATATTCAGACGGAAGTGTTATATCACAAGCTACACAAACTCTCGTATCTGGAGATAAAGTAGCACGTAAATCATCTAGCATTTTCTCGTTTCGATACGGTGTCTCTATAAATATTTGAGATTGATTTTTATCTCTCGAAATTTTTTCTAATTCTTTAATTGCTCTTTTCCTATCAGATTTATCAATAGGTAGATACCCATTAAAAGCAAAATTTTGACCATTCATACCTGATCCCATCATTGCCATTAAAATTGAAGATGGCCCTACTAAAGGTACAACTTGAATTCCTTTTTCATGTGCCAACTTTACAATACTCGCCCCAGGATCTGCAACCGCAGGAACACCTGCTTCTGACAACAAACCAATTGAAACTCCTTTATCGCATGTATCTAAGTAATTTTGAATTTCAATATCATTAGAATACTTATCTAACAACAATAATTCTAAAGATGGTTGTGCTTTATTAGGTGTAATTCTTTTTATAAATCTTCTTGCTGATTTCTCATTTTCTACAATAAAAAAATCAAGATGCTCAATTACTTTTTTAACAGATATAGGCATTACCTCTAAAGGTTCAGTATCCCCTAATGTTGTTGGTATTAAGTATAATTTACCTTTCATTTAGTTTTCTAATTTTGATGCTATATTCTCACAAGCTTCATCTAACATTTTATATACATTCTCAAAACCTTGATCACCTCCATAATATGGATCTGGTACATTTCTATCTTCAGATGGATATAGTTCATTTAAAATAAGCTTTACTTTTGGAATATCGTTACTATCATCTATCATTGAAATGATGTTATCATAATTACTCTCATCCATAGCAAAAATTAAATCGAACTCTTTAAAATCTGATTTCACAAATTTTCTTGAGCGTTGATTTGTAATATCAACTCCATATTTTCTTGCAACAGCTATCGATCTTTTATCTGGTAACTCACCTACATGATATCCTGCAGTACCTGCAGAATCAATTTCAAAAAAATCAGCAGATAATTTAGACTGTAAAATACCTTCAGCTAATGGTGAACGACAAATATTCCCCAAACAAACCATTAGTATTTTTTTCATAATTACATCGTTAATTTCTTTGTTAAATCTTCAACATACTTCTTAAATTGCTTATCTGTTTCTGTTAAATTATCAACAGTTTTACAAGCATGTAATACCGTAGCATGATCTCTTTTACCTATTTGACTTCCAATACTTGCTAATGAAGATTTAGTCATACGTTTAGCAAAAAACATTGCTAATTGACGTGCCTGAACAATATGTCTCTTACGTGTTTTCGACTGTAAAGTAGCAACATCCATATCAAAGTATTTAGATACCACTTTTTGAATATAATCTATAGAAACTTCTCTTTTAGTATTCTTAACAAATTTATCAACGATCTCTTTTGCTAATTCAACACTAAACTCTTTTCTATTAAAAGAAGCCTGTGCAATCATAGAAATAATAACACCTTCTAATTCACGAACATTAGATTTAATATTCTTTGCTATATATTCAACTATTTCTTCTGGCATTTCAACACCATCTCTATATAGTTTATTTTGAAGTATAGAAATACGCGTTTCAAAGTCTGGAGCTTGTAGCTCTGCAGATAACCCCCATTTAAAACGAGACAACAAACGTTGTTCAATATCTTGCATATCAACAGGTGCCTTATCAGAAGTTAAAATTACCTGTTTTCCATTTTGGTGTAAATGATTAAATATATGAAAAAACACATCTTGTGTACCTGATTTACCTGATAAAAATTGAACATCATCAATAATTAACACGTCAATCATTTGGTAGAAATGAATAAAATCATTTCGTGTATTTGATTTAACTGAATCTATAAATTGCTGTGTAAATTTCTCTGAAGAAATATACAAGACTGTTTTATCTGGGTATTTATCTTTAATCTCAACTCCAATAGCATGAGATAAATGTGTTTTTCCTAAACCTACTCCTCCATATATTAATAATGGATTAAATGAAGTACCTCCAGGTTTATTAGCTACAGCCATACCTGCAGATCGAGCCAATCGATTTGCATCTCCTTCTATAAAATTCGCAAAGTTATAATTAGGGTTCAATTGAGATTCAATTTTAACCTTTTGTAAACCAGGAATAATAAAAGGATTTTTCAATTCTCTTTTAGACTCTAAAGGAATAGTTACTTTTTGAGGTTTTAGAGGTTTACGATTCGAACTTGGAATCTTAACCGTTTGCGGACTATTACTACTATACGTATTTTCCATACGTACATCATAAATTAATTTAGCGTCACTTCCTAATTCTCTAACCAAAGCAACCCTCAATAGTTTAATATAATGCTCCTCTAACCATTCGTAGAAAAATCTACTTGGTACTTGAACAGTAAGGGCTTCCCCTGCTAGTTTAATCGGTTTAATTGGCTCAAACCAAGTTTTGTATGCCTGAGGCTTAATATTATCTTTTATAAAAGACAAACATTCCTTCCATACTGAATCAGCAGTTTTAATCATGTTGGTTTAAAACAGTTTTAGTTGTTAATTTTTACTCAGTTTTTTGGGGACTCCAAATACGCTTATTTGGGTTAACAAAAATGTGAATAAAATTCAGTATAAAAAAATCAAATCACTATTGGTTTTTAATTATTATTTACGTAATGTTATTTCTATATATAGTCCATTATGCTTTTTAGAAAAAAGCATAACTCTACACTTGTTTTATATAGTTAAACAAACTAAACAAGTACTTTCTTCTCAGTAAGATATGAAAGAATAACAAAGATCACATAAAAGTAACTTATTACATAACTGAATATTACACGTAAAAATATAAACAAAATAATGCAACATTACAAGTAACTTCATTTTTATTTAATGAAATAAAAAACTGTTCATATAATAATAAAATAACCTTTATAATTTACTTTAAAAATCTCCTTCTATTAAGTTTTGTTTTAAGCATAAAAAAAGAAAATATCTCAACCAATTATTTACACAAATAACACATTTTAATGTTTATAAGTTCATTATTAAAAAAATAACAGTTAACTTAAATTATACATATAGAAAAACTAAATTTACAAAATAACTAAATCACTAAAATTTAATGAAAATATATACAAAAACTGGTGATAAAGGAACTACGGCTCTTTTTGGAGGTACACGAGTACCTAAACACCATTTACGAATAGAAAGCTACGGTACAATAGATGAGTTAAATTCATATATTGGATTAGTAAGAGATCAAAATATTGATAATATTTTAAAGTCAAAACTTTCAAAAATTCAAAGTGATTTATTTATACTTGGGGCTATGCTTGCAACTCCCCCAGAAAAGGAAACCTTAAAAAATGGTAAAGAAAGATTGAATATTCATAAAATAACAGATACTTCTATTCAGTTTTTAGAAGATGAGATTGATTTAATGAATAAGGCTTTACCTCAAATGACTCATTTTATTTTGCCAGGAGGTCATCAAACCGTGTCATTTTGTCACATAGCTCGCTGTGTATGTCGTAGAGCTGAACGTTTATCAGTAGCATTAAATGAAGAAGAACATGTAAGTGGTGTTGTTTTAATGTATTTAAACCGACTTTCTGACTACCTTTTTGTACTGGCACGAAAATTGACCCAAGACTTAAAAGCAGAGGAAGTTAAATGGATTCCTGAAAAACTGTAACATTAAGTTCTTTTTTTATTGACCCAACATTTTTAAAAAAAAACTTGCTTTTTTAAAAAAAAAAATTATTTTTGCGAAAATCTTATTTAAACAGATAAAGAAATGTATTGGACACTTGAACTAGCATCATATTTAGCAGATGCACCTTGGCCTGCAACCAAAGACGAACTAATCGATTACGCTATTCGTACAGGTGCTCCCTTAGAAGTGGTTGAAAATTTACAAGATATTGAAGATGAAGGAGACTCATACGATTCGATAATCGAAATTTGGCCAGACTATCCAACCGAAGAAGATTATCTTTGGAACGAAGACGAATATTAAACAAACACATAAAAAAAGTCTCTCTTTAGAGGCTTTTTTTTTGCTTACTTTTAAGCACTAAAACTATATATAATAAGTTGGTTAGTTAAAACTAAGCAACTACAAAACAACATATTAAAAATGAGCGTTTTAAACTCGATTATAAAACTTTTTGTTGGAGACAAACAACAAAAAGACCTAAAATCTCTACAACCTATTGTTGATAAAGTACGATCTTTTGAAAATTCATTAAGTAGTTTATCTAATGATGAGTTACGAGCTAAAACAATCGAATTTAAATCGAAAATTAAAGAGGCTACAAAAATATTTAATGATAAAATAGCTGTATTAGAAGAAGAAGTATTAACTGCTGATATTGATAGACAAGAAGATGCTTATGCTGAAATAGATGGTTTAAAAGATGAAGCTTATAAAGCTTCTGAAGCTGTTTTATTAGACATTATGGGAGAAGCTTTTGCTGTAGTTAAAGAAACTGCCAAACGTTTTACCAAAGAAGATAAATTAGAAGTTACTGCAACCTCTTTCGATAGAGAGTTATCTGCTACAAAAGAACATATTACTTTAGATAATGACAAAGCATATTGGGATAGCTCATGGGATGCTGCTGGTAAAGAAGTAACTTGGGATATGATACATTATGATGTACAACTAATCGGTGGATCTGTTTTACATAATGGTAAAATTGCCGAAATGATGACAGGTGAAGGTAAAACTTTAGTATCTACCCTACCTGTATTCTTAAACGCTTTAACAGGTAACGGTGTACATGTTGTAACTGTAAATGATTATTTAGCAAAACGTGACCGTGCGTGGATGGCTCCTGTTTTTGAATTTCATGGTTTAAGTACAGATTGTATTGACTTTCACCAACCAAATTCAGAAGAGCGTAGAAAAGCATATAATGCAGATATTACTTACGGAACAAATAACGAATTTGGTTTTGATTATTTGCGTGATAACATGGCTAGTTCTAAAGAAGATTTAGTTCAAAGAGCGCCGAATTATGCAATTATTGATGAAGTAGATTCTGTTTTAATTGATGATGCTCGTACCCCTTTAATTATTTCTGGCCCTGTACCACAAGGAGATCGCCATGAATTTAACGAATTAAAACCTTTAGTTGCAGATTTAGTATCACTTCAAAGTAAATACTTAGTAGGTGTTTTAGCTGAAGCTAAAGCATTACTAAAGGCTGGTGACGATAAAGAAGGAGGCTTTTTATTATTAAGAGTTTATAGAGGTCTTCCTAAAAACAAAGCTTTAATTAAGTTTTTATCTCAAGAAGGAATTAAACAAATTCTTCAAAAGACAGAAAACTTTTACATGCAGGATAATAATAAGTTAATGCCTGAGGTTGATGCTGAATTATGGTTTACTGTTGAAGAAAAAAATAATCAAATTGATTTAAGTGATAAAGGTATTGCTCACTTATCTGAAAAAACAGGAAACGATACATTTTTCGTTTTACCAGATATTAGTGTTATCGTTGGACGTATAGATAACAGTGAAGATGCTGCTGAAGATAAAGCAAATCAAAAAGAAGAATTATATCGTGATTTTAGTATAAAGAGCGAGCGTATTCATACAATGAATCAACTTTTAAAAGCATATACTGTTTTTGAAAAAGACGTTGAGTATGTTGTAATGGATAATAAAGTAATGATTGTTGATGAACAAACAGGTCGTATTATGGACGGTCGTCGTTATTCTGACGGATTACACCAAGCTATTGAGGCAAAAGAAGATGTAAAGATTGAGGATGCAACACAAACATTTGCAACCGTTACTTTACAAAACTACTTTAGAATGTATCGCAAGTTATCTGGTATGACAGGTACTGCAATTACTGAATCTGGTGAATTCTGGGAAATTTACAAGTTAGATGTTGTTGAAATTCCTACAAATAGACCAATACAAAGAGATGATAAAGAAGATTTAGTTTATAAAACTACTCGTGAAAAATACAACGCAGTTATTGATGATGTTGTAGAATTATCTAATCAAGGACGTCCGGTTCTTATTGGAACAACTTCTGTAGAAATATCTGAATTATTAGGTAGAATGTTACAAATGCGTAAAATCCCTCATAATATTTTAAATGCAAAATTACACAAACGTGAAGCTGATGTAGTTGCAGAAGCTGGTAAAGCAGGAATCGTAACAATTGCAACAAACATGGCTGGTCGTGGTACCGATATTAAATTATCTGACGAAGTTAAAACTTCTGGTGGTTTAGCAATTGTAGGTACTGAACGTCATGACTCTCGTCGTGTAGACCGTCAATTACGTGGTCGTGCAGGACGTCAAGGAGATGTTGGTTCTACTCAATTTTATGTAGCTTTAGACGATAATTTAATGCGTTTATTTGGTTCTGATAGAATTGCTAAGATGATGGATAGAATGGGATTAAAAGAGGGTGAAGTAATTCAACACTCTATGATTTCTAAATCTATTGAAAGAGCACAAAAGAAAGTTGAAGAAAATAACTTTGGTATTCGTAAACGTTTATTAGAATACGATGATATTATGAACGCTCAACGTGAGTTTGTTTACAAACGTCGTCGTCATGCTTTAGATGGGAAACGCTTACAAGTTGATATTGCAAATATGATTTATGATACTTGTGTTTCGATTGTAAAGCAAAATAAAATGAATAGTAATTATCAGAACTTTGAGTTCGAATTAATTCGCTTTTCATCTATGACCTCTCCTTTTTCTGAAGAAGAATTTAATAAATTAACAGAAGAAGAATTAACAGACAAACTATATGTAATTGTTTCTGATCATTATAAAAATGATACTGAAAGACACGCAGATAGTGCTTTTCCTGTAATTAAAAATGTTTATGAAAATGAAGGAGATCGTTACGAACGTATTGTAGTACCTTTTACTGATGGTGTTAAAACTCTTCAGGTTGTTACCAATTTAAAAGAAGCTTACGAATCTGAAGGAAAATCTTTAGTTAACGATTTTGAAAAGAATATTACCTTATCTATTATAGATGAGAACTGGAAAGATCATTTACGTAAAATGGATGAGTTAAAACAAACTGTTCAAAATGCAACATATGAACAAAAAGATCCATTATTAGTTTATAAATTTGAAGCTTTTGAATTATTTCAAGGAACAGTTGATAAAGTAAACAAAGAAGTTTTATCTTTCTTATTTAAAGGTCAATTACCAAGTCAAGATGCTTCACAAGTATCAGAAGCAGTTGAACAAAAAAGAGAACAGTTAGATACTCGTAAAGACGAAGTTCAAAATTCATCTCAAGAAGCAATGAGTAGAGCTCGTAATTCGCAAACACAAGAACAACAAGTTATTGAAACAGTTGTTCGTGAACAACCAAAAATTGGACGTAACGAAAAAGTTACTATTAAAAATGTTATGTCTGGTGAAGAAAAAGATGTTAAATACAAACAGGCAATTCCTTTACTAGAAAAAGGCACTTGGGTGTTGTATAACAAATAAGTCTTATTTTACAAGAATAAATAAAAAAGCTCGGTTTTAACCGAGCTTTTTTACATTAAAAAAACATTCACCTCACAATTTAATAAAACACTACCTAACAACACTTTACAATTTATTTAATTTTAAAACACATTAGAAAAGTATTTTTACTAAGATTATTTAGCATACTTTAAAATGAAAAAAAGAAAATTAGATATTGCTGTTATTTCTGATGTGCATTTAGGTACTTATGGATGTAGGGCAACCGAATTACATAATTATTTAAAATCTATAAATCCCAAAATATTAATATTAAATGGAGACATCATTGATATTTGGCAATTTAAAAAAAGATACTTTCCTAAACCACACATGAAGATTATAAAACAGCTAATGTCTTATATTACTTCTGGCACAAAAGTCTATTACATAACTGGAAATCATGATGAAATGCTACGGAAATTTAAAGGATTTCGTCTTGGTAGTTTTGAAATTGTAAACAAATTAGTTCTTGATATTGACGGTAAAAAAGGTTGGTTTTTTCATGGTGATGTTTTTGATGTAACAATGCAACATTCTAAATGGTTAGCAAAACTTGGTAGCATTGGTTATGATACTTTAATTATTATAAACACTGCCGTAAATTGGACAAGTAATAAACTTGGATATGGAAAATTATCTTTTTCTAAAAAAATAAAAAACAGTGTTAAAAGTGCTGTGAAATTTATTAATGATTTTGAAAAAATAGTTTCAGAAATAGCTATATCAAAAAAATATGATTATGTAGTTTGCGGACACATACATCATCCCGAAATAAAATCAATCCAAAATAAAAATGGAGGTACTACCTATTTAAACTCTGGAGATTGGATTGAGAACTTAACCTCTTTAGAATATCATAACAAATCTTGGTCGTTGTATGAATATGAAAAAGATGAAATTGCTAAGAAATTCTCCAATAACACAAATATTAATGATTCTGAGTTTATGAATATTGAAAACAGTAATCATAAAATTTTTGAAGATCTTTTAAAGGAATTTAACATTAATTAAAAATTATGAAGATTTTATATGCTTTTCAAGGTACAGGAAACGGGCACGCAAGTAGAGCAATCGAAATAATACCTTATTTGCAGCAAAAAGGAGAAGTTGATGTTTTAATTAGTGGTTATCAATGTGATTTAGATCTCCCATTTAACGTAAAATATAAATATTATGGATTAAGTTTCATTTTTGGAAAAAAAGGCGGTATTTCTTTTTGGAAGACAATAAAAAAAATGAAACTTAAAAATTTATTAAAAGAAATAAAATCTGTTCCCTTAGAAAAATACGATTTAATTATCAATGATTTCGAACCTATTACAGCTTGGGCCTCTAAATTTAAACGCAGTGAAATAATATCTTTAAGTCATCAAAATGCCGTTTTAGACGCAAATGCACCTAAACAAGGAATCTATAGAATAGAGCGATTAATTTTAAAATATTATGCGCCTGTAAAAATAAAATTTGGCTTTCATTTTAACACATATTCTTCTAATACTTTTACTCCAATTATTCGTAAAGAAATAAGATATAGTACTATTACAAACAAGAAACATTATACCGTTTACCTACCTTCCTATAGTGACAAAAAAATTATTAAAATACTTTCTAAAATAAAAAACACGAAATGGGAAGTTTTTTCAAAAAACACAAAAGAACATATTTTTAAGAACAATGTTATAATAAAACCAATCAATGGGCCCAATTTTATTAAAAGCATTTGTTCTAGTGAAGGTGTTATATGCGGTGCTGGTTTTGAAACACCTGCAGAAGCATTGTATTTACAAAAAAAATTATTGGTTATACCTATGAGAAACCAATATGAGCAACAATGTAATGCATTATCTTTAAAACAAATGGGAATACCTGTTTTAAAGAAATTTAATAAAAGACATGTTAAAAAAATTTCATCATGGGTAAATTATAAACAATCAATAAAAATTAATTACCCCGATATTACTGAAGACATATTAGATGCAATTATGTTACCGTACTACAAACAAATCAATCTACCTATCACTACCATTGTATAATTTTTTTATTTTTTGCCTTTAAGAAAGTGTTTGTCTTAGAAAAGTGTTTAGAATTAAACCATCCTCTCCACGCGCCTAAAGGAGATGGATGTGGAGCTGTAAATACTGTATGTTTTTTACGATCTATAATACTACCTTTATTTTCTGCAAATTTTCCCCAGAGCAAAAAAACGACACCTTCTTTGTCATCTGATATTTTTTTTATAACCTCATCAGTAAACTGTTCCCAACCTTGTTTTTGATGACTTCCTGCCTCCCCTTCTCTAACTGTTAAAGTCGCATTTAATAATAAAACTCCCTGTTTTGCCCAACGAGATAAATCTCCTGAAATAGGATATGGTATTTCTAAATCAGTTTCAATTTCTTTAAAAATATTTTTTAATGACGGCGGATGCTTAATTTTATCATGAACTGAAAAACATAGCCCGTTTGCTTGCCCGATACCGTGATATGGGTCTTGTCCAATAATCACTACTTTTAAATCATTAAAAGAACAATAATTAAAAGCCGCAAAAACAGCTTCTTTCTCAGGAAAACATTTGTAACTATTATATTCTAATTTTATGAAACTTTTCAATTTCTTAAAATAAGCTTTCTCAAATTCTAAATTTAAAATATTCTTCCAGCTATTAGTAATATTCAGTTCCATTATTATTTAATTTAAAAATCAAAGATAGTATTTTGTCTATTTCTAATAATAAAAAGAACCGTTCCTTTACTCAAATAACCAGTTCCTTAAATAAGGATACTATTTTTTAAAATCGTAATGTAGTTTTGTTAAAAAAAAATGAAACATAAAAGTCAATTTACCCTGTTCTATTTATTTTTATCAACAACTCTTTTAACTTTTAATAGTTGTTCTAACAACGATACTATTACACCAATACTAAATACTGATGAATATTTTAAATATACATTAAACAACAGTACCGAAAGAGTGTTTGACAAAAATATGACAGCATATTTTGTTACGAACCCTAGTACTACCTATAAAAGATTCTATTTTAGAGCTTCGGCAAATACTACAAATGGTAGTAGTGTTTATGTAGATGGTAATTTTACTTTTTTTAACTACGCTAGTTTCACTGCTGCCTCTAGCATACCCTGGGGAATCCCTTCAACACCGATAGCTACTAACTTCTATTTTACTGAACTTTTTTCTGAAGATGGATTTAAATTTTTTCCACATAATGAATACAATTCAAGCCCTATAAATTGTACAATAATCACACATGCTTTTAATGTTGGAGAATATTTAGAATTCACATTCACGGGAAACTATACGCATATTACAGATCCTAGCATTACAGGCACAATAACAGGTACAGGAAGAATGAAAAGAGAAAGTGATCAATAAAATAGTTAATTATGTTTCCAAAATTACTAGAATATCAAAACATTACTATTTACACCTACGCCATTTGCATTGCATTTGGTACACTACTGGCTGTATTATACACAAAGTGGCAGGCAAAAAAAACACTTGATATAAATTTAAAAAACTCATTTTTCTATATTGTATTTATAGTTGGTTTTATTGGAGGTAAATTATTTTTATTTTTTGAAAAACCTTTATACTACATACAGAATCCACAAAGTATTTTTACTGTTTTTTCTGGTGGCTTTGTTTTTTATGGTTCTTTTATATGCATTACAATAACCATTATTTGGTATTTAAAAAAACATAAAATTCTTGTTTTACCAATGTTAGATATTTTAGCAATCACAACAACAATTGTACATTCTATAGGTCGTTTAGGTTGTTTTTTTTCAGGATGCTGTTACGGAAAAAAGACTAATTCTATTTTCGGAATTACTTTTCCTAGTACAGGATTAACTACTGTACACCCTACACAACTTTATGAAGTTTTATCTATTCTATTTATAATGAGTTTACTCTTTATAATCAAACAAAAGAAAAAATTTAATGGTCAAATATTCATGTCTTATGTTGTTTTATACGCCATTGTTAGAAGTTTTTTAGAAGTTTTTAGAGGAGATAATAGAGGTTTTATTATCGATCGTTTATTATCTCACTCACAGTTCATTGCCCTTTGCCTTATTATTATAACTATAGTAGCCTATATCAAAATAAATAAGAAAATTAGTATTCATTAAAAATTAACTTAATTATGAAAAAATCAATTTTTAAATCAATTTTACCAATAACTTTATTAATTATAGCTGTATCAATAATAGGTTCGGGATGTAATGGAACCGATCCTAATATAGATCCTTCTACCTCTTGTGGTAGCGCAACGCCAGTTATAGAAACTGCTCTTAGTAGTTTAGCTAATGATGCTATGGACTTACAAGTACATGAATACACATTTACTACAAATGTAGCTGGTAATATTTGTGAAATTGGTTATCAAAGTTTACAACAAACCACTCCTTTTGCAGTTAACAATACTGCTGTTAGTTATACTATAGAAATTGTAGGTGGCCCTTCAATTACAAATACATTCTCTTCTTCAGCTGTAGAATATAGAACCATTGGTGGTACTTTTCCTATAACTCCAGGCGTAAATTATGTTATTAGAAGAATCGGTGGAGATGGTTTAAATTCCTCAATGGGACATACATCAAATACTACATTTCCATATACTAACGGAAACATAACTTTCTTAAGTTCCAACTTTGTAGATAGCGCTTCATCTGGTGGCGGACCAATAGCTAATAAAGGTATCCCTAAAATATACTTCAGGTTTTTAGCTGACTAATATTTTTTTCTAAATAATTTTAAATAAAAAACTATGAACAAAATTAAATATTTAACACTATTGCTTGTACTAGCCTTATATAGTTGTAGTAATCAAAACGGAGAAGGTGGCTATCCTGATAATCCTTGTAATATAGATGAACAAGGATGTTATATAACTCAAAGTAGTACAAATACCCAGTATTCATTTAATTTACTTTTTGATGATACTAAAACAATTGTGCAATACGTTACCGGACACCCACAAGGAGATTATTATCATATATACAGTACACAATCTTCTCCTTTTATGGATTTTTATACTTTTGCAATAAACGCTGGAGATACCTCTACCTTAGATCAAAACTGGAACTCAACGGCTGGAAGTTATTTAACTATTGATGGTTCTCCATACCCTCAAAATAATACAACCACCCTAAATACAATTACTGGAGGTACACAAGTTGGAGATAATATTAAAATAGATTTTGATGGTAGTTTTTATTACCAGCAAGGAGGCACTCCTTATACGCTAACAGGTACATTCTGTGTAACAATTGATGAAGTAATAAATTTAGCTGAACATGTATATATTACTGATGGTACTAGCTTGAAAGTAGTTAATGTTTCAAACCCTTTAGCACCAAATTTAGCACATTCAATCCCTGCTTCAACCTCATATTATGTAAATACATTTAATAGCGTTGCATATGTTGGTTATTTTGATGCTATCGAACCTTTTGTAAGTTTTGTAAATATATCCAATCCTTCTTCTGCCTCAATATTTGGTTCAATAGCTAAAGGAACAAATTATGGTAGAGTTACCGATGTAGTACAAGTTGACAACCTTACCTATATTTCTGATGAACATAAAGGATTTCATAAATTACATATCGCAAATTCAGATTATACTACTGTAGATGTTCATGATGTAATGAGTATGACTAAAAAAGATAATAGTTTAGCTATTATCGATTTTTCTGTTGGCTTACGTAAAATAGATGTTACCAATGCTAACAGTCCTCTTATTACAAATACATTCAATTTAACAGATGTAGATATTGCTTCTTATCCATATACAACAGGTAGTTTTCATAGTTGGACGAGAACTGATGGAACTGATTTTTATATTGCCAATATAAACGATAAAAAGTTAAAGAAGTTTCAAGAAACAGGCTTTGGTTATAACCTTGTAAATGATTTAGATATTAATGGTTATGCAACAGCTTTTACTATTGTAGGAAATTATGCTTATATAACTACACATGCTAGTTCACTAGCTCCTCTACAAACTGGTTTTGATGGCATTACGATGATTAATTTATCAACAATGACAATAGTCGATACAAAGCCTTTAAACAAAGCAAGTGGCGTTGTTGTTAAAGCCAATTATGCATATGTAACCGATAGTAATGGGCTTCATATTTATGACATTAGTAGTACTAACTTAACCCATGTACATACATATAATAATGGATTTGGGAACTATATTTCTTTATAATAACAAAAAATAAATTATGAAAAAAATACAAAAAATTATAGTGCTATTAGTTCTTATATTCTCTATTACTAGTTGTGATAACAATGATGATGTTGTAACACCTACAAATATTTTTACAGTAGCAGCACAAACCTATGAAACCACTAATTGTTATATTGAATTTGATACTGATGCTCCTATAGATCATTTAAACATCTTTTTGCTAAACGGAAGAATGTATGATAATGATTTAAATATAAATGGCTCTTCTGATGATTATCTCTTTAGTTTAAATACTTCTAATTTTGTTTTTCTACAGCTTAATTTTAATAGCAACCCTACTTTAATTAATAACGGACCTATTGCAGGAAACACATACATTGTTTCTAGTACCGATAGTACTATTGGTCATAATTTAACTGTAGATCCATTTACCCCTAATTTTAATACAAACGGTATTGATTTTGGAATAGGAAATGAAAATACAGGTACATTTCATACTCCTGGAACTGGTGCTCTTACCGTTACTTTAAATAACTACGCTTTTAACAGTAATACAAATACTGGGACAATAGATTTAGATTATAGTTTTATGAATCAAAACGGAATAGTAATTACAGGACATTACGATGGAGACTTAGGTGTAATTTTAGATTAAACATTATACTTTTTATACCTCTAAAACATTCCTTATATTTAGTATCTAATTAACAAGCCTTCTGACCTTAAAAAAACTCCATATCACGCTATTTTATTTAATAACATGGAGTTTTTCATTCTCTCAACAATACAGTAATTTCTCTATAAATAATGGCTTACCTAGTAATCATGTTTATAGGATAACACAAGATTATGAAGGTTTTATTTGGATAATTACAGATAAAGGTATTTCTAAATTCGATGGTAAAAACTTTAAAACATTCACTATAAAAGACGGTTTACCTTCTAACGATATTTGGAATATAAGAATTACACCAGACAATAAAATTTGGTACTTTTCTAAAGCTAATAAACTAGGTTATATTTTAAAGAATGAAGTATATAGTTTTTCTTCAAAAGCAAGTAAGGTAATGTACCCCAGAACCATTTTACAAGCTAAAAACATAATCAGTTTTAATGATGGTATTAATTATTTAACCTTAAAAGACTCTATATGGAAAGCTACATCAAATAAATTTCCAGAAGGCCATTCTTCTTCAATTCAAAAAGTAATTAATTCTACGACAAATTATCATGCAATTAACAAAACTAAAGATTCTCTTATTTTTTATTCAAAAGAAAAAAAAATAAAGCATAAAATAAATAAGAGTTTGTTTATAAAATTATATGAGCACGGTCAAATTAACGATAGCTTATATATAAATATTGGTCTTAATAATTATTTAATAGAAAACTTAAACACAAAACAAATAGCTACTTTCTCTTATACTTCACAAAACTTACCTAAGGAGGTAAAACATGTTAGATTTCATAATGTAAATAATAACACTCAACTTACTGGGGTCGATTTTGTAGGACATCTAAGTAAAGACTATTCTATAAAAAACATTATCCATATTCCAAAAAAATTAAATTCTCATTTTTCTTTTATCGATAAAACAGGTAATATTTGGTCGGCAACCTTTAATAAGGGGGTATTTATGTTACCCAAAGAAAAACAATTAGTTAATGTATTAGCTAAAAATAAAAAAATTCAATTTTTAAAAAACACACAAAACAAATTATATGCAGGTATTTATAAAGAGGGTTTCTTTAAAATTAATAAAAAAATACACCCTATTATAAAAAATAATAACTTTCAATATAGTATTAGTACTATAGATACTTTAAAAACAACTTTTTTCTCTTCTGAATATAAAGTATTTAGCTATAATAGTAATAAAAAATTGCTCATTAACATAGCTATTGGAGAACATAATAAAAATGAATTTGCTCGTAAATTAATTCATTTTAAAGGTTTTTTATATGGTGATAACTCTTTTGGAATTCGTAAAATAAACATAAAAAAACTTACTACTGAAAAAAATTATAAACTAAATGGGGTTACCTCATTCTCTAAAACAAAAACACAATTATTCACAGGAAATCAAGCTGGTTTATTTCAACTAAAAAACGACAACTTTATTAAAATTAACAAACACCATTTATTTGATAAACCTATTTTATGCCTAAATCAATTAAGCGATAATTATATTATAGTTGGTACAGATGGTTATGGTGCCTATATTACTAATGGAAACGATTTAATTAAAATTAAAAACACTAAAAAATATAACATTCAAGATATTTTTATTGATGACAATAAAAATATTTGGTTAGCCACACAAAAAGGAGTACATAAAGTAATTAAACATTTAAAAGAATATTCAATAACACAATCTTTTTATAAATCTGATGGTTTATTATCTAACAATATAAATTGTATCGCCATTAAAAATGATTCATTATACGCAGGTACTGACAACGGTATTTCTGCAATCTCATTACAACACTCCCCTATAAATCAATTACAAAAGATTTACGTAAAGTCTTTACGTATAAATAATATCTATTATAAAACCGACACCATATCTTTGCCGTATAAAAGCAATGGTCTTCTCGCTGTTTCTTTTGGAAGCATTAATTACAATAATCAACAAAACCTAACCTATCAATACAAATTAGAACCAATTCAAAACAATTGGATAACTACAAATACTACCGAAATAAATTTTACTGCTTTAGAACCAAATACGTATTCTTTACATTTAAAAGTAAACAACCATCATCAAAATCAAAAAACAAAGACTATTGTTATAAAAATAAATCCATTATGGTGGCAAACAAAATGGTTTAAAACTAGTTTGTTCTTATTTTTAAGCTTTTGTGTTTACCTCTTTAATAAATGGACAAAATATAATGTTGAAAAAACTACTCGAAAAAATATTTTAAAAAAACAAAAAGATATTGAATATGAGCTTTATGCATTACGTTCGCAAATGAATCCCCATTTTGTTTTTAACTCTTTAAATGCAATTCAATATTACATGACCAAAAATGAGATGGAACTCTCAGAAAAATACTTGGTTAAATTTTCTAGATTGATACGCATGTTTTTTGATTTTTCAAGAGAAAAAAAAATCTCTTTAGAACAGGAAATTTCTTTATTAAAAAGTTACTTAGAAATAGAAAAATTACGCTTTGGTGATGACTTTAAATTTAACTTTAATATTGATAAATCTTTAAATTTAGAAACTAAAATACCTACAATGTTACTGCAACCAATTGTAGAAAATGCTGTAAATCATGGTTTATTTCATAATGGCGGTAAAGGAATCATTGATATTTCTATAAAAAAATCAACTTTTAAAAACGAATTTATAATAGCTATAAAAGATAATGGAGTTGGGTTTAAAAAATCTAAAGAAATTCAAAAAAAATCAATAAAAAAGCACACATCAAGATCTACATTAATAATTGCCAATAAAATAAAATTAATCAATCAATCATTACAATGGTATATTTCCCAAGAAATTATTGATTTAAACTCTAAGAATACTTCTGGCACTTTAGTTTTATTAACCTTTAAAGAAATTAAAAATGATAAAAGCAATATTAGTTGATGACGAACACAAAGCTTTAGAAGGTTTACTACTTAAAGTTAAACAGTTTTTTCCTGAAATTGAAATCACAAAAACATTTCAAAATCCGCAAGAAGCAATAACATTTATAAATTTAAATAAACCAGATATTCTTTTTTTAGACATTGAAATGCCGTTAATTAATGGTTTTGATGTATTAGCCAAAATTAAAAACCCCAATTTCGAAATTATTTTTGTTACTGCATATAACAATTACGCTATAGAAGCATTTCAACACTGTGCAATTGGCTATATTTTAAAACCAATAGATAATGATGAACTTAAAACAGCCATTAATAATGCTATAAAAAATGTTCAACAAAAAAATGCTTTACAAAAAAATGAAATGCTATTAAATAAGTTAATTTCTATTAATTCTAAGGTAGATAAGTTAATTATACCTACTAATAAAGGCTTATTATTTGTACCATATAATGAAATTTTGCATATTGAAGGTTATGAGGGTTACACCAAAATACATACAACTAATACTTCTGAAATTATAAGCTCTTACAATATTGGTAAATATGAAAAAATACTAAATGACAACTTTTACAAATGCCATAAATCACACATTATTAATCTACAAAAAATACGTGCTTTTGAAAATGAAGGTTATATTTTATTAGATGATAAAAAAAGAGTTCCTGTTTCTAAAACCAAACGAAAAGAATTTATAGATTTGTTCTCTACATAAAAACTTTTTTTTTGACTAAGAATATTTCAAATAAGACGCTTCAAGATTTAGAATTCACAACAGTTTTAGAACAAGTTGCTGAACATTGTATTACTAATTTAGGTAAAGAGAAAACACTACAAATTTTACCTATCTCTAATAAGAGGAATTTATTTTTCGAATTAAATTTAGTTAATGAATATTTAGCTTCTTTTGAAAACGAGAACAGGCTTCCTAATCACTTTTTTGAAGATATAACTGAAGAAACTAAACGATTAGCTATAGAGAATAGTTTTTTAGAAACCGAAGCATTTTTAAGAGTAGCTACAGTTACAGAAACTGTAAATGAAATGAAAAAGTTTTTAAAAAAATTTGAAACCTACTACCCTACGCTCTTTACACTAAGTGACAAAATAGAACTTACTAGTTTTGTTTCTGATAGTATAAAAGAAGTAATAACCTCTTTTGGTAAAGTTGCAGATAATGCTTCTCCTATTTTAAAACAAATAAGAAAGGACATTAACGGTATTCGTGGTAAAATATCAGAAAGTTTTACACATGCTTTAACTAGAAATATTTCTAATGGTTATTTAGATGACATTAAAGAAACTGTTATAGATAATCAACGAGTTTTGGCTGTTACAGCAATGCATCGCCGTAAAATAAAAGGAAGTTTGTTAGGTTCATCAAAATCTGGTAACATTGTTTATATCGCTCCGCAGGCAACTTTAGCCTATAGCCGAGAATTGCAAAACTTAATTTACGAGGAAAAACAAGAAGTTATAAAGATATTAAGAGCTTTGGCTAGTAAAATTCATCCTTATACTCCTTTATTAAATGAATATATTACTTTTTTAACCCATTTAGATCTAGTTGGTTCAAAAGCCAAGTATGCAAGAAGTATAAATGGTTTATTACCAAAAATAACAAAAGACAAAAAGATATTTTTTAAAGATGCCTTTCACCCTGTTTTATGGAAAAAGAATAAAGAACAAAATATCGAAACTTTTTCTCAAACTATTCGATTAGACGAAAAGCAACAAATTATTGTTATTTCTGGGCCAAATGCTGGTGGAAAAAGTATTACACTTAAAACCATTGGTTTATTACAACTTATGTTACAAAGCGGTTTATTAATACCGGTTCATGAACGTAGTGAAACAACTTTATTTAATACAATACTAACTGATATAGGTGATAATCAATCTATAGAAAACCAACTAAGTACATATAGCTACCGATTAAAAAATATGCGTTCTTTTTTAAAGAAGTGCGATGATAGTACATTGTTTTTAATTGATGAATTTGGAACAGGTTCTGATCCTGAATTAGGTGGAGCTTTAGCTGAAATTTTCTTAGAAGAATTTTATGAAAGAAAAGCTTTTGGTATTATCACAACACATTATGCTAATTTAAAAGTGTTAGCAAACGAATTAGATAATGTAACTAATGCAAACATGCAGTTTGATGAACGTACCTTAGAACCATTATATAAGTTGTTTATAGGACAAGCAGGTAGTTCTTTTACATTTGAAGTAGCTCAAAAAAACGGAATTCCATATAGCTTAATTAATAGAGCTAAAAAAAGAGTAGAAACCGAAAAAATAAGATTAGATAAAACGATCTCTAATCTTCAAAAAGAACGTAATCGTTTACAAAAGACCTCTGATAGTTTAGTTAAACAAAAATCTAAAGGTCAAGAACACATTGAAAGTTTACAAGAAAAAGAACAAAAAATACAAAGTAAACTTTCTGGTTTTCAAGAGCTATACGATAACAATCAACGAATGTTATCTTTAGGTAGAAAAACAAATGAATTATTAAATAAGTATTTTCAAACCAATAATAAAAAAGAACTATCTACCGAATTTTTAAAGTGGGTTGCAGCAGAAAAAACAAAACACATCAAAAAAAGCCCACTAAAAAAGCTTAGTAAAACAGAAAAAAAACAAGATAAAATTACAGCAAAAAAACAAAAAGAGGCTATAAAAAAAGTAGAAGAGGAAGTGCTTCAAAAAGTAATAAAGGTTAGAGCTGAAAAGAAAGAAGAAGCTAAAAAATTAGCAATCGAAAAAGCTGCTTATGTGTATCAAATTAATGATCGTGTTCGATTAATTGATGGTACTTCTGTTGGTACAATTGATAAAATTGAAAAGAAAACAGTTTTTATTAATTATGGTGTATTTACTACCAAAGCAAAACTAACACAGTTAGAATTAGTAGAAAAATCTAAAAAAAAGAAATAAATAAAAGCCCCTCATTATTTAATATGGTTTAGTTAAAAATAAAATTATATATTTAACAAATCAATTTAGTAATTAAATCCCCATTAAATAATGAGAAACTTTTTTCAAGCTTTTCTCGCTTTTTTAATATTTGCTATTATTGCTCAATTTTTTTTCAATAAAAAAGTTGAAATAATTAAAAAAGTTGATAGTACGCGAAATATTAAAACGAAATCGCTTAATATAGATCCGGCTAAAATTATAATAAAAAGAGATTCTATTGTAGTAAAAAAAGATTCTCTTATTAAAAAGAATTTAAGTTCTGAGTTTAATTATAATTTAACATTATTAAAATTCAAACACAAATTCATTACCTCTTCAAAAAACACTAGGGTTCTTTTCCCTAAACAGTTTTATTATTTTAAAGACTCAATCTTAAGCTTCTTAAAAAACAATAAACAAAAAGAAATTATTATTACGGCTAGTTATCTTAAAAATGAAATAACAAAGAATAATTCAAATTTAGGAATTTCTCGTGCTACTTATTTAAAAAACAAGCTCGTAAAACATGGTGTTAATCCCAAAAAAATTATTATAAAAAATAAATTAGCTACTTATAAATACGATTCTAATGGCTTTTATGCTGACGGAATTACAATTCAATATCAAAATACACCTATAAAAAAGATAGAACAAATTACAGAGAAATTAAAATAATTATAAACTAAAATTCCCCAACAATGTTTTTTAACGACATAACTTTATCTTTTTCTATCGAACTTTTTTTTTGGATGTTAGGTTCTTTTTTAATTGGCTATTTTTTTGCAATACAATTTTATGATAAAAAAAACTCAACTACCGCAAAAAAAACGACTATAGAAGATAGTATACTAGATGAACCTGAAAAATTAGTTATAAGAGCTATAAAAACTTTTGAGAGAGGTGGTATAGAAATAAAAAAGTCAACAAAATTAAATTTTGACTCTATTGGTATTGCTTCAAAAAATGATAAAGATGACTTATGTAAAATTAAAGGAATTGGAAGTGTTATTGAGAAGAAATTAAATAGAATAGGAGTTTTTACCTACCAACAACTTTCAAACTCTTCTGACAGTGATCTAGAAACAATTACTCGCTTAATTCAATTCTTTCCAGGAAGAATTGAAAGTGATGACTGGAGAGGTCAGGCCAATAAGCTTTTAAATGACAATAAATCTTAAGAGATTTTCTTTTTGGTATATTTGTTTGCAATCAAAAAAACAAAACCATGAATAAAATTTTCTTAACAATTGTAGCTACTACTATCTTACTTATCTCATGTAAGCAAGAAAAAAAAGACACCGTTACAACTCCTACCAAAGAAAACATAGCTTTTAATCAAATCTTAAAAGAATATAACGAAGGAAAATTAAAATTAAACCCTATCAATGCTACTTTTGCTGGTGATAACCGTTTTAATGATCAATTTCCTAATACACTATCTAGTGACTATCAAATAGAAAATAATACTTTTTATAAAAGCTATAAATCTAAATTAGCTAATTTTAAAAATATTGACCTCAACGAAAGTCAAAAAATGAGTAAGGCTGTTTTAAATTGGGATTGTGATATGGCTTTAGCACAAGCAAGTTTTAAAAACGATCTTTTAATGCCTATTAACCAAATGTGGACAATTAATTTAACAATGGGGCAATTAGGTAGCGGTAGTAGCGCACAACCTTTTAAAACAGTTAAAGATTACCAAAATTGGCTTAGTAGATTAAATGGATTTTATGATTGGTTAGAAAGCGCTATAAAAAACATGCGTCAAGGAAGTAAAGAAGGTTATGTTTTACCAAAATCTTTAATTAATAAAATAATTCCTCAATTTAAAGTATTAGCTAAAACAAAGATTCCATCACACTTATTTTACTCACCTATTAAAAAATTTCCGAAAGACTTTTCTGATGCTGATAAAAAAACTCTAAAAGATGCTTACACAAGTATGCTAAACGATAAGTTGATCCCTGTTTTTAATTTAATGTACACTTTCTTAAAAACAGATTATTTAAATGCTGGTAGAGAAAGTAGTGGTATTTCTGATATTCCTAATGGAAAAGCATATTACAATCATTCTATTAAAAATTATACAACTACAAAAATGACTGCCGATGAAATTCATAAACTTGGTTTAAGTGAAGTTGCTAGAATTTTATCAGAAATGGAAAAAGTAAAAGAGCAAGTAGCTTTTAAAGGAAGTTTAAAGGACTTCTTTAATAATGTTAGAGAGAATAAAGATTTAATGCCTTATACCACCCCTAAACAAATTATCGATAATTTTAATGCAATTCATGAAAAAATGAAACCGCAATTAGAAAAATTATTTGATAATAAACCTAAAACAGATTTTATTGTTAAGCAAACAGAAAAATTTAGAGAAGCTTCTGCAAGTGCTGAATATAACGCTGGTTCTTTAGATGGAACACGCCCTGGGGTTTTTTATACACCAATTCCTGATGCTACAAAATACAATGTATTTTCAGACGAAGCTTTATTTTTACATGAAGCAATACCAGGCCATCATTATCAAATTTCTTTAACACAAGAAAGTAACGATTTACCTGATTTTAGAAAAACATTATGGTACAGTGCTTATGGTGAAGGCTGGGCTTTATACACCGAAAATTTAGGTAAAGAGTTAGGTTTATATACAGATCCTTACCAGTATTTCGGAATGTTAGGTATGGAAATGCATCGAGCAATTCGTTTAGTTGTTGATACTGGAATGCATGCTAAAGGTTGGAGTCGTGAAAAAGCGATTGAGTATTCATTAGAAAACGAAGCAGAAAGCAAAGCTAGTATTATTTCTGAAATTGAACGCTATATGGCAAATCCAGGGCAAGCATTATCTTATAAAATTGGTCAATTAAAAATTAGAGAGTTACGTGCTAAAGCTAAAAAGGAATTAGGTGATAATTTTGATATCAGAGAATTTCATAATCAAGTGTTAGAAACAGGCTGTATCCCTTTAGCCTTGTTAGAAAATAAAATTAATAAATGGGTTACAAGTAAAAAGTAATCTTTCTTATTTTTTATAAAACCTCTTTAGAAATTTCTAAAGAGGTTTTATAGTATTTTTAAAGTTTTAAAATAACATATAATGAAAAAGATATTTTTATTTCTACTTGTATCAAACATAACACTTGCACAAACGAACACAGAAATTCACTTATTTGATATTTCTAATAAAGAGGGTAAATATATTATCTCTAATGGTAAAAACATTTCTAATAACGAAGGTTATGATAGTCAACCACATTTTTATGATGATGAAAACATTTTATTTGCTTCAACAAGAAACAACCAAACTGATATAATTAAATATAATACAAATACAGCAGAAAAAAGCTTTATAAATAACACATTAAATGGGAGTGAGTATTCCCCACAAAGAATACCTAACTCTAAAAACATATCGGCTGTTAGATTAGATAAAGACGGATTACAACGTTTTTATCAATACCATGTTAAAACAGGTAAAAGTAAAGAGTTAATCGAAAATTTGGTTGTTGCATATCCATATTGGTATGATAAAAACACTTTAATTTCTTCAGTAATTGTAAATGATACTTTAGAGCTTTTTGTTAGTAATTTAAAAAAGAAAACAAATAGTTCTATTACAAAACAAACAGGGCGTTCTTTACATAAAATACCAAACTCTAACTTAGTGAGTTTCATGAAAAAAAAT
Source organism: Tenacibaculum ovolyticum DSM 18103 (assembly GCF_000430545.1). Taxonomy (GTDB): domain Bacteria; phylum Bacteroidota; class Bacteroidia; order Flavobacteriales; family Flavobacteriaceae; genus Polaribacter; species Polaribacter ovolyticus. Next base: position 514,802 of record NZ_KE387163.1, read on the forward strand.
GGTAAAGCGTGGGAAGTTTGGTCTTTAAACCCTAAAACAAAAGAAACTAAAAAAATTACCTCTACAAGAACGAGAGAAGATATTTGTTGGCTTCCAAACGGAACGATGTTGGTCGCCAATCAAAATATGATTTTACAGTTTAATCTAAAAAAAGATAAAAACTGGAGTGTTTTTCATAGATTTAAAGGTGAAAACATTAACAATATATCTAGAATTACCGTAAATCATAATGCCACTAAATTAGCTATTGTTGCCGAAGTTTCACCTAAATTTTTGGCTCAAGAACAGCTAGAGGGATATAATAAAAGAGATATTGATGCCTTTTTAAAACCATATGCTAAAAATGTAAAAGTATACACTTTTCCTGATAAATTAAACTATAAAGGTATTGATGAAATGCGAAAACGTTATGCTCCAATGTTTGAAAAAACGACCGATTTACATTGTAAAATACTAAATAGAATTGTAAAAGGTAATACAGTTATAGATGAAGAATTGGTTACTGCAAACGGTAATACATTTAAAGCAGTAGCTATTTATGAAATTACTAACGGCAAAATTAGCTCAGTTAGGTTTGTACGCTAATTTATTTTTAATAATAAATTTAAAATATCCGTTGTATCCTATTAGATAATAAATATATAGACTACTACACAATAATCTTAAAGAGACCACTTTTCAATATTGAAAAGTAGTCTCTTTTTTTATTCTCGGAAGATAGAATAAACCATTCGGAAATAATTTCTCTTCTATTAAACTTAAGTAAACTTACTTTGTTTATATAAAAAATATACGAACCAAAAACTTTATTAAAATGGAAAAGAAAAAATTACTTTAACAATAAGAATTCTTTAAAAAATCTAAGCATTACTTATTTAAAAACATTTTAGAAGCTATCCGCTTCTATACAAAACATTAAAATTATGAAAGAAAAAAAAATAATCATAGGGATTCTATTAGCCTTATTATTCCTAAACACAGCAGTAGCCCAACAATCATTTAATTGGGCCAATTCAATACCCTATAGTGCTCCTGGAATGGTAGGAGTTAGCTCAGGAAACGATATTGCTAAAGATGAAAATGGTGATTTAATAACTACAGGGTTTTCTTGGGGGAACTCAGATTTTGATCCTAGCACTACTAATCAAGCTTTTTCCAATGGAGATAATTCAGCGAATTTGTACGTACAAAAACTAGATAAAAACGGTAATTATATATGGCATAAAAACTACGGAAATCAAGGAGTTGTTATTGGAAGTTCCATTACAACAGATAATAGCAATAATATTTATGTTGTTGGTACTTTTACTGGTACATTGGTTTTTGATGCTTCTACAAGTATTATTTCTAATGGAAGCGGAGATATTTTTGTTCTAAAATTAAATGCTCTTGGAAATGTATTATGGGCAAGAAATTTTGGTCTTTCAGGATACGATAGTGCAGATTCAATTTTTTTCAATAAAACCACCAATGAATTATATTTTTCGGGGAATTATAAAACTACTCAAACTCCATCTTCTGTTACCGACGATTTTTTTCTATATAAATTAAACCCTACAACTGGTGCAGATCTATGGGTTGAAACTTTTGGTAGTAATAAAAGTGAGTCTAGTTATGGATTAACTGGAGACAATGCTGGAAACATATACATGGTTGGAACTTATATTCATAAACTAGATCAACGTGCATTCCCATCAACAAATGTAATTTCAAATTTACTTACTACACCTTATGTTCCTTCTAATTGGTATGGCGCAAATACGTTTGTCTTAAAAATTAATAACGGAGGTCATGTATTATGGGCTAAAGGAATTAACAAAAACACAGATACAAAGGGCTCTGTAATAGCAAAAGCCATTGAAGTAGATAATAATAACAATGTTTATTTAATTGGTGATTTTAATGGAATTATTGATTTTGACCCAAATAATTCTCAATACGTTACTTCAAATCAAGGTAACAAAGATGTTTTTATTACGTCTTTAAATAACAATGGAGCTTTTAGATGGTTTCAACGAATTGCTGGTTTAAATAATAATGGTGCTTACGACAGAGGAAATACTATTGCTATCGATAATCAAGGAGGAATTGTTGTTGGTGGTCTTTCGGTTAATGGAGGGCTATTTATAGGAAGGTATGGCGCTACTGATGGAGCTCTTGGTTGGTTACATAAAGGAGGAGATGGTGGTTCTGTTAAATCAATAGTTATTAATGATTGTGATGCTATATTTGCAACTGGAGATATTAATTCTGGAGCTACCGATTTTGATCCTGATTTAAATGTAAACCATCCAATTAATGCTATTGGGCACACCAACGCTTTTAACCTTTCATGGGGAAATGCAACTACTAATTTTGATACTTCTTTTACCTACACCGTATGTACTAACACCTTAAGTGTTGTAGGAGCAAACCAACCTTTTGGAGTTAATCCAAATTCAGATTGGCGTTTGGTAAAATACTACGACCCAAATATTCCTAATATGACTCCAACAGTGGTTAGTAACATGTATTGGTGGCAACAACCAACCCCATATACATACCATACAAATGCACTTACATTTAATTACCAATTAGTACCAGGCTGTTTGTATTATGTGAGACATGGAATGTATTTAAATAACAACTGTGCTCCTTGGCAAGAAGCTAGAGAGTACGGAATTCAGTCTAACTTAATTTCTTGTCGCCTTAAAAACGAAAAACAAGAATTAACGAAATCTAAAAAAGGCATAAATACACTTAAGATTACTAGTAATGATTTAAAAATATTTCCTAATCCTGCAACAGAAATTTTACAAATAAAATCTACATCATCAAAAGTTACTGCTTATCAAATTTTTGATCTAATAGGTAAAAATATTTCTAGTGGTAAATATAATAATGAACCAATAAATGTTTCAATATTAAAACCAGGAAGTTATATTATACGGGTAACTACTCCAGAAGGTGTTCACTCTAAACAATTCATAAAAAAATAAAAGAATTTTATACCTCTTAAGGTTTATTAAAAATAAAAAACCACCAATTTTTCATTCAGAAATAATTGGTGGTTTTATTTATATTCAAATATAATTTTCAAAGAACAAACATTCTTATTTTAAAATTTATTCAACTCATTAAAAGACCTTACACATTTAAATTCTTTGTGAAATGGTTTTTTAATAAGTAAATCTGTCCAAAGAACATTAATGTAAAAAAGAAACAAGCAAATAGCATTGTATTAGAAACAGTAATACCTTCAAATAAATTAGGAATTTGAACTCTAGAGAAAAAATCTAAATTAACTTTAGGCATTTTCATCCATGTTAAAGAAGTTCCTCTTGATACATATAAAATACATACTCCTAAAACCCCTACAAGAACAAACCACACTTTTTTTGATATTAAAGCAGTGGCTTTATAAATTTCAGAATTTTCTTTTTGTAATAATGTATCCATCAAATTAGCTGTAAAATCTATTGATGGTGTTTCTATCTTTATTTCCTTAATATACTTTTTAGAAAAAGCATCTAATTCATTTATGTTTTTATCTTCTCCCATAATGATTTATTAATTCGGGTTCAACTTTTTGTTTTACAATATTTAACAACCTTTTTCTAGCTCTATGTAACTTTACTTTTACATTTGCTTCTGAAAAATCAGTTATAGCTATAATTTCTTTTAAACTCAATTCTTCAAAATAAAACATCCATAAAACAGAACGTTCATCTTCAGGTAAACTTAACATACATTTATTTATTATTTCTGCACGCTCTTTTCGTTCAATACCTTCTAAAATACCTTCTGTAGATTTTATTTTATTAATTGTAATTTCATCTATAGTATCAGTATTATATTTCTCTTTATTCTTTTTTAAACTATCTAAACAAGTTCTGTAACCAATTTTATACAACCATGTAGAGAATTTTGATTCTCCTTTAAACTTATTTAAATTTTTAAAAGCTTTAATAAAAGTATCCTGAGAAATTTCTTCTGCCTCTTCCCTACTCTTTACCATTTTTAAAGCCAAAGTAAATACCATACCCTTATACTTTTCTATTAAAATAGAAAATGCATTGGTATTACCATTTAGCACTTCATTAATATATGTTTGGTCGTTTTTAGTAGTCATTTTAATCTTTGACTGTATATTGTTTTAAAAGGTTACATAATTTTCGAAAAAAGTTTTTTAATTTTTCTGTAACCTTTTTTATAAGTCTATGGTCATACTTGCAAACACATTAAAAATAATCATTTAAAATTAAAAATATGGAAGTAGCAATTGTATTTATGTTCTTATTCGCAATAACATTCGGAATCTTTTATTTATTCTACTCTACACGTAATAAAGAGCGTTTAGCATTAATTGAAAAAGGAGTAGATGCTAAAATTTTTATGCAAGGAGAAAGAAAAAAATCAACATTAACAGGAAGAGTAATTGTTTTAAACTTAGCACTACTATTAATGGGAATTGGTTTAGGTGTATTTTTGGCACTTCTAATAGATACTTATACAACTATGGATGCTGAAGCTATTTACCCTGCAATGATATTTTTTATGGCTGGATTAGGTTTATTTGCTGGTTTTAACTTAACAAAAAAATTAGATAACGAATAATTAGTAAATATAATACGTTTTAAAAAAGGGAGTGAAATTAAATTTCACTCCCTTTTCTTTGTATTTTAGTTGTCTAAAATTTATTAAATGAAAAAAACAATCTTTTTTTTATGCAGTTTCTTTTCAATAGCAGCACTCCAAGCACAAACGGATACCAAAATATATGATATTATTAATAAAATATCTGCTAATAGAATTAAAGCTGATATAACAACACTTGTTAATTTTGGCACCCGTCATACACTAAGTGATACACTCTCAAACACTAGAGGTATTGGTGCTGCTCGTCGTTGGATTAAACATGAACTAGAAACTATTTCTATAGATTGTAATAATTGTTTAACTGTTTTTAACCAAAAAGATTTGGTTAAAAAAGGAGCTAATAAAAGAATTACTAAAGATGTTTGGGTTGTTAATGTAGTTGCAATTCAAAAAGGAACCAAAAATCCTAATGATTATATAATTATGAGTGGTGATATTGATTCTAGAATTACTGACCCTAATAATTATACTGATGATGCTCCTGGTGCAAATGATAACGCTTCAGGTATAGCTGGTACAATTGAAGCTGCTCGTATATTAAGCAAATATAAATTTGATAATAGTATTATTTATGTTGGTTTATCGGGTGAGGAACAGGGGTTATTCGGAGGAAAAGGCCTAGCTAATTATGCAAAAAGTAAGAATTGGAATATCATCGGCGTTATTAATAATGATATGATTGGTAATATAAAAGGCGTAGATGGTGTAATAGATAATCGCACATTTAGAATTTTTTCTGAACCAACACCAACTACCGAAACTGAACGACAACGAAAAGCACGTCGATTTTATGGTGGTGAAGTTGATGGAATTTCCCGTCAGTTAGCTCGTTACGTTTATAAAACTACCAAAACATATATGCCTGAGATGAATCCTAAAATGATTTATCGTTTAGATAGGTTTGGTCGTGGCGGACATCACCGTCCTTTTAACGATGCTGGTTTTTCAGGTATTCGAATTATGGAAGCTCATGAAAATTACACACAACAACATCAAGATATTCGTACAGAAAACGGCATTGAATATGGTGATAGACTTAAATTTGTAAATTTTAATTACGTTAAAAAATTAACTGCTGTTAATGCTATTAATTTAGCAAGTATCGCATCGGCTCCTGCTTCTCCTATGAATGTTGCTATTGGAGGAATTGTAGAAGCTGCTGCAAAATTAAAATGGGATAAAGTTTCAAATGTAAAAGGCTACAAAATTTATTGGAGAGATACGACTTCTCCTACTTGGGACAATAGCAGGTATGTAAAAAGTAATATCAATGAGTTTACTTTAGAAGGAATTGTGCTCGACAATTACTTTTTTGGAGTTGCTGCTGTTGGTAAAAACGGACACGAAAGTATCGTTAGTTTTCCTTCAAAAATTATTAGAAAATAATGACTTCTAAAAAAATTCAACTCTATTTTAAAACGGACATCGAATGGAGAACTTGGCTTTCAGAAAATTATGATAAATACCAAGGTATATATCTTATTTTTTATAAAGTAGAAAACCCTGAACCTTCAATGCGTTGGGAAGAAGCTGTTAAAGTTGCTTTATGCTACGGATGGATAGATTCGACCGTAAAAAGTTTAGGAGATGGTAAACGTCAACAATACTTTTGTCCTAGAAAACCTAAAAGTGTTTGGAGTGCTTTAAACAAAAAATATATTAAAGAATTATCCATAAACAACTTAATTCATGAAGCTGGTTTAAATTCTATAGAAATAGCTAAAAAAAATGGTTCTTGGATTGCTTTAGATGATATTGATAATTTAATTATTCCAAACGATTTACAAATTGAATTTAATAAAAACATAACTGCTTTTACTAATTATAACAAATTTGCAAAATCATATAAAAAAGGATACTTGTATTGGCTACATCAAGCTAAAAGAGAAACAACACGTTTAAAAAGAATAACCGAAATTATTCGCTTTTGTGAACAAAATATAAAAACACGAGACACATGGTAAAGGTTTTAATTACTGGGGGAACAGGTTTAATTGGAAAATATCTTCAAAATAAATTGAACGATAAAAATTATGAAGTTACTGTTCTTACCCGTAATCCTACTTTAAAAAATGAGTTTAAATGGAATATTGATGAAGAATATATTGATGATAATGCTTTTAAAAACGTTACACATATTATTCATTTGGCTGGTGCAGGAATTGCCGATAAACGTTGGACTGATACACGTAAAAAAGAGCTTATTGATAGTAGAGTATTATCTACAGATTTGTTACTTAAAAAAATAAAAGAATTAAATATTGATTTAAAAGGTTTTATTTCGGCATCAGGAATTGGGTATTATGGTGCTGTTAGTTCGCCACAAATTTTCACAGAAAATGATGCTCCTAAAAACGATTTTATTTCTAAGGTTTGTGTTAAATGGGAAAAGTCTGCGCTTCATTTTAAGCAAATAAATGTTGCCGTAACTATTTTACGTACTGGAGTTGTACTTGCTAAATCAGGTGGTGCTTTATCTAAAATGAATACTCCTTTGTTTTTAGCTGCATTAGGAAACGGAAAACAATACATGCCATGGATACATATTGATGATTTATGTAATCTTTATATAAAAGCTATAAAAGACACTAATTTTACAGGAATATACAATGCTGTGGCTCCAGAACATCATACTAATGAAACTTTTACCAAAACAATAGCTGAGGTTATTAATAAACCAATGTTCCTATTTAAAGCACCTTCTTTTATATTAAAAATAATTTTAGGTGAAATGTCTAGTATCCTTATTAAAGGTAGCAGAGTTTCATCAAAAAAAATAAATGAATTATACTCTTTTAACTTTCCTAATTTAAAGACTTCCTTAAAAAATATTTATAACGATGAATAGTAAACTAATAAATCCAGTTTGGCATTCTTTAAATGAAACTCATAAAAAATTTGCTATCAATTATGATGGTGTACAATTTTATGACCCTGAAATTTGTCCTTTTGGTGCATTTTCAGATGTATCAAAAACAGCGAATGCTTTAAATGAGTATGCAAAACTTACTGATAGTTTCTTCTTAGTAACTGAAAATAAAACTCCAATTTTTGATGATAGGTTTGTTTCTTTAGATAGAAAAATTGACGGTTGTCAGATGGTATTGCAAAGTTTAATTGAAGTGAATATTACTGAAAACATTGTTCCACTTACAAACGAACATATTAACGAAATATATAATTTAGTATGGTTGGTAATGCCTGGGTACTTCAAAAAAAGAACTTTTGAAATGGGGAATTTCTTTGGAATTTTTAAAAATAATAAACTTGTTTCTATTACTGGTCAGCGTATGCAAACTAATGACTTTGTAGAAATTAGTGCTGTTGTTACCCACCCTGAATACACTCGTAGAGGATACGCTAAGCAATTAACAACTCATGTTACCAAAGAAATTATAAAACACAATAAACACCCTATTTTACACACCACAAAAGGAAATAGTGCAATACCTCTTTATGAAAAATTAGGTTATAAATTAACTCGGGATATGAATTGGTGGCATTTTACAAAAAGTATAAGTTAAGATATTAATCTTAACTTATACTTTTCTATACTTAAACATCTTTTACTTTTTCTTGGTACTTATCTTTATGCTACTTTTTGTGTTTTCTATCACCGTATCAATATTAGACTTTAATAAAACACCTGATTTTTTATTAATATTTACAGTCCCCTCTATATTTCCTGTTACTTCGCCTCCTACCTTACCAGAAACCTCTAATATTACTCTTCTTGAAGTAATAGACACTACTTTATAAACAAAATTATATTTAACTACCTCGTCTCCCTTGATAACAGACCAATTATCTCCTACCGAAACTTCATTCACTGGATATATAATATCATTTAACACCTTAGTAAAATCAGGAAATCCAGGTACATTAGGTACAGTCTTAGTCTCTTTTACTTTTCCTAATTTATCAGATTTTATGGTAGTAATAGCATTCATTTTTAATACTGAATCTATTTGAGCTTTTATAATTTCATCTTTTTTATCTAACCTAGTACTACTTTTACTAGAATCAAAAAACATAATCGTATCTCCTTTAGAAATATTCATCATTATTCGCTTAATTCTCACAGCACTTTCATATTCTTTCTCGGAAACATCTTTAACCTCGTATTGCATTACTATCTTTGTGGATACATTTTTTTTATCTTCTCCTTTTTCATTAGTTATTTCTATACTCGTTTCATAAACATCGCCTTTCTCATAGTTTAAACGAAGTAATACCTTTTCTTGACCAATACATACCATTGTTACCGCTAGCAATAAAAACACTAACAAATTTTTAATTCTCATAATTAAATTTTTAATTCACTTTAAACGAATATATGGAAAATAAAAAAAGGCTTAAGAAATTTCTTAAGCCTTTTTAGTAAAATATAATTTATATTTAAAAATCTTGATTTACATCCCAAGATTCTAATATTTCTTTTAGTGTTTTTATAAACATTCCTCCTAAAGCACCATTAACAACTCTATGATCATAAGAGTGTGCTACAATCATTCTTTGGCGAATACCTATAAAGTCACCCTCTGGTGTTTCAATTACCGCAGGCTTCTTTACAATAGCTCCTAAAGCTAAAATAGCTACTTGTGGTTGGTTTATAATTGGTGTTCCTGTAATACTTCCAAAACTACCTACATTTGTTACGGTATAAGTACCTCCTTGAATATCGTCTGGCTTTAGTTTATTAGCACGTGAACGTCCTGCTAAATCATTTACTTGCTTAGTCATTCCAACTAAACTTAACTGATCAGCATTTTTAATTACTGGTACAATTAAATTCCCATCAGGTAAAGCTGCTGCCATACCTAAATTAACATTTCCTCTCTTAATGATTTTATCACCATCAACAGCAATATTAATCATCGGGTGTTTTTTTATTGTTTGTGCAACTGCTTGCATAAAGATTGGAGTAAATGTTAACTTTTCTCCTTCTCTCTTTTGGTAAGCATTCTTTACTTTATTTCTCCAAGTAACAATGTTTGTAACATCTATTTCAATAAACGACTGAACGTGAGCTGAGGTTTGTACAGAGTCAACCATATGTTTGGCAACTAATTTACCCATACGACTCATTTCAATAATCTCGTCTTGTCCACTTAATGTAACTGGTGCTGCTTGAGCTTTGGCTTTCGGCTTTTCTACTTTTGCAGGAGTAACAATAGTTTGTGGTTGACTTCCTCTATTTTTTATATAAGAAAGCATATCTGCTTTAGTTACTCTTCCTTCTTTACCTGTTCCTTTTATTTTTTCTAATTCTTCAAGAGAAATTCCTTCAGTTTTTGCTATATTTTTTACTAAAGGTGAATAAAAACGATCACTAGATGAAGTATCAATTGCTTCTGAAGTAATTTCTTTAGCAACTTCTATCGATTTTTCAACCGCTACAATTGCCTCTTTTACTTCTACATTAGCTACCGAATTATCGTTTGTTGTTTCTGTTCCTCCTTCTGTTTCTATAATAGCTATAGTTTGTCCTACTTGAATAACAGTATCTTTTTCAAATAATATTTCAACTAAAGTTCCTTCAACTTCACTAGGCACTTCACTATCTACTTTATCAGTTGCAACCTCAACAACTGTTTCATCAATATCAATAGTTTCTCCAATTTCTTTAACCCAAGATGTAATAGTTGCTTCTGCAACACTTTCTCCCATTTTAGGTAACTTCAATTCGTATCTAGCCATAATGTAAATTTTTAAACGTTTGCGAAGTTACTAAAAACCTAGCATTTTTTTTAACTTTTAATCACTAAAAAAATATTGTATTTTGTTTTTATTTGAATAATTCACAAAAAACAGCTCATAATTAAGGTTTTATTAAACTAAAACTTGATAAATCAATTTTATTTTAAATATTTCGCACTAAAAACAACTTTACTGATTTTCAGTACATACTATTTAATAATAAACCCTATTCTATCCAATTTTTAGGAGTTGCTAAAACTTCAAGTAATTTTGCTTCTTCACTTCCTTTTTCTGGATGATGATTATATTTCCATTGAACAACTGGAGGCAAACTCATTAAAATACTTTCAATACGACCGTTTGTTTTTAAACCAAATAAAGTACCTCTATCATGAACCAAATTAAACTCTACATAACGACCTCTTCTAACCTCTTGCCAATCTTTATGCTGTTTAGTGTATACTATATCTTTTCTTTTAGCGACAATTGGTACATATGAATTTAAAAAACTGTTTCCTACCTCGGTTACAAAATCATACCTGTCTTGCATAGAAAATTCATCCGTTTCTTTTAAATAATCAAAAAATAAACCTCCAATTCCACGAGCTTCATTACGATGAGTATTCCAAAAATAATTATCACATGTTTCTTTAAATTTCGGGTAAAACTCAGCACTATGCTTATCACAAGCATCTTTACAAACTGAATGAAAATGAGTTGCATCTTCATTAAATAAATAATATGGTGTTAAATCTTGACCTCCACCAAACCATTGTGTTACAATATTCCCATCACCATCATACATTTCAAAATAACGCCAATTAGCATGTACTGTAGGTACAAACGGATTTTTTGGGTGTAATACTAAACTTAATCCACAAGCAAAAAAATCACCACTATCTACCCCAAACTGTTTACGTAAAGCTTCTGGTAACTCACCAAATACCTTAGAAATATTAACGCCTCCTTTTTCAAATATATTACCATTTTCAATTACACGTGTTCTTCCTCCGCCGCCTTCTGTACGTTTCCAGTTATCTTCTTTAAACTTTGCAACACCATCAACTTCTTCAAGTTTAGAGGTTATACTATCTTGTAATTTTTGAATATATGCGTAAAACTGATCTTTCATTTATTTAATTCTTGGTAAGCAAAAATACTTATTCTAATAATTCTTTTCTTTTAATATTCTTAATAGTTTCTGTAGTTGCTGCAGTTACTGACAATGGTAAAACTAAAATTACTCCAATAATTGGTATTAATAAAAACAACATAAATACAATACCATTACCTATTGCTAATCCTTTATTGTTCTTTACAAATTGAATACTTTCTTTGTATTTAAAATGTCGTTCTAAAGTATAATCCATATTTCCAAAACCAGCATAATATGCTTGCATAAGAAATAATAATACTGTTGATAGTATACCTATAACTGGTATTATACCAATTAGTAAGATTGGAATTGTTAAAAAAAGTTCTCTCAAAAGATTTCTTACATTTATTCTTATACCTCTTATTAGTTGTTCGTTAAAAGAAGTTTTTCTATGCTCATGATTTCCTTCTCTTAAATGTGCTTCAATTTTTTCTGATACTGGGCTCATAAAAGGAGCTGATAAAGCCATTACAATATGTTTGTATAAAACCAAACCAATAACAACTATTAATAATCCGCTAAAAAAAGTGCTAACCATTTCAAATGCACTCTTTCCAAATTCCCATTTCCAAAAACTAGAAACATAATGTCCAACATTATCAGACAAACTATAGGCTAGAATTATTATTAGGGTTGATGTTAAAACACTAATAGTTATTGGTATAATAAAGTACTTCCATAATTTTAACTTCGATATTAATTGAAATGCTCCGAAATAAGCCTTTACACCTTTTATTATATTTTTAATCATATTTATTTTTTGTCTAAAGTAAAAAACCTCTTTCCGATAAGAAAGAGGTTTTTTATATTTTTTATAAAAATCTATTTAACTACACGTTTAATAAAATCGTCTAGTTCTTTTTCGTTAATTTGATTAGCTTCATCTTTAGATCTAGTTTTTGTAGGAGTTAAAGCACCTCTTTTAAAATCTAATATTTTTTTGTTATCTGTTATTAAATAAGCTGAAGGATAATCTAATTTATGAATGAATCCAGAAATTCTTATTGAAGATTTATTCTTTAGTTTTTCTTTAGATGGCACTAAAAATATTCTTTTATCTAGCTTTTCTGCCATTCTCTTAACACCTTTTTCCATATCCCAAAAAAGCATTATGAATTTCACTTTACCATCATACTTCTCTACCATTTTATTCAATGCTGGTATTTCTCCCCAACAAGGAGCACACCAGGTAGCAGCCGTTAGTAAAACAATAGGCACTTTGATATCTTTTGTACTAATAGCTTCTCCGTTTATTGATGTAAAATCATAATTAGAAATATACTTATCTTTTATGCAATTATACACAACATCGTCTAGCATTGCCGCATCTGTGCTAGATGTGGTTATACAATCATCTACTATATCTTTATAATATATTTTCTTTTGTGAGAAAGTTTGTGTTACAAACAATAGGGTTAATAAAAGTAATAATTTATTCATTTTTAGTAATTTAAAGGGATTAAATTAGACTTTATACTCTTTTACCGCGTCTACAAATGCCTTTGCATTTTCGAGCGGAATATTAGGTAAAATTCCATGCCCTAAGTTAACAATATATTTATCTTTACCAAACTCATTTATCATTTGGTGTACCATTCTCTTAATATCAGCTGGTGGAGACAGTAATCTAGAAGGGTCAAAATTACCTTGCAATGTAATATTTCCACCTGATAAATAACGCGCATTTCTAGCTGAACATGTCCAATCTACTCCTAAAGCTGATGCATTTGATTTAGCCATTTTGTCTAAGGCAAACCAACATCCTTTTCCGAAAGCTATAACTGGCGCATCATCTTTTAATGCTTCTATTATTTGATTAATATATTGCCATGAAAATTCATGATAGTCAGTTGGAGATAACATTCCTCCCCAAGAATCGAAAATCTGAACAGCATTTACACCTGCTTTTACTTTTGCTTTTAAATAAGCAATTGTGGTCTCTGTTATCTTACTAAGCAATTGGTGTGCCAAAACTGGTTTTGTAAAACAAAATTCTTTTGCCTTATCGAAATTTTTAGACCCCTGACCTTGTACAACATAACATAATATTGTCCATGGAGACCCTGCAAAACCTATTAAAGGAACTTCATCATTTAATTTTTCTTTGGTTGCTTTTATAGCCTCCATTACATAACCTAAAGATTCATTAACATCAGGTACAATTACAGTATCTAATCCTTTTTGATCTCTAATTGGGTTTGGTAAATAAGGTCCAAAATCTGGTTTCATTTGCACCTCAATATTCATCGCTTGTGGAATTACTAAAATATCAGAAAATAAAATAGCAGCATCCATACCATACCTTCTAATAGGCTGCACAGTAATTTCTGAAGCTAGTTCTGGTGTTTGACAACGTGTAAAGAAATCATATTTCTTTTTTATTTCTTGAAATTCTGGTAAATATCTTCCTGCTTGACGCATCATCCATACTGGTGGACGATCAACAGTTTCTCCTTTTAATGCTCTTAAAAATAAATCGTTTTTTATCATCTTATTTGGTTACGAAGATTATTTCTTTATTTGTTTTATTAATCTTTATTACTTGAAAAGGTTGCTCTATTGCCATTGTAACCATATCTGTAGGTTTTGGCCCAGCATGCTTTACATTAATTATTAATTTACGCTCTTGAATGCTAATTTTTTCAACACCAATATCAAATCCTCCTGTGTTTCTTACTTTATCTATTAGTACGATTAATGTACTTTTAGAAAAATCAACAACAGGAATATTGTTCTTATCGATATTTAATGTTGATAAAAAATACTGCCATTCATTATCAGAAGTAATAACTTTATTAGTTTCTTTAATATTCTCTGAACCATTCATTTTTCCTTTATATAAAGAAACAAATAAACTTTCTTCTTGTAAACCTCTTTGATTTTTGTTAGGGCAAGAGGTTAACATTATACTAAATAAAATAGTTACTACTAATTTCATATTTCTATTACATTTTTGCAACAGCCTCCATTGCTTTATCAATGGCCTTTGTTATTTTTTTAAGGTCTTTTTCTGTTAAAGCTGATGATAAAAACCATGCCTCAAATTGTGATGGTGGTAAGAATACACCATTATTCATCATTGCCCAAAAAAATGTAGCAAATTTTTTAGTATCTGAAGTCTGAGCCTCTTCAAAGTTAGTTACTGTTACATTTGTAAAAAATGGGTTAATCATAGATCCAAATCTATTCACCGTAATTTCTACTCCATTCTTTTTAGCTGATTCTAATAAGAATACTTCAATAATTTGAGCAATCTCATTAAATTTCTCATACGGATTTTGCTTCTTAAGCTCTGTTAAAGTAGCTATTCCTCCTGCCATTGCAACTGGGTTACCACTTAACGTTCCTGCTTGATACATTCCTCCTAACGGTGCTACTTCTTCCATTATTTCATTACGTGCTCCGTATGCTCCTACTGGAAAACCACCTCCTATTACTTTTCCTAAACAAGTAATATCAGCTTCTACGTCAAATAACTCTTGTGCTCCACCAAATTTAGAACGAAAACCTGTCATTACTTCATCAACAATTAACAAAGCTCCTTTAGACTCTAAATATGTTTTTAATTCTTTTAAGAAATTATCTTTAGGTGTTACAACTCCCATGTTTCCTGCAACTGGCTCTAAAATAACCCCTGCAATATCATCATGTTCTTCAAAATGTGCTTTTACACTTTCTAAATCATTATAATTTGCAATTAAGGTATTTTTTACTGCTCCTTCTGGCACTCCTTTAGAGCCTGGTAAACTTAATGTAGCTAAACCTGAACCTGCTGCTACTAACAAAGCATCTTGATGCCCATGATAACAACCTGCAAATTTTATAATTTTATCTTTCCCTGTAAATGCTCTTGCCAAACGGATTCCGCTTAATACAGCTTCTGTACCTGAGTTTACAAAACGAACTTTATCCATTCCTGGAAAAGCATCACAAACAATTTTCGCTAACTTAATCTCATTTTTAGTTGAAGCTCCAAATGAATATCCATTTTTTAACGCTTTTGTAATTGCTTTTTGTACTTTTTTATGACGATGACCTAAAATCATTGGTCCGTAAGACAATACTAGATCTATATAGGTATTATTATCTACATCGGTAATTTTAGTTCCTTTTGCTTTTTTTATAAATAAAGGATTTCCTCCTACCGAAGAAAATGCTCTTACAGGAGAATTTACTGCTCCTACTAAATTTACTAATCCTTTAGTATATAATTCTTGTGATTTTTTAAATTTCATAACTTAATTTTCAGTTATATTTTTTATTAACTAATTACTTTTAGTAACCTAAGTATTTTTATTTAACTCTAACAAGTCCCAAAGGTTACCATATAAATCTTTAAATACCGCAACAGTACCATAGTCTGCTTCTTTAGGAATCCTTACAAATTCAACTCCTTTAGAAACCATTTGATTATAATCTCTCCAAAAATCATCCGTACTTAAAAACAAAAAAACTCTCCCTCCTGTTTGATTTCCTACAAACTTTTTCTGTTCTTCTTTAGATGCTTTTGCTAATAATATTGTTGTTCCCTTTGAATTTGGAGGGGCAACAACGACCCATCGTTTATTTTCAACTGGTTGATACGTATCTTCAATCAATTCAAAATTTAATTTTTTTGTATAAAATTGAATTGCTTCATCATAATCATTAACAACCAAAGCGATATGCACAATAGATTGCTTCATCTTTTACCTATTTAAAACTCTCGCAGCTTCTTTTGCAAAATAAGTAATAATAATATCTGCTCCTGCTCTTTTCATAGATAATAAGCTTTCCATCATTACTTTTTCACCATCAATCCAACCTTTCTCAGCGGCTGCTTTCACCATTGAATATTCACCACTTACATTATAACATGCAATTGGTCTATCAAAATTATTTTTTAAATCTCTAATAATATCTAAATAAGATAATCCTGGTTTTACAATTAAAATATCAGCTCCCTCCTGATCATCAAAAGTAGCTCTCCTTATTGCTTCATTTCTATTAGCAGCATCCATTTGATACGTTCTTCTATCTCCAAAACTTGGAGAAGAATCTACCGCCTCTCTAAAAGGTCCATAAAATGCTGATGCATATTTAACTGAATACGCCATTATTGGTAAATTAGAAAAACCTGTATTATCTAAAGATTCCCTTAGCATTGCTACGATTCCGTCCATCATACCTGAAGGAGCCAACATATCTACCCCTGCTTTTGCATGAGAGACTGCTTGTTTTGCTAGGTTTACAATTGTTGCATCGTTATCTACATCTTTATCGTGAATTACACCACAATGGCCATGTGAAGTATATTCACAAAAACAAACATCTGTGATTACATATAAACTTGGGTAATTTTTTTTGATAAATCGAATTGCTTGTTGCATAATTCCATTATCATTCCAAGTCTCTGTTCCAATATCATCTTTTTTTAAAGGAACACCAAACAACATTACAGCCGGAATATTTAAAGAAACTAATTCTTCTAATTCTTCTGAAATTAAATCCAAAGAGTATCTAAAAATCCCAGGCATTGAAGAAATTTCTGTTTTTATATTTTCTCCTTCTTCAATAAATAAAGGGTATACAAAATCGTCTACAGATAGTTTAGTTTCTCTTACTAACCTGCGAATTCCATCTGTTTTTCTAAGTCTTCTTGTTCTAAACATTACTTTTTTTTGTATAATCGAGCGCAGTCGAGATCATTTTTATTAAAATCTCTCGACTGCGCTCGAGATGACAATCTTATTTATATGTAGTTATTTATGAAAAAAGTGACTTGGCAATTTTGTTTAACATATCACATTCACTTTATCAAGAATAACCTTATTCTTTTACAAAGTGTAAATTCACCAATTCAATAACACTTTCTACCGTTGGTAAATTAGCTACTTGTACATTGGTAAAGTGTTTTCTTGCTTCTTTTGCTGTACTCTCACCTATACAAAACGCTATTTTATCTGAAGTATTTTCTTGCATATAGCTTTCTACAGTCGATGGGCTATAAAACAATACTCCATTTACAGTATCAGCTACTTTAGCAGGACTATATAAGGTTTTGTATGCTTCTACTTCATTTACTGTAATATCATTTACTTTTAAAGTATCTGGTAAGGTATCTAAGCGTAAATCACTACAGAAATAAGTTACTTCTTTTCCTTTTATTTCTTTAGAAAGATACTTTGATAATTTCTCTGCGTTTCTTTCAGATTTTACTACCGCACCTATTCTTTGCTCTATTAATTTCTTGGTTCTACGACCAACACAATAAATATTTTTGAATTTTAATTCATCTGCTGTAAAAGAGTTTGCTATTGCTTCTACTCCATTTTTACTTGTTATGATTACATTCTCAATTTCATTCTTAATTACCTTAGGGGCAATTCTATTAAAACGAATTTTAATAAAATCACTATCTTCTATACCTACAGATTTTGGTAATAATTTCTTTTGAAGTTCAGATAATTTCTTAGTAGAATAAATAGAAAATTCTTTTTCTTCTTCTACATCATCTAACATTAATTCTTTTCCTCCTCTATTTATTACATAATCAGCACAATCTTTAGCTAAAAAACGATGACGTCCTACTTTTGCATTTTTTGTTACTGATATTTTTTTCTTACCATCTTTACTCAATAATAAACCTTTAAAGTTTATCTCTTCAGTTTTAGCATCAATATATGCTAAAGCACCTATTGGAGCCGTACATCCACCTTCTAATAGGTTTAGAAACTCACGTTCTATACCTACACAAACTTGTGTTTCATAGTGGTTTAATTGTTCACATGCATCTATAGAGAAATCATCTTCTTTTAAGACTGTAATCATAATAGCACCTTGAGCTGGTGCAGGTATCATCCAAGAAAGATTAATTGCTCCTTCTGGTCGTTTACCTAATCTTTCTAATCCTGCAGCTGCAAATACAGCTCCATCCCAATCGTTATTTTCTAACTTTTCTAATCTTGTATTTACGTTTCCTCTCAAACCAACAACCTCGTGTGTTGGATAACGATTTAACCATTGTGCTTTTCTACGTAAACTTCCAGTTGCTATAACACCATTTGGTTGCCCGAAAAATTCTTCGTTATCTTTTAGTACTAAGATATCATTGTAATTTGCTCGCTTTAAGACTGCTACTTGAATAATTCCTTCTGGTAAAACAGTAGGAACATCTTTTAAAGAGTGTACTGCAATATCAATATCACCATTTAACATAGCAATATCTAAATTTTTAGTAAAAATTCCTGTGATTCCTAATTCATATAAAGGTTTGTCTAAAACAAGATCTCCTGTAGATTTAATTGGAACGATTTCACATTCATACTCTAACTCTTCTAATTGTTTGCGAACTTTGTTTGCTTGCCACATAGCCAGTTGGCTATCACGTGTACCTATTCTAATTGTCTTCTGCATGGATAGTTTCTAAATTTGCTCCAAACACTTTTGCCATTACTTCTATACTATTGCTAACAGAAGTTTCTTCAGCTTTTAAGTGTTTTACAAATTGGGTGGTTATTTTCTGGATGAATCTTGATGTGATTACTTCTGCTTGAGATTCATCAAAATCTTTTATTTTTTTCTTATGAAAAGCTATTTCGCCTTGTTGTATTGTTTTTAACGATTCTTTTAATGCTGTAATAGCTGGAGTAAATTTTCTATGATTTAACCACTCGTTAAATTCAATTTTATAAGTATCTATAATTGATTCAGCTGTTGGTATTTCTTGTTGACGAATTGCTAACGTTTCATCTGTTATTTTTGATAATTCATCTACATTTATCAAAGTAACATTTTTTAAATCTGCTACTTCTTTTGAAACATTTGCAGGCATTGATAAATCTAAAATTAACAACTCATTATTTGTTAAAATATGATCTCTTGTAATTGTAGCTTCCGATGCTCCTGTTGAAACAATTAATACATCTGTGTTCGCTATTTCTTTATTTAAATTTTCGAACTTAGTATTTTTTATAGAAGGGTGTTCTTTAACAAACTCCTCTGCTTTTTTCTCAGTTCTATTAATTAAACTTACAGATTTGTTTTGAGTATACTCTGCTAAATTTTTACAAGTATGCTTCCCCATCTTTCCTAATCCGAAAACTAAAATGTTTTTCGTATTATAACTTGGTAGATTCTTTATAATGTATTGAACTGCTGCGTAAGAAACTGATGTTGTTCCTGAACTAAGCTTTGTTTCATTCTTAACACGTTTACTAGCTTGCATTACGTGGTTTAATAAACGTTCAAAATATGCATTTGTAGTGCCTACTTCTTTTGCTAATTTAAATGCTTGACGCAATTGACCAACAATTTCGTAATCTCCTAGTATTTGACTATCTAAACCAGTTCCCATTCTAAACAAATGGTTTATAGCTTCTTTATTTTTATAAACGTTAGATACTTCTGCAAACTCCTCTACTGCTCCGTTAGAATACTTACATAACATACTAATTAACTGAAAAGGATGTTCTGCAAATCCAGTAATTTCTGTTCTATTACAGGTAGACAATACAAAAATACCGTCCATACCTTTCAGTTTCGCTTCTTTTAAAAGTTCAACTTGGTTTTCTTTAGAAATACTAAACTTCCCCCTAATAGTTGCGTCAGCTTTTTTGTAACTAACACCTATGTTATATAAATTCTTATTATGTATATCTGCTGTCATTCAGTCTTATTCAATAAGGTGGTTCAAAAATATAAAGATTAAATAAATAAAAATGTCGCTGAAAGAACTTTTAATGTCGCTATCAGTTTTTTAGCATAAAAACATCTCTAAAACGCAGATAAAGTGTATTTTTGCAATGAAATCAACTATTAGAGACGCTTCAATTTAGACTCGTTCTAAATAAATTATTTTTAAATACATTTTCAATTATGTCAAAAAACATCGCAGAAAGTTCATTTAGAGAAATAGTATTAGAAAAAGGTTTTTTTGTATTAAAATTCCAAAATAACTCGAATGAAACAGAACTATATAAAAGAGATATTGACAACTCTTATATACAGTTACATTACTGTATAAAAGGTAATTGTAAATTTCATTTTAACAATAACAGCTATACTTTTAATGTATTAGATAAACATTCTATCTTCTTATACAACCCTCAACAAAACTTACCAATAAATTTAGAAATCCTACCTAAAACATCTTTGGTTTCGATTATAATATCAATTGAAAAATTTCATTCGTTGTTTTCAAAAGAAGCCAGCTACATCCCTTTTTTAAGCGAAGACAATAAAAACAAAAAATATTACGACAATACCGAAATTAAGTCCAATGCATTAATGGTTCTTCAGCAAATTTTAACTGCAAAAAATCATAGTAGTATGAAAGACCTTTATATTAAAGGAAAAACGTATGAACTTTTAAGTCTTCATTTCGATACTGGTGAAAATACAGAAAATGAATACTGTCCGTTTTTAGTTGATGATCGTGAAGTTTTAAAGATTAGGCAAGCTAAAGATATTATTATCTCTAAAATGAGTGAACCTCCAACCCTGCAAGAATTAGCGAATGAAGTTGGTTTAAATTTAAAAAAGCTAAAAGAGGTATTTAAACAAATATACGGTGACACTGTTTATAGTTTTCTTTTTGATTACAAGATGGAGCATTCTCGTAAACTTTTAGAAAGCAATCAATTTAATGTAAATGAAGTTGGTTTACAAGTTGGCTACAGCACTTCTAGTCACTTTATAGCTGCTTTTAAAAAGAAATTTGGCACAACACCAAAACAATATGTAATGAGTTTACAAAATAATTAAATGAAACAACTTACACATTACGATATCGAAAACAAGCAACAAAAATTTCCTATAACTATTGTTTGTGATGCTATTAGAACTCCTGAAAATATAGGAATGTGTTTTCGCATATCTGAAAGCTTTGGGGTTGAAAAAATATTTTTACACGAAAGCTCTCCATCTATTGAGAATAGAAACGTAAAACGTACTGCTCGAAATACAGATACTCAAATTGAACATGAAATATATACTGAT
This sequence comes from Tenacibaculum ovolyticum DSM 18103, assembly GCF_000430545.1. Lineage (GTDB taxonomy): Bacteria > Bacteroidota > Bacteroidia > Flavobacteriales > Flavobacteriaceae > Polaribacter > Polaribacter ovolyticus. The sequence goes on from NZ_KE387163.1 coordinate 536,274, forward strand.
TTCGATTTTCTAATCAATAAATTAAAAGAAGAAGGGAATACTATTATAGGTATTGAAATTGCTGATGAGAGTATAAGAATTCAAGATTTTGATTTTACTTCAAAAGAAAAAATAGTTTTACTTTTGGGGAGTGAAAGAAACGGAATTGAAAACATAAACCTAGTAGACGCCACCGTTGCTATACCTATGTATGGCCGTAACTCGTCAATGAATGTAATACATAGTTTAAGTATTGCTTTATATGAAACAACAAATCAATTAAATAAAAAATAACACTACAAACATTGTAGAATAATTTTAAGATAAAATCACTTTATCTTATTAGTAATAGATACATAAACAAAAGAATGAAAGGAGCTTTATTAGTAAACTTAGGATCTCCAGAAAGTACAGATCCAAAAGATGTAAAAAAATACTTAGGTGAATTTTTAATGGATGAACGTGTAATTGATGTTCCTTATTGGTTTCGTTCATTTTTAGTTAAAGGAATCATATTAAATACACGCCCTAAAAAATCTGCCGCAGCTTATAAAAAAATTTGGTGGAAAGAAGGTTCTCCTTTAATTGTTTTATCTGAACGCTTACAAAATAAGGTTCAACAAAAAACAGCACTTCCTGTTGCATTAGCAATGCGCTATGGTACAATGACCATAAAGAAAGGACTGCAAGAATTGCATGATAAAGGAGTTACTGAAGTTATGTTAATTCCTTTATATCCTCAGTTTGCAATGGCAACTACTGAGACCATTGTCGTTTTAGCAGAAGAAATACGTGCAGCTTTTTTTCCTGAAATGAAAATTACAGATGTTCCTGCGTTTTACAAGAAACCTGAATATATTAAAGCTTTATCAAACAGTATTAAAGATTATTTAGCTGATAAAGATTATGATCATGTACTATTTTCATACCATGGAGTTCCAGAGCGACACATTGGTAAATCGGATATTACAAAAAGTCATTGTAAAATAGACGGAAGCTGCTGTAATACTCCTTCAAAGGCACATGAGTTTTGTTACCGCCACCAATGTCTTCAAACCACAAAAAATGTAATTTCTGAATTAGGTTTAGATGAAAATAACGTTTCTACCTCTTTTCAGTCTCGTTTAGGAGTTGATCCTTGGTTACAACCTTACACAGACAGAACTATTGTAAACAAAGCTGAAAAAGATGGAGTTAAAAAATTAGCTATCGTTACTCCTGCTTTTGTTTCTGATTGTTTAGAAACCTTAGAAGAAATAGCTATGGAAGGAAAACATGAATTTTTAGAAGCTGGAGGAGAAGAGTTTTACACAGTACCTTGTATTAATGATGATGAAGAATGGGTAGATGTTTTAGCTGGATGGATTAACGAATTTTAAAATAAATCAATTATGGATTTTTTATACATAAAAGCATTACATATTATTTTTGTAGTTACTTGGTTTGCTGGTTTGTTTTACATAGGTAGGTTATTTATTTATCACGTAGAGGCAGAATCAAAAGACGAACCAGCTAAATCAATTTTACAAACTCAATATAAATTAATGTCGAAACGCTTATGGTATATTATTACTTGGCCTTCATTATTTTCAGCTAGTTTTTTTGCTTTTTGGCTACTTTATAAAAACCCTATTTATTTAGAAATGCCTTGGATGCATGTAAAATTAGCTTTTGTTTTAGCACTATATTTTTACCATGGATTTTGTCATAGAATATACAAAGAATTGCAACGTGATGAGATTAAGTACTCTCCTACAAAACTTAGAATATTTAATGAAGCGCCTACGGTAATTTTATTTGCTGTAGTATTTCTAGTTGTTTTAAAAAATGCAATTAATTGGATTTGGGGAGTTGTAGGTATTATTCTTTTTGGAGTTTTACTAATGATAGGTATTCGTTTTTATAAAAAAATTAGAGCCAAAAAATCATGGGATAAATTCGAAAAAGAATTAATTGAAGAGGATGAAAAACTCGATAATTAATTATACTTTCGCGCACTAAATTAAAAAAAATGAAAAAACTACTTATTTTATCTATCACCATTTTAAGCTTACTCTCTTGTTCTAACAACAATGATAATTTAGATCCTTTTATTGGTACTTGGTCATTATTTTCTTTAGATGGAACAGAAGTTAGTGATTGTGAAAAACAAACAACAATCACAATTATTGAAGGTGGTACATTTACTGCTACTTATTATTTTGATGAGCCAGACAATACCTGCCTTGAAGAAGAATCTTTTACAGGAACATGGACTAATAAAGGTAATAATAATTATACAACTACAGGAGATGGAGATACCGAGTCATCTAAAATAATACTTAAAGACAATAGTACTTATAATTTCATATTAACAGAGATAACTCCTGACGGAGCAAGAACGAGTATTACTACCTTTAAGAAAAAATAATTCATTTCCTTCTTAACATAATAAAAAAAGCGAAGTTTAAAAACTTCGCTTTTTTTATGTAATCATCCTTTTATTTACTGTTCAAAAGGAATCTTATTAACAATACTTCTATCTCAATTTACCCCATGAGCAATAAATAGTAGAGGTTGTTATATTACATTTTCAACCTGCTTATAAACTTGACACCATCTTCTTATTTAGTAAAAAACAATGAATATAATAAGAGATTCTCTTTCCTTATTTATAAAGCTACTAGAATTCTATCTTCTAGTTTTACAAAAGTATACAAAAAACATCTTCTAAACTTTTTCTTCTATAATAGCTAAAAGCTTATCAGACCAAAGCATTTTAAAATGACCGGTTTTTTCTATCTCAATAAACGCTGCATTTTTCATCTGATTACAAACTTGCTTTGAATTTTCGATCTTAACAACTCTATCTTTTTTATCATGAATAAAAAAAGCATTATCAAATGAAATATTTTTCACAAAAAGACTTGCCTCCATATCTAAAGGTTCATAGTTGGTCGTCTTTCTTATTAATTTAATAAAAGCATTTTTTGTTTTATATGTCAACCCGAAATACCTTATTGTTTCTTGAATATAATCTATAAACTTATCTGGAGTTGTGCATTGTATCAATGTATTTCCTTTATATTTCAAAGAACTCATCGCCATTAAAGCCAACACACTTCCTATTGAATGTGTTATAACAAGATTATAGGTTTCTCTCTTTAAAAGAACCTCTATTAATTCAGGAATGTCAAAAAAATCTGTTTTCCTTTTAGTACTATTTCCATGACTTGGAGCATCAAAACTAATGACTCTATATCCTTTTTTAACTAAAACCGGAATTATGGCACCAAAATTAGAAGCTCTTCCTTCCCATCCATGAACAAGTAATGCTGTTTTTTCTCCTTTTCCCCATTCGTACATCGCAATATCAAACTTCTTGAACGATATACTACTCTTTTTTGATTGCTCAATAATAGATTTTTCAAAAGACCTAAATTTCTTAGCTCTTGGATTTGATATAAAATGAAATGCTATTTTTGCTGTTACTCTAGGAGAAATACGTTCTATTAGTCTAAAAAAATTCTTTTTTTTCATATTTCTTTACTGATTAAATAATTAATGAAACAAAGAAAAAAAAATACGCTTAGAAATTCATTGACCTCGGTTAAGAAAAGCTAATTTCAGCTATTCTTCTTCGAATACGACTTAAACTCTCTGGCTGAACACCAATATATTGCGCTATGTAATACTGAGGAATTCTATTTAATAATTTAGGGCTATTTTTCAGCAAATCGGTATACCATTGCTCAGGTGTATTAGTTAATAAAGCTTGGGTGTGTTTATCTTTTTGAATGAGAATTTTTTTATAAAAAAATTCTCTAAGCTTCCCCCAATTAGAAATTTGAGTAGATAAAGTGTTAATCGTTTCTTTTGAAAAAAGAATCAACTCACAATTTTCTAAAGCTTGAATCGTAAATTTAGATGGATTAGAAGATAAAAAACTTTCTAAATCCCCCACCCATTGCCCTTCTTCAAAAAATTGAATAATACGTTCTGTTCCGTTTTCAATGGTATAGAAACTTCGTAGTACTCCCTTTTGAACATACGCTTCAAAATTACAAACACTTCCTTTTAAATGTAATATTTCAGAAATTTTAAGTGTTTTCTTATTTAAAGTATCTTTTAATACAGCTAACTCCTTTTCTGTAATAGAAATTATCTTTGATATTTGATTAAATAGCTCTGAACTCATATAACTCAAATTTAAACTATTATATTAACTTTTTATACTTTGCTCAAAAGGAATTCTACAAAACAAAATAAACACCTAATAAACAAACCATTAAACACACCATAGAATTAAAAGTGAAATATAAGTGAACCTAAATACTTCTTTCACCAAGTTTAAGACTATAATAAATGTTCTAGAGCAAAAAATTATATGACAAATTTACTATTCTATTTTAAGTTTTAAAAACTATAGTTTTTTTATATATCAAGACTTCTTTCACACCAATATTTCTTACATTTATACTCTAATAACAAACTCTTATAAACTTTTTTTATAAAGAACTTTATTATTAGATCAGATTTGTACTATAAGTATGGTTTTACCTTACTTATTTTATGGTTTTTTAGCGTTCTCTTTATTATGGACACACTACTTTTTATTTTTGTTTAACAAGAATAAAAGTTCCTTTTATTCCGCCTAAAAACACCTGATAAAAAGAATATTATCAAGCATAAACAAATTATAATACATTAAAAAACTACAACGATATAAGCGATATATGATCACCATGGTAACTATACCCGTCTTATATGAGATATATAGTTACCTTAGTAACTATATATTGTTGTTATGTACAATATGGAAAGGCATTTAGAGAAGAATGAAATTATTTGATAAAATATTTAAAAAAAAGAACGTTGATAAGACTTCAGACCTGACAACTATAACAAGGACTGAAACTTTTGAAGGATTCTCTATTCCTGGAATAATCCACAATATGCAATACCATTTTACTGATCTACAAGTTTATAGTGATGGTTTGATTTCTTGTTGGGAAATGGTAGACTTATCAATACTAAGAAATAAAATTAACCAAGGATGGATTGTAACCAAAATTCCAAACGGAGAAGCAATTTCAATTTTTAATTTAGGTCATTGGTATATTGAGCAAGGAGAATGGGATCATACAAAAGAATCTCTATATGAGTTTATTTCGTCCTTAATTAAAAGATTAAATCCTACTTTGGAAAATCTTCATAATTACAATGGAAATAATTCAAAAAAAATAGGAAAAGTAGAAGTTGCTAAACACTTTGATCCTTCGCCAAAACCTTATCATTATGATAATCTTGATTCAATACTTCCAAATAAAGTCAACGGAGAAAAGTTTCATTTCTTTTATAGAATCAACGATAATAAAACCTATCTAACAGAACTCTCAATTTATGAAAGTGGACGTGTAGAATTAACTAATTTACCAACTAAGAAAGTTATTGATTTTTCGGATGTGAAAAACTTAATAAATGAGAAGATTTTAGTTACTGACTTAAAAATTGGAGAAACTGTTACAATCCTAAATTTAGGTTCTTTTAAAATTAAATCTGGAAGCGGAGTTGATATAAATTTCAAATTAAACGAACTGACAGATAAATTAAATGAACTAAATGGTAAAGAAAATAGCATTAACAAATGCGCAAGAATTTTCAAAGAATACAAAAATAACCCTAATGTTAAATTAAAGGAGGAATTAAAAATAGCTTATGAAGCTGTTCCTGAGCATAAGCGGATATTTGTTGGAACTATGGATACTAAAGACTATGAAGTTCGACAAGTGATATACGGAGATATCGTCAAAAAAGAATGGGAAGACGATTATGGATATGAGTACCCATATGACGATATGCCAGAACCAAAAGATAAATAAAAAAGCACATAACAATTTGTATAATGCATATGCACCCTACGGGATGCAAACGCACCATACAAGAGACGTTGTGTGTAATTATACAAATTCCTACTCAAAAATGAATGAACATCTGAAAGAGTTAATTACTGCTGATAATGTACTCTCATATTCCAATGCTTGTATTCAGGTTTGTGAGACTCTTTTAGAATTAAAAGATGAAGATTACAAAAGATTAATAATACCTAGCAGAGGCGCTTACCCTTTTTTTAATGGAGCTTTAACTTCTTTATATTTTCTAACAGACTCCCCTGTTGAACGAATGAATTTCAATCTTCACTTTGACCTATGGTTATTACCATACACATCAGATTGGGGGCAAGCAGATATAAATACAGATTCTAAATCAGTTAGAAAGTTTTGGTCAAAAATCCTAGCTGACTCTATTAGAAAAAAATCAACCCCTTACACTCATTTCTATAATAATTTAGTTGACTTAATTGGAAATAGATTAACAATTAATACAACAGATTTAAAAATTGACAAACATTACAAAAAGAATAATATAAAAGATGAAAAATTTATTTTTATAGATACTGCTATCTCAGGAAAAGCAATTTGTGATATTATTGAATCCTTCTACGAATTTAATTTAACTGATTTTTTCATAATTATGATTACTGATTCCGAAGGAGAAAACTTAAAACCTGAATACAAAAAAATCATTGAAAAAGAAAAACAATTAGGAAGATTAAAACAAATAAATGTCAAAAATATTTATTCTGAAGATGCGAGTCCTTTATTAAACACTGGTATTTCAAGTATAGTTTTCCCTTCACTAATCGAAAGAGCATATAATGAAATAAATGAATTTAAAAAGAACCAATTTGCAGGTGCTGGTTTATGGTTTATTGATTCTGTTTCTCATTTAGTAAAACATAACCCTCAAATTAATGGTGTAAGAGGGATATTATCAACACTAAATTACCGAGGTTTATCAAATAATTTTGGAAAAGAGGATATTTGGTTTAAAGAATCAACAGAGTATGATGTTGAAAAAATGATTGAACGACTAGGGAATTTTAATTTATTAGACGGAAGTTCTACTAAAGAGCTCATTTATGATAGAATATCATCAAGAACAAAAAAACTCGAAGAAAATGTTGATGTTACAGGTTCTCACATAATTAGAATCGATTTACATCAAGATATAATTACACAATTAATCAAGCCAATTAAATATAAATAAACTACACACAACAATGGCTATAATTAATACGGGTTTTAGTGCCTAATCCAAAGTTTAGTGTATTTTATAAAGTCCGCCAAATCTTTTGATTTGGCTTTAGAACAAAAAAATTAAAACAAAATAAAAAGTTTTGGCTAAGTGCTTAATCGGAAATTCAGTAATTTTAATTCCCGTACTAACCATAGCCGAGACGTTAGTTTGTTGCAGTTTTGTTGCAACAAAAGCAAATTATTGTTGCAGCACGCTTACAACGCTGCAACACCAATAAACACAGCACTTTTAAAAACTATTACAGAAAATTAAACACCCTGTTGCAACAAGCAACAACAAAATTGCAACAAAACTGCAACAGAATTTAAAGTTGTTGCAACAAAAATCCCACTCAAAAACTGAGTGGGATTTTTATCATGAAAAGTTAATATTGTAGTTGCACTTATAAATCTATAACGATTTCTTTTTCTTCCTCCTCTTCACCAAAATACTCTTTATATTTCTTAGGGTTTACTTTTCTTAAACCTTCCTCCCAAACAACATACTCACCTACTCCATAACGTCCTTGGTTATGCATTACAAAACTATCAACCGTAATTAATGCATCAGGTAAATGCGTCCATCCTTGGTCTCCTTTAAAATTCCCAGACTTGGTTACTTCAAAAATTAAAATGAACGAAATATTAGGGTACTTCTTAATAAACTTATCTTCAAACTCGTGAGGCTTCATGCCTGTTCTATGAATATACGTATTTATCATATCGATAAAAACAAAATCATAATCACCACTTGCACATAATTTTTCAAGATCTTTTATTTCTCTTGCTTCAGAAAGAAAAGCATTCTCCTTTTCATATAATCCTGATAACCTCCACAAGTCTTTTGTATTTTTATTTATTCCCTGGTCTGCAAAATTATAAAGTATGCTACCAAAATTAGTCAAGTAATTTGCCAGTTTTGTTGCTCCTGCTGTTTTACCGTTTTTAGGCTTCCCCCAAATTACTAATTTCATTGTTTTTGCAGGTTCTTGCATAAAACTAGCCCACTCCCCTGTAAAAGGCAACGTATCAAAAGTCATATTATTAATATCTGAAGTAGATAAAACGTTTTTGTTTTGCTTTGTTATTGCTTTTTTAGGTTCATGCAACACTTGTTGCGGTTTTGTTGATTCTTGTTGATTTTTTGTTACAAAGTTGTTGTTTTGTTGCAACAAAGGTGTTTTATTTTCTGCAACAACTTCTGAAACATCCGTATTTACTGGACTTAAAGCAACAGCCTCTTCTTTTTCATTTTGTTGCAACGTTGCAACAGGTTTTGCAACAATTGTTGCTTGTTTTGGTGGTAAACTAAGAAATACTTCTTTTACTGGTGGTAAATTAACAACAATTTCTGGCGCATACATTCCTACAGCTTCTTTTTGCCTTGCTGTTTTCTTTTTTGTTATTCCTGGTGTTTTCTTTTTTGCTGTTTTTAATAATCCATGTAAATACTTTGGAATGCCGTTTTCGTCTCGTTGCAAAATAAAGTCCGTTGCCTTTTGCGCTTGTGAACTTGCTCTAAAAATTAATTTATTATCGTCTTTTAGATGTTTTAAAGCACTTTTCCAATTCTTTATATATTCTGCATGGTTAGAATTATTACGCCACATAATACCCGCTTCTGCACTTAAAAAAACAGCACCAAATTCTGCTACTAATTCTTCCTTTGCATAATCCGCATTTCCAAACTTTGCACCAGGAACAAAACGATCTAATCTTTTTTTATGGCCTGTACTATGAATAAACTCGTGAAACAACGTTCTATAGTAATCCTCCTTAGTATCAAAGTCATTTAACTTAGGCATTTGCACAAAGTCTTTCATAGGGGTGTAATAGGCATTATCTCCACCATGTCTTAACGGTGGATTTGGTTTTGGATATGCCTTTACAATTGCTTCAGCTGTTGTAATTTTCTCTTTAGCTGTTTTTGCAAATTCTTTTCGGTATTCATCTAATTTAAAATCTATTCCTTCAATATCTGATCCGTTAAATACACGGTAGTATCTTAATAATGGAACTGTGGATTTATAAATAAAGGAATCTAAACTCCCTCCTTCTTGGAAGTACTTAATTTTACTTTTATGTTTGTTGATATACGCAACAAATCTTTTCACATCGTAAGTTCCTATCTTTAATTTAGGCACATCTTGTTGAAACACAAACAACTTTGTAAAATAAACAACCTCATGACTTTTTGATCCTTTCTTAATTTTACCTTTAAGTTTTTCAATTTGCTTGAAGGTTAAAAAGTAAGGGTTCTCAAAACTTTCCATCCCAAATAGCGTTAAAAGCGCATGATTGATTCCTCTATATGGTTTCTTTGATACAAAGTTAACCGGGTACATAAATTCGTTAATCGTTTCTTGCCATTTTTTTTGGTAGCCGTGTCCGGTGACTTCTTCTATTAAAGCAATCATTTTATCAGTGATCATCTGATAAATGTCTACAGCATTAATTTTACCATTTAACCCTAAAGCAACATCTTTTACGGGTCTGTTGTACAACGGAATTCCCATTCCTTGTAATTCCGTAACGTCTATCGTTTTTATTTTTTTTGACAACTCAATAAAAAATTCATCATCAGTAAATTCTTTTAAAATGCTTTGAATTTTACCGTGCATAAAACGAGCTTCTTTAGTTGTGTTTTTTACAAGGGCTAATTGTTTTAAAAAAGTGGTTAAAAAAACTCTAGTTACTTCGGTATTATCTAATGCGTTGTATTGTTGAATAAGTGATTCTAACATAAATGTATTAAGCTGTTAATTCAAATTGCTTTCCTAATGATTCAAATTGAAGTTTAATCAATAAGTTTTCTTCTATATTACCTTTGAATAATTTTAAATTTGATAAAATGTTTTTTACAGGTAAAACTGTGGGTACATCTTTAATTTCTAAAGTCTGCTTTGCAGGTATCTGAATATTTGAGAAATTTACATTTGCCGTACCTAAATAGGCATTGCTAGTTTTGTTATAGAACTTAATTTGCTTTAAACTTAAAAGCTTATAAGTGTTAACTCCAATATGAGTATTGGTTGGGTTATGAATAACAAAAGATAAATTAAATCGAATTTGTGTAAAATTTGCTTTTAAATTATTTATTCCACTAATTTTTATAGCCAATTCACTTATTGATTCCTTTACTCTTTGGTACTTTACAGCTGTGTAAATCCCTATTCCTGCAACTAATCCTAAGATTACTTTTTTTTTCATTTATAAAGTATTTAATTCTTTTTTCTCCAAAGCTTTATTAACAGCATTCCTAATAATGAGAAAAACAAAAATCCTACGTGATTTATAATAGGCTCATTATCTATTGTTATATTTGTCTATTAATAATGGCATCATTATTAATCGTCGATATTAAATAAGTACCTCTTACCTGTATTTTACCGTTTGTAAATCTATAACTCATCCCTTCTCTTAGTGTTTGATTCCTATCGTTTACACTATTATATCCTTGCAAAACCAGTTCAAGACTGTTGCTTACTGTAAAGTTGTAAAACAAATCTTTTAAATCGGTATCTAATCCAGAAATATGCATATCAGAAAACACAGGTTGTTGTTTAGCTACATCTAACCACATGAAATAAGGCAAGCCTTTTATTATAAAATTACCTGATCGAGCTCCATTTCTTTGCGTATTAATATTTAAGATAGTTATTTCAAAATGTAATACTTTACCTATCCTATAATACATACCATAAGCATCATAAGTAAATGTATCTGGAGTTTCATTAGCGACAGCTACTAAATTAACAAGAAACGGTTGAAAAGTACCTGTCTCTATAAAATCATTCGGCATTAACCCTGCGTAATCAACATTAGCTAAAGGGATTATTGCACTCTCTCCTGTACTAGAATTTACAAAACCATTTTCAGAAGCTTGAGTATACGCTAAATCAGTAGATGAAGAAGCTCCTGATATCGTTAAATAAAAATTAAAATCGTAGGTCTCATTTAAAAGCAAATCGGTACCCAATACAAAATTTGAATAATCCAAGTTATAAACACGATACCTTGCTGTACTTAAATCTAATCTTAAATTGGTTAATGAGTTATCTATTGCATCAGCGTTTTCAGAATCTATAGAAAGCCTATTTGTTCCTTGCATTCTTTTATCAAAATTATAAGCTCCCTTAGAGGTATCATGTACAAATATTACACTTCCATTTAATTCACACAGGTAAAAAACATTACTTGCTGATGGCCTGCGTAACGCTCCAAATAACTGTAATATATTTGATACAGGAGGTACTATTTTTATCGTACCAAATTTTAAAGAACTCCCTGATAAATCAATTGTTTTATCAATAGTTGATTCGCCGCCACTAAAAAAACCTCGTACAGCAAATTGTGCAATTAACGCTTCTGGTGTTTTTGCCCCGAAAGAATCTTCTAATTCATCTAAATCAATATAAAAATTATTAAAGGCTGCTTCTTCTGGATCTGGTTGAATTTGCACACCGTTTAAATGTTTTGTTACATTTCTTCTAATAGATGAATAACTCGTTTGGGTGTTTCCTTTTTCGGTAATGCTTACCAGGGTAATATTATTTACTTTCTCTATTTTTATAACTCTACTCATCATGATGCATGTTTATTTTTACAGCTACAAGGTTTTTGGTGTGGGTCTGGTCTTGATACTTGCTGAAAAGAAGTTGGTTTTTGCTCGTTTTCATTTCTCAATATTTCAGGCTGATACCCTCTTTTAAATGTAAATCCACAAAAAGAATAGGTAACCGCCATGATTGACTCGTTTGGAGTTTTATTGCTTGTTGCAATTGCTTTTAATACTATTGGAATGTGTGAGCTTGCTACTATTTTTTTATGCAATTCACAGCCTTGAACTTTCCAAATATGGTTATCCAAAAACAATTCAATGTTTTCTATTTTATAAGGAATATTAAGACAACTTAAGGGACTTATAAAACATGTAATCGCTTGCTGATTCTTTTGAACTAACACAATTCTAAATCGTACAGAATCAATGAATTTGACGAACTTATTATATTTTGTAACGCCGATAATTGCAATAATTACAGCGGTAACTAATCCTGTAGGGAAAGAGCTCTCTTCTGCTGCTTTTTTGTTTGGTAGTTTTGTTGTTTCCATGATTTAATTTAATGGGATGCCTATTGAAATTTTATAAAAAGCGGTATTGCTTAGTCCAGGTATATTTAAAAGTCCTGCGCCTGCGCCTATTCTAAATTTGTTTTTAATGGTGTAATCAATCGCTGCTTCAGCTCCTATAAGCGAACTATTAAAGCTCAATAATGGACTTACATTCAAAAACAAGGTGTTTTTTGTGTTTTCTGTAAATACTTCTCTTTCTATAATTTTGGTGATTATGGAATCGTTTGTAATAACTTTTAAATCGTGTTTTAAAACTTTTCCTTCTGCAAAAATTGTCGAATACACCGTTGCATTTGATAGATTAAACGTGTCTTTACTTTTTACAACTTCTTTTAAAACTTCGTTTTTCTTACGGGGTTGCTTAACATATTCAACGATCGTTTTTCTGATAGTATCATAGACCACTAATTCTTTTATATTAAAAATAGTATCGTGTGAAATACTATCTTTTCGTTGTTCTACTTCCTTGGTAATCGTTGTTTTTTCTGTAGTTATTGATACTGGCTTGTAACATGTTTTCAAATTAAAAAGGAGTAGGAAAACAATCAGTATTAATAAAATATATTTTGTAAAATTTTTCATCGTTTTGTAGGTATCATGGTTTTAATAAATTCAACATCTGAGCATATTTTTAAAAGTACCTGCACTAAATTCATGGAGGTTAATCCAATTAAAAAACCTACTCCATAAGATGAGTTTTCTGATAAATGAAAAGAATCCACCAACATTGGGGTTATGTAAGTCGTTGTCATGGCACCTCCAAAAGCACGAAAGAGATAATTTAAAAATCCTTTCTTATCTTCTGCTCTAGCGCCTATAATTCCTGAAATTCCTCCTGTTATTAATAAACTTATTTTTATTCCTAAAAAATCAAACATTTCTTGCATTGTCTTGTTGTGTTATTTTATAAATTCCAAAGCCAATACCTAAGAGAAGGAAAACGGTTAGCAGGCTACTTTTTTTTTAATAATGATGTTGAATTTTTTAGATAACAAGCGTACTCTTCTTAGCCAACTTGGACCATGATGGTTAAAATCTGGACGACCTTCATAGTACACTTTTCTTGCCAATCCTATTTCAATAAATAGCTGTTTAAAAGCTACTGAATTGACTGCTGCTAATGTTTTTACTCCAAATTGACCATCTATTTTTAAGTGTTTTCCGAACTCTTTATTTAAAACAGCTTGTACTATTTTTGTAGTTCTATATGGAGAGGAGTTTATTGCGTGATCTACAATCATTTCGGCAACTTCTTGGCTATCGATATAATCGGCTAGAACCTTATCCCAAAACTCATTTTTAAATAGCATGTGCGCCTGTTCTTGGGTAATATTTAGCATATCTTGCTTTGTTGGTGGTCGATCGATTACCAGTTCATAAAAACGTGCTGAAACACCATAGTTTGTACCTACCAACTCATCTAAAGAATTGAAATTACCCCAATCTGTTTCTATTTCTGAATACCCTCCTTCATGTCGCTGAATAGAGGTTTTAAATTTTTCGTAACTCGCCATTATAAAACTACTTTTTTAACGTTCTTTTCTTTTTTTTCTTCATCATTCTTTGATAACAAATCAAACAGTAATAATGTCCCTGCGATACCTCCAAAAACCTTCCATCCGAGATAACTTTTGGGTGGTGGTATGTCTAAATTAACTTCGTCTAGCATATCAAAACTGGCATCCAGTTTTAATACTTCGGGTACTGCTGAAGCTTCAATTGTCTTAATTCCTTTACCTAAATGCGAAAAGCTTAGTTTTGCTTCACTTCCTATTAATAAAGAGTAATTCCCATCTATATCGGTCGTAGTTCCTAATGTAGGATTGCCTTCAACGGAAATATGTACTCCAGGTATTCCCATACCTGTTTCATCTATTATTTTTCCTTGCTTAGTAAACATTTTTTATTTTTTTTCGTTTGTTACTTGATGCTGTACAACTACGCCTGTTCTAGTAAATGGCAGTGACCAGAAATATGCTTCAATGATGTAGTAATTTTCTTTGGTGTTGTAATTTTCTTTACTTTTATCTTTGTAGGTGTATACTCCGTGCGCAATTACCTTTCCTACTTCCTCCCTAAACTTTAGCTTATCATAAAAAACACCAGTGCCTTTCCATGCACCATTTTCTTTTACTGCTTGATTTACCGTAATACCGTTTTTATCGGCGCAATAAAGGGTACTTCCTATAGGGTATAAAGTGGTGACATCATTTTGTGAACTCGAACTAATAATGCTCCAAAATCGTTTTAGCTCTTCAGTATCTAATCCTTTACGAACATCTGTAAATAAATTACGATCAAATAATATATAATAAGCATGTGATACCGCTTTGATATTCGATACCTTGGTGGCAATATCATTTAACGCTGCTTCATCTGTTGAAATATTTATAGATGAAATCAGCATGCTTAATAAGCTTGACTCTGGAAAACCTATTCTTGTAAATGATTCGTAAATAATAGCTGCTGCTGTTAAGTTCGGATTCCCTGCATTATTTCTTGCAAAGTTGCTTGCTCGTAGCTTTTTATATTGGTTGTTTGCCAAGCGTAATCCTGCAATAATTCCTAAACCAAGTAAAATAACTTTAACCGCATTCACTCCTTGTCCAATTGCTTTTTGTCCTTCTTTTGAATTTACTACTGTAGTTGCTGCTGTGATCGCTAAAGGGTTTCCCATTCCTTGATTTTTCATTGCTTTTGGTTTAAATAAAGCTTTTTAACATTTTACCGTTTTTAACAAACTTTTCACTTGCTCCTGGCTTTCCTACCATTTCAGCTAAAAGAATCAATGCTTCTGTTGATCCATGTTTGTCTATTTTTTCTAAAGCCGATTGACGATTCATTTTATCCACAATGTCTTTTCCTGATACTTCTACTTTAAAACTCCCCATTATTTTACCAATTCTTGTATGTTATGTTTTTTTATTAATTCTTCTAATTCAGTTTTAAATGGTGCTACGCGCATCATTGCTACTGCTAAAAATGATAGTTGCTTTGCGAACGCATCATTTATATTGTTAGATTTTATTAAATGAACAAAGGCTTTTTTATCTTCGGATAATCCTTCAGTTATATCTGGCGCAGCCATACCGACTGAAGCTGTTTCTGGTAAAAAATTACCCGCCATTTCAAGGGCTTTATTAATTACAGTAGGATCAATCAGTGGTTTTTTATTTAAGCGTTCTTCTTTTAACGCCAATTCCTTTACTTGATCTGCAATTTCTATAGCTGCCTTTAGCTTTCTGTTTTCAGAAGACAATTCATCAAACTTTAATTCTTGCCTTGTGTGTTTTGCTTTTAAATCACTAAACCTTTCTTTTAATGTCTCGTGCGCTGCAGCAGTAGTATGCAATTTTATAACCTCTGGCATCGACATTCCCATAGATGCATTCATACCTTGATTTTGTTGGTAATAGTTTAAATTAGAAACAGGCGGTGCAATAGTTGGCTGATTTTCTATTGCACGCACTGTTTCATGAACCACCTTCTCTGGCATTTTGTTTTCTGTACTATTAATTCTTATACATAAATCAACTTTGCGTTTTGAACTTCCGTTAGGCTTAAATTTCTGTATGCCTAAAGCTACTAGGTTGTGTGTATAGTGTAATTGAGACAGAAGATCTTTTAGAGAACTCGATTTTCCTGTTAAATCAGCATAGGAAAGTTTTTTATAGTATTTTTCATCTTGATTTTCGTAGTTGAAAATATCTATAGAATTACGGGGGTCTGCTTTTAAAAAATCAACTATTTCTTCTAATGTGTTTTGCATCTTGATCGGTGGTCATTTAATTAATCACATGTACATTCTGGTACTTTTATATAGCGTACATACAACTCTTGTTTTATTCCCATACCATCTGTAAAAACAATTTCTAGATTCTTAGATTCTAAGGTTATATTTCCTGTATGTATGTAAGTTTCTTGATCTGGCCTTAAAAGATATTGACCAATCATTACGTTTTTTTCTCCAAAATTTTTGAAATAGATATTTTGCAGGTTTTCAAGTTGAAAATCTTTATCATTTGTAATTATATCTTCAATAAGCTTACCTTTTACCTCTTCCATTTAATTTATGCTTTATTATAATAAAATATCATTTGAAAGTTGAAATCCGCAGCTAAATCCCCCATTGCTTGCGTTGTGATTTTCACATCTCTATTTCCATCAAAATGCATATCTTTTCTACTATCAAAATGGTTTCCATTGGTTGGTTGATATTCATGGTAAGTAATAAACGGGTGTAATTCATCACCTGTACTTGCATCTTCAATTTTTACATTGACAATTTCACTTGGTAGAGAACCATTTACGAACAAAGCACATTTTAAAACGGTACCTTTTTCTATGTGTATTGTTTTAGAGTCTTTATTAGTACCTGAAACAATTTTAATGTTTGCTACTTTTGATTTGATTTTCATCTGAAAAATTTAAAAAAAAAGCTCTTACTTAAAAGCAAGAGCTTTTTTGTTATTTGAATATTAATTAACGCTTAACGAGATAGTTTTATACCACCAAAACCAAGCTCTAAATACTCAATTTCTGTTTTATGTGCCTCAGCTCCTTTTCCAAACTCTAATTCAAATTTGATTTCTAATCCACCAACTAATGTTACTGGATTTTTTAATTGAACATAATCATCTTCTAAAGAAGTACCTGTATATCTGTTAAACACATCTGATAAACCAGTTTCATAAACAACATCGCCATCTTGACGAATTCTGAAAGTTGCATTTCTAAAAGCAACAGGCAATGCATTTTTATAAGCTCCTAAAGCCTCCGCTTTAGGATTTGGATTCGTACAATACCCTACTCTTAGTTTCTCAATAATTAAAACTTCTGTATTTGAAATTACTTTTTCAGAAAAATCTGATACGCCAACCACTTTTCGTGTGTCTTCATCAATTAAATTTTGAATCCCCATTGAAGGCTTAATTTCCTTTCTTAAAATTGGAGTTCCATTTAAAATCTTGATTCTATGATTCGAAAAATCACCTATAAATTGTGGGCTTAATTTCTTTTCATTTGCTACTAAAATTGCTTTTATTGCAGCTTTTTGGGCGTCTATGTTGTAAACTGTGCTATTCATTTTTTTTATGCTTTAAAATCACTTGTTAATAATTTACTTTTGGCTGTATCTCCTACTTCTTCAAACACATCGTTTGAATTCCAATCATACTGTGGAATATTTAATGTAGACTGATACATGTCTTCATCTCCTCCATTCATTCCCGCAATGGCAGCAATAAACTTTTCTCCTTTGGTTGTTGGAGTATCCTTTACACTTGGAGAAACTAATTTTGAAACTGAGGTAAGTCCTTGTTCTACTGAGATACCTAACAAAG
Source organism: Tenacibaculum ovolyticum DSM 18103 (assembly GCF_000430545.1). Lineage (GTDB taxonomy): Bacteria > Bacteroidota > Bacteroidia > Flavobacteriales > Flavobacteriaceae > Polaribacter > Polaribacter ovolyticus. The sequence goes on from NZ_KE387163.1 coordinate 553,846, forward strand.
CGCCTTTAGAGGCTTTTGCTAAAGTGTCTTTTCCTTGTATTCCACTGGCAATTGCAAGCGTTAACAATGATATCCCTGCTCTTACAATTGGCTTTTTTGCGCCTTCTGGAACAATCCCCATGATTCCTTTTGAAGCAGTAGCTCCACCTATGGCAGCAACTCCTGTAATTGTAGAATCAATGGCGTCTTTCTGATTAAATTTAAAATTCATTTTTACTTGTTGTTTTGAGTGTTATTTTTTTGTGAGACATAAATTATCGATCCTATAGCAACAGCACCTGCAACTCCTATTGCAATCTTAGATTCTGTACTCATCTTATTAGAGTTCTTACCTTTATCTGTATTTGGTATCACTGTATTTGATCCACTTTGATTAGGATTAACTACAACCTGCCCTGTTTCTAAATTCTTAAACAAGCCATTGGTTAACTTTACAAAGCCATCTATAACAGTAGTAGAAGTGTTACTCCCTGTATTAGAACTAGAATTAGAGTTAGAGGTAGACGTACCTTGATTCAAAAAGGTCTGATTTCTTACTAAAAGCTTTTTCTTAAATTCTTCATAAGCATCTGCCATTCTTTTGTGTTTTGCCTTTGAATTACCAGATGTGTATTTTCTGTACAAGGCTCTATTCTTCGAAATTTGTGCATCTAAATAACTAATAGCTGGTTGCATTCCTTGCGTGTTTAAAATATTGGTCGCTTTCGTATAACCTTCTCTTATATAGCGATCTGCTCTTGCTAAAACACTCCCTCTATCTTCTGGCCCAAATAAATCTGAAAACACACCAATCGCTTCACTCAAGACAATGCCTAAACCGCTCGATCGCGAGGTTAGATAAAATTCTTGGCCATTTATAATAAACGCTTCCTTAGTTATTTTCAAAGATGGATCGTTACCAGTTTCAATAGCAAATCGAACAGCATTTTTAATTTCTCTTACTGTTTGAGATGGGACTCCTTCTTCTGATAATCTTTTTAAATACCTATTAAACTCTCCAATAGATTTTTGTATTAAATCCTCTTCTAAATTCATTAAACTTTCTACTGACCCATGCAATGCATGGTAAGGCAATGTTACTTCCATATCTTCTTTTTGTGTATAATTTACTTCTGTGTTTACCCGCTTTGTTGGGTCAATAATTAATGTTTCGTTGCCAGAAGGAATTTGCACATATACGTGCGACCATCTTGAAGGTGAAGAGGGTTGTTTTACTTTTCTAAAGGAATGAGGTATATTTAAATTCGTAAGTATTGTACTTACAAAAAGGCTGTAGCTCTTACAGTCAACGCCTTCTAAACGTACGTTCCATGTACATGAAGGACTTCGTAATTGTTGATCGTACCCATCAGCTTGGTACTGTATATGATCGTAAGCAAATTGATAGATGTTTGCAACAGTTTCTTTTAAATTACGTCCTTTTAACTTTTTAGAAATTGCTTTTGTAAAGTCTTTATATTTAAAAGACAATTCAACCATTTGCTGCATTCCACCTGTTGTTGTATAATCTCCCAAAAAAGTAGATCTACAAGGTGTTTTAGTGAAATAACGGTCATACTTAGTATGCGTTTTCACCTTTCTATACAATGCTGAATTTAATGTTGCTATACTCATATATTGCTATTAATACTGACTCTTAAAATCAATATCAATGCAAATATGTATGCTTATAAAATGGAGGTGTTAGGATTCGCTAGCTTTCGTTAGGATTCGTTAGGATTCGTCAGCTTTCGTTAGGATACTTTTACTAAATTCCATCAATTTCTGCTACAAATTTTTTAAATTCTCGTGGAGTTATGGTTTTTTTACGTTTAGCTTCATCTATCGTTATTTGTCTAGATTCTGAAATTATTCTGTTAATTGTCTCTCGTAAAAATCGACTAGAAAGTTTCCAATAGTAAGTTGCTAATTCCTTTTTTGTTCCCATTAATTTTGGGTAGTTTATTTGAGACTCCATTGTTTAATTATTTGTTGCAGTTAAGTTGATTTGCTGTTGCACTTTTGTTGTAACCTTGTTGCTGTTTTGTTGATTTACTTATTTTTAACTCACTAAAACTTTTATTAATACTAGGTTTACCTGTTGCCTAAAGCATTTACGCACTGTTGCAACAAAAGTTAATTTTGTTGCAACACTATTACATTTTTTTATTGCTTTGTGATGCATTATTTTTATATTTGATGATGTCGGAGTCTCATTTCGACATTTCTTTTTCATAGCAATTTTCCCACCTCTCCAAGAAGTGGGTTTTTTATTTTATAGCTTTTCAAAGGTTAAATAATGTGTTATTTTAACGTATGCAAGCATTTTATCGATAACACCTACCGAAGGATCTAATATTTTATTGTCTGTTTTTAAAACAAAATGACCGCTACCATTTGGATAACATACTCTTACAATGCTATTATCAATGACTTCTTTAAACGCTAAGTTTTTACCGCTTATTAGTCTTGTTTTATAACCATTTCTATTTAAAAAATTTTGCAAATCAGTATCAATACTAGTTAGCCAATCTTTACCCAAAGATTTACATATTTCGTCAATGGATTTTCCTGTAATCATCGAAAGACATGTTTGTCCACATTTTTGCGAATGATACGGTTGTTCTATGAATTTAAGCCTGCTCATTACTGCTTTTTGTTTTTATACTCTATAGCTTCCTTCCAAGTCCTCTCGACAATTACACTAAATTGGTACTTTGTGATTCTGATACTTTTATCACTAGAAATTTCTTTCCACAATTCTTTTGTTAGTTCATTCTTCCCTTTCATATCACTTTTATTTTTATCTTCTAAAAATGATAATACTTCTTTCGATTGCTCTTCTGTTAACATTATATGCCTAATATTTTCTGTATATTTAGACACCTCTAAATGAACTCTTCCTTCAGAAAAACTCCTAAACGTAACCTCGCTATCTGTTTCTTTATTTAGTATTACTTTATTTTCCATTATATCTACTATTTTTAATTTTCAAACACACTTAATAATTTATTAGGTATACCCACATATTCATCTGCTATTAATGCTATTACTCCAATTATTGAAAAAACTAAAATTACTGTCGTTAATAACCAAATTGTTAATCCTAATATTGCTACTAAATACTTCATATTTCCTACTGTTTAATTTTTTAAATTGAATTTTCTAACTTTGCTATATGAAGAAGAGAACATCAGAGTTTTTAATAACTATATCGCATATTTTACTTAACCCGAGTAGTTCGTTATTAAAATTCATCTTTTTTTTATGGAAAAATAAATCTATTCTTCTAGTCATTCTAAATCTTATATTTCTTGTATATTATTTTTTAATACTAAAATTGCGCTTTTAATTTCTACTGTTATTTAGTTAACTTCTTAATAGTTATTGTCGCCGAAAGTCTTGTTTCAGATTCACCCCAACGATGTTTTTCTTTCCAACATTTTAACGCGAAAACTTCCAAGCTATTTTCTGGAATGATTTCAAAATTTCCGTTTTCATCAAAGCTTGCTTTCATCTATTTTTAGGGAGTTTTTAATCTACTGTTTAAAAAAGATACTATAGATACAAGCCATTGCTATAAAAACAAGTGAAACAGAAACAATTGTCCTCATAAATTTCATTGTATTCTCTTTTTTTCTTGTCTCTCTATTTTCTATATCATTAACTCTATCTCTTAAAAAAGAGACATCATCTTCCAAACATTCAATATTTATTTTTGCTTTCTTCAATTGTTTTTTCATCTTATTGTCTTTTTTACGTAGCGAAATAGCTACTGTTTGATTATTTTTTGTTCAGCTTTTTCTTTTGTTATTTCATTATAATGCCCTCTCCCTTCATCATAATAATATTTTTGGTCTTCTGTTTTTACAATTAACCTATTCTCGATTATCCATTGATTTACTACTTTCATATTCTAAAAATTACAGATAAGTTAGAATGTAAATTTTATACATAACACCTTCTTTCAAAACTGTTGAAGGTTTAATCCACCAATCACACTCACCGTATAATTGTAATAATCTTTGAATTTTATTGATTTGTTGTAAATAAAATTCGTTCCTGTCTATGTAAACAATTTCGCCTTCAACCCTTAAAAGCATTTCTCCATCGTCTACTATTTTGCCTAATTTCTCTATTAGATCTGAATAAGTCATTTTTGCCATAACTACACTTTTTATGTTGTTTAGTGGAGCGCACCTAGTGCGCTTATATCCACTTCTAAACAACTACATAACTTTCGTTATTAAATTGAAATTTGCTTCTATCTATGGGGTATCGGTTAAAACCTCTCACAAATTCCTTATTCCGATAATTACAGATTATTTAAGCTTTGTTACTTCCTTCTACATTTCTTTTTTTACGATCAGATGTTCGTTTTTCTAACCACATTAAACTTTCCTGAAGGTTCGTAATTACAATTGCATTTTCTTCGCAAGGGAACCTACCTTGTAAATAATTCATTCTATCAATTAACATTTCCAATACTTCTTCGTTTGTGGTACCATCGTTAATTGTTTCTAATTCTGTAGTATCTCCAATTGGTGCTTTTTCTATAAATTGGATTGTTTGCGTAATTTTTGCGTTTTCAAATCCTTTCAATTCGTACTTGTGACCTTGTGTTAATGTTTTCATCTTACTTTTTGCGTTTTGCGTTAATTATTGCGTTTTGGTTCGTAGCGGAATAGCTACAGATTTAATGCTATTATTATTAGTATGATGCTTAACCACATCATGGCTCCAATTACTCTTATCACTTTGTCTTTTGTTCTAAACAATAAACATTCATTTAATATATCTTTTATCATGCTGCTACTTTTTTGTTTTTAGGATTTTCTTTACATCTGCCAATGTGAGCGTTTAAAGCATTTTTACTGGAGTACTCTTTTTCGCAAAATCCGCAAGTAGTTTGTTTTACTTCGCTTAACTCTCGCTTTAATTCGTTAAGCTCTTGTAATGATTCGCTATACTCAATATTAATTTCGCTTATTGCTTGCTGCTTTTCGCTTATTGTTTGCTTGTATTTAGTTACAAAAACTGAAATCAATTGATACCCTATAAAAGCCATGAAAAAGCTTATAAAACTTGAAGTAAGAGTTTCATTAATTGATTTTGAATTAAGAATATTAAATACAAGCAATAACATTACTGCATCCATTAGCGCAATTACATAAGGAGTGTATTTATTTTTATCGTTAACCGATACTATTAATAAGCCAGTTGATAAAGCTATTCCTGTGAATCCTGCTGCTATAAACTTTACAATTATATTTGGTATTATTGGGTTTAAAACTTCGACAAGTAGTACAGAAATTTTTAAAGCATAACCAAAAATGTAGAGTAAAACAGCAATAGAAACTGCTCGTAAACTTGTCATTTTATCTTCTAATTTATAACTCATTTTAACCCTATTTTGTTTTTTAGTTTTTGAATATTGTTTTCTGAAATATGTTTCAAATTAGCATCCATCACGATCAAGTTTATTTATTACATTTTGAATACCTAACTTTTCATAATCAGTATCTCCAATACCGTATAATTCGATACATAATTTTTTTAATGCCCATGCTTCGTAAAAATATAAAGTGAACTTGATAGTTTTTTTTGCTTCAAATAGATCTAGTTTCTTTTGAATGGTTTTATATTTTTTATCAAACATATCTGCCAATATCAAACCTATTGAAACCGCTACTTTTTCTTCTTTCTCAAGCAATGAGAAGTTTAAATCATAAAGTTTGTTTGTGATTTTTCGAAGAGATATTAATTCGTTTATTTTTAAATTCAATTTCTTTTTCATGACTAAATTTTTATACTTGTTACTAAATCACCTGTTCTATTACTGTAAAAATTTACTACGTTGGTAGCTTTTGCATATTTAGATTGCTCGAACCTTCGAAACATTGCGTTTACCAGTATGTTTGCTTTTTTTCTATTCTTACTTAAATGGTTGTACCAAACAGGGTTGAATTTTCTGCCACCATTTCCCGCTATTTTTAAATCATTATTTCCATTTTTTAAAAGAATCACCATTTTTAATTCGCTACAATTCGGACAAGTAATTTTATTATTTGCTCCACAAGTACATTTCTTTAATTCGTTTTCTTGGCTCATGCTATTTGGTTTTTATGCTAAAATTGTATTTTGATTATTAATTAAATTGGGTAGCGAAATAAGATATTCATGAGGTAAATTATCTTTTACGTAATTGAATAATTGCTTGTAACTAAACTTTCCTAATTCGTATTTTTTTATTGCGTTTGTAAGCTTCTTTTGTGATGATAATCTGCGTTTTCTAATGTTAGAATCTTCTATTTGTTTTTTCCTTTCTGCTTCCTTTTTCTCCTGGTACTTTAAATGACTTTTCCATACTGAATGGAGCCCGTAAAAACCTAATTCATTTGATTTGGTACGTGTTTTATCAAAATATGCGAACGGAAATAATGCCTTTACTTCCTTCTTTTTAACAAACCATTTACGAGCAAATTCAAGTTTCCAACGATATTCTTTTAGTTTCTGAATAACCGTTAATTTGTGAACGATATTAGCAAACACTTGTGTTTTTAAAATATTGATAGTTTTGCGCCACTCCCCCACATAAACATTGTGATTTTTCCAAATTTTAGCAGAACTTTTAATAAAATCCTGAATTACTATCTGCTTAAACTCTTCATTACTAACAAGGGCATACTGTTCAACTTTTTGTAAGTAATCATATCTTAAACCTTTGTAATTATTAAATTCACCACTAGCTAGTTTTTCAGCCAATAGGGTTTCATCTATAAAATTGGCAGTAAAATTTTCGGTTAGCAAATTGGTTTTACTCTTTGGTTCTGATATTTTAAGAAAATCGGGCTGTTTTATTTTTTTTTCGCCGCCGAAAGAAATTTCTTTTTTGTTACTTATCCCTTTGGTGTTCTCGTAGCTGTCCGCAGGACATTCGTCAGTGTTGCTTTCGTGTTCATTTGCCAGCATCGAACCGCATTTATAGAGAACTGTGCTATTTGCACAGTCTTTTATTTCTTTTTCTTTTAATTTAGTTCTAGTAGTATCAGTACTATCATGTAATTCTTTCCGATTAGAAGATTTAAAAAATTGAAAATCAGTGTTTTGTGATTTTGGTGGATTTCCCTCTAAAACGGTTAAAATCTCAGGATTAAAATTCACTGAAATAGGTTTTTCTGAATTAATAAACTTATAATTCACCAATAAACCTGCCTCTCTAAACCTTTTAATGTGGTTTTGCGCTGTTTTTTTACAAATTCCTAACATTGCCCACCCTTCTCTTTTATGTTCTGCTAACTTCTTGTGATCTATCTCTAACTTAGGAAGCTTATTTTTTAAAACAGAAGTAGGTTTATTCATTTGTAGAAGAAATGAATTTCTAGTTTTTAATTGCGACACATAAAAACCCGCTAAGGTTCTAAACATCATTTGCGAAAAAGGTTTTAAAGTCTGTTCTCTTTTTTTAGGTAAAATTTTATAAGCTAAAGGGGCATTAAACTCTGCTACTTTTTTATTATAATCACTAATAAAAAGCCTGTTGTTTTCTTTTTTAAACTTAGTAATTTCGCTTAGAAATTCTTTATTCGTAGTTTTTACAATTGATAAGTTATAAGCTGCTATTTTTTTGTTTTCTTGAGTAACCTTTTCATTATAAATTTCTTTATGCTTTCTAAAGTTATTCATTGCATCATTTACAGCTGCTTGGTTTAAGTACGGAAAGTTTATATATGAGTACTGTTTTTGCTCGTACTCTTGCTCTTTACCTCTTTTAAGTAGCAATAAACCATGTGTAGCATTAAACGCTTCTACCGATTTATTATACTGTGTATCTGATACTTTATTTCTATACGCATTATCAATAAAATGTTTAATGGTATGCTCGGTTACTGCGTTTAACTTACGTTTTCTTAAATTATCTTTAACAGCCTCATTATAAACACCAATACTATTAAGTATTAGTTTGCGTTTTTGCGTTTTGTTTGCGTTATTTTTTGTATTTTTGTTCATAGGAAATAACGTGTTATATCTTTCTTTTTTAAGATTGGTTTTATCATACTTATTCCTTTGGTAGAAAGTGGTAGAGGGTCGAAATTTCTAACCACTTTCTTTATTTTTATGCTACTTTATTTACAACTTTACAATTACCTGCTCTATTAATTAAAAACTCATTTAATTTTCCTTTTAGTTCTAAGAGTTTATAGGATGCTAAACATTCTGAAGATTTAAATTTTTCTAAGAATTTTAAAAACTCGTTAAAAACACTGTTTTCACAAGTGATTAATGATTTAAAATTACTATTTGGTAAGTGGTTGGCTTTTCCTTTTACGTAAAAAACTTGTAGCTTTTCTGAAAAGAAAACTTGAATAATGTTTTGCGGTTTAATTGCGCAATTTTGTTTGGTAATTTGCCCTTTTTTCATTGTTTAAATATTAAAATGGCAGACTAAGAACTTACTATGAAAAACTAAACTACAAACTTTATAAAACTCTCTTAATCTGCCAATATGTTAATGATCTTAATTCTAAATATATAACGCAATAATTTTTGCGTTTTTGAATTAATGGCAGAAAAGAAAATCTGATAGGAAACATATATGAATAATACAATTGTATACAGTAATTGTAATGGTTCTAAATGCAATACTGTTTCAATACAAGGCGATAATATTATCGTTCCTATTTTATTCGGTGTTGCAATAGGTTTAGTGATTGCTAAATCATTAAATTAATTTTGCACCTGTTTTAAACAGGTGCTTTTTATTTAATAAGACTTTCGTTTTCTGCCAATATGTTAATGATCTTTTAAAGAAAGTAACTCACAACTTTAGAAAAGGGCTAACTTTTAAGAATGTTACTTAGTAACGATGTTGTGAGTTACTGTTAGATAAGCTTTCTTACTTATCCCTTTGGTATTTTTAACCGATTAATGCCCTTTTATCGGTTAGTTAAATGCAAATTAAATTGCTTTATTATTTTATTTTACAATTCCGTTATTTTCCCAATATTTATTGAATGAACTAATTGAAATCATTAACCCTGAATTTTTTCTATTTCCGTTTTTTGAAAACTTAATATCTCCAGTTTCTAATAACTTCAAAACAAAACTTCTTGAAACTCCTGTATCTTCCGCTATTTTTTTGGCTGTTACCCAATCTATCGCTGTTGTCATATTTCTAATCGTTTTGAAAATGAGATATAAAAGCTCATTTTTAGTTTTACTGAACAATCTTACAACCCAACATATATCACTTATTTATGTATATTTGTTTTGTTGAAGACAAATATACATACATTTCAGTAAAATACAAGTATTTCAGTATTTTTATTGAAAAATGATTTAATTTACGTAAAAAAAACAAGCATTTAAGTACAATGAATTTACCAGAGATTAATGATAGACTAAAGGATATAATAGATTTTTGTAGTAATGGTAATGTGAGTGATTTTTCTAAAAAATTAAAAGGGATTTCTCAACAAAAATTGAATAGGCTTTTCAATTTAGATTCAAGAACAAAAAAATACCCTACAATTTCTCAAGATATTATTACTGAAGTTTTAAGTGAAATTCCTGAGATTAACCCTACATGGTTTCTTTTAGGGAAAGGGGAAATGTTAAATAATGTTAATTTACCAGAATCATCTGAAATTAAATTCGAAAATATATCTGATGATGAGCTGTCTTTGTATATTATAAATAATAAAGAGCGATTATTAAAGAATGAAGCACTTAGCATTTTTATTGAAAAGAGAGCTACAGAAATTGCAATTAAAATGTTGAAATCAGATATTGATTAAAATGTAGCTCTTTTCAAAATCATTTAAATTTAGATTGTTATTTAATTTAAACTTTATTTCTTTAAGAATTCTTATTTCTTTTAAATCTTTATTTATATTATACTCAATGTTCTTTATATTATTCGATTTTACAAATTCTATTTGATCAGTTAATTGTTTTTTATAATCACCTGATAATATTCTTCCCTCTTTGTATTCAAAAGAAAGTGTTTCTAAGTCTTGTAATTTCTTTTTGTAATCTTTTATTTTTTTTCTATTGTTCATTCAGTACTATTTCTTTATTTCTGAATTAATAAAATCTAAACCTTTCTCTAATAATCTTTCTTTGTACTGAAAAGATATTTTAATTAATTTTATGTAATTCATTAATTTTAAAATTAGAAAAACAGATATAGCAGAAATACATAATCCAATAAAAAGATATGCTAAAATATTAAAATCTACACCAGGAATAAATACCCATGACATAAAAAACACTCCACATATAAAAGGAGATAATAAAGAGTATTTTAAATTTATTTTGTAAAATTCAATATTATCCTTTGATAATATTGGTATTAAAATTAATAGACCAGAAACTAAAAAAAGTAAACTAGCATGAGTTCCTGCACTATATAAAAATCTATGAATACTAGAGTATCCAAAAAATTTTTCTTCTAATTTATCGTCAGGAAAAAGGACATGAATAAAAGGTAATATTCCACTAATATAGATTAGAACATTACCCAATGTTTCAAAAGTTAAATACTTGAATGATTTATTACCCTTTTGTAGTTGGAGTCTCAACTTTATCTTTGTCAATAAGTTCATTTCGTCTTTCTTTTTCTACTAAATTTTCTTCAGTGTTATCTGTACAACTAGTTAACACTACTAAACTAAACATTGCTAATACTACCAATACTTTTTTCATTTTTACTTTATTTAAATTAATTTAAAAAAAGTAAAAATAGAGGTATTTTAGATTAAGTATTCATCTGTTGAAGATTTTTCATTTTAATTTTTAGCAAATTAACATAATTTGTTATTAAAACACAATACCCATTACCCCTACATTAAATAGGGACAACCCTATTTTCATTAACATTTCTTTAACGTTTTAAATCTTATTACATTTAAATAAAAATTATTTCGAAATAAGTAGTGATTATACGGCAAATAAAAACTCAAAATACAAGTAGTGTATTTTGAGTTTAGAGTAATAATATTGTATAAATTTAATGAAGAATTTGGTTTGGTTTTTATCTCAGTTCTTTATCGTCCGAAATTTTATATCACTAAATTCATATCAATTTGATAACCGCTGTTTCTCATTTCTTTTGCTAAACTCAATTTCCATTCTTCATCTGTTGAAATATATACTACTCCAGAAATATCATTTGGTTTTTCTAATTGACCTCTAACTAATGCACAAACATTTTCTCTTCCTATTTTGCCAATTAAAAAACCGTGCTCAAAAACTACATTTTGTCGAGCTCTTGATTTCAATTCACTTTTTTCAGATTTTTTATTTCCAACATCACAAGGTGTGTATAGAGCAATTCCAAATCCAACATTTGAATATTCTTCAATCTTTTCAATTATAGTCTTTCCTGAACTGGCTTGTTCGTGAAGTATTATAGACTCCAGATTTAATTTTTCAACAAATCTTGCTACTTCGTTTTTTAATAATTCATCGTGTCCGTGAACAATAAAAACTTTAGTTAAATCAAGTTCTTTAGTTGAAATATGCCCTTTTATGTCATTTTTTGGTGTAATTCTTAAACAAGAAGTTAAAGCACTAACAATTATAGTTTTTTCTTTTTCAAATGTGTCTGTGTAATTTCCGTCAAGGTTACTCATTTCAAACCTTTCATAAATTCTCCAAGGTGCACTATCTCTTCCATAGTTCCTTAATACAAACTCTTCACACTCGGCAATCCAAGCTTGCATATTGACATTTGGTCTGCTATAAGTTCCGTTTTGTGAATTATAATGATTTGTTTGAAAAGTATGTTTTTTAGCTTCTTGGATTAATTCTCTAATTTTTTCATTCATTGACGAAATTTTGTTTTAATTGTGCCTAACGCATGGATAAACACCTGTTTTTTATGCTTACTCAAAATATATTTTCGAAATAAAACTATTTATAGTTCTTATAAAATTCCTAATAGTAATGTCATTCTCAAATTCGATAAGGATATTATTGTTTGTATTATCAATAAATGTTAAACCTTTTATCTCTTTAATTGAATTTATTCGTCGTTTAGATGTCGATTTTTTCATAAATGAATTTGAATTATGAACAAATAGATTTCGTAAATGATTGTATTGACAAATTTCTTTCCACTCAGTATTTACTGGTTCAAAATCAATATTTATTACTTTCTCTAAATAAGTCTTAAACTTAAATATTCCTTTCCCTGAAATATCCTCAATTTTTAAATTCTTTTTCTTTTCAGTGATAGAGCAAAGTTCCAACATTGTTTGTTCTAAAAAAGAATACAGAGAGATAATTATAGAACTATAGTATAATTGTAAAGTATTCGTTTTTATATACATTTCTTCATTATCATATAATGAAGATGCAATCTCATAATCATCAATTACTTCATATTCTTTAATATAAGATTTCAATTTTTCATCAATAGATGAATTCGTGATTTTAAGATATTCTTTAAATGATTCAATATCAAATTCAAATCTTTGAAAACTAAAATCAGAATTATTAAATTCATCTCGGGGGTTTTTACTAATTCCAAATATCATTTTTTCTTATTGTATCTAACAGTCTTGTGTATGAAACGTAGCGCGTGTAAAAGGACGCTAATTTTTCGGATAAACACAGAGCCTAATTTTTATGTTTTGTTTTTAAATTTTTTTCTAAAACTTTGTCTTTCTTCTTTTGCATTTTTTCCATTTCATCGCTATATTTTTTTGCATTTTCCACTCTGTCAAAACTTTCTAATAATGCAAAAAAGAGGTGTCCTTCTTTTGATGTAAATATGTCATAAGAATTAATATCTCCTTCAGTTTTACTCTTAAGTGACGGAATCATTTCGCATAATCCATATGAGACCAGTTTAGGACCTAATTGATAGTATAAAAATACACCTTCGGTTCCAGAGTAATCCCAGTCAATGCCACTGCTGAAATAAGATATAAATAATCTAAAGTAGGTCAGCAAGTCCAATTCTTTCAGTCCAGTTTTGCTTCTTATACTTGGAGGTGTCTCGATATATGTAGTCAACAATATGTTATTCAAATCTCCATAACGATAATTTCCAACTTTTTTATTTAGGAATTCTCTACGCTGTTTTTCAGCTTTTTTATTAAATTTTAAATAGATATAATATACTAAAATTAGGAGTATCGATATAATCAGCAGAGCATAAAGTTTAATTTCAAGATTTAAAAAATTACTAAATACTTCTTTTATTGATATGCTTTTAATGAATGCGTAAATAAATGCAGAAACAAATGGTAATGAAATAAGAATTCCATTAGCTATAAGTTTGCTAAAAACGGAATCAGTCCAAATTTTCAAAAACAGATTTTTAGATTCAGCTTCTTCTGTTTCTTTTTTAGTAATATTTATTTCTTGTTTATCTTTCATTTTTCAGCTTGTTGCCAACAACGGGGTATATGTACTGGTACATATATATCCATTATATTTCTTTAACAAATTAAGTTTTTTTTTATTAATTTAAAGCTTTGAAACACTTTAAATTTAAACAGTTACTTTATCAATTATAACTACTGTAATTGTTCAACTAATTTTCGAGCAATAACTGTGTCGTATATAATTTTTAGTTTACCAATTTTATTATTTTCATCAAATTCTATTATATCAACAACATCAAATTCCACTTTTTCATTATTCTTTAAAGTCCATTTATATTTAAAATATAGTGCTATACTATTAGATTCGTTTTCTTCAAAAATTCCTAATAGGTGAAGTTGAGAATTTGTAGTGTCGCTACTTAATTCGTGGTAAAAGTCTTTTGCTGTTTTTATTCCATAAAGTGGAGAGTCAACAATTCCTTTTTGATTAAACAAATTAATTACATTTTCGATGTCTCCTTTTTCAAGAAAATCTATGTATTTATTAGCTATTTCTTTTTTTGTCATATAATTTATTTATAGTTATAAGGTATTTAACCAAATTCATTTTTTTGCTTGCGTAAAACAGTTAATATATGGTTTATTGTGTGTTTTAAGCAGTAAATTTAGCAAATAAAACCTAGTTTTATTATGTTATTATTTAAACCAATTTGGTACTGATACCATAGCTCTGTGCGTTGCCCCATCATTAATTCCTCTTTTAGCTGTGTAGGCTATTAAGTCTGTTCCTTTTCTTTCAAACCAACGAGTAATTTGGTATTGCCCGCCTGGTACTGGCATCCATTCTCCCCCATTAATTTGCATTTCATATTGTTGATTCATTGTCCAAACTTGAGAACTGCCATCTTGGTTAAGTTTAAAATTAAAACCAGGAGGTATTATTGAATGGTCATCAATTCCAATACCACCATTAGCTGTATTAGAACCTAATCCATTATGAACACCAGAACGTGCGTATTCTCCACTTGGTCCAAATTCTGCGGGTGCAGCATCCCAAGATACTCGCTCTCTCGTTTTTATGTGTCCTAAATCAGCGATAGCTCCAGTACTAGATTCCCATGAAACTTCATGATGAAGAGTTGCTGCACCTGTTGACATTGATTTCGTTTTGAAATTAATGAGGTTTCCTGTAGTTGATGCATTTTCCATTACACTTGATTTTGCCATAATTCTTTATTCTTAACTTAATTAATATTTTTTATTGTTCGATTTAACGTGCCTTTTAAATTGCTTGTAACAATGGAATATATGTGCTGACACATAAATTTCCATTATATTTCTACTAAATCTAAGAGATTTTTAATTAATTTAAAGCGTTGAAATACTCTAAATTTAAACAGTTATAGCTACTATTTTCGCTTGTTTTGTTGCAAATTTCATCTAATAATAAAATAGTTTATAAAAAAAACACCTAAATGCTTATTTCTAAAGCATGAGAGACCTAAAAATAGGTGTGAACGTTACTTATTTAGGCTTGTAAAGCTATTACTTCTTTAATGTTTATTTTTACGGGTTTTCGTAACTTTTATTACGGATTTCCTTTAACTTTTATATTTATTAGTAGTTAGTTTTGAGAAACTAAAAATTAAAAATTTTACTATGTTAGAAGACTTTAAGAATGATTTAGTAATAAAAGGATACCCACTCTACAGTTTTTTTTTATATCTAAATAAATTTTACTTATCAATTTAACTTAATAATTTAGAAGACCTTATATATATTTGATCTATTAAATTTAAATCCGGGGGGATTTAAAAGATTGATTAATTGAAAAGAGCTGTAATAGCTCTTTTCTTTTGTTTTAACCTATAATTTTACGGTTACGCCTTACTTATTTTATGGTTTTAAACCTATACCTCTATCTTTAATAATTTAACTTTGAGAATATCAAAATATATATAGCTTTCTTATGGGGATAAAAAGCTTTATTAATCAAGGGTTCAGAAATGAACTCTTTTTTATGCTTTAATTTTATCATTTTTCTAACTGTTATTTTACGTTTCTACCTTACTTCTTTTATGCTTTTTTTTCATCATTATTATTTTTGATTATATAGTTTTGCTTACTCATAATTTGGAAGGGTTATGATTAGTAATTTAGATTAATGTAGAGCTCCTTCGGGGGCTTTACTTTTCTACTCTTTTTTCAACAGGTTAATTAATGTTTGTTTAACTTTCATTTTACTCCAAAACATTTTTTCATTTCTAATTTTGTCAAGCATTTAATAATCATCAAAAGAGATTTGAATTAGTTTTTAATTAGCCATGCTTGTAGTGTAGTATGGCTTTTTTGTTCTTTATAACTACAGGTTTTGTTATACATTGTTTTAATCATCAATTGAAACATCAGTTGGAATCCCACTGGAAATTTCGATAAACTCCCAATCTTTCCAATAAATCTCTTTGCCTGGTAATTCACATTTTATTTCTACAATTACTTTTAATTTGCAATCGTCAGAAACTAATTTATTTTCCATTTCAGTTCCATACCATCTGGCGTCTTCTTTGTCATACCAACCAATACTTGTGTTTTCATAAGAAACATCAACAGTATAGTTAACAGGAATTGTAAGTTCTACCTTAGCAACATTGTCAAATATTTGCAATACAGAGTGTGAATCTATAAATCCTTCAAATTTTTCAATGCCATTTGATTCGTATTCAAAACCTTGGCTATCATCAAACCCACTGTAAGGAAAGTCATATGCAAACTTATCCTCAATAGTTGAGATTATCTCAGCTTCCTTACTTTCAAGAATTTCATCTATTTTGGTAGAAATATTTTCGTCACTAAAAGTAAAACTTATTTGGTCTAAAAGTTTGTCGTATTCTTTTATTGGGATTAAATAATCTGATTCATAAGAATTCAAATCTTCATCTTCAGCTACAACATATATTTTTTCACTATTTTCTCTACACCAAGTTTCTAAGGAATTTAAAACAATTGCATCAGGAAATTCATTTTTCTTTTTTCCGTCTTTAAAGGGGGGGTTGAAGTCAAAATAATCTGCGACTATTTTTAATGTTTTACTAGGGTCAATATCAACTTCTTTAAAGTGGTCTGATTTTATCTTTTCAAATTTCTTATGTAATACATCTTTTTCTTTTTCGAATTCAAAAGAATTATGAAGATTAAATATTTCGTTTAAGGAGACAATATTCTTAAATGTTTTAGCCTTATTACTTAATTCTTTAAGTGTTTTCTTAAAAGTAGCATTTGAATTTATTAAAAACTTATTCAAATTTGAATGACATTCTTTTTTAGTGATTTCAGTAGTTAGTAATTCTATTTCAGACTCTTTTTCGTGTTTCAGAAAAGCTTTTAACTTATTTCCTGCGAAGAAATTCTCTTTAATAAATATGGAAGTATCTAAAAATATATAGTGTGTTTTTATTTCTTCTTTCATTTTCGTCTAATAATGTATAACAACGGAATATATGTACTGGTACATATATTTCCATTATATTTTTTTAACAAATTAAGTATTTTTTTATTGATTTAAAGCTTTTAAACACTTTAAATTTGTACAACTACTTTTGTCGTTACTTACGTACAAAAAAAAAGGTAAAACCGTAATTATGTTACGGTTTTTTGATTCTATTTTTATTTTTGATTAGCTACTTTTGGTTTAGGAAAAATGAAAAATAAAAGAAAATTATAATATATAAAAAATGCTAACAAATGAAGAAGTAAAATATCTTTTAAAATTAGACAAAACATTATCTGACCCAACGAAAGTGATTGATTTAAAAGATAAAAAAAACAGACTTGAATTAATTTCAAATCAAGATAATCAACACAAATTTTGGGTCGAAATAACTTCAAATAAAAAGATTTTACTAAAAACATCAGTTCATCATTTAGAAACTGGTTCTCATATAGGTTTATTAAGAATTGATTACCGAGGAGGTCATCATAATCCTGTAGATATTAAAGACACCTTACCTGATTATTTAAAAAAATATGCAGATAAATGGTTTAAAACCGATGAACCACATATGCATATATATGTAGAAGGGTACAAGCCTTTATCTTGGGCTATTCCTTTGACTGACACAAAATTCCCGATACAAGATATTACGGAAAGTGCAGACATTTCAGATTTAATAATTAACTTTGCAAAAGAGATAAATTTAAATTCTAAGTTGAACATACAATTATCAATAGATTGAGTTGGGTAAATACATATGTGGATGATTATTATAAATGGTTAAGAGAAAAAACTTCTATCCAAAAAGATAAACATACAGAATGGTTTGCTATCTCTACTCCTTTTATTGGTGCATTTAATGATACTATTGAAATTTATGCTCAAAAAAAAGACTCTAACTTAACTTTAAGTGATAATGGAGATACTTTATCTAATTTAGAATTACAAGGCTTACATATACAAGGTTCTAAAAAAAGGAAATACATATTAGAAACAATTTTACTTAATTATGGAGTAAAACTCATAAATAACGAATTATTTATTGAAACAGATATTAGTCGTTTTTCTCAGTCTAAACATAATATTTTATCTGCAATAATTGAAATAAATGATTTATATGTTCTTTCTCAACAAAATATATCTTCGATCTTCAAAGAAGATGTTAGGCTTTTCTTAGATGAAAAAGGATTAATATATACTCCTGATTTTATATCTAAAGGAATGACTGGTTTAGAATTTAACTTTGATTTTCAAATTGCAGGTAGAAATAAGGAAATTGTTTTAAAATCGTTTAACACAATTAACAGATCAAATATATCTTCATTTTTGTTTTCTTGGGAAGATATTAAACCTGTTAGAGAAAAAAGTACAAAGAAAGAAGTTAGTGCTGTTGCAATAATTAATGATATAGATAAAGAAATTAAAAATGAATTTCTAGAAGCTTTAAAAACTAAAAAAGCCGATTATATTATATGGTCAGACAGAAAATCTGAAGTAAATAATAATTTACTTGTCGCTTAAAAATCACTATTTTTTCTTATATTTTTTTTGTCCTATTATTTTTTTCATTAAATAAATACGTTTGTATCTAATTTAAAAACGTAAAATATGAATAGTATTAAAGAAAAATTAGTTTACAGCAGCATTGAGTCTAAATATTTGCATAACAGTGTTTATATGGGGATTGAAAAAGCTCTAAAAATAGAAAAGCTTTCAAAAAAAACTAAGGTACTTTCTAAAATTAACCTATTAAAGAAAGAACTAAAAGAAATCAAAGACCCAAGTGTATATTATGGTACACCGCCTCCTTTAGACTTTTTAAAACAAAATCAAATACATTTAATAGGTTTAGAAGTATTTGGTTTAATTGAGGATTATTTACCAAATTAAATATATATGTTTTCCCATTCCTAAAAAAAACGAGAAGATTTTTAAAAGAAAAAACCAACATATTAATGTTGGTTTTTTCTTTTACTCGTTACTTATATTAAGAACCGTATCAATAACCATTCTATGATAATTGTCTATTTTTTCCTGTGGGAATACATCTAAATAAATGTCGGTTGTAGATTTAGTTTTATGACCTAATAATTCTTGTAAATAAAGAAATGGCACTTCATTTAATTTTGCTAAATTTATAAAGGTGTACCTAGCAGACATGGAGGTTAAATTAAAATCAACATTTAAATCTTTTTTCCCTATGTTTCGTAAATTACTATTTATTACTGTAAGCTTATGTTTATAGGCTTTATAATCATTAATACTAGTATCTTTATTGTATCCGTTTTCAAGTAATGGAAAAATGTAATCGTTTCCTTTAACAAAATATTTTTTTATAATTTCTCTAGCTTCAGGGTAAATTTTAATTTTCTGTTTCGTAGAAATTTTTGTTTTCAATTTTTCTCTAGTAAAACTAAAATACTCTCCTTCTATATCTTTGGGTTTAATTAGTGCCATTTCAATAAAATTTATTCCTCTCATTAAAAAACAAAATTTCCAAAAGTCTAACGACATATCTTTATAAGACTTTCCCCAACCAGTGCCATAATTAAGTTTAAATAGTTCTTTTGTCTTAATTAAGTTTAAGTTTCTATTTATAGTTGTTGTAGTTATTTTTTTACTAAAGAGTGACGATTTAAACGGGTTTTTCTTAGGTACAAAATCATCTTGTTCTATAGCGTAGTTATATACTTGCCTAAGTATTGACAAATATCTAGTAGCACTTTTTAAACCTTCATCTTCTAAAAACTTCTTATATTTAGATAGTAATTGAAAATCTAGTTCGTTAAACGAAATATCTTTACCTCCTATAAAGTTTTTAAACTTTTTAAGTTTAGACGCATCTAGTAATTTTGTAGAAATACCAATTTTATTTTCAAAATTAATTTCAGTAGAATATTTAAAAAACATTATTTCTTTAGTATCCTTTCCAGCAAATATGCTTGCAATTTTTTTTGCTGACCAACCTTTATCAATTCCTTCAAACAGCAACTCTTCGCATTCTAAAAGTTTTTTTTGACATATTAATGAAAGCCTTCTATTTTTAGGAAGATTCGTTTTTATATCCCACTCTTCAATATGGCAATTAATATTTAGCGTTGTTATTGCTTTTTTTTTATCTTTAAGTATTTGAATTATTATAGGATGAGAACAATCTTTTAAAGTTTGTGAAGTTTTTAATTTTAATTTAGCTGAAGCCATAAAAGTGAAGTCGTAAAATATTTTAGGTGAACTATAAGTGAAATTAATTACGCTAAATATACATAAATATATTAAAAACTTCACTTTTAAAGTTCCTTAAAAACTAAACAAATACGACTACATAGCCTATACCCCTTATAAAACCAACATATTAAGTCCCTTTAATTGACTGCTCAAAAGGAATTCTATTAACAATACTCCTACCCAATGTAACCTCATCAGCATACTCTAGCTCATCACCAACCGAAATTCCACGAGCAATAGTAGATGTTGTAATATTAAACTTCTCTATTTGTTTATATATATAAAAGTTTGTAGTATCCCCCTCCATTGTAGAACTTAAAGCAAAAATTAATTCTTTCACTTCACCTTCTTTAACTTTGGTAACTAAAGAATCTATTTGTAAATTCTGTGGACCAATACCTTCAATAGGCGATATTTTCCCCCCTAACACATGATATACTCCTCTAAATTGTGCAGTATTTTCAATTGCCATTACATCACGAATATCTTCAACAACACAAACTATTTCGGTTTTCCTATTCGGATTATTACATATTTCACACAAAACAGTATCTGAAATATTATGGCATTTACTACACGAATTTACATCATTTCGTAAATGCGTTAACGCTTCAGTTAAAAACTTTGTATTCTCATTTGGTTGCTTTAACAAATGTAATACCAAACGAAGCGCAGTTCTTTTACCAATACCAGGTAATCTACTCACTTCATCTACTGCTCTTTCTAGTAATTTTGACGAAAAATCCATGGCGCGAATTTACAATTTTTCAATTAGCAAACAGCAATATACACCATATGAATTACCCTATAAAAAGCATCAGCTAATTAATCACTTTTTTGGCTATCGCCCTGCCATTAAAAAAAGTATCTTCGTACTTTAAATTTAAACAAACATTTTACAATGAATTCAGATATTAAAAACTTAGAACCGAAAGCTGTTTGGAAGAATTTTGCTGATTTGAACGCAGTACCTCGTCCTTCAAAAAAAGAAGAAAGAGTCATTCAATTTATGGTTGATTTTGGAAAAAAATTAAACCTTGAAACAATAGTTGATAAAGTTGGTAACGTTATTATTCGTAAACCAGCCTCTTCAGGAATGGAAGATCGTAAAATGATTGTAATGCAAAGTCATTTAGATATGGTGCACCAAAAAAACTCTGATACTGTTTTTGACTTTGATACAGAAGGAATTAAAATGTTTATTGATGGTGACTGGGTTAAAGCTGAAGGAACTACTTTAGGTGCCGATAATGGTTTAGGAGTAGCATCTATAATGGCTGTTTTAGAATCTACCGAAATTGTTCATCCTGCTATTGAAGCATTATTTACCATTGATGAAGAAACTGGTATGACTGGTGCAATGGGATTAGAAGGCGGTGTTTTGCAAGGTGAAATATTATTAAACCTAGATACTGAAGAAGATGATGAAATTGGTATGGGGTGTGCTGGTGGTGTAGATGTAACTGCTACTAGAACTTATAATGAAGAAAATACTCCCGAAAACACAACTGCTTTTTCTATTTCTATTACAGGTTTAAGCGGAGGACACTCTGGAATGGACATTATTAAAGGATTAGGAAATGCTAACAAAATAATGAATCGTTTATTATTTGACGGTTTTACAAACTTTGGATTACGTGTTTCTGAAATAAACGGAGGTAGTTTACGAAATGCAATACCACGTGAAAGTTTTTCATCAGTAGTTATTGATACAGTTTCTAAAGAGCCTTTCTTATTTGAAATTCACGAATTAATTAATAGCATTAAAGCTGAATTTTTATCACTAGAACCAAATTTATCTATTGAATTGAAAGAAATTGAATCTCCTAAAAAAGTAATGGATTTAGGAATTCAAGAAGGATTAATAAAAGCTACATATACTGCTTTGAACGGAGTATACCGTATGAGTCCAGACATTGAAGGATTGGTTGAAACTTCAAACAACATAGCTCGTGTTATTGTAAAAGAAGGAAAAATAAAAATAGGGTGCTTAACACGTTCTTCTTCTGAAACTAACAAATGGGATTTAGCTAATTCATTACGTGCTGCTTTTGAATTAGCAGGTTTTGATGTTGAATTTTCAGGGTCATATCCAGGTTGGTTACCTAACTTAGATTCTGAAATATTAAAAATAGTTGCAAAACTATATGAAGATTTACATCATGAAAAGCCAAATGTTGCGGCTTGTCATGCAGGTCTAGAATGCGGACTTTTAGGTCAGAATTACCCTGAGATGGATATGGTTTCTTTTGGACCTAATATTAGAGGCCCACACTCTCCTGATGAACGTGCTCAAATTTCATCTACACAAAAATATTGGAATTTTTTATTAGAAATTTTAAAGAGCATCCCTAGTAAAAACTAATATTAATATGTGACAGCATTAAATAGCGTTACAAAATTAATAATTTAAAGGTAGTAATTTTATATTACTACCTTTTATAGTTTTATATAATCCTCTTTTGATTTTATTTCATTTACGCATTTGATTAGGAATGAGCATATAATTAGATAAATGAGAGCTAATATTATTGTAAATTTCTACAGCATTTTTAACTAATTTTGTTTTAATTTTAAGATTAATATAATACTTATAAATATCAAATTATTTTTAATAGTCTTTGATATTCATTAGAACAATACTGCAAGCCTCTATCTGAATGATGAATTATTGGTTTATTTCAATAAGCTTTCTTTTTTAGCACCATTTATAAAGCGGTGGATTCAATTGATAAAAGAACCCTTTACATTTAAACAACTATTACTAACATTATAACCTATAACTTTTTTAGAATACACATCAGTAATTTTTCTTGTTCTAATTTGAGGCATTAAAAGGCATTTTGACTCTACTAAATTCATCACCCTAAAACTTAATTTTAACTTCTCTTTTATTGATATAATATTTCGATAACACATCTATCTATCAA
Source organism: Tenacibaculum ovolyticum DSM 18103 (assembly GCF_000430545.1). Classification (GTDB taxonomy): domain Bacteria; phylum Bacteroidota; class Bacteroidia; order Flavobacteriales; family Flavobacteriaceae; genus Polaribacter; species Polaribacter ovolyticus. The sequence goes on from NZ_KE387163.1 coordinate 576,807, forward strand.
CCCTTAGTAATTACATGTAACTTTTACACTTTGTTTTTATTACTTAGGTTCTTACTTTTTTCTAATAGGAATATTAAACTCTTTTTCTGCAATATCAATCATCATATCAAATAAAATAACTTTTGATCTGCTCTATCCGCTAAACCTCCTTCCCTTTTCCCTCTACTTTTCAAGTAATTTACTCTACTGCTCTAACTATAGAATAGATTGCACTGGAGTTTTAGCCATATCTTAATTAATTGTATATTCAGAATCAAAAGTCATCATATTTTTCAATCCAATTAACAACGATTTTCCTACATTGAATACCACAAGTAGACAAACTCCCTAATTTAATATATTCAACAATCTGTAGTTTTAAATTTAAACTATAATCCTTTTATGTTCGAGTTTTGTAATTTGAACCTTGTTTTTCCCATAAATAAATAGAACTTAGTTTAACACTATTTCAGTACGAAATATGACAACAACTTAAAAACCACAACTAATCAATTGTAGTTTTTTTAATATCGAAAAAAACAGAAATAACACATATTAACATCTAACTTTTTTCATTTTAAAAAAAATGTAAAAAAATTAACATATATCCTAAAAAAAAAAATGTAGCTTTACATTGAAAAAGTTTTTAATTTAAATTGCTCTCTAAAATGAAAACACTGCTAATAGTATTACTCTTTTTGGTCACCCCTATTCTTTTCTCTCAAGAGAGTGAAATTTCTAAATCTTTTTATTCTTCATTTGACAAAACTATTGGTCTACAAAATACAGATTTAAGTTATGGTGTGATTTTTAAAGAAAATTACAGAAAATTAAAAGGTAATCATAATTTTTTTTTAAATGATCATTTTGAATCAGGAAACATTACATATAGTGGAGACTCTTATTTTAATGTAAAAATGAAATACGACCTAGTTGATGATGTTATTATACTAAACATAGCTAACAAAGACCAAAATATATCTTTGATCCCTGAAAAAGAGCTAATATCTAAATTTTCCTTTTATAATTTAAAATTTGTATACACAAAAGAACATGGATTTCTTGAAGAAAAAACTTCAAATGAAAACTTTTCTATATATACTAAGCATATTAAAAAAGCAAAAGAGAATAGAGATCGAAAGTATATATACTATACTTTTAAAGAACAGTATAAGAAATTATTGTTTTATAAAGATCAATATTATTTTATAAAATCTAAAAAAGATTTTATAACTATTTTTCCAAAAAATAAAAAAACTATTACAAAATTCTATAAAAAAAATAAATTTTTGTTGAAAAATAATTTTGATCATTTTATTGTAAAACTAATAAATGAACTTTTAATTGAATTGAAAAAGTAATAGAATCTCTCCCATGAAAAAAATTATAATTATCTCATTGCTACTTCATTTTTCTACTCTTTTATCTCAAAATAAATCTAATAAAATTTCTGTAACTTTTAAAGACCTTAATAAGAAAGGGATCATTAAATTAATAGAAAAAAAAACTGATTATCGTTTTTTTTACATTGATGAATGGATTGATAATAAAAAAATCACTAATACTCTTAATAACTTAAACATCCATGAAGTTTTAGATATCATTTTTAATGATACTTCTATCAACTATTTTGTTCTAAAAAAAAAAATAATACTTACCAATCGTAATTTAATAAAAAAAAGTTTTTATGATAATTATAATGAAGTTGATGATAACATTCCTTTTTTAATCAACACTAAAAAAAATGGACAAAAAATACTTAAAATAGGTAAGGAAAATAAAATCATAAAAAAGACATATTTACTTACCGGTTTCATTAAAAATAACAAAACAAAAAAACCTATTGAAGGTGTTACTATATTTGAAAGAAAAAAAAACATCCATACAACTACTGACAAAAATGGGTATTACTCATTAAATCTTCCTTATGGCAAGAATAATATTGAGACATTTTTTATTGATTTCAATAGTAAAAGTAAAGACCTTGTCATATATGATGATGGTTCTTTTAATATGTTTCTTGTTGAAGAGTCAGAGCAATTAGATGAAGTTATTATTAATGCCAATAGAAATAAAAATGTAAAACAAACTATAGCGGGTATTACACAAATTAAAGCTCAAGAAATAAAAAAAATACCTTTAGTTTTAGGAGAAAGAGATATTTTAAAAGTAGCTACAACATTACCTGGTATTACATCTGCCGGAGAAGGTTCTGAGGGTATAAATGTAAGAGGTGGTAAAATAGATCAAAATTTATTCTTATTAGAAAATGGTGCCATATATAACCCTACACATTTTTTAGGATTATTCTCCGCAATTAATCCATTTACTACAAATGATCTAAAAATATACAAAGGAAACATACCTGCTGAATATGGAGGTAGATTGTCCTCTGTTTTTGATATTAGTATTAAAAATCCTAGTACCAATAAGTTTCAAGGGGAAGCATCTATAGGACCTGTTACAGGAAATCTTAATATAGAAACACCTATAATAAAAGGTAAATCTGGAGTTATGCTTGGTCTTAGAAGTACTTATTCTGATTGGCTATTAAACTTAATAGATAATAAAAAATTAAAAAACAGTAGTGTGTCTTTTTTTGATGCAATAACTAAATATAAACACAAATTTAACGAAAATAATGATATTAGTTTTACTGCTTATTACAGTAAAGATCAATATCAAATTGCTTCTGACACTATTAATAAATATAGCAATAAAGTTACTTCTCTTAATTGGCATCATAAGTTTGATGATAAAAATAGTGGTAACTTAATTTTATCTAATAGTAACTATTCTTTTGATATAGGCTATGAAAAAAAAGATAATAATAAGGGATTTAACCTTAAGTACAGAATTAATGAAACTGATTTAAAACTTAAATTTAAATACATTCGTTCACAAAAACATAATATTGACTACGGTCTCGAATCTAAATTTTATAGCATATCCCCAGGAAATAAAACTCCTCAAGGAGATCTCTCTTCGGTAACACCACTTTCAATCCCTAATGAAAAAGCTCTTGAAAATAGCTTGTTTATTTCAGATGAAATTACCTTTAATAAAAAGGTTACTATAAATTTTGGACTCCGTTTATCTCAATATCTCGCTTTAGGTTCTTCTTCTCAAAGAATCTATCAAGAAGGATCCCCAATAAACTCTTCAACTTTAATTAACACAAAAGAATATAAGAATAATGAAATTTTTAAAACGTATGAAGGATTGAGTTATAGATTATCAGGAAGATATTCATTAACAAATGACTTTTCATTAAAAGCTAGTTTTAATAAATCTTTTCAATACATACATCGACTAAATAATAATACCACTGCTACCCCCGTAGATACCTGGAGACTTTCTAATACAAATATCAAGCCTCAAGAAGGCATACAAACATCTTTTGGTATTTTTAAAAATATAAACGGAAATAATTATGAAATTAGTTTAGAGGGATATTATAAGAAGTATAAAAACCTTTTAGATTATAAAGTAGGTGCTAATTTATTATTAAACGAGAATATAGAAACTGAGGTTTTACAAGGAGAAGGAAAATCTTATGGTGTTGAATTTTTAATAAAAAAAAATAAAGGAAAACTAAATGGATGGTTAGGATACAGCTATTCTAAATCTCAGATTCAACTAAACAGTAAATTCAATGAAGAAACTGTAAATGACGGGGAATTTTTTCCTACTAATTACGACAAGCCTCATGATTTTAGCGCTGTTTTAAATTATAAGCTAACTGAAAGATATAGCTTCTCTACTAATTTCACTTATCAAACAGGTAGGCCTATAACATACCCTACAGGTAAATACATATCTCAAGGTATCGAGTTTTTAACTTATAGCAATAGAAACCAATTCAGAATTCCTGATTATTACAGATTAGATATTGGGTTTAACATAGAAGGTAACCATAAAATTAAAAAATTTGCTCATAGTTTTTGGAGTATTTCTATTTATAATGTTTTAGGAAGAAACAACCCTTATTCAGTATATTTTGAAAATATAAACGGTAATGTAAATGGATATAAAAGCTCTATTTTTTCTACTCCCATACCAACAATTACTTATAATTTTAAATTTTAGATTATGCTATCAAATAAAAACTACTTTTATATAATAATGATATTTATGTCTTTCTCAAGTTGCATAGAACCACTTAAACTTGAAGACATTACATTTGAAAGCCACATCGTTATTAATACTACAATTACTGATGAGTTTAAAAATCATACAATAAACATTTCAAAAACTATTAGAATTGATTCTACTGGTATAGACCCCGAAGAAAATGCTTTGGTTTCAATAACCGATAGTAATAATGTAATCTACACTTTCAAAGATACAGGAAATGGTATTTATGAATCTATTAATAAATTCAAAGCAGAACCTAACAAAACTTATACTTTAGAAATTGAAACAAATAATGGCATAAAATACATTTCTACACCTGAAGAATTACCTTTAACTTCTGGAATAAAAGATATTTATATTGATGTTGAAAAAAGTGAATTAAATGAAATTAAAGCAGTAGTAAAAACAAATAGTATTGGTAACTCTAATATTGAAGGTAAATTCTACCGCTATGAATATGAGGAAACATTTAAAGTTAAAACTTCAGTATGGAATGATGAAAAAATAATTATTATTTCTGACACCCCTCCTTACAAATTTGAATTAGCACCTAAGACTATAGAAGATGGAATTGGTTTTTGTTATGGAACTAGAAAACCTAAAAGTATAATTTTAACAGAAACTAAAACATTATCACAAGACAAAGTATTAGGATTTCCTGTAAGATCGATTCCTTTAAATAATTACTTAATTGGTATTAGATATAGCATACTTTTAAAACAATATGTATTAAATAAAAAAACTTTTGATTATTATGAATTATTAAATAAATTTTCAAACCCTGACAATATCTTTTCACAAGTTCAGGTTGGTGAAATACTAAGTAATATTAGCTCGTTATCTGGAGATAAAGTTATTGGCTTCTTTGAAGTATCAACCGTTTCTAAAAAGAGAGTATTCTTTAACAGAAATGAAATAACTTCGAACAAATCATTTGTTAACTACAATAATACAAGTGGAAGTGTTTGCTCTAATTCTTTAATCCAGCCATTAATAACAGATACCTCTGGAAAATCTCCTATGTTAAATAGTTTACAAAACTATATCTTTCAGGGCCACCCAAATTTCCCCCCTATCCCTCCCCCAAACAAACCGTATATATTAATTTCAAAAATATGTGGCGATTGCACTCATATTGGACCTGCTACAAAACCTACTTTTTGGATCGATTAAAAAATAAACATGAAAAATAAAATATTCTCTATAATTACAATATTCTCTTGTATTTTAATTATAGCACAAGAGAAAAAGTCATCTCTTTTTAATAATTTAAATGATTTACCTAAAGAAAAAATTTTTGTTCATTCAAATTCTAACTTCTTACTTACCGGAGAAACTTTATATTATAAAATTTATTGTTTAGACCAAATTAAAAACTCTTTATCTACATATAGTAAAGTTGCATATATAGAATTAATAAACTCTGATAATAAAAGCATTGTAAAACAAAAAATTAATCTTATTAAAAGTTCTGGTTACGGTGATTTTTTTTTAAACACAACTATTAAAACTGGGGCGTATAAATTAATTTCTTATACTCAATGGATGAGAAATAAACAGTTGTTTTATGAAGAAGATATATTCATTGTAAATCCATTTTCACAAAAAATAAGAGAAGATAATAATATACATAAAACTTTTAAAAGTTTTAAAAAATTAGACTCCATTTCTTCTAAAAATAGTAAGACATATTCAAAAAGAGAAAAAGTATTATTAGACCTTCCTCTTGTTATTCAAAAAAATGTAAAAAACTTTTCTATTTCAATCAAAAAAAAGGAAAAATTAAATTTGCAAAGGAAAAATAACTATAGCTCAATCTTAACTAGCTTTGAGAAAGAACACAAGAGTAATTATTTTTATCTACCCGAATTAAGAGGATCACTTATAAAAGGAAAGATAGTTTCAAAAAACTTTAAAAACAATAAAGTTTCTAATATTAGATTAAGTTTATCTATAAAAAATGATAATAGCCTCCCAAAAACAGCTATAACAAATAAACTAGGTGAATTTTACTTTAATATTAAAAATATTAGAAATAGCACAATTGCAATTCAAATCTTAGATGATAATTTTGATGATTACCATCTCAATCTAGGTTTTAATAATTCTCTCGAAAAAAAATTCGTAAATTTTAAAGAAATATACTTAAACGATACTATTTCTAAAATTATTAGAGATAGAAGTTTAAATTTACAAATAGAGAACGCATATTATAGCATTAAAAAAGATTCTATTTATGGTGCTACAAGAAAAAAATCTATTTTTGATTATAATAAAATAGTATACAAATTAGATGAATATAAAAGGTTTAATTCAGTAAAAAAGACTTTTATCGAAATCATTAAAAAAGTTAATATTTCAAAAAAGAATAATAATTACCAAATACATGTATTTGGTATTTCTGATGATAAAAATTTAAGTTCTTTACCTTCATTACTTATCATAGATGGAAATATTATATATAATCATAATGATTTTATGGATTTTAATCCAAAAAGAATAAATACCATATCCATTATTAATAACAAATATTTTTATGGTAGTGGTATATATCAAGGAATTGTTATAATAGATACATATCAAAGAAGTTATTTACCTAACCAAAAACAATTAAAGGAATTTAACATACTAAAACCACAACCTAAAAAAAAATATTTCTTCCAAAAACATAAAAGAGAGAACGAAAGAATTCCTGATTATAGAACCCAATTATATTGGAACCCCAACATTGATTTATCTACGAAAGAAATTACTTTTTACACATCAGATGTTTCAGGAGAATTCGAAATAGAAATAGAAGGTTTTACTCAAAAAGGAAAGCCAATATCATTAAGAAAAACTTTTTTTGTAGATTAATAAAAACCACAACATATCAGTTGTGGTTTTTTGTTTACATTTATAAAATGAATTTTTTAGCACATTTATATCTTTCTGGTAATAATACAGATTTAATGATTGGTAATTTTATTGCTGACCATATACGAGGTAATAAGTTTTCTCATTACAAAGAAGAAATACAAAAAGGTATTTTTTTACACCGAGAAATAGATACTTTTACAGATACTCATGATATTGTTAGAAAAAGCAAACGTAGATTACATGAACGTTATGGCCATTATGACGGAGTAATAATCGATATTTTTTATGATCATTTTTTAGCCAGAAACTGGAATACCTACTCACAAATACCGTTAAACACTTACGTTAAATCTGTTTATAAGTTATTACAAGACAACTACAACATTCTTCCTGAAAAAACACAAGAAATACTTCCTTTTTTAACAAAATACAACTGGCTCTATAATTATCAATTTGCTAATGGAATTCAAGAAGTATTAAACGGAATGAATAAACGCACTAAAGGAAAATCACAAATGAATTTAGCTTCTGAAGACCTATTAGTTCACTATCAATTACTTGAAAATGATTTCACACTTTTTTTTGAGGACTTACGTAAATTTTGTGACTCTAAAATAAATCTAACAACTTAAAACCATGAAAAAAGGCTTTTTTTTTACTTTTCTACTTATTAATTTATTAAGCTGTAAAACAGCTATAAAAAAAGAAAAAACAACTGGATTAATTACAAGTAAAGCCATGGTTGTTTCTGCTCGTAAAGAAGCTTCTAAGATAGGAAATGATATTCTTAAAAAAGGAGGAAATGCTTTTGACGCAATGGCTGCTACAGAACTTGCGCTTGCTGTAGCCTACCCGTATGCAGGCAATATTGGCGGAGGGGGCTTTATGGTATACAGAAATAAAAACGGAGAAATTGGCGCTTTAGACTATCGTGAAAAAGCACCTATTGCCGCTACAAAAAAAATGTATTTAGACACTAATGGCAATGTTATAAAACACAAAAGTACACTTGGTGCAATGGCCGTAGGTGTACCAGGAACAATTGCTGGAGTTTTTGCCACTCATAAAAAATTTGGATCACTACCTATTTCTGATATTTTAACACCTGTAATTGCATTAGCAAAAAAAGGTGTTATTGTAACAAAAAAACAAGCCTACAAAATAAAAAAACATCAACCATCTTTTCTTAAAGCAAATAAAGACTCTATCCTTTTTTCTAAAAATTGGAAAGAAAATGATACTATAAAATACAATGCTTTAGCTAATACCTTAACTCGTATTTTAGAAAATGGACGTGATGAGTTTTACAAAGGAGATACGGCAAAACGTCTTGTAAAATTTATGCAAGAAAATGGGGGGATAATAACCGAAGAAGATTTAGCTAAATATGAAGTAAAATGGAGAACACCTATTACTTTTAAATATGATGACTTACGTATTATATCTATGTCACCTCCTTCTAGTGGAGGTATTTGTTTAGCTCAAATTATGAATGCTATTGAACCTTACAACTTAGATAAATTCGGACACAACACAACAAAAACAATACAAGTTGTTACAGAAGCTGAAAGACGTGCTTATGCAGATAGAAGTCATTTTTTAGGAGATCCTGATTTTGTAAAAATTCCTTTAAAAACTTTAACAAGTAAAGAATACATAAAAGAAAGAATGAATAACTTTTCTTTTAATAAAGCAACCTCTTCTAAAGATGTTTCTTATGGAAGTGTAGAAATGGTTGAAAGTAACGAAACCACTCACTACTCTATTGTAGATCAATTCGGTAATGCTGTATCAGCAACAACTACTATAAACGCGGCATTTGGCTCAAAATTATACTGTGAAGATTTAGGCTTCTTTTTAAATAATGAAATGGATGATTTTAGTAGTAAAGCTGGTACACCTAATATGTTTGGTTTAATTGGAGCTAAAGCAAACGAAATTGCACCTGAAAAACGAATGTTAAGCTCAATGACTCCTACTATTGTCGAAAAAAACGGAAAATTATGGATGGTTGTAGGAACACCTGGTGGCTCAACAATTATCACTTCTGTTTTACAAACCATTTTAAACGTACATGAATTTAAAATGGGAATGCAAGAAGCTGTTAACCAACCACGATTTCACCACCAATGGTTACCTGATGTTATTATGATGGAACCTAATAAATTTAACAACACGGTTAAACAAAACTTACAAAAAACTGGTTATATTTTAAACGAAGAAGACTCACCTGTAATCGGAAAGGTTGCAGCCATTTTAATATTACCTAATGGAAAACTAGAAGGTGGAGCCGATCCTAGAGGAGATGACAAAGCACTTGGTTTCTAATTATTAAAAAAAACACTAAAACAGTTTGATTTTTATCAAGATTACAAAAAATAAAACTGTCTTTAAACCAAAAATAATATGTAAAAGTTATTTTTATTTGATACTGCTATTTTTAATAAATATTTTAAATTCTTCTAAACTACCATTAAACATGTCTAAATCATCAGTTACACCATCAAGCTTATAGCTATCAGACCTCTGCCATATTAACCATCCTTTTTCTTTCCAAGTATTAGGTAAATCAGGAGATTTTTCTCCATTATAATTAGCTATCCATAATTTATAATTTGCAAAAAAAGAATCATTCAAGTACTTATTTCCTGTAAAAACACTTGTATATATTATAGGTTTACGATCTAGTGTTTTCTCTAATTGGTTAATAAATATTTTTAATGTATGTTGAACTTCTTCTACAGATTGTGATACATCAATTCCCCCTGCTTCAAAATCTATTATTGGAGGAATATCTGATTTTTTAATACTTCCAATAGTATTTGTAAAATGATTGGCCTGAGCTATAGGATCATCATCACTTCTATAAAAATGATAAACTCCTCTTATAAATGATTTTTCTTTAATCATTTTCCAATTATAACTAAACTTCGGATCAGTATACGTAATTCCTTCAGTAGCTTTACAAATGATAAAACTTAAACTATCTTTTTGTTTACTTAACTCAGTAATTTCATCACCTTGATACTTAGAAATATCAATACCATAAACAAATAACGGAACATCACTTGTTACTTTTACTTCTTTTTTTGGCTGACTATAACTAAAGAATGAGATTGTTAAAAGAATAAATATTGATATCTGTTTTTTCATTATTAACGATATTTGGTTCGTTTTTATAAAATAGTTTTTCTTGATTTAAAAATACATTTTTTATCTTCACTATAATCCAACTTTATACCTATTAATTTTTCGTAATTATCTACAAAATAATTTTTGGTCGGTACAGAAGCGTCTTTAAAACTAATAAAAGAACCATTAGTTTCATTTATTATATAATCACGACACTCTTCCATCCAATCTAAAGCCCTGTTAGAATAAAATCGTGTTGGAATTACTTTATCGATTGTATTTTCATCCATTTTACATTTACAATCACTTTCAGTCTGAGTAGGCATATCCCACCATGTTTGGTATTGAATTGTAAAGGCTCTCTCCTGAAACGGAAAAGCACATTTTAAAGCAGATTTTTCTCTAGCATTTTTAGTAGCATAAAAGTCTCCCTGAATAGCTCCTAAAGTAATATATGATGAGATATTCGTTTCTTCAATTCCTTTTAATAACGTTGATTGTAACGAACAAACTAACTGTTCCCTACTTTTGTCATCCCAACTATTTGTTGGCATTCTCGATGTAATTTTATGAGGAGCAGGACAATCAGTTTCTAAACTCAACCCATTTTCTTTTGCAGTAACAGAATACCTATCCCACGACTCAAAAGTATATGGATATCCATTAGTAGCTCCTTTAGTAAAAGTTGAAATATGTGTATCATTAGTTAATTCATCAAACTTAATTTTTAATCCTTCAATAACAGCAGTTATCATCTCTGCCTTTTCTTCTTTATTAAAATCAGGATCATTTTCTATCAATTTAACCAAATAACTACCCCATTCAATCATCATCGTTTTCAACTCTTCACGAGTTCCTCCAAAATGTCCATTTAGTGTCCAGTCTAAAACGGCATTTTCAGACACTTCCTTTTTACTGGCTACCTGTTTTGCTACAACTTTTAAGTTAGTTCCTATAAGTTGATTATTTTTTCCTGGTGCTGTTATACTTTCCCATGCTTCAATAACTGCTGTCGCTTTTATTTTTTTGAATACAGGAAGCATATTATAAGAAATATGAAAACTAGAAGCTATCTCTGGCAATTCAAAAGGTTCATAGAAAAACTCAGTTACAATACCATAACTTAATCCTCCTCCTCCACGGATTGCCCATAATAATTTACTTTCAGCACCTTCAATATTCCCATTATTAGCTTTTTCTTTATTATAAAAAGCACTAGACCCTAAGTATTTTACCGTTCCATTTCCTAAAACTATGGTTGCCCCCATTAATCGTTCGCAGCCCATTCCATACTTACGAGTCCAAGGCCCCCAGCCTCCTCCCATCGTATATCCTGCGATGGCAACACTTTGACATGTTCCGTGTGGAATACCTAAATGTTCTTTATCTAATACTTCTTTTATACTTTTAAATTTTGCACCAGGTTGAATACTTATTTGTTTAACCTCTCCTCTATCTATAGGGTATTTTTTTAAAGAAGCATCAGTTTTATTCATTAGAGCAAAGTCAATCAATACTTTTCCTGTAGCTACACATTCTCCTTCATGGTCATGGCCTCCAGATTTTACAGTAATTTGTATATTATTGTCCGTTGCATATTGAGTTGCTATAGCCACATGCTCTGTGTTATGCGGCTGTATAATTAAAGAAGGCATGAAGTCGAATCTTCTATTAAAAACTTTTCTTAATTCATTATATGAATCATCTCCTGAGGGTTGCCAAAAATTTGGTTTTATTATACAATCGCAAAAAGCTTTTTTAAAATTATCAATCGCTTCTTGGTCAATTTTAACTTTATACATATCGTTTTTCATAATTATAGGGGGAATAAATTTTATTCTGTATTATTAATTAATATTTATTTTTTTAAAGCAGCAAGGATTTTATCTTTCTCTTCTCCTTCAATTTTTTCTAAGAAATTAAAAAGCTTACTATGCTCTTCTTTTTTTATAGTCTCTTCTGTAACTTTAAGCAATTCACTTTCTACATCTTCTTTTAAAGTACCCAAACCGACTTTAAAAGGTGTTCCATCATAATATCTTGCTATTGTTCCTGGACCTTCTGGAGAACCATGGTCGGCATCAATAGATTCTCTCCACTTTCTTGCATGGCTTGCCCATTCGTCTTGATCAACTAACGCTGGTTGAGTAAACCAAACATTCCATGTGAGTATATTGTCTTTCTGCAACATATTACCAGACCCTAAATTAAAAACATCCATAATGAATTTGTTAAATTCATCTACTACTGGATATCCTGTTTTTTTAATAGCTCCAATTTGTACATTTAAATTACCTACAGTCCAGGCTTCTTCTTCATGTTTTGCAAAATCAGGGATAGGAAAACCACTACTCTGCCCTTTTTTTAAAGGAAATACTGGTTGTTCAGGATCTCCAACTAAACTTGTAAAAACAACTATTGCTTGTGATTTTTTTGAAGGAAAAGGCAAGTAACTTTTTTCAAAATGATCCCACAATTGCTTTACTATAAAATTTTGTTTTGCTCCTGGGCTAAACCATATTTTACCAACAACTCCCATATCGGCAGCCAATTCTTTATTATCTTCATTTACCCAACCTCTTGTACCTGTAACTGTAACCTCTACATTTAAGGTTCCCAAAGAAGGAGAACTAATACCTTGCTGTGGGCAAATAATAGAATATACCTTTCCTGTATCAGTATATCCAATTCTTGAAATATCTGGAGCAAACATTTGATAACATCTCCTTGGGTTTGGTTTTCCCATTTGTGTTTCCCAACTAAATTCCGGCCATTTCACCGCTTGTTGTCGTTGAAGTTTATCAATATTCAACATATTATCTGGCATTGGTAATGAACTAAGATCTGGATTTGGATATGCAAATTCAGGGTTTGACGTTGCAAATCCACCAATCCAACCTGCTGGTATTGCTGTTTCTAGTTTCGTTTTCATTTTATGTTTAGATTAGTTTAGTTTATTTCAGTTTTTTTTAAGCATCATTTTTAATAGACAACTATTTTTAAAAGCTTACGGGAGTTCCATTTACTTCTAATGCCGCACGAATTCCAGATTCTATAGCACCTTCTATCCAAGCATGTTTTAAAGAGGCATGTTCTCCTGCAAAATGCACTTTTCCATTCCACTCTGGTTTTTCAATGTCAGCCTGTAATAAATTCAATTGACCTGGTGAAAAGATAGCTGCCTCACCAAAAGCATATGGATTTTGCATCCAAGCCACAGTAGCTGCTCCTTTTATTTTATCTACATATCCTATTGCTTCTGGTGCTTCTGGATCAAACACTGATAGGTTTTTAATACGTTGCTGTTCCTTTAAATCATCTGGCGCATGCGCGACAGCGATATTATCTAATGCATAAATATATCGGTCCATATGACTCATAGAATCCCATTTTCTAGCGTCATCAGCCCAACAGTAACAAGCCAACATTAATCCATGACCTTTTCCATTTATATCCTGACTTGGATAGTATATAAAACGATTTGCTAAATCTGTAATAGTTCCTCCTCCAACAATATCATATGGAGCTTTTTCCCACCATCTTTCTTTGAATTCAATTAAAACCTTTGTTGCAGCATCATAATGAAGTTCTCGGATTGCTTTTCTTTTTCCCTGTGAAAACTCAGGCCAAATATGTACCATTCTTAATGCTGAAAAAGGGACGGTAACAATTGCTTCGTCAAATTCCATGTCAGAAACTGATACTTCTTGTTTCTTATATCCCCTTTTTTCATAATACGATGCTTCTCGTTTAATTTCAATTTCAGTAGAAATTTTCACTTTTCCATCTCTCAAATAAATATCAGTCATTCTAGTATCCAAATGAGTAATTTTTGCTAATTCATGCTTTGCGTAGAACTTTTCTGTAATTACATCTGTACCTCCAATTACCTGCCAAAAAACAGTATCGTTTTTAATAATATTAGATTCAATAAAACTTTGAATAAAATCATATGACATACGCGATTCTAAATTCTGAAGCACTCCTATCATTTCAATGGCATTCTCTGAGTAATTTGTGAATTCCTTTAAAAACCTACGCATCGAATATTCCCCTAGCTTCTCTATTAATTTTGGCCAATTCTCTATAGGATTAATCGCTATAAAATCTATAAGAGGCTGCATTGCATTGGTTAGCAAGTCACCCGCATTTTGATTTTCTCCTAAAACTGCTGGATCGACACTTTCTTGTAAATTATAATTTAATAACTCATTTATATTAGTACTTTTATTATAAACGTTTTGTCGTACCTGTTTATAATTAACAAATAAAAACGAGTTAAATGTTTTCTTAGGAAATGTTAAACTGAATTTTTTATAATTTTCATAAGCTTCTTCCTTGTTTTTAAGAGCTTCCTTTTTATCTACAGAAACATAATAAAACGGTTCTAAATCAACATCAAGCTGCTTACAATATTCCATTAACATATAATGAAAATCAGGTAAACGCATTGCTCCAGCTTCAGCATATAATGATGGATCTTCCCAATATTTTTTCTCTTCCGTATTTCTAAATGTTTTTATTCTTCCTCCAATTCGAGTATTCGCTTCTACTATGGTAACATTATGTCCTGATTTTTTTAAGATTGAAGCAGTTACCATACCTGCCATTCCAGCACCAACAACTAAAATATCTTTTTTATCTCCTTTTCTTTCTGGAAATCCGTTTTGAATATATTCTAAGTATTTTTTATCAATTGGATCTTCTTCTTCTTTTAATAGACTATGTAAATATGTTTTCATTATGTATTTTTTTAATATTTATTACTAATTTTCATATAGTATTAATGTATTTCACATCCTAAATTATTAATTAACTTCTTAAAATTTAAATAATTTTCTTTAAACGTATGTATAACAATCAAGAGTGTTTTATTTTTAATGATAAAGCTATTTTATCATTAAAAAACTAGAGACTAATTAAAACGGTTTGTTTAATTTTGACAGAGTAAACCATTCTTCATTTAAATTTTATTTTTTGAAAATTTCTGAATCACATAAAGTTCCTTTATTAGATAAAGCAATTCGACTACAAGAATATGGAGTTGGTATATTTAAAACTACGCCAACAAAATCAGGAATTAAAAAAGCTATTAAAAAAGATTTAGTTTATGTTAATGGTAAAATTGCAACTACTGCCCTGTTTATAAAAGGAGGTGAGAGTATACAATTATATAAAACAGAAGAAAGTGCTACTTTTAAACAATTTAATTTTCCTCTAGAAATACTTTTTGAGGATGATTATTTGGCTATAGTTTATAAACCTTCTGGAATTTTAGTTAGTGGTAATTCTTTTGCAACTATAGATAATGCTTTATTACAAAACTTAAGTAAAAGTAACTTACCTGATGCTGTACGCCCAAGACCTGTACATCGATTAGATTATCCAACAAGTGGACTTTTATTAATAGGAAAAACAAGTGCAAGCATTATTGCTTTAAATAAGTTGTTTGAAGATAAACAAATTGAAAAAACATATCACGCAATTACCATAGGTAAAATGAAAGATAACGGAGAAGTTAATTCTCCTATTGATTTTAAAAATGCGTTTACTTCTTATAAAGTTATAAAAACCGTATTCTCTGAACGTTTTAATTGTTTAAACTTAGTTAAACTAAAGCCTCTAACAGGTAGAAAACATCAACTAAGAAAACACATTCTTTATATAGGAAATGCCATACTAGGTGATAAAGAACATTATATTGATGGATTAATTTTAAAAGGAAAAGGCTTGTATTTACATGCAAGTACTTTAAAATTCACACATCCTTTTACAAAAGAGCAAGTTATCGCTACAAAGGAACTTCCTAGTAAATTCAAAAAAATATTTACATCTTAATATCCCATTAAAAAATATATCTTTGCGCACATGCGAATAGATATTATTACCCTAGCACCAGATTTATTAAAAAGCCCGTTTGAACACTCTATGATGAAACGTGCTATAGACAAAGGTTTAGCAGAAATTCATTTTCATAATTTACGTGATTACGGAATTGGTTCTTATAAAAAATTAGATGACACTCAATTTGGCGGTGGAGCTGGTATGGTTTTAATGATAGAACCTATTGATAAATGTATTTCTAAACTCCAAGCAGAAAGATCATACGATGAAATTATTTATATGACGCCTGATGCAAAGACTTTAAATCAATCTATTGCTAATACCCTTTCTCTGAAGGAAAACATAATTATTTTAACAGGACATTATAAAGGTGTTGACCAACGTGTTCGTGATAAATTTATTACAAGAGAAATTTCTATAGGTGATTATGTTTTAACAGGTGGTGAATTAGCAGCAGCCATTTTATGTGATGCGGTTGTTCGTTTAATTCCCGGTGTTTTAGGTGATGAACAATCTGCTTTAACAGACTCTTTTCAAGATAATTTATTATCTCCTCCTGTTTATACAAGACCCGCAGAATACGATGGCTTAAAAGTTCCTGATATACTACTTTCTGGTAACTTCCCTAAAATTGATGAATGGAGAAGTGAAAAAGCATATCAACATACTAAAAATATAAGACCTGATTTGTTAGATGACTAAACATAACATTTATTAAAAATAACAGCCTAAATAAAAACTATTACACTTTTCTTTAAATATTAAGAAACATGCAAGTTTTAAGTTTAGTACTGTACTAATTATCAGTATAAAAAATAAACAACTTTAATTTTTCATTCAAAAAAATAATCCTTAATTTTGCAGCCACAAATCAACCTCTGACGAAAATCGTGAATGTTGCTTTAAACAATCATATAAATATCATTACAATGGATTTAGTAAAATTTGTTCAAGACGAATTTGTAACAAGAAACGAATTACCAGAATTTGCAGCTGGAGACACTCTAACTGTGTATTATGAAATTAAAGAAGGTAGCAAAACTCGTACTCAGTTCTTTAGAGGAGTTGTAATCCAAAAAAGAGGTGTTGGTGCTTCTGAAACTTTTACTATTAGAAAAATGTCTGGTACTGTAGGTGTTGAACGTATCTTCCCTATTAATTTACCTGCTATTCAAAAAATAGAAGTAAACAAAAAAGGTAGTGTTCGTAGAGCTCGTATTTACTACTTTAGAGGTCTTACTGGTAAAAAAGCAAGAATTAAAGAAAAAAGAAACTAATATCTTTCTTCTTACTCAAGAAATTAAAAGCATCATAATTATTTATGATGCTTTTTTTTGTTACTATCAATAACTATTTACTACAATAACATTAACTATTTTAAATAAATACATAGTATCATCAATACTTACCACACATTGAAATCACAACAATTCTTATGTTTAAAACTCTATTTTAATACGATTACACCTTTAAATACTCTCTTTAAAAAGGCATTTAAACATTACAACACACAACAAACCTTCTACATACAATAACAAAAACTTAAAAAACGATTGTTTTTTTATCAAATCCTTAGTAAAACACATGAATTAATAACATTTTAGCATCAAAAAACTCATCCGTAATTCTTAAATTTGCAGTACTTCAATTTAATGATTACTGTGCGTATTTTAATTAATACCACTTTAAAACAACTAATAATATGAGCAAAACTGCTAAAATCATGTACACTAAAACGGATGAAGCTCCAGCGTTAGCTACTCGTTCGTTTTTACCTATTGTAAAAGCTTTTACAAAATCATCTAACATAGAAATTGTAACTAAAGATATCTCCCTTGCAGGACGAATTCTAGCTAATTTTTCAGATTTTTTAACTAAAGAACAACAAGTCGAAGATGCTTTAGCTTTTTTAGGCGATTTAGCTAAAAAACCAGATGCTAATATTATTAAATTACCTAATATTTCTGCTTCAGTTCCCCAATTAAAAGCTGCTATTAAAGAATTACAAACTTTAGGATATGCTTTGCCTAATTTTCCTGAAGAAGCAAATACTGAAGAAGAAAAAGCTATTTTAGCTCGTTATAATAAAATTAAAGGTTCAGCTGTAAACCCTGTTTTACGTGAAGGTAATTCAGATCGTAGAGCTCCAAAAGCAGTAAAAAATTACGCAAAAAAGAATCCACACTCAATGGGTGATTGGAGTTCTGATTCTAAAACTCATGTTTCAACTATGAGTGATGGTGATTTTGCACATACCGAAAAATCTACCACAATAAGCAACGCTACTGATGTAAAAATTGTACATATTGATACTAACGGTAATTCAACGACTTTAAAAGAAAAAGTTTCTTTATTAGCTGGTGAAGTAATTGACGGTTCTGTTATGAATAAAAAAGCTTTATTAGCTTTCTTAGCAGAACAAATAACTGATACAAAAGAAAAAGATTTGTTACTTTCATTACACATGAAAGCAACAATGATGAAAGTTTCTGATCCAATTATTTTTGGTCATGCTGTTCGTGTTTTCTTTAAAGACTTATTTACTAAACACAATGCTACTTTCGAAGAAATTGGTGTTGATGTAAACAACGGTTTTGGAAACTTACTAAACAATCTTGATGAGTTAGCTGCTGATAAAAAAGCAGAAATACTAGCTGATATCGAAGCTATTTATGCTAATAACCCTGATGTTGCTATGGTTAATTCTGATAAAGGGATTACCAATTTACACGTTCCTTCAGATGTTATTATTGATGCTTCTATGCCTGCAATGATTCGTACTTCTGGACAGATGTGGAACAAAGAAGGAAAACAACAAGATACGAAAGCTATAATTCCTGATAGTTCTTATGCAGGTTTATATCAAGAAACAATCGATTTTTGTAAAAAGAATGGCGCTTTCGACCCAACAACAATGGGAACTGTTCCTAATGTTGGTTTAATGGCTCAAAAAGCTGAAGAATATGGTTCTCACGATAAAACTTTTGAAGTAGCCTCTAATGGTACTGTGAATGTTATCGATTCTAACGGAACTACTTTAATTTCTCACGAAGTTGAAGAAGGTGATATTTGGAGAATGTGTCAAACAAAAGATGCTCCTGTTCAAGACTGGGTAAAACTAGCCGTAACAAGAGCAAGAGCTTCTAAAACTCCAGCTATTTTCTGGTTAGGAAAAGAAAGAGCACACGATGCTGAAATCATCAAAAAAGTAGAAAAATATTTACTAGATCATGATACTACAGGTTTAGATATTCAAATTTTATCTCAAGTTGATGCTACTAAATACACATTAGAAAGAGTTAAAGAAGGAAAAGATACTATTTCTGTTACAGGTAATGTTTTACGTGATTATTTAACTGATTTATTTCCTATTTTAGAATTAGGTACTTCTGCAAAAATGTTATCTATCGTTCCTTTAATGAATGGTGGTGGATTATTTGAAACAGGTGCTGGTGGTTCTGCTCCAAAACATGTACAACAATTAACCGAAGAAAATCACTTACGTTGGGATTCTTTAGGTGAATTTTTAGCATTAGCAGTTTCTTTAGAGCATTTAGGAGAAACAAATAACAATAACAAAGCTAAAGTATTAGCAGAAGCCTTAGATGATGCAACTGATAAATTATTAGACAACAAAAAAGGACCATCAAGAAGAACTGGTGAACTAGATAATAGAGGTTCTCATTTCTATTTAGCAATGTATTGGGCGCAAGCTTTAGCTTCACAAGATAAAGAAGCTGACTTAAAAACTCAATTTGCTCCTATTGCTGAAAAACTGAAGGCTGATGAAACTTTAATTGTTTCTGAGTTAAACAAAGTTCAAGGACAAGAAGCTAAAATTGGAGGATACTATGAACCTACTGATAATTTAGCTGATTTAATAATGAAACCAAGTACTACTTTAAATGCTATTTTAGAACGTATTTAATAGTAGACTACACTTATTATAAAAGCAGGTGATAAATCACCTGCTTTTTTTATGCTATGCTATATTATATTTATTAAATTTGATACATGAGCTTTATAAAAACTACAGAACAATCTTCAAAATACAATCATTTAGAAAAAATGAGTATTTCTGAATTATTATTAAATATAAATAACGAAGATAAAACAGTACCTATCGCTGTAGAAAAAGCGTTACCGCAAATAAATAAATTAACTGAAGAAATAGTTTTTAAACTAAAAGAAGGTGGTCGATTATTTTATATTGGTGCTGGTACTAGTGGTCGATTAGGAATTTTAGATGCTAGTGAATGCCCCCCTACTTTTGGTGTTCCTCATGAATTAGTAATCGGACTCATTGCCGGTGGAGATATAGCCATAAGAAAAGCTGTAGAAAATGCAGAAGATTCAATAGAACAAGGTTGGTTAGATTTACAAAAGCATAACATTTCAAATAAAGATGTTGTTATTGGTATTGCAGCATCAGGCACAACCCCATATGTAATTACAGCGTTAGAAAAGTGCAACCAGAATAACATTGTTACTGGCTGTATTACTTGTAACAAAAACAGCCCTTTAAGTTTAACAGCTAAATTCCCTATAGAAGTTGTAGTTGGCCCTGAATTTGTAACGGGTAGTTCTCGTATGAAAGCAGGAACAGCTCAAAAACTAGTATTGAACATGCTTTCAACAGCTACAATGATTCAATTAGGTAAAATAAAAGGCAATAAAATGGTTGATATGCAACTTTCGAACAGTAAACTTGTAGATAGAGGTGAAAAAATGTTAGTTTCAGAATTAAATATCGACAAAGAGACTGCGAGTCAATTATTAAGGCAATACGGAAGCGTACGAAAAGTAATTAAAAACTATAATAATGGGTAAATCAGATACTTTTGATAAAGTTGTAAAAAAGTTCTTAATACTATTAGGACTTTTAATTGCTTCACCAATTATATTAAGTTTTGGCTTTAAAGCTTTAAAAATATATACACAAAGCCCTAAAATTTATATAGCCTATACTTTTTTAACGATAGGTATACTTTTAATTTTATTTACGGTATACTTCGGATTTAAAACAATAAAAGCTTTTTTAGACAACTTATTTCAACAATAATTTGAGAAAAAACAATACCATAGAAAAACTTACAAATTGGGAGCATTGGCCAACAGCTATGTTTTACGTTCCAAATTTGCCTTATGCTTTTTACTTAGCATTTAAAGCAAAACACCTTGCTTTTTTTAGTGCAGCAAATCCATGTATAAAAAGCTCTGGAAATGGTACAGAAAGTAAATACGAAACGATTATGTTGGTTCCTAAAGAATACAGACCCAAATCAATACTCGTAAAACCTAATACTGATTTTCATAATGTTCTAATTAATATTCAAGAACAAAAAATTACATTCCCTTTAATCGCTAAACCAGATATTGGATTCAGAGGTTTATTGGTAAAGAAAATAAACTCTGAAATAGCTTTAAAGAATTACCTAAAAAAATACCCTATTGATATTATCGTACAAGAGTTTCTTGATTATGAGAATGAATGTGGTATTTTTTATCATCGTAATCCTGAAAATGAAACAGGAAAAATCACCTCCATAACTCTAAAACGTTTTTTATTCGTTATCGGAAATGGAAAAGATACTTTAAAAGAATTAATATTAAAAGACAATAGAGCTCGTTTATATCTTGAATTGTTTTCTGAAATTCATCAAAAACAATTAAATAACATTCCTAAAGAAAACGAAAAAGTAAAACTTACAGCAATAGGAAATCACTCAAAAGGAACTCAATTCATTAATGGTAATCACTTAATTAGTGACACTTTAATTAAAACTTTTGATAAACTTAATAAAGCTATTCCAGGATGGTTTTACGGTAGGATTGATTTAAAATACAATTCATTCTCTACTTTAGAAAATGGCCTTGATTTCAAAATCCTTGAAATTAATGGTATCTTAGCAGAACCCACACACATATACGACTCTGAAAACTATACCTATTTTAAAGCGCTAAAATCGATAAGAAATCATTGGCGAAATGTGTATGAAATAGCCATTGTAAATAATAAAAAATTTAAAACACCATATAAAAGCCCTAAATTATTCACTTCTGAAATGATAGAATTGAAAAGACATGTTAAAAACATAAAAAAAATATGTTAAAATAGTATATGTGACTTTTAATAAAAACATGTGTCACATTAATGTAAATAAAATTACTATTATTTTTTTTATAACAAAAAAAAAGTTATTATTGTAGTTAATATACAGCCCCAAGTATGAAAATAAAATATCTATTCTTCTTTTTTATTTTATTGAACACTTCTCTTTACGCTCAAGTAAAGATAGGAGATAATCCTTCTGCGATACATTCAAACTCTATATTAGAACTAGAAAGTATTGACAAAGCTTTAGTTATAAGTCGTATGTCTGATCTTCAGATGAATGCCATTATCCCTTTAAGAGGAGCTTTAATCTTTAATACTGATCAAAATTGTGTTTTTATATATGATGGAACTTCTTGGAGAAGTTTATGTAATACAGGTGCAGGTATAAACGTTACTACTTCATCAACAGCTCCAACATCTAATAATTTAGGCGATTTTTGGATTAACGATACATTAAA
This sequence comes from Tenacibaculum ovolyticum DSM 18103, assembly GCF_000430545.1. Taxonomy (GTDB): domain Bacteria; phylum Bacteroidota; class Bacteroidia; order Flavobacteriales; family Flavobacteriaceae; genus Polaribacter; species Polaribacter ovolyticus. The sequence goes on from NZ_KE387163.1 coordinate 599,334, forward strand.
CAACTCTACAAGTATTTGGGACGGTGCTAGTTGGATATCAATAGATAACAACCCAAGAAGAGGTAATGGAATACCTGACGCAACAACAGCTCCAAATGCAATTGCTGGTGATGTATATATAGATAGTACCACAGGGATTATTTACGCATATGATGGTATTGGTTGGGTTAGTTCTAATGCAACTCCATCTGCCAACAATGGACTTTTAGTTGATGTTACAAATACCATTCAACTAGGTGGTGTCTTAATTAAGCCTACAACAATAGAAACAGATGTTACAAATACACTTGCCATTACCGGTTTACAAAATGGTGATGTTACGCAAGATGATATCGTAACAGTAAATAGAACCACAGGTCAATTACGAAAAATAAGTGCTTCTAATTTATTTAGAGAAGAAGTAGCTGAAATAATTGCCACGAATGGTCAAGTACAATTTACACCTCCATTAGTTATTACAGACTCTAAGAAAGTAAATATCTATAGAAATGGTGTACGAGTAGATTTTACTGTAGTTAATACAACTACAATAGAAATAGAACCTGAAGCAGTTTGCTATTCAGGTGATCAAATAAGAATAGTTCAATTTTACTAAATAAACCCCAATTATAAACTTTAAAACAATCATTTTTTATGAGAACAATTACAAACAAATTTAAAATAGCACTAGTTGCCGTTGGTCTTTTAACTATCGGAACTGTTAGTGCACAGACAACAACTGGTGATCTTACAGTACAAACAGCTACTACTTTAGGTAATGCTGGTGGTGTTGTAAAATTAGTAGATAACAAAGGTACAATTAAGTACTTACAAGCTGAAAATGGTTTAACTTCTTTTACAAATACAACTCCATCTGGTGGTGTAGTTACTACTTGGCAATTAGGTGGTACTTTAACAGAGAATACTTATATTACAGCTGTTGGAGAATCTGCTCCTGCCGCTGGAGATCAAAAAGAATTTGCTTTAGATGGTTTAGAATTAGTAACTGCTGGTACAGCATCTATAAATGCTGTTGACCGTGAAGCTCATGGTAATGTAGGTACAGGGTTCACTGTATTAATTAGAGATGAAGCAACTGGTGCTGTTCAAAAAATACAACTTTCTGATTTATTTGAAGTTACAGCTATCAGAAGAGAAGCTACTCCTGCAACTAACACTACTCCAGGTGTACAAAACATCGTTATCGCTGGTTTACCAGTTATTAATGCTGCAAACGAAGCTAAGTTGTTTGTGTTCAGAAATGGTGTGAAATTACGTTGGACTACTGATTTTACAGGAGCTACTGCTGGATCTATTGACATAAACATATCTGCTGATTTACCTCTATACGCAGGTGATGTAATTGAAATACACTATATAAACTAATCATTTTTGATTAATTTAATAGTCAAATTATTATAAACTTCTACATTGGTTCTACCAATAAATAGAACCAATGTAGATATTAACACACAAAAGAACTCTATTAGAACTGTTAATAACATTAAATTAGATGATCCTAGTATATTAAAAACTTCACTTATAGCTTTACTTATTCACTAATTATTAGTGTTTTAAAGTTATAAATAAAAAATTACATACTAAATAAAGACAGAAGAACTACTTCTCGAATTACAAGTTTAGTTTTATAGTAAAAAATGAAAAAAAACAATAAACATATAGTTATATTAGTTTTAATATTGATATTTATCTCTTTAAATATCAATGCACAAGAAGTTAATGTTGTTGATAAGAAAGGAACTATTGTATCTGTAAACAATAATCAGGTAACTTCCAGTAATACGCAGCCAACTACTCCTCTACAAAGTGATATTTGGTTTGATACTTTAAATAGTGAAGTTAAAATTTACGATGATGCACCAATACCAACTGGTACTTGGAGAAGTCTTTCTGATTATTATAGCGACAATATTTACAATACTAATGGTACATTAACATCAAATAGAACTGTAAATGGTGGAGGAAATGAATTTTATTTTTCTAACCTCACTTGGTTTCAAATAAGTAACACTAACTTTATACGTATACAATCTGATGGTTTTTTAGATCTTGTAGCAGCATCTGCTATAAATCTTCAGACTAGTGATACACAACTTACAGGTAATATTTCTGTAGCTGGTGGATATAGAGATAGTACTCCTAGTTACGGTACTGCTGGTCAAATATTATCATCAACAGTTACTGGTACTGATTGGGTTGATAATCCTGCTGTAACTTCAGGTGATATTAAAAATGGAGTTCAAGCTGCTGATCATGCTGGCTGGTATATTTTAGATGGTAGAGCTACTAGTAGTTTATCTGCAACTGCACAAGCTGCTGCAAACGCTCTAGGTTTCCCAACAAATTTACCTGATGCAGCCAATCGTGTATTAAAGCACCCTAATGGAGGAGAAACTATTGGAGCAACCGGAGGTCAAGTAAATACTACATTAGTTCAAGCAAATTTACCTAACATCAATTTTCCAACAGCAACAACAACTACTAATGGAAATCATAACCATACAATTCCTAGAACAGCTGCTGCTCGACCGGTAAGACATAATTTTGATGGAAATTTAACTTTTTATGCTGGTGGTGGTAATACCAACACTTCTACTACTGGGAATCATAATCATACTGTAACTGTTAGTAGTGGTGGTAGTGATCAATCTTTTGAACGTTACCAACCTTATTTAGTAGTAAATACCTTTATTTATTTAGGCTTATGAGAAACTTAGCCTTTATATTATTTTCATCTTATTTATCTGCACAAACAGCCTTTTTTAATTCAGGAAATGTGCAATTACATGATGGAGCCAAAATTGGCTTCCACACAGATGTTGTAAATAACGGTGTCTTAAATAATTATATTGGTTTTGCTGGATTTTATGCCAATACTGAAACTAGAATTATTTCTGGTAGTAATAGAGTAGCATTTTTTGATGTTGAGATTGATGCTTCAAATAACCTAGAACTTCAAAATTCTTTGGGTGTAAGAAATCAATTAGACTTTATAAATGGTACTGTGGTTACGCCAAGAAATAATCCAAACATTTCTCTTGATTTTATTAATTACGATAGCTATGCAGGAGAAGATGATGTAAGACATGTTGATGGTTACTCTTCAATAAGAGGTGGTGATCCTAGTTTTACTTTTCCAATTGGTGATGGTACTTTGCTACGACCAATGAGAATACCAAATAAAAATCAATACGATTTATTTAAAGGAGCTTATTTTTATGAAGATCCTAACTCACCTATTACTTTTTCTACAAACTTTTTAACAGATCAAAAACAAGTAATGCTTGAGAATATTAGTAATCTTGAGTTCTGGGATTTAGATGGAAGTAAAGAAACTAGAATTACATTAACTTGGGATGCTAGAAGTGATATTTCAGCTATTTCTGATCAGGTTTCATTACTAACCGTAGTTGGTTGGAGTATTGCCGAAAACAGATGGGAAAACTTAAATGTTTTAAATGTTACTGGTGATTTAACTAGTGGTGAAATTACATCTGCTGTATTTGTGCCCGATAATTATGAAGTAATTACAATTGGTTCAATTGTAAAAGATGTTATTGAAACAGATAGTAATAATATATTAATATCACCAAATGGTGACAATCTTAATGATTTTTTAGTTTTTGATGAAGTAGCCCAATATTCAAACAATAACCTTGTTATTTTTAATCGTTGGGGTAACATAGTGTACCAAACTGATGAATATAAAAATAATTGGAATGGTATTTCATCAGGTAGAGCTACCTTTAAAAAAACAGATAAGTTGCCAGATGGAACGTATTTTTATGTTTTAAAATTAGGAGATACACCTGCTTCTTTAATTACAGAAAAAAAAGGATGGGTTTATATTCATAGATAATAAACTTCGTATTTTAAACAATACATTTATAATTTTCACAATCTCTTTTATTAGTTAATTTTATATAAACAATAAAAAGACAACTTACCTCCTACTTCTTCAACTCAATTCCACCTCTTCCAATAAGATAACTTTTATTTTTTCTTCTTATAGCATATCATATTTGTTATACTTTAAGTAATTACTCCCATTTCTATCTCCTAGTACCAATCACTTTTAAAATTTAAAGAATAAACGCTACACCTTATATCTAACTTAACATTTTATAACAATTAGAAAAATCTAATTAACGTATATTGCACTCCTATTAAACGGTTAAAAATATAAGTAAATAAAATGCAAAATTATATTAAAGAAGTATTAAAAAATATGCCAGCTGGTTGGCTGAGTACAACAACTCATCGGTTAGATATTTATGATGAAAAATTAGCTAAAACTCAATTTTTAGAACAGTTTGAAAACTTATTTAATAGTAATAATTTTGAAGCATCAGTATTAAACCAACTGCCTACTGCTTATGACTATATTCGATTAGGTCATCCATTATCTTGTGTACTAGAATGGAGTATTGCTAATTTAAATGCTATAAATGCGGCAAACGTAATTAGTTTTTCTTCTAAGACCATTCCTGTTTTATCAATTCTTAGAAAAAATTTATTAGAAAATAAAAATACCCAAATTATTTATAGAGATAAATTACCTAAAACTCTAAATACAGAAATACTACGTAATGTTTATGGTTATAATTTTGAATTAAAAAAAATTCAGAAAACAGAAGATATTACTACTTTTAATGGCAGTGTAATTTTTATTTCACAACAAGAAGAGATTTGTAATTTTAATTTAACCTCAAAAGTTGATTTTTTTATAAATACTCATAATGATTTAGGTAGTATTTTAGTTATAAATGGTGATAAAAACAAAAATTACATTTCAGACATACAACATGTTAGGAGAAGAGAAACTATCGCTATGACTCCCATTAATAGCTTTACTGCTTTAAAAACAATATTAAAAGAGTCTTCTTTTAATATTAACAAGAATAATGTTGAAACAGATAAAACAACTGTTGTAGATTCAATTCAAAAAGTTACTGGTACAAATACAAAACCATTAGTAGCTTCTAGTGGCCTATCTATTCAATATGCTATTTTAATGGGCCTAATACATGATGCCCTTGAAAATCATAAAGGAAAAGCTATTAAAATAGTTGTTCCTCCGAATTGCTATGGTGGAACAAACGATCAGGCAAGACGTATTGCTGCTTGTATTGATAATGTTGATGTTGTTGATTTACCTGTTGATGGAGGAAATGACATGAATAAGAGTATTGATCTTGTTTTAGCAAAAATAGCAACCGAAGATGCTGTTCCGTACATAATTGCTGAAATTCCTACAAACCCAAGAGTTGAAGTTCCAGATCTTATTATTTTAAAAGAAGTTTTAGGAAAAGAACGTAAAACAGCTACAGGAAAAATAGCTATTGATCCTGTTTTTATTTTAGATCAAACATTTTGTCCTAATGTTCACTTTTTAGGTGAAGGTGAAATACTATCAACAGTTCGTACTATTTCTTTTGCTAGTGGTTCTAAATTTCCAAGCGGAGGTAAATGTACTGCCGGTTACTGTATAGGTAATAAGAAAACAGATAGTTTAATTGAAAAAATTGAATTGCATCTTACTCTTTGTGACAATGAAGCTACATCTCATCAATATGAAATATTAGCACAGCAATTGCCATCAATGAATCAAAGAATTGATGCTGCTTACAAAAACACTCGTGAGTTTGTAAATTATATTAATGATATTTTACCAGAAGCTAAAATAAATTTTGTTTCAGAAGAGTTAGCTGAAAAGGGGTTTACTCCTTCTGTATTTTCTTTAGATCTTCCTACAAAAGGAAATACTGATGAAGAGAGAGAAACTTATAAAAGAGCATTAAATTTAAAATTAATTAATTTAATGATTAATCAAATTCCGAACGAAAGTAAGTATTGCGTTAGTTACGGTCAATTAAAAGGATGTTACTGGACAATACCTGCTACATCTACTCAAGGAACAACGAAAGAAGGTGATAAAGACTATATTGCTCGTGTAGCCCTTTCTGCAAATATGAACATTGAACTTCATAAAAAAATATTTTTGGACTTTGTAAAAAGTATTTAATAAATTAGGGAGGTAATAACATTACCTCCCTAATTATTTTTACACAACTAATATTACCTCTTTACTAAAACAGCCTACTTACTTGTTATCAAAAAACTTGATAAACTTCTCTTCTTTCTTTTAAAATTATACCAAAAACAATTACAATTCTCCTAAAAAGGTTTGATTAAAATATAAATTAAACCCTATAAAATACTATCTAAATAATGTTAATTCAACATTCAATTATTTTATAATAAAATATATTACATCTATTATTTAGTCATCCCCCTTAAAAACAAAAAACTGCAATTTTGTTAAATAATTAAATTTTTAGTATTTTTTTTATTAATTTTTAGAGAAAACAATACTTAATACCTATATTCGCCAATAATTTAATCAACCATAACATTCATAACCCTTCCAAAAATGAAAAAAATTATTAAATTAATGACGTTAGCTATTTTAGTTTCGTTACAAAGTTGTGACAAACAAGAAATAGAAAAAGATTTAGACTTAAACGCTAATTCACCAGAAACAGGTCTTTTGCCTAGTGAAATAAATAATCACAATGCAATGCACAACTGTGCTACTGTATCTCAATTTGGGCCTAATTCTTATTGGGCTAATACTATAGTAAATGCTAGTGAAACAAATTTCTTAAAGCAACAAAATAACAAAGCATCAAGTCTTTTTGGTATATCTAATGTACCTCTTTATTTTGCAGGAGGAGACGGTACATTTAATGCATTATCTTATTCAGCAGGTTATATTATCTGGGGAGAACAAATGTTGAGTGGAGCTTTAAACTACGGAAGATCTGCTGTAGCATATATTGTAGCACACGAAGTTGCGCATCAAATACAATTTAGACAAGGATATCCTTCAGTAACTGGAGCATCTAATACAGAATTAGAAGCAGATGGATTTGCTGGATATTTCTTAAGAAGAAGTTATACTACTAACTGGTCTGATGTAATTCCTGCATACAACTTTGCACAATCTATAGCTGGTTCTAATGGATCATCTCACGGAACTGCTGCACAAAGACGTTCTTCTGTAAGATTAGGATGGTTATTAGCAAATAACGGTGCTTTATCTAACGCAGACCTTGATTACAACTTTTTTTACTACTATAATAGCTATATTCTTCCTGGTAAATTAAAATCAAGTAATCTTGAAAAGCCTAAAAAGATAAATGACGAGTTACATAAATTTATGTTAACTAAAATAGAAGAGTTAAACGATATTCATACAGGAAAAATTTCTGAAGAAGAATACGCTAACTTAGGTAATAACTAAAAATAATATTAAATAACGGTTGATTATTTTATAAAGAGAGAGATTTAAAAATCTCTCTCTTTTATTATTTATATACTTCATCTTTTCAATTACATTATCAACTCCTTTTTATATACTATATTTTCAATTCTTTAATTTTCTTTTATTATAACAATATTTAAATCATGATTTTTATCATACTTTAAAGATATATATATACAGAAATTTGCTAATAAATTCTAAAATAGAAGATTATGAAAATAAATAAAATTTTTAGTATAATATTAATTCTAATGACATCATTAGCATATTCTCAATTTAAAATTGATGCAGAAATACGACCACGTGCAGAATATAGACATGGTTTTAAAACTTTATTTCCTGATAACGCTAGTGCTGCCTTATTTACCTCACAAAGAACTCGATTAAACTTTACACAATCAATTAATAAATTAAACTTCTATGTAAGTGTACAAGATGTTAGAGTTTGGGGAGACGTACCTCAATTAAATAGTGCCGATAATAATGGTTTAAGTTTACACCAAGCTTGGGCTGAAGTACTTTTAGATACTAATTTTTCTTTAAAATTAGGTCGTCAAGAAGTTGTTTATGATGATAGTAGAATTTTTGGTAATGTAGGTTGGGCACAACAAGCACGTAGTCATGATATGGCATTAATCAAGTACAAAAAAGGTAGCTTTAAATTAGATGTTGGTTTAGCTTTTAACCAATCTAAAGAAAACTTAATAGGAACAAATTTAACTACTCCAAGAACATATAAATCCTTACAATATGCTTGGCTACATAAAGATTGGAATAATTTCTCTGGTAGTTTTTTATTCTTAAATAATGGATTACAGTCTTCTGATGGCATTAAATACAGCCAAACAGTAGGTACTCATTTAAAAGCAAAAAAGAATAATTTAAATCTAGCAGCAAATTTATATTATCAATTTGGAAACGATATTGCTAATAATGATTTAAGTGCTTATTTATTAGGATTAGAAGCTAATTATAAGCTAACGGATAAAACAAAAATTGGTTTAGGTGTTGAGTTACAAAGTGGTAATGATTATAATAATACGACTAGTAAAAACAATGCTTTTACCCCTTTTTATGGTACAAACCACAAATTTAATGGTTTCATGGATTATTTCTATGTAGGCAACCATGCTAATAATGTTGGTTTATTAGATATCTATGCTAAAGCTAATTTTAAATTAAATTCAAAATCTAGTTTAACTGCATTTGTGCATAGTTTTTCTGCAGCAGCTGATATTAATGCTTCTGTTTCTAAACAATTGGGTACAGAAATAGATTTAGTTTATGGATATAAGTTTACCAAGGAAATAGGAGTTAAAGCAGGATATTCTCAAATGTTAGCTTCAAAAGGAATGGAAGCTTTAAAAATGAATACTGATAATAACACAAATAACTGGGGATGGGTAATGGTTACCATTAAACCAACTTTATTTTCATCAAAAAAATAAACAGATGAAAATAAAAGAAAAAACTGTAGCAGATTATGTTACCGAAAATATTAAAACTGCACATATATTTAAAAAACATGGTATCGATTTTTGTTGTGGAGGAGCTATTTCGGTAAAAGAAGCCTGCGCTAAAAATAATGTTGATTCAAAAGTTTTAGAAAATGAACTTTTAAAAGTAGATGCTGTTAAAGATGTTATAGAAGACTACAATAAATGGGAATTAGATTTCTTAATGATTTATATTGAAAATGTACATCATACTTACGTAAAAGAAAGCTTACCCTTAATTTCTGAGTACGCTAACAAAGTTGCCAAAGTTCATGGTAATCATTATACAGAAGTTGTAAAAGTAAATGAACTTTTTCATACAGTTGCAAATGAATTAATTTCTCACATGCAAAAGGAAGAGCAAATATTATTTCCTTTTATTAAGAAATTAGTAGATGCAAAAAAAACTGAGAAAAAAAATGTTATTGCACCATTTGGGACAGTGAAAAACCCTATACAAATGATGGAGCATGAGCATGAAAATGCTGGTGATCTTTTTAAAAACATCGCAGAATTAACAAATAACTATACTCCTCCTAAAGAAGCATGTAATACATTTAAAGCTTTATATGCTAAATTAGATGAGTTTGAAAAAGACTTACATCAACACATTCATTTAGAAAACAATATACTTCACCCGAAAGCTATTGCTTTAGAAAAAAAATTAATGTAATTTATTTTTTAAACGGTAAAGAGAAGATTCTAAAATATTTTTTTAATTTAACCTTAAAAGCAATTAAGCGTAACACACTACCCTTAATTGCTTTTAAGGTTTTTTGTATTAAGTATTTTAAAATATAAACTAAATAACCTTAAATATCCCCCTCTTCTCCCCTGTAATATTACATTAACTTTCTAAAAAATATAATAGTACTATGAGTATGTTTATTAACTTAAAACTATAATTTTCTTATTTAACACTTTTTTATTTTTTTTTTGAGGGTAAACAAAAACTAAGCTGTTATATTTATTGTAATTAATTCTATCTTTTAGAAAACCTTCAAGTAATTACACTAAGATTGCTTCTTCGGAAGCTTTCTTTTTTTTTGCTTTATAAATTGGCACAACTATTGCAATAATATATTTTTTTTATATTGATTATGTCGGGGGACTTAATTTCAAGAAAGGAACCATAATGGTTCCTTTCTTTTCTTTTATGAATATATTATTTAATGATATCGTATTTTTAAAAAATTAACTTACCAATATCTAAAACATCATCAGCCTTTACTAACCTAACAAGTTGTGTACTTTTTTGTTCATTCTTATATCCGTAGTTTTTAAATGTAGTTATTTTTAAAAATGTAGGCCCTGATATTTTTTGCTGACCACTTGCATAATACTTAACATTAATTTTATAAGAACCTTTAATTGTTTTCTTTAAAACAAATTGCTCTGGACCAAAACCTTGGGTCATATCATTAGACATTAAACCTCCTATTTTAGTTTTTTTGTGACTATAATAGCATTTTTCTCCATTTGGATCAGTAACCCATAAATCTATATCAGTATCGTTATGATTCCAATCTATTAAAACTCTAATGCTCGTTTTCGTATCATTTATGTAACTTTTATCTATATGAGAAATTGTTAATTGGTTATTATAAAGAGAAATAATTCTATTTAATTCATTTAATGCAATTACCTCAATACCTGAAAATCTTCTATTTTCATCTTTCTCTAATAATTCTCCATTAACAATTTTATATAATAAATCTACAGATTCTTGATATTTACCTACATATTCATAAACCAATGCTAAATCTCTATAAGATTGTATGTCTTCTGGTCTTAACTTTAAAATTTCTTTATAAATATATACAGCATATTTATATAATTTATACTCTTCAAACTTATAAGCCAATGCTTTTAACAATTCGTAATTATCTAAATCTATTTCTGCAACATTTGTTAAAATTTGAATTGCTAATTCTTCTGCTTTTCTACTTTTAAAAAAGTCGGCTACATCAACATAAAAAGACGGAGATTTACCATATTTCTCTCTTAATTCTATATATTTTAAATAAGCTAACTTATTGTCTTTAATTTCTTTTAATACTTTTAAATAAGGAGTATCAGGGTTCCAACCTTTTAATTCTACCTTTTCTTTTATCAAATTTTCAAAATCTTTAATTTCCTTTAAATCATTATCAAATCCGTTTTTAGTTACAATAACTACAATGCCATTTTTAGCTTTACTACCATAAATACTTTCCCCTTGTTTTTTTGTTAAAGTATAAATAGATTGAATCTCATTTGGTTTTAAATTAGGGTTTTTACTTACTACGCTACCATCAACTACAAATAAAGGATTAGAAGCTGAAACTGAACTTGCCCCTCTTATTTTAACCCCTGCTACTTTTTTTTGTAAAGTACTAGAAATATTTTCTGAACTAACAACAGATACTGCAGCATTTAAAGTTCTAACTTCTTTAGCAACCCCGAATGCTGTAACAACTATTTCGTCCAAAATGTTGTCATTTTCCATTAACACATTAACATTTGTATTATCATTCATTACCTTCTCTACTGTTCTCATCCCTACAAATGAAAAGGTTAACACATCAGTCTTTTTTACTTTTATTTTATATTTCCCATCAAAATCTGTTTCAACTCCATTTGTAGTACCTTTTACCGTTATTGTAACACCTGGCAAAGCACCACTATCATCTGCTACTATTCCTGAAATAAAAAACTCATTATTATCTATGATTGTATCAGGTATAACTTCTGATACTTCTCTTTGAATATTTCTTACAATTGAATCTTTTTTTAATCTTTTACTTTTATCAATATCAATGCCTGTATAATCTTTATTATACCAGCCAAAAAAATCTTTATAATTATCAAACAAGTTCTTTCTTAATCTTTCAAGTCTTTCTTTTTTATTATTAATTTTCTTCGCAATTAATTCATCATACTTACTTCTTAATTCTTTTGGGGGCTCAATATTATGAGTTACATAATCTTCAACACGATCTAAAATTAACATTGAAGTAAATGGGCTTATTATTTGATATTTTTTACTTAGTTTAATAATTTCATCTTTATTTTCTGTAGAATTTATTATTAAGTTTTCTAATTTTTTTTGAGCCCATATTTTTGTAACAATAGGAATATCTATTTTATTTCTCTTAACAAAAAATGAAACTGTTTTAATGGTATCATTTCCAAATCCGAAGTAAAGTTTAATTTTCTTTTTTACATAATTTCCTTTTCCTGTAATTGAAAAATTAGTTGTTACTACACTTCCCTTTTTCGGGTAAACCTCTAGCTCTTCTTCTAAAAAATTAGTTCCTAAAAATTGAAGTTGCTTTTTTGAAATTTTATCAACAGCATTCGTTATTGATATTTGTTGAAGATTAATATATTTTCCACCTGAAGCAGTTGCTGTATTTTTTAAAATAACATGATTTGCAGATACTGAACTATTAATTATATGTGTTTTATTATTTAAATATATACTAGAATTACTTAATGTATTTAACCCATCTGTAAATAACAAACCTAATTTAGAGCTGTCTTTATATTTCTTAAAAAAAGCAAATGAAGAAGCTCCGTCATAAATAATAGTTTCTATTTTATCTTTTAAAAGAGCCCAATTTCCATTTTTTACATGGTATTCCTTTTTAGATTTAATTTTTGTGCTAAAAAGCACCAAGTTTACTTTACAATTTTTTACTTTATTAAAATAAGCATTCAAGAAAGCTATTTCTGTGTCTCTCTTTTTATTTTTTTGTGATAATGATATATCCCAAAAAATAGTAATATCCCTTTTTAAAGTAACCTTTCTTTCTTTTATATTTAATTGTTTATTAAAATAAAAGCAGTTTTCATTTACTAAGACTTTCTCCTTATTAACATTTAAGGGTATTTTAATTAAAACTGGTTTTATAACGCTTGTTTTTCTTTTATTTATTCTAGCATAATACCTTTCATTTTTACTATCATATAAAAATTCTTTTATCATACCTTTAGTAAAAACAGGTTTGTTGTTTTGATTAAAAATATCAAATGAAAGTGAAAATTCTTCTAATTTATTTTTAAAATTAAAAGGCAATTTATAATAATAAGACTCATTATTTAATACTAGTTTTTGTTTAAAAGCTACCACTACTCTTTTATATCCTCTTGCTGGTATTGGATAAATTCTTGCTTTATAATTATTTCCTTTTGTTTGCTCTAATAAAGCAGGATCAATTCTTTTTCTAACCGTACTTTCAAAAGCAACTCTAGCTTTTTCTTTTTCAACAACAACAGCCTCTCTTAAATTACCATTTATATCTAATGCAAAACGAGTTACTGATTGATTTTCTCCTAAAGGAAAAGAAAGTTCACCTTCTAAAATTCTATTTTTAGGATTGTAGAATTCCATGTCATAAGTTGTAATTGCAATATCTCCAACTACAGAAACCTTAACTTTTAATTTTTTTATTGAAATTGTTTTTTTTCCAACATTTATAATAGGTATTTCTTGTGAAAAAGAACTTAACGCAAATAATAATAGTAGGTAAATTAGTTTAGTTTTCATAATTATTGATTTTACTATAAAAGTAAGCGCTATTAACAGCTAATAAAATAGTAAATGAGTAAACACTACTTTTAAACACGTAAACCAACTTATCTAATTAGTATAAGTTTTATTGGATTTCCTTTTCTAATAATATTTAATATATTTACTTAAATTAAAAAAGTTAACTATGATTATTTACGGGACAAAAGGTTCACACTTAAAAAGTAAAAATATAAATGCTATTAAATGTGATAGATGCCAACAATCAGAAACACATACTATGAGTATTTATGGTAAATATGCCTATATATATTGGATACCCGTTTTTCCTTTATCTAAAAAGGGTTTTTCTGAATGTCAAAATTGTAAATCTACTCTAGAACCTCAAGAAATGAACCCTCAATTACGCAATAGATTTAATGAGTTTCATGAAAGTGTTAAAACACCTGTTACTTATTGGTCTGGTTTAATAATTATTGGTTTGTTTATGCTTTATGTATTTTCAATTGGTTTATTTAGATAAACATCACTAATTTTTAAAGTACATATTCAGTACCAACATATATCTTATTAAATCCAATGTAAAAACATTGGATTTTTTGTTTCAATCTCTATAAACTCAGACGAAAGATAAATTTTATTGGTACTTAAAATTTAGATAGTGATAGTTTTTCTTCTATTTCTACCAAAAGTACAAGCTAATTATAATAGTTTATACTTCATCACCCCTTTTACTAACGCTACTTCTAATAAAACTTAAAAACTAATAATCAATACATTAAAATTAAACACCGTTTCACATTACAAATCAAGACACCTTTTTTAGTCTGATATTATAGGGAAATACCGTTTTGCTTTTTTACTAACATAAGTTTGCTTTAGAATTTTGAATGAGGATTCAATTTTTAAATAAACAATTAGAATTATTAAAAATGAAAAAAAGTAAAAACAGTTTAAAACAAAGAACTATGAATTTATTAAAAAAAGGAGTCTTAGTATTATCACTACTATTTATAGGAAATACTACGATTAATGCGCAATCAGATAATACTACTATTTTTGGGATAAAAGGTGGAGTAAATTTATCAAAAATTAATAATGGTAAAAATAAACTTGGAATGGCTATAGGCGTTTTTGCTGAGTTTAAAATGTCAGATAAATTTTCTATTCAACCAGAATTACTTTACTCTAAACAAGGCGCTAAATTTGGCTCAAACAAGTTAAAATTAAATTATATAAATATGCCTGTTTTAGCAAAGTTCTCTCTAATTAACAAAATTAGTATTGAAGCTGGTCCGCAAGTAGGTTATTTATTAAGTAAATCTGGAGGAACTCTAGCTAAGAGTAATTACAAAAAACTAGATTTATCAGCAGTAATCGGACTTAACTATCAAATAAGTAAAACTATTGGTATTGGAGCGCGTTATAACTTAGGTTTAAAAGATATCACAAAAGCACCAGGTAAGCATAAAAATAAAGTATTTCAATTTTTGTTATCTTATAGATTTTAATAATTAATTAGAATCACATCTAAGGATTTACAGGGGGAAAAGTAACGTATTTAAGGTTGCTTTTTTTCCTGATTTATTATTATCAAAATACTATTTTTGTTAGATGAATGTATTAGACATCACACCTTTATTAAGCCAAATAATAGGCTTTTTATTATTGATTTTTATTTTATTTAAAAAATCAGGTTTAGGAAAAAATAAAAAGATTAGAATCGTTTTAGCAATGATTGTTTTAATCTATACATTTACTGCATTCGATTACTACATTATAATAAATAATAAAGGCAATACATCTTATTTTGGTGTCTCATATTTATTTACTCACTTATTAGGTTTTCTTCTCTATTATTTCGTTGTTTTATTTACAAACACAACAGTCAATCAAAAAAAGGGAATCTTAATTGTTGTTGGGTATACCATTTTTCGTTGGGCTTTCTTTTTTCCCCTTTTTGAATATAATTCATTACAAGAATTCATGGAGTTTGTATCTAAATCTAATTATAATGAATGGTTAGAATTAGAATATATTACAACAAGCTTTATTAATATTTTGTTATTTGCACTAGCGTTTTTAAGGCTATACAAATCACCTTTTATTGTAGATTTAAATGAAAGTGAGGTATTTAAATATAAATGGATAAAATTAGTACTAATTGCATTTGTATTATTGCAATTAGGCACTTTTATAAGTGAAATTGTAGGAAGCTTTAGAATAAACAATCCAAAAGTATTTGAAAGCTATGTTGCTTATATGAAATTTGAAACATTGCTTATTTCTATTTTCTTTTTCGTTTTTACTTTTTCTATTATGCACTTTCCTGTATTTGCTTTTACTGGTAATTTTGAAGATTTACCAAAAGCTACTAAAAATAAATATACCAAATCATCATTAATAGATTCTTCAGAGCTTTTTAATGAAATTAATTATTTAGTGAAAAATGAAAAATTGTATTTAGAGTTTGATCTAAAACTGAATATATTATCAGAAAAAACAGGAAAATCAATTCATCATATTTCTCAAGCTATAAATCAAAACGCTCAAATGAGTTTTCCTGATTTTATTAATAGTTTTAGAATTGAAGAAGCGAAAAAAAAGCTGCTTCAACCAAAACCAGATACCATTTTTGCAATTTCTTTAGATGTAGGTTTTAATAGTAAAGCTGCATTTTATTCAGCATTTAAAAAAAACACTTCACTAACCCCCACAGCGTTTAAAAAGGCACATAATTCTATCTAAAATTTGTCTTTTGCCGTTATAATAAGACTTTCTTTTATGTTTGGTATTATAGGGAAACGCACTTTTTAAAAATCCTCCCAATACTTTTGTGTTGTTAAATTAACAACAATTTAAAATGAACACAATAAAAAAAACAGTAACAATTTTAGTACTACTAATAGCAACAACAGTACTTAAAGCTCAAACTAATGACGTACTAACAGGTAAATGGGAAACTAATTATAAAGATAATAATGAGAACGTTTATATTACATATCAATTTAAATATGTGAAAGAAAAACTAAAATGTTATTCCGTATTTATTAAAGATGATAACGGAAAAAAAGGTAAATATGAATCTTTAGTTATGAAAAATATAACTTTAAATAACGGAAATGGAAAAGCAATCTATATATATAATGATAATGGTTTAGATTATGAATTTAAAGCCAATCTACTTCTTAAAAACGAAAACACTTTAAATGTTAGTTATTCCGTTTTGGGGTATTCAGATACAGAAATATGGAAACGTTTAAAATAAATTATTCATATTAAATATATACCCATTATGAGTTTCTCAAAACTAATATCTCTTTTCGAAGCCTCTGAAATAATGACATTTGTAGTTTACTTTTTTTTATTTAATCTAGGATTGATAATTTTGGAAGTTTTACTTGATTTTTTTTCATCTAAAGAACGACGATGGAAAGATTCTGGAGCAAACTTTATTATTTTTTTAATAAACCAACTACTAGAAAAAACAATTATAGGTTCGGTAGGTGTTATTTGTTTAATGTTATTTCATTGGATAACTCCACTAAACATCCCTATGAATGTTTTTACATGGATAATTGCATTTTTTGTAGCTGATTTTACTTATTATTGGATGCATCGTTTAGAACACGAACATCGTATTTTGTGGGCAAGCCATAGTGTACATCATTCATCAGAAGATTATAATTTAACAGTATCTTTTAGGCTTAGTATTGTTGAAGGCCTTTTTGAATGGATTTTCTTAATTCCAATGATATTAATTGGTTTTTCTCCTTTTCAGGCTATTGTAAGTTTAATTTTAGTAGCACAATTTCAAACATGGATTCATACCGAACGTATTGGTAAATTGGGTTGGTTAGATGAAATATTTAATACTCCTTCTGTACACCGTGTGCATCATGGTTCTAATAATAAATATCTAGATAAAAATTATGGTGGGTTTTTAATTATTTGGGATAAATTATTTGGAACTTTTCAAAGAGAGGAAGAAAAAGTTGTGTATGGACTTACGAAGAATATCAAAACAAATAATCCAATAATGATAAATTTTATTGAGTACAAAAATATTTGGAAAGATGTTAAAATCTGTAGAACTAAAAAAGATAAATTAAAAATTATTTTTGGAAATCTGATTTGGAAGCCTGATTATTTTAAAGACAAAACTTAATATTTTTAAGTTTTAACCTCCTATAATTTAGTAAAAAACAGAATATCTAATTATGTGCGTTGCAAATAGACTCCCCCGCTTCAAAGGTGCGGGGATTTTAAAATATAGATAAAAGTTTTAATGTTTTTTTTCGTTGTATTTTTTTTGTTGCTGTTTCTATAAATTTATCTAAAAAATAAATCTTTTTTGGAATTTCATATTTAGTTAAATTACTAAGTAAGCTATAATCAATTGTTCCCTTTGTTCCTTCTACAATTAAAATTAATTTTTCTCCTAAAATAGTATCAGGAACACCGATAACAAAAAAACGCTTTGTTATTATTTGTGATAATTTTTCTTCTATTTTTTCAGGATGCAGTTTCACTCCTCCAGAGTTTATTACGTTATCATAACGACCTAACCATTCAAATTTAGTCTCAGAAATTATTTTAACTACATCATTCGTACTAATTATTTCTGATGATACTTTTGGTGCTTCAATAATTAAACAACTTCTAGCATCTACATCAATTTTCACATTAGGTAAGGTTTCATAAAAAGATTGCTGTTTCGTTTCTCCTTTTAATGACGTAAAATTATTTAATTTTTTTACAGCGATATGAGTAATGGTCTCAGTCATACCATAAGTTGCAAATACTTTTGTTGAAATATTTTGAATAGCATCAATTAAATCGTTAGACACTACGCCTCCACCAACAATCAATTTATTTACTCTATGTAATTCGTTTAGTGAGTTTCGTAATTGTAACGGAACCATTGCCGAAAAATCATATTGCTTCTTTACTTCTTTTAAAGGGCTTGCTTCTGTTGTTATAATATCTAACTGCCAACCTAAAGTTAATGCACGAACTAACATCATTTTACCTGCAATATAATCGGTAGATAAGCACAACAACGCTGTTGTATTTTCTTTTAAATTAAAAAATGCTCCAGTAGCTAAAGCAGAGTTTTTCATAAACTCTTTTTTTAAAGCAATTGGTTTGGGTTTTCCGGTAGATCCTGAGGTTTGCACAATTACAAAATCATTATCATTAAACCAATCAGTTAAAAAAGTAACTACAGAGTTTGAAATAGTTTTAGAAAAATCAATTAACTCATCTTCTGATAAAAATGATTTTCCGTTTAAGTTAAAATTTTTATGAATCTGATTTTTCATTCTCCGATTTTAAATAAAATAAAGTAATTAACTAATTAAAAACCACTTCATTCTTAGATCTCATAATAACCCTTAGGCTGGTTTTTCTATGCTGCCAAATAACTTTTCTTTCCAGTTTTTCCAGCCATATTTTTTAGAAAATAAAAACAACATTAGTGGATAAATTACAAATACTAAAGAAAACATTTCTACTTCTACCGATGGTTCTGAAATATCTATAAACAATGCATCTGTTTGAAAAACAGTCCAATTTGTAGTTACTAAAAATGCCGCTATAATGTTATTTACTGCATGTAAGCCTAAAGCTAACTCTGTTCCTTCATCCATTAAAGTTGCAATACCAAAAAAGAATCCTGTTCCTATATAAAATACCATAGAAATATATCCTAATTTTTCAACTTCTGGATTTGCTCCATGCAATAAACCAAATGCTACTGATGTTATAATTAATGGTACCCACCTGTTTTTAAACCAAGTTCCTAACCCTTGCATAAAATATCCTCTAAACAGTAATTCTTCGAAACTTGTTTGCAATGGTAAAAATAAAAATGAAATTGCTACTAAGGTAAAAAACGGAACGGGTTTAAAATTCCACGTATAATTTTCTGGTGATAAGAATATACCTAAAAATGTTACTATTAAGGCTACGATTCCGAAAGTTATAAACCCAAACCAAAATCGTTTCCAATCAATAACAGCTCTACTTGTTATCAATGTTTTTATAGCTCTTTTATGAATATATTTTATTGTTAAAAATAAAAAAAGTAATCCAACAGCAAACATTAGTATCATTACGAACAAGAATAAGTTTTTATTTATTCCTAACCCCATAAAGCTATCATTAGCTGCACGAGTAAACTCTCCAATATCTGATGAGTGTAATGCTGCTGTAACTGTTAAAGGAATTATTCCTACAAATTGCCAACCGAATATGACTACCAAAATACCTCCCAAATAATACGGCCAACTATTTCTTCCTTTATATGCTTGTTGTATAAAATTCATATGTTATTTATAATGTATGATAAGATTCTTAAAGAAATTCAAAATCATGTTAATCTAAATTAAACTCCCACTCTTTTTGTTTATTATAGCCCAAACTACCATTTGAGACTTCTAACGGACTACTAAAATTATTAGTAAATAAACCTCCTGTTCCTAACCCTTGCGGCAAAGGATTATTTAATATGTGTGTAAATTGTGCTATTGCATTTAATCCTACATTGCTTTCTAATGCTGATGTTATCCAATTATCTGCTTTGTAATTTTTTGCTATTGAAATCCACTCTTTACTCCCTTTAAAACCACCAACTAAGCTTGGTTTTAAAATAATATACTGGGGTTTAATTGTTTGAATACACTTTTCTTTTTCTTCGGATGTAAAAACACCTATCAACTCTTCATCTAAAGCTATTGGTAGTGGTGTTTTTTCACACAAACTTGCCATTTCTTGCCATTGCCCTTGTTTTATAGGTTGTTCGATTGAGTGTATTTCTAATTCAGACAATCGTTTTAACTTTTCTAAGGCATCGTTTGGTGTAAATCCTCCGTTTGCATCTACTCGTAAGGTTATTTCTTCTGCGGAAAACTGATTTCTAATAGATTTTAATAGATTTATTTCTGTATCAAAATCTATTGCTCCAATTTTCATTTTAATCGTTGAAAAACCTTGTGCTAGCTTATCTTTTATTTGCTGCTGCATAAAAGACTTATCTCCCATCCAAATTAATCCGTTAATCGGAATATTTTGTTTTCCCTTTGTAAAGTCTGAAGGAAATAGCTCGAACGGATTATCTGCTTGTAAAGATAAAAAAGCTTGCTCTAATCCGAATTGAATAGACGGAAAGTGAGTAGTTTCTAACAATAATATTTCTAACCCTTGATTAATATTTTTACAAACCCATTTTAGTTTTTCTTCGTAATTTGGTGTATCATCAATACTCAAACCTCTAAACAATCCGCATTCTCCAAAACCTTGCTTGTTATCTTTTGATAGTTTTATAAACCAAGTTTCTTTAGTTCTTAAAATTCCGCGAGATGTTCCGCTTGCTTGCTTAAATTTAAGAAGATGTTTATGATAGGTTGCTTTTATCATCGTTGATTATTGTTGGTTTGCGTTAGGGATTGCAATGAAAATCCTTTTGTGAGGTACGAACAAAAGATTGTAATGTAAAGCCCGCTCGAACGCCAAAATGTTTATTTTTCTACTTCTTCTTTAAATCGTTTCATATAACTTAAACTTAAGTTTTTAAAAGTTCCTTTAAAGTAAGGAAATAAGCATGCTGTTATATATGATTTGCTGTTTACACTGCAATTTTGTATCATTTTTGTTTTATTACCATTTGCTATAAAATTATAGTCATCAATTTTAGTCATTTGGTCAGAATCAAACTGAAATGTCATTTTTTCATTAGGTATATATGCTGTTATTTTTTCAACCATTTTCATTTCTTGTCCTTGGTTAATAACAGTCATTGTATAAGTACTACCTACTACTCCCACTTTTTCTTCAATTGGTTCTATCGATTTAACTTCTGGCAACCATTTTTTCATGAAGTCAACATTTTCGAAATTTTTAAAAACCTCGTTTATAGGTTTGTTTATTTCTATTTCAGCGGTATACTTAACTTCTGTAACAATTACTCCTGTTAAAAGAAATACCAGTACCAATGCGGTTACAATTCCTAAAACTATTTTTACTGCTTTCATTTTTATTCTATAAAATTAAATATATTTATTTCTTTTTTTTAAGTCTTCTTTTTACAAAAATAAATGCACCAATACCTAAAAGGATAAATGGCCAAATATTTACTAATCCTAAAAAGAAATCTTTAATATTATCTACTCCATTTAAAAATGCATTCCCTAATTTATTTCCAAAACTTCTGGTTGGTGACTTGCTTATCTCTTTTTTGTAAAAATGGATGTGAAGTGTTGAAAATGATGTTTGATTTTGTAAATACTTTAAACGTCCTTCGATTGATTCTACTTCTGATCTAACAGTACTTAATTCTCTTTCTACTTCTAAAATTTCTTTTACCGATTTTGTTTTCGATAATAATTGAGTATAACGTTCTTCTAGTTTTTTCTTTACTTTTAAACGTGATTGCACATCTAAAAACTGTTCAGTTACATCGCTTGTTGTAATGTTTTTACTATCAAAATTTTTTACTTTTGATGATACGTCTGCTAAAAATTGATCGAATTTATTAATAGGTATTCTTACAGTAATGTTTGTATTTATTTTATTGTAAGATTTGTTTTCACTGTCTTCAGAAATATATCCTTTGTATATTTTTGTTACTTTTAGTATGTGCTTTCTGGTTTTTACTAAACTATCTGTTTCAAAAGAGATCGTTCCTTTTTTTATAAGCTTTCGTTCTACTACTTCGGTTATATTTTTTTTATTTGTAGGTTCAATAAAATTTTCTATTAATTCTTCTGTTCCAAAATTACTATGTGTTACTTTCCCTTCGTTACTACAGCTTATAAAAAGTAAAAATACTAGCGCAATTTTTAATAAATTTTTCATGTTTTTTATTTTATTGGGAATTTACAAAATGTTCCCTATACCAAAAAGTATTGCAAACAAAAAGGTACTTAATGCTACTTTTTTTAATTCACCGTCTAATAGTACTTCTTCTTTATTTTTATAAACAAATATTAGGTGTTTTAATATTGGTAAATAAGCTATTATAAATAAAAACTGCATTGGTGAATGAAATGTAATGATAACATATGCTACTGCAAACAAAAAGGAAGCTAGTATTAAAGCGTAGTGGTAATACTTAGCAAACTTGGCTCCAATTTTAACTACTAATGTATTTTTATTAACTTTTGCATCATTTACTCTATCTCTCATGTTATTTAAGTTAAGTACTGCGGTACTTAATAACCCAACTGTTATTGCTGGTAAGAAAATAATAAAATTTAAATTTTTGGTATATAAAAAATAAGTACCAACTACGGCTAATAATCCAAAGAACACGAATACAAATACATCTCCGAACCCGCTGTAACCATAAGCTGATTTACCTACTGTATATTTAATTGCTGCAACAATAGATGTAACTCCTAGCCCAAAGAAAATTACTGAATATAAAAAATTATCTTTTCCGAAAGAAACATAAATAAGTAATAGTGCTACGACTAAAGTTATAGCACCTGTAATTATCATTGCCATTTTCATTTGTTTTGGAGTAATAGCACCTGATGAGACCATTCGTGCTTCTCCTTCTCTATTATCATCAGTACCTTTTATACCATCGCCATAATCATTTGCAAAGTTTGACAATACTTGAAACCCTATAGTTGTTAAGATAGCTAACCAGAAAATTGGTGTTTCAAATAATGTCTTTGTACTATCAGCATACATTACGTTATTAAAACCTAATGTACTTCCAACAATAATTCCTGATATTGATAGTGGTAAAGTTCGTAAACGTGCTGCTTTTATGTAGTTTTTCATTTATTGTAAATAATATTTTTAAATAATTAAAACACAAAAGGAAAGATTAAAACCTTTCCTTTTACATTTATGTATACTTAAAGTATCTTAGTTTTCTAATAATTTTAAAGCGTTTCTTAATGATATTTTTTTTCCTTCATGTAAAGCGATTACTGATACATCATTTACACCTATTTTTTTAATTTTATCTCTAAGTGTTTTAGCTTTATTATAGGTATAAAACTCTCCAGCAACATATGCATTTGAATTAATTTCAGCATCACTAGATAGTTTTCTTATTTTACCTGGTTTTATAGCGTTTTCTTCTGTTATATTATAATCTTTAAGGCTTTCTATTTGAACAGCAAAAAAAACTTTATCTGTCGTTAAAAATTCTTCTTTTACTACTTCTTTACTTGTATTGTTTAATAAGTTTTCTAACTTATATTTTTGTTTATTAACAGCTGTATATTTAATATGCTTGTTATATAAATATGCTAATAGTAATAAAAAAGTTGTTATCAAAAGAAGCATAATTATGCTTCTTTTTTTATTATGGTTGTTAATTTTAGTATTTTCTAACTTTAAATCTATATATCCTTTTTTTAAATCTTTTTCATTTTCTTTTAACCTGTCTAATTCATTACACATTTCAAGAAATTCATCATTATCTATTAAAGGCATCTTTATATTTTTTAAGCTATAAATTATTTGCCTCTGCAATTAACTCCGCAATATCTTTTACAACAACTTGATCTTCTTTGAGCTTAAACTTTATTCCGTCTGTCATCATTGTATTACAGTACGGACACCCAGTTGCTATAATTTGTGGGTTTGTTTCTAAAGCATCTTCTGTTCGTAAAACATTAATTTCTTTTGTTCCTTTTTCAGCGTCTTTAAACATTTGTGCTCCTCCTGCTCCACAACATAATGCTGTAGATTTATGACGTTTCATCTCTGTCATTTTTACTCCTAAACGACGAATTAAGTCTCTCGGACTTTCATATACATCATTTGCACGACCTAAATAACATGGATCATGGTATGTTACTCTTTTTCCTTTTAAATTAGTGTCTTCTATTGATAAACGACCTTCACTTATTAATTTACTAATAAATTGTGTATGATGATATACTTCATATTTCCCTCCTAATTCTGGGTATTCATTTTTTAGAGTATTAAATGAATGTGGATCACAAGTAACAATTGTTTTTATTTCATATCCGTTTAAAACTTCAATATTCATCATTGCTTGCATTTGAAACAAAAATTCGTTTCCTGAACGCTTAGCTGCATCACCTGTTGAGCTTTCTTCGGTTCCTAACACAGCAAAATCAACACCTGCCATGTTTAATATTTTCACAAACGATTTGGTTATTTTTTTGGCTCTATCATCATAACTTCCTGCTGCTCCTACCCAAAACAACACTTCTGGTTGTTTTCCTTGAGCCATCATATCTGCCATTGTTGGTACGTTCATAATTTTATATTTTTTAATTGATATGCTTCTTTTTTATTCTTTTGGTTTGAAAAACAGTTTTATTCGTCTTTCCAGTTTAATCTATCTTGTTGACTATACTGCCAAGGCGCTCCGTTGTTTTCAATATTGGTCATCATTGCATTTAATTCTTGTGGTGCTGCAGATTCTTCCATTACCAAATAACGACGCATTTCCATAATAATAGATAAAGGATCAATACCTATAGGACATTCCTGTACACATGCATTACAACTTGTACATGCCCATAATTCTTCTGGTGAAATATAATCGTTTAATAGCTGCTTTCCATCATCTTTAAAAGTACCGTTGTTTGCATCTATATTTTTTCCTACTTCTTCTATACGATCACGGGTATCCATCATAATTTTACGAGGAGACAACTCTTTTCCTGTTAAATTTGCAGGACATGATGATGTACAACGCCCACATTCGGTACATGTATACGCGTTCATTAACTGTACCCAATTTAAATCGGTAACATCAGATGCTCCAAATTTTGCTGGTTCTTCTTCTTCTGCTCCTTCTTCTGGCATTGCATATGGATCGGCACTTGGATCCATCATCATTTTCACTTCTTTAGTAACCGCCTCTAAGTTATTAAACTGTCCTTTTGGTTTTAAATTAGCAAAAAATGTATTTGGAAATGCTAACAAAATATGTAAATGTTTAGAGTAATATAAATAATTTAAGAAAATTAAAATACCTATTATATGTACCCACCAAGATGCTTTTTCTATTATGTGTAGTTCTTCATGTGAAAAACTTTGAAACCAAGGTGCTATAAATTGAGAAACTACATTACCTACTCCTGCCTTTTGAAAGTTAACGTCAGTAGCATTCATTATTAAAAATAATGACATTAGTACCATTTCGAAATATAAAATAATGTTTCCATCATTCTTAGGCCATCCAGTCATTTCTTTACTCCAAAAACGCTTTACCTTTTCAATATTTCTTCTAAACCAAAAAATAACAACTGCTACAAAAACTAAAGCAGCCAAAACTTCAAAATTTCCGATTAAAAAACCATAAATAGTATCTCCTATTATTGGTTGAAAAACACGATGTGTACCAAATAAACCATCTATAACAATTTCTAGCATTTCGATATTAATCAAAATAAATCCTACATATACGACTATATGTAAAATACCAGAAACAGGGCGACGAACCATTTTATATTGGCCTAAGGCTATTTTAGCCATATTTTTCCAACGCTCAGGTTTTCTATCAGTCCTATCGACGTCTTTTCCTAGTTTAATGTTTCTCACTAATTTTCGAACATTCATTACAAAGTACCCAAGACCTGCGATTAAAATGATTGCAAAAAAGATGTTTGGTAAAATTTTCTCCATCGTTCTTTAATTATTAAGTTTATTTTAAGATTAATATGTAAGCTTACTTAGTACTTACATTTTTGGTACTATTTTTATCATTAAATGGTTTTGCTTTCTTTCCAAATAATGAAAAATGAACAAATCGTTTTGGATTTAACTTCATTTCTCGTAACAACTCTTCCATTTCTTTAGAGGCATTGGTTAAGTTTGTATACATTTTTTCGTCTGTCATTAACTTACCCAAAGTTCCTTTACCTGACTTAATATTAGCTATTAAACCATTTACATTTGTTAATGTATTTTCTAGTTTTTTAACTGTTGCGCCTATATTAGATTTTGCTAAATCATCAGATACTTTAGAGAAATTATCTGTTATTTTTTTAGCATTTTTAAAAGTCGAATCTAAATTACCTTTATTGTCAACTAATAATTTATTTACTGATGTTAGTGTTTTTCTAACTCCATAAATGGTACCTTCTAAACCTAGAATACTTCTATTTAAGCTTCTACGTGATTTTTCATCTAGTACCTGATTTATTCCTAATAACAGAGAATCGGCTCCTACCAATACATTTTGTAGTTTTGATTGAATAGGGTTTAATTTTTCTCCTACTGAAGAAAAAAGATCTGATTCTACTTCTCCTTGTAAATAATCACCAGAAACAGCAACTTCCCCATCATATTTCGGAACTATCGCTAAATTTTGCCCTCCCATTAAACTGGCTGAATAAATTTTAGCAATACTATTTTTAGAAAAATTAAATTCATTTTCTAAAGAAATCTTAACTAATAAAAGTCCTTTTTTCTCAGCTGTTGAATTGAAAGATATATTATCTACCTTTCCTACCTTTAAACCGTTTATTGTTACTAAACTAGCTTCGTTTAATCCATTAATATTTTTATATTCAACAAAGAAATGTCTACTACTTCCGTTGAACAAATCTTGACCTTTTAAAAAGTTATATCCCCAAATAAATAAAGCTATAATTACTACAGCAACTATACCTGTTTTAAGTTCTTTTGACATCATAGAAAAATTATAGCACGAAAATACTAATAATTTTGTGAGTATAAATATAGAATTTCTCTAAATTAAAGGTTTTTAAGGGCTTCCTTTATCGAAATTTTTTGATCATCTTTAAAAGCAACTACCCAAGCATCTTTATAACCAACTTTTTTTGCTTCTATCAATACTTTTTTAATTTCTGTATAAACAGCCGTACTACCGTAATAATATTTATAATAATTATCTATAAACATTAACTCTACATTTTTTAAACCTTTAAAATTATAACTAGCTTCTTTTATGTATTTTCTTGAAGCTGCTATTTGTACTTTAAATCGTATTCCTGATGCTATTTTTTTAGCAACAACTTTTTCTACTGGCTTTTTTACAACTTTCTTTGCAACAACCTTCTTCGTTGTATTCTTTTTCTTTACAACGGTATTTTTCTTTGGTTTTACAACTACTTTAAGAGGTGTTCTTTTCTTTTCTGTTTTTGCTATGTAATTATCTTGAACCTTATTTAACTTTAATCTATTTATATACTTTTTTATCGCTTTCGCAATAGCCTTAGCCATTCTAATTTGTCCTGTTCTTGAGTTTAAAAACTTTCCCTCTGTTTTATTTGATAAAAAACCTAATTCAATTAATACACTTGGCATTACGGTTTCTCTTAACACTAAAAAATTAGCTTGTTTTACTTTACGATTATAACGCTTTAAGCTCTTAAAGTTTGTTTGTACTAAACCACCAAACCCTAAACTTAGATCTAAATTCTCTTCTTGTAAAACAGACAAACCTATTAATGACTCAGGTGAATTAGGATCATAATCATAATTTTGTTTATAATTATCTTCTAATAAAATTACCGCGTTTTCTTTTCTAGAAATCTCAAGGTTTTCTTTATTTCCGTTTAAACCGAGCACATAAGTTTCTGCTCCATGTGGTTTACTTGAGTTATTCGCATTACAATGTATTGATACAAATAAGTCTGCTTTTTTTGTATTTGCAATTTTAGCTCTATTATGTAATTCAATAAAATTATCAGTTTTTCGAGTATAAATTACCTTTATATCTTTAGCTGTTAACAACTCTTTACCCAAATCTAACACTACTTGTAATGCTATTTTCTTTTCTTTATAATTACCTCTAGAAGCGCCACTATCTTTACCTCCGTGACCAGCATCTAAGACAACAGTATATTTTTTTTGCGCAGAAACTGTAGTTGAAAACCCCAACAAAAAGAAGATTGAGGTTAAAAATAAAAAAAATATTTTCACAAGATTATATTTACTTAATTTTAAGAATTCCATCAATAAAATTTAACTATTTTTGAATTTTACTTTAAGGCATTCAAATAGTACGCCAAAGTTTTTAATTTAACACAAAAATAGTATTTATAAAATTGCGAACAAATCTAACTTACATACTTTTAATTATATCTCTTTTTTACTTTCAATTAAGTATAGCTCAAGATATTAAAAAAGCAAGTGTTTCTAAGCAAAAACCTAAGACACAGCCTGCATTAAATATATCTAAAGACACTTTAATCGATTTAAAAAAAGAAAGTATTTTAAACTTAAAAAAAGATTCTATAGCTAACGATTCTATAAAACCTAAAGAGGTTATTGATGGAATTATAACTCATAACGCTAAAGATTATACAATACAAAATGCAAAAAACAAAACTGTTACCTTATATAATGAAGCACAAGTAATTTATACTGATATTGATTTAAAGGCTGGTATAATTGTTCTTGATTATAAAAACAACACTGTTTCTGCTAAAGGTATTAAAGATAGTTTAGGATACCATCAACGTCCAGTATTTAAACAATCAGACCAAGAATCGGAACAAGATTCTATCTTATTTAACTTTAAAACAAAAAAAGCATTAGTTTACGGTGTAAAAACAGATCAGAGTGGAATTATAACGTATGCAAAAAAAACAAAACGTGTAAATGATTCTACTATATATATGCGTCAGTTACGTTTTACAACTTCAAAAAAGAAAATACCAGATTATTATATTCAAACAAATAAAGCAAAATTAGTTCCGGGTAAAAAAATAATTATTGGCGGTAGTAACTTGGTAATAGCAGATGTACCTACACCTGTATTTTTACCATTTGCTTATTTTCCTATGTCTGATAAAAGAACTTCTGGTTTTCTTATTCCATCTTGGGGAGATAGCAACAATCAAGGTTTCTTTTTACAAAATGGAGGATACTATTTTGCCTTAAGTGATTATTTTGATTTAAGTGTTTTAGGAGACATATATACTAACGGAAGTTGGGGATTAAGAGCAGATTCAAACTATTATGTTCGTTATAAATTTAGCGGTAGCTTTAGTACGCGTTTTGAAAATGTGATACAAGGTATTCGTGGTTTAAGTAATTATAGTAAATCTTCAAACTTTAATATTCGTTGGAGTCATAGTCAAGATACTAAATCTAGTCCAAATTCAAGGTTTTCGGCTTCTGTAAACTTAGGTAGTAGTACCTATTACAGGCAATCTTTAAATGAACTTAACAGTTCTCAGTTTTTAACCAACACCTTAAGTTCTTCTATCTCTTATTACAAAAAGTTTGTAGGTACACCATTTAACATGAATGTTACTGCAACACATTCACAAAACACCAATACGCAAGCCATTACAATGACATTGCCTTCATTGCAATTAAATATGGATCGTATTTATCCGTTTACAGGTAAAGGAGGCGTAAAGAAAAATCCTATTCAAAAAATGGGATTAAACTATAGTATGCAAGGAGATTATAGAATTACCACAACTGATGATGAATTCTTTACTTCTAAAATGTTTAAAACTGCTAAAAAAGGGATTCAACATAATTTAAGTACAAACACTAATTTAAAAGCTTTTAAATATTTTACTTTATCACCAAGTGTTAGTTATAAAGATGTTTGGTATTTTGATAAAATTAATAAAAGTTACGATCCTAACGCTATAGATGCTAAAGGTAATTTTGGTGCTGTTGTTAATGATACAATAAGTGGTTTTAATCGTTTTCATGAATATAATTTTGGAGTATCCTTATCAACCAACATTTATGGAACTTTTAACTTTAAAAAAGGTCGTTTAAAAGCTATTAGACACACTATTAGACCTACTATTTCTTATGGATATAGGCCTAACTTTGCTGAAAATTACAATTTACAAACACAGCAGAATGCAGACCCTAATGATTTATTAACTTATTCTCCTTTTGAAGGAGGAATATACGGAGTACCTGGTAGTGGCGTAAGTAACTCTATTAATATTTCTGTTAACAATGTTTTAGAGGCTAAAGTAGCCCCTAAAGACCCTGATAGTGATGAGGAAGATAAAAAAATAACTCTTTTAAATAATTTAAACTTTAGTACGAGTTATGATATCACCAAAGATAGTTTACGTTGGAGCCCGTTAAATGCAAATGCAGGAACTCGTTTATTTAAAGATAAATTGGCTTTAAATGTAACTGCTCGTTTTGATCCTTACCAAATAGATAGTAAAGGAAATTACATTAACAAATTTAACCCAAGTATATTAAGATTAACCAATGTAGGAGTTACCGCTAACTACTCTTTATCTAGCAAAGATTTTGAGAAGAAAAAAGATGGAGAGAAGAAAGATACTTCTAAAAAAAGTGGTAATGGAGCGCAAGACACACCTGATGTATTTGGGCAAAACACACCTGCTACAAACGATTTTTCTAATAATTCTGAAACTAAAACTAAAAAAACTCAACTGTATAAGGCTAAAATCCCTTGGAAATTAAACTTAGCCTACGCAATGAATTACACCAATAACGGTCTTATCAGTAGTGTTGCAACAAACTCTTTAATGTTTAGTGGAGATGTTGAACTGTCTCCTAAATGGAAAGTTGGTTTTTCTTCTGGTTACGATATTAAAGATAATGCTTTTACCTATACTCGACTTTCTTTCTCAAGAGATTTAGATAGCTGGCGTTTAAATTTTAATTGGACTCCTTTCGGTATAAACTCTTCATATAATTTCTTTATTGGGGTAAAATCATCTGTCTTAAGCGATTTAAAATGGGATAAAAATAAGCCACCAGATAGAGTATTATTCTAATAACAAACAAACACAACTTTAATATTTTACATAATGAAAAAAATTATAACTACAAGTAAAGCTCCTGCTCCTATCGGACCATACAATCAAGCTGTATTAAGCGGAAATACTTTATATACTTCTGGTCAAATTGCTTTAAACCCAGAAACAGGAGAATTAGTGATGGATTCTATTGAAATAGAAACAAAACAAGTAATGGAGAACATGAAAGAAGTTTTAGCTGCCGCTGAAATGACTTTTGAAAATGTTGTAAAATCATCTATTTTCATTTCAGATATGAATAACTTCACTAAAATAAATAGTGTTTATGCTAACTATTTTAATGAGGAGACAGCACCTGCGAGAGAAACTGTTGAAGTTGCTAACTTACCTAAGTTTGTTAATGTAGAAATAAGTATGATCGCCATTAAATAACCGTTAAAATTTAAGGTTAACTCTTAACTTTTCAGATAAATTTCAATAATATTGAATATAATTCATTGGAGTAGAAAAGTTTAAAAAAAAGAATAAATCAGTAATATTGATTGAATTGGATTTAGTAGTGTTTTTCAAATACTACTAGCATACATATTAAATATTATTAGCAAACTAAATAATAACTATTTAACTTTTATACTATTAAATCTAATCGGAGCGATTATGACTTATTTAGCTTCAGTGCTTATTAAATACATACCCTTTATTATACAGGAAGGTATATGAACAATTGTATATTTAATTTCACTAATAAAATATAAAAAAGCAAATTAAATGACAGGAGAAACAAACATATCAGAATTAATAAAAGGAATGACTCCTAAGCTTAATGAAGGAGAATATGTATTTACTACTGTAACAGATTTAAGTAAAATTAACCGAAAAGATCCCATTTATGAATTTAAAGAAAAGGAAGGAACAACAATTGTCATTGATATAAAAAAAGCCGATGAATTGAACCTTAAATATGAATATGTTGCATCTTGGATTACTCTAATGATTCATTCTTCTTTGGAAGCAGTTGGTTTAACTGCTTTATTTTCGAATGAACTAGCTAAAAATAATATCAGCTGTAATGTTATTGCTGGGTATTACCACGACCATATTTTTGTAGACAAAAAAGATTCTAGTAAAGCTATTCAAGTTTTAACACAATTATCTAAAAGTTATAAATAAAAAACAGTTACTAACAACTCTTATAAAATAATTTGGCTTTCAGTTTCAATATTCAGTCCAAATATTTCTGTAAGTTTACATATTCTATAAATCTTTTTGTTTGGTGTTAAACAGCAAAAGTTCATGACTTGTCTAAATACGAAAATTAAAAAAAAGATCATAAAAAACCGAAACAATTTGTTTCGGTTTTCTTGTATAAGTATAGATTATTCTAAATAGCTTTCATTAATAATTCAGCTGTTGCAGGATTTGTAGCTAGCGGAACATTATGTACATCACACAAACGTAACAACATCGTAATATCTGGTTCGTGCGGATGTTTTTCATGAGGATCTCTAAAAAATAATACCATGTTACATTTACCTTCTGCTACTCTACTTGCTATTTGAGCATCACCTCCGTAAGGTCCAGATAAAAATTTAGTTACATTAAACCCTGCTTTTTCTGCTTTAGTACCTGTTGTTCCTGTTGAAATTAATTCTATATTTTTTTGAAGTAAAACAGATTTCTGTTCATTTAAAAACTGAACCATTTCTGCTTTCATTCCGTCATGTGCAATAATTGCTATTTCCATAGTTTTAAAATTAACTAAAAATTCCCGCTAATAGCGGGAATCTATATTAAATTAAGCTCAATATATTATAAAGAAGCCGAATACTCTAATAAATCAACAATTTTAGTAGCATATCCAAATTCGTTATCATACCAAGAAATTACTTTAAAAAAGTTTTCATTTAGTTCTAAACTAGCATCTGCATCAACGACCGATGTTCTTGTTTCAGATACAAAATCTTGAGAAACAACGGCATCTTCAGTGTACCCAACAATTCCTTTAAATTCATTTTCTGAAGCCTCTTTAAAAGTTGCCATAATTTCTTTTAACGACGTTGCTTTTGCCGTTTTAAATGTTAAATCTACTAAAGAAACATCAGCTACAGGAACTCTAACTGCCATACCTGTTAATTTACCTAACATTTCTGGAATCACTTTAGTCACTGCTTTTGCAGCTCCTGTAGAAGTAGGTATAATATTATTTATTACAGAACGTCCTCTCCTCCATTTTTTATTTGGTCCATCAACTGTACTTTGCGTAGATGTTGCTGCATGAACAGTTGTCATTAAACCTTCTGTCATACCATAAGCATCATTAATAATTTTCACTAATGGTGCTAAACAATTGGTTGTACATGAAGCATTAGAAATGATATTTTCTCCCACCTTCATGTCTTCATGGTTCACGCCCATAACGTACATCTTAGCATCTTTTGATGGTGCAGAAATAATTACTTTTTTTGCGCCTCCTTTTATATGTAATGCTGCTTTATCTTTATCTGTAAAAAAGCCTGTTGATTCTATAATATATTCAGCCGCAACTTCGTTCCATTTTAAATCCTCAGGATTTCTATTTGCTGTAACCCTAATTTCTTTTCCGTTTACAACTAAATTACCATCTTTAACTTCTACATCTCCTTTAAAACGTCCATGAACAGAATCATATTTTAATAAATAAGCTAAATAATTTACGTCTAATAAATCATTAATCCCTACAATTTCTATATTCTCTCTATTAATTGCTGATCGAAAAGCCAGTCTTCCTATTCTTCCAAAACCGTTAATTCCTATTTTAATCATTTCTTTATTTTTATATTCTAATTGTCGTTTTAACTTAAAAAAAACGACATTTCTTATCTAACACCAATTCTGACATAATATAATTGGTAAAATAAGTTTACTTTTCTACTATTATTCGTTATCAAATTTAAATATAGCTAAGACTATATTTAAATTTTAAGCCTTGGAATAGCCAAAATTAAAGCATATTTATTTACAACCATTTTATATCCGAATTGGTATAAATTATATAAACAAAGATAAAAACTTC
Source organism: Tenacibaculum ovolyticum DSM 18103 (assembly GCF_000430545.1). GTDB lineage: Bacteria > Bacteroidota > Bacteroidia > Flavobacteriales > Flavobacteriaceae > Polaribacter > Polaribacter ovolyticus. Next base: position 633,412 of record NZ_KE387163.1, read on the forward strand.
TTTTCATAAAAAAACCTGTTAGTTATAATAACTAACAGGTTTTTAATCTAAATGAATAATTACTTTATAAAGACGCCGAATATTCTAGCAAATCAACAATTTTAGTTGCATAACCAAACTCATTATCATACCAAGAGATTACTTTGTAAAAAGTACTGTTTAATTCTAAACAAGCATCTCCATCAACAATTGATGTTCTTGTTTCTGACACAAAATCTTGTGATACAACTTTTTCTTCTGTATACCCCAACACTCCTTTTAATTCTCCTTCAGAAGCTTCTTTTAAAGCTGCTTTAATTTCTGCTAATGACGTTGATTTTTTGGTTTTAAAAGTTAAATCTACTAAAGAAACATCTGCTACAGGAACTCTTACTGCCATTCCTGTTAATTTCCCTTCTAAAGCTGGTATTACTTTTGTAACTGCTTTTGCTGCTCCTGTTGATGCAGGTATTAAGTTGTTTAAAACCGATCTACCTCTTCTTCTATCTCTATTCGGGCTATCTACTACTCCTTGACCAGATGTTGCAGCGTGTATGGTAGTCATTAATCCTTCTACTATTCCAAATTTCTCATTTAAAACCTTAGCTAAAGGTGCCAAACAATTTGTTGTACAAGAAGCATTAGACATAATTGTATCTTCCTTGGTCATTTCGGCATGATTAACCCCCATTACAAACATTTTTGCATCTTTAGATGGTGCAGATATAAATACTTTTTTCGCACCTCCTTTTATATGTAAATTTGCTGTTTCTTCTGTTAAAAAGAAACCTGTAGATTCAATTATATATTCTGCCCCTACTTCACTCCAGTTTAAATTTTCAGGATTTCTTTCAGATGTAACTCTAATTTCTTTTCCGTTTACAACTAACTTCCCTTCTTTTACAGATATCTCTCCATCAAAGCGTCCATGAACAGAATCGTACTTTAATAAATATGCTAAATAATCTACATCTAGTAAATCGTTAATCGCGACAACCTCAACATTGCTTCTGTTAATTGCTGCTCTAAAAGCGATTCTACCTATTCTTCCAAATCCATTAATTCCTATTTTAATCATATTTATTATTTTTATTATAATTTTTATGTTGTCATGATATCGGAGACTCTTAATAACTCCATATCAATACTATCTTCTCCTTTAATTGCTTTTTCTAAATCAGTCGCAACAATTTTATTATTTTGTAAACCAACCATTAAATTTGTTTGGTTATCAAGTAAAAGCTCAACTGCTTTAACTCCTAACCTACTGGCTAAAACTCTATCAAAACAAGTAGGTGAACCACCTCTTTGCATGTGTCCTAAAACCGAAACTCTTACTTCGTATTCTGGTAAATTCGCTTCTACATAATCAGCTAATTCAAAAACATTTTTACCTGTTTTATCTCCTTCTGAAACGACAACTATACTAGATGACTTTCCTGTTCTTCTACTTTTCTTTAAAGACTCTAGCATTCTTTCGACTCCTAAATTCTCTTCTGGTATTAGTATTTCTTCTGCTCCAGCTCCTACTCCTGCATTTAAAGCTATAAAACCTGCATCTCTTCCCATTACTTCCACAAAAAACAATCTATTGTGAGATGAGGCTGTATCTCTAATTTTATCAATAGCTTCAACTGCTGTATTTAAAGCTGTATCATACCCAATTGTATGCGTGGTTCCAGAAATGTCATTATCTATTGTTCCTGGTATACCTATGATAGGAAAACTGAACTCTTTGTTAAAAACTACGCCTCCTGTAAACGAACCATCTCCGCCAATTACAACCAAAGCATCAACATTATTCTCTTTAAGGTTTTCGTATGCTTTTAATCTACCTTCTTTAGTTCTGAAATCTTTTGATCTTGCTGATTTTAATATCGTTCCTCCTTTATTAATAATATTATTAACGCTACGCGCTGTAAAAGGAACTAGATCTCCTTCTATTAATCCTTGATAACCTCTGTAAATTCCCATGCATTCAGTACGATAATAAGCACATGTTCTTACTACCGATCTAATTGCCGCATTCATACCAGGAGAATCCCCTCCTGAAGTCATGACTGCTATTTTTTTTATTTTTTCCATAAGATGAATATCAAATTTACTCATTTTAAATACAAAGTCTATCAATCAAAGTTTTATTAACTACTCTAATTTTTTTAAAAATAATTCGTCTTCTTTTATAGATTGAATAAAAGCTGTTAATGGTCTTCTAATAAATTTTTTAGGTATATTTATATTTCTTTTACCTAACTCTTCCTTAATTATTCCTCTTGCATGATAACCTACAGATCCTATAAAATAGAGAGGGACTTCTTTTAATTCTGACTCATACTTAAGCAACTGACTATCTATAAATTTTGATATACAACAGGTTATAATATTTTTAGCATATGGATGTTCTATATTTTCAAATAAAAATCGAGCATATTTAGCTAAATATTTATTAGGCATTTTTGATCCATAAAGCTTAGATATTACTTTATCACTATTTAAGTTAAACTCTTTTTCTAAAGAAAATTTTAAATCTTCAGGAAGCTCTTTGTGATAATAACTCCTTAAAACTTCTTTTCCTAAATGGTTACCACTTCCTTCATCCATTAAAATATAGCCCATTGATTTTACTCTCTGTTCAATTATTTTTCCATTAAAAAAACAACAATTAGAACCTGTTCCTAAAATACATACTACTGATGGGTTTTGAGATGCAGACAAAACCGCCAACATTAAATCTTCTTTTATTACTATTCTTGATAAAATAGGAAAAAAACTACCAAAAGTATCTTTTACCTTTTTCTCTCCTTTTCTATTATTGCATCCCGCACCAAAAAAAAATATAGCTTCTATTATATTTTTATAATTGGTTAACTCTTTACTATTATTAAGAATATCATTAATATGCTTTTTCTTTAAAACTGAAGGGTTTATTCCTTCTGTTCGCAACCTAGTAACTACCTTATTACTTTTAAGTTCATACAAAAACCAATCACACTTTGTAGAACCACTGTCAGCTATTAAAATCATCCTAAGAAGCTTTTAATTGTATATTATTCTGCTTTATTCGAACGATTAAATCGTTTACTAATGTTTTCCCATATTTAACAGCATATTCTTTTGCTTTTTCAGTCATAATATTCTCTTTATTTTTTTTATTTACAATAGTAAATGGTGTGTTTTTTTGTGAAAAATTAAAATAATTTTTATTGTCATCTAAATATTTCTCTGAATAAAAACTAGTACATACAATTAATCCATCTATTATATCTTCAGATAATAAATTAATATAATTAATTTCTTTTCTTGGGCTATTACAAGTTTGGTAAACCATAACTCTATGACTATTATCACTAGTCTCTTCTGTTATTCCATTTACTAAATTGTAAAAAAATTCATTTTTAAAATCAGGTATAATTACACCGATTATAAAGTTTTTTTTACTCTTTAGGTTTCGTGCAAAAAAATTAGGTATATAGTTTAACGACGAGGCAATTTTTCTTATTTTCTCTTTAGTTATATTACTAATTTCATGACTATCGTTTAAAGCTTTTGAGACAGTAGATATCGAATATCCTGCTTCTACAGCAATGTTTTTTAAGGTTATTGTATTTTGCATATTTAAAAAGATTTTCCGCTGATTTGAGTATAAAAAGATTCAAAACATCCCCTATCAGCCATTGTTACAAAACATTGTTTTTTTTCTAATCCTCCAAAAGTTATATTGGTAGGTTTTTTTCCTTTTAATGATACTTCTTGTAGTAATGCTGCCTTAGGTGATAATATAGCTACAGTACCTTTGTCATATCTACAAACATATAAATTACCCAACTTGTCACAACGCATACCGTCTAAACCAAAATCAATAAAACTTTTAAATAATTTTTTATTTATAACGCTACCATCTTCGTTAAGATCATATACCCAAATTTTCTTTTGATGAGATTCATTTACGTATAATTTTGTTCCTAACGGATTAACTGCTATACCATTTGTTGTTCCCATATTTTCTTCAAGTAATACTATTTTGTTATTCTTTAACATCCATAAATTACCTGTATTATTAGACCAATTCGGATCACTTAAATATATAATACCTGAAGGCGATATAACCAAATCATTAGGTTGATTCATATCTTTATTATGAGCATAAACACTTGGTTTTATTGAATCTTTTTTAACAATTAATACATTATGATTAACATAATCTGCTATATACATATTGTCTTCCTTATCAAATCGAATTCCATTACCAATACTTCCTTTTGAAAGCGTAGTATATAAGCTTGAATTACCTTTTTTATCCACTTTTCCAATAGTACCTTCTTTATCAAAATTTACAGCATAAAGGTTTCCTTTACTATCTACCGCGGGTCCTTCAATACCTTTAGTAAACAAATATTCTTTTGTAAAATCAAACGCTATATAACAATTCTCCTTTTTACATGAACTAAATAAAAGTATAAGACAACTTAAATAATAAAATATTTTCTTCTGTTTACTTTTCATTTTACTCATTTAAACTAATATTTTTTATTAGTTTTTCTAATGATAAATGAATCATAAGTTCAGTGTCTTCCATAGGTTTTTTCAAATTAGCAACACTCTTTTTAATTAAACGTTGCTCTTTTAAACTAGGAGTTTTTTTATCTCTTAATACTTTTAAAAGAAATATAGATACAGTGTTTAAATCTCTATAAGGTTCTTTTATATTTTTTAATAATGGATTCATTTCTAACTTTAAAAAGTCATTGTAATTATTACTCCATTTATTTAATAAAAAAACAATTTTATCTTTATTTTCTTTTGAATATTTTCTTAAAAAACTTTCTGTTGCTTTATTAAAAGTTATTGCATCATCTGCATCTACAGAACAAGCATCTGCAAAAAGGGTAAAAGGTGAAAATGATTTATATTCTGTGCCTCCTTTATTTCTTGAATATACTTTTAAAGGTTCGTATATTCTTGATAAAACTTTTAAAGATTTTATATCCTGATTCTTAGTAAGATTCCTTAAAATAACAGCTTTATTCTTTATATGAGTAATACCTAATTCTTCTAATTGATTGTTTACAACTTTCAATCGTTTTCTCATATTATCAACATCTTTCACTTCTTTAGAAGACCAAAATCTTTCTGCAATTGCCGCTGTTCTTGGCCAAACTCTAGAATCAATTGTAAGTGGTGTTACTAATTCACTCCACATGGTTGCTTCAGCTCCTAAAACTCTTTTTAATTCTTCTTTCGTTAATATTTCGTTACCTATTGGATCTACTAAATAATGATGTTTTACAGATAACATTCTATCTATATAATATCCGTTAGAAAGCACAGCTTGATACCCTTTTTTTGCTGCTTCAATTAAAGTACTTTGTTTTAAACCTTCATGTTTACCTCTCCAAGAATGAATAACTGCTGTCGTTGGAAGTGATGGTGTTAAAATCTCATCCCATCCCATTAGCTTTTTATCTAATTTTTTTAATATTTTTTCTAATTTAATATTAAAAAAAGTTTGTAGATCGTGGTTTGTTTTTAAGTTATGTTTTCTTTTAAATGCTTTGATTTCAACATTTTTATTCCAATGTTTACCTTCATTTTCATCTCCTCCAATATGAAAATATTCATCTGGAAATAACGGAGCTATCTCTCTAAACAAAGTCTCTAAAAAAAGATAAGTAACTTCTTTTGCTGGATTTAAAGTCGGGTCAAAAACACCTGCAAATCGCTCAACCTCATAGTTATAACCTTCCTTACTTCCTAACTCTGGGTATGCTGCTAATATTGCAGATGCGTGACCAGGAACATCAAACTCAGGAACAACTCTAATTCCTAAATCAGAAGCAAAAGCAACGACATCTTTTATTTGATCTTGAGTATAAAATAATCCGTCAGCCGCAATTTCTTGCAATCTTGGATAGACTTTAGACTCTACCCTAAACCCTTGATCATCTGTTAAATGCCAATGAAAAACATTTAATTTCACAGATGCCATTGCTTTTAGGTTTCTTTTTATGACATCAATTGGTTGAAAATGTCTTGCAACATCAATCATTAATCCTCTCCATACAAAGCGTGGTGAATCCTTTATAGTTACACCTTCAAAAAAATGATTGTCTTTATTAAAATTAATCAACTGTAAAAGAGTCTCTAACCCTCTAATAGCTCCAACATCAGTTTTTGCATTAATTTTAACCTTATTACTATTAATTTCTAAAGAATATGATTCATCACTTTCTATATTTAAATTAGATACAGTTTCGAAATTAATCTCTATTGTTCCGTTTTTTGTTTTTACAGGAAAACCTGTATTAATAAAAACACCTGTTCTATTAGAAAGCCTTCTTAAAAAACTTACTGATGCTTTATGAACTCTCTTTTTTAAATCAGTTCCTAAAACACTAATTGTTAGTTTTTCATTTATAATAAGATGAGTACTATTATCTTCTATTTCTTGTGGCCAAGGCATTAAATTATACTTTTCTGATAATGCTTTTTGAGAAAAAGAATGTTCTATAAAAATACCTAGAATTATAATTAAAATTATTTTCTTCATTTATTCAATTTTATATATTTTTCAATAATAAATCTATTTATACCTGCTGCTTTAACCTTTTCTATTCCTGATTGAATTAAAGTATCACCTTTTATTATAACCTTGAATGAAAACTGATGATCTTTAATAGCTTCTATTGTTGTAAAAGCTAATGTTTCTGTATATTTTTCTCCTTCTAAAACATAAGATCCAGCTCCACTATAAAAATTTTTATTTCCTTTAATTTCTTGATTAAAGAATGAAAAATGTGTCTTATTTATAATTTTTATAAACGTCGTATTTGATAAATCCTTTAATTTAACAGAATCGTTTTCTACAATTTCAGCGTAAATCATTTTCCAAGTACCTTCTATATTTTTGGGACTTTTTAATGTGCTTTTTTTACCACAAGAGAAAATGAAAAACAGAAATAGTAAATAATATATTGTTCCTTTCATTTATTAAAAATGATATCGTTTAAACGCCTCTATTGCTGCATAATTTGCCATACCTAAATCATGATATTTTTCTGCAGTTAATCTGTTTCTATCTTCTGCTCTTACCCAAAACTCTCTAGCATCATCTCCTTGAAACATAACTCCATCTTTTTGAGATTGATGATAAAAAATGGCATGACGTTTTTTTATTACTTGGTCAGGACTCATAGGTACTGCCATTTCAATTTCATACGATTCCCATTCATACCAAGCTCCTCTATATAACCAAACCCAGCAATCATTCATATATGCTTTAGTCTTAAGAATTTCTAATGATTCAAATAAAGCATCTAAACATACTTTATGAGTTCCATGAGGATCTGCTAAATCTCCTGCTGCATAAATTTGATGCGGTTTAATTTCTTCTATTAATTCGCACATTATATCTAAATCATCTTCAGATAAACTATTTTTTTTCACCTTCCCTGTTTCGTAAAAAGGAAGATTTAAAAAGTGAACATTACTATCTTCAAGGCTTAAATATCTTGTTGCTGCTAGTGATTCTGCTCTTCTAATACTTCCTTTTAATTTTCTAACCTCAAGAGAATCTATATTATTAAGCCTTTTAGATTTTATACTTTTTACTATTTCATCTAATCCTTCTTGATTAAGAGATAAAGTTTTAGCAACCTCAACAAATTTTAAAGCATCACTATCTGCTACAGCAATATTACCTGATGTTTGATAAGCAATATGTACTTCATGACCTTGTTCTACCAATCTATCAAATGTTCCTCCCATAGAAATTACATCATCATCTGGATGCGGACTAAAAATAAGTACACGTTTTTTAGATGGTTGAGCTCTCTCTGGTCTATTACTCCCCTCTGCATTAGGCTTTCCTCCTGGCCAACCAGTAATTGTATGTTGTAACTTATTAAAAATTTTTATATTTAAATCATAAGCACTTCCTTCTTCTGATAATAACCCAGACATTCCGTGTTGATTATAATCTTTATCGGTAAGTTTTAAAATTGGCTTTTGAACTTCTTGGCTTAACCAAAAAACAGCCTTCTTTTTTAGCTCATCAGTCCACACGCACGATGCAACTAACCAAGGCGTTTTAATTCTTGTTAATTCCGTAGAAGCTTCTACATCTATAATAAAGGTAGTATTCTTATGATTTTGTAAATAACTTGCTGGTATTTGCGATGTTATTTCTCCTTCTATTGTTTCTTTAATAACTTTAGCTTTATTAATACCCCAAGCTAGCAATACAATTCGTTTTGCATTTCTTATCGTATTAATTCCCATTGTTATTGCTTTTCGGGGAACATTATCTATTCCTAAAAAACTTGAAGCGGCATCTTGTCTTGTTATGTGATCTAATGTTATGCTTCTTGTTCCTGAATTATAATGAGATCCTGGTTCATTAAAACCAACATGACCTGTTCTACCGATACCTAAAAGCTGAAAATCTAAACCTCCTGCTTCCTTTATTTTTAATTCATAGTCAATACAATATTGATGAATTTCGTTTGCATTGATGGTACCATCTGGAACATTTACATTTTCTGGTAATATATCTATATAATTAAATAAATGCTCATGCATAAAATAATGATAACTCTGAACATCATCTGGTTGCATTGCCCAGTATTCATCTAAATTAAATGTAACTACATTCGTAAAGCTTAATCCTTCCTCATTATGTAAACGAACCAATTCTTCATATACTTTTATTGGTGATGATCCTGTAGCTAAACCTAAAATACATTTTTTATTTTCTTTTTGCTTTTGCTTAATCAGATCAGCTATTTCATTTGCTACAATTTTTGAAGCTTCAAGAGAGTTATTAAAAATTATGTTATGATTCTTTTCATAACGTGTTTCTTCAAATTGTCCAGCAGGTTTATATGCTATATTTTTAGGGGTGTCTATTTGTAAGTATCCAACCATCTTTTTGTTTTTAGTAAATTTAGTAGCTATCTCTTTTTTTTGCTAATTTTTTCGACTAAACGCTAAAAAAAAGACATAAAAAACAACCAGAAATACATTACATACTTCTGGTTATTTCATTCAAATAAAAATTAACGTATTTATTAAAAGTTTGACATCCCTGTATCCCACCAAAGTCTTGTTCCTCCAGTATCTGGTCCATTTAGATAACCTACTGCAATTGTTACGTTTGCTGCATTCGTGTTCTTCTCACTATCTACAAAATTAATTCTTCGTACTTGAGTATTTGTATCAATATCTCCTCCACTATTATTTACAACAACTGGAAATACTCTAGGGTATCCTGTTCTTCTGAATTCTGACCAAGCTTCTTGACCGTCAGGAAACATTGCAATCCATTTTTGAGTAATTATTTGTTCTAATTGCTCTTCTTGTGTTGCTGCATTATCATATGCTATTTTAACATCGCTAGCATAAGCTATATCATTTGCTGTATTTAATGCATCTACAAAATCTGCAGGTGTACTTGTATTATCTGCTAAATAAGCTTCTACATCTGAAGCTCCATGCTGAGAAAAAGATGCTCTCACTCCTTCTTCATAATTCATCTTAGCATTTCCTGCTCCTGACCAACCTCTTAATGCTGCTTCTGCCTTTAAAAAATGTACTTCTGCATTTGTCATCCACACTTTATGTGTAGCATTTTCAACTACATTTCCTAATAAAGAATGACTACCATATTGAGATTTTGCGTTAATTTCAATTCCCTGACGAACACCTTTATGAGTTCCTAAAGCTACATCAGCAGGTGCATTAAAATATTCAGCGATTCTTACATCATTAAAACCTTTTAAAATAGCTTCCATCTCTGCACTCATACAAATATCTCCCCATGTTCCACTAATAGTTGCCAATGGATGCGAAAAACCTCCCATATCAACTGTCATTGCTCCTGTAATAAAGCTAGCATCACTAGCTAATGCTTTTTCTCCTTCAATTTTTGCTAATGCTTGATCTACTTTAGATACTCTAATTGCTAAACGTAATCTTAATGAATTTGCAAAAGCTCTCCATGAGGCAATATCACCTTCTAAACTAGACTCATCAAAAGGATCAAATTGAACATTCCCTTCATATTGCTTTAACCCTACTATAGCTTCATCTAATTCCATAAAGAAGGCCTTATAAGCGTTCTCTTGAGAATCATATTCTCCCGTAGTATTATAATCATCGTACTTTGAATATCGTATCGGACCAAAAACATCAGAAACTCTATGCATTCCCATTACTTTAATAATGTTTGCTAAAAACACAAATTTTTCTCCTCCTTCTGAATTTGTCAATTCAACTTGCTCTTTAATACCTCTAGCATATGGCATTACTCCATTACCAATGTTTGCATTGTAAGCATCGCTCCATATAAAACCATTCCAACCATTAACTAAAGCATATGTTTGGTTATTTATATTTCCTGCAAAAGGTGTAGGTGAAGTCATATAACCAGAAAAAACATCTGCATTTAAATTATGTTGTAATTGATAATTCCACGCTGGTTCAACACGAATTACATTCGAAAACATTGGTGAAAATCTAGAACCTATATGATTATTTCGTTGAGTTAAACTTTCGTTAGATATTTTATTAGGATCGGTATTAATTCCTGCAAAATCATTGGTACATGCATTAATAATTACTAAAATTATTAATAACTGTATATATTTTATCGTTCGTTTCATTTTTTTAAAAGTTTATATTAAGATTAACCCCTATACTTCTTGTTGATGGTTGGCTATAAATATCAACTCCCTGTAAACCAATACCTGTACTTGCAGCTATGTTTGGATCAAATGGAGCTTCTTTATAGAAAAAGAATAAATTATTTCCTATTAAAGACAATCTTACACTTTTAAAGAAATCATCTTTTATTGGTAATTTATATCCAATAGATAACTCTCTTAAACTCACATTAGTTGCATCATATACATATTCTCCTAGCATACCATCTCTACCTCCAATTGCATTATAGTACTCTTGTGCAGTAATTTGAGATCCAACACCTGTTTCATTTACCACATTTATCATTCCTCCATTTGTATTTCTAGCATCAGCGGTTGCCTGTGAAACACCATATTTATCATTTACAGCTTCTGTAACACTTACTACGTCTCCTCCAAATTTCCCATCAATTAAAAAACCAAAAGAGAAATTCTTGTAATCAAAAGTGTTATTCCATCCTAAAGTAAAATCAGGCTGTGCATGTGCTACAGTTTTAAAATCTGTAGCTACTAAAGCTCCTGATGAATTAATTATTGGTGTACCATTTTGGTCTCTTTCCAATGATCTCGCTTTAATACTTCCAAAATCTTCTCCTTCAATTAACGAAAATTCATATCCATTAACACCTCTTGCTGTAATTATAGCTTCACCATCCTGTAATGATGGATGTACTGATACTACTTCATTTTTATTTTGCGCAAAATTTAATGCCGTATTCCATGTAAAATTCTCATTTCTTACTGGTTTACCATTTAAAACTAATTCAATACCTTTATTAGATATTTCTCCTGCATTCACAATATTTTGTGAATATCCATTTGGGTTAGGTGCTGCTTGAATAAAGAATATCTGGTTTTCTGTTTTTGTATTATAATACGTTAATTCAAAACCTAAACGATTATTTAAAAACCTCCATTCTGTACCTATTTCAAATGATTTTTGTCTCTCTGGCATTAATGTCTCACCTTCAATAGGTGCAAAAGCAGCTGAACCTACAGATGGATTTGTTAGGTTTATTGAATTTAAAGGTATCGTAGCGTATACAGGAATATCTTTACCTACCTCAGCATAAGAAACTCTAAGTTTTGCAAAATTAATTGCTTCTGGCATATTAAACATCTCTGAAAAGACACCTGTTAAACCTACAGATGGGTAAAAAAATGAAGTTGAGTTTGTATTTACTAACGTAGATGACCAATCAGTTCTACCAGTTATATCTAAATATATCATTTTCTTATACCCTAAGTTAACTGATCCAAACACAGATTGAACTTCTCTATTTCCTACTGATTGCCTAATATTATTAGTTGTTGCAAAATTAGCTATCGTAAATATATTTGGAAAGTTTAACCCCATTCCATCTCTTCCTGAGTCTAATAAAATTTGATCTCCTATAGCATACTTAGTTAAACTAGTTCCTAATAACCCTGTAAAACTTAAATCTTCTGAGAAATCTTTAGTGTAATTAGCTATTAAATCAACATACTGCTGTGTGTTTTCTGTTTTCTCTAAAATATACCTTCCATTACCTCCTGAATTTACAGGATCTGTACCTGCATACTGTCTTTTATCAAATGTAAAAAATGACTTATCATAACTTACTCTTGACTGTAATGAGAAGCTATCAGTTATTTGATATTTAGCTGACACATTTGCTAAAACCCTCTGTACAACATCTTTACTAGGACTTCTATTAATTAACCAATATGGGTTTTGCTGAATATTTTCATCAAATGATGTAGCGTATTGATCCATCATATTCGTTACTTGATTAAAATACTCAAATTTATTTTTGTAAGTATCTCTATCAATACCTACTGGATGTAAATAAACCCCTGTTAAAGCATTTGAATACAATCCGTTTGTAGGTCTATTATTAATTCTTTGATCTGATAAATTAATACTAGCAGAGATATCTATCTTATCATTTAAAAACTTAGCAGTTTCTCTTAACGTTACATTATTTTTTATTAACTTATTTTGAGGAACAACCCCTTCTGCTAAAGTATTAGCATATGAAAAATATGTTTGCATCTTAGCATTACCCGATGTTAAAGCTATTGAATTTATTGATGTATATCCTGTATTAAAAAAACTTTTAGCGTCATTCGATAAACCAGAAATTTTTGCTCCCCAAGATTTTGCATCAGTAACATTACCTCTTAATATAAGCTCAGGATTCGTTTGCGGGTTTACAACAGATGCAGATTGGTATTCAGATTGTAATTTTGGTAATGACATTACATTATCTACAGTAAAACTAGATGATACATTTACAGATAACCTACCTTCTTTTCCTTTTTTTGTAGTAACTAAAATTACACCATTAGCTCCTTGACTTCCATATAAAGCTGATGCCGATGCTCCTTTTAAAACTGTAATTGATGCTATATCATCAGGATTAATTAAAGACATTGCGTCTCCTCCATCCCTGTTTCCAGTTTGACTTCCAAAAATATCTGTACCCGGCTCTGAACCATTAGATCCGTTTCCGCTATTTAACATTGGTATCCCGTCAATTACATATAATGGATCATTATTAGTTGTTGAAGAGTTACCCCTTAATACAACCTTTGCTGTTCCTCCTAAACCAGAAGAACTTCTTGATATAGTTATTCCTGCTGATTTTCCAGACAAACTATTAATAGGATTTGTCTGCTTTACTTTTGTTAACTCATCTCCACTAACTTCTTGAGCAGAATACGTTAAACTTTTTCGTTCTTTTTTAATCCCTAAAGCTGTTACGACAACCTCTTTTAATAAAGTTCCTTCACTTAACTGAACATTTATTACTGATTTATTACCTACAAGAACTGAAGAACTCTCCATTCCAACAAAAGAGAACATCAAAACATCTGTCGATGAAGCATTAATTTTGTACTTACCGTCAAAATCGGTTTCAACCCCCTTAACTGTACCTTTTACTATTATGTTAACTCCAGGTAATGGCAATCCATCAGCTTTAGATGAGATTACTCCCGTTATAGTTTTTTCTTGAGCTACTGATACTTGGATCATTAACAAGAAAAAACAAAAACACAATAAGATTTTATTTTTTTTCATATTAAGTAAAAATTTAGAAATAGTTTTGAGATAAAAATATGTATAAACCAACTGTTTAATTAAAAAAAATATACGAACGACTCGAAAATGGCAACAAACAACATCTTTTAAAAAAAAATCATAATTCAATGAAAATTAACAGTGTTTTTTGCTAAAAAAAAATTAATTTCCTACTTTTTTAACATATTAAAAACAAATGATCAATAACTTATTTTCTATCAAAAAAAATAATAGGACTATTTCACGAAAGTACCATATTATCTTTTGGTTAATTTATTTTATATTTAATGTAATACGATGGGGTAGTTATTTTGACGACTATTGGTACTCTATAAAATCTAATTTAGTAGAATTCCCCTTACATATAATATTAGTTTACACAAATGTGTATTATTTTATTCCTAAATTTTTAATAACTAAAAAATACAAAACGTATGTTACCTTATTATTTTTAGCCTTAGGATTACTTTATACCATTCGTACAGGTTTAAATTACATTCTTGTTACAAAAGATATATGGCCCGAAACAGATGCTTATCAACAAGCTTTTACTTTTAATCATATTGTCGCTGTTACTATAGGAGAACTATATGTACTTGCTTTAGCTACTGCAATAAAATTAACTATAGATTGGGTTAATCAAAAAGACAGAATAGAGACCCTAAGAAAAGAACATTTAAAAAGTGAATTAAATTTTTTAAAATCTCAAATTCAACCTCATTTTTTTTTTAATACATTAAATAACTTATATGCTTTAACATTAGAAAAATCGGATATAGCTCCGGATGTAGTTTTAAAACTATCAGATATAATGCAATATGTTATATATGATGTAAAAAAAAGTAAAGTAAATCTTTTAAATGAAATTGAGTATATCCAAAATTACGCTGATTTAGAACTTTTACGCTGTCATAAAAACGCTCAAATAAATATTAACTTAAAAGGGAATATTAGTAATGCAAAAATACCTCCATTAGTTTTTCTTTCTTTTATTGAAAATTGCTTTAAACATGGTAATAAAAACAATAGCGATTTTTATATTTGTATTGATATAGAAAAAAAGGAAAATAATTCTCTTATTTTAAACATTGAAAACTCTTTTGAGCCAACTAACTCTTTTGCTAAAAAAAGATTGAAAAGTGGTATTGGTAATTCTAATACCAAAAGAAGGTTAGATTTAATTTATAAAGATCAGTACAGTTTAAAAATTATGGAAACAAAAAAAGTATTTACAATAAACCTTCAAATTCCTTTAACTTAAAAACAAACAAGTGAAAATAAACTGTGTAATTATAGACGACGAACCATTAGCCATAAATGTTATTAAAAATCATTTACAAGAATTTAAAAACATTGTAATTGTTGATACTTTTAATAACCCTATAGAAGCAATTAACACAATTGAAAGTGAAAAAATAGATGTTCTTTTTTTAGACATTAATATGCCTAAAATGAATGGGCTAGATTTTTTAAGAAACACAAAAATAAAACCTTATGTTATAATTACAACGGCCTATAGAGAGTTTGCTATTGAAGGCTATGATTTAGATGTGTTAGACTATTTAGTTAAACCAATTCCTTTTCCTAGATTTTTAAAGACTATTAACAAATTAACACAACGTATACATAATAACAATACTGACTTAGAAATAACAAAAAACTCTCATGTATTTTTAAAAGTTGATAAAAAGCTTGTAAAGGTAAAACATGATGATATTTTATATATCGAAAGTTTGAAAGATTATATAAGAGTTTCTACAACCCTTAATAATTATATTGTTCATAAATCTTTAACTAGTATGACAGAAGAACTACCTAGCAAAAGCTTCTTAAGAATACATAGATCTTATACAATTGCCTTTGACAAAGTAAATTATGTTGAAGGAAATTCATTAAATATAAATAACAAAAGAATACCTATTGGAAGAAAATACTTAAACAACACTAAGCAAATTATTTTAAAAAACAAAGATATTTAACCTCTCTTACTTTTTTAATCATTTACACACCTCTTTTTTTTACTCCATTGGTAGTAAAAAAAACGTTCCTTGTAGAAAAAAAAGAGTTTTTTAGCTTTTTATAGCTTTCTTGACGAGATTAAAAAATTAATAATATAAACACTTATATGGAAACTACATCTACTAATTCTAAACAGAATTTTACAATTCCTATCATTATCATAGCAGGATTATTTTTTATTTTTGGCTTTGTTACTTGGGTAAACGGAGCATTGATTCCTTTTATGAAAACCATTAATGAACTTACAGAGTCTCAAGCTTACTTAGTAGCCTCAGCTTCTTATATTTCCTTCGTTATTATGGCACTACCTGCATCCTATATTATTAAAAAAACAGGATATAAAAACGGAATGTCTTTAGGACTTATAGTAATGGCTATTG
This sequence comes from Tenacibaculum ovolyticum DSM 18103, assembly GCF_000430545.1. GTDB lineage: Bacteria > Bacteroidota > Bacteroidia > Flavobacteriales > Flavobacteriaceae > Polaribacter > Polaribacter ovolyticus. The sequence continues at coordinate 649,551 of NZ_KE387163.1, forward strand.
GAGCCTTAGTTTTTATTCCAGCTGCAAATGCTAGAACTTACTGGATGTTTTTATTAGCTATTTTTATTCAAGGATTAGGAATGACCTTATTACAAACTTCCTCTAATCCATATATCACAATTTTAGGCCCTATTGAAAGTGCTGCTAAAAGAATTTCTATTATGGGAATTGCTAATAAAATAGCAGGTGCTTTAGGTTCTTTAATTTTCGGAGCTATATTATTAAAAGGAATTGATGGTATTAATGATAAATTACAAACCTTAGATACTGCAGAGAAAAACACTGTTTTAAATGAAATGGCAAACAGTGTAGTAGCACCTTATATTATAATGGCAATAGTACTTGTTATTTTAGGGCTGCTAATTCGTTTAGCTCCATTACCTCATGTTGAAGCTGAACCTATTGAAGATACACAAGATGGAGTGACAACTAAAACAAGTGTGTTTCAATTTCCTCATTTATGGTTAGGTGTATTAACTTTATTTTTCTACGTAGGAGTAGAAGTTATTGCTGGAGATACCATTATTAATTATGGTATTTCACTAGGCATACCAGTTGCTGAAGCTAAATATTTTACTACCTATACTTTAATGGCTATGGTTTCAATGTACTTATTAGGAGCTTTATTAATTCCTAAATATTTAAAACAAGACTTAGCTTTAAAAATAAGTGCTATCTCTGGTATTATCTTATCTTTATGTATTATTTTCACTTCAGGATTCACCTCTGTCTTATTTGTTGCTTTATTAGGTTTAGCAAATGCTTTGGTATGGCCTGCTATATGGCCACTTACCTTAAAAGGACTAGGAAAGTTTACTAAAACAGCATCTGCATTACTAATTATGGCTATTTCAGGAGGAGCAGTAATACCACCTTTATATGGTAAGCTAGTTGATATGAAAAAAGAAACTTTAATACACCAAGGAATCGAAGAATCTATAGCATTAGCTGATGCGGCTACTGGTAGCTATTGGATCTTAATCCCTTGTTATATTTTCATATTATTCTACGCTCTAATTGGACATAAAATGGGTTTAAAAAAGAATTAGCAAACAAGTAAAAACAACATTTGAAGAAAAAACACAAAGGGATTGAGTTTCGAAAAAACTCAATCCCTTTTATGAATAGCACTCTTAAAATCAGACGAGAGTTTAAAATCGAGTTTTTGTAAACAAAAAATAAACACTCACAACAAAGGACAAAATAGGAATGAAAAACAAAAAACCTGTATATATTATAGTACTAAAAATACTCTTGCATGTTTTAATTTTTAGTTTCCTAACTATAGTTACTCAAATTGGTGGTATTGTGTATTTAATTGCTGTTTTATCTACTAAAAATAAAATAAAACGAACTACTATTTTCACAATATTATATCTTTTTGCAACCTTTTTAATTATCCCTTATTTAGCTCCTTTTTGGGGTAGAGAAAAAATTAAAGAAACTAGTTTTTTAAAAGCACATTCTTTTTTTTATAAACTAGCTAATAGAAACTATGTTAAACCAAAATTAAACAAAGTAATAAGTAAAATAGCTACTGATTTTGAAAATAAGAATAAAGGTATTAGAATGGTATATTTAGATGCTAATTTTCCTTTTATTGATAAGTTTCCCCTACTCCCCCATTTAAGCCATAACGACGGAAAGAAAATTGACGTATCACTTATTTATGTAAATAAAAATAAACAACTAACCAATAAAAAACCCTCTATAAGTGGTTATGGTGTTTATGAAGAACCTACTCGTAATGAATACAATCAAAATAAAATTTGCAAAAAGCGAGGAAATTGGCAATACGATTTCCCTAAATACTTAACATTAGGTAAAATTAATAACGATATTAAGTTTTCTAAAAAAGGAACACGAGATTTAGTCAAACTTATTTTAAAAGAAAAAAGTACTGAAAAATTATTTATTGAACCTCACTTAAAAAAAAGAATGAGGTTAACAAATAGTAAAATACGATTTCAAGGTTGTAACGCTGTTAGACATGATGACCACATACATTTTCAACTAAAATAATTAATACAGTTTATCAAAAAACTTTAATTTAAGGCTTTTTTATAACTTGATAATATATCCTGAACCTTCTTATTTTCAAAAACCGTAGGGTACAACTCTTTTACAATTAAATGATATTCGTAATTTATTGCTAAAGCATTTTTTAAATGTGTTAATCCATACTCTTCCTTATCTAAAATCATAAATAGACCACATAAACGAAACTCTATTTCAGCAAATTCTCTGTAGTTTTTTTTTGCTTTTATAACTATTTTTAAAGCTTCATTAAATTCTCCTAAAAAAAACAATATATCTGCTAGAGCTATATAAATTTCTATTTCTTCGTCTCCCAGTTCAATACAAGTATAAAATGCCTTTACTGCTTCTTCATAAAAATTTAACTTCAGATTAATATCTCCATAAATCCTCCAATAAAAAGCATTTCCTTCATCAATTTGTATTGCTTCTTTTACATAATATAATGCTTTTTGAAAATCGTTATCTTTATAACAAGCATTTGTTAGCAATATCCAAACTTTATCTAATAAAGGGTCTTCATGAACTGCTTTTTTATAAAAATGTATAGCCGTATGAATGTTATCTAACTTCTCATAACATTCTCCTATTCTCTTATATGCAAAGGCAGTTGGATCATCTAATTCTAAGGTTATTAAATAATTTTTAATAGCTTCTTCATAGCTACCTAATTCTTCTAAAGCTTTTGCTTTTTCTAAATATCCCCCAATAAAACTTTCATCAATTAACACTGAATAATCAAACGAAGTAAGCGCTTCTTTATGCCTACCTAATTCTGAATATTGCTTACCTAATTGATGCCATGCTATTTCACAATACGGATTCTTATCTACATATGAATTTAAATAAACTATTGCCTCTTCATGCTTCTCTTCCATATCAAAACAATATACAATATTGTATAAAGATGAATAGTCTTCAAGCTCTTCTGCTACACATTTTTCAAAATTTAAACGTGCGTTCTCAAAATCATCTAAATATAAATACTCCATTCCCATCATTGACCAAATATCAGATGGATCTTCAATGTATTCTAACGAATCTTTTAAAATTACAATAGCTTCTACATGTTGTTTCTTTTTAGATAAAATTAATGCTTTTTGAATAAATACTTCATCATTATGAGGCTCTACAGCTTCAATATTTTTAAGCATTTTAGTTGCCTCTTGTAATTCATCTTCAAAAACCAAGATTTCAACCTTCATCAATTTTAACTGAATTGAAGTCGGATGTTGTTCTAAACCTAACTCCATCGCTTTTTTAGCTAAAGAATGTTTAGCTATATTTAAATAATGTTCTATAATAGTTTCAAACTCAACAGCATCAAAAAAATATACATCGTTGGTTTTCAACATAGATTCAAATTTCAATATCGACATAAGCTATATACTTGAATATAAATAAAGTTAATGTAATAATAGCATTTATTTACTTATAATTGTTTTTGTTTTCAACAATTTAATTAACAATATATGTCATAGCTATTTAATGAAATTAACTGCTTTCTCTTGTATGAAAAAACAGATTATTTTTCTATATTTGGAATGATCAAAATTTTAACACAAAATTAATAGTTAATTATAAATAAAAAAATCATGAGTAAATTTGACGAAAAAGTAGAGTTATATAAAAAGTTTATGGACGATAGAAACCTTCGCTCTAACACAGATTTATTAAAAGCCGTTACTAAAGGTTTAGGACCATCGATATATAAAAAAGATGCTGAAACTGTATCTGGTAGCGACCCTAAAGAACTAGAGACTGTTAAGAAAAACTTCTTAATAAAAAAATTAGGTTTAGCTGATAGCCCTGAGTTAGATAAAGCTATTGACGAAGTAATGGAGAAGATAGGAAGATCTGAAAGAAACAAGTATCGTGCTGTAGTTTATTACATGTTAGCTAAGAAATTTGATAAAGAAGCGGTTTACGGAATGTAGAATTCGTAATTTATATAAAAAAAAAGTCCTGTATTCATTTTAATACAGGACTTTTTTTATTTTAGCCCCCAACAAACAAACTATATATATGTCGCAATTCATTAGTGTTTTTGATATGTTAAAAATCGGCGTTGGCCCCTCTAGTTCCCACACATTAGGTCCTTGGAGAGCTGCCCAACAATGGATTGAAAATTTAAAAGAAACAGCTCTTTTTAATACTATTGACGGTATTAAAATAGATTTATATGGTTCTTTATCTTTAACAGGAAAAGGTCATGCTACCGATTTAGCAGTTTTATTAGGTTTAAGTGGTACTGATCCTGAATATATTCCTGTAAATGATATTGATACTATTATTGATAGAATAAAAGAAACAAATACCCTAGATTTTAATGCTGAAAAATCAATTATATTTTCAATTGAAAATATTGTTTTTAATAAAGATTTTTTACCTTTTCATTCTAACGGATTAACTTTTAAAGGTTTTTCTAAAGGAAAAGAAGTTTCTTCAGAAACTTATTATTCTATTGGTGGTGGTTTTGTTATACAAGAAGAAACAAAAACAACATCTAGTACACAAATAAATAAAAGTAATTTTCCTTTTCCTATAAATAGAGCTACCGAATTAGAAGCATATTGCGAAAAAGAACTTAAAAACATTTCTGATATTGTTTATCAGAATGAGCTAATTTTAAAATCTTCTGATGAGATAGATTCTGAATTAAAACGTGTTTGGGATACCATGTTAGAATGCATGTACATTGGCTGTCATACTGAAGGTATTTTACCTGGTGGGTTAAACGTAAAACGTAGAGCATATGGTACTCATACGAAATTAATTAAAGATGCTAAATACGCTAATGAACAAGAATGGATTACTGCTATTAGAAGTACCGAAGTAAAGTTTCGTGAAATATTAAAATGGGTAAGTTGTTTAGCGTTATCTGTAAACGAAGTAAATGCTTCTTTAGGTAGAGTTGTTACCGCTCCAACAAACGGAAGTGCAGGAGTAATTCCTGCTGTACTAATGTATTATCTAGTTATCGAAAATCACGAAGCTGATTTTGAACATATTAAAAAATTCTTATTAGTTGCAGGAGAAATCGGGAGTATCTTTAAAAAGAATGCAACAATATCTGCAGCAATGGGTGGATGTCAGGCTGAAATTGGTGTTTCATCTGCAATGGCTGCAGGTGCTCTTACCGAACTTTTAGGAGGAAGCCCTGGGCAATGTTTAGTTGCTGCCGAAATAGCTATGGAACACCACTTAGGTTTAACTTGTGACCCTATTGGTGGTTTAGTTCAAATACCATGTATTGAACGTAATGCAATGGGAGCAATTAAAGCGATTAATGCTGCTGAGTTAGCTTTAGAAACAAATCCAAAAGAGTCTTTAGTTCCACTAGATAAGGTTATTGATACAATGTGGGAAACTGCAAAAGATATGCACAAAAACTATAAAGAAACCTCTGAAGGTGGTTTAGCAATTACTGTTGGTTTAGCTGCTTGTTAGGTTATTTCTATTCAAATTTAAAAGAAATTTAAAAGCCATTGAAATTATTTTAATCTCAATGGCTTTTGTAAGTATTTAATTTTCTACTTAAATTTATTTAACAATTAGTTTTCCATCAAATGTTGTATTATCGTTTTTTAAAACTTTTATAAAATTAATTCCTTCTATAAAATTTTCATCAATTATAAAACGTATTGTTTCTTTATCTATTTTTTTAAACCTTACTTCTTTACTACTTCTTCCTAATGAATTACTAACAAGAATAGCTTTTAAATTTTCTGTATTAACTTTTAACTCACAATATTTCCCTGCTTCAATTGGATTAGGATACAATACATTTTGTTGTTCTTCAACCGACAGACTAATATTACCTTCTTCTCTTACTTCAATAAGATACTTTGGTTTATCACTTAAAGATTTTTCTAAGTAAACTCGAAATACTTTTCTTGTTTCCCTCCACTCTATACAATCATTTGTTATACCATGTTTTATAAAATACCATGTATTTACTTGTAAATTTTGATTAAACGACACTGATGCTCCACAACATTGACTAGGACTATTAAGTACAGGAATGTCAGTTATATTAGAATTTCCGTTAGGTGCGTATGAAATAGACCAATGATTATTTACATATATTAGATTATTATGTGCAGTAACTGTTACAGAGATGGAACTACCGTTACTTATAATATTTGTAAAATCGAAATTAGTAGTAATATTATCCCATGGTATTTGTCCTGAAAAAGCCTTTCTTTCCTCAACCCAACCTATACAACTACTATCACCATCAAAAACACCATGTTTTATATAATATTTTTTGTTTTTTGACAAGCCTGTAAACAAAGCTGTCATACCTCCTTTAATAGCAGTTACTGTTCCTATAGTATTTACATCTGATGTCGATCCGGAAACTGAAGTTTCAAATATTCTCCACCAATGTGCCCCTCCATAAACATTACTAACTCCTGTAACCTCTACACTTATTGTTCCATCGGCTGCACAAAAAGTATTAAATGTAAAATCTGTTGAGGCTATAGGCTTAGGTATCGTGAACGTATGTTTTGTTTCTTCCCAATCTACACATGGCGGATTTGCTGTTGCTAATTTAATTTGATATTCATACCCAGATTCAAATTCATAATTTTGATTCGCAAAAATTTGTGTTAAATTAAGAACTCCTACTTGTCCCATTGTCCATCCATCTGTACCTAGCCTTTGTTTCCAAGTAAAAGGAACTGAATTCCCTACATCCCTTCTCCAAACATCAATATAATATTGACTCTCACCTAAAGAAGCATTTCCATTTAAATAAATATCTTCATTACATAAAAAACTGTTTTTAACCTGCCCGTTTGGGTCTTGAAAATGAAACTCAGAAGTTACTATTACTTTTTTAGTAATACTCAGATCATCAATTTCAAGATTAACTTGTCTTCCATTAGCTGAATTTTGAGGATATATCCATAATTGTGAATTATTTGCTGTTGCTGTAAAATTAAAAGATACAGTTTTTTCTCCAGCATTTAAATGAGTTGTCATTAAACTAGAATACACGACTTCACTTCCTGAAGGCATAGAAGGAAAAGTAGTACTAGCACTTGGATTAAGCCCAGTAACAGCTCTAAATATCGCTCTACTATTTGGAATTATTGTGAATGCTGACGTTTTCTTTATTTTAAATTTAACTTCATACGTTTCTCCTGAAATAAAATTATAGTCTGTATAAATTCCTTCACCTCTACCATAATTACCCCACATCCAAGCTCTTGTAGTCGTACCAGTTCCAAAAACAGAAGGAGTTCCATGGCTTGCATTCCAACCTTGTACACATCCTAAAGTAAAAGCATCGTCCGCATCTGCACAAGGGCCCATTTCAAAGGCCCCATTAGATACGTCATCACATTGAGCTTGAATAAAAAAGCTACTTAGAAGTAGTATTAAAGTTATAAAATAGTTTTTTCTCATTTTTTCTAAAATTTTTAATTAGATAAGTTAGTTTGGTCTATGTATTTTTTTATAAGTCCAAAAATATTTTAACATTTAATTAAAAGTGTTTTAATCTTTCCCTAAAACAAAAAAAACTTTCCGAATGGAAAGTTTAATTATAATTAGATGATAATTAAATTATTTATCTTGTAAAAAACAATTCAGTTTTAGTTGACATTTCTTCAGAAAAACGATAATCGTTAACATTAAAACCTTTTAAGCCTTCTATTGTTTTAATATCATTTTCAATAATATAACGAACCATTAAACCACGCGCTTTTTTAGCAAAAGTCATAATTGTTTTATATTCACCGTTTTTTAAATCCTTAAAAACAGGTGTTATCATTGGTACTTTTAACACTTTCTTAGGCAATGCTTTAAAATACTCTGAGCTTGCTAAATTAACTAACAGTTCATCGTTATCTAATTCACTATTTAAAGAATCAGCCAATTCATTACCCCAAAATTTATATAAGTTTTCTGTGCGACCTACTTTTAATCTGGTTCCCATTTCTAAACGATATGGTTGAATTAAATCTAACGGTTTTAATAAACCGTATAACCCTGATAAAATTCGTAAATTATCTTGCATTGTAGGCAATTTACCCTCAGGTATTGTATTTACATCAATACCTCTAAAAACTTCACCTGTAAAAGAAAAAATAGCTTGTTTAGCATTATCTAATTCAAATGGTGTTTGCCAATTTTGATTTCTTTCGTAATTTAAACTAGCCAAATCATCAGAAATTTTCATTAATTCACTTAACTTCTTTCTTGATAAAGTTTTTAATTTTTTATTCAGTTTTATTGACTGTTCTAAAAATCTTGGTTGTGTATATAAGCTTGTTGTTGCTTTACTTTCAAAATCTAATGACTTTGCCGGAGATATAATAATTTTCATTCAACTAATATTTAATGTAAAAATACGGAGCTCTTTTAAAACTTCAAATTATTCATGGTAATTTCAATCAATAGTGCTATAAATAATAGTAATAACTTAAAAGTAATATTAGTACTTCTTAAACTTTTAAGCCATCATAAGCCAAAAAAACATTTTCAGGTAACTCTTTTTCAACTTCTGCATGTAAACCTAATAACTCACTTATATGCGTTAAATATACCTGTTTAGGTTTAATTTCTGCAATAAAAGCTAAAGCTTCATCAAGATTAAAGTGTGTCGCATGAAGTTCTTTTCTTAAGCCTGTTACTATTAATGTATCTAAATTAGATAATTTATTTTTTTCTTCTTCTGATATTGTTTTAATATCTGTTATATATGCGATATCATTAAAACGGTACCCCAATATGGGTAACCTTCCATGCATAACCTCTATTGGAGTAATCTTTACACCATCTAAACAGAAACTTTTATGATGGGAAATTATATTAGTTGCTACCTCTGGTGCACTAGGATACCTGTTTTCTGTTTTAAAAATATAATCATATCTTTTTTTCAAAACATCCAAAACCCTTTCAGTTACATAAATCGGTACAGCCCCCATTTGAAAACAATAAGGTCTAATTTCATCCAATCCAGCAATATGATCAGCATGTTCATGCGTAAATAAAATTCCATTTATAGATGCTACTTCTTCACGCATCATTTGCTGACGGAAATCTGGACCACAATCAATAACATAATTAATATCATCCCAAGAAACAATAATTGAAGAACGCAATCTTTTATCACGAAAATCTTTAGATAGCGCTACAGGATGCTTACTAGTAAGCATCGGAACTCCAGTGGAAGTCCCTGTTCCTAAAAAAGTTACTTTTAATTGTTTTTTTTCTTTCATACTTTAAGACAAAAGTACAACAAAAATTGTCTGGTAATTTCTATTTTCAGTACATTTGTTGATCGTAACAAAAAACAACAAAATGGCAATTACGCTAAAAGGAGATCAGAAAATAAGTATCGTACCTACTACTAATAGTAAAGCTTTAAAAGTGAACTTAAATGCTCACATTTATGGAACATTTGCAGAAATTGGTGCAGGGCAGGAAACCGTTCGTAATTTTTTCAGAGCAGGAGGAGCTTCTGGTACTATTGCAAAAGCAATGAGTGCTTATGATAAAGACTTTTCTGATGCCATTTATGGAATTGAAAACGATAATCGATATGTTACTGAAGATCGTTTAAAAAAAATGCTAAAGCATGAAATGGATTTAATTGAAGATCGTCTTGATCGTCAAAAACATCCTGATAAATTGTTTTTTAGTTACGCCAATACTGTAGCTACTATTAATTTTACAAAAAAATTTAAAGGTCATGGTTGGATTGGTATTCGTTTTCAACTAGATCCTCTTGAAGATTATAATGAAATTATTTTACACCTTCGTTTTAAAGAAACTGATGCACGCCAACAACAAGAAACTTTAGGGGTTTTAGGGGTTAATTTAGTTTATGGAGCGTATTATTTAAATGATAACCCAAAAGAACTATTAAAATCTTTTTACGATAATATTGATAGTGATCGTTTAGAAATTGATATGGTTAATTTCTCTGGTCCACGTTTCATGTATGTTGACAACCGTTTAATGAGTTTACAATTAGTAAAAAACGGAATGACAAATGCTGTAATGTTCGGCCCTGATGGAAACAACTTACTTCCTGCTCAAGTATTATATAAAAAGAATATTTTAGCGTTACGTGGGAGTTATCGCCCTGTTACGAAAGTAAATATGGATATGTTTGAAAGGTCTAAAGAATTATTCTTAGCCGAGAAGAAAGTTAATCCTGAAAAAACACAAGTTATTTTTGAAATCACCCTAAGTAACCTTCGTGCAGAAGGAGAAATAAATGAACGTGATTTCTTAGATAGAGCCGAATTACTTTGTGCACTTGGACAAAATGTAATGATAACGAACTATCAAGAATACTTTAGATTAGTTGATTACTTTAGTGAATTCACAAAAGAAAGACTAGGTCTTGCTATGGGAGTTAATAACTTAATTCAAATTTTTGATGAAAAATACTATCGTGATTTAAGTGGTGGTATTTTGGAAGCTTTTGGTAAACTTTTTTACAAAGATTTAAAAGTATATATGTACCCTTATAAAGATGAAGAAACTGGAGAGTTTATTACCAGTGAAAATTTAAAGGTACACCCTAGAATGAAAGAATTATATAAATTCTTTAAAAATAATGGTAGACTTATCGATATTAAAAATCTTGACCAAGATAGTTTACATATTTTCTCTCGAAAAGTATTGAAAATGATTAAAAATAATGAAGAAGGTTGGGAAGCAATGTTACCTAAAGGTGTTTCTGAAACTATTAAAGAAAAACGTTTATTTGGTTGTTCGAGAAAACGAATTTAAAAATATAGTTTATTATTTAAACCTTTTAGTATCTTTAAAGTCTAACAGCTAAACAATTTTAGTTGACCGACGAAATTATACTTATAACACAGTTACAAAACCAAAAAACAAAGGAAGTAGCTTTTAAACAATTATTATCGTTATATAAAGAACGACTGTATTGGCATATACGAAAGATTGTAGTATCTCACGATGATGCTGATGATGTTTTACAAAATACTTTCATTAAAATTTTTAAAAATATTGATCGTTTTAAAAATAATAGCAAACTCTATTCTTGGATGTACCGAATTGCAACTAATGAAGCTATAACATTCATTAATAAAAGAGCAAAAGAACGAAATGTAGATATAACAGAGTACCAACAACAGCTAATATCAACACTAGATAGTGACCACTGGTTTACTGGAGATGAAATTCAACTCATCTTACAAAAAGCAATTGCAACTTTACCTCAAAAACAACAATTAGTTTTTAACATGAAGTATTTTGATGAAATGAAATACAGTCAAATATCTGAAATATTAGAAACATCAATAGGTGCTTTAAAGGCATCTTATCATATTGCTGTAAAAAAAATTGAGCAATTTATTAAAGACTACAATTAAACCTTTTAATAAAATTAAAGTCTTAAAGTAGAGATGAATAAAACCACAAAAAATAGCATAGATTATATAAATAAAAAAACAGGTAAGAAAACTGGTTTTTCTACTCCTGACAATTATTTTAATAAGGTAGATGATGGTATTATATCAATGATAAACCCCACATATCTACCTAAGAAGAATAACACCTTTTCAACACCTGATAATTATTTTACTACTGTTGAAAATGATATTTTCGAAAAATTAAATATAGAAAAAATTAAAGAGGTAAAAGTTATCTCTTTACGTAAAAAGATATTACAATTTGTTCCTCTTGTAGCAGCTGCATCTGTTTTATTATTTATAAGTTTAAATTACTTTAATACTAGTGTAACATACGAATTTGATGATATAACTGAAGCTGATATAACATTTTGGTATGAAAATGGATACGGAAGTACAGATAGCAATGAGTTAGCTACTGTTATAGATAATTCTGATTTTGATGAAGATTTCTTATCTACAATAAATGATGACAACATAGAGAGTTACCTAAATACAATTGATAACTCAATACTTATAAATGAAATTCAATAATAATGAAAAAAAATATACTATTACTATTATTCATAGCTTTCTTAAGCAACCTACCTGGTCAAGCTCAAGTAAGAAAGCGTAGTCATGAAAAAATTCGCGCTTATAAAATTGCTTACCTAACAGATAAGTTAAATTTAACAGAAAATGAAGCTCAAAAATTTTGGCCTTTTTACAATAAGTACAGTAAAAAAATGATGCAACTCCATAGAGAAGAACATTTTAATATTAAAAAGACAATATCAGAAAATGGAGGTATTGATAGTTTGTCTGAAAAAAAATCAAAAGAAATTTTAAAAAGAATTCAGTTAATTAAACAGCAACAGTACGAGACCAAAACTTCTTTTCATAAAAAAATTTCTAAAATACTATCTTTTAATAAAATTCTAAAATTAGAAATTTCTGAGCATGAGTTTAATCGTAAGCTTATGAAAAAACACAGAGGTAAAAGAAGTAAATATAAAAAAAGAAGCTAAAAAGCTTCTTTTTTTTATTATTATCTCTTAACGAGTCTTAAGCAAACATATAAATCTGGTTTATTTGCTGTAAATTGTCTTAACCAAATAGCTAATTCGTCTATTTCATAAGGTAACAACCTATTTAATGCTTTTTCTAGTTCTTTTTTAAATAAATCTGTATTAAAACTCACTTTCTTTAATACAGTTTTAGTGTATTCGTACATTGCTCTCGCCATACTCTTAAGGGGAATTTAATCGTTCATATAAACTGAACGTAATTTACGAATTATTATTCCTTAGTGTATGTTAAATTTTCATAAAAAAAAACCGGCACTAAATCTAGTGTCGGTTTTTTACATTTTACTTATAATATTATTATAAGCTATTTACTTTATTTATTAAAGCAGTTGCATTAGTTTCTAACTCAGTACTAATAGCTTTGTAATGAGCTTTTTTATTCTCAACTCCTTTAGCATTAACTTTTTCTAATAAATTATCAAAAACTGTAATAGCTTCATCAATAACAGCTTCAGATTTTGCAGTATCTTCTTTAGAGTTTAACAACTCCCACATGTAACACTCTTCAATAATATCACCTAATGTATAATTGATATCTTTTTTTAAATTTTTTATGCTTGCCATAATTATAATTTTGATGCAAAATTAATTTATTTTATCTAATTCAGCTTCAATTTTCTAATAAAATTATTTAGCATGAAATCAACCAACAAATACTTTGCTATATTTAGCAGAATTGATATTAAGCTTCTATTATTCCACCTTCTAATTTTTTACAAAAAAGTCAATATTTCTGTAATACTCGATACTGTACTATACGAATTTGTTTTTTGCTCTTCACTTACTTCTTCATGAGCCCAAGTTGTATGAAATGGAACATGAATTGCAGAAGCCCCTATTTCAACCAATGGTAAAATATCTGATTTTAATGAATTACCAATCATTAATAGTTCTGATGCATCAATATCTAAGTGCTTAATCAATTTTAAATAATCAACTTCTTTTTTATCACTCATCACTTCCGTGTGATGAAAATACTTTAAAATACCTGATTTTTCTAATTTCCTTTCCTGATCTAACAAGTCTCCCTTAGTTGCTACAATTAATTTATAATTACCTTGTAGTTTTTTCAATACCTCTTCTACTCCATCTAGTAAATTAATAGGCTTTTCAAGCATTTCTTTTCCTATCTCTAAAATTCTATCTATCGTTTTTTGATTAATTTTATAATTAGATAACTCTAAAGCACATTCAACCATAGACAATACAAAACCTTTTACACCATAACCGTAAATTTTAAGATTATCTATTTCTTTTTTATATAACTCTTGATGAATTTTGTTTTCTGTTTCATAACCTGACAAGAGTTTTGCAAACTCATTTTCAGCATCTCTAAAATAAGTTTCATTTACCCAAAGCGTATCATCGGCATCAAAAGCAATTACTTTAATATTATTCATTTCCTATTATTTTTTTTGCTTTTTCTAAATCTTCAGGAGTATCAATACCAATACTTTCGACTGAAGTTTCTATCATTTTTATTTTTTTACCAACCTCTAAATATCGTATACACTCTATCTTTTCTGCTGCTTCAATCGGTGTCATTGGTGTATGATAAAAATCGATTAATGCTTTCTTTCTAAAAGCATACACACCTTTGTGCTTATAATAAGTAACACTCAATTCTTTATCTCTATGAAAAGGAATCACACTTCTCGAAAAATAAATTGCAAAATCATTCGTATCTGTAATTACTTTTACATTATTAGGGTTTTCAATATCTTTTATATTCGTCATTGGGACTTTTAAAGATGCTAAATCTATTTCTTTATTTACATCACTCTTAAAAGCTTCAATTAATTTAGATAATGAAACTGTATCTATAAATGGTTCATCCCCTTGTACATTTACAACGATATCTACATCTAAACCTTCTACCGCCTCTGCAATCCTATCAGAACCACACTCATGCTCTTTAACACTTTTTATAACCTTACCTCCTTCAGCGGTTATTGTTTTGTAAATAACATCAGAATCTGTTACAACGTAAACTTCATCAAATAAATTAGCATCAACAGCTGCTTTATAAGTTCTTAAAATTACTGGTTTACCCCCTAAATCTTTCATCAATTTCCCTGGGAAACGAGACGCTTCATAACGCGCAGGAATCATTGCTATTATCTTCATAAATTTATAGTTATTTACTCTCTCCAAAGATACATATTTAAACAGTTTATTAAAATTACCCTAAAGCTTCTTTTTAATAATTAAATATTAATAGCTACTACTTTAGCTCTCTTTATTATTTTTTAATTACTTTTGGTTCTTTATGAAAGTACTTTTAAAAACATATACGGTTATTTTAAACACAGCAGGCATTATTATGTATAATATTTGCATGCGTAAAAAATATTCATATGTAATAGAAAGCTCTCAAAAAAATAAGTTTAAACAACGGTTTTAAAACCAACATTTAATACAAACTATAAAAGGTGCTTTTTTTACAAAAAGCACCTTTTTTTTATTCAATAACTTTTAATTTCAATAACAATGAACACATTAAGAAACACTAAGCAAATTTGTATGTACGTAACAAAAACAATCTATTTCGTTAAAAATATCTTTTTTAGAAAATTTACACCACCTTCTATAACACCTTAACATCATGAAAACTCAAATAATTTCTCAAAATAATTCATCACAATTTACCGTTAACAAAAAACAAGTTAGCAAAAATAAAACATTAAAAACTTCAGTTTTATACAGTAAGGTTGAGTTTAGTGTAAATTATTCTATCAACCTTTACAAATACTCTAATTTTCACTTCAAGAGTATTGAATTCGATATTTTAAAAAAAGCTTACTTAAATGATAATATTATCATTAAAAATAATATTAAAAAATTGAGTAGTACTGAAATTGTTTTAAACGTAACAGTATCTGTAAAAAAAGAAACTATTTGTAATGCTATTTTTAGTTACAACTTACAATAGTTTTAAATTTAATACAGGTTTTGTTTTTATTAATTAAACCTGTATTATTTTATATAAACTTCTAAAATCTTAGCATTTACAACAATAACATCTACCTTTTTTATACATGCAGGAATTAAAATAGTTTCTCCCATTTCTAACTTTTCTTGCTGGTTCTCATACTTAAATATTGCTGTTCCTTCTACACACATATAAATAACAAAACTATCTTTATCAAAATGTTCTATTGTATAGTTCTTTGTTAAGTGTAAGAAATTAGTTGTAAAATATTTACAATCTACAATATTCGACGGGTTATTTTTTTTCTTTTGATATTCAGCTTTATAATTTGATTTTGCAGAATAATCAATAGCATCTAATGCTAGATCTAAATGTAAATCTCTCTCTTTTCCATTTATATCTTTTCTATTCCAGTCAGATATTCGATAAGTAACATCAGAAGTTTCTTGTATTTCTGCTAATAAAATACCTTTTCCTATCGCATGTATTCTTCCTGCTGGCACTAAAAAAGTATCTCCTTTTTTTACATAGTCAATATTAAGTAACTCTAACTCATTACCTGAATTTATAGTTTCTAAAAAGGATTTTTTATCAGTTTCTTCAGAAAAACCAACAATCATTTTTGATTTTTTTTCTGAATTAACAATATACCACATTTCGGTTTTACCTAAAGAATTATGTCTTCTTTGCGCTAAAACATCATTTGGGTGTACTTGTAAGCTTAATTTTTTCTTAGCATCAATAAACTTAATTAATAACGGGAATTTTTCTTGAAATATATGATAAACTTTTTCTCCTAAAACATCTTGTTTAAATTCCTTTATAAGATCTTTTAAACTTATTCCTTTTAAACTACCATTACTAATTATAGAAACATCTCCATCTACATCAGAAATTTCCCAGCTTTCACCAATATCTTTTTTATCAGATTTTTTATTCAGTAAAGTTTGTAATTTCTCTCCTCCCCAAATTTTAGATTTCAAAATTGGTTCAAATCTTAGTAGTTGGTTTATCATACTATTATGTTCCGTTATAAGTTACGTAATTTCGTGGTGTTTCATATAATGTAATTTCTAAGTCTAAATTTTCAGGAATACTTACACGTAATTTGTTAAATATTACTACTGATATATTTTCGGCTGTAGGATTTAAGTTTTTAAAATCCTCAACTTCAATATTTAAGTTTTTATGATCTAAAACATTTTCTACTTTTGTTTTAATCAACTCCCTTAACTTTCCTAAATCATAAACAAACCCAGTTTCTTTATCAATTTCTCCTCTTAAAGAAACAATTAATTCATAATTATGACCATGATAATTAGGGTTACTACATTTACCAAAAACTTCAAAGTTTTTTTCATCAGACCATTTTGGGTTAAATAGTCTATGTGCTGCGTTAAAATGCGCTTTTCTATGTACTGTTACTTTAGGCATTTATTAATTTATCGTAAGATTCTTTAAATATAATTTTAAACCAAGCTGTATATAATTCAGGAGTATCTTCAATGTCTTTTTTTACAGCTTGTAAAGTCATCCATTTATAAGACTCAGCTTCTTCTCTATTTATATTAGGTTCGTCATTAAAACTTCCAATCATAACATGATCTAATTCATGCTCTGTTAATCCATTATCAAAAGGAGCTTTATAAATAAAAGAAAAAACTTCGGTTAACTCACTAACAAATCCCATTTCTTCTTGAAGCCTTCTTTTTCCAGCTTCCAGATTTGTTTCTCCATCTCTTTGATGAGAACAACAAGTATTTGTCCATAGTAAAGGAGAGTGGTATTTATCTGCCGCTCGTTGTTGCAACATTAATTCTTTCTTATCATTAAATATAAAAACAGAAAATGCTCTATGCAACAATGCTTTTTCATGCGCTTCAATCTTCTCCATTAATCCAATCGGATTATCTTGTTCATCAACTAAAATTACTTGTTCTATCATCTTAAAAATATACTTAAAGCAAACTTACAAAAATGATATCAGTTCAACAATTAAACCTTTGAACAGTTAAGCATTTAACCTTATCTTTGCTGCCTTAAAATTTATAGATGAGTTTTTTAGAAGAAATACAAAAAAGACGTACATTCGGAATTATATCACACCCCGATGCTGGTAAAACTACTTTAACAGAAAAATTATTATTATTTGGTGGAGCCATTCAGGAAGCTGGTGCCGTAAAAAATAATAAGATAAAAAAGGGTGCTACTTCCGATTTTATGGAGATAGAACGTCAGCGTGGTATTTCTGTAGCTACTTCTGTATTAGCCTTCATTTATAAAGATAAAAAAATAAATATTTTAGATACTCCTGGTCACAAGGATTTTGCTGAAGACACATTTAGAACTCTAACTGCTGTAGATAGTGTTATTGTTGTAATTGATGTTGCAAAAGGTGTTGAACCTCAAACCGAAAAACTGGTTGAAGTTTGTAGAATGCGTAAAATACCAATGTTAGTATTCATTAATAAATTAGATCGTGAAGGTAAAGATGCTTTTGATTTATTAGATGAAGTTGAACAAAAACTAGGATTACGCGTTACACCTATGAGTTTTCCTATTGGAATGGGATATGATTTTAAAGGGATTTATAATATTTGGGAAAAGAAATTAAACCTTTTTTCTGGAGATAATAAAACAAAAATATCAGAAGCTCTTGAATTTGATGACCTTTCTAATCCACAATTAGATGAAATTATTGGTGAAACTGCTGCTGAAACTTTACGAGAAGAATCAGAATTAGTATACGAAGTATATCCTGAATTTAATCAACAAGAATATTTAGCTGGAGATTTACAACCTGTTTTCTTTGGTTCTGCTTTAAATAATTTTGGTGTAAAAGAATTATTAGATGCTTTTATTGAAATTGCACCTGAACCACAACCTAAAAAGGCGGAAGAACGTTTAGTAGATTCGAAAGAAGAAAAACTAACCGGTTTTGTTTTTAAGATTCATGCCAATATGGATCCTAAACACAGAGATAGACTTGCTTTTATTAAAATTGTATCTGGAACATTTAAAAGAAACTCTCCTTACCTACACGTTCGTAACGGCAAGAAAATGAAATTTTCTAGTCCGAATGCTTTTTTCGCTGAAAAAAAACAAATTGTTGATGAATCATTTCCTGGTGACATTGTTGGAGTACATGATACAGGAAACTTTAAAATTGGTGATACTTTAACTGAAGGAGAAAAATTAAACTTTAAAGGAATACCTAGTTTCTCTCCAGAACATTTCCGTTATGTAAACAATGCTGACCCTATGAAATCTAAACAATTGTATAAAGGTTTAGATCAATTAATGGATGAAGGTGTAGCGCAATTATTTACTATGGATATAAATGGTCGTAAAATTGTAGGTACCGTTGGTGCTTTACAATACGAAGTAATTCAATATCGTTTAGAGCATGAATACGGAGCTAAATGTACTTATGAAAACATTTCTGTACATAAAGCTTGCTGGGTAGAAGCTGAAGACGAAAAAAATGACGAATTCAAAGAATTTAAGCGCGTTAAGCAACGTTATTTAGCAAAGGATAAAGAAGGTAAAATGGTGTTTCTAGCAGATTCTTCTTTTACGCTGCAAATGACACAAAGTAAATATCCTACAGTAAAACTACATTTAACGAGTGAGTTTGAATAACCAATAATTGGTATTTAATAATTTTTAGAAAATGAAAACAAAAAAACAGCGTATCATTGTTAGAAATAAAGCAATCTTATTAAATGGATTACTTCAATACGTTCGTAATGATGTATTTCTCGTTTTTCTCTTTTCGTTTTTCTCTTTTATAACTTTTAGTCAAGAAAACTTATCAAAATTAAAAGGAAAAGAATTGCAAAATAAAGTTCGTTTGAACTTTATTCCTGTAAAAATGCCTACCGATAAATTCCCTAACTTAAAATCGACAATGGGTTTAGCTGGTTTGCATTATCAAATACCTATTAACGATTGGTTATACGGAGGAGCTGCATTTCATTTTGCAACTACAGGAGATCAAGGTGGTTTATTTACATTAGGTGCGGAAATAGGTGTAAATAAAAAATTATACAAAAACATTTATTTTGATGCTAACTTCCATTTTGGTGGTGGTGGTGGATATAGAAACCTTGTAAACGATGGTGGATTTATAAATCCGAATATAGGCTTACAATATAAAAAGTATAATTACTCCTTTGGAGTTCAATACAGTCATTTAAATTTTTATTCAGGAGAAATAAAAAGTAATTCTGTTTCATTCTTTGTAGAAATACCAAGTATTTTACGCTTTACTAATTATAACAAGGCACATCAAAATTTTGTAGCGAACAATATTTCTCCAGATAGTTTTTGGAGTAAACCAACTGTAAAGAATGCACAACAAGTTCGTTTTGACTTTTTTAAACCTATAGGTAATTCAAGAAAAGATAATGGTACTACTTTAAATGAAACCTTATATGTTATTGGTTTTGAATATCAAAAATATCTAAATGAAAATACTTTCTTATTTGCACATACCGATGCTATATACAAAGGTTTACGTGCTGGTTTTATGGATTTGTTTTTTGGTGCTGGTTACCACCCATATCAATCAAAATATATTAATATTTTTACAAAATTAGGAATCGGTGCTGCTGGTGGTCGTGTAGCCCCTGAAGGTGGATTAATGATTTATCCTTCTGCGGGAATCGATTTAAAACTATCAGATAAGTTAGCTTTAAGTGGCCATGGTGGTTACTACCGTGCTATTGCTGGAGATTTAGAAGCCTACACTGTTGGTTTCGGATTGAAATATTTCGGTTTAAATGGAGGAACAAAATCCAAAGAAAAAAATTATACCAACTTTTACACACAAGGATTACGTATTGAAATTCAAAATCAAACATATTTTGATGTTGCTAAAACAGATGATAAATTTAAAGCTAAAGAAATCGATTTACAACTTCTTGCCTTAAAAGTAAACTACGACCTTAACAAATGGCTATACGTTGCAGGTGAAGCTAGTTTTGCTTACGGAGGTCGTTCTGGTGGTTATGCTCATGGATTAGTTGGAGGAGGAATATATTCTCCTCGTTTTTTAAACGATAAAGCTCGCGGATTTATTGAATTAATGGCAGGTGCTGGTGGTGGAGCTGGTGTAGATACTGATGAAGGTATTATACTACGTCCTACACTAGGTTTAAGCTACAATATAACCGATGGAATTGCAATTCTTGCTTCTGGTGGTAAATACTACTCCCCTTTCGGGAACGTAAAATCTAATAATATTAACATAGGTTTAAGTTTTAACCTTTCAACTTTATCAGTAAAAAACTAATTTTGCATTTAATATAAATTATATAACAATAGAAACCTTTTCATTTCTCTAGAAATGAAGATACTATAAATAAAAACAGAATACAATGAATAACGGAATTTACGCAAAGTTTACTACGCCTAAAGGCGATATCTTAGTTAATTTAGAATTTGAAAAAACTCCTGGAACTGTAGGTAACTTTGTTGCTTTAGCAGAAGGAAATTTAGAAAATGAAGCAAAACCACAAGGAACACCTTATTATAATGGATTAAAGTTTCACCGTGTAATTGGTGATTTTATGATTCAAGGTGGTTGTCCACAAGGAACTGGAACAGGAAACCCTGGTTATAAGTTTGATGATGAATTTCATCCTGATTTAAAACATGATGCTCCGGGTAAATTATCTATGGCTAATGCAGGACCTGGTACTAACGGATCTCAGTTTTTCATCACACACGTAGCAACACCACATTTAGATGGTAACCATACTGTTTTTGGTAGTGTTACTGAAGGCCAAAGTGTTGTTGATGCCGTAGCACAAGGAGATAGTATGGATGTTGAAATTATTCGTGTAGGTGAAACTGCTGAAAAATTTAATGCTGTTGAAGCTTTTAGATCTTTTGAAGGATCTCGTGAAAAACGTGAGGTTGAAGAAAAAGCAAAGCAAAAAGAATTATTAGATTCTGTTGCTAAAGGTTATGATGAAACTCCATCTGGTTTACGTTATAAAATTTTACAAAACGGTGATGGCAAACAAGCCACTAAAGGAGCAAACGTTTCTGTACACTATAAAGGACAATTATTAGACGGTACTGTATTTGATTCTTCATACAAACGTAAGCAACCTATCGATTTTGCTATTGGTATGGGACAAGTTATTGCTGGTTGGGATGAAGGAATACAATTATTAAAAGTTGGAGACAAGGCAAGATTTGTAATTCCTTCAAACTTAGCTTATGGATCTGCTGGCGCAGGAGGAGTAATTCCACCAAATGCAACTTTAATATTTGATGTTGAATTAATGGATGTAAAATAACCCTCAATATTTAAAATATTTAAAAACTCTCTATCTAAAAATAGAGAGTTTTTTTTATTTACGCTAAATTAACCTTCATAACCTTTATTAAATAATAAGTTAAACTACATATGACAATCACTTAAAACGTAAATGATTTTTCTTTTTGATCTTTGAAATGTGATAAACAATTATATAAAGATGAAAAAGCTCTCCTTACTTATAGTATTATTAAACTTAAATTTATTTACCATTTATTCACAAGCATCAGTTTGTGAATCACCAGAAGAAACCATTGATGATATAAATACCATATCTATCAAAAAATGTGAAATATCCGAAAATAAAAAAAAGGCTAGAAAAATAATAAAAACCAAAACTGTCAGAAAAAGAGTTATTAGTAAGTCTACTAAAAGATCTCCAAACCTATCTAAAAAATTATTATTTACATTAGTTCAAGAAATTCCAATGTTCGAGTCTTGTGTAAAATCAAATCGGAAAAATGATGTTAAATGTTTCAAAGCGAAAGTAAATGAACATTTTTCTAAAAAATTTAATGCCGATAAATTTATTAATCAAGACATTGATAAAAAAATATATATGCAATTTAGTATTGACCTTCGCGGAAGAGTAATTGACACAAAAATAAAGAGCAAAAAAATAAATACTTTATTACATAAAGAGTTAAATAAAATCATGAATGAATTACCTAGATTTACTCCTGGAAGAGAAAAAGGTTTACCAGTTATTGTTACATATTCCTTTCCCCTTAACTTAACTTTTAATTAATTTTTTGAATAAAAAGAGCTCTACAAAAGAGACTCTATAATAATCTCTTTAATAGCAAAAAAATCACTTATTCTATTCAAAAAACATTAAACACTACAATACCAGTACTTTAATGAAACAAATAAAACGCAAACATATTTGCATAGATATATTTTTTTATGTAGTTTTACAGCATAAATATGTTAACTACTCTTGTTAACTCCATAAAATAGAAAGAGATTATGATGAAATTCCCCATACTAGTAGCAGCTATGTTTGTATCGATGATAGCTGTTGCACAACAAGAAGTTTGTGAAAACCCTGATGAATCTATTGCTGACCCTAACAGTATTACTAAATGTGCTATTAAGGATGGTAAAGATGGAGGAAAAAAACAATTATCAATCGAGGTCTCTACAAGAAGACGTGTCGTTCGTAAAAAGAATGAAACTGTTTCTGCTATTGGAGGAACAAGTACTTCACAAAAAGTTGCCAACATTAAGAAAAATACTTTATTAGTTGGTAAGCTTGAATTAGAAGATAACTCTGAAACTATTGAAAGGATTCCATTTAACCTTGTTGAAGAAATTCCTTTATTTAAAAAATGTAACAATGTTCCATTAATAAAACAAGCAAAATGTTTTGAGAATCAAATGTCAAAACATATTATGCGTAACTTTAGATATCCTCAAGATGCTATTGATGCAGGTGTACAAGGTAGAATATTAGTTCAGTTTACGATAAATGAAGAAGGAAATGTAGATGGTATTCAAATGAGAGGTCCTAAAGACGGTGCTTCTTTAGAGAAAGAAGCTAGTAGAATTGTAAGTAAATTACCTAAATTTATTCCTGGTAAACATAACGGTAAATCTGTAAAAGTTAAATATGGTATTCCAATTACTTTTAGACACCCTGATGCTTCTAAAGTGGCAAAGAGAACAGCGGTAAAAAAAGTAGTAAAAAAACAACCTGTAAAGAAAGTTGTTAAATCAGAAAAATTAATTACTGATTTTATAAAATTTGACGAAGTACAAAGTATACCTCAGTTTAAAGCATGTTTAAACGTTTCTGATGTACAAAAAGTTAATTGTTTTAACGAAAGAATGGTTAGCCATATTCAAAGAAACTTTAATTACCCAGAAGCTGCAGCAGTACAAAACATCGAAGGAAAAGTTTGGGTTCGTTTTATTATACAAAAAGATGGTAAAGTAAGTAATATAAGAATGAGAGGCCCTAAAAATGGTCAATTATTAGAACAAGAAGCAAAAAGAATGGTTTCTAAACTTTCTAAATTCGTTCCAGGTAAACAAAACGGAGAGCTTGCTAATGTTGAATACTATATACCTATAAATTTCACATTACAATCTGAGGCAAATAATTAATCTTCTTTTTATATTAAAATAAAATTAAACAATCTTTCTATAAATAAATAAACCAGAGAAATAAATTCTCTGGTTTATTTATTTATAGAAAGTAATAAAGTAGTATAATATTTTATAACTGAAAAGTATTCATAACACAAATTATTACTGCAGTTAATATTTTGATAATGATTTTTTATTATCTTTCAAATAGCCTCATTGCCACATTATTGTTCACACATTTATCTATAAAATGTGAATAGTTTCATTGCAGTACTCACATATATATAATTACTTAGTTATTCTTAGGTCCTATAAATTAATTTTACCGAGTTATTTTATTTTTCTAATAGTGTATTTACATGTATATCTCAAGTATCATACAATCATCATTTAAAAATCACCTTGCATGGTCTCTTCGCCTCAATTCAGCCCTTTAAAACCTAATCTTATTATTTTCATCCTTTACCTTGTAACTAAAAAAATCATTAATAAATACAATTGTATTTATTAATGATTTTTTTCTTCGTCTACCCTTATATTTTCTACACATAACATATAAAATCAGAAACTCTTAGAAACCTTACATATATATATTTTATTTATGTATTTAAACTCATCTTCATGTTAATTCAATTATTATAAGAGTATATAAAAATTGAATTAACATGAAGTATCTGCTATTATTCTCCATTTACCTTTTATCTTTTTGAAGATAATCATAAACACCCCATTTGCATCACCAACCTTGCGTGTTAAATGATATGCCCCCATAACAAAATAAGCATCTTCATTTATTTTAGAAATATCATTTATTTTAAATTTTAATACACCTGAGTGATCTTTAGTTGGGTATCCTTTTTTATAATTTGCTAAAGTCTTTTTCCAACCATACGTTAATCCATTACTCCCATAAAATTTCAATGAATCACTTTTCCAATACCCTTGCATAAAACCTTCTAAGTTGTGATTTGACCAAGCTTTTTCTTGTTTTTGCATTATTGATAAAATTTCTTTTTTATCATTAGCCTCATTATTTTTTTGTGCAAAACAATTTAATGACAACATTACAAATATTATACATACATATATTTTATTCATCTTTTTATTTTTAATTAAAATCTTTTTTAACTTTATTTCTTAATTATCCAAAACATTCTTTTAATTATTAAATTGTACCATAAAATCTTCTTTAATTATTTTTCTTAAATAAAATAATAACTCATTTGCATTTTCTTTAGAAAATATAATAGGTGGTTTTATTTTTAATACATTATTATCAGGCCCATCAGTACTCATTAATATTTTATGAGCCTTCATTCTATTTGCCAAATAAGAAGCATGTTCTGATAACGGTTTTTTATCAACATCCACCAATTCAAAACCTAAAAACAAACCTTTACCTCTAACATCACCTATTATTGGGTAATCGTTTGCTAATTTTTGTAATTCTCTTTTTAAATAATTACCAACATCTAAAGCATTTTTTTGTAATTTCTCTCTTTTAACCGTTTGTATTACAGCGGTACCAATAGCACAAGAAACAGGGTTTCCTCCAAACGTATTAAAATATTCCATTCCGTTTGCAAATTTATTTGCTACTTCTTGAGTACAAGCAACCGCAGCTAAAGGATGTCCGTTTCCTAACGGTTTACCAATAGTTACAATATCAGGTACTACATCATGTAATTCAAATCCCCAAAACGTTTCACCCATACGCCCACAGCCAGTTTGCACTTCATCAGAAATACACAAACCTCCATCATTACGAATATAATCATAAACCTTTACTAAAAATCCCTTAGGCAACTCAACCTGACCTCCACAAGATATAATAGGTTCTATAATAAAAGCTCCAACATTTCTTCCTTTTTCTTTAATAGAAACAATTTGTTTTAATACCTCTTTAGCATATTTAGTTACTGCATCATCATCGGTATACTTTCCTCTAAACGTATCTGGTAATGGAATAATGTGTGTATGTTCAGGGGTTCCTTTCCCTCCTTTTCCATCAAACTTATAAGAGGAGATATCTATACACATATTAGAATTACCATGATATCCAACTTCTGAAGCTATAATATCTCTTTGTCCTGTATTAGCTTTTACCATTCGTATTGCCAACTCATTTGCTTCAGAACCTGAGTTTACAAAATGTATTACATTTAATTCTGGTGGTAATGTAGTTATTAACTCTTTTGCTAACTCGTTAATGTTTTCATGTAAATAACGAGAATTAGTATTTAAAACTGCCATTTGATGTTGTCCTGCTTTTACAACTGCTGGATGTTCATGTCCTACATGCGCTACATTATTTACTGTATCAATATATTTATTTCCGTACTGATCTATCAAATAAACACCATTACCTCTTACCATTTTTACAGGCACTTTATACTGTAAACTTAAACTTTTACCTAAGTGTTCTCTTCTATAAGTTATTAATTCATCATTGGTCTGTTTTGTCTGTTGGTTTAATATTTTTGATTTGAAAAGTAAATTAGGGTTAGGACAAATACTTTTCCAAACATCTATTTCAGAATAATAAGCAACTCCTGGAAAATCATTTTTAAAATTTAACATAGACAACATTACTTGAAAGTGTAAATGTGGTGCCCAACTACCATTTTCATTTGAATTACCTAAATATCCTATGCAATCTCCTTTAGAAATAGCATCTCCTACTTTTTTATTTTCTAAACTTTCTTTTGATAAATGTCCGTAAAGAGTATAAAACTCTAAAGTATTAATTTTATGCTTTAAAATTATAAGCCCTCCATATTCTTTAAATTTATCATTATTAGTTACTGTTGTAATGATTCCGCTAAACGGACTATGTACAGGTGTTTCAGCAGGAAACCAAAAATCAATACCTAAATGTGTAGTTCTGCTTTCTTTTCCGTTATTACCCAAACGATCATAATCACTAGATGTATATAACGATCTTGCTTCTAAATATCCTCCAGCTATTATTTTTGTAGTATGTTCTTTTTGTAACTGATTTAGTTTAAATTGAAATAATTCTAAATCGTTAAATTCGGATGTATTTCCTAACCATAAACTAGCTACACTTAAATCTAATGGATAAATTACTTCTTTTTTTATTGATGGAAATAATGCCGAAAATGATACATTTTGTTCAGAAGCCCATTCTTTAAATTCTTCTTCTTTTGAATGTGCTGAATAACCACATGCTTTTCTGAATGAGTATTCTGCAAATTCAGATGATACTTCTATCCATTTTTTTAGAACCTCCCATGCTGGTTTTTCAGAAATTAATAAATATGTATTATCTGGTTCTTTTTGCTTATTAATTGCCGATTTTGTAACAGAAATCACCAAACGCATAGCAATTGCTGCATACAAATGCTTTAATTCTTCTTCATTTAAAGAAAACGAAGCATGATATC
Organism: Tenacibaculum ovolyticum DSM 18103; assembly: GCF_000430545.1. GTDB lineage: Bacteria > Bacteroidota > Bacteroidia > Flavobacteriales > Flavobacteriaceae > Polaribacter > Polaribacter ovolyticus. Next base: position 676,823 of record NZ_KE387163.1, read on the forward strand.
CTTTAATTATTGATAAAGCTGCTTCTAATGGATTATTATGATGCATTATTGCATACGCACAAGTAATAGCTACATCATTAATTATTTGTGTATAAATGGCATCGCCATAATCTATAGCTGCCTTTACATTTGGGGTAACAAGATTATTTGATACTATAACATTGTTATCATTAGCATCATTATGAACTACTGCTTTTCTTAATGTTTCATAAGAATTTGATTCTTTTTTAAATTTATCTTGAAAATATTCAAGTATTTTTTTTTCTTCTTTATCAAATAAGTGAATATACTTAGTAGTCCAAAGTGCTTGTGCTACATCCCATTCAAAATTTCTTTTTGCTTCTATATGTTCAAAACCTTCTAGCGCTTTTGTTAACCTACCACATTGTTCACCTAAACTATACCTTAACTGGTTTAATTGCGGATTTACACTACTCCAAACTCTTCCAGAAATCCAAGTTAATAAACGAACCTTACGTTCATTTCCAAAATCATCCGTTATATTAGATATTGTTTTCCCCTTTTTGTTTTTAATTACTTTTGGAGCTAGTAAGTCTTTTCCATTACTTTCAACTTGTTGTAATATTTTTTGTTGAAAGTCTAAATAGCTTTCATTTTCATTTGGGCGAGAAATCTTTAATATAAATTGATTTTCTTCTTGAACTTTAATTCTAAAATTAAAATCAACTTCACCAGGTAATTCTTTTGCAGTTCCATTTATATTAAATTCTTGTAATAATATATTCTCTGCTTGTTCAGCTGTTATTTTTATTTTATCGTAGTTCATTTTTTATTGTAATAGTTTTTCAAATGCTAATCTACTAGCGCCACTGGTTACAGTAATAACACCACAGTATGTATAATTTAACTTATTTAAAACATGCTGCATTCCTAAATTATCATTATGTGTATCTATTCTCATTGCAATAATTTCTTGCTTTTTTAAACTCGTTTCACAATATGAAATAATATGTTTCGCAATACCTTTATTCACTGTTTTTTGAGCAACAGCAACTCTATGAATAACACCATATTTTGTTACTTCATTAGTAAGCCATTGACCATCTATAGTATTATAATTTGGTTCTTTATCTGTCGTAAACATAAAAGTTGCTATAATTTGCTCTTCTTTATTAAATACAACATAACTTTCATTATTTTTAATATCATTTAAAATTTGAGTTTCATTTGGGTATCCGTCTTGCCATTGATCAATATTTAATGAAGCCAAAAGTTTTTGAGCTCCATTAATAATTTTCATGATACTTTCTAAATCATTTATAACCGATAATCTAATTTTCATCTTAATTATTTTGTAATAACATAATTATACGTGTCGTACTCTAACTAAAGTTCTTTGCATTTAAACCTTCATCTGTTATAGCGTAGTAATTTCTTCATATATATATTCCTCTGCTATAAGGCACGTTTTACTCCTTTTATTATTTGAATAACAGCTTTATTTTTATCTATTGCTAAAGCTAATGTATTTAAATATAATTTTTCAGCAAATAAATATGAGTTTAAATCTATCTATTCTTAATTTATTGAATAGATCCCTCCTACTTTTTAAAATTTTCACAGAAAACATAACTTCTTGATTAAAAATTTTATGATTAAAAAACACATTTAAATTAATAAAACTATCAACTATATTAGAAATTTTATTCCTAACACTAAATGTATTGAATTCTTAAAAACTATATTCAATACCATCAACCTATAGAGTAAAATAATACCTATTATAATTAAAATAATATCACATAATATTTTCAACAACGAATTTATTTAACTCCAAAATGACTAACTAATAGTATTCTATATCTTTTTATAATTACCACTCTAAATTAGCAACCTCTAATAAGACATCTCTTTATACTTCATACAAAGTATATACTACTTATATTTTGTACTATAATAATTTATTAAAATATGAAAGCCTAAAAAAAACGTAAGCACCTAAAAATAAAAACAATACCAATAATAAATACATACTTTTACAGTATTTTGATTCTTTAAAAATATTTTATGGCACGTTCTTTGAAATTAAGAGTATAACGCGGTAGCCGAAAAGCATATAGAGTAGGTATAACCCTAAAATTATCAATTATGAGAAAAGGGATACTTTTATTATTAGCAATCATGTCATTAGCCACTGTAAACGCAAATAACATAAACAAATCAATTAGTGAAATTGGGGTTACAAATCGTTACGACGACGCTGTTACCTTTATTGAAAGAAATGTTCAATTTCATGTGTACTTAAATGGAGATTTTGATTACAACACTCATTATAAAAACACTAGGTATACAGATTACTATGGGAAACGTATTAAATCTAATCATGGAGTACGAATTGAACGTGATTATAAAGGTAGAGTAAGACGTGTAGGAAGTACATTTATAAATTACGATATTAGAGGAAATGTAAAGAGAATTGGTCGTATTTATATAGATTATAGGTTTGGAAAACTTTCAAAAGTTGGAAATTTAAAAGTTAGATATGATCGTTGGGGAAATCCTAGATTCTATGGAAATGTAAAGTATAACGACTATTGTAGTAGTGATGACGACGATGATTATGATTACCATGGTAATGATGACAGAAATATAGATATCGACATTAATATTGGTAATGTTTTTGATTATGATGATGTTTACTTTTACAAAAGAGGTTTTAGAAACAACTACCGTAAATACAAAGAAGACAATAACTTTTTTTATTACAGAGCGATACCTAATGCAAAAACAGGAAAACGTGGTAAGCTTTTAAAAAGACGTAAAAATAAAAATTACTTTAAGAAACAATACTCTAAGAGAACAACTCCTGAACAAAAAGGAAAATCTAGAAGAAATAGATAAACAAAAAAGCCTCATCAAAAATGATGAGGCTTTTTTAATATTCTTTACTATATAATTACTTAGCTACATTCACAGCTCTTGTTTCTCGAATTACTGTAACTTTTACTTGTCCTGGATAGGTCATGTCATTTTGTATTTTCTGAGAAATATTAAATGATAACTCAGCTGCTTTTGTATCATTTACTTTAGCACTCTCAACCATTACTCTTAACTCACGCCCTGCTTGAATAGCATATGCTTTTTGAACACCATTAAATCCAAAAGCGATATCTTCTAAGTCTTTTAATCGTTGAATATAAGAATCTAATACCTGACGACGAGCACCTGGTCTTGCTCCTGAAATAGCATCACAAACTTGTACTATTGGCGATAATAAACTTTTCATTTCGATCTCATCATGATGGGCTCCAATTGCATTACATACATCTGGTTTTTCTCCAAATTTCTCTGCCCACTGCATTCCTAATAAAGCATGCGGTAATTCACTTTCAGTTTCTGGAACCTTACCAATATCATGTAATAAACCAGCACGTTTAGCTGCTTTAGCATTTAAGCCCATTTCAGACGCCATAATACCACATAAATTTGCTACTTCACGCGAGTGTTGTAATAAATTTTGACCATATGATGAACGGTACTTCATACGTCCAACTATTTTAATTAATTCAGGGTGTAAACCATGAATACCTAATTCAATAACTGTACGCTTACCAACTTCTATAATTTCTTGGCCAATTTGTTTTTCTGTTTTCTTTACTACTTCTTCAATTCTTGCTGGGTGAATTCTTCCGTCTGTTACTAATTTATGCATTGATAAACGAGCAATTTCTCTACGAACAGGATCAAAACATGATAAAATAATTGCTTCAGGAGTATCATCAACAATAATCTCAACACCCGTAGCCGCTTCTAAAGCACGTATATTACGCCCTTCACGACCAATAATTCTACCTTTAACATCATCAGATTCTAAATTAAAAACTGATACACAGTTTTCTACAGCTTGTTCTACTCCTACTCTTTGAATTGTATTTAATACAATTTTACGAGCATCTTGTTGTGCTGTCATTTTAGCTTCTTCAACAGCATTTTGTACAAACGACATTGCATCTGCCTTTGCTTCATCTTTTAATGATGCAACTAACTCGGTTTTTGCATCTTCTGCTGATAAACCAGAAATTTGCTCTAGCATATCTACATGATGCTTGTGCATTTTATCTAACTCTGATTCTTTTTTATCTAAAAACTCTAATTTATAGTCAAAATCTGCTCCTTTTTTCTCAACAGACTTGTTTAATTTTTTATTTTTATCTAATTCTGAAGAAACTTGACTTTCTTTATCTCTAGTTCTTTTCTCTACATCAGAAATCTTTTTTTCTCTAGAAAAAATTACTTTTTCGTGTTCTGATTTTAATTCAATAAACTTTTCTTTGGCTTGTAAAATTTTATCTTTCTTTATTGCATCTGCCTCTACTTTCGCTTCTTTTACAATATTCCTAGCCTCTTTTTTTGTTTCTTGTATTAACTTATTAGCATTCGATTTTTCTAACATTTTAGCTATAAAAAAACCTATCGCTAATCCTATAATTCCTGCTAATACAGGAAATAATATTCCATCCATAATTTTAATTTGATTGTATAAAAAAAGCCTACATTAATATGGGTTTTATAAACTCCAGAAAACAGGTTTAGGACTAACTGGTTTATCAAGGATCCGAGATAAATCGGCATGCTTTACCAACCAAGACTCATCCTTTCTAAATAAATAGTGTTGAGTTTAACAAACAATGTACTAATGTAGGCAGTATATTAATAATTATTATTTTAAAGAACGTTACAAATGTTTATCTAACAAGTTAGTTAAATCATTTATTTTATTTACTATTTCAATTGTATCTTTAGTGTTGGTTAAAGATTCTATTTCAAATTTAGATGCAAATTGCAATGCGCACATTGCCAATACATCTTGTTTATCTGCTACCGCATAATTTTGTTCAAACTTAGCTATAAGATTGTTAATACTTTTTGCCGCCATACGCATCCCCTGTTCTTCATTGGTGTCTTTAACACTTAACGGATACGTTCTTCCTGCAATAACTACATTAACTTTAATCTTTGCCATGTAAAGAACTTTTTATGAATTCAAAAGAGTAATGCATTTATCAATCTCTCGAACTAAGGTATTTATTTTGAGTTTTGTTTCTCTTGTATTTTCGTTACTGCCTTCTATAGTTTTAGCAATTTTCAGCAATCTATATTCCTCCTGCCCTCTTTTTAATTGCTCTTCTTTTTCTTGTATTAAAATATGTAACTTTGCATTATTTTGAAGCAATACCTGGTTTTCTTCTTTTAAAAAATCATACTTATAAAGTATTTTTTTTATCTTATCTTCCAGTAAATGAATTGCTTCTAAATGGTTACTCATTTATTTTTGAGAATAAAACTATATCTACAAAGTTATTATTTTAGATTTTAAATAGCAACTATTTCATTGTTTTTTACCAAAACACTGATTATAAGCGACCTAAGTGTTTCGCATAAATTTAGTATTTTTGTTAAAAACTACTGTGATTTGAAATTATATTTTACTACTTTTTTTCTGCTTTTTTTTTATTTTGGTAATGCTCAAAAGCAATATCCAACAGACTACTTTTCTCCTCCTTTAAAAATACCAATCATATTATCTGGTACTTTTGGAGAGCTAAGAAGTAACCACTTTCATTCAGGAATAGATATTAAAACTCAAGGAAAACAAGGTATTCCTATTTACGCTCCTGCAAACGGTTTTGTTTCTCGTATAAAAGTATCGCAATATGGTTTTGGAAAAGCTTTATATATAGAACATCCAAATGGTTATACAACTGTATATGCGCATATCAAAAAATTTGCTCCTACTATTCAACGATATATAAAAGGTATTCAATACAAAAAAGAAAATTATCAAACTGGTAACCTATTCCCAAAACCAGATAAATTCCCTCTAAAAAAAGGTGAAATTATTGCGTATACTGGTGACACTGGTAGTTCAGGTGGTCCGCATTTGCATTATGAAATTAGAGACACTAAAACCGAGCATATTATAAACCCATTACTTTTTGGTATTGATCCTAAAGATGATAAATCTCCAACATTTCAAAAACTAATTGCATATCCTTTAAATGAGCAATCGAGGGTAAATAACTCTAGCTTAAAGTCTGTTATTTCATTTAAAAAAGTAAAAGATAATAATTACATAAGTGAAAGTATTACTGCTAGTGGAGTTATTGGTTTTGGTATTAGTGTTTTTGATAGATTAAGTGAAGCCTTAAATAAAAATGGTATTTATAGCCTAGAAATGAGAGTAAATGGTAGTACCGTTTATTACCATGATGTTGAAACTTTTTCTTTTGCTGAAAGTAAATATATTAATTTACTAATTGACTATAAGCATTACAAAACTTATAAAGATAAAGTTCAAAAAACTCATAAGGTAAATGCAAATCGTTTAAATTTATATGAGGGTTTAGTTAATAATGGTAAAATTACAATTAACAATGGCGAAAATTATAATGTTGATATTATTGCTAAAGATTTAAAAAATAACGTATCATCAGTTAGAATACCTATTAGAGGTGTTGAAAGTAATTTAGTTTTCAAACAAAAAGATACCACCAATTATAAAATTATTGCTAAAAATTTTCATAAATTTAATTTAAACAATGTTACGATTGCTTTTCCTAAAAACACTTTTTATGAAGATTGCTTTATAGATTTTTCTATTACAAATGGTGTTGCTAAAATTCATAATCCAACGATGCCATTAGATAAAAGATACACATTAACATTTAACACTTCTTTTTTAAATGAAAAACAAAAACAGCAAGTGTACATTGCTAATGTTACGAATCCTAAATATCCTTGGTATGCTTCTACTAAAAAGAAAATTGATAAAGTATATACCACTACAAAAAATTTAGGTAATTATACGTTACTTTATGATACTACAAAGCCTACAATTAAGTTATATAACTTTAAAAATGGTCAATGGATTTCAAAAAATAAAACTTTAAAAGTAAAGATTAAAGATAGTAAGTCTGGTATTAAAAATTACAGAGCTTCTATTGATGGAAAATGGATTTTAATGGAATTAAATCATAAAAAAGGAATACTTACCTACGATTTTACTGATAAAAAACTAGTAGGTAGTAAACATCTTTTTAAACTTGTAGTATCAGATAATGTTGGAAACATAAAAAAACTTTCTGCTACCTTCTTTAAAAAATAAATTATAAAAAAATTGAAAAAACTACTTCTTTTACTAATATTCCCTTCACTTGTTTTTGCTCAAAAAACAGTAATTATAAAAGGAACAATAACAAACAAATTTAATACACCAATTGAAGGTGTTGCTATATCCTATTTATCTGAAGGTACAACAACTAATACTAATGGTAATTATAGTTTTAGCATTCCTATGCGTAAAACGGTTACAGTAGTTTTTAGCCACGTTTCTTATAAAACAATTACAAAAAAATTTACTTCTCGCGGAAAAAAAACAATTCGCTTCTCTCCTACCTTTAAGTTTAAATCGCAAGAATTAGAAACCGTTGTTCTTAAGAACACAAAAAAAGAAGCTGCCGGAATTATAAAAATATCGACCAATAAAGTTAAAAATATTTTAGGTGTTAATGCTGGTGTCGAAAATATTTTAATGACTTTACCTGGTGTTAGTAATAATAACGAGCTAAGTACACAATATAATGTACGTGGTGGTAATTTTGATGAAAATTTAGTTTATGTTAATGGCATTGAAGTATACCGACCTTTTTTAATTCGTTCTGGTCAACAAGAAGGCTTGAGTTTTATTAATCCACACATGGTTCAAAATATTAATTTTTCTGCTGGTGGTTTTCAAGCAAAATATGGCGATAAACTTTCTTCGGTACTAGATATTACTTATAGAAAACCTACTAAATTCGGAGCTAAAATAGATTTAAGCTTACTAGGCGGAAGTTTTGCTATTGAAGATACTTTTTTTAAGAACAAACTAAATGCTATTGTAGGTGTTCGTTACAGAGATAATAGTTTGTTTGTAAATAGTAAACAGGTAGAAGTAAATTTTAGACCAACTTTTACTGATGTACAGAGTTTCTTATCTTATAAAGTAAACGATAAACTTACTTTTAATTTTTTAAGTAATTTTTCTTTAAATAATTACAATTACAAACCATTAACTCGAAAAACTCGCTTCGGTACACTTGCAAATCCATTAGAATTAATTGTTTATTATCAAGGACAAGAGCAAGATAAATTTAAAACACTCTTTGGTGCTTTCTCAACCGATTATAAAGTAAATGATAATTTAAAAATAACAGGAACTGTATCTTCTTTTAATACACAAGAAGAAGAATATTTTGACATTGCCGCATCGTATCACCTAGGTGAAGTTGATAGTAATATTGGTTCTGAAAACTTTGGTGAGGTTGCTTTTTCACAAGGTATTGGTTCGCAAATTAACCATGCCCGTAACGATTTAGATGCCTTAATTAATAACATTCAAGTTAAAGCTACTTTAAAGGATGGTGATAATGAATGGAAAATTGGTGCGAAATATCAGACTGAAAACATTAAAGATCGCATACGTGAATGGGAAGTTATTGACTCTTTAGGGTTTTCTGTCCGCCCGCCACATCATACAGGTAACAATCAACCATACGAACCTTTTACCGGGCCAATCGAACCATTTAAAAATGTTAGGGCTGAAAATGAGGTAGACATAAATCGTTTTTCTAGTTTTTTACAATTCAGTAGAAAAACAGCATGGAACAACCATGAAATATGGATGAATATTGGAGTACGTGCTCATAATTGGAAAGTTACAACTGGACTAGAAAATTCTAAAAATCAATTTACTTTTAGCCCGAGAGCTCAATTTGCAATTAAACCTGACTGGAATAAAGACATGCTTTTTAGAATTTCTGGTGGTTGGTATTCTCAGCCTCCTTTTTATAAAGAGCTACGTGATTTTAACGGACAAGTACATCCGAATGTAAAAGCGCAAAAATCTATTCATTTAGTTGCTGGTAATGATTATAGTTTTACAATATGGGAACGTCCATTTAAACTAACTACCGAGTTATATTATAAAGATTTAACTGATGTAAATTCTTATTCGGTAGATAATGTGCGTGTTCGTTATCGTGCTGATAATGTAACAAATGCTTATGCCTATGGTTTGGATGTTCGCTTAAATGGTGAATTTGTTCCTGGTAACGATAGTTGGGTAAGTTTTGGTTATTTAAAAACTGAAGAAAACATTAATAATCAAGGCTATATCGCAAGACCAACTGATCAACGTTTAAAGTTTGGAGTTTTGTTTCAAGACTATGTTCCGAACATACCCGATTTAAAGGCCTATTTAAATATTGTTTACAATACGGGGCTTCCTGGTGGTGCACCTGCATATTCTGATGTGTATGAATATCAAAGTAGACTAAACGATTATAAACGTGCTGATGTTGGAATATCTTATATTTTTAAAGATGCTAGTAAAAAACATTCAACTGGTTTTTTGCGAAATTTTAAAGAATTAACTGCTGGTTTAGAATTGTTCAACCTTTTTGATATTCGTAACTCGATAACAAATACTTGGGTTCGTGACGCATATAGTAAAAGACAATACGGTATACCAAATTACATGACTGGAAGAGTATTAAACTTTAAAATTAATATGGAATTTTAGGTTTTATATTATTATTTTTAAACACTAAAAAACATAGCATAACCTATATTTCGCTATACTTTGTTTCTTTTTCTAACGATTAATATTTCATCATTTGAAAACATCATCCAACCAAGATCGTATAAATAATAATATGTTTTTCCTTTACTATTCTTATTGGAATGTGTGTGATATTTAAAATTAAATTTTTTCTTTTCCAATTCAATACTATTTACAGTAATTTGAGTTTTATATTTACCCATTAATTCTAATAGAATAGAACGATTTCTATGTAAAATCACATCAATTTCTTTAACAGCAGTTCTTGTAGCGCTTCTCAACTTTAGATGATATGTATTTTTACATTTAATAGAACAAAATATTTTTCCCTTTCTTCCAATAATATTCCCCTTACATATTTTACAAACGACCATACTGTAAATATAACAAAATAAACTACTTACACAATTATTCGTTACTAACGGTTGAGAAACAATTACATAGATTTAACCATTTTTAGTATCCTTTTTTATAATTACATTTACTTAAATGAATAAAAAAACACTAAAATAATTACATTAAAGCATCTTCTCATTCAAAACAAAAAGATGATTGGAGTTCAATTTTATCCTGATAAAATTGTACAATTGGCTGTCAAAAATTTAAATGGAATAAAGTGGAGCGAAAAAGATGGGCTTGCTTATTTAGTAAACAATAAAGATAATATTAATCAGATATTCAATATTTTTAAAGGAATTGCATGGGTTGACACTAACAAATTTCACTTAAACCAACCCTTAAAAAAGGAAAATGAAAATCTATGTTTAGATTGGTACAGAAACAAACCTAATTCTTTAAATAAATTGAAATGCCCTGAAAATTTTCTTCAGAAATTAGAACTAAAACAATACGCTTATAATACCGCTAAAGTTTACATATATATGTTTGAGAAATTTATTAATTTTCATTCAAACACCAATTTGATGGAAATTAACGAAATAAACATTAGAAACTACATATCAATACTATCAAAAGAGAACAAATCGAAATCTTTTCTAAATCAAATGATAAATAGCATTAAATTTTATTATGAAATTGTAGAAAGTATGCCTAATCGATTTTATGAAATAGAAAGACCTATTAAAAAAAATATATTACCTAAAATCATTAGCTTATAAGAAGTTAAAGCCATAATATAAAACACAAATGTATTGTTAGTTTAATGTACTCAGCAGGTTTTAGACGAAGTGAATTATTAAACCTTAAAATAACGGATATAGATAGTAAACGAATGGTTATTAATGTTAAAGACACAAAAGGAAACAAGGAAAGATTAACAATTCTTAGTAAAACTATTTTAACCGATTTACGAGTTTATTTTATCAAATGGAAACCTAAAAAATATCTTTTTGAAGGTACTAATTACACTAAGTACAGTGCTTCAAGTGTTTTGAAAACAGTGAAAAGTGCAGCTTTAAAAGCAAATATAAGAAAAACTGTAACTCCACATATGCTGAGGCATTCTTTTGCCACTCATTTGCTTGAAAACGGAACAGATCTAAGATATATTCAGGTATTATTAGGACACTCTAGCAGTAAAACTACAGAAATTTATACGCATGTTGCAATTAACAATTTGAAAACAATTAAAAGTCCTTTAGATTAAATATATTAGTACCCATAAAACAGAAATAAGAGCACCTTTTACAAGAAAAGGTACACTTATCCAATTGTTGTGCATAATGCAACAAAAAAGACTAACCATAAAATAATTTAATATGAAATCAATGAAGTCAATTTTAATTACATCACTTTTTGTTCTATTTATATACTCTTGCGCAGGAAATCGAGGAACAATTAAATACGGAGAGAATGGAATTGTAGTCGGTGGAACTGGTAAAGCAAGATGTGAAAAACCAAAGAAACCATACACCAAAACAATGGATGCGTCTGTTAAAGCTGAAGTGGAAGAATTAAGTTCAGTACCATCCGCAGAATTAGATGCAAAACTAAAAACGACAGTTGTAAAATTAACTGATTATACATCTCAAGGTTTAGACAGGGATTTATTGCTTTACAGAATTTGTGAAATGAGTATCAATCGTGGTTTTACAAATGAGCAAACTGTTTCATTAATTGAAAAAACTATGGGTATTTGGGATGAAGAATTAAAAAAAAAAGAATTAATCGGAAATCTTCTAATTCAAGCAAATACAGAATTTGACAAGAAAAATTATCCATCAGCAAAAACATATTTCGATCAACTAATCAGTCTTGAAAAGAACAATGTTGATTTTTATGAACGCCGAGGGTTTTGTAATCAGGCAATAGGGAAGTCACAAGATGCAATAATAGATTTTTCTATTGGAATTAAGATAGATAAGAAGAGACCATCTCTATATTTATTTAGAGGAAATAATTACGCAAAATTAGGAGAATTTGAAAAATCAATTTCTGATTATTTAACCACTATTGAATTAAGACCTCAATTAAAAGCTGTTTATAAAAATCTTGGATTAAGTTATTTGAGAGTAAACAAAACAGATAAGGCTTGTGAATCTTTTAAAAAGGCTATAAATATTGGAGATAAAACTGCTGAAAAGCACTATGCACAACATTGTATATAAAAAATAGCGATTTTAGTACTTAAAAAAGGGAAAGATAATAAAATATAAGTCAGTGATAAGCCGAAAAATCGTATCTAACAACTCGCTACTTTTCATATACTAGATCGTTATGCTCAATTAATGTTAACTCGAAATAAAAATGTGCTTGAATAATATAGACTTAACATTGATAAAGGATATAATTTTAATTATTGGTTCTCTGACTGCGACCATCTTCACTTTTAGGAGTTTTAGCAAATGGAAAAAAGAGCACAAAGGAAAATTAAAATATGAATTATCAAGAAATCTTTTAAAATCAATTTATGATTTAAGGGATGACTTTAAAGGAGTTAGAAGCCCAATGATATTAGCCTCTGAATTTTCTTCAGAGCATCATATTTCTAAAACAAAAGAATCAGAAAAATACCAATACATATTTAATAATAGACTAAAATATCTTCAAACGAGCTACAATACGTTTCTTAGTTTCTTACCAGAAGTTGAAATTGATTACGGTTCGGAAATGAATACACTTTGTAAAGAACTTATAAGTCATATAACCAACTATCATTTTAAAATGAATGAATTTATTCAACTTGTTGATAATTGGGATTTACACAAAAACCCTTATCATAAGGAATTAAACAGGGTAATATTTAATAATGGGGAGAATAATCCAACTACTATTTCTTTTAACGAAACCGTTGACAAATTGAAAACACAATTGATGAAAGAAATAAAGAGATATTAAGATTAGAAAGAAACCAAATCTTTTAATTCAACTTCTAAAGCTTTAGCAATTTCCAAAAGTGAATAAATAGTCGGATTGACTTTTCCATTCTCCAACTTTTCAAGTGCTTGTCTATCTTTATTGCAAGCACGAGCCAAATCTGACTGACTCCAGCCCTTCTGACTTCTTAACTCAACAATACGCTGACCGACTTTCTTTTTAAGTTGTTCTTTATCCACAAAACAAATGTCAATTAATTATACGACAATTTTGTCATACAAAAGTTTGACAAGTCAATTTGAATTACTATGTTTGTCATATAAATAGTTGACAATTGAGAAAATTCAGGATTTTAAAAATATACAGTAAGTTCCGTTATCGTAGATGGGGAAACAACTATACTGTACCTGAAATTCGACTCGAAGGAAAATGGCTTGAGCAACTAGGGTTTGAACAAGGAAACGAAGTATTAATCGAACAGAAAAAAAACAAGCTGACAATAACCGTGAAGAAAGAAAAAAGAGCATAACATTATATATAGCAAATAAGGCATTCCGTGATTGCCGAAAGTTTTGTATTTTTAAGCAATCACGCCAAAACAAACGTTTTGACGTTTAACAAAATATAAAAGTAAAAACGTTTGTTTTGGCTTAGTGCATTTCGAAAGTTCATAGCTTTTAACCTGCCTTACTTGCCATATATTTAGCGTTACCCAACATTACCAACATGAGAATATAATTAATTCCTCGAGCTAACGGAAAGAGTTATGAAAATTATTTAAGAATAAAATTTACCGTTAGTAGAGATAAAAAAATATGAAAGAAATAACAATTGAGTTGAATTATTATGACATAGAAAAGTTGGAAAAACTAATTGGACATGATTTTCGTGCAATACGAAGCCCTAGTGTTAATTGGGAACCCTATAAAAACAGATATACTTCAACTTCATTTGAAATTGAAATTGATTTAAGTCCTCCTATTAATCATGACGATTCTTGGGACCATCTAGATCCAGATGATGGAATTCGTAATTTTTTTGAATTTAGTTCATCTCAATATAGTAAACATCTTGTTGATTTTTATTCAATAGAAATTGATATAGAAAGAAAAAAGCACTTGAATTATGGTTATTGGAAACATGAATCTAACCCAAGAATAAATGGATTTATAAATTTTGACGAGGATTTTGTGATTTCTGAAATTAGTGTTTTTTCTCATAAAGAAACTCGTGCTAATTTTGAAGAACTAATTCATATAAATTATGATGCAGGTATATTATTTACTGGTAAAGAAAAAAAAGAATGTTTATTTTTATTATCAGATACAATCATTGGAGATTGTGAAATTATATTTGATAGCAAAAAAATTGAAATTGAAATTAGCAGACTAAAATTAAGAAAAACGTTGGGTAACAAAACCTAAAAAACATTGCTAATGGATTTTTCTACTTGGAAAAATCACGCAGACGACCTAAAGTCTGTCTTTTTCATTAATTTAACGCAAAAAAACACAACGTTTCTTAGCTAAATCGTTGCTAGTAATGGTGGAAACCACTCAAACTTATAAGAAACTTAACAAATTATGAATAGAATTGAGAAAACAGGAATCATTACTCTTCTTTTTTTATTGTTAAATTCTTGTTCTTCTTTTTATGGTAAACGAGATAAATCTGGTAGGTTAAGAGTTAAAGAAAAACATTGGACTTTAAAAGGTATCCCTAATCAAGGATTAAAAAGAATTCTGGATACAAAAGTCTGGTATCGTTCTCAATATTACTTTAGGAATAATGATTTTAGTTTTACAATTCAGAGAGAAAACCTGCACGAAAATAACGATAGTATGTTATGGTTTTTTGATTCTGGTCACGCTTTAAGGTTTATTTCTTATTCTATGAATGAAGAAAAAGTAAAAGAAATTATAAGCGGGAATGATAATTTAGATTTTGGAAATCAAGGTTTTTATACAGTTGGTTCTAAAGAATTTGAAATTGAATTTTTTCAAAAACAACCTACTTCACTATTCGGAAGTATGGATCGTTATTATTCTCAAGCATTAATAAAAGGAAATACATTACATTTAGTGAGAGAAAATAAATTTAAAAAAGGATTATACATTCATTACATCTATAAAAAAGTTGAAATGCCAGAATCTTTAAAAAATCAAATTGCTGATTGGTAGTCTAAAAAACAATTATAAAATTAGTTGAGTGAATGAAAATTGAAAAAATCACTACTAGCAACACCATGTATAATTAATTGCTGGTTTTAGCTCACTTACGAAAATCCTTTCGGATTTTCTTCGTTCGTGTTTTATTTATTAACTTTATTGCTTGAAACACGCAACTAATCATACATAAACACATTACCTGCAAGCTAAAAAGCCAACACACATCAAGCACATTTCATTTTGCTCGTGCCTCACAAAATAAAAAGAGCTTGCCTTTTCCCATCGCCCATAGGATTTACGATTTTGAATTTCTTCTTGTTGGATACATTACTTGTTGCTTTTTGAACTGACCGATTTCTTCTCTTAATGTTTGATTAATATTTTGAATCAAATCATTTTGAATTTTCATAATACTCAATAAATCGTGCATTGCGTTTAGGTTTTCTAATTGCTTATAAACAATCTCTTCTAAATCGCCTTTGGTATATCTTTTGCTCATAGTTCTATATTTATATATTGTAATACAATACAAATATATATTATTTTATCATATTTCACAATACATTTTTATATTGTAATTTCGTATAATAATATAAAGCACTTGAAATATGGTATTTATTTATATTACTAAATTTTATAAAAAAGCTTTACAATGACTTATAAATGGTCAAAATGAATAGAATAAAGGAAGTTTTAAAAGAACAAGGAAGAACGCAAACTTGGTTATCAGAAAAGATAGAAAAAAGTTATGTAATAGTAACAAACTATTGCAATAACAATGCTCAACCAAGTATAGAAGTACTTCGAAAAGTTGCAAATATATTAGACGTTGATGTTAGAGTATTATTAGTTCCTACAAAAGATAATAATCTAGAAGATGAGTGAAAAGAAAACATATATAGACCTATTTGCAGGTTGTGGCGGACTTTCACTCGGACTTTATAATTCTGGCTTATGGAAAGGATTATTTGCAATTGAAAAAAGTCCTGACGCATTT
Source organism: Tenacibaculum ovolyticum DSM 18103 (assembly GCF_000430545.1). Lineage (GTDB taxonomy): Bacteria > Bacteroidota > Bacteroidia > Flavobacteriales > Flavobacteriaceae > Polaribacter > Polaribacter ovolyticus. Next base: position 692,886 of record NZ_KE387163.1, read on the forward strand.
GAAACTTTTAACCATAATTTAATTGAAAATAATAATCATTTCGATTGGCCAAATTGGTTACCAAAATCCAACCACGATATTAATGCAATAATCAAAAACTATCCTAATGAGCTCAAATCATTAAGAGGTAAAATTGATATGGTCGCTGGCGGACCACCTTGTCAAGGTTTTTCTACGGCTGGAAAAAGAAATGAGAATGATTTACGAAATAAATTAATTAAATCATACATAAGATTTATTCGTCAAGTACAACCAAAAGTTATCTTTTTTGAAAATGTAAAAGGTTTTACTCAAAAGTTTGATAAAAATAAAATCCAAGGAAAAGTGTATTCTGAATATGTAAAGAGTGCACTAGAATATACTCCAAAAGACGGAAAATATTTAGGCTACAAGGTAGAAGGTCGTCTAGTTGATTTTTCAGAATATGGTGTTCCGCAAAAAAGAACACGTTTCATTTTAGTAGGAATTAGAAAAGATATCGCAAATAATACAAAACCGACAGATTTTTTTGATTCAATAAGAAGCGAAAGAGAAAAATTCCTAGTAAACAAAGGTATTGGTCTAACAAATAGCTTGGAGGATGCAATATCCGATTTATTAAGAATTAATGAAACAATATCACCTGATACAGCTTCTTTTAAGGCAGGTTTATACAACAAACCTAAATCAGAATATCAAAAATTATTAAAAGGAAACTATTCAGAAAAAATCCCTGATAGCCATAGATTTGCAAAACACAATCCTTCTACAATTGAAAAGTTTGAATATATACTTGAAAATGCAGATAAAAACAAAACACTATCAGACGAAATAAAAGAAAGGTTTAATCTTAAAAAAAGAACTATAATTCCATTATCTGGAACTACTCCTACTCCAACCATTACAACTTTACCAGATGATTATGTGCATTATTGTGAACCTAGAATTTTTACAGTTCGAGAGTATGCAAGAATACAATCATTCAACGATTGGTACGAGTTTAAAGGTAAATACACAACTGGTGGAAAAAGAAGAACACAGGAGGTTCCTCGTTATTCACAAATAGGCAATGCGATACCACCTCTTTTTGGAGAACAAAGCGGATTGGTTTTAAACAAACTAATTAGCAAATGACAAATCCAAACGAATTACATTTTAAAACAAATGTTCAGTTAAAAAGTATAATTGGTAAAGATCTTATCAATGATGACAACATTGCAATTCTTGAATTGGTGAAAAATTCTTTTGATGCAGATGCAAAAAGAGTTAATGTAACTTATTTCAACCTTAAGGATAATGATGATGAACTTATTCAATCATTTTCGGAAAAAACATCAAGATTAGTTATTCAAGATGATGGTTTAGGAATGGATTTAGAGGACATTCAAGATAAATGGTTGAACATAGCTTATTCTGAAAAAAAATCAAACAAGACACAGCATAATAGAAGAATGGCTGGAGCCAAAGGAGTTGGAAGGTTTTCTTGCGATCGTCTTGGCGAATATCTAAATCTATATGCAAAAACAAAAGATGATAAAAAATATGTAAAACTTAGTATAGATTGGAAGCTTTTCGAAATTGAAGATGAAAAAAAGGAAATTCAATCTATACCCTTAAAGTTTGAGTACCTATCAAAAAATGAAATTGAAAATCTTGGTTTCAAAGCCTTTGAAAATGGTGTGCTACTGGAGGTTATAAAACTAAGAAGTTCTTGGGCTTATCCAATTAAAGACAAAAGCGGAAATACCATAAAATGGGATACAGAAAAATTCGTTGATTTAAAAAAATATTTAGAAAAACTAATCAATCCTAATCAAGCATTTCAAGATGATGATTTCGGCATTTATATCAGTACACCTGAGTTTATTAAAGAGAACGACTTAAGAAATGAGTATGAAAAATTCATTGGTAAAGTAGAGAATCGAATTTTCGATAAATTGGACTTCAAGTCAACTAGTATTGAAACTAGAACTCAAGATGGAGGTAAAATTATCTATACAGAACTTAAAGATAAAGGTGATACGATTTTTTGGCTAAAGGAGAGAAATCCGTATTATCCGTCAATTAAGAATGTAAAGATTTCCATCTATTACTTAAATCCATACGCTAAAGCCTTTTTCACAAAACAAACTGGAATACAATCAGTTAACTATGGGTCTATATTTTTGTTTATTAATGGATTTAGAATTTCCCCATATGGAGAGGTAGGTAATGATTGGCTCGGATTAGATCAAAGAAAAGCACAAAAAACAAGAAGCTTTCTGGGTCTTAGAGATATCATTGGTCAAATTGAAATTCTTGATGAGCTAAATGATTTTCAAATCATATCCAGTAGAGAAGGAATTGTAAGAAATGATAATTACAAAGATTTAACTAATTCAGAAAGAAACGATAGTTTCTATTATAAAGCACATAGAAGACTTGAAAGATATGTAGTAGAAGGACTTAATTGGGATAGCTCTATTTATGACAATAAAGATCCTCAGTTTAAAGAAATTGAACAAAAAATCATTTCGGGAAAAGCGAAAGAAAATGAATTGATTTTTCGTGAAGATGACCAGACAAAACAAAAAAGAACATATAGTGCGATACATTCAATTATATCTGCTAGAGTTAATGACGTAATAGAATTATATATTAATGAAAATTTAATTACACAAAAGATTGAAGAAGAAAGGCAAAAGTCCGAAAGAGAATTTCAACAGTTAATTGAAGATTTCGATAATAAAAAAATTGACTCAGAAACTTTGGGTCGAATTTTACAACGTAAAGCTGAACAAAATGCAGAATTAGAAAAACAACTCAAGGAGTTTTCTAGATATTCAACCAATGAAGCTACTACAAAGGCAATTCTAGAGTTACAGAATTACAAAAAAACCGTTGAAGAACAAACTATTCTAATAGAAAAACTTCAATATGAATTAGATGATTTAAAAAATCAAAAACAGAGTGCTGAAAAGACTGCTAAACAATATAAAGATAAAGCTGATAAAGCTGAAGTAGATTTATCAATTGAAAAAGAAAAAAACCTATACCTTCTTGCAACAAGAAGAACTCTAAGTCCAGATGCAGATGGACTAATTCATACCATAAAAATTAATAATATCGAAATAAGAGATGGTATTGAGAATGTAATTGACGATTTAACAGAAGATGATTTCGATATAAACAACCTAATTGAAAGACTAGGTTTTTTAAAACTCAATGCCGAACGCTCATTAAAAATGTCCGAGTTTGTTACTAGATCAGACCTTAAAGAAGATATCGAAAAAAAAGACGTTGATTTAGTATCATATATTCAGGAATATATTTCATTATATGGAGAAACATTTTCTGATAAGATATCATTTGAATTTAAAGTTAATAACTCATATCTAAACAAAAATATTAGTGTTTTGAATTTATCAATCATACTTGATAATCTAATAAGCAATTCTATCAAATGGGGAGCAGAAAATATTCTGATTGAGTTTAACAACACAAGCGATAAACAATTAGAATTTGTTTTTTCGGATGATGGTGATGGTTTATCTAATAAATTTTTAGACAAACACGAACGCATTTTTGAGCTTTCTGTACGTGACATTCCTTCAAACGGTATGAATGGGTCTGGTATAGGATTATTTTACACAAAGAATCTTTTAAATGATATGAATTGTGAAATCGACTTTATAGGTAATAACTTAAAATTATCTGGAGCATCTTTTAAACTTATTTTCAATACAATATGAGTGTAGTACGGTTATTATACATAGATGATAATAAGATAAATTCTCAAATAGATAATCTAAGGAAAAAACTAAAAAATGTTGGTTTTGACCTTGATGAAACTTTTTTGGATTTAAGTAACGATCATTATAAGAAAAGAGATGAATCTACTGGAAAAGTGATATTAGATAAGTCCAAAATTCAATCTTATGTTAATGACAATTATATGAATGATAATTTTGATATAGTTGCTTCAGATTATGATTTTAAAGACCCAAATTTAGATGGATTCGAATTACTTAAATGGATTAAAAACGAATGTACTTCAAAAAAATATAGATTAAGACGAGCAAAGTTTTGTCTTTACTCATCTGAACAGGATAAAGTTGCAAAAACATTTGATACTCCAAAAAAAGTAAAAAGCTTGATAAAGCTAAAAATTGATGAATTTATAGATAGGGATAGGATACCTGAAGAGTTAACAAAACTGACTGTTGCCCCTAAAGAAGTATATAAGCATAAAGATCACCTGATTAAATTTTTAGAAAAATACCCAGACTTAGTTTTTAACAGTGTCTATCCAAAGTTTAAAGGAAAAAAACTTTCAGACATAGCACACGAAATTGATAAAGATTTACCGAACGGCATTGATTTCCAGAAAAATTTGGTTGAACTAACTATAGCTCATTTAGTTGACTTAAATAAATTCGAGGATTGATGATTACAGTTATTATTTCAGTCGACCCTTCAACTAAATTTTTATTTGACATTGTAAAAAGTTTAAAATCTAATTCTATCGAATTTGAATTGATTGAAGTTCATCCTAGAGAAGAATCTTACAATAACTGTCTTGATTCAATAGCTAAAATTCCAGAAAACAGTACCATTTTATTTTTAGGTCACGGTCAAGATAACCAGATTTATGGTGGTGAATCACTTGATGACTTCCCAAAACAACCTTTAGTAAAAAGAAATGAAATGGGCATTTTTAAAAAACAAAATTTATTTTTACTTGCTTGTGATTCAGCTAATTTAATAAAAAGCTCATTCCGAATTGCTAAAACTAATAAAGCTATAGGATTTGGTCCTTTACCAACAGAAATTGAAGAGGTTCAAAATGATAAAAAACTTGCTAAAGAAGGAATTACATTAGACACTATTGAGCTCTTTAAACAAGCGATTAATGAGACTGTTACATTAAGTTTACTAGAATTCTTTAAAGATGAATCTAAAGACTTTATATTTTTAAAGGATTATTTAAACTTACACTTGAATAAAAGAATCAATAAAGCAATTCTTGAAGAAGATAATAGGAATTTAGCCGATTTATTATTCAATATGAAAAATGATATGGTTATATACTGAGCCAACGTTAAAAGCCATACACATTTGCAATTCACACTAGCCAACGCTACACCAGAAATTGCAAAAGAGTATGTCTTTTGCCAACGCTAGCAAGTTTGCGGAAAGAAAAGCCAGCCAGGTAACAATGTATAAAAAACATAGGGCGCTTGTACTAAACCAAAAGGTCTGTGCATTTTAACAAAGTCCGCTAAATATAAAATTTGACGTTTATAGTAGAAAAGATAAAAGCAAAATATTTATATTTAGCTAAGTAATAAACCGAAACAAAAGTGCTTATCACCTGTCCTACGTTTCTTATACTGAACGTTGTAAACAATTAAAACCAAGCATAAATGTCAGTACCTATAATATTAGATAAATCAACTTTTCAAGGTCTAAATTATGGCAACATCATTGAATTACATCGATACTACAAAGTAAATATAACACCACTAATAGTTTAGGAAATTTTAGGGGATTTGTCTAAAGAGGAAAAGGCTGGAAGAAAAACACCTAAAGAAGAAGTAATCAATTTATCTAAAAAGTTGTTTCCATATAACTCTTATGTAAATATGCCTTGCAAACTTATAATAGAAAACTCATTTCTTGGAAAGTTTGTAGATAGCGAAAATAGACCATTCTTAATTGCTAATGAATCGATAAAAACAAAAGGTAAAAAAGGATTAATTTTTAAAGAAACTGAAGAAGAAAAATCCATAAAACGCTGGAAAATAGGAGAATTTGATTCTATTGATGAAATAACTTCAACTTTATGGAGAAAAGAATCTAAAAATGAAAATGTAATTAAAGAGTTTAAAAATAAATTTGAACACTTATCTAATATAAAAGTTACAAATACAAAAGCAACAAATCCTGAAAAACTTGAAGAATTAAAAGAAAAATTTTTTGAGCGAATAAATATTGAAATGGAAGAAGAGGATTCTCTTATCCGAATGCTTGACTATTTTGAAATAGAAGAAAATAAAAAAGCAGAAATTATAGAAAGATATAAGAATGGAAATACATACCAATTAGAAGAATTTGCAAGTTATGCGTATTACTGTTATTCAGTTGTATCAATGTTTTACATTGGAATGAACAATGGTATCTTTGGAGATAGACTAACTAATCTGTTAGACCTTGAATATTTATTTTACGCCCCATTCGCCAAAGTTTTTACATCTAATGATAAATTCTTAATTTCCTTATACAATACAATACAACCAAAAAATGTAGTTTTTATATCACTGGAGTCCTTAAAATCTGATTTAAAAAAGTTTGAAAAAATTAATACACCTGAAAACTTTGCTAAAGTTCCTCCTGATAAAAACACCGAAACTTTTAAAATTTGGGATAGCACATTTGATTTAGAACTAACAGAGCGTCTGAAACCAACTGAAAAAGAATTAAAAAGAGCGAAAAAAGAGTTTAAAGAAATATTAAAAATGGCTGAATCTGGAGAGTCTGGAGAATTTGAAGGAGAACCTGATTTCTTGGTTAAAGAAAGTTTTATGTCTTTAGATGCCCCTTGTGTTTGTGGCAGCGGAAAAACTCTAGGAGAATGCCATTACAAAGGAAAATAACTGCTTACAACAAAGTATAAAATTAATAAGGGTTAAGTGCCAAACCCAAAGTTAGTGCATATTAACAAAGTCCGCCAAATTTACAATTTGACGGCTTAAAGAAAATTAACGGTAAAATTATAAATTTGGCTAAGTGCTAAACCGATAAGTAAGAGTGTTTTAATCCCTTACTATTCTTATACAAACCGTTAGCTAAAATTAAAAACAAGATGAAAAGAGAATTGACAATTATTCTATTAATTGGAATAGTAATTCAAAGTTGTACAAGCAATAAATATTTAAAATCTGAAAATTATCTTAATAAAACTTCTAATATTCCATTTTTTGAACCATCTGTTATTGTTTATTCAGTTGATAATTCATCTCTTAAACTAATTAGTAAATTAAAAAGCAATTATAATGATAGTTTGTCACTTGTATTAAAAAAAAAGATTTACTCTACTATTAATAGAAACAAGAGAAAATATAGAATTAATGACGAGATTATATTAAATAATGAAACTATTGAAGCTAAAGTAAGAAAAGAACTAGCAGATTTGATTTATCAATCTATGACAAAGTTATCTATTAAAAAAATTGAGTTAACTCCTACAATTGACTCAATACTAGAGTCTAAAAATCAAAGATATGCTTTAGGTATTCGAAGTTTAGGCTTCAGTTATAAAAAGGAAAGTTTTCTGAAAAAGACTTTAACTAATACAACTTCTATATTAACTTTAGGAATTGTAACTCCTCCGCCTGTAAAAGATCAACTTTCATTTTATTCAATAATAATGGATTCAAAAACAAATAGAATAACATATGCGAGAAGTACAATAGTAGATGAAAATTCACCAACAGATTTGAATGTTATTAAAAAACAATTGGATCAACTTTTTGAAGATAACACCTATGAAAAATAAAAACTTTTGCTAACACCGTGTAAAATTAATTGCTAGTTTTAGCCAATTTACGAAAGTCCTCGCGGACTTTCTATCTGTGATTTATTTGCTAACTTTAGTGCTTGAAATACGCAACTAATCTTACACAAATACGTTGTACGCAATATGAAAAACCAACGAAAATGAAAAAAATAATCTACCTCTTTCTATTAGTTTCCAATTTCGGATTTGGTCAAAATGGGTTTATTGAAATAGAAATCAAAGACTCTGTAAGAATAAAACCGATCAGTTTTGAATATAACGTTCAAATAAGTGAATCCAAATTCACTAGTTATAATGTAAAAGGAGTGATCGGTAAGGATTCTGTCAAAATAAAAATGCAAGAAAAATATAAGGAACTTGAATTATTTCTTGAAAACAAAAAGTATAAAATCCGACCGTTAAATAACTCTGAATTTCAAATTCACAATTATGCAGGATTTTGGAAATTAGGATTTGCTGTTGAATTGCAAACCTCTAAGAAGTTGGGAAAACTGACTACCGAATTGAAAACGTTGGACTTCATAACAGGTTCGATAGGAGAAATTGAATACGGAGATAGTGAATTGCATGAAAAAAGGTTGTTTTCAAAGGTTTTGGAAAAAGCGAAAAGAAAAGGACAAATGATTGCTGGGCTTACTGGACAAAAATTAGGTAGGATTGTTGAATTGAGAGAAGGAAAAGAAGCTGAAAATATAAGTGTCAATATCAGAGATGTTTATTTAAGCGCTCTTCAACAGAAAAATTGGGACGTTAATAAAAACATTTTATTTGGCCAGCAATGGAAAACAGTAGTGATAAAATTTAGTGCAAAATAATAATACTGGATACAACAAAGAACTGAGATAAAAACCAAACAAATTCTTCATTAAATTAATACAATATTATTCTATGCTCAAAATGCTACTACTTGGTATTTTGAGCTTTTATTTTCTGTATAATTACTACTTATTTTCACAAAACTGAAACATGGGTTTCATCATAAGTTAAACCAGATTTTACAATAGCAAAACTTTGTTTGATTAACTTATTTGAAACAGCTATTAAAGCTAGTTTTTTACTCTTCCCTTTGTTTACAATACGCTCATAAACATCTCTACATGCTTTATTGTGTTTGCATGCATTAAAGGAACATAAAAACAAAAGATTCCGTAACTTTCTATTACCAACTTTACTTATTCTACTTCGACCTCTTACACTACTCCCTGACTCTCGTATTGTAGAGGTTATACCAACATAACTACAAAGTTGTTTCGAGCTTTCAAACTTGGTAAAACCATCGGTGATTATAAGCATAAATAAAGCTGTTTTAAGTCCGATTCCTGGAATACTGGTTAATAATGTTAACTGTACTTGCTGCTCTTTTTTTACTAGAGACAATAATCTTTCTTCAATTCCTTTTAACTCTTTATCTAAATGTTTTTTATCTCTTAAATTTAACCTTTTTATTAAGTTGCTAACTTAAGACGTATATAATTTATTGCAATTTTTAGCTTATTTACGAAAGTCCATGCAGACTTTCTATCTGTGATTTATTTACATAATTGGTTGTTTAAAACACGTAACTAACCTTATACAAATCGTTGTCTACAATTTTAGAAATTTGGCTATTATACCAGTTTTTGGTATATTTGAATTAAATCAGTATTCAAATGAATAAAAACACATCAATATCTCTCGGAAATTATTTTGACCAATTTGTGCAAAGTAGCATAAGTCAAGGAAGGTTTAAAAATGTTAGCGAAGTTATTCGTGCAGGATTAAGGCTTTTAGAAGAAGAAGAAAGCAAAGTGATTGCGTTAAAAAAAGCAATTCAAGAAGGAATTGATAGCGGAATAGCTCACGACTTTGACCCTAAAGAACATCTTGAATCACTAAAAGCGAAAAAGCACTCGAATGGCTGAATATAGGTTAACGAACAAAGCCGTTGAAGACTTATCAAAGATTTGGGATTATACATTTGAGGTTTGGTCGGAAAAACAAGCTGACAAATACTATGATGAACTAATTTCTAACTGCAAAGAAATTGCTAAAAACCCTGACTTAGGAAAAAACTACGAAGGAATATCAAAGCAACTTCTCGGTATTAAAGTAAATCGGCATATAATATTCTTCAGAACGTTAAATCCTGATTATGTAGAAATAACTAGAATATTACACGCAAGAATGTATTTAAAGAAGAGAATAACGGAATAAAAACTGTATAAAATAATTTCTATAATGCATATGCACCCTGCGGGATGCAAACGCACCATACAAGAAACGTTAGGCCCAATAAACAGGGACAACTAATGATAAAGTAAAAACTCTCGTGAACATATTATAAGCTTGTTCACGAAAATTTTTAAAGTGTATTACAATTTTATTAAGTTACCAATAGTTTAAGTAGCTTTTATCGAGTCACCCCATGAAATCACTGTCCCGAGAATGTGAATTGCTAACTGATCACCATCGCATTCTGGGAACCAAGCATGGCTGAATTGATAATAATCGATTGCACTGATAGAATCGAATCCGTGAATCTTGTAGCCAGACGAATTTTGAACACAAAACCCAACCAAACCATTCTCTAATCTAATTAAACAAGAACTCGTGCCAATATCAAACCCTGTATCGAAGGATGGTACATTATCGCTAATCGTTGGGTTCGTACCAAAGAGTCTGGTTACCGTTGTATTATCTGCAATTTTATGCAATTCATTAAAAAGTTGGAGGTAGATATCTCCGTTAGGTTTTCTGTATAGTGATTGTGACATAATTATTAATTTTAAAAACTCCTACTCTATTTAAAATTGGCTTTTCGGATTCCACCTTTAAAATTAAAAATTGACAGCAGCTACTCAATCGAATATTTTTTTTTAATTACACTTCAAAAGTGAGGAAACATTAAATTTATTTTTGAAAAAATGTAATAAAGCTTAGGTTTTTGGTCATAAGAAAGATGATTAATAGTAAAAGAAAAAAAGGATCTAACAAAATATAAACGTAATAGCGATTTTATTACTTTAATCAAAGTTTTGTACATTTATCAAATGTAGTAGTAACTTGAAATATCTAAACTTTTAACCCCGCTACTATACTTATACAAACCGTAAGAGTGTATTACAAAAATTATGAAAAAGAAAAGAGCATACATCATACTATTATTACTTATACTTCCCTTTATTCTAATATTAACATCAAATTACTCTGTAGAAAATAATGCTCAAAATAAAACGTATTCTGACTCTTCTAAAATTAAAAAAAATAAAGTTGGACTTGTATTAGGTACGGCTAAGACTTTAAAAAACGGTAGGATTAATTTATATTTCAAATACAGAATTAATGCCACGGTTGAATTATACAAAAAAAATAAAATAGATTTCGTTTTAATTAGTGGTGATAACGGAAATAAAAACTATGATGAACCAACTGATTTCAAAAATGAATTAATCAAAAAAGGGATACCTGAAAATAAAATTTTCTTAGATTATGCGGGCTTTAGAACGCTTGATTCAGTTGTTAGGTCTAAAGAAATATTTGGACAGGAAAACATCACTATCATATCTCAAAAATTCCACAATGAAAGAGCAATTTATTTGGCTGAAAATAACGGAATTAATGCTATTGGTTTTAATGCCAGAGATGTTTCTGGAAAATATGGACTGAGAGTAAAAGTTCGTGAATACTTAGCTCGTACTAAAGTTTTTGTAGATATTTTGTTTCGTGTAAAACCTAAGTTTTTAGGTAAGAAAATCGAAATAAAGTAAAAACGCATTCTAACAACAACACCTATAAACAATGCAGATTTCGGTGTTTACCCCAAGGGTTTGTCTATTTTTACGAACATCGCCAAATCTTTTAATTTGGCTTTTTTAAAACGACAAAATTAAAATTAAAACAAAAGCTATTAGCTTCTGTAGACACGAAAATCTGCAGATTTTCTACACCATACTATTCATAGCTAAACATTATAAGCCATAAAAAATAAGAATGCTTAAGTTAAATCCTGTCAATTATAAAAAATAATAGTTACTAACCCTACCACTTTGCAAAGTTTTCAATTTAGTGTAAAACTTGCCAACAAATATTTGTAATCTATATCAAGTAAGAGTAAGTAAAACATAAAAATAGCTTTAAGAAACCTAATAAGGTTTGATTAAAAATGTAAAGCTATAAGAGAGAAAAATACATTTATGCTTTTTAAAAAAAGTCTTACATTTACGTTATGGACATAAAATTGGCAGAAGAAGAAAAAATTAAAATATTAAACTCTGAAGACATATACAGAATCATGCAAAAAATTCTGCTTCGAGAAAACAAAATTGATCAAAACAGAGAACATTTTTGGGTTATTGGCTTGGCAAACAATAGCCGAATTCTTTTTATAGAACTTATTAGTTTAGGAAGCATAAATAAAACCATAGCCGAACCCATGGAGGTTTTTAGTTTTGCATTGCAAAAAAGAGCTGTAAAAATAATTTTATGTCATAACCACCCAAGCGGGGAATTACAACCATCAGAAGAAGATAAAAATATTTCTGATCGATTAATTCAAGTAGGAATTATTGTAAATACCAAGGTTCTTGACCATTTAATAATATCTGACAAAAATTATTTAAGTTTTGCTGATACTGGTCTTTTAAATGAATTAAAAAAGAGCACAAAATATGTTCCTAAATATGTATTAGAACAGCAGATTAGAAAAGAAGCTGTTGAGATTGCTAATAACAAAAAAACCGTTGAAATAGCTAAAGAGTTAAAAAGAAATGGAGTTGATAATGAAACAATTGCATTATCAACAGGTCTTTCTCTTATGGAAATTGAAAAATTAAAAGTTTTAAAAAAATAAACTTACTTTAAAAATATATTAAAGCCAAAAACTCAATTGTTTTTACAAAACAAAAATGAGCTTGATTAATTATCAAACTCATTTCTATTAATGTAGTACCTAAAATCATATTTTACTGCATTTACACACCAAAATACATAAGACTAAACAAATTAATCTAAACCTTCCATTTCTTTATCGTAAAACTCCCCTGCTTTATCCATTAAATCAGCCAATTCTGCAGTTATATCCTCTTCTTTCTCACCTGTTAAATCCTCAAACCACTCTACTTCATCATCCTTTAAATTAATTAAAAAACGTGGATATTCAGTATGTAATACAAAAATGTCTTCTGGATGTTCACTATTATCTGCTAATAAAAATTTTGGTAAATTCATGAAAATGTATTTTTTATATTTTATTCTTCTGTAGTAATTACAGAATTTGTTTTAATCAATTTTAAAGTTAATCTATTAAATCTAATAAATAATAAGATAGATGCCGTAGTTAAACCAGCCAATAAACCCAACCAAATACCAAAACTACCATAAGTTTCTTTAGTACCAAGAAAATAACTAATAGGAAAACCAATCATCCAATAAGATATAAAAGTAATAATTGTTGGAATCTTTACATCTTGTAACCCACGTAAAGCTCCTAAAACAACGACTTGAATACTATCTGATATTTGAAAAAATGCTGCTACTATTAATAAATTTGCTGCAATTTTCATTACTTCCATATTATCTGCATAATTTTCAACATCACTTAAATCTACATATAAATTAGGAAGCGATTTATTAAATAAATAAAAAAATGTTGCAAAGCCTACCGCTAAAATAATACCTAATAAAAAAATAGAAAAAGCTATTCTTCTAAGGTCAGAAAACTTTTGTAAACCCTTTTGGTTTCCTACTCTTATCATAGATGCTACGCTTAACCCCATGGCAACCATAAATGTCATTGATGATAAATTTAATGCTATTTGATTAGCTGCTTGTGCATTTTTACCTAATAAACCACTTAACCAAATAGCAGCAGTAAATATACCCACTTCAAAAAACATTTGCATAGCGCTTGGTGCTCCCAAATTAATTATTTTTCGTAGCATTAATTTATCAAGTACAAATAACTTAATATTGGTTACTAATTTTTTAGAGCGTTCTTTTCTTTTTAACATCCACCAAAGGTGTAATACCATAACGAATCGAGAAAGCAATGTTCCGTATGCTGCACCTACAATTCCCATTTCAGGAAAACCAAATTTCCCGAAAATCAACAAATAATTTAAAATAACATTTAAAACATTTGCCAAAATTGTAGCATACATAGGATAACGTGTCATCGACAAACCATCGCTAAACTGTTTAAACGCCTGAAAAATAATCATTGGTATTAAAGAAAAAGCAACTAAATCTAAATACGGAATTGCTAATTCTACAACCTCTAAAGGTTGCTTCATTAAATACATTAAAGGTTTTGAACAAAAAACCAATAAAAACATTAAAATCCCTATAGCAGTACATAAAAAAAGTCCGTGTTTAAATGTAGCTTTAGCTTCCTTAAAGTTATTAGAAGAATCTGCTTCTGCTATTAAAGGTGTAATTGCTGTTGAAAACCCTATTCCTAAAGACATTGCAATAAACATAAAGCTATTCCCCAAAGAAACAGCTGCTAACTCTGCCGTTCCTAATTGCCCTACCATAATATTATCTACAAAACTAACAAAGGTATGTCCTAACATTCCTAACATTACTGGTGCTGCTAGTTTCCAATTGTACTTAAATTCTGATGTATATTGCTGTAAATTCAAAACTTCTATTATTTCGAGATGCGAAGATAACTTTTTTAGTAGTCGACTGCGTTTATCTTCTTCATTTTTTAATTAATTTAATTACCTTTGATTTTTATAAAACAAACAGAAAATGGCTTCAATAACACTACAAGGAAATACAATAGAAACAATAGGTAACTTACCAGAATTAGGTAGTAAAGCAATCGACTTTTCTTTAGTCGCAACCGATTTATCAATTAAAAAACTAGCTGATTTTTCAGGTAGCCGATTAATATTAAACATTTTCCCTAGTGTTGATACTGGTACTTGCGCTACTTCAGTTAGAGAGTTTAACAAAAAAGTTGCTGATTTAGATAATACAAAAGTTTTATGTATTTCTAGAGATTTACCATTCGCGCAAGGGCGTTTTTGTGGAGCTGAAGGTATTGAAAATGTTGTAATGTTATCTGATTTTTCAGCAGGTAAGTTTGGTAAAGATTATGGTTTAGAGGTTAAAAATGGACCTTTAGCAACTTTACATTCACGTTGTATTGTTATAATTAACGAAGAAGGAACTATTACCTATACTGAACAAGTAAATGAAATTGTTGACGAACCAAATTACGAAGCTGCTTTAAAAACTTTATAATACTTTATGAAAAATCCCAATGATGGTTTTATCAGAGGAAGGTTGCGTAGTATAACGTTTGCTTTAAAAGGAATGTGGTTATTAATAACTACTGAAGATAGCATTAAAGCGCAACTTTTTTTTGGTTTAATGGCTACATTTTTAGGTTTTTATTTTAATATTTCAATGACTGAATGGATGATTCAATGTATGCTTATTGGCATGATTTTGGTTGCCGAAGCTTTAAATACCGCAATTGAAAAAGTAGCTGACTTTATACATCCTGATTATCATGAAAAAATAGGTTTCATAAAAGATATAGCTGCTGGAGGCCCTGCCTTTGCAGCCCTAGCATCATTGATTATTGCGGGTATAATTTATATTCCTAAAATAATAGCTATATTGTAACGTTCAATATTTTTCTAATATAAATACATGGCAAAAAAAAAGATAACAACTCAAAAGAAACAACCTATAAATAATTCAATTAAAAAAGTTTCTTCTTTTTTTTCATACAGACATAATCAAACCATTTTAGGAGCATTTTTAGTGCTTTTTTCGATATTTTTAACAATTGCATTTATCTCTTTTTTCTTTTCATGGCAAGAAGATCAAAGTGCATTATCACAATTTTATAATAGAGCAATTCCTACTAAAAATTTACTAGGAAAAATAGGTGCAAAACTAAGTAACTTCTTTATTTTTAAAGGGTTCGGTTTTGGCGCCTTTGTTTTGCCTTTTATCTTATTTTTAACAGGATCTAGAATATTATTACACACAAATTTAAAAAGAATAATAATTTCTTGGAATTGGGGGTTATTAACAATGCTATGGTTTTCTACAGCTTTAGGCTTTATTGAGAAAAAAAATGCCCTTTTATCAGGTATTATTGGTTTTGAACTTAACGAATATCTACAAACTTTTTTAGGAAAAACAGGGTTAATTATTTTATTAGTTTTCTTTTTAATTGCATATCTAATTATTCGATTTAGTATTACTCCTGAAGAAATTAACGAAAAGATAAAAAAATCTAAAGAAAAAGAAGCCGCAGCTAATGCTTCTAAATATGAAGCGATAAAACAAGCTTCTAAAGATACAAATACTGTAAACGACGGTGAAAAAAAATTAGATAATGAAAAAACTAATTTTGAAAAATCTGTTGAAGATTTACAACCAACCATTACAAAACATTCTGAAGTAAGCACTTCTACCGATATTAAAAAAGAAGAAATAACTTTAGAAGTAAGCCAAAAAGAAGAACCTTCTATAAAAATTTCAGAAGAAACAATAAAAGAAGTTGAAATTGCTATTGAAAAAAGTTCGGAAGAAAAAAGTGTTACCGAAAACTTATCGGATCAATTAGTAAAAGATTTTGGAGAGTTTGACCCTACTTTAGATTTAGGCAACTTTAAATTTCCAACATTTAACTTATTAAAAGAATATAACGAAACAATTTCTATAGATCCAGAAGAACTTGAGGCTAATAAAAACCGAATTGTAGAAACTCTTAAAAACTATAAAATTGGTATTGCTCAAATTAAAGCAACTGTAGGGCCAACAATTACATTATATGAAATTGTACCTGAAGCTGGAATTAGAATTTCTAAAATTAAAAACCTAGAAGATGATATTGCCCTATCACTTTCGGCATTAGGTATTCGTATTATTGCCCCTATTCCTGGAAAAGGAACTATTGGTATTGAAGTTCCAAATAAAAAATCGACCATTGTATCAATGCATTCTGTTATTTCTTCTAAGAAATTTCAAGAATCTCAAATGGAATTACCAATTGCTTTAGGTAAAACTATTTCTAACGAAACCTTTGTTGTTGATTTAGCAAAAATGCCTCACTTACTAATGGCAGGTGCAACTGGGCAAGGTAAATCTGTAGGATTAAATGCTGTATTAACATCATTACTGTACAAAAAACACCCTGCCGAAGTTAAATTTGTTTTAGTTGATCCTAAAAAAGTTGAACTTACATTATTTAATAAAATTGAACGCCATTATTTAGCTAAATTACCAGACAGTGAAGATGCTATTATTACAGATACAACCAAAGTTGTAAATACACTAAACTCTTTGTGTATAGAAATGGATAATCGTTACGACATGCTTAAAAACGCAATGGTTCGTAATATTAAAGAATACAACACCAAATTTAAAACAAGAAAATTAAATCCTGAAAACGGGCATAAATTCTTACCCTATATTGTTTTAGTTATTGATGAATTTGCTGATTTAATAATGACAGCAGGTAAAGAAGTAGAAACTCCTATTGCTCGTTTAGCTCAATTAGCACGTGCCATTGGTATTCATTTAATTGTAGCTACTCAAAGACCTTCTGTAAATGTAATTACAGGTATAATCAAGGCGAATTTCCCTGCACGAATTGCCTTTAGGGTAACTTCAAAAATTGATTCTAGAACCATTTTAGATGCTGGTGGAGCAGATCAATTAATTGGTCGTGGAGATATGCTATATACTGCTGGGAATGATTTAGACAGAATTCAATGTGCTTTTGTTGATACTCCTGAAGTAGAAAAAATAACCGATTTTATTGGTTCACAACGTGCTTATCCTGAAGCTCATCTATTACCAGAATATGTTGGTGAAGAAGGTGGCACAAATGTTGATATAGACATTGCAGACAGAGATAAATTGTTTAAAAATGCTGCTGAAGTTATTGTTACTGCACAACAAGGTTCGGCATCGTTATTGCAACGTAAATTAAAGTTAGGCTACAATAGAGCTGGTAGATTAATTGATCAACTAGAAGCTGCAGGTATTGTAGGTCCTTTTGAAGGAAGTAAAGCAAGACAAGTATTAGTTCCTGATTTTGTTGCTCTTGAACAATTATTAGAAAATGAAAAAAAATAACAATCATAAAAATTTCCAAAACGGAAGAAAATAAAATGAAAAAAATAAGATTATTATTTATCGGATTATTTATTAGTTTAAACATGGTAGCTCAAAGTTCTTCTTCTGAAGCTAAAAAATTATTAGACGAAGTATCTAGTAAAATGGGAGCTTATAATAATATGGTTATCGGGTTTAACTCCTCTTTAATCAATAAAGAAGCTGGTATTACAAACGACCCACCAATACGAGGAGAGATTACTCTTTCTGGTGAAAAATACAATTTAGATTACTTAGGTAATAATTTTGTTTTTGATGGAAGTAAACTAGTTATTATTAATCAAGAAGAAAAAGAAGTTACCATTTCAAATGGAGATTTAGAAGAAGAAGATGGGTTTATTTATCCTTCTAAATTATTAACTTTTTATAAAGAGGGTTACATCTTCTCAATGGGAAAGTTAAAAAACAATAATGGTCGCAAAGTTCAATTTGTAGATTTAACACCTATTGATAGTAATTCAGATATTATTAAAGTTCAATTAGGTATTGATGCTAAAACTAAACATATTTATAAATTAGTTCAAATAGGATCTAACGGAGCCGAAACTACTTTTACAATAACTAGATTTAAAAGTAATCAGCCTATATCTAAAAATTTATTTTTATTCGATAAAAGCAAATACACAAAACAAGGCTATTTTATCGATTAATTTTATAAAATCAAGTTTTGTTAATGACTTTTTATATCATTAACAAAACTTTTGTTTTTTTATTCATCTAACCTACTACCTTTGCTTCTGTGAAAACATTAGACAAATATATTTTAAAAAGCTTCTTACGACCTTTTTTTGCGACATTCTTAATTATACTATTCGTTTTAGTAATGCAAGTTTTATGGCTTGCTTTTGATAATTTTGCGGGTAAAGGAATTAGTTTCCTAATTATTCTAAAGTTTCTTTGGTATACAACACTTCTTGTAGTACCACAGGCACTACCTATTGGTGTTTTACTTTCTTCTATTATGACATTAGGAAGTTTATCTGAAAACTATGAATTTGCAGCAACAAAATCAGCAGGTATTTCATTACCTAGAATAGTTAGACCTTTAATCATTTTAACCTTACTTTTTAGTGTTATAAATTTTGTTTTTTTAAACAATGTGTACCCTTATGCAATGTTAAAACAATTAAACATGAAGGTTAACATAAAAAACAAACAACCTGCTATTGCTTTAGTCGCTGGAAGTTTTAATGCTGACATTCCTAATTTTCAAATTAAATTTGATGAAAAATATGGCGAAGATGATAACCTTTTAAAGAGAGTTATTATTTATGATCTATCAGCAAAAAAAGGGAACAACAAAATTATAACGGCAGAAAAAGGAAAAATATTCTCTGAAGAGGGTAGTAAATATATGACCTTAATTTTAGAAGATGGTTATTACTTTGAGCATCATATTAAGAATGGAGTACCATATAAAGAAAAGTTAAAAATGCCAGCTTCCCATGCTTATTTTGATGAATATACTATTAACATCGATATATCTTCAATTAGTGATGATGACTTAGGAAAAGAAAGGTACAAAACACAATACAACATGTTAAGTTTGGGACAGTTAAAAGATACGATACCAACCATGAAAAAAAATTACGATATTTTTCTTTCGAGCAGGGCTAAAAATTTGTTTTTAAATATCGATATACAAAATTTACATTCTTATCCAGATTCATTAATTAACAAAAAACTTTTACCTAATATTCTTGAAAATTTTGACATTTCAGAACAACAAAATATTATGAATGTGGCTAGTTCTAAAATTAAACGTACTATAAATAATAATAAATCAAACAAGGAATCTTTAAAAAGAAAAAGGAAATATCTTAACTTATACGATGTAGAGTTTTTTAACAGAATTGCTTTTTCTTTTTCTTGTTTACTGCTCTTTTTTATAGGTGCACCATTAGGCTCTATCATAAGAAAAGGAGGTATGGGACTGCCAATGATTTTAGCTATTTGTATATATGTACTCTACTTTTTCACGAACACTTTTGGTAAAAACCTAGCAGAACAAAGCTCTGTGACAGCTGTAACAGGCGCTTGGCTAAGTGTATTATTAATGCTACCTTTGGCTCTAACATTAACCTTTAGAGCAAGTAAAGACAAAGGTTTATTTGATATTAAAGGTTTTATTGCTACACTTGGTAATTTATTTAAAAACATATTCTCTAAAAAGAGAAAACAACATAACTAATGACAACACAAACATCAGCTAAAACTCAATTAAACACTATTGAAGAAGCTATACAAGATATTAAGGACGGAAAAGTTATTATTGTAGTAGATGATGAAGATCGTGAAAACGAAGGTGATTTTTTAGCTGCTGCAGAAATGGTTACTCCAGAAATGGTAAACTTTATGGCTACTCATGGTAGAGGTTTAATATGTACACCTCTTACTGAAAACCGTTGTAAAGAACTAGAGTTAAACATGATGGTTAACAATAACACCGACCCTATGGAAACTGCTTTTACGGTTTCTGTAGATTTACGAGGTAAAGGTGTAACCACAGGTATCTCTGCTTCAGATAGATCTAAAACGATTAAGGCCTTAATGGATCCAGAAACAAAACCTTTTGATCTTGCACGTCCTGGACATATCTTTCCTTTAAGAGCAAAAAATGGTGGTGTTTTAAGAAGAACAGGGCATACCGAAGCTGCTATTGATTTTGCTCGTTTAGCTGGCTTACAACCAGCCGGAGTTATCGTAGAGATAATGAACGAAGATGGTACCATGGCTCGTTTACCTCAGTTATTAGAGGTGGCAAAGAAATTTGATTTAAAAATTGTTTCTATTGAAGACTTAGTTGCTTACAGAATGGAACATGATTCTTTAATTGAAAAGAAAGAAGATTTTAATATTGAAACTCGTTTTGGTGACTTTCGATTAAGGGCTTATCAACAAACTACTAATAAACAAATTCATATCGCTTTAACTAAAGGAAGCTGGACAAAGAGTGATCCTATTTTAACTAGAATAAATTCAACCTTAGTTAATAATGATATTCTTGGTACTTTAACTAACAATGCTGATAAAAAACTTGATCAAATGTTTAGCGTTATTAATAAAGAAGGTAAAGGCGCTATTCTTTTTATTAACCAACAAAGTCAAGCTTTAAATTTATTAAACAGATTACGTGGTTTAAAAGAAAACCAAACAAATGGAGAAATGAAAGCTCCCAATGTTATCATGGATAATAAAGATTTTGGTATTGGTGCCCAAATATTACACGACTTACATATACATAAACTTAAATTAGTTTCTAACACCAAACAAACCAAACGTGTTGGTATGATTGGTTATGGTTTGGAAATAGTTGACTATGTAAATTACTAGAATCGTTAATACATCATAAAAAAAGCAAGCTTAGTAAGCTTGCTTTTTTTATGATGTATTATTATACCAATTCGGGCATAATATAATTGGTACTACTTATAAAATACTCATTAATGATTTAACCTCATTAAATTCATTTACAATTTCCGCTACAACGTCTTTGGCTGATTTTATTTCATGAATGATTCCTGCTACCTGTCCTATTTCGAGCTCACCTTCATCTAAATCTCCTTCAAACATTCCCTTTTTAGCTCTTGCACGACCTAATAATTCTTTTATATCTTCTATTGATGGATTTTTTTGATATAATTCCTGAACTTCTTTATAGAATTTATTTTTAACCAAACGAACTGGTGCCAATTCTTTTAAAGTTAAATGAGTATCACCATCTTTAACATTAACAATAGTCTGTTTAAAATTATCATGCGCCGAAGACTCTAATGTAGCAGCAAAACGACTACCTATTTGTACTCCGTCGGCTCCTAAAACCATAGCCGCTAACATTCCTCTACCTGAACCAATACCTCCAGCTGAAATTACAGGAATTTTTACCTGCTCTTTTACCATTGGTATTAAAGTAAGCGTAGTAGACTCTTCACGCCCGTTATGACCTCCTGCTTCAAAACCTTCACAAACTACAGCATCTACCCCAGCTGCTTCTGATTTTAAGGCAAATTTCACAGAGCTTACTACATGTACTACTGTAATTCCTTTTTCCTTTAAAAAACTAGTCCAAGTTTTAGGGTTTCCTGCTGATGTAAAAACAATCTTTACACCTTCTTCAATAATAATATCCATTATTTTTTCAATATCTGGATACAACATTGGTACATTAACTCCAAATGGCTTACTAGTTGCTTTTTTACATTTTTGAATATGGGTACGTAAAACATCAGGGTACATTGATCCTGCACCTATTAATCCTAGTCCACCAGCATTAGAAACAGCAGAAGCTAGTTTCCAACCACTCACCCAAATCATTCCTCCTTGAATAATTGGATATTGAATATTAAATAATTTTGTAATTTTATTTTGCATTATCCTCTAAAATTTAGTGGTTGAGTAAAATTAAATGGTATTATTCTGTTTAAATGTGTGGCAGGAACCCAACCTTCGATATTTTCAAAAAAGGTAATTATTTGTTTCTTTAATTTCTTAGGAAGTTTCTCATCTATAGTAACATCCTTAATTTTCCCATCAACATCTATTACATAATAAACATTTATTTTTCCTTTAACTTTATAATTAATACTTTTTACCAACTTTTTTAATCTATCAACATATTTTTTATTATCTACTTTAAATTTTGGCTTTTTTATTTTAAAGTCATCATATTTGAACTCAATTTTATTTCCTAAAGAATTATAAAAAGAGGTTTTTAATAAAGAGTCCTTTTTAAAAACACCTTTACTTGCTAATTTACCATTATAGTGATATAACTTCCAAACACCTTCTCTCTTCCCTTCTAAATATATTCCCTCTATATTTTTATTCCCATTATCAAACCAAGTTTGTGCTCTACCATGTTTTCTCCCCTCTTTATTATAAAAATTTAGAACGTTCATTTTCCCATGTTTATTAAATGAAACCGATTCTCCTATTTTTATTTTCTTATTTGCAGACAAATAATGCGTATAATTAAAGAGTTTACCATTACGCCTATACTTTCTAACTAACCACAAAGAATCTAATTTCTTTGTAACAATCTCAAAAGACCTTGCTTTTTCTTTATCCTTTGTGATCTTTCCTTTTTTATCTAAGTAATTAACAATAGAATCTTTCTGAGAAAATCCTTGGAAACTAACGAATAGTATAAATAATAGCAATATTTTTTTCATAGATTTTTTAACTTACTTTTTTAAGAGATTACTCCAGAGCCTAACAGTTCTTCATCCTTATACCAGGCAACAAATTGCCCTTCCTGAATGGCTGATTGAGGATTTGTGAATTCTACATACAAACCACTATCAACTTTATAAATCGTTGCTTTTTCTAATTGCTGACGGTAACGAATTCGTGCTTCAACTTGCATTTCTTCACCTGATTTTAACTTTAAATCTTCACGAACCCAGTGTAATTCTTCATTTGTAACAAACAGAACATTTCTATACAAACCTTGGTGAGTTTTTCCTTCACCTGTATAAATTACGTTTTCATTAACGTCCGTTTCAATTACATATAACGCCTCTTTAGTACCACCTACATTTAACCCTTTACGTTGTCCTTTTGTAAAATAATGAGCTCCATCATGTTTACCAACAACTTTACCATCTTCTTTTTTGTAAGAGAATTTTGTTGCATAGTAATTTAACTCGGCTTCTTTATTTTTAAATGTTGGAATTACGCTATTATACTGTTCAAAACTTGTAGGTATTTGAACTATAACTCCCTTTTTAGGTTGTAGCTTTTGTTGTAAAAAATCGGGTAAACGAACTTTACCTATAAAACATAATCCTTGAGAATCTTTTTTATCTGCAGTAATTAGATCAGCTTCTTTTGCAATTTCTCTTACTTCAGGTTTTGTTAACTCACCAATAGGAAACATTGCTTTAGCAAGTTGTTTTTGTGATAACTGGCACAAAAAGTACGACTGATCTTTATTCGTATCTTTTCCTGCTAAAAGTTTATAAACTGATTTTCCTTCGATTACTTCTTCATCTTTTCTACAATAATGACCAGTTGCTACATAATCAGCTCCTAAGCTTAGTGCGATGTCCATAAAAACATCAAACTTAATCTCTCTATTACATAAAATATCAGGATTTGGCGTACGCCCTTTCTCGTATTCATTAAACATATAATCTACAATACGTTCTTTGTATTGCTCACTTAAATCTACAGTCTGGAAAGGTATCCCTAATTTATCAGCAACAATCATTGCATCATTACTGTCTTCTAACCAAGGGCATTCATCTGATATAGTTACTGAATCATCATGCCAGTTTTTCATAAACAGACCAATTACTTCATAACCTTGCTCTTTTAATAAATATGCTGTTACACTACTATCTACACCTCCTGAAAGTCCTACTATTACTCTTTTCATTCTTTATTATTGAAGCTGCAAATTTACGAATAAGTTTCTATTTTTATAATGATTAAAACTAATAGCTTTATCAATTAAATTGATATCTATTAATCATCATTCTTAAAATCTGATAATTTCTCTTTTTTCTTTTTATCAACTATTTCACCGTCCATATAAAAATCCCACTTCCCTACTCTTTTTCCGTTTTTATACATTCCTTTTTCCTTTATACCTCCTTTTAAGTCGTAATACTTAGCTTCACCTTCTAACTTACCTTTAGCATAAATTACTTGTTCAATTAAAATAGCTGAATCAGTAAATGTTTTAGAAACTCCATTTTTTACTCCTCCTACATATACAGATTCTTGAGTTACATTTCCGTTAGGATAATAATTTTTAAGAACCCCATCTAACTTACCTTCTTTATATTCTTCTTCAGAAAAAATCTTACCATTTGTAAAATAATAAAACCATTTGCCTATACGGTTTTTACCAACCATTGCTCCTTCACTCTTCAACCTACCTGATTCATTGTAAAACTTAACAGAAGCGGTATCGTTAGAAAAAACTTTTACAATTACTGGTTGTGAAGATGATTTTTTAGAATAAAACTTAAAACTTCCTATTTCTTTTCCGTTTTTAAACACTCCTGAATAACGAATTTTTCCATTATCATAAAATTTCTTCCACACACCCGTTCTTTTTCCATTAGCATCAAACTTATTAAATTTCTGAGCATTTACAGAAACCATAAAATAAACTGATAATAAAAGTGCTATTGAAAATTTCCTTTTTATATTTAACATTGATAATTATTTTTTACTTAGTAAAATAACTTATTGAGTTCAAAAATACACAAACCGTACCAATATGAGTATTGATTTTTTAATTTCTGTTTTAAACGACATGAAAACCGCTGCAAAAGTAAACAGAGACAAAGCTTCAAATATTGTATTAGAACACCCAAAATTACTTAAACATTTAGTAACTTTAACCTTTGATGTTGATAACAAGCTTTCAATAAAAGCAGCTTGGATATTAGAATGGATTTGCACACATCATGGAATCAAACACATTCATCCTTATATTGATTATTTTGTTAAAAATATTTCAACACTTCATTTTGATAGTGCTATTAGACCATGCGCCAAAATTTGTGAACACTTAGCAGTTGCTTATACAGCTAAAAAAGAAAATGAAACACAATCCGTATTAACTCAAGATCATATCGATTTAATTATTGAAACTGGTTTTGATTGGTTAATTACTGATCAAAAAATAGCAGTACGCGCTTACACCATGACAGCTTTATATTTATTTGGATTACAAAAAGAGTGGGTTCACAATGAATTAAAACATTTAATTAGTACTAAAATTGTTCACGAGAGCAAAGGTTGTAAAGCTCGCGGAAAATATATTTTAGAAATGATTGAAAAAACCAATTAAATATTTCATTCGGAAAGTTATTTACTTACTTCGAAAAATTTTACTCTTCACTTTCTAAAAAGCTTTATACATTGATCTCAATATTAATAATTAAATTTATAGATTATGTTAAAAAAAATTGGTGATTTAGGAAAAGCCTTAGACAAAACTGAACAAAAGGCTATTAATGGTGGAACTTTAAATGATTTTGCTGCAAAATGTTGCCATACTGTCTTTGGATGTACATATGTTAGAACACACGCAACAGCAAGTTTGCTTCAAAATCAAGGATACTTCTGTAAAGTACTATCTGTTCGAGGAAGCATGTAAGTTAAGTTTACTCATGTAAAAATCTAAAATTATTTTAAGAGATTAAATAAAAAACGTGAATTAAAACTCACGTTTCTTATTTAATTTCTTTCAAATTCGTTGGCTTTCTATAACCAACGAAAGGTTGTTTTAGTAATTCTTTTAAACTTGAATTCTTTTCTTCGTCAGGAAAGGTATCTACTCCATACACAATTTTCTCTCTATCCAATTCCATATAAGTCCCTAATAAACGATCCCAAATAGAAAATATATTACCATAATTAGAATCGGTATATGGTAACATATTATGATGATGAACTTTATGCATGTCTGGTGATACAATTACATAACTCAATAATTTATCAAGTTTTTTTGGAATTTTAATATTTGCATGTGTTAATTGTGTAAATAGTAATGACATTGATTGATACAACATTATAATTGCTACTGGAGTACCTACTAAAAAAACACCTAATAATGTAAATATAAAACGTATCATACTTTCTAAAGGATGATGCCTGTTAGCTGTGGTAGTATCTACTTCATGATCGGTGTGATGTACTAAATGCACCATCCAAAGTACTTTTACTTTATGTTCGGTAAGGTGTGCTAAATAAGCACCAAAGAAATCTAAGAATAATACACCTAAAACTACATACAACCATAAAGGTATTTCAGGTAACCAATTAATTAATCCAAAATTATTTATTTGTACCCAATCTGCTGTTTCTATTAATAAAAAAGCCAATGTAAAGTTTATTATAATTGTTGTTACTGTAAAAAACAAATTTGGAAAAGCATGTTTCCATTTGTTATATTTAAACTTAAATAAAGGAACAGCACTTTCTAACAACCAAAAAAAGGTAATTCCGCCAATTAAAATAAAACTTCGATGTTTAGACGGAATCGTCTCAAAATAATGAATAAGGACTTCCAATTTAAAATATTTTCTTAAAAATAAGAAAAAAAAATCAACCTAATCTTTTTACCTTCTCATTTGATCTAACTGGTAAACGTTTTTTTAGTTCTTCAACAATTCTATATGTTGCAGGACAGATAGCTGTATTTGCTATCGTTAAATCTGAAATCTGAATAAATTTCTTACGGTTTGTATGAGGGTATTCTGAACATGCTTTTGGTCTCACATCATATATAAAGCACGAATTATCACTTTCATCTAAAAATGAACATGGAGCTGTTTTTAACACCATAAAATCGTCGTTATCACGCTCTAAATATTGGCTTTCAAAATCACGAACCTTCATTTTTAAATGTTTAGAAATTCGCTCAGTATCTTTATCTGTAAAAATAGGACTCGTTGTTTTACAACAGTTACCGCAATCTAAACAATCTGTTTTTGCAAATTCCTTTTCATGTATATCTTGTACTACAACATCAAAATTTTTAGGTACTCGCTTTTTTATGGTTGCAAAGTATTTTTTATTCTGCTTCTCTACGTCTGCAGCTAATTTTTCTAAATTCTCTAAATCTTTATCCATACTGCAAAAATAGACATATAAACCGTTAGAATCAGTTTAAATATAACCTTCTAAGTTTTAAAATAATTTATCATAAACATCTCTACTTACCTCTGATTCTTAATTTAAAAAATACAATACGTTTTTAACAATAAATAAACTATTTCGAAAGTTAAGAACACTTTAAAAATGTTTTTTATAAAAAACTTACTAGTTGTTTTTTTTACAGAAAGCAAACATACGAGAACACCTAAAAGTATACTATATTAACAAAAACTTAGATTATATTACGAATAAATAGAGTAAAACTCATAAAATAATGAATACAAATTAATTTTAACGTACATTAATTGACTTTAACACAAATTAACATTTAATAATACTTTATTACCATGTTAACCTTATTTTTAAGTTAATTTAATCTAAGAGATTCAAGGCAATAAATTATTGTAAAGACTAAAACAGATTACCTTTATGTTTTTTAAGAAATTTTCCTTTTTTCTATTTTTTTCCCTTATTTTAATTACTCCCCTTGCGGCTCAACAAAATGACCCTGCCACTTGTATCAGTTTAAAACGCCCTGAGGCTCCAACGTTACAAGAATTTAATCAACAAAGAAAATCTTTATCAAAAAATACTGTTGCATTAAGAGCAGCCGGTACAACTGCCATAGTACAAAGTGTCCATAATACGATTGCTAAATGGGAGTCGGGTTCTTATTATCGTTATGATATTGGTACAACCCCAGGTGATAACAATATAAATAGAGGTAGTTTATTAGGTGTTAATGCTAAAAATACACGAGGACATTCTTATGAAGAACTAAGAAGATCTGCAATAATAGAAGGTACACCTAATTTTAATTTAGGAGACACTTTTTATATTAATCTATACAATTTTAGTGGTGATACCAATCCTTGGGTTTCACAACCAATGTCTTTTAACGTAGAAACTTTAGGGGCTGCTGCCAATGAAGTTATCATTAATATTGAAATGGGATATGGTGTGAATGGTTTAGGCCCATTTGCTACTTGGCAAAGAGATAAAATGCAAGCTTTTTACAGTAGAGTTAATCCTATTATAAAAGAAGTATATGGTGCACCATCTCGAAATCATATTGTTAACATTGTAAACGATGGACTTGCTGTTGGGACTAATACCTATTATAATGGTCCAAATCAAATAAGTACAACCTATAGTGAAAATAATGGCGATTTATCGCAACCTCGTTTAATGATTCATGAATTGTTACATGGCTATAGAGATAATGTTGTTATAAGTAGCGATGATGAATGGCATTACACCCCTGTGCTTAGTGGATTTGAAGAAGGCATGGCTGAAGCTGTTGCTCTTATTGTTATGGATATTTTTATTGAAAGATACCCTAATTTTTTTAATGCTGATGAATTTAAAGTTCATTGGGGACACTCTCGAGGAATGCCTTTTGATTGGGATTACGATTTTCAAAATCACGAACAATTAACCACAACCGATTTCTTTTCAAGTGACATTGGTACAGGTGCCCATTGGGAAAGGTATGGAGCAGCTCAAACTGCTATGCAAAAAATATATATTGAAGACAAAGACGTCTTTAAAAAATTTAATGCAGAATATTACAGAAGATTAACTGCTGACTACACATTATTACCTACCAGAAATTTAGTAATAAATATTTTTGAAACTATTTTACCTGAAGTTGAAAGAACGCCAATAACAGATTGGATAAATAAACAACGTGTTTTAGACTGTAAAGTAGTACCTGGTAAAAAAGTACACTTATTAACTTTTCAAAAGGCAGATCAAGGGAGGATTCAAACAACTGATAATAGATTACACATATATGATACCCAAAATAATGTAAATGGTAGTGAATGGTCTTGGAACATTATTAAACCACGCATTGATGCCAACAATGACCCGTCTGAAAGATGGTATGTTCAAAGTAATAATATTAATGGTCAGTTACAAATTTATAATTACGACGGCACACTACATCAGCCACCTATAGCTATAAAAAATGATAAAGCTGCTAGAAAACAAGGTGTTCCCGCTTATTTAGGGCCATATCAAGGGCCAAATGTTTATGAATACAATGGTACTTTTACAGCTAACGATGGTAAAGGCATAGGGCCGCAACCTGGTGGAGGAAAACGACCTATAGGTATTGAAAATCATAATTTTACAGCAACAAACACCCCTAACAGAACTCATGGAGATTTATTTAATGCTAACAATCAACCAGATCCTGCTACTCAACTTATAAGCGGCTTAGAAGATTTCGGTTTATATAGATATGATATTACTTTTGAAGGAGGTAATTATGCAGGCACTTACTATAGATTACACGGTACAGACCTTGTTGGAAAAGATGGACTTATTGGTGGTATAAAATCAGAAGATGACACCAATCAAATTAAAGGAAAACTAATTATTGAGCATGAAAATTTTGGTGAAGAACCTGAAATAATTATAGATAACGGAGCATTTATAAAAGATCGTTTATGGACTAGTATTCCTGCTACATCTCAAAGACAAGGAGGAAGAACAGATAGAAGGTATTCTGAAAAAGGTAAAGTACATGCCATATATATTAGTGAAGATTGTACACAACAAAAAATTGATTTCAGAAACATTACCTATGGTGATGGTTTAGCAGGAAGTCAGTTATTTTTATTTACCGTAGAAAATTTTCAAGATATAGAGTACAAAACACTTCCTGAAATAACGGTATGTAAAGACGATGATTTCACGTTAAATGTTACAAATAACTTTGAAGATATACTTGATGGTGATACCAGAATATCCTACCAGTGGGTAAACCCAATGGGTACAGAAATAGCTACTACAAAATCACATGTATTTACTAATGCTCAAAAAGCTGATGAAGGTATTTATACCCTAAAAATTGATTTCTTTGGATGTGAAATAATTAAAACCACAAACATAATTGTAACAGACGATACATTTACTGTTACAACGCCAACAACCCTAGAGCTATGTGAAAGTACTACTTTAAATATAGCCGCTAATGATATTCCTGGAGCTACTTACGCTTGGACAGGGCCAAATTCATTTACAGCAACAACTAAAGACATAGAAATATTAAATACTCCGTTAGCTGCGGCAGGAGATTATATTGTTTCAGCAACAATAGTAAACTGTTCTGGTATTAATGAAACTTTAACTAGCACAACAACTGTAACTGTAAATTCAACTGTAACTCCAACATTTACTTTTACAACTACTTATTGTTTAGGAGCAACAGCAGATATACTACCTACAACATCTGATAATGGAATTACGGGTACTTGGAATACAACAACTATTGACACAAACATAACTGGAACTACAAATTATATATTTACACCCGATAACTCAAATCAATGTGGAGAAGCAGTAACTATTCCAGTAACTATTAATACAAATAGTAATATCACCCCTACATTTACTTTTACGACTACTTATTGTGAAGGAGCAACTGCAAATGTATTACCTACAATATCTGATAATGGAATTACGGGTACCTGGAACACAACAACTGTTGATACAAACATAACTGGAGCTACAAATTATATATTTACTCCAAATAACCCCAATCAATGCGGTGAGATAGTAACCATTCCTATAACAATTAATACAACAGTAATACCTGTATTTAGTTTTTCAACTACCTATTGTGAAGGTGCGACTGCAAATACATTACCTACAACATCTGATAATGGAATTACAGGTACCTGGAATACAACAACTATTGACACAAACATAATTGGTACTACAAATTATATATTTACCCCAAATACTCCCACTCAGTGTGGAGAAGCAGTAACTATATCTGTAACGATTAATGCAACGATAACACCAACATTTAGTTTTTTAACTACCTATTGTGAAGGTGCGACTGCAAATGCATTACCTACAACATCTGATAATAGAATTACAGGTACTTGGAATATAGCAACTATTGATACAAGCATAATTGGAGCTACAAATTATGTATTTACTCCAAATGACGCCAATCAGTGTGGAGAAGCAGTAACTATATCTGTAACGATTAATGCAACGACAACACCAACATTTACTTTTACAACTACCTATTGTGAAGGTGCAACTACAACTGCATTACCAACGACATCTGATAATGGAATTACGGGTACTTGGAATACAACAACTATTGACACAAACATAATTGGAGCTACAAATTATATATTTACACCAAATGACGCCAATCAGTGTGGAGCACTTACAACCATTTCAGTAACTGTTAATGCAACAGAAACACCAACATTTAGTTTTTTAACTACCTATTGTGAAGGTGCCACTGCAAATGTATTACCTACAATATCTGACAATGGAATTACAGGTACATGGAATATAGCAACAATTGATACAAGTATAACTGGAGTTACAAATTATGTATTTACTCCAAATAACTCCAATCAGTGTGGAGCACTTACAACCATTTCAGTAACAATTAATGCAACAGTAGTACCAACATTTAGTTTTTTAACTAGCTATTGTGAAGGTGCTACTGCAAATGCATTACCTACAACATCTGATAATGGAATTACGGGTACTTGGAATACAACATCTATTGACACAAATATAACTGGAGCTACAAATTATGTATTTACTCCAAATAACCCCAATCAATGTGGAGAAGCAGTAACTATATCTGTAACGATTAATGCAACGATAACACCAACATTTAGTTTTTTAACTACCTATTGTGAAGGTGCTACTGCAAATGCATTACCAACAATATCTGATAATGGAATTACAGGTACTTGGAATACAACATCTATTGACACAAATATAACTGGAGCTACGAATTATGTATTTACTCCAAATGACGCCAATCAGTGTGGAGCACTTACAACCATTTCAGTAACTGTTAATGCAACAGAAACACCAACATTTAGTTTTTTAACTACCTATTGTGAAGGTGCCACTGCAAATGTATTACCTACAATATCTGATAATGGAATTACAGGTACTTGGAATACAACAACTATTGATACTAATATAATTGGAACTACAAATTATACTTTTACACCTAGTGTAGTAAATCAATGCGGGGAAGTGTTAATTATTTCTGTAAAAACAAATCAAAATTCTTTTACACTAGCCTCTGTGCCCCCTATAACTATTTGTGAAACACAAACACTAAACATAAGTGCCGAAAGTATTACCGGAGCAACTTATAGTTGGACAGGACCAAACGGGTTTACAGCAATTACAAAAGATATTCAAATACCTAATATAACGACTAATGCAAGCGGTAATTATACTGTTTCTGTTACTAAAACAAATTGCTTAGGTATTATCGAAACTAAAAAAGTTATAGCAACTGTTACTGTAAACGAAAACACATTCACCATTAACCAAAACCCTACTCCTATTGAGATTTGCGAAACAGAATTGTTATTTATTAGCACCGATCTTATTACTGGAGCAGATTATAATTGGTCAGGTCCAAATGGTTTTACTGCAAATACTAGAGAAATTAACATACCTAATATTTCTATAACTAATGCAGGTAACTATACCGTTTCTGTGAACGCTATTAACTGTACAGGTATCTTAGAAACCAAAACAAGTACAACAAACGTTATTGTAAACGAAAGTTTTAAAGTAGCAACACCTACTACATTAATTACGTGTTTTACCAAAGAAATAGCTATTGATATTAATGATATTATTGGGGCAACATATAGTTGGTCAGGACCAAATGGTTTTACTGCTAATACTAAAGATATGCTAATATCAAACGCTACTCTTGCAATGGAAGGTGATTACACTATTTCGGTAACTGCTCCTAACTGTATGGGAGCTATGATTACAAAAACGAGTACAACAAAAGTAACCGTTAATGTTTGTGCAAAAATACCATCATATTTCACACCAAACGAAGATGGAAAAAATGATACTTGGGAAATAGATAGCGCATTAATTCCTTTTTCTTTCATTAATATATATGACAGATATGGGAAATTAATTAACAAACTTACCCCTCAAAATAATAATTGGAATGGTTATTATAATGGTCAAAAAATGCCTTCTACTGATTATTGGTACCTAATAGAGTATGTTAACCAAAAACAAGATACGGGTAACTTTAGTTTGTTGAGAAAATAAAAAACATGCTGATTAACAAACTGCTACCCAATAATTTCATCTTAAATTATTGGGTAGTTTTTTTTATGCCTGATAAAAAAAACAAATAACTAAACCCTTTTATAAATTGTTAGTTTCACTTTTAATATCATCCAAATAAATTATGTAATTTTGTTGCTCAATTTTCAACAACTAATGAGCGTACAAACCTTAATAGAAGCCAAAGTAAAAGAAGGATTTTTAACCTTATATAATATAGAAATTCCTATAGTAGAATTTCAAGCAACTCGTAAAGATTTTGAAGGAGATATCACCGTGGTGGTTTTTCCTCTTTTAAGGTATAAAAAAGGAAACCCTGTTCAAATTGGTGAAGATTTAGGGAAGTTTTTAGTTGAAAACGTAACAGAAATCACCAACTACAACGTGGTAAAAGGATTCTTAAACTTAGTAATTGACAATAGTTTTTACACTAACTTTTTTAATCAAATTACCAAAGATTCTTCTTACGGATTTATTACCCCTTCTGCAGATGATTCTTCTCGTATGGTTGAATACTCATCTCCTAACACAAACAAACCTTTACATTTAGGTCATGTACGTAATGTATTATTAGGGTATTCTGTTGCTGAAATTTTAAAAGCTTCAGGTAAAAAAGTATACAAAACACAGATTATTAACGATCGTGGTATTCATATTTGTAAATCGATGTTGGCTTGGCAACGTTTTGGTAATGGAGAAACTCCAGAATCAACAGGTTTAAAAGGTGATAAGTTGGTTGGTAACTATTATGTAAAATTCGATCAAGAATATAAAAAAGAAATTGCTGAATTAGTCGCTTCAGGTATTTCTGAAGACGATGCTAAAAAGCAAGCGCCTTTATTTATTGAAGCACAACAAATGTTACGTAAATGGGAAGCTGGAAACGAACAAGTTGTTGCTCTTTGGGAAACAATGAACTCTTGGGTTTATAAAGGGTTTGATGTTACTTATAAAAGTATTGGAGTAGATTTTGATAAATTATACTACGAAAGTAATACTTATTTGTTAGGTAAAGATGTTATTGATGACGGACTAAAAAATGGTGTTTTCTATAAAAAAGAAGACGGTTCTGTTTGGTGCGATTTAACGGATGATGGTTTAGATGAAAAATTGGTATTACGTTCAGACGGAACAGCAGTTTACATGACACAAGATATTGGTACTGCTATACAACGTTCTAAAGACATGCCTGATGTTGGCGGAATGGTATACACGGTTGGTAACGAACAAGATTATCACTTTAAAGTATTATTTTTAATCTTAAAAAAATTAGGATATTCTTGGGCAGAGCAACTGCATCATTTAAGTTACGGAATGGTAGATTTACCTTCTGGAAAAATGAAATCTCGTGAAGGAACAGTTGTTGATGCTGATGACTTAATGGATGAAATGACAAATACAGCTCGTACAATTTCACAAGAATTAGGGAAATTAGAAGGATATTCTAACGAAGAAAAAGAAGAGTTATATAGAATTATAGGTTTAGGAGCTTTAAAATATTTTATTTTAAAAGTAGACCCTAAAAAGAGAATTTTGTTCGACCCAAAAGCATCGGTAGATTTTCAAGGAAACACAGGGCCTTTTATTCAATATACCTATGCTAGAATTCAATCAATCTTAAGAAAAGCAAATTTCGATTATTCGAAAGAAGTTACTATTGATTTACATGAAAAGGAAAAAGAGTTAATAAAACAATTAGAATTATATCCTGAAATAATTCAGCAAGCAGCTAAAAATTATTCACCGGCAGTAATTGCTAATTACACCTATGAATTAGTAAAAGAGTTCAATTCTTTTTACCAAAACGTACACATTTTAGGAGAAGAAAATCAAGATAAAAAAGTATTTAGAGTTCAGTTATCTAAAAAGGTAGCCGATACTATAAAATCAGCATTTAATTTATTAGGAATTCAGGTTCCTGAGAGAATGTAGATAATTAACAAGTACATGCGTTAGGGATTGAACGGTGTGTTTGAGCTCTTTTTAGTTGTCAGTTCGAGTAAATTTATGAAGAATGAATAAATTTGTATCGAGAACAAAACTAAAAAAGCGAGTAGTGAAAGCCCGCTCGAACGCCAAAATTCTCGATATAATTTTGAGAAAACAATTAAAGTGAAGTGACATAAATAAAAATAATAAACAAACAACAATAAAGACATACACATGAAATACGACGTATTAATAATAGGAAGTGGTCCTGGAGGATATGTAACTGCAATTAGAGCATCTCAATTAGGATTTAAGGTTGGAGTAATTGAAAAAGAAAATTTAGGTGGAATTTGCTTAAACTGGGGATGTATTCCTACAAAAGCATTATTAAAATCTGCTCAAGTTTACGATTACTTAAAACATGTTGATCAATATGGTTTAAAGGCAGAAGCAATCGATAAAGATTTCGAAGCTGTTATTAAACGTAGTCGTGGTGTTGCTGAAGGAATGAGTAAAGGTGTTTCTTTTTTAATGAAGAAAAACAAAATTGATATTATTAACGGTTTTGGTAAAATTAAAACAGGTAAAAAAGTTGATGTTACTGCTGAAGATGGATCTGTAACTGAATATAGCGCTGATAATATTATTATCGCTACTGGTGCTCGCTCTAGAATATTACCTAATTTACCACAAGATGGTAAAAAAGTAATTGGATATCGTGAAGCAATGAGCTTACCAAGCCAACCAAAATCTATGATAGTTGTAGGTTCTGGTGCTATTGGTGTTGAATTTGCGCATTTTTACAACTCAATGGGAACTGAGGTTACTGTTGTAGAGTTTATGCCGAATATTGTTCCTGTTGAAGATAAAGATGTTTCTAAGCAAATGGAGCGTTCTTTCAAAAAAGCTGGAATTAAAGTAATGACTAGTTCTTCTGTAGAGTCTGTTGATACTTCTGGTGATGGTGTAAAAGCTATTGTAAAAACCAAAAAAGGAGAAGTAACTTTAGAAGCAGATATTTTATTATCGGCTGTTGGAATTAAAACGAATATTGAAAACATCGGTTTAGAAGATGTTGGAATTATAACTGATAGAGATAAAATTTTAGTAAACGACTGGTATCAAACTAACATTCCTGGTTATTATGCTATTGGAGATGTTACTCCTGGACCTGCATTAGCACACGTTGCTTCTGCCGAAGGAATTACTTTGGTTGAAAAATTAGCTGGTGTACATACTGAAGCTATCGATTACGGAAACATTCCTGGTTGTACATACGCTACTCCAGAAATTGCTTCTGTTGGTTTAACTGAAGAAAAAGCAAAAGAAGCTGGTTACGAATTAAAAGTTGGTAAATTTCCTTTCTCTGCTTCTGGTAAAGCTACTGCATCTGGAACTCCTGATGGTTTTGTAAAAGTAATTTTTGATGCTAAATACGGTGAATGGTTAGGTTGCCATATGATTGGTGCTGGTGTTACCGATATGATTGCTGAAGCTGTTTTAGGTCGTAAATTAGAAACTACAGGTCATGAAGTATTAAAAACTATCCACCCTCACCCAACAATGAGTGAAGCAGTTATGGAAGCTGTTGCTGATGCTTATGATGAGGTAATTCATTTATAGTATTTATATAAATAAAAACAAAAAACCTTACCTTAATTGGTAAGGTTTTTTGTTTTATAAAATTATCTAAAACCTAACAATCATATTTTACTAACGAATAGTAAAAGAAAATTAAAAACTCCTGATTATGGCATTAAATTTGTGACGCTCTTTCACTTAAAATTTAAATTAATTTAAACTAAATTACTATGAAAAATTTCACTTTAAGTGTATTATTTTTATTTGCTATGTTAAACATGTCATTTGCTCAAGAAAAAAGACAAGAGGTTGGTATTAATTTCACATCCTTAAACAACTTCGGAGTTACCTATAAAGTAGGTACTTCTAAAAACCTATGGCGTTTTAATATTTTAGCTATAAATTTTAACAACAGCAAAGACGAAGAAACAAACATACAACAACAAGTTCACGAAAATTATAATCGAGGAGCAGGAATCAGTATTGGTAAAGAATTTAGGAAAGTTATTACTAAAAACTTAGAATTTCGTTATGGTTTTGATGTTGCTTTTAATTATAACTGGTATAAAAATATTAATAAAAATAATAATGACTACTATGAGAGTGAAAGAACAATATACACTCCTTCTTTAATTGGTGTTATTGGTGCTAACTATGTTTTTAGCGAAAACTTAGCTTTTGGAGTAGAGTTACTACCTCGCTTTAGTTATAGAACTGGAAAAAATAGAATAGTAAATGGTGGTATAGAAACTAAAGGGGATGTTTCTGGGTTTGGCTTTAACCTAAACAATGATGTTGCACGATTATCTTTATCATACAGGTTTTAAATTAACTGTCATGACAAATACTTAATAATAAAAAACACAAAGGATTTATTTATAAAAAAATATAATCTTAAGTTAAAGCCTCACATTTTATGAGGCTTTTCTTTTACCCTTATTTTAAATGTAGACAATTGCTTCTACCTTCTTTTTATTATATTGTTTTGTATACTTAATCAGTAAATAAGTTTACAACATAAGCTAAATTATAAACGTTTATTTAAAACTAAGCATACCAAAAACAAATTAAAATGATTTTTCAACATTCATAAATATTTTAGTAATTTCGAACTTCTAAATAGAGATAATGAAAGTCTGTATCGCAGAGAAACCAAGTGTAGCACGAGAAATTGCTAATATATTAGGAGCCAATACCAAACGAGATGGATATTTCGAAGGTAATGGTTATGCAGTTACCTATACTTTTGGTCATTTATGTACTCTTTTAGAGCCTAAAGATTATAAAGCGCACTGGAAAAGTTGGGATTTAAATAATTTACCAATGCTTCCTGAACGTTTTAATACCAAAGTAACAAACGATGGAGGTATTCAAAAACAATTTAACATCGTTAAATCTTTATTTGAAAGAGCTGATGTTGTTATTAATTGTGGGGATGCAGGAACAGAAGGAGAATTAATACAACGTTGGGTAATAAACCAAGCTAATTATAAAGGAGAAGTACAACGCTTATGGATTTCTTCCTTAACCGAAGAAGCTATTAGAGATGGTTTTAACAACCTAAAACCTGCTGAACAATATGATAATCTTTATTATGCTGGTTTTTCACGTGCTATTGGTGATTGGTTACTAGGTTTAAACGCTACTCGATTATATACCGTTAAATTTGGCGGTTACAAACAAGTATTATCTGTAGGTAGAGTACAAACTCCTACCCTAGCCATGTTGGTTAATCGATTTAAAGAAATTGAAAATTTTAAACCACAACCTTATTGGGAATTGCAAACTTTATATCGTGAAACCTTATTTAGTTATGAAGAAGGTCGTTTTCTAAAAAAAGAAGAAGGTCAGGTTTTTGCAGATAAAGTAAAAGAAAGTGATTTTGAGATTACTTCAGTTACCAAAAAGAAAGGAAAAGAATACGCACCTAAATTATTCGATTTAACGGGTTTACAAGTATATTGTAATAATAAGTTTGGGTTTTCTGCTGACGAAACATTAAAAATGGTTCAAAAGCTTTATGAAATGAAAGTAGTAACCTACCCAAGGGTTGATACTACCTTTTTACCAAATGATGTGTATCCGAAAATAGCAGGTATTTTAAGTAAACTAACGAATTATAGTCAATTAACAAAACCACTATTAGGTCAGAAAATAAAGAAATCAAAAAAGGTTTTTGATGATAAAAAAGTAACCGATCACCACGCTATTATTCCTACTGGAATTCAAAATAATTTACAATACAATCAGCAACAAGTGTATGATATTATTACACGTCGTTTTATTGCTGTTTTTTATCCAGAAAGTGAAGTTGCCAATACCGCTGTAATTGGTGAAGTTGATAAAATTTCATTTAAAACAAGTGGTAAAGAAATTTTATCAAAAGGATGGCGCATTGTTTTTGAAAACGGAAATGACACTAAAAAAACAGAAGCAAATACACTTCCTACTTTTGTAAAAGGAGAAAAAGGACCTCATGAGCCTAGCTTTTTAGAAAAAGAAACCAAACCGCCTCGTAATTATACAGAGGCAAGTTTACTACGTGCTATGGAAACGGCAGGTAAACAGGTTGATGATGATGAAATGCGTGAATTAATGAAAGAAAACGGTATTGGTCGTCCTTCTACTCGTGCAAGTATTATTGAAACATTGTTTAGAAGAAGATATATTGAGCGTCAAAAAAAATTAGTAATTCCTACACAAACAGGTATCGATTTAATTGATTTAATTGATAACGAATTATTAAAGTCAGCTGAATTAACTGGTCGCTGGGAAAAACGTTTAAAAGAAATTGAGCGAGGAGATTTTAATGCTGGTACTTTTATTAATAACATGAAAAAAATGGTGGACGAATTAGTATATGAAGTCCGCTCTAGCACAAAAACAAAACGCCTTTCTTCAGAAAGTGAAACTAAAAAAGTAAAACCTAAAAAAACACCACCTAAGAAAAAGGCTGTTGTTGGTAAAGAGTGCCCAAAATGTAAAAAAGGGCAATTACTAAAAGGAAGTTCTGCATACGGTTGTTCAGCTTATAAAACTGGTTGTAATTTTAAATTACCTTTTGATTTTATGGCTAAGAAAATTTCTGAAAACCAATTAATTCGTTTAATTGATAAAGGCTGTACTACTAACTTAAAAGGCTTTAAACAAGGAGAAACAAAAATTGAAGGTTTGGTTCGTTTTGATGACGCTTTCAATTTAAAATTAGAACCTAAACAAGTGTCAGTTCGAGCGGAGTCGAGAACAACTGAAACTCCAGATACCATTACATGTCCAAAATGTAAAAAAGGAACTGTTTTAAAAGGTAAATCGGCTTATGGATGTTCTAATTATAAAAATGGATGTAAGTTTGTTTT
Source organism: Tenacibaculum ovolyticum DSM 18103 (assembly GCF_000430545.1). Lineage (GTDB taxonomy): Bacteria > Bacteroidota > Bacteroidia > Flavobacteriales > Flavobacteriaceae > Polaribacter > Polaribacter ovolyticus. The sequence continues at coordinate 733,143 of NZ_KE387163.1, forward strand.
TACTTTTGATAACATCAAAAAAATAGCCAACGGACAACCATTAACAAAAGAATTGGTGTTAAAAATTATAAGTTCTAATTAAATTATCGTCATCACGAGTGAAGAATGAACGAAATAATCCTTCTATTTAGAATAGAATTGCTTCATTTCATTCGCAATGACGTTCCTAATATTCTGTTTACATCTAAATATTTACTTATTAAGCTCATTATGGTAATGTTCAATTAATTTATCAGGGTTTTTAATTGTATTTTTTATCCATTCAAAATATAACACTCTTTTTTCTTCTGCTGATAATTCCCAGTTCACTGCTGTTTTTCTTAAACGAGAAGTTACATCGTTTAAAGTTATCGCAGCTGCAACCGATATATTTAAACTCTCAGTAAAACCAACCATTGGTATTTTTAAAAAACCATCAGCTTCCTGTTTTATATAATCAGAAATTCCGTCTTTTTCAGCACCAAATACAAAAGCAGATTTCTTTGTTACATCAAAATCAGCTAACACACAAGAATCAGTATGTGGTGTTGTACCAATAATTTGATATCCTTTTGCTCGTAAATCTTCTAAACAAGCTTTGGTATTATCACCGTCTTCTTTGTATCTATTAATGTTTAACCATTTCTGACTTCCTTTTGCAACATGCCTAGATACTTTATTTGTAAACCTATTCTCAATCGCATAAACATCTTGAACCCCAAAAATATCACAGCTCCTTACAACAGCGCTTGCATTATGTGGTTGAAAAATATCTTCTAACACAACCGAAAAATGGCGTGTTCTCTTACTTAACACTCTGTTAAATGTATCTTTTCGTTTATCTGTAATAAAACCTTCTAAATACGCTAATAATCCTTCATCAATCATACAACAAACATACTAAAATTTCATTCTTTAATTTCATAAAAACTTATAATGGATAGTTTAAAAAACTGATCGTTTTTATAAAACTTATACGCTACTCCATTAGTTAAATAACTTTCTTAATCTTTCTGATTAAAATTTATTTCAAGTTAATATATACATACTTTAAATTAGTGTAATTTTGAATTTATATGAATACTCTTTTAAATAACAATAATTGGCAATCTCAAAAAGTTAATCAAGCAATTATAATAATGATTGCTATATTAGATTCAATACTATTTAACTTACATAAAGCATTATCAGTATTTAATAATTTTTCATCAGAAACTAACAACACTTTGAATATACCTTTATTAGATATTATATTTAGATTGATATTTCTGTTTTCAGTTTCGTGGTTCATACTTCAACTAAATACTAATTGGTATAAACATTTAAAGAATAAAAATTTCTATATAGAAATAGGCATCTATATAATTGTTCATGTAGTCTTATTTTTTATTGTCATTAAATTTTTTCTTCTTATTTCACCATTTATTACAAAACAAGAAGCTTCAAAATCTGAAATTGAGCTGCTATATTTTGGTTATACTATAATTTTTTTAACCTTAATTTTTATAGCTAAATTGTTACGTTATCAAGTTATTCACAAAAATGATTTAATTGAAAAAGAAGCACTTAAAATACATAGTTTACAAAATGAATTAATGGCTTTGAAGAATCAGGTAAATCCTCATTTTTTATTCAATTCTTTAAACTCCTTGAGTGCTTTAGTTAGAGATAATGAAGAAGCAACAACATTTATTAGTAAATTATCTTATCTATACCGATACATATTACAAAGTGGAGAAAAAGATGTAGTTACTTTAGAAGAAGAATTAGATTTTTTAAAAAACTATGTTCATTTAATAAAAGCAAGATATAAGGATAGAGTTTCAGTAAATGTGAATATTCAAGAACATTTATTAAACTATAAAATTCCTGTTTTATCTTTACAATTACTTGTTGAAAACGCAGTAAAGCATAACGAAACGTCAAAAGAAAACCCTTTAATTGTTAAAGTATTTAATCAAGAAAATACATTAATAGTTCAAAACGAAATAAAGCCAAGAATTACATTCGGTCCGACTACAGGAAAAGGATTAAAAAATATACAAAAACGTTTTTCATTATTAATGAAAGACACTATAACTATTGACAAGGCAAATAATAATTTTAAAGTTAAACTACCATTATAATGAAAGTTGTAATTATAGAAGATGAAATAACAGCAAGTGAACAGTTAGAGTTTTTATTAAATAAAATAGATCAGAATATAGAGGTTTTAAAAGTTTTAGATTCTGTAAAATCTAGTATTTCTTATTTGTCTGAACCCAATGATGCAGATTTACTTTTTATGGATATTCACTTATCTGATGGTATTTCATTTGAAATATTTAAGAAAGTAAACATAACTACTCCTATAATTTTTACTACAGCTTATGATCAATATGCTATTAAAGCTTTTAAAGTAAATAGTGTAGATTATTTATTAAAACCCATTAATAAAGAAGAATTAGAAAAAGCTATTGGTAAGTTTAAACAATTAAACAATACACCTGAAGTAGCAAAACCTCAAACACAAATTCAAGGACTTTTAGAGCTCCTTAAAAAAGAAACCTCAACATATAAAACAACGTATCTCGTTCAAAAACAAGATACGCTACTACCTCTAAAAATAAATGACATTGCTTTTTTTACTATTGATACTGGTATAATTAAGGCTGTTACTTTTAATAATAAATCATTTATAATTAATGAAAAATTAGAAGATATTGAAGAAGAAATTAATCCAATGCAATTTTACAGAGTAAATAGACAGTTTATAATTAACAGAGATTCTATAGTAAACATAAAACCCTATTTTACAGGTAAGTTAATATTAAATATAAATCCTATTAACAAAGAAAAAATTGTAATTAGCAGAGCAAAATCTAAAGATTTTAAAGACTGGATTAATTCTTAATATTAATTTTTGTCTTTTAATTTCCTTTGTCAATCTTTTTTGTTTGCAACTGCAGATTGGTTAATGTACTTACCAACAACAATAGCTGTAATAACAACTAAATACATTTGTCCCATTAAACCAATTAATATAGTTGCTTTTTGAGCTAAAGTAGTAACTGGTAATATATCACCATAACCAATAGTTAACAAGGTTATATAGCTAAAATACATCAATTGTTCTGTTAAAGCATCAGTATTTGAAGCTATCACTTTTAAGCCTTCGAAAGAACCAGGATTTGAAATTTCTATTGCTAGGCAAATAAAAAAACCAATTAAACCTAATGAGATATAACCACTAATTAAACCAAAAATAACATTTCTATCTACAATTTTAGCTTGCCAAACTTGTTTAATTAATTGCGTGGCTACAAAACCATAAAACAAAAAATAGCCTGCCATTTTTATGTATCTAAATAGCAATTGTTTTTCTTCTAGCTTAAAAATAAAGTTTGATAATAGTATGCATAAAAGCCCTATAAAGAACCATAAAAAACCCTTGCTTTTTGATACTAAAACAATACCTGCAACAATATTTATTAGAAAAAATATAGATAGTACTAAACTTTCAAAAACACCTGAAGGAATTAGTAATGAGCCAAATAATATTACTATTTGACTAATAAAAAAAATACTAAATCGATGTGAGTATAATCTTTCTAACATTTTAATTTAGCAAATCTTCATTAAACTCATAATCTTTATAATCTACTTTATACATTACGCTATAAAATGCTGGTATAAATAACAACGTAATTACAGTACCAAATAATAAACCAACCATAATAGTTACCGCCATTGGCTCCCACATTTCACCTCCACCAAGATATAATGGTATTAAACCTAACACCGTAGTAAACGTTGCTAATAATATTGGTCTAAATCGTTGTAAACAAGCTGCTATAATAGCATCTTGTGGTTTTCTTTTTAATTCGTTTTCTTCTATTTCAATTCTATCAACTAGTACGATAGCATTATTAATAACAATTCCGGCTAATGAAATTACACCTAGAAATGCCATAAATCCAAATGGTACACCAAATAATAACAAACCTAAAACCATACCTATAACACCTAAAGGAATTGTACAAACTATCATTATCATTTTTCTAAAAGAATTAAATTGAATGATTAATAACATAACAATTATAAATGCTGATAAAGGTAAATAGTTAGCAACAGCTCCCATGTTCTCTGCTGAACTTTTAGCATCACCACCTAACTCGTAATTATAACCTTTACCCCAAATTTCTTTTTGTTCTTCTAGCCAAGGTGTAATATTTTGTGCTACTTCTGAAGCATTACCCGTAATTGTTAATTCACTCGATACTTTAATTGTTCTAGTTAAATTAACTCGTTTAATTTTTGAGTATTGCCACTCAGGAACTATAGAAGCTACTTGTAATAAAGGAACACTCTTTCCTGAATTTTGTGCGTAAATATTTAAAGTTTCTAATGACGATAATGATTGCTGTTTCTTTTGATCACTCTTCATTACAATAGGAATAGATTTATCTCCTTCTCTATACTCACCTGCTTGAAAACCGTCTAAAACAGTTTGCAAAGATGTTGCAATATCTTTATTTGTAACTCCAGCAGTTTGTGCCTTATTAGCATCAATATCAATAACGAATTTTTTACCTTTTGGTCCCCAATCGTCTTTAATATTTTTAGTTCCTGAAATCGTAAATAATTTTGCCTTTATCACTTCAGAAATACTTGCTAGTTTATCTGGATTATCACCAGACACTTCAATTTCTACAGGCGTTCCACCTCCTCCAGAACCAAGTAGCCCTACTTTAATGTCAGCATTCGGAAAGTTTTCAAATCCAAAAGCATCTAGTTTTTCAACCATTAGGTTATTAACTAAAAAAGATGATGTATTTATTAAAATATGAGCATAATTAGAATTCGCTTCATCTGCATTATAACCTAAATCATAAGCAGCCGGTCCTTCTCCGATATAAGCTGACCAATCTACAATTCCATCAATTTTACTGTCTGTTATTTTTAAATCAGATAGCATATAACTTTCAAGTGCGTTAACAACTGCAGTCGTACTTTCTATTTTTGTACCTTCTGGTAAATTAATGTCAACAGTAATCATATTACGATCACTATCTGGAAAAAAAACAAAGCTTAAAAATCCAAATCCGAAAATAGATAAAAAAAACATGAATACAATTAATACTAAGACCGATTTTTTCCAAGATAAGGCTAACAAAATTAAATCTTTGTATTTACTTTTAAGTCCATTTATAAGCCTATCCAAAAAGCTAACTTTACCATCTTCTTTCGGTTTTACTTTTAAAAAGAACACACAAAATAACGTTACAATACTTAATGCAATTACCCAAGAAGACAGCAATGCTATAGTAATAACAACAAAAATAGGCCCCATAATATCACCCATTACAGATTCTGCCATAAAAAAAGCTAAGAATGCTGCAGAGGTTGTTAATGTTGAAATTAATAAAGGGGTAAACAATTCTGAACAAGATTCTATTGCTGCTCTTTTAACAGAAATACCTTCTTCCATTTTTACCATAACCGATTCTGCAACCACAATAGCATTATCAACCATCATACCCAATGCCATAATTAATGCAGCTAGTGAAATTTGATTTAACCCTATATCAATTAACCCCATTATCATTAAAGTTGTAATAGTTACGATAGGTATTAAACTCGCAATAACCAACCCTGTTCTTATACCTAAAAAGAAAAGCATTACAGCTAGTACAATAGCTATAGCTTGTAAAAGATTACCTATAAAATCACTAATTTTTAAATCAATATAAGTATCTATTGATGCTAAACGAGACACTTCTAAACCAACTGGTAATTTATCCTTCCATTCTGCCAATACAACATCTAATTCCTTACCTAATTTTATAATATTAGCTCCTTTTTTAAGTGATACATGAAGTGAAATAGCATCTTTACCATTAATACGTACTTTTTGCTTTGGTGGGTTTATATATCCTTTTTTTACAATAGTAATATCTTTTAAAGCTAATACTTGACCATTTTGACCAACTGGAATTAGCATATTACGAATAGATGCGATATCATTAAAATTTCCTGTAGGTTCTAAAATAATACGTTCTGATTCTACGTTAATCGTTCCTCCAGAACTTAAAATATTAGTCCCAGCAATAATATTCTGCAATTTATTAGCTGTTAATCCATATGTTTTTAAGCGTGTATTTTCAAACTCAACAAATACACGTTCATCTTGTACACCTTTTAATTCTACTTTTGCAGCATCATCTAATTTAATTAAGTCATCTCTAAGATCATCTGCATAATCTTTCATTTCTGCATATGCAAAACCATCGGAAATTAACCCAACCGCAATACCAAAAACCTCACCAATACCATCATCTTTTAACTGTGGGTGTACATTGTTTGGTAAACCTTTAACGGTACTTAACTTACGTCGTAATCTATCCCAAACAGGTTGTAATTCTTCAGGTTTAACCTCCATCTTTAACTCTACATTAACAACTGAAAGCCCAGTACGAGATGTACTTTTAACAGATTTTAATTCTGGTAATTCCTGTGCTATTTTTTCAATTTTATCACTAACCAATTCCTCTACTCGCTCAGGGCTTGCTCCTGGAAAAGAGGATACAATTGAGGCTACACGAATAGTATATGGCGGCATACTATCTCTTGATAATGTTGTGTAAAAAAGCACTCCCATAACCATTACAACTGCCAATATACTTAAAACAACACGGTTACGATTTATTGAAAACTCGGTAAGATTCATAGTTTATTTTTAAGTTGATTATTATTTTAGTCTTACTTGCTGACCATTAAGTAAAGTTTGTAAGCCTGCTGTAGCAATTCTATCACCATTTTTTAAACCGCTTTTTACCTTAAAGCCATCCGTTGTCAATTCCCCTAATTCTATATGATGTTTATTAACTTTACCCTTTTTACCATCTTTTGATGATATAACAAATACAAAACGACCTTTACCATCTTCTCCAACAGCTTTTACTGGGATAATTAATGATTTATTAGCTATTTCATTAACTTCTGAAAAATCAAAAGTTACGCTTGATGCCATTCCTGGTTTTATTTCCTCTAAAGGCGTGTCTATACCAATTGATGCTTTATAAGTTGCTGCGTCGGTATCTATAATTGGAGATACTTCTATAACAGTTCCTGACAACCCTTTACCTTCTAATGCTGAAAATTCTAATTTAGTTACCATACCAATAGTTACTTTATTCACCACTGTTTCAGGTAAACCAACTTCAATCTTCATTTCTTTACCAGCATTTAAAATTGCAAATTGATGTCCAGCTCCAACACGCTCACCTACTCTACCTTTAGTATCTGCTATCAATCCGTCTTTAGGTGCTTTTATAACGCCATAACTTAATTGTGTTGCTTGAATACTTTTGTTTCGTTTTGCACTTTCAAATTGATCTAAAGCTGTTTGATATGAGTTTTTAGCTTGCTCGTAATCACTCAACGAATTACTTCCCTTTTCATATAAAGATTTTACACGATTAAGGTTAGATTTTGAGGTATTCATTGAAGATTTAGCACTTTTTAAAGCCGACACACTTTGCTCGTAAGCTAAACTTGCTTCTACATTATCAAGCTTTGCAATTACATCTCCTTTTTTTACTTTTTGACCTTTACTTACATTCACTTTAGTAATAATTCCACTACCTCTAAAACTTAACTCTATTTCGTCACCTGCTTTAGCAACTCCACTAAAGGTTCTTATCTTTTGTGTATTAACATCTCCAACAACTGTGTACTTTACAGGCCTTAAAACAGTTTCCTTAGTCTTTTTTTCTTCTTTACAGGATACAAAAGCAATTAAAGTTGATAAGATTATTGTTATATATAGTTTAATTTTCATGATGGTAGCTGTTAGTTTTTACTTAAAAAATAAGTGTTAACACTTTGAATGAATTCTTGATTTTCTACTTCAGTATGGGCTAAAAAGAAATACCCAATAGTACGTTCTAATTTCATTGACGTTAGTAAATAGTTATAATTTGCTGTAGCACTTCCTAATTGCGATTGTAAATAATTGTTTTGTGCATCAATTAATTGAATCACTGGTACCGCTCCTTGTTTATATGCATTTTGTGTTAAATCTAAACTTTCTTTAGCTGTATTTTCTGCTACCTTAGAAATTTCAATATTGGCTATCTGACTAATTAAATCTAGAATAATATCATTAACATTCTTTTCGATACTTAATTCAATATTCTGTTTTTCAAAACCTAATTGTTCTTCTTGTATTTTAGCTGTTTGACGTTTAATATTACGTTGATTTTGATTAAAAATAGGAAGTGACACATTCAATCCAAAATTATACGTTCCATCTGGAGCACTTGGAAAACCTGCTGGAATAGTAGTTCCTTGTCCAGATCTTGAGATAGCTAAATTATACTGTCCTTGTAATGCTACTGTTGGTATAAAACGCCCTGTATCATTTAATTTATATGTACGTTTTGTGACGTTTAAATTATAATCTAAACTCTTTAATTCTGGTGCATTTTTCTTAGCTTCTTCAACTAAAAAATCAATTAATGCTGGTTGCAATTTTGGATTATCTAAAATCGTATAAAAATCTTCGTACTTATAATTTTTAAAAACACCTTCTGATAATACTGCGTCAGCAATATCTATGTCTTTATTTATAGTTGTATTTCTTAATTGATTAATCGTAAAAAATGCTTGTTTAAGTTGGTTTCCAGCATCAATAAGGTGTTGTGTATTTTGTGCTAATTGACTTTTAAAACGTAATACATCTGATTTTCCTGAAGCTCCACCTTCAAAATTTTGCGTTGCTAATTCTAAATTTCGTTTTGTTAACTGCAAATTTTGGTTCTGAATAGTAGTATTTGTTTTTAATATTAAAGCATTAAAATAAGCAACAGATGCATTCAATAAAGCATCTAACTCACTAGCGTTGTATTTTGCCTTTTCAGCCTTTTGTAATTCTTTTTGAATATCAACATTTGCTGATGCACTTTCAGAATAAATAAGTTGTTCGGCAACAATAGCTCCTGAAGTTGAAAACTCAGGGTTTGTTCCATTAGATATTTTAGCAACCTTTGGATCTAAATAAACACCATTAACACTTGCTGTAATATTAGGTAAATAACCACTCTTAGCCAATTTTACATCTTGTTGAACTAACTCTATACTTTTTTTAGCTGAAGACAAACCTAAATTTCTATCAACAACACTATTCATTATATCTAAAAGAGATAAAGCACCTTTCTTATTAGATTCTTCATTGCCTGCAATAAAATCTGCAGAACCTAACATCGCATACCGTAATGGAAAATCTATTTGTTTAGCTGTATTAAAATTTATAGTTAACTTGTTTTTATATTCTAATAGTATTGGTAATTCAGATGCATTTGTTCCATTTGTTATGGCTTCAACGTTTAAAGCAATACGTCTAAAAAATTGATCTAAATTTGTTTGTGGTTGATTGGTTGCCAAAATACCACGTTCAACATCTGCAATTCTATTAGCAGAGAATGAGGGTAATTTCTTAACATTTACAGTATTTATTAAACTTTTGAATTCAATATTATTTAATTGAAAACCTCCTGCTAGATAAACAGCGTCTAAACCATCTAGTGACTCAGATATTAAACCTTTTTCAGAAATTTTAATAATTTTATATTGCTTTCTTTCTTTTCTAAAATAAGGGTCAAGTACAGACTTAAGTGGTAATATATCAGCCACATAATCATCAACTATAATTCCAATGCTTTTATAATCGAATAATGTTTTAAAAGCCTCTAGATCTTTTTTATAAGATAAAGGCGTAATGATATATGTGATGTTATTAATTTGACTTGTTTTCTGCTCTGGTGAAAGGTTTATAAAATCAGAATTTATAGAACCAAAAACAATTGTTGGCTTTGCATAAGTTTTATACTGGTAAATAGCAATATTATCTAACACACCTAAAGATAAAATAATATCTACACCATTATTATCAACTAACGAACTATAGTTTGTTTTTGCTTTTTCTAAACTATAATTATTTTCCAATGGTTTATTGAAACTAATTGTTTGGTCTTGCCCAAGAACAGCGCTAATCTCTGTTTTTAATTGCGCTAATAAAGGTTGAATTTCTGAAGTATTTTTATCTGTAAGAAGCCCTATAGTAATAGTTTGTGCATAGCTTAGTTTAAAAATTAATACAAAAAATAAAAATGGTAGTGTTTTTTTCATTTGTGACATAATAATACGTAAAATAAACATTTTAAATATATAACAATTAATTTACTTTTATCTTTTAAAGTTATATTCTCTTACGAAAAAACACTTTTTGTTAAGGTCTGATAAAGATAATTACTTAGGTTTCCGTATTCCTCTTTTTATTAAAAAGTAACCGACAGAAAGTGCTATAATCAAAGAACTAATTGCCATAATAACAAAAGGTTTCATATGAGCTATATCCAAATCAATAACATGCCTTGATATTCCTATTAAAGCTACAAGCAATACAATTTCTACATGTATTAAACCTTCTTTTAAATACATTTTTATAGTGTGCAATAATTCAACACCTATTAAGACAGATAAAAAACCGCCAAATATCTTATGTAAATGTATTAGTATATCATTTTCTATAGAAAATGAATCTTGTACCCCTAAAATTACTTCACTAAAAAGCAGTCCTATAAACATTATTACTGAGTAAATAACAACTGATAAAAGTGCTAGTAATAAAATTACTAGAATCCCCTTTTCTATTATTTCTATACTTTTTATAACTTTTGTTTCAATTTTTTTCATTTGTTATAAATAATTTAGTTAGTTTTTTTTTACGAAATATGATAATCTAATCAATTAATAATTTCACTATTTCTTTTGAAAAATCTTTAGAGATAGTTCTTAAATTCTTAGGGTTATCTATCTCTGAAATAATTACAGAAATTAACTGTTTGTCTTCCTTTTCTGTCAAATCAAAAACAACTGTTTCTAAAATGTATTTTTTTACTTCAAAATTTTCAATACGTGCTGGTTTAGTTTGATAATAGTTATTTACATAGTCTATATAAAAATTACCACTATACCTATTATAAAAATAAACAGGATAACTTCTTACTGAATATTCAGCACTAGATTCTACTGATTTCGTATATTCTTGTACCTCTTTCAACATTGTTAAAACTACAATGTCTACCCCCTTGCTTTTAATCTTTTTTGCTAATTTGTTTTCTTCAATTACTGAAAGTTTTTTATTTTCATCAATTACAGGAAAACTCTTATAACTTTCTATAGAATGTACTCCATTATCATTTAAACGATTTACGAGACTTTCTTCAAATTGCCTTCTAACTAAATTATCTTCTGTTTTACTAAAAACAATAATATTTTTGTTCTTTAAATCTAAAGACTTGTCCTTTTTCCATGAACTAAGTGTTTCAACTGATGAACAACTAAATTGTAATACAATTAATGCTAATATTCCGAATGTTTTAAAAAATATTTTCACGATTCCTATGTTTTAGAGTGTTTAAAAATTGGTTTAATGCCTCAATGCATATCCTGCTCCGCTACCTAACTCTTTTAAAGTTTTACTTATTTTTTTTAAAACCTCCATTCTCTTTATATTTAATATTTCAACTGTTTTATTAATTATATTAATCTTAATTGTTAAATTTTGAGCTGTCATAATTATTTATTTTTAAATTCTATACAAATATATCCTGAACCTCAAGGGCATACTATGAAGATCTAAGTGAGACGACAAAAATGAAAGGTGAAATGTATTTTTTAGCAAATGAATATAAATGAGCTACCTCAGAATTGAATGAGATAATAAAAGAGCAATGAATTTAATACCTACTAATAATCTTTTATTAACTACACAACAGATAAACTAAAAATTCATACTTTAGTCTCAAAAAACTGATAATTGGTATCTTTTTTAATAACTAAATATTAGTTGTTGCTATAACACAATAAACAAATGAAAAAAAGATTGGTAATATTAACAGGTGCTGGTATTAGTGCTGAAAGTGGAATTGAAACTTTTAGAGGTACTGATGGTTTATGGGAAGGTCATGATATTTACGAAGTTGCTTCACCGGAAGGGTTTCGTGCAAATCCTAAATTAGTTCTCAATTTTTACAATCAGCGCAGAAAACAACTACTTACTGTTTCACCCAATAAAGCACATGAAAACTTAGTTAAGCTAGAAAACGATTACCATGTTACTATTGTTACCCAAAACGTAGATGATTTACACGAACGTGCTGGTAGTACTAACGTTTTACATTTACATGGTGAATTATTAAAATCGAGAAGTACTTTTGACAAAAATTTAGTTTATAACTGTACAAAAGACATTAACCTTGGCAATCGTTGTGAAAAAGATTCTCAATTACGACCACATATTGTATGGTTTGGTGAAGATGTACCAATGTTAGATAAAGCTATTGAAATCACCTCAAAAGCTGATATTTTAATAATAATTGGTACTTCAATGCAAGTATACCCTGCGGCGAGTTTAATTGATTATATACCTGCAAACACCCCTATTTATTTTATTGATCCAAAACCTGCTGTAAATAAAAACGCCTTTGATAATTTAACAATTATTAAAGACGTTGCTAGTTTAGGAACCGAACAATTACTTAAGATGTTAATCGATTAAAATATTCATATATTTCTCCTTTAGAAATTGAGCTTCCTTTTTCTATTAAGTCAAAAACTTCAACATTTCGTTCTTTATCATATTTTTTAGTTCCTGTAAAAAACTCAATTTTTTCATCATTAGGATTTTTCATTAACCACTCAAAACCTTCTTGTTCTAACAAGTTTATATCTTCATCTACAGTAACAACAATACGATGAATCTCATTTTCATCACATTTAAATAAATTAACCATTTTTGGTGAAAAATGTTCTAAATATGCTGTTTTAGTAAGTACATCATCCCAAACAACGTCACTAAAAACATTCATTTCGTCTTCAGCCACTTGTGGTTTTTCTTCTTTTAATTCTTTCCATTCTTTTGCATCTATACTCTGAGATGCTAAAAAACGGGCAAATTCTTCATGCAATCCTTCAAATTGTTCTTTGGTAAGTTGTCTGTACTTCATTCGGCAATTTTAATAATAAATTAGGGTTTTGGCAATTTTCTTTGTAAAAATTAATATTAAATAAAAAAAGAGTTTTATATGATTTATGCTAATTCAAAAACCTCCTAACTAAACTATTAATTGTTATTCAAAAATAACAATCCTTATATTTATATTAAATTATCAGAAAGCATCTTTTTTCATAAAAAAATCGCCTACAAGAGGCGATTTTTAATATATAAACAAATTGTAAAATTTATATTTATCTAGTTACAGTACCTGATATTACTTTACCTGAATATTTATTATCTACTGAAAAAGACGTTGCTAATGTTTGACTACTTAAAGCCTGTACAAAAGGTTTTAATCCGAAAGGAGTTTCTGCATCATTTGTTGTTGGTTCAATAGAAATTACTACTGTAGCACTTGTTAAATCAATTGGAAAAGTTACATTAGGGTATCTATTATTAGGATCAATGATAAAATCTTCTCCTGGAAATGGAGGAACTCCATTTGGCCCTTTAAATTCGTTGTTATTAGCAGCTCCGAAAAGACTTACATCCGCAGCATCAGAATCTGAAAATCTACCAGTTGAAATTGGTGTTGGGTTTCCTGAATTATCATTTACAACAACCCATCCTTCATAAATCCAACCATCTGCAAGTGTTGGTAAATTAGTAAAGCCTCCTCCTGTTGGTGGTAATGCATTGATAAACCAAATACCGTTAGCATCTGTTCCTACAGTTCCAACTGAAGGTGCTTTTAAAAACCCTTGACCTGTTGCTGTTTCTAAATTACTTGAACCACTATACAATGTATTATCTGTTGATGGAGATGCAGTACTGTTTATAAAAGTTCCTTTTGAAAAGATCCATCCACTTGGACTTGATAAATCTGTGCCTGTTTCTGTTGCTGATTCAATTGTTAACACATAATCTGTTGCTGCATTCACTTTAATTATATCTAGAGACGTACTTGTATTACTAGCTCCCTCAATATGAGAAAATCTTCCTGTCGATACTTTTTCTGTTCCAACAATAAGCCAACCTTCATACACATAGTTATCACCTAAATCTGGTAAATTTTGAAATGATTGTGTTACTGTTTTTGTCGTTGCAATATCATCATTATCATCACTACAAGAAGTGAAAGAAATTGCTGTAATAGCCAATAGACTTAAAAATGCTTTCTTCATAATTGTTTAAGTTTTTATTATACAACTGTTAAGTCGAGTATAAAATTGAAACTTACACATAGCTTAAAAAATTATATCATATATATAAATTTACAACCTATTTAATGAAGAATATAATTATTAAAACCATCTACTATTATTACATATAACAATAACTATACTATTTCTTATTAATACTGTATAATTAAAAAGCCCGAGTTATACACTCGAGCTTTTTAATTATATAAAACAGCATAATAACTACACCACTAATTTCTTTGTAGATGGCTTAAATTTAGTTAAAACAATACCTTCAACAGCTTTCTCATATTCTTCCATCGTTGGAGTTCTTCCTAAGATAGTTGATAATACTACTACTGGCGTAGAAGAAAGTAAAGATTCTCCTTTTTTACCATCAGTATCTCTTACAACTCTTCCTTGGAATAAACGAGTAGAAGTAGCCATTACAGTATCTCCTGGCTCAGCTTTTTCTTGATTACCCATACACAAACTACAACCTGGACGTTCTAAATATAATTTATTTTCATACTTAGTTCTTGCTTCCGCTTTTGGAGCATTGTCATCAAATACGAAACCTGCATATTTTTCTAAAACTTCCCAGTCGCCTTCAGCTTTTAGTTCATCTACAATATTGTATGTAGGTGGAGCAACAACTAAAGGTGCTTTAAATTCTACTTTCCCTTTTTGTGCTTCTACATTTTTAAGCATTTGTGCCAAAATTTGCATATCACCTTTATGCACCATACATGAACCGATAAAACCTAAATCAACTTTTTTAGTTCCTCCATAAAAAGATAATGGTTGAATATTATCGTGTGTATAACGCTTAGATACGTCTTCATTATTTACATCCGGATCAGCAATCATTGGTTCAACAATCTTATCTAAATCAATAACAACTTCTGCATAGTATTTAGCGTCTGCATCTGGTTTTAATGCTGATTTAGTTCCTGACTTAATCTCCTCGATACGGTTGTTTGCTTTATCAACTAATCCTTTAAAATCTTGTTTCTTGTTATCCATACCCTTATCAATCATGATTTGAATACGGTCTCTTGATATTTCTAAAGATTCAATTAATGTTTCATTTTCTGAAATACAGATAGAAGCTTTCGCTTTCATCTCAGCTGTCCAATCTGTAAATGTAAATGCTTGATCAGATGTTAATGTTCCAATATGAACTTCAATGATTCTTCCTTGAAATACATTATCACCTCCAAACTGATTTAACATTTGTTCTTGTGTTGCGTGTACCACATCACGGAAATCCATAAAAGATTTCATTTCTCCTTTAAAAGTAACTTTTACTGATTCTGGAATTGGCATTGTAGCTTCTCCAGTTGCCAAAGCTAAAGCAACGGTACCTGAATCTGCTCCAAAAGCAACACCTTTTGCCATACGTGTATGCGAATCTCCTCCTATAATTACATCCCAATCATCAACAGCAATATCATTTAATACTTTATGAATAACATCAGTCATTGCATGGTATTTCCCTTCAGGGTGACGTGCAGTTACTAATCCGAAGTCATTCATAAACTTCATTAATCTTGGAATATTAGCTTTTGACTTATCATCCCAAACAGAAGCCGTATGACATCCTGATTGATAACCTGCATCAACAATTGGAGAAATTACAGTAGCTGCCATCATCTCTAACTCTTGAGAGGTCATTAACCCTGTAGTATCTTGAGATCCAACAATATTTACTTCAACTCTAACGTTAGAACCTGCATGTAATGTTTTACCAGGAGTAGTTCCAACTGCATTTTTGTTGAATATTTTTTCAACAGCAGTTAAACCTTGTCCTTCAACTGAAACTTCTTTTGAAGTAGCATATACCTGAGGAACATCTATACCTAATACTTTACAAGCAAAGGTTTGTAATTTTTTACCGAAAACAACAGCATAAGAACCTCCAGCTTTTATAAACTCCATTTTTGGTGGTGTTAAAGCTGTAGAAATATCTTTTAACTCTTTATCTCCGTTATATAACTTCTTAGTTTTTGTGTTTATAGTTAAAACTGTACCTGTAGCTACAGAATACTCTTCTTTTAAGATAGCTTCTCCTTCTTCATCTACAATCGTATTTCCATCAGCATCTTTTTGCTTTACCCAATTTTTTAAATCGATACCAATACCTCCAGTTACCCCTACAGTTGTTAAGAAAATCGGAGCAATACCATTAGTACCAGCAATTACTGGAGCAATATTAATAAACGGTACATATGGACTAGACGATATACCTGTCCATAATGCTACGTTATTTACACCTGACATTCTTGATGAACCAACTCCCATTGTTCCTTTATCAGCAAGTAACATAACACGCTTATTAGGGTGTTGTTTTTTTAAAGCTAACAATTCATTTTGCATATCTTTATTATGCTCAAACATACATTGTCCGTGCAACTCTCTATCTGACCTAGAGTGTGCATCTGCTCCTGGTGATAGTAAATCTGTAGAAATGTCACCAATTCCTGCAACAAATGTTACAATTTCAATTTCTTCATCTACCTCTGGTAATTTGGTAAAAAACTCTGCTTTAGAATAACTTTCTATAATTTCTTTTGCAATATCATTATCCTCTTTTAAAGCATTCTCTAAACGCTCTGTATCTGCTTCGTAAAGAAAAACCTGCGTTTTTAAAACATCCGCTGCTTCTCTTGCTAAAGAAGCATCAGAACCTAAGGCTAAATCTAATAATACATCAACTGAAGGTCCACCTTTCATGTGAGATAATTGCTCAAAAGCAAAAGAAGGAGTAATTTCTTTTAATACAGATTCTCCTAAGATAATTTCTTTTAAAAATTTTGCTTTTACAGTTGCAGCACTTGTAGTTCCTGGTAAAACATTATAAATAAAGAAGTTAAGAGAATCTTCTCTATACTCATTAGATGAGTCTTTAATTTGTTCTATAATTTTACTTAATAATTCAGCACCATCAACTGGTTTTGGGTGAAGCCCCTGAGCTTTACGCTCTTCGATCTCCTTGATGTAATCTTGATAAATATTCATAAAAGGTTTCTTTTAATGTTGATGGCTTATTTGCAAATTCTATCGCTTATATTAAACGCACTTTAAATTTACATTTAATATTTTTAATCATATTAATATGAAAAGCCAAACAATGTAATTTTTATTAGTTTTTGTATTGCAAAAGTACTACTTATAAATAAAATTTAAAAAATAAACACTTAACTAGCTTAATTAGTAAACAAACTTTGATTTAACACGCTAAAAAAAACACAGTTCGCAAAAAAACACCTTTTAATTGTTAATTTTTAATCAAATTCACAATTCATAAACTAGTAATTTAAGGTTTAAATTAATGATTCTTAATAAAAAACAGAAATCTGTAGGTAAAATCTTATATAAAATTTTAATCCTTTACCACCATTGAACCTTTTTACGATAAATAGCGCTTAATACCGCCCAAACGAACAAGTAATAATACATTTCTATTAAATAGAGGTCATTATAAGTTTTAAGTAATTACTTATTTCTCATATATGTAAAAATAAAAAAGTAGACCAGTAAGCTGGATTCTGTTTCTTATAAATAAGACTCTTATCATTTATCTAGTTTTACAATTACTTGTAAAATCAATCTGCCTACCCCTTAGAATCGCGCGAGTAGCGCTCGAGCTCTAATGTACATGACATTGCACCGTATAGAGTTTACCTGGTTTCACTACAGCATTACCTGTACATACTTTCTGCTGCACTTGTCCTCGGTTTGCACCGGACGGTTGTTATCCGCTATACTACTCTTTGGTGTCCAGACTTTCCTACTTATACTAAATATAAGTCGATAAGATAGGTCTACTTATTTATTTTTAAATGAGTTCATAATTTTTCAAAAAAAACCCACTCAATAAATTGAGTGGGAAAATTGCTATGAAAAAGAAAAAGTGTCTATAACGTCTTATAGACACTGCAAATATAGAAATGTTTTTTACATTACACAATATTTTTGCAAAAAAAGTAAAATTAATTTTACTCTTTTTTACAAAAAGTAAAACCCGCTCAGTATTTGAGCGGGTTTTAGATAAAAAATATTTAAAATGATTCCTTTTAAGAAAACATATCTTTTACTTTCTCAAAAAATGATTTATCAGACCTTTGAGGGTTTGGACTAAAATTTTCATCCCCTTGCATAGATTCAAAAAACTTGCGCTGATCTTTTGTTAACTCTTGCGGTGTCCAAACATTAATATGAATTAAAAAGTCTCCATTACCATAACGTTCTATACTAGGTAATCCTTTTCCTTTTAATCTTAAAATTTTACCAGATTGAGTTCCTGCTTCAATTTTTATTTTTACATTTCCTGTTACTGTTTCTATTTCTTTAGAAACTCCTAAAACTGCCTCAGAAAAATTAATATATAAATCGTAGTGAATATTACTCCCTTCTCTTTTTAGTGTTTCATGCTGAACTTCTTCTATTAACACTAATAAATCTCCTGGTATAGAGTTTTTACCTGGAGCTTCATTTCCTTTCCCTCCTACTTTTAATTGTACTCCTTCAGTAACTCCTTCAGGAATATTAATTGAAACGGTTTCTTCTTTTATAATTAACCCTTGCGCATCTGACCCGTTAGGTTTATTACTAATTATTTCTCCAGCTCCCTGACAAGTACCACAAGTAGTTGCCGTTTGCATTCTACCTAAAATTGTATTGGTAACTCGCATTTGTTGTCCACTACCATTACACGTTGTACATGTTTTATAAGTAACTCCATCTGCCTGAACTTTTCTACGAACTTTAACCTTCTTTTCTACACCATTCGCTATTTCTTCTAAGGTTAGCTTTACACGAATACGCATATTAGATCCTTTAACTCTAGCTTGTCGTTGACCTCCGCCACCGCCGAAACCACCAAAACCACCGCCGCCGAAAATATCTCCAAACTGACTAAATATATCATCCATATTCATTCCGCCGCCGCCAAAACCGCCGCCGCCACCTTGTGGTCCATCAAAAGCTGCATGACCATACTGATCGTAGCGAGCTTTTTTGTTATCATCACTAAGCACCTCATATGCTTCAGCACATAATTTGAATTTCTCTTCAGCGCTTTTATCATCTGGGTTTTTATCTGGATGAAATTTAATCGCCATTTTACGATATCCTTTCTTAATTTCAGCTTGTGATGCCGATTTTGATATACCTAATACTTCGTAATAATCTTGTTTTGCCATTTTTATTCTATTCTGTCAGTAGCCAATTAAAGTGATATTATATAACTTTGTAAAAGGTTTTTTAAAATGAAAACCTTTTTAATGACCTATTATTTATGCTTGTCCTACCACCACTTTTGGATGACGAATAATTTTATCTCCTAACTTATATCCTTTTTCTACACAATCAACAACCTTTCCTTTTAAATCATCAGAAGGTGCAGGTATTTGTGTAATTGCTTGGTGTACTTCTGCATCAAAAACATCACCTGACTTTACCTCTATAGCTGTTAATCCCTTTTGCTCTAAAGTAGATACCATTTTTTGATAAATTAATAATACTCCTTTACGTAACTCTTCAGCCTCCTTATCATCTTCAATATGTGATAAAGCTCTTTCGAAATCATCTAAAACTGGCAGTAAAACTGTCATTACTTCCTGTCCTGCTGTTTTAAAAAGCTCCATACGCTCTTTAGACGTACGTTTTTTATAGTTTTCAAACTCAGCAAATAAACGTAAATACTTATCTTTTTCTGCTTGAAGTAACTCTTCAGTTGTAGGTACTACTTTCTCTTCAACCCCCTCAACCTCTTGTGCTTTCTCTGCTTCTTGAGTTTCTTCTACTTGCGCATTATCAATTGCGTCTTTTAACTCGTCTTCTTTTGTATATTGATCTTTACTCATTGTAAATAGTCTCTTTAAATTCTTCAGCATACTTTTATCAATAATATTGCCAATAAAAAAATTGTGTCAACTTGACATTAATTAATTCATCTCTTTTTTTAATCGTGTATAATTCCTATATTTATAGGAAATAAATTTAATTAACATTTAAGTCCCTCATTAATTATGAAAAATAACTTATTAAGTATTACTGGCGCAACAATTTTAACTAGACAAGAACAAAAAAATCTAACTGGAGGTATCTCTTTAGTAGAAGATGCTAGCAAATGTGGTTGTGATTGCGCAGGACGTGTTACAGGTCCTTTCTATTGTCATAAGATTATTGCTTGTCCACAAGTATATACTTGTGACCAAGAAATGTAATACTATATCTTAAAAGAAAAACCAGTAACTTATAAAAGTTGCTGGTTTTTTTATTTAAATTAACTTCTTAAATTAATCTTCTATTCTTTCGATCTTTGCTCCAATAGATTTTAATCTAGCTTCAATATCTTCGTAACCTCTATCTATTTGCTCAATATTATTAATAATACTAGTACCTTTTGCCGATAGGGCTGCTATTAATAATGAAATTCCAGCACGAATATCTGGCGAAGTCATTTTTGTAGCTTTTAACATCGATTGAAAATCATGCCCTATTACAGTTGCTCTATGCGGATCACATAAAATTACTTTAGCACCCATATCTATTAATTTATCAACAAAAAACAAACGGCTTTCAAACATTTTTTGATGAATTAAGACTGTTCCTTTTGCTTGTGTTGCTATTACCAATACAATACTTAATAAATCGGGAGTAAAACCAGGCCAAGGCGCATCGGCTACTGTTAAAATAGATCCATCGATGTAGTTTTGAATTTCATAACTATCTTGTTCAGGAATAAAAATATCATCACCTATTTTTTCTAATTGGATTCCTAGTTTACGAAATACATTTGGTATTTGTCCTAAATTTTTCCAACTAACATCTTTAATTGTTAATTCAGATCGTGTCATTGCTGCCATACCAATCCAACTACCAATTTCTATCATATCAGGTAATACTCTGTGTTCACATCCACCTAAAGAAGTTACTCCTTCAATAGTTAGTAGATTTGAACCTACTCCTGATATTTTTGCCCCCATAGAATTCAACATTTTTGATAATTGTTGAATGTAAGGCTCACAAGCTGCATTATATATAGTTGTTGTTCCTTTTGCTAAAACTGCTGCCATTAAAATGTTAGCCGTACCTGTTACTGAAGCTTCGTCTAGTAACATATCTGTACCAACTAAACCTGTTTCAGTTTCAACTCCGTAAAAATACTCTTCTTTATTGTAGCGAAATTTTGCACCTAAATTAATAAATCCTTCAAAATGGGTATCTAAGCGACGACGTCCTATTTTATCACCTCCTGGTCTTGGAATATATCCTTTACCAAAACGTGCTAATAAAGGACCAACTATCATTATTGAACCTCTTAATGAACTTCCATCTCTTTTAAAATCTGCCGATTCTAAATATTTTAAGTTAATAGCATCTGCTTGAAAACTATAAGAGTTTTTTCCTAATTTTTCAATTTTAACACCTAGTTCTCCTAAAATAAAAATAAGCTTATTTACGTCAATAATATCAGGAATATTATTTATCGTTACTTTTTCTGCTGTTAACAATACAGCACATATAATTTGTAACGCTTCATTTTTTGCTCCTTGAGGTGTAATTACTCCGTTAAGCTTGTGACCTCCTTCAATTTTAAATGATGCCATTTATTTTTTTCTGTATTTATTATTACTACTATAATTAGATTTTCCTTTCTGATTATTTTTATGATTTCCTTGTCCTTGGTTACTACGTTTTCTTAGTAAATTCTTACTTTCTGACAACTTTTCTTTAGATTCTCTTAAATCTATCTCTTTACCTGACAAATCGTATAAATGCTTAAAAATAACAGCATCATCAACAGTATCTTTATTCCAATTCAAATAGCATTTCTTCATGTGATTTGCTATCGTAAAGACCAATGCTTCTCTTTTTTCTCCTTCCTCCCATGTTAACGCTATATTTATCATTGTTTGGATATTGTTTCCATAATAACGATATCTTGAAGCTGATTTTGGATAATCCATTTTTTCTGGCTTCTCTTTCAGTTCTTCTTTTGAAGGTATTTCATATGGAGACTCGGCATCTAACTGAAAATCGGCTATAATGTGCAACTGATCCCAAAGTTTATGTTTAAAATCTGGCACATCTCGTAAGTGAGGTTGTAAATTCCCCATTACATCGACAATTGCTTTTGCCATTATATTTCTTTCTTCTTTAGTTTCTAAAGCAATACAATGGTTTACTAATTTTTGTATATGTCTTCCGTATTCCGGAATTATTAAGTGATCTCTCTCTGAATTGTACTCTAAATCAAACGTCATTTCTCTGTATTTATAGCTGCAAAATAGGTAATTATTACGGATTTATTATCTATCCGATTACCTTTAATTTTGCGAATTGTAATAATAATTTCTTTTTTCCTACGGTACCAAACTTAATTTCGGCTTTTTTATTGGGTCCTTTACCTTCTAAAGCAATTACCTCTCCTGTTCCAAAACGATTATGTTCAACAAAATTACCAACAACAATTTCTCCTTCAAATAAATTCATTTTCGGGTTTACGTCTGATACCTTTTTCATTTTACTTTTAGGAGACACCATACTTGGTTTTTCTTTTTTTGCTAAAAACTCTTTTCTTTTCTTTTGAATAGGTTTTTGAAAACGAATATTTTTGGGTGAATCATCATCAAATACACTTGCATCAATAAATCTGTTCGCCAAACCTTGAGGAACTTTAGGTGCTAAATGCTCTACAAACTTATCTTCTATTTCTTCTAAAAATCGACTAGGTTCACCATCTGTTAATTTACCCCAGCGGTAACGCGTTTGTGCATAGGTTAAATAGGCTACTTTTTCAGCTCTTGTTAAGGCTACATAAAATAAACGTCTTTCTTCTTCTAATTCACTACGTGTATTCATACTCATAGCTGAAGGGAATAAACTTTCTTCTAATCCTACAATATATACGTATGGATACTCTAATCCTTTTGATAAGTGAATTGTCATTAACGAAACCATTGGTGTATCATCACTCTCGCTATCAAAATCAGTAGCTAAAGCTACATCTTCTAAGAAAATAGGCAATGATGCATCGTCTCCTGCTTCTATTTTATCAGTAATAAAATCTTTTATTCCATTTAATAATTCTTGAATATTTTCAACTTTATTTACGCCCTCTGGTGTACCATCTTTTTGTAAATCTTTAACTAATTGTGTTTGTTTTACAACTAAATCAGCAATTTCAAAGGCATTCATTTTTTGTGCGTCTATTTGTAAACGCTGAATCATTCTCGTAAAATTAGCTAGCTTATTTTTTGTTCCTGTATTTATTTTTAAATCAACTTTATCTAAATTTAATAAGATATCAAAAATTGATTTTTTATAATGATTTGCAGCGATTGCTAATTTATCAATAGTCGTTGCACCTATACCTCGTGCAGGATAATTAATAATTCGTTTTAAAGCTTCTTCGTCATTTGGGTTTATTAGTATACGTAAATACGATAATAAATCTTTTATTTCTTTACGTTGATAAAAAGACATACCCCCGTAAATTTTATATTTAATATCTTTTTTACGTAAAGCGTCTTCCATTGCTCTAGATTGCGCATTGGTACGGTATAAAATAGCAAAAGAATCATTTGTTAATTGATTATTCATTTTGTTATCCCAAATAGATTGTGCTACAAAACGTCCTTCTTCTCCATCAGAAATTGTTCGCATTATTTTAATGCTTTCTCCTGGATCATTCGCTGTCCAAACTTCTTTATCTAGTTTTGTTTTATTTTTGTCTATTACGCTATTTGCTGCTTCTACAATATTACTTGTTGATCGATAGTTTTGCTCTAATTTAAATGTTTTAACATCAGGGTAATCTTTTTGAAAATTTAAGATGTTATTAATATTTGCTCCACGAAAACTATAAATACTTTGCGAATCATCTCCTACTACACAAATGTTTTGAAAACGATCTGCTAAAGCTCTTACTATTAAATATTGTGAGTGGTTTGTATCTTGATACTCATCAACCATTATATATTTAAAACGACTTTGGTATTTTGCTAGTACTTCAGGAAAACGGGTTAATAACTCGTTGGTTCTTAATAATAAATCATCAAAATCCATAGCTCCTGCCTTAAAACACCTTTCTACATAAGCTTTGTAAATATCTCCTACTCTAGGTCTACTTGCTTCTAAATCGGCTTCTTGTAAATCAGAATTTTTAAAATAGGCTCTAACAGTTATTAAACTGTTTTTAAAAGATGAGATTCTACTTAAAATTTGCTTTGGTTTGTAACGATCTTTATCTAGCTTCATTTCTCTAATGATCGTAGATATTAATCGCACAGAATCTTGCGAATCATAGATTGTAAAATTAGATGGATATCCTAAACGGTCTGACTCTGATCGTAAAATTCTAGAAAAAACCGAGTGAAAGGTTCCCATCCATAAATTTTTAGCTTCGCTAAAACCTACAACTCCGCCAATACGTTCTTTCATTTCACGTGCTGCCTTGTTAGTAAAGGTTAGCGATAAAATGTTAAAGGAATCGACTCCTTGCTTCATTAAATGAGCTATACGATACGTTAAAACTCTCGTTTTACCCGATCCGGCTCCTGCTATAATAATCATTGGGCCATCTTTTTGTAAAACGGCTGCTCTTTGTGGTTCGTTAAGTTGCTCTAAATAAGTGCTCAATAGAAAAAGATTGAAAGAATTTTTAAAACGGAAATTTAACCATTCTTTTAAGTATTATAAAGAATGTGCGATGTTTTTTATTCACATTTTTTACAGACTTAAAAACAGCTAAAATTACATCACCTTTTATTACATCAAATAATTTTATTTATTTAAGCACTAGCAATAAAAAAACATGCTCTTTTTAAAATATTTTTAATTTTATAATTCCAATTTCAAGCAACTATGTTCTCCTTTTTTTTTAAAAATCACCTCTCTAGTATTAAATTTATAAATTAACTAAATATATTTTTTTTAAATTTTTTTAAATTTTCAGATTGGCAATTTTAATAGGACTTGTATATTCGCATTATGGAAAGTAAAATTATTGAAAGTTTAGCATATATATTACCTGCTTTAGTTACAGGTGGTGTTGCATATTTTATATTAGGTGCTTTTATTAAGCAAGATAATAACGAAAAAAAGTTTGAAGCTTTAGTTAATAAAAAACGTGAGAGTTTACCAGTAAAATTGCAAGCTTACGAACGTTTACTTTTATTTTGCGAACGTATTAATCCCACAAAATTATTACTTAGAGTAAATCCTATTGGTGATGATACTAGCAATTATTTACAACTATTAATTGCCAATATCGAGCAAGAATATGAGCATAACATGGTACAGCAATTATATGTATCTGAAGATAGTTGGAAAGCAATTATAGCTGCTAAATTAACAATTATTTCTAAACTTAGAAAAACAGCTGAAACTGCTGAAACTGCAAAAGATTTACGCGAAATGGTGTTAATTGATTATTCTCAAAGCGAAAACCCAACACAAACATCTATTGCTTATTTAAAACAAGCCGTTAAAAAATTAATATAATAATGTAGATTTTAATAAAAAACAACATTCTAAATAACCTTCTTCTTTTGCAAAGAAGAAGGTTATTTTTTATTTACCAATCTAAACTCATTATTTTTCAATTGGTAATTCTAAATTACTAGCCCACTCGGTCCAAGAACCATCAAACACTGTATAATTTTCATTTCCTGCAACTTCATTACCTAAAGCTAAAATACAAGCTGTAATGCCTGACCCGCAAGAAAAAACAACTTTTTCTCCTTTAGGGTTTAATGATAAAAAAATAGCCGTAAGCTCTTTAACAACTTTCATTTCTCCATTTACTTGCAACTCTGTGTATGGCAAACTTTTTGAATTCGGAATATGCCCACCTCTTAAATCTTTTCTTGGCTCTGCTACTGTTGCATTAAATCGTGCTTTCGAACGTGCATCTAAAATACATTTCTTATCATTTGAAGCTTTCAACACTTCTCTAACATCACTTACTTTTCCTAAATCTAAATTCGCATTAAAGTCACCTTTCTTTATTTTTATTTTTTTGATTTCTTCTGTTAAAAAACCTAACTCTTGCCATTTAGGCAACCCTCCATTTAAAACCGCGACATTTTTAAAACCAAAAACTTTAAATAACCACCAAGCTCTTGCTGATGAATACACACCTATATCGTCATAAACAACAATACAGCTATCATTATTTATTCCTAAATCTCTTACTTTTTCTTCAAAA
This sequence comes from Tenacibaculum ovolyticum DSM 18103, assembly GCF_000430545.1. Classification (GTDB taxonomy): domain Bacteria; phylum Bacteroidota; class Bacteroidia; order Flavobacteriales; family Flavobacteriaceae; genus Polaribacter; species Polaribacter ovolyticus. The sequence continues at coordinate 759,568 of NZ_KE387163.1, forward strand.
TGACTTTCATTCGGAATTGTATTTGGAAACACTCCTTTTGAATCTAAAAAAACATTTTTTAAATCAAAGAATACTGCATTTAGTATCTGTCTCTTTTCTTTTTTATCATTTTCAGAACTTCCTACTTTAGCAATAGTTGCGTCTAAAACGATTAAATTTTCGGCACTAAAATTTTCATACACCCAATTAACAGTAACTAATGGACCTGGAACTTTAAGTTTCATTTACTTTCTTTTAATAATTCATTTTTATCTAAAAAAAGCATCAATGATTATTTATACATTGATGCTTTTTAATTTTATATATTAAGATGTTTTTTATTTTACTTCATCGTAATTATCATCCCAATTTTTAGGTTTAGGATCATGTAATTTACCTACTGATTTTGCAACAATCATAGATACTGTTGCATCTCCTGTTACATTAATTGTTGTACGTAACATATCTAAAGGCCTATCTACTGCAAAAATTAACGCCAATGCTACCGGATATAAATCTTTTGGAAAACCTATAGATTCTAATACGATTACCAACATAACCATACCTGCTCCAGGAACAGCTGCACTACCAATAGAAGCCAACAAAGCTGTTAAAACAATTGATAATTGATTTGCAAATCCTAACCCTTCCGGCCATAAAACTTGCATTACAAATACTGCCGCTACTGCTTGGTACAAACTTGTTCCATCCATATTTATAGTTGCACCTACTGGTAATACGAAACTCGACACTTCTTTATCTACACCAATATGTTCCTCTACTCTCTCCATAGTAACAGGTAATGTTGCCGCACTCGAACTTGTAGAAAAAGCTAATAACTGTGCAGGACTTAATTGTTTTAAAACCCATAATGGATTTTTCTTCGTATAAACACTTATTAAAATTGAATAAAAAACAATCATAACTAGCAAACCTAAAACAACTACTCCTGCGTATTTTAATAAAGCTAATAAAATATCAGGGTCTCCTGATGTTACGACAACATTTGCTAACAAAGCAAATACTGCATACGGAGAGATTAACATTATAAGGTCTACCATTTTTAAAATAGCCTCATTTAATGAATCAAAAAATTTCTTTAGTGGTTTCGCTTTTTTCTCTCCAATTAGCAACATTGAAATTCCTAAAAAAATAGTAAAGAAAATCACCTGTAACATTGCTTTATTATTACTCATCGCACTTACAGCGTTATCTGGCACCATATCTACCACAAATTGTAAAGGCCCGACACTTTGTTGCCTTGTTGCTTCAGTAATTTTAGCTGTTATGCTAGAACTTTTAGCATAGGTATTTGTTAATTTCTCAACTGTTTCTTGCGAAATTCCGTCTCCTGGTTGAATTACATTTACCAACACTAAACCAATCGTAATAGCAATTACTGTTGTTCCTATATAGATTAACATGGTTCTTACACCTATATTTTTAAATTTAGAAATATCTTTTAAATCAGAAATCCCTTTAATTAAAGAAGCTACAATTAATGGTACTGCTATTAATTTTAATAATTTCACAAAAATAGTTCCTAATGGCTTTATCCAATCTTCAATAAAATTATCCCAGCCAAATTGCAATGCTAAAAATCCAAATAAGATTCCTAAAACCATTCCAATTAAAATACGCCAGTGCAATGCTAATTTCTTCATGTAATCTATATTATTTTTTAAAAGGTGTAAGATAAAATAAATATTTAAAATGTGACCATTAATACGTAACTTGTGTCATAATTACTATAGAACTAATTACTAATCTTATTAAAACGAAAAAATGGCAGGAATTTTAGACTTATTAAACAGCGACTTAGGTAAATCGATCATATCTGGAGTAGCAGGATCAACAGGACAAGATAGCAACAAAACAAGTAGTGTTTTAACAATGGCTTTACCTGTTTTAATGAAAGCGATGCAACGTAACTCAGCAACACCTGAAGGTGCTGAAGGTTTAATGGGTGCTTTAAACAAACATGATGGTGGAATTTTAGATAATTTAGGAGACTTGTTTAAAGGAGGTGTAAATGATAACGTTTTACAAGACGGTGGTAATATTTTAAAGCATGTTTTAGGAAACAAACAACAAGGTGTTGAGCAAGTAATTGGTCAAAAATCTGGTATGGATTCTGGTGCTGTAGCTAGTATTTTAAAAACTGCTGCTCCTATTTTAATGGGAGTTTTAGGAAAACAATCTCGTCAAAACAATGTAGGTAATTCTAGTGATTTAGGTGGTTTATTAGGCGGTTTATTAGGCGGGAATTCTGCACAAAAAGAACAAAGCTTTTTAGAACAAATTTTAGATGCTGATGGTGACGGAAGTATTGTTGATGATGTTGCTGGTATGGTTTTAGGAGGTAGTGGTCAACAGAAATCTGGTGGCGGACTATTAGGCGGATTATTAGGTGGTATTTTCGGAAAAAAATAAATTTCACATTTTATTATATCAAAAAGGGTAAACATTTGTTTGCCCTTTTTCTTTTGACTATTTTTGCCGCCATGGAAAAATTAAAACAACGTTGGGGTTTAAATACTACTTGGGATGTAATTGCGGTATTAATCGTATTTTCTATTAACGGTTCATTTGCTTCTTGGGTTGCAAAACCTATTACTGCTTTTGTTGGACTTTCTCCAGAAACCACTTCTCCTTGGATATACTGGCCTTTGCGTATTTTACTTATTTTTCCTATTTACCAAACTACACTACCTTTAGTTGGTTGGTTATTTGGCCAATTTAAATTCTTTTGGGCTTTTGAAAAGAAATTTTTAGGTCGTATGGGATTAGGGTTTCTTTTTAAAGGTAAATAAATACCATTTTTTCTAAAGTGAAATAATTTTTATTTATTCTCTCTCTCATTACTTTCTTTATAAAGAATAGTTTTTTTGGCGAAAAACCACATTTTAAATTGTGGACATTCCATACATAACCTCCTATCTTATTTTTAAATTTACTCCCCCATAAACAACAGCAATACTTCTTTTTTATCTCTTTTATTTTAATTAACAAAAGAAATAAAGTAATTTACACAACAAAAAGAGCTTGTGAAAATTAGAATGAATCTACCTACCTCATTAATTTTATTTCGATTATTATTAGCACCAATAATTTTAATGCTAGCATATTTTATCGGAGAAAATGCCAAAATAATTATTGTAATCCTAATGTATTTAGGGTTGATTTCGGACATCTTAGATGGAGTAATTGCTAGAAAACAGAATATTTCCTCTCCTAAACTAAGACGAATGGACAGTCAAACAGATATGGTATTTTGGCTATCTATTGGGCTTGCTACCTGGATATTATACCCTAAATTGATCGCTGATAATTCAATTGTTATTTGGACAATTCTCGGAATGGAATTAGCTTGCTACGTAATAAGCTTTATAAAATTTAAAAAAGAAACTTGCACTCATGCTTTTCTTTCCAAACTCTGGGGAATTACGCTACTAATCTCTTTCACCTCTTTAATTGGATTCAACCATGCTGGAATACCATTTTATAGCGCAGTAATAACGGGCTTAATTTCGCATATCGATGTAATTCTAATAATACTAATTTTACCTAAGTGGACTCATGATATACCAAGTGCCTATCACGCATATTTAATAAGAAAAAATATTAATTTTAGAAAGAATAAATATTTAAACGGATAAATTAAGCTATTCAAAAACAAAAGAATGAGTCGCTCAAGAAAGAAGAATAAAATACACGGAAATACAACTGCAAAATCAGAAAAAGAAAACAAGCAAGGTGCAAACCGAAAATTACGTAGAACCACTAAACAAAAAGTAAATTCTGTTAAAACTATTTTACCTAAACTCCGAGAGATTTCAAATATTTGGAGTTTTAACAAAGACGGAAAAACATACAATTCAAAAATGTCTGAAAAAGAGCTACGAAAATAAAAAAAAATCTTTTTTTCTTGTACTAACCTATTAACATAATAACAACGTGAACGAAATTGAAAAACCAATTAAAAGAGGAACCTTAAGGCTTTTTTTAGGAAAAGAATATTTTGTATTAAGACGAAAACTGAATTGGTTTTTCTCATCTAAGAAATACTCAAAACATATTAATAATAGCAATCTTAAACACACAGTATTTAAACATAAATCACTTATTTTAAGACCTCTTAAAGATGTAGATATGTATCTTCAAGAAAACAAAAGAACAAATCTTGAAATTGCAATAAAACATTTAAATGGGATTGAAATTAAACCAAATGAGTATTTTTCACTCTGGAAATTAGTCGGGCGTCCTACTAAAAGAAAAGGTTACCTAGAGGGATTAATTTTAAAAAGCGGGAAAATTGACAAAGATATTGGTGGTGGACTTTGCCAACTGGGTAATTTACTTTTTTGGATTTTTGCACACAGCCCTTTAACCATTAAAGAAAGATACAGACATGGATTTGATGTTTTTCCTGACGTAAACAGAAAAGTCCCATTTGGTGCTGGAGCAACTTTATCATATAACTACATTGATCTTCAAATAAAAAATGAAACAAAGAATCATTTTGTTATTAATTTATGGATGGATAAAACACATTTGTATGGAGAACTATTATCAAAAGAAAAGTTAAATGAATCTTATAAAATTGAGGAAAGAAACCATCAAATAAAGCAGCAATCTTGGGGTGGATACTCAAGACACAATCAAATTATTAAAGTAATTTCAACAGAAAATTCTGAAACAGAAAAAATTATTGTCGAAAACCACGCTATTATGATGTATAATCCATTTCTTAAAAATAAATAAAGTAATCATTACGTAAACCTATAACTAAAAAAGACTATCTAGAAACTAAAAAATGACAAATTTTTCCAAACTCTCTAATTTTTTTAAAACTGAATATTCATTAAATCAAGATGGAATAGAAGAACTATTTTCACTAATTAAGGTTATAAAACACAAAAAAGGAAGTTTATTAATTCAAGCTCAAAGCAAAGAAAAGCAACTTCGATTTCTAAATAAAGGAATAGTAAGAGAATACTACTCTAATCAAGAAAAAGAAGTAAATATTAATTTTTACATAAAACCACAATTTATTTCCGACTTGCTAACGTTTAGCCAGAATTCTAACACTAACAAAAATCAGGAATGTCTTTCTTCTGTTGAAGTTTTATGCATTGATAGAAATCCTTTTTTTGATTTATTAGAAAAATACCAATGCGGTAAATCTTTTATTGATGCATCATTTCAAAAACTACTAAAACAAAAAGAAATGCTAGAGTTTAATCGGGTTACTAAAACACCAGAAGAGTTATACAACGAGTTATTCATCTATAAACCAGAATGGCTTCAATCAATTCCACAATACCACATCGCCTCATACTTAAACATAACCCCTGAAACATTAAGCCGTATTAGAAAACGTACTTCTTGATTTGAATCAATGGAAATAACCATGCTATACTAGACTTTTGTATAAATTTAAAACACATACAAAATGTTAAAAATTCATCACATTAGAAATGCAACTATGATTCTTGAAACAGAAAAAGATGTAATTTTAATCGATCCAATGCTAGGAGACATAGGTATAATGCCTTCTTTTACATTATTTAGACATAAAGCAAGAAAAAACCCGATTGTTTCTTTACCTAAAAACATAACCCCTATATTAAATAGAGTTACACACTGCATAATTACACACCAACACCCAGATCATATTGATAAAGCAGGGGTTAAATTTTTAATAAAAAATAACATTCCTATTACTTGCAGTATTAAAGATGAAAAGGCTTTTATAAAAAGAGGCTTACACGTTACTCAGTCTCTAAAGTACTGGGAAAAACAAAAATTCCTAGGAGGAACCATTGAAGGTATTCCAGCAAAACATGGTTATGGCTTTGTTGCCAAAACAATGGGAAATGTAATTGGCTTCTACATAAAACTACCCAATCAAAAATCTATTTACCTTAGTTCTGATACGATTTACACAGAATCAGTTGACAAAGTTCTAAAAAAATATAAACCCGACATTAATGTCTTAGCTTGCGGAACTGCACAATTCGATTTATTTAAACAACTTATTATGAATATTGATGATATCCTAAAGTTTACAAAAAACACACAAGGAAAAGTTATAGCTAATCATATGGAATCTATAAACCATTGTCCATTAACTCGAAAAGAGTTAAAAAAAATACTAACACAACATCAACTAATAAATAAAGTTTCAATTCCTGAAGATGGTGAGATACTCGAAATAAGCTAAAAAATACAGTTAAAATAAAAACTACTTAATTTCGCAAAATAACACACTATAGGCTCAAAATAATACATTACAGTATTTTGAGCTTATTCTTTTAAACAACCATTTTTCTACAAAGTAACTCTAACCAATACTTTTAGTATTAATTTTACCTCTCCTCTAAAGTTATTTTAAAAAAAATATAGCAATCAATACTCAAGGGCACATTTACTTCGCTTTTATTCTTTCAATTTTACTTCGTAAAAACATAAAACATAAAACATAAAACAATACTTATTTACACTTAACTAAAAGGTCTACGTATATTTGTACTATTGCTAAGGGCAAGAGTTAATCGCTATGAAAGAAAAAAGAAGTACACTTAAAAAATTAATAAACCAAAACACCTATTTATTTCTCCATACTCTTTTCACTAATCATTACTCGAAAGAAAGTAAAAAGTTAAGAATATTATTGTTTTTTATTATTAGCATTACAACCATTAATACATTTAGTCAAACCAATTTTATAATAAGTAGTTTTTCTGACAAGTATAAGGGAATGATAACGCTTGAAAAAAGCCTTAAAGATGAAATTATAAAAAAGGGGAAAACTACAATTATTGATCTAAAAACCAACAAGAAGGTTATAGAAATTAAATCAAACGCTCTGCATGTTAACATAGATAAACGTAATGCTATAACAACAAATGCTTTAAAGCTGCCTTATCCTGATCAAAATATTATAATATACCAAGATTTTAATTTTGATGGAATAAATGATTTAGCCATACTCGATGGAACATATAGTTGTTACGGTAGCCCAACATATCAAATTTACTTAGAAACAAAACAAGGCTTAAAACATAGTCCTGAATTTACTCGATTAGCACAAGAATATTGTGGAATGTTTAAACCTAATTACAAAAATAAAACTATTCACACTATGATGAAAAGTGGATGTTGTAGATTCACAGACACTTATTTTAAAATAATTAATAACAGCCCTAAGCCCTTTTTAATAGTTAAAGAAGACCCCATTTTCAACAATATAGAAGAAGGTTCAATTTCTATATCTCCTTTTAGAAAAAGAACCAAAACAACATGGGATGGGAATAAAAAAAGTGTAGAAATTACAAAATACATTAATCTAGAAGAAGAAGAAATTACTAAAATAACATCATTTAAACTTATAAAGAATCAAAAACAAGTTCTATTGTTTAGTGTAAATAATCGAATGCTATATTACGCATTAATTAAACCTAATAAAACAATTGAATTTTCATACCCGATAGAATTGAGTTTAAAAAAATCAGATTTTAAAATTAATAAAACTGAAGATAAGCTAACCTTCAATAACAATGGAGCTACTTATAAAATATACAACACTCTCCTTCAAAACAAAATAATTAAGGTAGGAATAATCGTAGAAATAAACGGAAGAACCTATGACTTAAAAGGTGATACAAACTCTTTAACAGGTAACTTAAAAAATGTAAAGAAAATAAAGCTCTATAATGTAGTAAATGAATAAACTTCATAAGAGTAAAAAAATATAGACTTAAGATAAACTTATTCGATTAACAGTTACGCTAATCATCAATATTCTTCACTCCGAAGAAGCATTTATTTTCAACAAATTTCTCCCCTTTTCACCAAAACAACCTATTTAGTTAAAGTGATACTGTTTCGACCCACAAACTAAAACTACCATTACTTATAATTACACGAATTCTTATCTAACTAAAAAACAAAACCATACAAGCAAGTTTCAAGTAATTTTCTCTCTCAACACACATCAATAAACAACTCACTTTAATACTACACAAAAGAACATAGAAAATATTTTTCATTACCTATCTACCTCAACAACAAAAAAACCAAAACAAATTTTACCATATAATCACATTTTATCATAATTTTTTAAAATAAAATTAAAAAATAAACAGATACATATACAATATTACCAACAACAACACCAAAACAATCAAAATAAAACAATTAAAGGTATGTTTACGGGAAATTAACACAGTTTTAACGGGGAATTGTCTATTAATTAATTTAAAAAACACTTTAATGAGAAATAATTTTACTATTGTTCTACTTGTTTTGGTTTCTGTTTTACAGTCCAAAACCTACTCACAATCAAAACACGCTTGTAAAGCTAGTATTCAGAATGAAATTTATTTTAAAAATCATCCTGAAGCGAGAAAAGAATATGTTGAGTTCAACAACTATTCAAGAAAAATATCTAAAAAACAAAAAAGTAAACTAGCTAGTACTTACACCATACCTGTCGTTTTTCATGTATACGGTGAAACACACAACGGCTATAGTATTACCACAGATAAAATTAAGGTAGCTTTACAAAAATTAAATGAAGATTTTCAAGGTTTAAATGCTGATTTTGCAGATGTCGACCCTTTATTTAATCCTATAAAAAGTACTTTAAATATCGAATTTAAATTAGCACAACTAGACCCAAACGGAAACTGTACTAGTGGTGTTATTTATTATGATGAGAAATCTGGTTATGGTGGTACTGGGTCTAATAGTGCTGTTGCAGCTGATGCATGGAACAACTATAAATACATGAATGTATATATTCAAAATGACCTATATGCAGATGGAAGCACCACTAACTCGGGAGTTGCATGGTATCCAAATACTTCTATGTCTGACAATGGCATTGCTAGAGTTGTATACAATGGTGCTTACTTACATGGAAATACTGGTAATGAATTTGCTTCTGTATTAACACATGAATTTGGTCACTTTTTAAACCTAATCCATACTTTTGATGGCGGATGTACATATCCTAACGACGAAGTTGACGATACTCCAGCAGAAGATCAAAGCGTTGTTGGTAGCGTATGCGAACCTATTCAGAACTGTGAAGGAAATTTCATTAACTACGAAAATTACATGGGGTACAATGGCGCTGCAAATGGTTGTTATAGAATGTTTACAAAAGGACAAACAGACCGTATGTTAGCAGCTTTACAACACGATGCTCGTAAAACATTATGGACACCTCAAAATTTAATAGATACTGGGGTTAACAATACAGGAGGTTCTTTAGCTGTTAACAACAATACTATTAAAGAATTAATTAATAATAATGGTAGTTTTAATCAAGCAATAGCTATTACTCTTGATAATGTTAATTTTTCAGCGGATTCAGGTTCACTTACTGAAAACACAGATTATACTTTAACTTTACCTCAAGGGTTAACTTCAACACTGCAAATAAACTCTTTAACTACCGCTACATTAACTATAACAGGTACAGCAACTAGTCATTTAAGTGCTAATAACGAAACCAAAAACATAATTTTTAACGCAACTGCTTTTGCTGGAGGAGCTAACTTGGCTTGTTCATCAATAGGTTTAGACTTTAAGTTTTATGATCCTTTTGAAATTATTTATGAAAACATTACCGATATTTCAGCTACAACAGGAGCTGCATGGGATAACCTCAACTTAACTCTTATTAATGGAGATAATACTTATGGTACTTGGGTATATGTAACCAAACATTTAAAAATTGAAACTTATGGTAAAAAATTAGTTACAAATACTGGCACAAGAGATATTACCCTTTTAGAACAAGGAGATCTTATATCTACAGCTAGTAACTTTACCGCCCCAGAAGACTATCCTGGCCAATTAGATATTAGACATGACGGGTATACCGTCTGGGAAGGAAAAACTGGTTACATCGGTTTTACTACAAATCACAATGGTGAAATTATTAACGGATGGATGAAAGCTAGTGTTTCTGCTGACGGAGAAACTATAACTGTTTATGAATATGCTTTTTCTACGAAGCCAAACGGTGACATTACAGCTGGTCAAACATTAATTGACCCTAATGCAGCTCAACTACTTTTAACATCTAATACCGCCTCTGAAAGTGCAAGTAATAATGGTAACATTAACTTTACTACAGAAATTAATATTTCTGGTTCAGCTCAATTCAACAATAAAACATTTATTAATGGTGTAGATTTTACCACTACAACACCTAATAATTACAGTATTAAAGTTACTTATGTAAACAGTACACAAGTTAAATTAGTAATTGTTGGTACAGCTACAAATCATACTGAAGCAAACAACACTTCTTATAACGTAACTTTTAATACACCTGCTTTTAACAATGGTTTTGCTAATATTATTAACCATACTAATAGCGTTGACATTAATTTTATTGATCCTTACACCATAATTACAGGAACACTTAATGAATCTGTAGATAGTGCTTCTACATGGGACTGGTTTAGTATCCCCGAGCTAGATGGCGCATATTATGACTATGGTGCATGGTATTTTGGTGCTAATCATTTAAAAGTAGAAACATACGGTAAAAAATTAGTTACAAATGCCACTACTAGAAACATTACACTATTAGAAAATGGAGAATTAATTTCATCAGCTAGTAACTTTACTGCCCCTGAAGCATACCCTGATCAATTAGATTTATACACTTCAACTCATACTGACTGGAGCAATAGAACTGGCTATATAGGTTTTGAATCTCAATACAAAGGTAAAACTGTATATGGATGGTTAAAAGTTACTGTAGCCGCTAACGGAACAGGATATACAGTGAATGAATATGCTTTCTACAACAAACCTGAAAGCCCTATTGTTGCAGGTAGCACAACACTACCTAACGCTATCACATGGACAGGGGCTAATGATACTAGTTGGAATAACCCTGCTAACTGGAGTACAAATACCGTACCTACAAGTACTAGTGAAGTTATAATACCAGCAAATGCTAGCATGTTTCCAACAATCAATTCACCAACTACAGTTAGTACTGTTATTATTGAATCTGGAGCTTCATTAATTACAAATAGCGAATTAACCGCTACTGTTACTTACAATAGAAATTTAGCTACTAATAATTGGTACCTGGTAAGTTCACCCTTAAAAAATGAGACTATAACCAACTTATTAGATAACAACGTTTTTGCTTTAGGAACGGGTAATAATATTGGCTTAGCTCCTTACAAAAATGATGGAACAGCTTGGAACTACCAAAACGCAAACACTTTGGGAACCATTACTTCAGGGAAAGGGTATTCTGTTAAACTTAATTTAGCAGCTGACCTAAAATTTACAGGAACTACTAATTCAACTACTGTAACCTATCCTGTTACAATAAATACAAACAACTACAACCTTGTAGGAAACCCTTATACTTCTTACATTAACTTAGGTGATTTTTTTAACGCTAACCCTTTAAACACGGTTGTATCTGAAGCTACAGCTTGGATATGGAATCAAGCTACTAATAGTTATGATTTAAAATTAGCTGGTATTGATGATGCCTTCCAAATAGCCCCAGGACAAGGCTTCTTTATTAGTGCAAGTGCAAACTCTAATGTGACTTTTGATAAAGCTAATCAATCTCATGTTTCAGGTAACTTTCAAAGACAAGCCAATTCTAAAACTCAAATTAACATAATAGCTACATCTAGTGACGGTGCAACCAAAACAACTAAACTATACTATATAGAAGGAGCTACCACTGGCTTTGATAATGGTTATGATGGTAGTGCCTTTAAAGGAATTAAAAGCAACTTTAATTTTTATTCTCAATTAGTTAACAAAGAGAACAATAAAGAATATGCTATTCAATCTTTACCTAAAGAAAACCTAGAAACAACTGTTGTTCCTGTTGGTTTAGAAGTAAACACAAATCAAACAATTGTCTTTTCTGCTGAATCGTTTAATTTACCTAGTGATACGCAAGTTTATATAGAAGATAAATTAAATAACAAATTCATTAACTTATCTAAAGAAAAATATAGTGTATCCCTAAAGAAAAAAACGAATACCCCTGGTCAATTCTTTATACACACAACTTCTAATAAAGTTAACAATAACACACATATATTAAGTAACGTATCTGTGTACCAGTCTGCAAAAAACCAATTAACTATTAAAGGGTTACAAGCTAAAAATAACTTAATTAAAATCTACTCTGCAATTGGTAAAACGGTTATGGTTAAAGCCTTTAAATCTAACGGAGTTACAACAATAAACTTACCTGAAATTTCTTCTGGAATTTATATTGTAAATGTAACAAGTGAAGGAAAAAAGATTAACAAAAAAGTTATTTTAAGTAATTAAGAAAAGAATTTTAAGATGAAAAAACAAAATATATCTAAAGACACAAATATAACTCGTGGTGAAGCTTTAAAAAAAATGAGTAAATATGGAAAATACGCTGCTTTAACAGCTATTGGTACTTACCTTGTGTTAAACCCACAAAAAGCACAAGCATCTAGCCCCGAAGCACCAGGTAATGGCTTTTAATTAAAATACATTTACCATAAACTTTAATTTAGCTCCAAGAACTTAAGTTCTTGGAGTTTTTTTGTTGTATTAAAACTAAAACAAGAAGAAAAATTTCACATATTAAATGAAAAGTTTCTTTTAAAGACTCCTGAAAACAGTACAAAAAGCACTAATAATCAAAAAGAATTACAAAATTAAGATTTCGGCACGATTATTGGATTTAACAAAGCTTTAACATAAACTACAAACTATGATGAACTATTTACAAAACAGTTTAAATTGGTGGGAGAATTGTTAAGTGAAAAAGAAAGAAAAACTCGAAGTATGCTAGCTTCGAGTTTTGTTTTATAATAATAAGTAATAACTAATTTATCTAATTAGCTTTCTGTACTTAATTCGTTTTGGCATTAAATCTCCACCTAAACGTTTCTTCTTATTCTCTTCATATTCAGAAAAACCTCCTTCAAAGAAATAAACTTCACTATTTCCTTCAAAAGCTAAAATGTGTGTACAAATTCGATCTAAAAACCATCTATCGTGACTAATAACAACCGCACAACCTGCAAAGTTTTCTAAACCTTCTTCTAATGCTCTTAATGTATTTACATCTAAATCATTCGTTGGTTCATCTAATAATAAAACATTTCCTTCTTCTTTTAAGGTCATTGCTAAATGCAATCGGTTACGTTCACCTCCAGAAAGTGTAGAAACTTTTTTATTTTGTTCACTTCCTCCAAAATTAAAACGACTTAAGTAAGCACGAGAATTTACTTGTTTTCCTCCCATCATTACTAAATCTTGTCCTTCAGAAAAATTTTCCCAAATAGATTTATCTTGATCAATATTAGAGTGTGCCTGATCAACATAAGCTATCTTAGCTGTTTCTCCTACTTTAAAACTACCATTATCAGGAGTTTCTTCACCCATAATCATTTTAAAAATAGTTGTCTTACCAGCTCCATTGGGACCGATAATTCCAACAATTCCAGCTTGTGGTAAGTTGAATTCTAAATTATCATATAATAATTTATCTCCAAATGCTTTCGAAACTCCAGTAGCCTCAATTACATTAGTTCCTAAACGTGGTCCATTAGGAATATAAATTTCTAATTTCTCATCAGTTTGTTTTTGATCTTGACTCATCAATTTTTCATAGTTCTTCAAACGTGCCTTCTGCTTTGTTTGACGGCCTTTTGCTCCTTGACGAACCCATTCTAATTCTCGTTCTAACGTTTTTTGACGCTTAGATGCTGTTTTACTTTCTTGTGCTAATCTGTTTGACTTTTGATCTAACCAAGAAGAATAGTTTCCTTTCCAAGGAATTCCTTCTCCTCTATCTAACTCTAAAATCCAACCAGCAACATTATCTAAGAAATATCTATCGTGCGTTACTGCAATTACGGTTCCTTTATATTGAGCTAAATGATGCTCTAACCAGTGTACAGATTCTGCATCCAAGTGATTGGTAGGTTCATCTAATAATAATATTTCTGGTTCTTGTAACAACAATCTACATAAAGCAACTCTTCTTCTTTCCCCTCCTGATAAGTTTTTAATTTGCGTATCACCATCTGGAGTACGCAATGCATCCATGGCTATTTCAAGCTTAGTATCAAGTTCCCAAGCATTAGAAGCATCAATTTTATCTTGAAGCTCTGCTTGTTGTGCCATTAACTTATCCATCTTATCAGCATCAGAATACACTTCTTCTAAACCAAACATATCGTTGATTTTATTGTATTCCTCTAAGATAGCTACAGTTTCAGCAACTCCTTCTTTTACAATTTCTATAACCGTTTTAGTATCATCTAATTTTGGTTCTTGCTCTAGGTATCCAACTTTATAACCTGGAGAAAATGTAACATCTCCCTGAAAGTTCTTTTCTACTCCTGCAATAATTTTTAATAAAGTAGATTTACCTGATCCATTAAGACCAAGGATACCAATTTTAGCTCCATAAAAGAAACTTAAATAAATATCTTTTAAAACTTGCTTATTTGTACTTTGAAAGGTCTTAGAGACCTTATTCATTGAAAAAATGACTTTCTTATCGTCTGACATTTTATTTTATATTTTATTAATTAAACTCGTCCTTTTAAGGCATTAAACACCCAGGCATTCGCAAAAAAACCTAGTCCAACTGCTGCAAACCCATAACCTGCTACCTCATTATATCTAAAAGCTCCTAAACATATTAATAAAAGACCTATTAAAATCATTATAAATGTAGCCCAACCTAGAACCGTGTTTTTATTCATTGCCATGATTTACTTTTTTATAAAAAATGTGAACTACAAATATCGTATTTATTTTATAATTTCTATTTAAAAAAATTGCATAAAAAAATCTCACTTTTAGTGAGATTTTAAATATATCATTTACTTTTTATTTTCTAGCTAACTTACGCAAGGTAACCCATTGTTTCATCATTTCACGAGCATCTGTTGCTGGGTAGCCTACTACTGTCTTTCCTGCTGGCACGTCTGCAATAACACCCGATCCTGCTCCTACTTTTGCTCCAGAATGAATCGTTGTATGATCTTTAATAGAAGCACTTCCTCCAATAATAACACCATCACCTAAAGTAACTGAACCTGCTAACCCACTATTTCCGGCCATAATACAAAACCTACCTAGTACAGAATTATGTCCTATCTGTACCAAATTATCAATTTTACATCCATCTCCTAAAATAGTAGCGCTAAATTTTCCTCTATCTACACATGAACTTGCTCCGATTTCAACTTGATTACCTATTATAACATTTCCTATATGCGGAATTTTTGTTAATCCTTGTTCACTTGGCCTATATCCAAATCCATCTGCACCAATACTCACATTTGCATGAAAAATACAGTTTTTTCCTATTTCACTTCGCTCCCTTATTACAGTTCCAGACCAAATAACAGTATTATCTCCAATTATAGAATCATCAAAAATTGAAACATTTGGGTATATAACTACTCCGTTTCCTATAACTACGTTTTTTCCGATATAGCTATTTGCACCTATTGTACATTTTTCACCTAATTTAACAGAACTATCAATTACTGCTGTTGGGTGAATAGCGATTTCAATATATGGTGCTTCAGGCTGAAAGGCTTCTAATAAAGTAGCCATCGCTAAATCTGCATTCGCAACTTTTATAAACGCTTTATTTTCTCCTGGTTGAATATCTAATTTATTATCTATGATGGCAGCACTTGCATTAGACTTTTCCCATAAACGTGTAAATTTCTTATTGCCAATAAAAGTAATTTCACCTTTTTTTGCCTTTTCAATCTGTTCTGGAGCAGTAATTTTCTCAGAACAATCTCCTATCAATTCTCCATTAACTAGTGAATTAATTTCTTTTATTGTAAATGATTTCATGTTGATTTCTAGTGGTTAGTTTGCTAAAAATAGTGTTTAATTATTTAACAAAAAAAATCCTGTAACATACAGGATTTTTTTTATTAAATAATTAATTCAAATTTACAAGCTAGCCGCCAACCTACTACCTTGGTTAATAGCTCTTTTAGCATCTAACTCTGCAGCTACATCTGCACCACCAATTACATGTGTTTTTATTCCTTTAGCTTCTAAAGGTTCTAATAATTCTTTAAAAGGAACTTGCCCCGCACATAAAACTATATTATCTACAGCTAATATTTTATGCTCTTCATTTTGAACGTAATGTAAACCTTCATCATCTATTTTAGTGTACTGTACTTCACTTATAAAATTTACTTTTTTCTTTTTTAAAACAGAACGATGAATCCAACCTGTAGTTTTACCTAACTTACTACCAAATTTACCTTTACTTCGTTTAAACATAAAAATTTCTCTTGGTGATGGATGAATATCTGCTTTCATATTCTCAATACCTGCTCGGGCTTTCATTGTTTTATCAATTCCCCATTCTTGTAACCAAGCATCTATATTTTGAGAAGTACTTTCACCTTCATGCGCTAAATACTCTGAAATATCAAAGCCTATTGCTCCTCCACCAATAACAGCTACACGCTTTCCTACTGGTTTTTTATGCTTAACAACATCTATGTAACTTAATACTTTACTGTGATCTACACCTTCTATTCTCGGGGTTCTTGGTATTATACCTGTTGCTAATACAACCTCATCAAATTTCTCGTTAACTAAATCGTCTGCAGAAACTCTTGTATTTAATTTTAAGTTTACATTATGAAGCGCTATCTGCTTATTATAATACCTAATTGTTTCGTAGAACTCTTCTTTACCTGGTATTTGTTTTGCAATATTAAACTGACCTCCTATTTCGCTTTCAGCATCAAACAAAGTAACTTCATGACCTCTTTGCGCTGCTATCGTTGCAGCAACCAAACCTGCTGGTCCAGCACCAACAACTGCTATCTTTTTCTTATTATTAGTAGGTAAGTAATTCAATTCTGTTTCATGGCAAGCTCTTGGGTTTACCAAACAACTTGCTACTTTCTTTTGAAAAGCATGATCTAAACATGCCTGATTACATGCAATACATGTGTTTATTTCATCATCACGTTCTTCTTCTGCCTTATTTACCCATTCTGGATCTGCTAAAAATGGACGCGCCATCGAAATCATATCTGCATGCCCTTCAGCTAATACTTTCTCTGCTGTCTCTGGCATATTAATTCTATTAGAAGTTACTAACGGAATTGATAATTCTTCTTTCATTTTTTGTGTCACCCAAGTAAATGCTGCTCTAGGCACTGATGTTGCAATCGTAGGTATTCGTGCTTCATGCCAACCAATACCTGTATTAATAATGGTAGCTCCTGCTTTTTCAATTTCTTTTCCTAACTGTACTACTTCTTCCCATGAGCTTCCCTGTTCAACCAAATCTAACATTGATAATCGATAGATGATTATAAAATTTTCACCTACAGCTTCACGTATTTTCTGAACTAACTCTACTGCTAAACGAATTCTATTTTCATAACTTCCGCCATAATTATCAGTTCTTTTATTTGTTCTTTTTACTATAAATTGATTAATTAAATAACCTTCAGAACCCATAATTTCAACCCCATCATAACCTGCTTCTTTTGATAATTTAGCACAGTTCACAAAATCTTTTACAGTTCTACGAATACCTGATTGTTTTAATGCAAATGGTTTAAATGGATTAATTGGCGCTTGTATTTTTGATGGAGCAACTGTTACTGGATGATAACCATAACGACCAGAATGTAAAATTTGCATACAAATTTTACCTCCTGCTTCATGTACTGCATCTGTAATTACTTTATGCTCTCTAGCATGTTTTTTCGTACTCATTCTTGCAGAGAATGGAGCTGTCCAACCTTGAATATTTGGTGAAATCCCACCAGTAATAATCAATCCTACTCCACCTCTAGCGCGTTCAGAATAATACTCCGCTATTCTTTCTGTTCCATTTTTCTCTTCTTCTAACCCCGTGTGCATAGACCCCATTAAAATTCGATTTTTTAATGTTGTAAAACCCAAATCTAGTGGTTCAAAAATATGTTTGTACTTCATAAGCTCTAATTAAATTTACTATGCATGCATAATACTTTGCAATATACAATTTTTTAGAAAACAAAAAACTCAAGTATTTTAATAAAATACTTGAGTTTGATTAAATTTAGAAAAAACGTCTACTTAACGGTAATAATATCTTTAGAATAAATACAGAAAGTAATAAATCTATAAGATGTTTTTTTAAACCAAAGCAACTAAGTTTTCTTCCACTTCTTTTTTAAGATCTTCTAAAAAAATATTTAGCTGTTCCTTTTTAATACCTGGCATGCAAATTACATGTGCAATATTTTCTTCTGAGGCTAATTGGTATTTTTTACATATTTCTTTAGAAGGTTTTTCTAATACAACAGTTAAAGCTTCATTATTTCTCCAGGCTTTTACTCCTATTTTATTAAGTTCTACTTCTAAATATGCAGCCAATTCTTGTGATTCTTTTACTCTATTTTTTAAACCTTCTTTTCCATGTTTTTTAATAAAAGCCCATAAAAACAAAGGTGTTAATCCATTACGTGATCCAGTAATAGTAGTATCTAAAGTACCTACATAAGATACAGAATTTGCTATACGATCTCTGTGTTTTCTCTTAACCATTACAATTCCACAAGGTATTGGCCCTCCTATAAACTTATGACCAGATATTGCAATACTATCTACACCCTCTGCAAAATCAAACTTTGGTTTAGGCGTTACAAATGGTGCTATAGTTCCTAAAAATGCGGCATCACAATGTATATAATAATCTTTAATTGCGTACTTCTTAATTATTCTTTTAACTTCATCAAGCTTATCTACAGCCTCAGTCATAGTAGTACCAATATTCAAAAAGAAAATAGCTGGTTTATCTCTACGCAACATTAATATCTGCTCTAAATCATCATAATCCATTTCACCATTATCTTGACTTCTAACTACAATATTATTTATATTTAATAAATGTAAATTCTTCTTTACACTATAATGTGTTGATTCACTATAATAAACAACTGCATCAGGGTAACTTTCTCTAGCAAGATATAAACCATACAAGTTTCCTTCAGTCCCCCCATTTGTTACATATCCCCATGTTTCTTTCGTATTAGAAGAAAGTATATCTGCAAAAAAAGAAATACATTCTCTTTCTTGATCTTTAGTATCTATTGCTAAAGTTGAATCTGACTCAGGATCACCTACATTGTTGATACACAAATCTAAAAAAGGAGCAAATTCTTTATATGAAAAATCTTTCGCCAACGGATACCCTAAAAAAGTATTTGTATTCTCACTAATTCTATTATATATCTGATCTATTTCATTCATATCTCGCGTTGTTTATTTTTCCGACACAAAGATAAAAATCAATTAAATAAAACTTGACAAAAGTAAAATTTTGAAATATTTTACTTTTAAAAATAGATATAAAAGAAAAATATACTTTACTTTTATTGTAATTAATCAGAAACAGAAATATATACTATGCAACAATTAGATATTATCGATTTACAGCTAATAAACGAGCTTCAAACTGACGGAAAACAATCAATAAAGCAACTTTCTCAAAAAGTAAATTTATCAATTACTCCAACACATGAACGCATTAAAAAAATTGAAGCTAATGGTATTATTAAAAAATATGTTGCCATTGTTGATCCTGAATTAATAGACCGAAGTTTGATTGTATATTGCCAAATTACTTTATTGAAGCATCAAGATGCAGCATTTAAAGAATTTGAAAAGTATATTAACTCTTTAGATGAAGTTATGGATGTTTCATATATAGCCGGTGGTTACGACTTTTTATTAAAAGTAATTGTAAAAGATATTAAAGAATATGAGTACTTCATCTTACATAAAATGTCTCAGCTTAAAATTATTTCAAATATTCAAAGCTCATTTGTAATACGACAACTAAAAAATGAGACTAAAATTACTGTAAAATAAAACCTCTAAAAATATTTTAGAGGTTTTATGAAATATCAAAACTATAAATTAAACTAATATAAATATCCCATTTTACCTTGTTGAAAATCACGCATTGCTTCAATAATTTCGGTTTGCGTATTCATTACATACGGACCGTATTGCGCAATTTTTTCTTTAATTGGGGCACCTGAAAGTATTAATAAAACACTTTCTTTTTTTGCTTCTATTTGAATAGTTTCACCATCATCTTCGTTAAAAGTTACCATTTGTGCTGCTCCTTTTTTTAATGTAGCTTGATTGTTTATAGTAACCTCACCTTCTAATAAATAAACTAAAGATTTATGATGTTTCGGAATATCTACAAACATTTCACCTTTAACTTCAGTTTTCATTGTAAATACATTTACCGAAGTTTGAGTTTCAATTAACCCCGCTTCTTTAGCTTGATTCCCTGCTATTATTTTAAGCTGAATTGTTTTGTCTTCATTTAGAATTAACGGAATATCTTCACTCTTTACGTGTTGATAGTTTGCAGGCATCATTTTTTTTTCTGCAGGTAGGTTTAGCCACAGCTGAATTCCTTCTAATTCCCCACCCTTTTCTACAAATTCTTTTGATGGTCCTTCTGCGTGTATAATTCCACGACCAGCTGTTGTCCATTGTACATCACCTACTTTTACTAACATTTCATTACCTAAAGAATCTCGGTGTAATTGCTCTCCTTTAAATAATAATGTAATTGGTTCAAACCCTCTATGCGGATGTGGTCCTAGATCAAACGGATTATTAGATTGACTAATTGCATAAGGTCCATAATGGTGTAATAATAAAAACGGATCTACATTTTCGATACCTTCCGTAGGTAAAGGCTGTCTTAATTTTATTGGTCCCATGTTTACTAATGGGCTTCCTACTTTACGTTGTATTGTTTTTAGTTTTTTCATTGATAATAGTTTTAAAGTAAATATTTTCCAAGGAATATATTTGTGTAAATTTTTTTTCTCTTTTTTTTATACTAATTCTATGAAACTATTTACCTTATTTTATCTAATAAGTCACTTAATTGACCAGCTTCTTTTTCAGTTAAATTTTCTAAAAAATCTAATTCTAATGATTTATCAATCGTAGCCAATAAGCTCAATCCTTTTTCTGATATACTTATATAAACAACTCTTCTATCATGTTCACTTCGAATTCTTTCTATAAACTCTTTGTCACATAGTTTATCCATTAGGCGAGTTGCATTTGGTGCTCGCTCTATCATTCTATCTTTAATAACTTGAACTTTTATAGCTTCTCCTGCACCTCTTAGAATTCTTAAAATATTAAATTGTTGTGGAGATATTCCGTAGGGTTTAAAAAAATCATTTTCGTTACTACTTAACCAATTTGCAGTGTACTTTATATTGATTAATGCTTTTACTTTGTTATTTTTAAACTTAGACTTTATGTCTTTAGAAATATCTCCCATCTTCTTAATATAACTCTTTTATTATGCTATTAAATTCATCTGTGGTTGGGGTTAAATACACCTTATCGTTAACAAATAACGTTGGTACTTTTAACACTCCTCCATATAGTTCCTTAGTATGATCATTAGCTTGTTCATCTATAGAAATATCTTTATATTCAAAAACAACATCTGTGCATTTTAAGTAATTTTTAAATGCAACTGAATACGCATGCCCTCTTTTACCATATAAAACCACTTTCATTTCTGCTAATTTTTTATACAAATTTAATTAATTTTATTTTATACTCCAAGGAATATAAAGTCGATACAAATATTTTTATTGTAACGAAATTTTAAATGCTTTAACAGCTTCATTTAATTGTGCATTTAAAACTGTTTCAATTATAGCTCCTTCTTTAAAATTATCATAAAAGCTAGGTAAAGAAAAATCTGCTATTATATTTCCTCCCATGTGTGGAAATCCATTTTTAGCTATTGATAATACAGAAGCTCCACCTCTTCCTCCTGGTGATGTAGCCATTAATAACATTGGTATGTTATTCCATAATTTTTGATTAATACGAGACATCCAATCAAACATATTCTTAAATGCTACTGTAAAGTTTCCATTATGTTCTGCCAATGATAAAACAATACCATCTCCTTCTTGAATTAAATCAAAGAATTTTTGAGCGTTTTGAGGTATTCCATTTGCTGTTTCTTCATCTACACCATAAATAGGTAATGGATAATCATTTAAATCTAAAGTAATTACTTCAACTTCTTTTATTAAACTTGCTGTATACGTTACTAATTCTTTATTGATTGATTTTTTACTATTACTACCTGAAAAGGTTATTATTTTCTTCATCTTTTTTATTTCTTTTATTAATTCAATATTCACTCGAACTATTTGTTTTTATTTAATACTAGTTCGTATTTCTGTTTCTCCTTTTACCATTTTAGCTACGGGACACTTTCCTGCTATTTCTAACAATTTTGTTTTTTGTACTTCTGTAATTTCTTTTTCAAATGAAATTTCTTCAGTCAATGATTTTTTAATTCCATCAGGTGTTAGTTCTTCTTTCTGAGTTACATTTACAGTGATTTCACCTACATCCCATTTTTTTCGTTCAGCATACATTCTTAAAGTCATTGAAACACAACCTCCAATTGCTGTTAATAAATACTCTACTGGGGTTGGCCCATTATTGTCTCCACCTCTATCTACTGGTTCGTCTAACACAGCAAAATGATTTCTCATCTTTGCCTCTGCTAAATAGTTACGATTGGTTAAAACAACTTTTGATGATACTTTTGCTGCCATTTTTATATCTTTTTACTATATATATATGATACAACAAGTAATATCATTGCTATTATAGCCCCCATTTGTTCACCATCTCCTATCATTACATGGGCAAAAAACGCTAATATAAATGCAAAGAAAAAACCTGCATACGCCCATTCTTTAATTGTTTTATTCGCTACAAACCAAATAGCAACAACTCCTAAAAGTTTTGCAGCTGCATACGGATAAATAATATAAGTAGGGTAACCAAAACTTGTAAACATCCCCATTACTGCTTCGTGATTAAATAAATACATACCTGCAGAAAACAACATTAATAATGTTAATAAACCAGTTGCTGAATAATAAATTATTTTGTCTTTTTTCATCTTAATTAACTTTAAGTTCAATACAAAGGTACAAAAATATTTTTTATATTCCATGGTAAATAATGTCACGGGTGTTAATTGTTTCACAAATACTATTTTGCCAAATAATAAAATAAGCATACATTTGCATAAGTGCTTATATAAATACTTATTTAATAACTATGGATGCATTAAAGAGTTTAGGAGAAATTGGTATTGGTTCTCGTTTAAAAAGAGTAAGTGAATATATGATGCGAGAAACTCAATTAGTATATAATACATTTAATATTGATTTTGACCCTTATTTATTTCCTGCTTTTAGAATCATAAAGAGTAAAAATGGGGTAACAAATACTGAGATAACAAATAGTTTACATATTTCTCAACCTGCCACAACACAAGCTATTAATAAGCTTTTAAAAAAAGAACTAATCCTTTTAAAGGTTGATAAAATTGATAAGCGTAAAAAAGTTATAATCCTTTCTAAAAAAGGAAAAACCTTAGTTGAAAATGTAACCCCTATTTGGAATAGTATTGAATTTATAATTAAAGAATACACCCAAATATCTTCAAATTCTTTAGTTGAAACTTTAAATATTCTAGAAGAAAAATTTAACAAAAAGTCTTTTAGCAAAGCAATTACAGAACATATACAAATGAATATTAAAATTATGAATACCTTAGAAATTACAAATTATAAAAATGAATATGCTTCTCATTTTTATAATTTAAATATAGAGTGGTTAAAAAGCTTTTTTTATGTTGAGGCTTATGATGAAGAAGTATTAAGTAATCCTGATAAATACATTATCGATAAAGGTGGACACATATTCTTCGCAAAAATTAATAATGAAGTTGTTGGTACGGTTGCTTTAATGCCAATAAATAGTGGTGCTTTTGAATTAACAAAAATGGCAGTATCTCCAAAACATAGAGGCTACAAAATAGGACAGCATCTTATGCAAAAATGCATTGATTTTGCTAAGGAAAATAGTTTTAAAAAACTTACGCTGTATTCAAATACTAAACTCGAAAATGCAATTTATATTTATAAAAAATACGGTTTTATAGAAATTCCTGTTGAAAAAAACTGCCCTTATGAGCGTTCTGATATAAAAATGGAATTAAAAATAGGATAAGTCATATGGCTTATCCTATTTTTAAAGATATTAAAGAAAATTCTAGTTATTAGAATTTTCTTTAATTGAATCTATTTGTTTTTGGAGTTTATTAATTTTTTCTGCTTCAATTTTTTGTTTAGAAGCCAAAGCTATAGAATCTGTTTTAATACTAGTAGGCTCTATTTCCTTATTGAAGTTAATATTTTTAAAATAGTCATTCGAAGTTTCACTTTCTTTCCAAGCTTCACCTAATTGTTCATATACTGAAGCGTTCCATTTACTTGGGTGTTTTGCATCAATCCAAACGACGTCTCTGTATTCACTATCAATTAATGCTAAATCTGGTGTTGCCGAACCATCAAATTTATTTGAACCTTCTCTAATTGCTGAAACAGTACCTATAAAAAACAATCGTTTCTTACCTGCTATATTTTTTATATAAGGTCTAAATTCTACTGGTTTATTTACCGACCAATCAAACTCTTTACGTGATTCTATTACTTTTAAAGGCATTGCCGAGACGCCTGCATAACCTTGTTTTTTTGATGCATGATCGTAATAATAAAACTTATTAGTACCATCAGCAGGTACAAAAACACTGTAAGTTAAACTTGTTCTTTCATCTCCTACAGGTTCTAACCCAAACCAATGATATAAACCACTATAAGCATTTAAATTTGTTTCAGAGAAATCAAAATCTGTTACAAATGGTTGTTGATTTTGATCATCTGGTAAATTTGGTATTTTTACCGCTGTTTTCATATTCCAAGGTAATGGATCACTAAATCCTCCTAAAAACTTTAGAGACTCTGCTTGTAAACGTGATACTTTTTCTGACAACGTATTTTGCCTTGTTAAATATGGATAATTTTTCATTTCCTCAGGGGAAATATAAGTTCCTTTTCCTAATAAAATACGCTCTACATAATCTCCAAAGTCGTGTTCTCCGTTCTCGACAACCATTACACCTCCAAAACTTGGGTACGGAAACAAAAAGCCTTTCCACTTTATTAAACTTACCACTTGCACCCATGCTCCTTTATCATTTTTCATGTAAAAAGTATCACTTGGCTCAAGGTTAAATAACTGAAAAATACTGAATCGTTGTACAACTGCATTGTATGTATTACGACTAAACTTTAAAGATTCTCCTATTGAAAAGGTTACTGAAATTCTGTTTTCACTTGAAAATCGAGGAAATGGTGTTGTACTTGATACTGAAAAAACTTCTTCTGTATTGTCACTAATTCCTTGCCAAACATATTTTTCGGTAGGCTGAATTGCCATCGTCCATTTATTAACTGAATCTACCCTAACCAAGTGTGGTAAAGAAACATCTTTTGTTTCTCCAACAGATTCATTTGCCATTGAAAAAATATTACGTAAAGGTTGTATTCTTTCATTTTGTGTTAAAGGCAATTCGGTTATTTGAATACGTTTTAGATTATTAAAAACATTATAGGTTTTCATATAATCGTACATTTTATAATGCCATCCAATACCATACAAAGCACCAAAAAATAAAATTAACATTCCTAAAATAAAAACCCTTTTTCCAGAACTTGCTGATTTTCTAAAATTTCTTGATCCGAAAAACAACACACAAAAACTTAACAGAATTATAAAAATGTATTTTCTAATAAATAATAATGCTGGTTGGTAATCGTCTCTTAAAACGAATAACGCAATCAGTAATATAAAAGAAAACAATATAACTCTCCTCTTTTGTTTCCCTCCTTTTTGCCAGTATCTTTTAATCATACTCTTTATTTTATTATTGCACCACTTTTAGTAAAGTTATAGCAAAATGTTTATTTATTTTAATCTGAAAGATTATTTTGTTGTTATTTATTATAGCAACCCTTTATCTTTTAATCTTTCTCTAGCACTTTTTTCTTGCGCTTTTGGTTTTTCTACTTTTTTTAGTGCTTCATCGTTTTCAGTACTACTTGATGTAGTATCTGATTCTCCTTTTAAATCTTCAATAAAATCTTTTCCTTTTTCAATTGAATCGTTTACTATATTCTCTAAAGAATCAGATTGCTCTTCAATTATTTTTGATGATTTAAAAATTAAATCAGCCACATAAACACCTATTAATGTACCTACAATCATAAATATAAAAACAGATATCGTTGCCAATGTTACTGGTATTAAAAATTGAATAACAATCACACTCATTAAATAAAATGCTGCAATAAAAACCAATCTTAATAAAAAAGTTTGTTGAAAGACAAATCCTTTTTTATTTGATGCTTTCATTTGCAATTCTTTCGAATTCAAAATTTTATTTACAAATCGATATAGTTTATTTCCTTTCGATTCTCTCCAGCAAACTAAAATACCAAATAATATAGCGGCAATAAATACAATAAGTTCTGGTGTCATAATTTATATATTTTTATTAATTGTTTCTATTACCCAATCTTGCATAGACGCATCCCAATTTAAATATTGCTTGTAAAACTCTTCTTTATCATACCAATATAAAAACAACACATCGTTTGGTGAAATGTTAACCAATAGTTTCCAAATTAAATCTTGATGATTTGATCTTAATGATGAATGTGGTTTATGTAAAGAAAAATACACACTATTATCAATAATATCTTTAATTTTTGTTTCGTTATTAATTTTCAGTTTATCTAAATACCTATCTACACTCATTACTTTTTTACGAGTTTCAATATTTAATTTATTCAAATAACTTTTAAATAACATATTGTCTTCTAATATATCTTTTATTGGATGGTTTACTTCTTCTAAATGTTTTGAAAATAAATATTTTTGTATTCGCTCATAACGATTAAACGTTCTTTCTTCTTTTAAATCACACTCTGTTATTAAATGATCTCTTAATTTCTCCATTAATTCTGAGTGAGAAATATGATACATTAAAACATCATGCACTGTATCGTTTATAGCTTCTTTATAAGCTTCTTTTTCTTCAAATATTAAAATAGGTGTTAAAAAATTACGCAATAAATACATACCACCAAATGCTTTTGTATAAAAAGAGTCTGATGTAAAAACAATATCTTCTAAGTTTAAATCTCTATTTCTTAAATCTCCATATTTATTAGCAGAATCTAATAATTGTTGATGAATCTTTTCGTCTATAAAGTTATTGTCTTTGTTAAAATTTGCTATTAATTGTAATTGCTCTTCTTTTACTTTATCTAAATTATCTATTAGTCGAAAACGAATTACAACATCTGTATATCTTAAAACATCTAATGGTTCGTAAAAAACATCTATATTCTGATCAAAATCGACACAAATTGCTGAGTCTCGCGTAATATTTTGAATTTTAGTTTCATGTATTTTAAAAACCAATTTCATTAAGTCTTTATCAAAAGAATGAAACGGATTGTATATTGGTAATCCTTTTTGAAACGGTGTAATAATAATACAATGAGAGTTTGCATCTCCATTATTTAAATAATGAATATCTTTTTTTTCTTCAGATATTTCAGGGCTCCAACCGAGTCCGTCAATAGAAAACGTTTGTAGTTTTGTTACTGTAAGTCCTAATTTAATTAAGCATTTATTATAACGCTCTACTAACTTTCCGCTTACAGGAATTAACTCACTTCTATATAAATTGGCTTCTTTTAATTTTTGCATTATAATTTTACTCTTTAATAAAAGTTTCTCTGTTTATATATCTTAATTTAAATAATAATTTACTGAAAAAAGAATTCCATTGATATCTTAAACCTCCTAACTCCCAATTAACATCAAATTTTTGGTTTTGATGTTTCCTATAAAAAGGAATATTTAATTTAGAATGAATCATTGACTTATTATTTTTAACCTCCTCAAAAAACTCTTCCTCTAAAAATTTCTTAAGAAAATACTTAATTACGATAATTGTTTCATCTTTTTTTGAAGCATAAATATGAAAGTTCAAATCATATATATCAAAATAAATTTTAGATAAATCTTCCGACACCTCTTTTATTAATTTCAGTTTTTTCTTTTTTACAACGTTACCTCTTTCGTTCGAAATTTCATGTAAAAAATATTTATAATTATCTGATAAAACATTCCAACAATTCCTTTTTACTATTTCATTTAAATCTATAGTAGAATTCTCAATTATCGTTTTCACCTCCTTTATAGTAGCCATTTACTAGCTTCTTTCATTAAACTGTCCTCTAGCCTCTAAATCAATATTCATTTGGTTTACTCTAGCATCTACTTTTCGTTTAAAATCGGTATCAGCAATTGTTGCTACGTTATCTAAATATCTAACTACTTCTTGTCTTCTTACTTCAGAAAAATTCAATCCTTTCATATTCGATTTCATTAATTCTTGTAGCATATTAAACTTTGTTTCGTAATTCTGCTTAAAATAAATTTCTGGTTTATCAAACCAATCTTGTTCTAAATCGAAATCGGTTAATCGTAATGATATTGCCGACTGAATGTTACGAACATCTCTTGATGAGAAAAACGGAAATATATTCTGAATTTCTTTATACAAACTTGCATAAAACAAATGGTCATTCGTTTTATGTAGTTTTTCTGCTTTATCATACGCTTCTAAAACTCGTGCCTCAGATGGTTTTTCTACAGCGTTTAAAATATCTCCCATGCTTTTTGCCAATCCTTGATCTTTCAGATACTCATAATCCGAAGGACTTGTCATATTTACAAAATCGGGCATTGTTTTTTGCAACTTACGCCACCATAAATGATCTTGATCTAAAAAATCATGTTCTGTTCTTGCTCCGTCAATTTTAAATCGCCCTTGTACACGAGAAATAACTGCTTTATCAAGCATTTCAGGTAAATTTGTGAATAAACCAATAGAACTATTCCCGTAATTTACAGCGTATGCTCCTTCTGTATATCGTAAGAAAACTCCGATAACTTCTTTTACTCCGGCTGATACTCCTTGTGCTGTACGTTCTTGTAAATTATTTTCAGCATCGTCAATCGGTGCAAATATTAATTTTGATGGATCTTGCATTGGCTTCATCCATTCTACCATTTTTTCTGCCGATCCTCCTTGAAATGTAGAAATTAAGGTGTCTGGCATTGGGTGAAATAAAAACGGAATGTCTAAATTATCACTATGTTCTTTTAATCGTGTTGCAATTGCCGCAATTAACATCGATTTTCCTGTTCCTGGAATTCCATATCCCATAAACACAGGCATGAATCCTCCTAATTCTTGAAACGGATTTTTCTTTGCTTCAAAATCGTAACTTAACATTCGTTCTGTTAATCTACGAGCAAAGTGTTTTGCATCTCTATTACCAACAATTTGTTCAAACTTAATTTTATTAAATTCAATACTTTTTGCTGTTCCAGAAAATGCATTTTCCCAACCAGAAATTGCAAATTCGCTCTTTTCTAATTTATAGGTTCTGTCGGTAATCGTTTCTGTATACTCTAAACTACTTTTTCGTAATTGAATTTCATCTACTAAAGCTTCAAAATACACCACTGTAAAATCAATAACATCTTTATCTGATTTTATAATATCTGGATGTCCTAAATATTTTTCATAATAAAACAAACTACATGCTACTCCTTTTAATGGAGATATAAACGAAACTTCAGGAATTCCTGCAAATTTCTGTTTCATTACTGATAAATCGTCAGATGCATGTGGTTTTAAATCGTGTAATACTTTATAAGATGTAGCAAACAATTGAAAGGCTGTTGCGGTTTGCATTTTACTTTCAAATTCTCGTTTTCCGTTTGCGTCTAAAGCAGCTATTCGTTCTCGTAAGCTCGATAAACCTGAGGCATCATAGTAACTATCTTTTATCCAAATACCTAAAGTAAGCCCTTCTTGAACTGCGTACAGTGTTTGATTTAAATACACAGGTATTGCGATAGAATCTGGTAATAATCGTTTTTTTAATGCTAATATTGTTTTAGATACCGAAGTTACTTCTGTTGTTGAACTTCCGTTGTTTGCTCTAGATAAATATAATAATATAGAGTCGTCTTTGGTGTCTTTATTTTTATTTTTTGCTCGTTGCCCTTGTTCCCATTGAATACTTTTTAAGTATCCACTTGCTTCATCTCGAAGCATATCAAGTTCATTCTGTTTTATTGGAAAAGTTGAATTGTGTTCCATAGTATTTTAATGTTATCCGTCATTACGAATGAAATGAAGTAATCTCTTATTTTAAAAGGATACCTATGTTATTTTCTTCTTCTTGCTATGACGTTATTTATTTTTTTTATTTCTTCTTTCAGAAAACTTAACTCTACTTATATCTTTCAAGTATCTTTCTGATTTAACGTACTGAACTTTTTCTTTTAATATCCCTTTCTTTAATTCAGAGAGATCTTTAAAATTTGCATTCTCAATATTTTTAATTATTGAATTTTCTATTTTTGACCTTTGATTAATTAATTTATCATTAAAATAGATTCTTCCTGGTAATTTAAGTTCCTTTATTGTTTCCCAAATTACATTTTGAGTAAAATGAATTTTAAACTCTTGCTTTTTTTCATTTTCACAAATCAATGTTAGAGATCCTCCATCCATCCAAGTTTGGAGTTCTAAAATAATTGTTTTTGTTTCTAAATCTATTTTCAAACTAACTTTACTGCTTACTTATTTTAAGTTCTGCTACTTGTATTGGTGGTTTTGCCAAATTATTAAGCACATTAGGTGCTTTGTTGTGTAGCATTTGTATAATTCTATGCGGTGCAAAAACATATTTTTTCTGCTCTACTGCATTCCATTTTTGCATGGTTCGTTTCGAAAAGAAACTTCCTTCTTTAAAAGTGTCTCCAGAAAAAACCTCATCTATTTTAAATGACAATGCGTATGATTCTAAAGGAATTTCTTTTTTTGCAATTCCTCCTAAAATAGCGTGAGTTATTTCATTTTCATCTTTTGCAAATACATTATGTAAAGGACCTAAATCGATTCTTTTTATATGTTTTGGATATACTTCTGGTAATTTCCTGTCGATATTATATGCCATTGTATCTAACGACATTTCTCTATCGGCACTTTCTTTTAATACTTTATATATTTCTTCTTTCGCTTTTTCTACTCGTTTACCATCATAATCGAAATACATAAAACACATATAAGGTCTGTTTGTACTTACATCGTAAAAACTCCAACTTATTAATAAGCTTGCATTGCTATTTTTTGGTGCATCGATTATTTTTCCTTGTACAAATTTGTTAAATATGTATTGTTGTTTTACAGATTTGTAATAAACAATTGATGCTGCTTTAAAGAGTTCGTTCTTTTTTATTGGTTGTTTTTTTCGTAATAGTGTATCTAAAAACTCTTCTTTTAATATGCTTGTGTCTTGTAATTTATCTAAGTATTCGTTTCGTAACTCTAAATCGTTGTATAAATATCGAAATTCTAGATAATTTGGAAAGCCAGAATCGGTTAAATCTACTTTCATATTATCTTCTTCGTCATACATATATTTAACTCGCATTGCTTCTATTGAATACAATAACAAATCGGAATATTGCTTGAAAAAAATTAGTTCTTGGTAAGTACACAACTCATTTTGCTGTACACTCACTATTAATTCTTTCAACGCAAAATCTACCATTTTATGGTAAAAAACATATTGTTCTTTTGTGTTTAATATTGCCGAATCTAAAGGTGTTACAATCATATTATTTTGTAAACAATATTTGTTTAATAGCTATTTTATTGTTGCTTTTGTTTGCGTTAAGGATTGAATTGGTATCCTTTTTTCTTTTTCGAAAAAAGATTGAAATGAAAGCCTGACCTTCTTTTGTTTTTCAAAAAGAAGGTAACGCCCTCATTATTATTTTTTCTCTTTTTTATACTTAAAAACCTCTTTCAAAAATGTTTTTAAGATAACATATCGTCATCATTCGTTTCTGGTGCTGGAGCTTTTTCTGGTTCTCCTTCGTTTGAAGGTGTGTTTTTTTCTGCTTTATAGTAATCTTCAAATAGCTCTTTCATATCTATACCATAACGGTCGGCAAAGTTTTTTTGAATGTCAACATCTTTTTCTCTGATTTCATGTAATGCCTCAGCATAACTACCGTATACTCCCTGCATAACTTTTTCGTGTACAGGAATATTGTCCATCATTTCTTGACGTGCTTTTGCACTTGCTGAATGCATTGATGCTAAGGTTGCTCCGATATGTTCGTCTGTTTTTACACCTAAATGTTCTAAAATGGCTGCAAATTCTTGATCTGTTCTTGCTTTTAACGCAACTACATATCCGTCATAATACTTTAAACGCTCTTCAGTGTCTGATTTTAGTTTTGCTCTATGTGTTTGCAAGTTACTACGTAAAGAGGTTAATACTTTTATAGTTAAATTATGCTTGTGTACAAAACTATCTTTACTGGCAGCCAAGGTAGTATAGGCATTTTTAAGACCTTCTAATTCCTCTACTTTTTGCTCAACCTTTGTCATTCTACCTATTATTTCTGAATAGGCTGGTGATTGTTTGTCTACCGTTTCTTCTAATTCTTGTCGTACTTGTTTTAATAAAACATACTGTTCTTCTAACTTACCTTCTACTTCAAGCTTTTTTTCTAATGCTTTTGTATGGTTTTTTGTTGCCTCTACAATAGCCGTTTGTAGTTTATCCTCTACTTCTTTAATTTCTACTTCACGGTTTTTTAATCGGGTAACAGCTGCTTGAGATTTGTATGATAATTCATTTAAAAGTGTTTGAATATCTGCGCTTTCAATACGCTCTTGAAACATTGCTTTTGCTTTATTGTCTGCTCCTTCTCTTGTTTTTTCAACAACTTTTAGTTCGTCTTCAGCTTTTTTAATCTTGCTTTTTCTTCCCCAAAGGTTATTCCACCAAGTATCTGGTTTATTTTGAGCGTCTTCTAACTTAATTTTAGCACGTTCTAATGCTTTTTGAGCATCGTCAATTACTTTTTGTTCTTCTGGATTTAATGTAGAGAATTTTTCGAATATAATTCCTACTTCATCCTGATAGTCTGTTAAATCTTTAATAGCATCTAATAGTGTTGCTCTATCTTTTTCTGCCATATGCACCACATCATCTAATGTTGCATCTAGTATTTTTTGACGTGTTTGCGGATCTTCTTCATGTGCTAATTTAGACTTCATTGTGTCTATGGTTTTACCCCAATTAACATCTACTTTCTCAGTTTTTTCGTTTGAATTAGTTTCTAATAAATCAAAATCATCTGACATGTTGCTTCGTGTTTTTTTTAGTTGAACAATTTTTGGTTAAGCAATTTCGTTATTTTTTTTTAATTAAAACATGAATCGCATAACTTATATGTAGCAACTGAGGTCTTTTTGTTACAAAAACCTTATTTAATCATATTTACAACCATAAAAAAACTCCCTTGACTATTATCAAGGGAGCAACTTCAATTGTTAAAAATTTATAAACAACTACTTATAAATCCACTATTTACCGATTGATTTTTAAATCAATCCTTTAAAAACTCCTGCACTGTTTAACAAAACAAACAAATGCAGGAACTAATTACACTTCATTAAACTGCAATTTCTCTTTGAACTTTAATGCTATCCTCTTGCTTTACTGAACCAAACTGATTAGAAGTATTTTTTGTTCCTCCGGCTATTAAAGCATTATCACCTGCAAAGAATGTTTTATGGTCATCTCCTAAATCAGAACCTGCCATTCTTTGATGCTTTACGCATGATACTCCTTTGCGAATTTCTTGACGCTGCACTCCTTTTACATATGCTAGCATTCCTTCTTCTCCAAAATATCCTGCTGTTAAATCATTCATGTGAAGTGCCGTTGTATGATAGGTTGGTAATGTAATTAAATGATGAAAAATACCCGCTTCTCTTGCTCCATCTATTTGAAAAGTTTTAATTTTTTCATCTGCACGATAGCATAGTTCTGAATCATCATATTGAGCATCCATTAAATTATTTCTATCATAATCATTCATATTTTCTCCTTCAGAAAGCATTTCATCGTAAGCTTGATTACGGAAATTAAGTGTCCAGTTAAATGAAGGTGAATTATTATACACCAATTTAGCATTTGGAATTACTTCTTTTACTCGATTAACCATATGCGCAATTTGCCCAACATGTGGAGTTGGTGTTTCGATCCATAATAAATCTGCGCCATTCTGAAGACTTGTTATACAATCTAAAACTACACGATCTATATTCGTTCCTTCTCTAAATTTATACAGTCCATTTGCTAATCTTACCGGGCGTACTAGTTTTCCATTACGTTTTAATAAAACATCATTTTCACTTGCATCGTCTACCGCTATTTCTTCAGCTTCAACAAAAGCTAAATACTGAGAAGCTAAATCTCCTGGCTCTTGACTTACTGGTAATTTTTGAGTAAGACCAGCCCCTTCAGAATCTGTTCTCGCAACTATAATACCTTCTTCTACTCCTAATTCTAAAAACGCATATCTAATTGCATTTAGTTTTGCTATAAAATCTTCATGCGGTACAGTTACCTTTCCGTCTTGATGTCCGCATTGTTTTGCATCTGACACCTGATTTTCAATTTGAATAGCACAAGCGCCTGCCTGAATCATTTTTTTTGCCAACAAATATGTAGCTTCTTCATTTCCGAATCCAGCATCTATATCTGCAATAATAGGCACTACGTGTGTTTCAAAATTATCGATTTGATCCTGCACATCTTCTCCACCTTCTAATCGTCTAAACAAATCGTTTAACTCAATAGCATCTGCTTGACGCAAAAAATCATAAATCTCTTCAATTAATGAAGCTACGGCTGTTTTCTCATGCATTGATTGATCTGGCAACGGTCCGAATTCTGAACGCAATGCTGCAACCATCCACCCTGATAAATACAAATATCTTTTACTCGTTGTTTTATGATGCTTTTTTACTGAAATCATTTTTTGTTGCGCCACGAATCCATGCCAACAACCTAACGACTGTGTATATTTAGAAGAATCAGCATCATAAGCTGCCATATCTTCTCTCATAATTGCCGCTGTATATTTAGCAATATCTAAACCTGTTTTAAAACGGTTTTGAGCAATCATTCGAGCTGCATTTTCAGAAGTAATCGCACTCCAAGTACTTCCATATTTTTGCTTTAAAGTCTTTACTGTTTCTAATGCTGAATTATAACTTCCGTGAGCTAAATTTTTCATAAGTTTGTTTTTTAATAAGTTATTAATCACTGATAGCTTCGCCCTTAAAATGTTGCCGCATTTTAGGGGCTTTTATTTTATATTCTATAAAGGTCAGTAGGTAATTACGTATTATATAATAAGTAAATTACTTGTCTGTTCGAGCGCAGTCGAGAACTTTTAAACTATAGTGAATAGGTCTCGACTGCGCTCGACCTGACATAGTTAGTCTAAAAATCATTAAAAAAACACGTATCTATTTTACTAACCTCTGATATTTTAAATGTATTGATACGCTGGTAAAGTTAAAAACTCTACAAATTCCTTATTTAATACCAACTTATCAAATAATTGAATTGCTAATTCAAATTTCCCATTTACATACTGAGTATCTCCAACATATTTTTTAATCTTTTCAATTTCTTCTTCTTTTAATTGCTGATACATTTCTTGCGTAAAAACCCTTCCGTCTTCTAGCTGAATATTTTTATGTAACCATTGCCACACTTGAGTTCTAGAAATTTCTGCTGTTGCCGCATCTTCCATTAAATTATATATTGCTGCGGCTCCATTACCTCTTAACCAAGATTCTATATACAAAATACCCACATTAATATTCTTACGAACTCCTTCTTCTGTAATTGTTCCTTTAGGTATTTCTACTAAATCTTTTTCTTGAATGTTAACATCTGCTCTACTTACATGAATTTGATTTTTAGTAGTCATATTTTCATTAAAAACATTCATTGCTAAATCTACCATCCCTGGATGCGCCACCCAAGTACCATCATGCCCATTTTTAACTTCTTGCTCTTTATCTTTTAACACCTTTGCAAACGCTAATTCATTTGCTTTATCATCATTTTTTACAGGAATTTGCGCTGCCATTCCTCCCATTGCATGCACTCCGCGTTTATGACAACGTTGAACCACTCTTAAGGAATACGACTTCATAAAAGGAGTACTCATAGTTACCTGATCTCTATTAGGAACTACAAAATTTGGATGATTTCTAAATTTTTTGATATATGAAAAAATATAATCCCAACGACCACAGTTTAAACCTGCCATGTGGTCTCTTAATTCATAAATAATTTCGTCTAACTGAAAGCTTGCTGTAATTGTTTCAATTAAAACTGTTGCTTTTATAGATTTTTGTGGAATACCTAAATAATCTTGCGCAAAAACAAAAACCTCATTCCACCAACGAGCTTCCTTATAATGCTCTAATTTTGGCAAATAAAAATATGCTCCTGAATCTCTTTCTTGAAGTGTTTTAATATTATGAAAAAAATACAACCCAAAATCTACCAAAGATCCTGACATTGCAACACCATCTACCAAGAAATGCTTTTCATCTAAATGCAATCCTCTCGGACGCACTAACAATACAGCTACTTGCTCATTTAATTGATAGGTTTTATCTTTCTTCTCGTTATAAAAAGAAATTGTTCTATTATTAGCATCACGCAAATTTATTTGTCCGTTTAACTGATTTATTATACCCGGTGAGTTACTGTCTTCGAAATCTGCCATAAAAGTTTTGGCCCCCGAATTCAAAGCATTGATTACCATCTTTCTATCAACAGGACCTGTTATTTCTACCCTCCTATCTAACAAATCTTCTGGCAACTCGGCACACACCCAATCACTTTCACGAATATCTTTTGTTTCATCTGGAAACTTTGGATAGTTGTCAGCATCAAAATAGACCTGCTGATTTTCTCTTTCTTTTAATAAATTTAATCTTTTATCATTAAACTTATCATGTAACTCTAACAAGAAATTCTTTGCTTCAGAAGATAAAACCTGACGGTATTCCCCTAACTCAAAACCCTTAAAATCAATTTCTTTCGTAATACTATTTTGTTGCATAACTATAATTTTTTCGATTCAACACTACAATACTATAAAATATTTTTGAACTCCACAAGCGAACGTTCGCTAATTAATTAAAATAATTAATTTTTATTAATTCGCTAATTTACATACCTTTGAATTACGAATATCTTAATCAATTACTTTGGAAGAAGAATACATCCGCTTAATTTTTGGCCTTAAACTAAAACAAATACGTACCGACAGAAAACTCTCTCTCTTCGGATTAGCAAAGCTCACTGGTTTATCTAAATCTTATTTAAACGAAATTGAAAAAGGAAAAAAATACCCAAAAACGGATAAAATTGTACTTCTATCAGAAAATTTGGAAGTACCATATGATCATTTAGTTTCCTTAAAACTTGATAAAAACCTTGCTCCCATTGGAGAAATTCTTCAATCTAAAATTTTAAAAGAAATTCCGTTAGATCTATTTGGTATTAAAGAAAACAACTTAATTGATATCATTGCCAATGCTCCAGCCAAGGTAAATGCATTCATTAGTACCATTATTAAAATATCTCAGAACTATAATCTTACTCGAGAAAGCTTTTTTTTAGCTGCTCTTCGTTCTTATCAAGAAGCTCATAACAACTATTTTGGAGAAATTGAAATTGAAGCTGAAAACTTTGCAAAATCTTACCATATAGATTTAAACAAGCCTGTTCTTTCAAAAGATTTAGAAGAAATATTAATAGAAGAGTTTAACTACACCATTGATACGGAAGAGCTTTCTAAACACCAAAATCTTTCTGAGTTACGAACCATTTTCATTCCTAAAAAGAAAACCTTATTAATATACGATGAAATAAGTGAAGCTCAAAAAACGTTTATTTACGCCAAAGAATTAGCTTATAATTTTCTAAAAATTGAAAATAGATTATACACTTTTCCTTGGGTAAAGTTTGATAGTTTTGATCAAGTTTTAAATAATTTTATTGCCTCTTACTTTGCTGGCGCTTTAATTATTCCTAAAAAATCACTTATTCAACAATTAACAGACTTCTTTGCTTTAGAAGAATGGAAACCTTTTAATTTACATAGAATAATTAAACACTATAATTGTTCTCATGAAACTTTTTACCAACGCCTAACCAATATTTTACCTAAACATTTTAACATTAAAAACTTATTCTTTTTACGATTTACCCATAAAGTTAACTCTCCTATACATAGATTAAGTAAAGAATTACACGTTACACAGCAACAGGCTCCGCATGCCAATAGAAATAATGAGCATTATTGCAGGCGATGGATTTCTTTAAAAACAATTCAAGACCTAGAAGAATTAGAAAAGAGCAAAGCTACTTTTGGTGTTCAAATTTCCTCTTACGAAAATGAGAAAAACGAATACCTTGTACTTTCTTCAGCAACACCCGATCCTTTTAAAAAAGAAATTAACAGAAGTGTTAGCATTGGAATGCTACTATCTCCTCACTTAAAAAAGAAGCTTCGTTTTTTCAAAGAAGATGTTTTTACTAAAAAAATTGTTGGAGTAACTTGTGAAACCTGTGCTGTTAAAAATTGCAAAGAACGTGTTGCTGAACCTTGGAGACTTGAACGCTCAAACCAATATGAAGAAATTTCTAAAGCGGTTGAAAACATAATATCTTCTTACCAAAACACATAAAAGACTCGTATATGGCAGCTCTTTAAATTGAGATACACACTAAAAAATTTAGGGTTTATTATAAACAGTTATTAAAAAATAAAATGTGGAGTTTATTTAACAGAAAGAAATTAATAATAGAATCAGATAGAGATAGTGTTTGTATGGGAGACGACATGTCTAGACACAATAAGTTTTCTAAATTCTCTGAAAACACAAAAATGAGCAAATTAATTAGAGAACTTATAAAAATCCATCCTATCTCTGAAAATTGGGCTATTTGGGCAGGAACTTATGATAATTTTAAATGCATAAGAGATTCTAATGGAAATTGGTTAATAAATGAGAAAACTTCTATAAAGGTTTTTTTTCAAGATGTTAAAAAATATGTTTTTTTTGATAAAGAATCTTTTGAAAAAAAATGCAGAAAATAAACCCCTAAATTTGTACAGCTTTATTTATTTTTAAAACTTCTGTTACCTTTTACATTTACTATTCAACTAATACATAAACACATTTCAATATATTAATATCCAATAAACAGGAATACTAACGCTATGCAACCAACATAAATCATTCAACTATAAATAAGTTAACTAATATTAAAAGCAAAAAATGTCTATATACGCAATTGGAGATATTCACGGTTGTTTAAAGGCCTTAAAAACCATTTTTAAACAAAATTCAATAAAAAAAGACGACACTGTTGTCTTTCTCGGAGATTACATAGATAGAGGACCTGACAGCAAGGGAGTCATTAAGTGGTTGCTTAAAAACAAAGAGAACTATAACTTTAAATTCATCTTAGGTAACCATGAAATAATGATGCTAGCAGCTAAAAAATCTCACGAAAGATTAGCTGAATGGTTATACTTTGGAGGTTCACAAACTTTAGCTTCTTATAAAACTAGAGGTGACTCTAATTGGGTAAACAAAATTAACAAAACTCATTGGGAATTTATTGAATCTTGTGAATCTTATTACGAAATAGGTAATTTTATTTTTGTTCACGCTGGTCTTGAAATAGGAAAAACATTGAAAGATCAAAATAAATTTCATCTATTTTGGAAAAAATATGAAACAACTGAATTATACAGCTCTAGCAAAATAGTTATTTGCGGACACACTTCGAGAAAAAATGGAGAAATTGCCAATTTCGGACACACCATCTGTATAGACACGTATGCCTATGGAGGAAAATGGCTATCATGTCTGAATGTTGAAACCAAAGAATATATAAAAGCCAATAATATAGGGGAAATTAAAAATGGCACACTATAAACATTCTTCCAATCAAGCAAGAAAATAAATAAAACTAAACATCTCAATTATTAGAACTATTATTATATTATCAATGCCAATAAAATATTTTAGTCCATTTTTTTACATCTACCACTCAACTAATATCTGAACGCATTTCAATATATTAGTATCCAAAAACAAAAATCCCTCATATAAATTAAGGACAATAAAAAATGAAGCACACACTCTTAACATTAGTCCTTTTGATCATTCTATATGGATGCAAATCACCCAAAGGAATAGTCGAAAAGCAAAATAAAAAACAAGATTGGGTCAATTATCTTTTCCAAAATTACACAGGAAAGAAACCGAGTGCAAGTTTTATTGTTTTAAAGGACGGAAAAATAAAAAAATGCCAAAGCTTTGGATATGCTGATTTAGAAAATAAAATTCTCGCAAATTGCGAAACTAATTATCGACTTGGTTCAGTAACCAAGCAGTTTACAGCAATAGCTACTTTAATTTTAATAAACAAAGGAAAGCTAAGCTATGAAACTAAATTAACAGAGATCATTCCTGAATTTCCAAATTATGGAAAAGAAATTACCATAAAAGATTTACTTTCACATAGATCAGGACTAGAGAGCTACTTTAAATTACATCCAAAAAAATCAAAAAAACAACTCGTAGATAAAGATGTTTTAAATCTTTTAAAAAAACAAAATGGCCTTCTATTTCCTGCCAACTCAAAATATAGGTACAGTAATTCTGGTTATGCTATTTTAGCCCTCATTGTAGAAAGAGTTTCTAATAAATCTTTTAAACGATTTATGGATGATGAAATTTTCCAAAAACTAAACATGTCTGCAAGTACTGTATATCAAAAAAACTTAATAATAAAAAATCGTGCATACGGCTATGAGTTAAATGATACAATATTTGAAAGAAAAGACCAAAATGCTTGGTC
Source organism: Tenacibaculum ovolyticum DSM 18103 (assembly GCF_000430545.1). Taxonomy (GTDB): domain Bacteria; phylum Bacteroidota; class Bacteroidia; order Flavobacteriales; family Flavobacteriaceae; genus Polaribacter; species Polaribacter ovolyticus. Next base: position 800,484 of record NZ_KE387163.1, read on the forward strand.
AGCAGTTCAAGGTGATGGCGGAATTTACTCATCTGTAAATGATTATTACCTATGGGATAAAAATCTTTATAACGAAACACTAATAACCACAAACTTAAAAGAAGATGCTTTTACAATTTGGGATGATATTGGAAAAAATAGAGGTGCTGGTTATGGCTTTGGATGGCACATTGAAATTAAAGATGGAAGGAAATATTTAACGCATGGTGGTAATACTACTGGTTTTAGAAATTATTCTTTACGTATTCCTTCTGAAAAAATTTCAGTAGCGATTTATACTAACACAGCTAATTACGGAACATTTGAACTAAAACGTAAAGCATTATTTTTAGCTAGCTTATATTCTGATAGTCAATTATTAATTCCTATTGACATCATACTAGAAAAGGAAATTAATATTAACGGGAGTAAGAACATAAAAAAATACTACAGTAAACTTACTTCTGTAAAAAACAAATACGATACCAATCCTAAAAATTTAGTTTCGTTGGGTTTTAATTACAAGAGAAATAAAGAAGATAAAAACTGCTTGAATGTATTTAATTTCGTTTGTGAAAAATTTCCCAATTATTATGGTGGTTATTATGGATTAGCTCAATATTATAAAACAAAAAAGAATTACGAAAAGGCTATTAAATACTATAAAATAGTTACACAACTAGCAACAAGTAATAACCAACGAAGAATTGATTATGCAAAAAAAATGATTATGAAATTGAGTAAATAAAATCGCGTTTAACTTAAAAATAACTGAGGTAAAATTCAATAATTTATTCACTATTATTCTAAACTCAAGATAATATCATTTAATTTTTTTTGAGTTTATTTGGTTATTAAATATATCTTTGTAAAACCCTTCCCATAGTATCCTTACTAAACAATATAACTTACTAAAATAATACAAACCCCAATTTTATAATGAATAAAATTTTAGCAATCGTTGTTACACTCTGTTTCTTTATATCATGCTCTAAGCACGAAGCGATTCCAGTTGTAAAAAACCCCACTATACCTTCAACTGAAGTTATTACAATTCCAATTGTTGTTCATGTAATTAACTACACTCCAGACCCATTTGTAATTAGTGATGAAAAAATACACTCACAAATAGTTGTTTTAAATAAAGATTTTCGAAAATTGAATCCAGATCACTTAAATACTCCCGATGAGTTTATTAATTTGGTTGCTGATGTTGGTATTGAGTTTCGTTTAGCTACTGTAGACCCAAATGGAAAACCAACCACCGGAATTATCAGATCAGAAAGCACTATAATCGCTGGTAATGGTCAACAAATAGGTGATCACAAAATTGAAGATTTAGCACTATATTTCACTAAAAAAGGAGGGCAAGATGCTTGGCCAAATGATAAATATTTAAATATTTGGATAGCCGATTCATCAAATCGTTTCGGAGATTTAGGTCTTCCTGGATATGCCAACCCTCCTGGATCAGATCCTAGAATAGATGGTATTGTAATGGATCCTAGAGTGTTTGGCACCCTAGAGCCATTAGTTCCATATAACAATTTAGGGAGAACAGCCACACACGAAATTGGTCATTGGCTAAATCTTAAACATATTTATGCAGGCGAGAAAAATTGTGATACTTCAGATCTTGTTGATGACACACCTAATCAATATGAATCATATTCAGGAAAGCCTACTTATCCTCAAGCATCATGTGGCAGCAATGATATGTTTATGAATTTTATGGATTATGTTGCTGACGATGCAATGTATATGTTCACTGAAGGACAAAAAGAAAGAATGAGAGCACTTTTTAAAGAAGGAGGACTTAGACGTGACCTATATTTAAATAGTAAATAGTTAGCTGCAAGTTAAAAAAGAACTAAATGATTAAACACATAGAATTTCCATTACAAGATGAATACCCAAATTATGCAGAAATGTATATGAAATTGGTTAAAAAAGATGGAAGTCTTATTGAGCAATTAAAAGTAAGCTTACAGACAACAAAGTCATTAATTTGTAGCCTATCTGATAACGAATTAAATTTTCGTTATCAAAAAAACAAATGGTCTATAAAAGAAATATTAGTACATATAATTGACGACGAAAGAATATATGGGTATAGAGCTCTTTGTTTTGCTAGAAATGATAAAACGAACCTTCCCGGTTTTGAACAAGATGATTACAACCTTAACTCAGATACATCAGAGAGAACTATTAAGAATATATTAGACGAGTATGAAGCAGTAAGATTATCAACTATTGCTTTATTTAATGGATTATCAGAAAGATCATTAGAACGTATTGGAATTGCAAATGAAAACAAAGCAAGTGTAAGAGCTTTAGGATATCACATTCTCGGACACGACTTACACCACATTAAAATAATAGAAAGTTTATATTTAAAAAAGTAACGCCTAAAAAAGAATACTCAATTACTGAAATTTATGAATTAAAAGTAATACGACTTACAACTAAAAATTCCGCATATTAGTCGTTTCTTTTTCCCTTCCACATCGTTAAAAAAAGAAACCATAACTAAGGCTATGCTTTATTTTTTCGCCTTGTTTAAAGAAAAAATAATTCAACTAATTTATACGAAGTTTTTAATCATAAATCGTATAAATCTTAATTTTGATTAATATTTACCATTTTTACTCACAATATCTTTGCTTTAAATAAAATATAACTAAAAATGAAAAAAAAAGTAATTTTAGAGTTTAAAGTAAATTCAGAGAAAATAAAAGAGCTAATGAATTTTCTAGAAAATAATTTAGAAAATGTCAGAAGTTTTAAAGGTTGTTCACAAGTTAAGGTTTATTACAATGCTGATGATTCGAAAATGATATTTGATGAAACATGGAAGACTACAGCACATCATAAAGAGTACCTTAATTTTATTACTGAAAATGGTATTATGGAAAAGCTTTTATCTTTTACCGTATCAACACCTGAAATAAAATATTTCGATATTGTTAGTTTATAATAGTTCAAAAAATTACATCTCTTACTTCATGAACACAAGGTGATATGACTATAAATCAGATTCAATACAAGTTAACCATTCTTCACCTAAAATCGTACAAAATTCTTCTAGAGGTATTCCTATTATCATGAAAAAACAAGCCTATCCTCATTTTAAGAATGATACGGTTATTCTATAAATTTAATTTTATTCATTAATTTTTCTTTTATAATTATAGCTATTTATAAATCTTTTGTAAGTTTTAAAACATTAGAACGTCTAACTCAATGAATTTGAATTATTCAAAGTGTATTTACTTTAAATTAGGAGCATGTAATTATGCTCCTTTTTTTATACTGTTTTATTTATTTTTGCTGTATGAAAAAGATATTCCTTACCTTTTATCCTATTTGTTTAATCTGTTTAGATGTTATAATATTTCTGTGTTTAGATATCGAAAAGTTTAATATTTACATATTTTACTATAAATTTGTGGCATTGATTTTTTGCATCACCTTGTTTACTCTCTGCTTAATAAACACATACAAATCCTACCGAATTCACTACACTTTTGGTTTAATATTAAATTTACTTAGTATCATCGCTTCATTAATTTCACCAATTTTATTAGCCTTGGGAATACTATAGGAAAGCCATTATTTTTTTAACTACACTTATTTATTATCTATCTACTTAAATATTCACAAAAAAACACCTCATTAAAGCTGTTCTTCGGTTAGTACATATACTGAGTTAACGTTAAATCCATTTCCAATAAACTAATAAAAAAATTATAATCGCAAAATCGAGGTTACCTCATGGCGAAAGGTACGTTTCTCTATTACCTAAACAACTAGCAATTATACAGGAAGTAAAAACTCAAAATACAAGTAGTAGTAGTAGTAGTAGTATTTTGAGCCTAGAATAATATTATACAAAATTAATGAAGAATTTGTTTAGTTTTCACCTCAGCTCTTTGTTAGGCTACGTTTTATTTAATTAAAAAAGGAATTACAATTTTTTTTGCAATTTTCTCTCCCTCAAATTCGGCTGGATTCCATTTTTCATTCATAAGTTTTGTAACTCTCAAAGCCTCTAGGTCTAAGATGTCATTTATTCCTCTTAAAATATTTATATCCGTTAATGTTCCATCTTTATTAAGTATTGCTCCGATATAAATAGTCCCTTTTGAGCTAGAAATTTTGGTTAATTCAGAATAGTTATAATTTTTTTTAATAAAATTGATTAAATCACTTTTACCATTTTTAAATTCAGGATTTTTATCTGAAAATACTAATCCGCGATACTTTCCATTTCCAATTTTGACTATTTCTTTTTCTTTAAAAGGTCCTTCATTTGTTAAGATTTCTTTTTCGAAATTATATGTTTGTATTAGTTCATCTCTATTGTTGAAAAAACTCCAAATTCCAATTCGCTTTCCTTTCTCATAGTTTCCTTCAGTGCTTTTTGTAGAGTTTTTATGATAAGTTTTCCAAATCCCATTTTTCTTGTTTTCTAAATAATTACCACTAACCTTAAGTTTTTTGCTTTCAAACAATTTATAACTCCCTTGTTTATGTGAATTATCAGATTTTAACGCATAAAAAATTTCAATTGAGTTATCAGAAATTTTATTTTTTATCTTTTTAGTTGATTGTCCATTCACAATAAATGGAATACTTAAAAGTAGAAAGTAGATGTTTTTTTTCATTTTTTCTATAGCTTATAACGTGTTGTGTATGGTTAGTTGCTCTATTTTACCAAAAGTAATTAAGAATTCTTGCTTTTAATCTTTTACGATTACTTTCTTAAGTAGTTTGAAATAAGCAATTAATTATACATTTTATTGGCTTTTAATGCTTTTTAATTATCTAAATATTTTTCAATTGTGATTCCTCTATTTTTATAATGTTCTACTATATCAAAATCGTTAATACTCTCACCTGTATCTAAGTCATAATCTACACCACCAGTTCCATAATCTAAAGAACCTAATAATTTAGAATTAGTTCTTTGTTTCGCTGTTTCCCAACACTTAAACATGATTTCAGAGAACGAATTATAGGTATATTCTGCATAATCATCATAATAATCACCTACAAGAATACTTAGATCGTTAAAAATTGCGTATTCTATTTCATGAATATTTATATTAAATTCATGTTTTAATTCAAATTCAGGTAGATGCTCTGAATATTTTTCATTGTGAAATAATCTAGAAGGTTCAGCACACAGATAAAAGCTAGAATTATCACACAAAAAATAAATTAGACTAATTACTTTAAGAGAAACATTCGTTTCAGGGTTTCTCAATTTTTGACTGTTATTAAGAATATTAGTTAGAAAATCGGTTATAATATTTTCTGTTAGCTCTAAATTCCTTTTATATAATTCTTTGGTTAAGTATTTATTAAATGATAAATCATAAACAATTTGTTCTTCTTTGAAATTAGTATCATTTCTCATGGCTCTAACTTCTTCTTTAATTACATAATAATATTTAGAAATATAGTCCCAATTGTCTAATATTATTTGTGAAGACACATCGGGTTTATCTATTTCGACAGTTTTAGAACCATTTATAATCTTATTCCAGTACTCGTATTTATATGGATTATTTTGAACCTCTAGCTTTCTTTTTCCCGATTTTTGTTTAGAATTTAATGTGACTTCTTCAGATAATTGATTCAGTTTTTTTTTACTTTTCTGTTGTATAATTAATTTAATTATAACAAGAATTAAAATTAAAACCAAAAATATTCCAGCTACCATTTTTCTAAAGTTCTTTTTTATAGATTGATTTTTTTTGCATTAAAGCCAACAATTAAATACATGCACTAGTACATATATTTCTGCTATATTTTTTCACCAAAATAAGCCTTTTTTTTAATTAATTTAAAGCTATAAAACATTTTAAACTTAATCAATAATAACTACGGTTAATTTATTATCCGTTTACTTAAATTTTAAGCATAAAAAACAACATCCTGTGAGTGTTGTTTTATGGTAAATAATATTTTTTTACTCTTTATTTTTTTACCCAATTGATTTGGTAAAACAGATGTATTAATACTTATGTATTGAACATCATTTTGACTTGTAAAAAATCGCTACCTAATAGCCTGAGTACCATTTTATTTTTTATAAGTGTTAATTTATAGGTTGAAATTCATTGTACATTATTTGTTCATAATTTCGATAAAAATGAACAAAAAACAACAGATGTAAAAAATAAAGCCCTCTATTAAATAGAGGGCTTAAGTGATATATACTATGTTTATTGGTATTACATAACCATACTGTGATATACATTTTGAACATCGTCATCTTCTTCTAGTTTCTCTAAAAGCTTCTCAACATCTGCTTGCTGTTCTTCAGAAAGCCCAGATGTTGTTGTTGGTATTCTTTCAAACCCTGAAGATAAAATTTCTACATTATTTTCTTCAAAATATGATTGAATAGAACCAAACTGCTCAAACGGTGCGTAAATAATAATTCCTTCATCATCATTAAAAACTTCTTCTACATCAAAGTCTATTAATTCAAGCTCAAGTTCTTCTAAATCAACAGTAATATCTTCTTTCTTTACTGTAAAGTTACAAACACGATCAAACATAAAAATTACTGAACCTGATGTACCTAAATTACCATTACACTTATTAAAAACAGCACGTACATTGGCAACGGTTCTGTTATTGTTATCAGTAGCTGTTTCTACTACAACAGCAATCCCGTGAGGTGCATAACCTTCAAATAAAGCTTCTTTATAATTACTAGTGTCTTTATCCGCAGCTTTTTTTATCGCGCGCTCTACATTATCCTTAGGCATATTTGCTGCCTTTGCATTTTGCATTACAGCTCTTAATCGTGAGTTTGTATCTGGATTTGGCCCACCATCTTTAATAGCCATTACAATATCTTTACCTATTCTGGTAAATGTTTTAGCCATTGCAGACCAACGTTTCATCTTACGTCCTTTTCTAAGTTCGAATGCTCTTCCCATTTCTTTAAATTATGTTTACGCAACGGCAAATGTAACTATTGCGTTAATTATTTACAATTAAAATCTTTTTTTGATTAATAACTTACTATCTTTTTCATCATAAGCGCGCCATGTACCAGATTGTTTTCCGTTTTTATAGCTTCCTTTTAACTTCAAGTTTCCGTTAGGATAGTACATTTTATAATCTCCATCTAACATACCATCATCTAATTCCACTTCAAATTTTAACTTACCATCGTCATAATACTCTTTGTAATTTGGTGCGCTTAAATCAGAAGGATTAATTTCTTTTATTTGGAAATTTGATTCTATTTTAGCTACGGAATCAGCACTTAATTCCATTTTCTTTGTTAATTCCTTTTTTAATTTTCGATCTAAACTTATTTTCTCTTTTACCTGTATAGGATCATTAAATGTAGTAGTTATATTACTTTTAAAAATATTCCCTTCAGATGTTAATTGAATACCTAGTTGAGAAAAACATATAATATAATCTTTATGCTTTTTTATTTGAAGCTGTGTTTTTCTGTCAGCAAAACTTACCAAATCAGTATAAATGTAAGGTGTATTTATGTAGGTGAAAATAGTAGATTTATCATCAAACAAATAATTGAACTCTTCAAACTCTTTAGAAGAAGTCAGTGTGTAATTTGTTATTTTATTATTTATAATTTCTTTTAATGTGTTTGGGCTTGCACTAAAAATAACAAAATCGTCAATAATAGTAAAATATGGTTTTTCCATTTTTTTAAACATATTACCAACTATCATTTTAAAGAAACCTTTTAAATCTAAAAAATTAATAGTGTGCTCTTTGTAAGTAATTTGTTTAAACTGTAATGGTGTTTTTTCTTTTATTTTAGATAAAATAAAGTTTAAATTTTCAGTAGCGTCATCAATATCAGTTGTTTTAAAAACAGCAGCAACATCTTTTTTATTTCTTGAAAGCGAAGAGTTAAAGTGTATAAGAGCAACCTCATCTCCTATCCAACTAAAAACATTTTCTTTTACACTAATATCTAGCTTACTTTCAATGTCTGTAATTTGCTTATTATAAATTTCAAACTCTTGAGGTTTCTCTTTTTTAAGATCTTCAAAATTTTCTTGAAACAGTTCAAAACTATCAAAAGCAAAACTTAAATAAAGCGCTGTATTCTTAGGCGCAATACTCGCAATCGTTCTTTTTCCTTTTCCTGATTTTTGAATGGCTGTTAGATAACTTTCAGAATTTTCTTTAACATTACTATAACCATCTGCCTGAATAATTGTTCCTTCAATTAAAGAAACATCAAAACCTGAATAAAAAAGTGAACTCTGGATATTTTTAACAACCTCGTCATTTGTTTTATTCGTAAAACAAGAAAGGTACTTGTTTAAGTATTTATATTGAAAAAACAATTTAAAAAAACCGTCTTCAGGAGTTTCTTTAGTAATCTCTACAAAATTAACATCTCTACCAATTATTGGTTTTTGATATTGATTTATAGAATTTTCTATTAATACATGCGTATAAGATGCTATTAATTGATTTTTAATAAACGCTATATGCAGCGTTTCTCTTTCAGTTTTGTTATATAATTCAGTTATTTCATGGTTTAAATATGTTCTCTTCGTAATTTTATAATTATCTCCTGCTAATTTAGAAATACTACTTTTTAAAAAATTAAGTTTTGATAATTTTTCAAGATCAACTACATATAAGAAATCATATTTTTTTGGTTTGTAAACATGAGCAGAGATAAGAACATCACGTTCACCAATAAAGTTAAGTATACTTTTTTGTTCTTTAACAACTTTATCAAGTGTATTTAAACTCTTACTAATTTCATTAAAATAAGTGTTCTTTTGTAAATGTTTCCAAATATCACTAGCACTAATTTCATCCCAAGTATCAATCGGTCTTTCTGTATCTAACACAAAAACAGCATCGCTAGGTACAAGATAAATAGGTTTAATATTATCTTCATCAGCAAGTGTAAAAATGTAAGTTTGATAAATAGCAAAACCAATTATTGCAATTACAAGCGTTGATATAATTTTCTTCTTCATTTTTTAAATGAATTTGTATTAGATGTATATAACTAAATATTGAAAAAGTAAATTTAGTTGTTTAATAATGTGTTTTTAATTCATTTTGATAAACTCAACACGCCTATTATTTTCCTTCTCAAGAGCATTTGCATTCTTATTTAAAGGCGCCGTTTCTCCTTTACCAACAGTAAACAATCTGTTCGGTAAAATACCTTGTAAAACAATTGCTTGCTTAACAGATTCCGCACGTTTTTTTGAAAGTTCTAAATTTATTGACGCATTACCATCGTTATCCGTATGTCCTACAATTTCAAATTTCCAATCAGGTTTCTCTTTAAGGATAGAGACTATTTTATTTATAACTCCCATAGATTGAGCTTTAAGTATCGCTTTACCAGAATCAAACAAAATACCGTTAGTTACATATTTTCCTTCACTCATAATACGCTTATACATTTGACCTCCACCATGTGCTAATCGTATGTTTTTTAAAGCTGTTTTTAAAGTGTTTTTTCCTAAAGACACATTTCTTTCTGTATAATCTACAGGCTTTAATAATTTAATTGCAAATCCATTTATTAATGTTTTATAATTAGGAAGGTTAACTATTCGTTTATCATTAAAATAAACCTTTAGTTTTTTCTTATAATAAGAAATAGACACATGATGCCATTGGTTTAATTCGATACTCTTTTTAGCTACTTTTTCGAAAGGAAAATTATCATAAGAAGCAGTTAAATCTTTATGAACTTTACCTTCTAACCCATTTTTGTTTAACTCAAATTCAATATCACCATTCGAGTACCCTCCATAAATCCCTCTTTTGTCAGAAAAATTTTTAGTGTTGGTTTCAAATGAAACTGAAAAGTGCTGCTCATCATATTGATCTTTTAAATTATCTATATAAATATCAAACTCAATAGTGAACTCATCACCTAAGTAATCTCCATTATTAAACATTGGCATTATAATATTCCCATCAGAATCATCTTCTGAAGTAGGTATTATAACTTTTTCATTATTTAAAGTAGCTACTTCTGTGCCTCCTTTTAATAAATCCCATTTAGAAGGAAACTCCCCAACTTCTTCGTATTTTAAATCGTCATAAAAAATAACTTTCTCACCTGGTATAAATTTAAAATTACGCCAAACTTCTGGTGATTTATTTTTTATAGAAGAAGAAGAATCTGATATTTTTTTATTTGGTTTTTTACTAGTTTCTTTTTTTACCTCTTCTTTTTCTTCTGACTTTTTACCATCAGTTTTTTTATCTAGTTCTTTTTCTACTTTTTTAACAACTACTTTTTCAGCTGCTTTTTTTATTTTATTCCAAAATTGAGCTTGTATAGTTGAAGTAAAAACAAAAAATAAAACAATTACGATGTAAGTATTTCTATTAGCTTTCATTATTCATAGGTGTTTTTAAGTAATGTATTAATAACCACAAAGTTAGTATATTTATTAAAATAATAAACGGGTAACTTTATGGTTATTGCTTTAAAATTTAAACTTGTATTACTCCTAAGTTAAATTTCTTTTCAATTGGTGCATGATTTGCTGCTTCAATTCCCATAGAAATCCAAGTTCTAGTATCTAATGGATTAATAACGCCATCTGTCCAAATTCTTGCCGCTGCATAATATGGTGAAATTTGGTTATCGTAACGAGATTTTATTTTATCGAATAATTCAGCTTCTTTTTCTGGTGTAATTTCTTCTCCACGCTTTTTTAAAGATGCAGTTTCTATTTGAAGTAAAACTTTAGCCGCAGAGTTTCCACTCATTACAGCTAATTCGGCACTAGGCCATGCAGCAATAAGTCTTGGATCATAAGCTTTACCACACATTGCATAGTTACCTGCTCCGTAAGAATTACCTATAACAATTGTAAATTTAGGTACAACAGAATTACTTACTGCATTAACCATTTTTGCTCCGTCTTTTATAATCCCTCCATGTTCAGATTTAGATCCTACCATAAAACCTGTAACATCTTGTAAAAATACTAATGGAATTTTTTTCTGATTACAGTTTGCTATAAAACGAGTTGACTTATCAGCTGAATCGTTATAAATAACACCACCAAATTGCATTTCTCCTTTTTTAGTTTTCACTAATTTTCTTTGATTAGCAACAATACCAACTGCCCAACCATCAATACGACCATACCCCGTAATAATAGTTTTACCGTAGCCTTCTTTATATTGTTCAAATTCAGAGTTATCAACCAAGCGGTGGATAATATCTAACATGTCATATTGTGCATTTCTTTCTTTTGGTAGAATACCAAAAATATCTTCTTCATTTTCTTTTGGAGGGAAAGCTTCTTTACGGCTAAAACCAGCTTTGTCATAATCCCCTATTTTATCAACAATAAACTTTATTTTATCTAAAGCATCTTTATCGTCTTTAGCTTTATAATCAGTAACACCAGAGATTTCACAATGCGTAGTTGCTCCGCCTAATGTTTCATTGTCAATACTCTCTCCAATTGCAGCTTTCACTAAATAGCTTCCTGCTAGAAAAATACTTGCTGTTTTATCAACAATCATAGCTTCATCACTCATGATTGGTAAATAAGCTCCACCAGCAACACAACTTCCCATTACAGCAGATATTTGGGTAATTCCCATACTACTCATAACTGCGTTGTTTCTAAAAATTCGTCCAAAGTGTTCTTTATCTGGAAAAATTTCATCTTGTAAAGGAAGATATACCCCTGCAGAATCTACCAAATATATAATTGGCAACTTGTTTTCTATAGATATCTCTTGAGCTCTTAAGTTCTTTTTTCCTGTAATAGGAAACCAAGCACCTGCTTTAACAGTTGCATCATTGGCTACAACAATACATTGTTTACCACTTACGTATCCCATTTTTACAACAACACCACCAGAAGGGCATCCACCATGCTCTTTGTACATGTCTTCACCTGCAAAAGCTCCAATTTCAATTGATTTAGCATTATCATCTAAAAGGTAATCAACACGCTCTCTAGCTGTTAATTTTCCTTTTGCATGATGTTTATCAATACGCTTTTGTCCTCCTCCCAGTTTAACTTTAGCAAAGCGTCTTCGTAAATCTGATGCTAAAAGTTTATTATGATCTTCGTTTTTGTTAAAGTTAAGGTCCATTGTAAGTTATTTATTTGCGATTGCTAAAGTAAGAAAAACCATGTAGAATACAAGGTGGTTAAATGTACGTTTAAATGATGTTTTCTATGTTTTTATTAGAAATGCTTCTTTAAAAAATAATTATCCGTTTAAAATAATTATGACAAATCAAATAAAAGCACAAAAAAACGCTGTTAATAATTAAATTAACAGCGTTTTACTTTATAAATTTTGTAAAAAATTATCTTCTACTATAATTTGGAGCTTCTTTAGTAATCGCTACATCATGTGGATGACTTTCATTAATTCCACTAGCTGTTATACGTACAAACTTACCTGTATTTTTTAATGTTTCTATATCTCCAGAACCACAATATCCCATACCTGCTCTTAAACCACCTACAAATTGATGAATGCTTTCTTCTAATTCACCTTTATATGGTACTCTACCAACAATACCTTCTGGTACTAATTTTTTAATATCATCTTCAACATCTTGAAAGTAACGATCTTTAGACCCTTGTTTCATTGCCTCTACCGATCCCATACCTCTGTAAGACTTAAACTTACGTCCTTCATAAATAATAGTTTCACCAGGAGATTCTTTTGTTCCTGCTAATAAAGATCCTAACATTACACAATCTGCACCTGCTGCAATTGCCTTTGGAATATCACCCGTATAACGGATTCCTCCATCTGCAATTACTGGTACTCCACTACCTTTTATTGCTGCTGCAACTTCTAATACTGCAGAAAACTGAGGAAACCCAACTCCTGCTACAACTCGCGTTGTACAAATAGAACCTGGTCCGATACCTACTTTTACAGCATCTGCTCCAGCTTCAACTAAGTATTTAGCAGCTTCTGGCGTAGCAATGTTACCTACAATAACATCTAATTCAGGAAACTTTGCTTTTACTTCTTTTAATACATTTACCACACCTTTGGTATGCCCATGAGCTGTATCAATAATAACAGCATCAACTCCTGCTTTTACTAAAGCTTCAGCTCTTACAACGGCATCAGCAGTAACTCCCAATGCAGCTGCAACACGTAAACGTCCGTAAGTATCTTTATTTGCTATTGGTTTCTGAGTAACTTTAGTAATATCTCTAAATGTTATTAATCCTGAAAGTTTATAATTATCGTCTACGATTAATAATTTTTCAATTTTATTTTCTTGTAAAATACTTTCGGCAGATTTTAATGAAGTACCCACTGCTGCAGTAACTAAATTTTCTTTAGTCATTACTTCTACAATAGCTCTATCGTTTTTATGCTCGAAACGTAAATCGCGATTCGTTACAATTCCTTTTAAAATACCATTTTCATCAACAACAGGAATCCCACCTATGCTATGCTCTTTCATTAACATTTTAGCATCATAAACAACAGCTGTTAATGGTAAAGTAACTGGATCGATAATCATACCTGATTCTGCACGCTTTACTTTACGAACTTCTTGAGCTTGCTGCTCAATCGTCATATTTTTATGCAATACTCCTATACCTCCTTCTCTAGCCATTGCAATTGCCATAGCTGATTCGGTAACTGTATCCATAGCTGCAGATACTATAGGTACGTTAATTGTTATATTTTTAGTGAATTTTGTTTGAATAGAAACTTCTCTTGGAAGTATTTCTGAATAAGCTGGTATTAATAAAACATCATCATATGTTAAACCTTCGCCTATAATTTTTGATTGGTGAGCTTGCATGTGCAATTAATTTAGTGGGTTGTTAATTAATTGCATGCAAAGATACGACTTATAAAGATAATTCCACCTTAATTTAACGTTAACATATCCACCTTTATTATTTAAAATAATTCTAAATAATATTTTTAATATAATCTATTATTCTTTCGTGTAATTAAATTGAATCTGTAATATCATTTTGATACTAATCAAGGTAAAATGAATAAAGTAATTAAAAAGTTTTATTTTAAATAAGTCTAAATAACTTTTGAATAATAGAAAAACTAAAATATATTTGCACTTTATTTTAAATAAATCTAAATAAACAGATAATGAAAAAAATATTAGGATTATGTTTAGTAGCTATTGCTATGACATCATGTTCAGATGACAACGAAAACATTAAAGATACACCTACAAAAGCAAAGTTTATAGAAAACTATGCGAACATTGCTGCCGCTAATTATGATGATGCATACACTACAGCAGTGACAATGAAAACTAAAATTGATGCTTTTTTAACTACACCAACTGAAGAAACACATAAAGCTGCGCAAAATGCTTGGTTATATGCAAGAGATTTTTATGGACAGACAGAAGCTTTTCGTGCTGCTAATGGTCCTATAGATAATGAAGATGCAGGATCTATTGAGGGTATATTAAATACTGAAGGTCGTATTAATGCATGGCCTTTAGACGAAGGTTTTATCGATTATGTTTCTGATAACAAAGGAGGTGCAGTACAAAACGGTTTAATTGGTGATGTAACTTTCGATTTAACCGAAGCAAATATTATAGGTAAAAATGAATTTAACAATTTAGCAGATAATGTTGCTACTGGATGGCATGCTATTGAGTTTTTATTATGGGGACAAGATTTAAATTATAACCCAACTACGCACATGCAAGATAATTATGCAGCAGCTGGGAAAAGAGGTTATACTGATTATACAACTGCTGATTTTGCTGAAAGAAGAAAGCAATATTTACAGATTGTAACTGATTTATTAGTTAATGATTTAAAAGATTTAAGAAATACTTGGGCTGATGGAGGTTTATACAGAACTGCATTTGCTAAATTAAATGAAGCTACCGCTTTAAAAAACATTTTAAACGGTGTTGGTTTTATTTCTAACGGAGAAATTGCTTTAGAAAGAATTATACCAGCTGTAGAAGAAGGTCAAGAAAATGAACATTCTTGCTTTTCTGACAATACGAATCAAGATATGTGGGCTAACGTTAATGGAATTAACAATGTGATTATTGGTGCGTACAAAAGAGCTGATGGTACAAAAATATCAGGAGTTTCTTTAACTGCTATCACAAAAACTTTAAACGTAGAGATTTCTAATAACTTAGAAACAAAAGCGCAAACAACTTTAGATAAATTAGATGCTCTTTTAGCTTTAAATAAAAGTTTTGATGAAATTATTTCTCAAGAAACACTTACCAGTAATGGACCAGCAATACAATTATCAAATGCTTTAAAAGCTCAAGGAGTTGCTATTGCAGAAGTTGCTACTACATTAGGGGTTAGCATTACGATAGATTAATATAACTTATATATTTAATTAAGAAACTGAAACTAGAAATTCTCTAGTTTCAGTTTTATTGTTTACAATACTTACATGAAAAATAATATTTTTTTTATTAGCATATTATTTATATTAATATCTTGTTCTAAAGATGATGATGTATATAAACCTGTTGAATTTGAATACGAATTAGGAGAAGAAAACTTAGTTTCAGAGTTATCTATAGAGGCTTTTAATGCCGATAAAGCCTTTGGTAGAGGTATTCCTTCTTTATCTAATTTACAATCATCTTTTTTTGGTATTGGTGATGCTATGTTTAACCAAAGTTGGGTATCAGCTCCTGCTACAACAACATCTAGAGATGGTTTAGGTCCTATTTTTAATGCAAGAGCATGTAGTGCTTGTCATTTAAATGATGGAAGAGGTGAGCCAATTTTAGAAACAGGTGCCAGTTCAAAAGGTTTATTAATCCGCTTAAGTACTGGTAACTCAATTACTACAGGTCCAGTTGGACATGGAGCGTATGGAGGGCAATTACAAGATAAATCTAACCTAGGCATTAATAATGAAGCTGATATTCAAGTAGTTTTTTCTTATATAAAAGGTACGTATGCTGATGGTAGCACTTATGAATTAAGAAAACCAAACTACACAATTATCAATGAAAATTACGGTAGTCTAGTTGGCGTACAAACATCTCCAAGAATAGGGCAACAATTAATTGGTCTTGGTTTTATAGATGCACTTTCTGAAGCTAGTATTTTAGAAAATGCTGATCCCAATGATGCTAATAACGATGGAATTTCTGGAAGAGCAAATTATGTTTGGAATGTTAAAAAAGATAAACTTACTATAGGTAAATTTGGGTGGAAATCAAACCAACCTACTCTAAACCAACAAGTAGCTGGCGCTTTTAATGGAGACATGGGCTTAACAACATCTATTTTCCCAGATGAAAATTGCCCTGACGGAGTAGACTGTTCACAATTATTTAATGGTAATAACCCAGGAGAAGATGTTGAAGTACCAGATAAACAATTTAGCAGAATGGCATTATACATGGCTGCTATATCTGTACCAAAGAGAAGAAATTACAAAGAAGAGGCTGTACTTAAAGGAAAGAAAATTTTTAGAGATTTAAAATGTGTCTCTTGTCACGTAGATAATTTTACAACAGGTACAAATGAAATTTTATCGCAGATAAATAATATTAAAATAAGTCCGTTTTCTGACTTTTTACTTCATGATATGGGTAATGAATTAGCTGATAACAGAGCTGATTTTTTAGCTAGCGGTAATGAATGGAGAACACAACCTTTATGGGGATTAGGACTTATTGAAGCTGTAAATGGACATACATTTTTACTACATGACGGTAGAGCTAGAAACATAGAAGAAGCTATTTTATGGCATGGTGGGGAAGCTGAAAGCGCAAAAGAAAGCTTTAAGCAAAAAACAAAAACTGAACGAGAAGAATTATTACAATATTTAAACTCTTTATAAAATGAAAAAAATATTATTAGGAATAATTATACTAACTGCTATAATTACTTGCAAAAGCGAAGATGAAGAGCCTGTAATGAATACTAATTTTTTTGAAACTTATTACTCAGACAATATTTTACCAAGTATAAAGAACTTAAAAATAGCTCTAGAAACTCAACAGACCAATATTACAAATTTTCAAGCATCAAAGAGTAATGAAGATTATGAAAAATTACTTTCTCAATGGTTAACTTCTGCGAAAGCATATTCAAAATATGAAATCTATAATCTAGGAGTAATTAAAAAAAGTTTTTATAACATAAGCATCTATAACTATCCTGTAAACATTAGCGCTATTGAAAAAAACATTACAGATAAATCTATTTATAACGAATCATATTTTTCAACGCAAAGTACTACTGCAAAAGGGCTTGCTACTTTAGAATATTTACTTTTTGGTAATCAAAATTCTACTGAGGCTAAAACGCTTTTATTAAACGACTCGTATAGAATAGCTTATCTAGCTGGTGTTAATCAGGAACTTATTAGACTTACTAATGCTATCATTGACACCTGGGAAAACGGTTATAAAGACACCTTTATAGCTGCTAATGGTTCTATTTGTACAAATAACGCTAAATGTTTAAGTATAAATCAAATTATTAATGTGCTAGATGTAGCCAAAGTTACTAAAATTGGAAAAACAGCTGGTTTTGAAAAATCTAACAATACTGTTCTTACAAATTTACAAGCCTATAGAAGTAAAAACTCATTACTTTTAATACAAGCAATGTTAGCAGAAGTTAAAGATGTTTACTTTAATAGTAGCACTAATTTCGCAACTATGGTAAATGCTATTAATACATCAGAAGAAATTTCAAACAAAATAGCTGCAAAATTTAGTGATATTGAACAAGAAGTTACAACTTTAAATAATACTCTTTTTGAAGCAATAAGTACCAATCCAGAAAGTGTAAGATCTGTTTACAATAACTTAAGAGATTTAAGTATTTTATTCTCTGTAGATATAACAAGTACCTTATCTGTTACTGTACTTCCAACAGATAATGACGGTGATTAATTAAAAGAAAAGCGAAAAGTAAAATTTTCGCTTTTTTTATATGCTATCAAACAATAATTTTACATAACCTTCTTTTGGTTTTTCATAAACCTCTTTTGTTATTCCTTGTTGCAATACATTTCCGTTTTGTAATACTAATATTTCATCAGAAATTTCAATAGCATCTTTAATATCATGTGTAACAAAAATTGCAGTTGTATTTGTCTCCTTTAAGATTCTTTGAACGTCTTTACGTAACTGATTTCTTAAAATAACATCTAAATTACTAAAAGGTTCATCTAAAATTAATAATTCAGGTTTTGGCGCTAATGCCCTTGCTAAAGCAACACGTTGTTGTTGTCCTCCTGATAATTCATGCGGGTAATTTTTCTCTTTATCAGATAATCCTACTAAATCTAATACCTCTTTTACTCTTTCTTTCTTGTTTGGTAATTTAGAAATTCCATAAGCAATATTATCAAATATTGTAAAGTGAGGAAATAAAGCATAGTCTTGAAAAACCATCCCCACGTTTCTAAATTGTGGTTCTATAAAAACTGAATTTGAAGAAACCACCTTGTTTTTTAATGAAATAGTACCTGAATCTAACACTTCTAACCCCGTTATTAAACGAATTAGTGTGGTTTTTCCACTTCCACTTTCTCCTACTATTGCAACAATATTTCCTTTAATTAAAGACAAGGAAACATTATTTAGTGCAACAATATTTCCTTTATTAAATGTTTTTTTTACCTCTTTTACTTCTAATAACATAATTTAGTTAACTTTCTTTAGCTATTAATCTATTTAAAAATAATATAGGTATTATTCCTGTTAAAATGATAAATAATGATGGCAATGCTGCTTCTGCAATTAACTCATCACTTGCATATTCATATGCTTTAACAGCTAATGTATTTATGTGGTACGGCTTTAAAATTAAAGTTAAAGGCAGTTCTTTCATTACATCAACAAAAACCAAAATAAAAGCACTTAATATTGCTGGTTTTAATAGCGGAAATTCTATTCTTATAAATGTACTAATATTACTGCTTCCTAAAATTTTTGATACTTCCGATAATGAACCCCCAAATTTTAACGTACTTGATTCTATAGGGTTGAAAGCTACTGCTAAAAACCGAACAATATAAGCATAAACTAAAACCATTATTGTTCCGTTTATTAAAAATCCAATCTTTACATCGAAAACATTCTTCATGAAAACCACTAACCATTTATCAAAAGATAATGTAGGTATTAAAACACCTACAGCAATTACTGCTCCAGGAATTGCATACCCCAAAACACCTATTTTAGCAATTGACTTCATAAATGATAATCGATTCCATTTTGACAAAAAAATTAAAAGCAAAGAAAAAAACACCGTACAAAACGCTGAAATCATTGCTACTCCTAAACTCTCAAGTGATAAGTATATAAACTCAAAAGTAAACACTTCTTTATAGGTTAAAAATGCCCAATATAACAGTTGAAATAACGGTAATATAAAACCAAATAACACTGGTATAAAGGCAATTGTAAAGAAAACCATTTTCAATTTATTGGAAATAGTTGCTCTTTTTACCTTTTGATGATTTTTAGTCGCGTTAAAATATCCTATTTTTCTTCGTTGCCATTTTTCTACCGATATTAATAAAAATATTATTGTTACTAAAATTGCTGACAAATAAATAGCGGTTTCTGGTTCTTCTAAAGAAAACCAAGCTCTAAAAATCCCTGTAGTAAATGTGTTTATACCATAATATTTAGCTGCTCCATAATCATTTAGTACTTCCATCAAAACCAAAATTAAACCACCAATAAATGCAGGTCTTGCTAATGGTAAAATCAATTTAAAAAATGTTTTTCGCTCTCCTGCTCCTAATAATTTTGAAGCTTCTATTATATTATTAGATTGGTTTAAAAAGAAAGCTCTTGACGCTACATATACATAAGGGTATAATGAAATACTAAGCACAAAAATTAGTCCTAAATGATTCATTACATCAATCTTAACACCAAGTACATTTTCTATAATTCCGCCATAATCAAAAATACCCGCATACGCATACGCCGTAATATATGAGGGAATTGCCAGTGGAAGTATTAATAGCCATTCTAATTGCTTTTTTAATGGAATATAATAACGAGAAACTATCCAGGCAGATGAAACACCTAAAAGTAAAGTTAAAATACTTGTACCAAAAATTAACAAAACTGAGTTTTTAATATAATTTGGTAATAAATTATCTACTAAATGATTCCATGTTTCACCCGGGCCATAAAGTAAATTAATAAAAACAGTAAGTATAGGAATAGCTACAAACAAAACAATGGTCAATAAAAATATTGACCATTTATTGGTATCTCTTTGTATGTTTTTAATACTATATTTCACAGGTTATTTCGTATATAATATTCTTATGACTGATAACATATCATGAAGAATTATATTAGTTTTTATTTTTAATAAAAATCACAAATAAGCAATATATTACAATAAATATCTATACATTATTTTTAGAATCTTCATCTTTTATTTCTTTTGGTTTTCTCCATAAAAGAAGACATACTCCCATCCAAAGTAGTACTATTACAACCATTCCAATAAAAAACATATCTTGCCCTCTATCTAATGAATAGTCAAGTATTCCAAATATATAATACGCTAAAACAGCTATAAATATAACCTGACCTACAAAGTAAGCTATTACTCCTTTTTTTGTTAAATATTTTAATACTAACGCTTCTAACATTTTATTTTTTATTATTAAAAAAGTATCTACAAAATTACTTCCAACCAGCAATATCAAAAGTTAATACCGCTTTTTTATTATTCTCTCCTAGTTTAGTTAGTGATAAAGTATCTTCTTTAAAACTTCCCCAAGACTCTAATAAATATGACGGTGAAACTTCAGGATTTACTGGATATTCATAATTTGCTTTTGCAAATACTTTTTGTGATTTTTTACTTGCTAAAAACTCTATAAATTTAATTGCGTTTCCTTTATTGGGTGCGTATTTTGCTACTCCTGCCCCACTAACATTAATATGTGTTCCGCTATCATTTTGGTTAGGGAAAAATATTTTAACTCCTTTACCTGCTTTTACCTCTTCTGGGTTCTTAGAATTTAATAATTTACCAATATAATACGTATTAACTACTGCAATATCTCCTTCACCAGCAACAACAGCTTTTACTTGATCTCTATCGTTTCCTTTTGGTGAACGTGCCATATTAGCAACAATACCCTTTGCCCATTCTGCTGCTTTTTCTTCACCTTTATTCGCTATAATTGAAGCTAATAATGATTGATTATAGATATTACCTGATGAACGAATTAAAATTCTATTTTTCCATTTAGCCTCTGTTAAGCCTTCATAAGTCGTTAACTCTTCTTCGGTTACATTCTTTGGGTTGTACACAATAACACGTGCTCTTTTTGTTAAAGCAAACCAGTTATTATCTTTATCTTTTAAATGAGAAGGAATCGTTTTGTTCAAAAATTCTGAAGTAGCTGCTTGTAATAATCCTTTCTTTTTTGCTCTTACTAAACGACCAGCATCAACTGTTATTAAAACATCTGCTGGAGATTGCTCTCCTTCAAGGCTCATTTTTTGCATTAACTCATCAGCCTTTGCATTTACTACATTTACTTTAATTCCTGTTTCTTTTTCAAACTGTGCAAATAACTCTTGATCTGCTTTATAATGACGGTGCGTATATACATTTACTTCTTGTTTTTTAATTTCTTTTTTTTGTTCTGATTTACAAGAAAAAAGTACAATTGACGCTATAAAAATTAATATGATTTGTTTCATTTCTAAAATAATTTTGTTAAAATTTAAATTTTGTATTTACTATAAATACATTGCTCTATTTAGAATAAAAATAAATGAAATTTATATTTTAAATTCTAATGTTACATACCAATTTCTTGAAGATGATGGTATAATTCCAGGTCCTGGATAACCAGTTGCTCTACGTGTAAAATACTTCTCATCAAGTAAATTATTTATCCCTGCTTCTATCTTAAACATTTTATATTTATAAGATGTAGAAAAGTCTAATACATTATATGATGGAATCAATCCATTAATAGCACTAAAATCCGAAATAACAGAGTTTGAGGCATCTGTAAATTGCTCTCCTAAATATGTATATTGAAAACTAGTTAAAAAGTTTTTATAACCAAACTTTACTCCTGTTTTTAAATTAAAATCTGGTACAAATTCTACTTGATTGCCCTTAACCCCATTGATCTGAGATTCAGTATATTTCGATTTAATAAACGAAGTATTAACAAAATAATTAAAACTAAAATCATTATTAATATCTAGTATTTTTTTCAGATTAAAATCAAACAAACTCTCAATACCTAAAATACGAGCTTTACCAACGTTTCCTCTCTCTAAAACAGCCCTCCCATCAGGTAATCCTTTTGATATTACACCGATTCTATCATTATAAAACAGCCCAAAAACACCTAGATCATAAGATATTAAACGCTTGTAATTTCCTCGCATTCCAAAATCAGAAGTATATCCTTTTTCATCACCAATTAACGGATTTATACTAAAAGATTGGTTTACTATATTCAAATCTGAAAATGTTACAGAACGATAATTCTGAGATATATTTCCATAAAATTCCAAATTACTATTTGGTTTATAACTAGCTCCTATACCTAATAATAAAAAAGTACGTTGATTACTATCATTGCTATAGTCTGTTTCATTTAAGATAACATTACCAGCACCATCTCTGTTAATTTTTTTATAGAAACCATCACTTTCGGTTTTTATATATTCAAACCTAAAACCTGGAGTTATTGAAAATTTATCATTTAAATAGAATATATTTTCTCCGAAAACAGCAATATTCAAATTAGGGTTTGTGTAATTAGATTGGTTATTATAATCAGGGTAATTAGCTATAGCCGAAGAAAAATTTGCGTCAGCTCCATTAGTTCCAGGCCCTTGTATAGAAGTGTTTTCTGCTTTATAAAACTTTGTTCCTATTAAAAAAGTAGCTTTTTTATTAAAAATTGTGTACTTACTTAATATGCGAGATTCAAAACCAAAGTTTTTAAAATCACCTGTAATTAAATCACGTTCATTATTATCATCTTCTTGATCAACACGATTTGTTCTATAACCAATAGTCTTTCTAGCAGCATCTAAACCGAATAAATTAAATGTGAAATTGGTATTCTCTGAAAATTTATGTGATAATTTTAAATTATACAACAACCAATCTATTTGAAACCAATTTCTAGTTCTATTACTTTGTAATGGGTTTTCATTAAACATAGCATCTGTTAAACCACCTCCTTGGTGTGCTAGATATGTTAAATAGGTAACTTCTGCTTCTAATTTAGTACTATTGTTAAATTCATAACCTAAATGCGCAAAGGCATTTTTAGAGTGAAATTCAGAGTTTGGACGAAATCCATCTCCTTGTTTATAATTATAATAAGCAAAGTAACTAAACTTATTTTTTGTACCGCTTACACTCGTAAAATTTGTAAATAAATTATTACTTCCTAAAGTATTTCTAGTAATAATTTCTAATGGTTCATTAGCATTTGGTTTTTTCATTACAAAATTTACCAAACCTCCAAACTGTGTACCGTATTGTAATGAAGCAGCACCACGAACAATTTGAATTTTCTCTAATGCTTCTGCCGGAGGCGTATAATAACTCTCGGGGTACCCTAATACATCTGCGCTAATATCGTAACCGTTTTGACGGGTATTAAAATTAGAAGTTCTATTAGGATCTAAACCTCGACCACCAATATTTAATTGTAAACCTGCATCGTCATTTTGAAAAATATTTAACCCCACAACTTGGCTATAAATTTGACGTGCATTATTTGATGCTAAAGCAGCAGAAGTTTCGCTTACTAAAACTACTTCATTTTTTTTCCCTGCAAATATTGCAGTTTGTTCTACATCTTTTAAACGTGTTAATTCAAATACCTTTCTACGTTGTGCTTTTATTACTATTTCAGTTAATTCTTCAGTAAAAGATTGTAGCTTTATATTTAAAATAAGGTTTTTAGTTACAACTATTTCTTGTTCTTTTAACTGAAATTCATTCGCATAAAAAACCACAATAAATTTTTGTTTATCTGTAGTGTATTGATATAATCCTTTTGAATTTGTTACCGCAAGTAATTTCCCTGATTTTGCATAAATCTTAACTTTATTTAAAGGCACATTTTTTTCTGAAGTTATAACTCCAGATACTTTATGTTGTGCATAAATTGTTGTTGAAAACAACAAAAACACGATTGCTAAAACTTTTAATATACTCTGATTAAATTTAGAACACTTACACTTGTATTTGAACATATTTTTAAAGTCCATTAATTTTAATTTTATTGGTAAAAGGTAATATCCATTTTTTGTGTTTAAAACCTTCCTTTTGTTGATATAAATCAATATTTGAATTTATATACGATTCACTTAAACGGCCATTTAATGCTACAAAACTCTCTACATATACTTCTATATTTTTATGTCCGTCATTTTTAAAATGATCTCCTAAATAATGTGCATATTCTAAAATAAAATCGGGCTGAAAACTCATTTGTTTTTCTTGATATGTTGTTAAAAAATCGGTATTATCAACATAAAAAAAATCACCTGTTTTACCATCTACTATTTTAAAACTTGCATAACCTGCCTTTTCCATTAACATTACTCGCCAAGAAAACCGATATCCTTCTTCTGTCCAAAATAACTCTCCAGGATATAATAAGTATCGCCAAGGCATTAAAAGTTGAATTATTAAAAATACACCAACTGTTACCGTAATCGTTTTTCTTTTTGCATTTGTATACTGGTAATTAGCAATACTTTGTATTTTTTCTGTGGGTAATTTAAAAACACGTTTTATATTATTGATTATTTTCTCATGGAATGTACCTTCAAAGAAAATAAGTGTTGCTATTATCATTATAAACGGAAACATTCCGATAGGAAATAAAATTCGAGTAAACACATGAAAAAAGACAACTAATGTAAAAGCCAATAAGCGTGTTCTTTTCCATAATAATAAAAAAGGAATGCTTAAATCATATAACGCTCCGCTCCAACTCATTGCATAATGAAACCATTCTTGTTGCATTAGGTTATTTCCTATAAACGGTATATCGTACTTTGATGGTAACCATATTTTTAATGGCATTGCTCTAAATAACCAATCGGAATTTAACTTTGCCAATCCTGCATAAAAATAAACAATTCCTAATAAGAGCTTTATACTATCTATTGTCCATTTTGGAATGTTTTTAAATTCTTTTTTTAAAAGAAAACTATCTAATGAGAAGTATTTGTTTGCTGGTAAAAAAATTAATAAAAAACTTAATAAACTTATAAAATAATAATGGTTTAAATAAGTTGTTTTATCCATTAGTTCAATATAAGTAAAACTTAAAAAGAAAAAAATAATTGCCAATCTATACTTGTAACCTATCGTTATAAATATTGCTGATAAACCACATAAAATAAAAAGTAGATAGGTATAGGTTCCTATTGGTTGTACCCATTCAAAACCATAATATGTAAAATGAAACTTAGGTTCTAAGTATAATTTTTCTATCCATCCATTATACCAAAACCTAATAATGCTGGCAAGCATCATTATACCAAATAAAATACGAAAAACCGCTAAAGGAGCGGCATTTGTTTGATTCTTTATATATTTTTCTTTGGCCATTAATTATAAAAAGCTGCCCAAATAGGACAGCTTTTATTTTTTATCTTTTATTAATCTCCGTCATTATCTACATACCCAGCATCTAAGCTTATACCAAATGCTTGCATCATACCTACTTTTAAAGATATTATATTTTTTTGTAGTTCATCAAATGCTTTTGTCATTACTACATTATTGCTTGTAATTTGTTCAGTAAAGTTATCACCTAGCGTATTAATTTGCGTTCTCGCATTATCAAATTGACTATTTATTGATGTTCCTAAATCATTTCTATCTAAAGCTATTAAATATGCTTTAAAGCCTAATTTCTCAACATTAGAAGCTCCAAAATTCTTTCCATTAAAAAAGTCCTGTGATGCATCTAACGCTTCTAAAGCCAATTCTTTTGAAAAGTTCTTTTGGTAAAAAGCTTCTACCTTGTTAGGAAAAGTTGTTCCTCCTGAGAAACTACCTACTGGAATACCAAATTTATTACTCCTGATACCTTTTTCATAATGAAAAACATAGTCATTCACTATTTTATTAACTGAAGCTGTTCCTGAATTCCCTGAATTATTTACAAAAGAATCTCTAAATGCCCCATTCCAATCACTAACTACAAGAGTCATAACTTCACTCATTTTAGCTACAACATCTGTAAGGTATTTTTTATACTTTACAGCATCTACTCCTGTATATTTTGCTACGATTGCTGTATCATCTACTGCAACTCCGTAAAACAAATAATCTAACGCAGGAAATCCTATTTCATCTTTTGAATTAGTATGTGATAAATCATATGTACCACTCGTTATATTTGTTTCAACTTGAGCAACGTTAGTAGGAAAAATATTAAAGTAATTTACAAATTGTAATTCTTCCGCCTTACCTATATTAAACATAGCTACGTGCTGCCAAGCTTTATATGCGCTATTATAAGAAACACGAACATCTTGTAAGGTAATGATGCTTGGTGTACTATTATAAGTTGTTGTTTTTTCTTTTAAAACAATTAACTTATCATTAAACTCTTTAAAAGCAGGTATAATGATATCATCAGCCATATGTGTTAACATTGCTTTTCTATCAAAATTATCTGCTGGTGTTGGGTTGTCTGAATTAGAACTGCTACAAGCATAAACCGTTATAGCAACAACTAAAATTAAAATTATTTTCTTCATAATCATTATTCCTATTTATTCTAAATAAATTATGCAAATATAAAAAAAAGTAGCTGTTTAAGACAGCTACTTTTTAATAAAATATATTTTTCAAATTAATTTACAGTTTCTGCTACTGTAAAATTAAACTTAGCTGCTATTTTACTAGAAACAGCATCTAATGTAGCTACGGTTGAAGCTTCCCACAACCCGTTACCTGTATCTAATAAATCGCTTAAGTATCCATCAATCTCAGCTTTTGTAAAGTATGAACTTGCACTATTAGATTTACGTGTAAATTGTAAACTATAAAGAAATCCTAAACCTTCTGAAAGATCATGAAAAGCTGCTGCTTTATCAGTAGCTAATAATGTTTTACCTGCTTGTAAATAATGAACTGTTCTAATAGCTATTACTTCTGATATTTTTTCACGTATAATTTCTGCTTGTTTATCACGTAATGTATAATCTTTAGCTACAATTGCTGCTCTACCCAACTTAAATGCATCATAAATACTTTTTGCAACACCTGCAAAATCTGAATCGGCTTCAACTTTCCCTAAATATTTATTTAAAAAACTGTCTGCACCCAAAACTGGAACTGCTGGATTAGCTTCATTACCATACAAGTAACCATAAGCTTCGTCCCATTTATGTTCCATTGTAGTATAGTCTTTACCTGTAGCAACAGTACTTGCATTATTATCTGCAATATTTGTACCTGCATCTAAAACCGCAGAACTTAAATAATTATTTAATATTTGATCAGTCATTAAAGCACCTATTAAACCTTTTGCAAAAATTTGATTTAATTCTACTCCTTTGCCATTAATATATCTTGCTGTACCACTATTTTGCTCTAACTTCCCTGCTATTCCTGCAACTGCATTAGCAGTCCAATTTGGATATACATCAGCTACTTGTTCAGTTATCCAAGAATCGAATTTTGCTTTAATTGCGTTTGCATCAGTAGTATTAGCAGCAAAAAAATCAGCAGATGCTGCAACTTTACTACGTACACTTTTACTTGAGGTATTTAAATCTGCATCAGAAAAATCTGCATTACCTGCAGTATGTGCAAACATTCCATTTAACGCAACTTCAGTTTTGGTTTCATCTTTTAAGGCAGATGCTAACTCTGTTGCCATTTTAATACGCGTTGTTTGCCCCGAAAAACTAACAGAAGAGTTTCCGTTTCTTTCAAACTTATATGTTGTTGGTGCTGTAACGTTATTAATTGGTGTATCTCCATCACTAGAACAAGATGTAAATACTAAAGCTGATATAGCTAATACTGAAAAAACAACTTTCTTCATTTTATTTAGATTTAATTTTAATAAATTTATGCAAATCTATGTAACAAATCTAATCTATCAAATTTTATTTGGATTTATTTTAAATAAAAACAAGCAATTTTATTACATTATCAAATAAACTGAAAGGCTCTATATTTTTTTCAAATGACTAATAACAGCACGTCTAATATCATAACCTAAATCAGATGCATTTGGTTTATATATAGCAAGTATATTGGGGTTTTTATCTGATAACATAGGAATATCTAATCCTCTTAATAAGTAATCAGAAAAAGCTACTTTATAAACTTCGTTATCGCTTATTACCTTATTATTTATTATCCATTCATTACCTTTTTTACTAACATTATAACGTTGTAAATAAGCACCAGTACCAGTAGCCTTCAATCCGTAATCTAAAACATCTTTAAGTAAAACTCCTTTTATATCAACTTTTAAGATTGCTCCACCGTATGGTAAAACTCTAAAGATATCTACAATATTAACATCTCCTTCTAAAATATCGTCAATACGAACAGAACCTCCGTTTACCAAGGCACAATCAACTTTATCATCATAAGCCAAACTCATAGCTTTTGTAATGATTTTTCCCATATTGGTTTGAACACTTCTAATTTCAGTTTCTCTAGCTTCTAATGGAATTGTTGCCTTATATATTACTTCATAAGGGTTTGATACAATATCTTGTATCTGCATTTTTAACTTCTTTTGCCATTTATCAACAATTGCCCCTACTTTTTTATTTGCAGTAATTTTATCGTTAATTTCCTTTAATTCTGACTTTAATTTTACTTTTTTTGTAATTGGATCATACTCAAAACGATGAATATAAGCTGTTTTAGCATTCGCATCAGCTTTTGCTATAACTGTATTTCCTATACTATCATAACTATTAGCATGCTCATGCCCTCCCATTATTAAAGGAACATTTGGCAATAGTTCAGCAACTTTCTTATCTTGATCAAGTGTTAAGTGTGTTAAACCTATAACAATATCTACCTTATTTTTAACTTCATTATATGATTTTTTAATTTCTTCATAGATATCTCCATAATACACATAACTACGAGGGTTTGAAGGAATACATGCACTTATAAAACCGACTTTTAATTTTGTACCATCAGCATTATCAAACTCTTTTATGTATGAATTTTTTAAATATTCTTTTTTTCCGTTGATTACTTTATGAAAGTATTCATGATTCCCATCTTTATTGTGAAAAGTATTTGCCGAAATCCAATTAAATTTACTTTCATTTAATCTTTTTTGCAAGCTAGAGTAGCTCAAATCAAACTCATGATTACCAAAAGCTACAAGGTCGAAATTCATTGCATTCATAACCTCAATCATTTGTTTACCTCTAACTCTTTCTCCGTCTATTTTCATAGTACCTATTAAAGATGGATTTAAAAAATCTCCTGCCAAAACAAGCATTGTATTTTTATCTTCTTTTAATAAATTTTGATGAACAGTTTCAACTCTTGCCATTCCTCCAAATTGCCCTCCTTGAATTGACGCAATCTCATAAACATCGTTTAACTGAAGTATATTAAAATATGTTTTACTTGCTTCTTTTTTAAAACGAGATACAGGTTCTGATATTTTTTGTGTGTTTTTTTTAAAATTACAACTAACAATTAAAGCAGTCAATACTGCTATAAATAATAATTTAAAATGGTTCATTGTTTTCTTTTTAATATAGGAAATCAAAAAAATTAGTGAAGGTATTTACGTGTATTTCTCCTGATTTCTTTTCGGTATGCAACCAATTCAGGAAATTGATAAAAGAAGTTCATTTTTTTTTCTGCAATTGTTTTAGGGTTTCTAATTTTTGGCCTTAAAACAAATGCTGTCCAACTTTCAACAATATCTTCTTCTGGACTTTCAACTGCATAATCAGTAATGAACTCAGTATCATTATTCATATACAATAAATCATGTTTCTTCTTTACACAATTTGCTTCGGTATAACAATAATCCCTTTGTATAACGTCCCAACTATCTAATAAAGCACCTTTCCAAAATAAATTAACAAATTTATTTATATAGCTTTTCTTATAAGCTTCTCCTTCTAAAGTTAAATACGACTCTCCTTCTCCTTGCAAATTTTTCTTTGTTGGTCTTATCTGAGTCTTGTTCAATGTTAATAAATGTCCAAATTCATGAACCATTGTATAAATAGATTCATGTAATCTTTTTTTATCTCTAGTTTTAAGATTTACATCTCTAACGTCAATCTCTAACATCCATTTATCATTCCTCGAGTTTAATGAAATAAGTGCACCTGTTTTTTCATCTACGCCATCTGTCATTAAAAGAATTCTCTTAATGTATTTCTTTGTTAATTCTTTAGGGAAAATCCGATAAAACTCTTCCCAATAATCATTTGCTAGGTCATTTTTATTAGATCCATTTTTAATTAAAACTCCATTTTGAATCTGCCATACACCTATCCTTATATCAACTTGAGATTGACAAAAGATAGAGAAGAGTAGAAAAAGAGTAAAAATTTTAAATTTCATAAATATATTAAAATACGTCTAGTGCCTTATTGTAAGCACTTTCAAAACTCATTGGTTTTATATTTGTTTCTATTTTTTGAGTAGTAAAATAGGATATTAATTTTTCAGTAGGCATATTACCTGTTAATTCATCTTTTGCCATTGGGCAACCTCCATAACCTTTAATAGCGCCATCAAAACGACGGCAGCCTGCTTTAAAAGCACTATCTACTTTCTCAAACCACTTTGCTGGAGTCGTATGTAAATGCGCTCCAAACTCTATTTGAGGGTAACTTTGTATTAAGTTAGAAAACAAATAATCTATATCTTCAGGAGTTGAACTACCAACCGTATCTGATAAAGATAAGATTTTCACACCTAATTTCGACAATTTTTCTGTCCATTCTCCAACTATTTCCACGTTCCAAGGATCTCCGTAAGGATTTCCAAATCCCATTGATAAATAAGCTACCACTTCTTTATTCGTTCTATTAGCAATTGCTAATACTTCTTTTAGCGTATCAATAGATTGTGCTATCGTTTTATGCGTATTACGCATTTGAAAGTTTTCAGATATCGAAAAAGGATATCCTAAATAATTTATCTCTTCAAATTGAGAAGCATCATTAGCTCCTCTAACGTTAGCTACAATTGCTAATAATTTACTTCTTGTTGTAGATAAATCTAACTTTGATAACACCTCAGCTGTATCTCTCATTTGCGGGATTGCCTTTGGTGATACAAAACTGCCAAAATCTATAGTATCAAATCCTACCTTTAACAAAGAATTTATATACTTTGCCTTCGCTTCTGTAGAAATAAAATGACTTTTTATTCCCTGCATCGCATCACGAGGGCATTCTATAATTTTTATACTGTCAATCATTATGCCAAATATACAAATTTTGATTCGTTTTATTAATTTTGTTTTTCTTGATAATGTTAAAGGTATTATAAATATATTTTAACTCAACAAAAGATTATTACCCACTTTACCTACTCTTTTATTATAATAAATATTTATTTTTATGAAATAAACTGTCACAACTTAAAAGTTAAATTGTCTATACTATAGAATCATTCTCTTTGGAATTTAAAACAACGCATATCAACCAACTAATAGAACGCTGTAAAAAAAATGATAGCAATGCACAAATGCAAGTGTATAATGACTATCATAAAGCAATGTATAATACTGCTTATCGCATTTTAAAAGATGAATTTGAAGCTGAAGATTTAATTCAAGAAGCTTTTTTAACTGCTTTTACTAAGTTAAATACTTTTAAAGGAGACGTAACCTTTGGTGCTTGGTTAAAAAGAATTGTAATCAACAAAAGCATTACACAACTAAAGAAAAGTAATCGATACAACGAAGTTAAAATGGAAATTATTCCTAATCCGGAAGAAGAAGAAACAACTGTAAATTACAGTTCTTTAACCATAAAAGAAGTTATGAATAGTTTACTTAACTTAAAAGAAAATTATCGCGTTATTTTGACTTTAAACTTAATAGAAGGCTATGATTATGAAGAGATATCTCAAATATTAAATTACACAAACGAAAATGTACGTACAACAATTTCTAGAGCTAAGAAAAAATTAAAACAAGTATTACTTGCTAACACAAAAAACACACAAGTATATGGAAGATAAATTAAAAGAGTTTTTTAATGAAAACAATTTTGATATATACGAACCGCATTCAGGTCATTCGAATCGATTTCAAAGAAAACTTCAACAACAGAAAAAACAGTATAAACCAACAATATTTTGGATGAGTATTGCGGCCTCTATTGTACTCGTTCTAGGTTTTTATCTTGGGAGTTATCAGCAGAATAATAATTATGACTTAGCTGATATTTCACCAAAAATGGCCGAAACTCAAAGTTTTTTTGTTTCAACTATTAATCAAGAATTAAAAGAAATAGAACAGTATCGAAATATAGAAACTGAAAAAATAATTGAAGATTCTTTAGATAAAATTGAAGAATTAGAAGACCATTATAAAGCACTCATTAGCGAGTTATCAAAAAATGAGAACAAACGTCAAGTCATTCAAAAAATGATTGGTAATTACCAACAAAGGTTAACTGTTTTAGATAGACTTTTACTACAATTAGAACTACAAAAAAATCCTGCAAAATTAGAAATATTAGATGATGAAATTATATAAACTCCTATTCTTTTTTATTTTAATACCAACTATTATGGTAGCTAATGATAAAAAGAAGCATGAAAAAAGTAAAACAATAAGTAAAAGTTTTTCTGTAAACGAAAATGCTACCTTATATATTAATAATAAATATGGTAAAGTTAATGTAACAACATGGAATGAAAACCGTATTGAAATTGAGGTTAAAATTATCGTAAAAGGAAATGATTTAAAAAATATTGATCGAAAATTAAATTCAATTAATGTTCTTTTTGAAGCTTCAAAAAACTTAGTAGAAGCTCGTACTAAAATAGAAAGTTCAAAATCTAGCTGGTCATGGTGGGGTTCTAGCAACATAAATTATAAAATTAATTATTTTATAAAAATGCCGATAACCAATAATGCTGATTTACATAATAAATATGGCGCTATTGAATTAGATAGACTTAGTGGTAAAGCTAATTTAAATTGTGATTATGGAAACATTGAAATAGATCAATTATTAAATGACTCAAATTCAATAATTTTGAATTACTGTGGAGATTCTGAAATTAATTTCATGAAATCTGGTAGTCTAAATATCGATTACTCTAAACTACAAATAAAAGAATCAAAATCACTTAACGTTAATGGCGACTATTCAACCGTAAAACTTGGTAAAACTAACAGCGTAAAATTTAGCTGCGATTATGGTAGTATTTCTATAAATGATGCTGAAAATATATCAGGAAGTTCAGACTATACTAGTATAAGAGTAGGAACGTTGAGAAAAAACCTTAAAATTAATACTGATTTCGGAAGTGTTAAAGTTAAAAACTTAACAAAAAACTTTGAAAACGTTACCATTGATGGAAGTTATGCTAGCATTAAATTAGGTACTAGTAGTGATAACGCTTTTAATTTTAATATTGATTTAGGTTACGCTAGTTTTAATTATCCTGAAAATAAAGTAGAATTCACTAAAAGCATTAAAAAGAACACAAAGAAATACTATGAAGGTTCTTTTGGTAACGGGAAAGTTAATTCAACTATAATGATAAAATCTAGATATGGAGGGGTTTCTCTTAAATTAAACGATTAAAAATTTGTTTACAACCTCTACAATAAAATCACACATATACAAAACATCAACACTAACTTTAAAACAAACCAAAATGAAAAAACAATTTATAACAACCTTAATTATTTTTATTTCTCTTACTTTAAATGCGCAAAGCTGGTGGGGAGGTAAAAAAGTTAAAGGAAATGGAAAAATTATCACAAAAACTAGATCAATAAGTAAATTTGATAAGGTTAGCGTTGGTGGTTCATTTGATGTTAATTTAGTAGCAGGAACTGAAGGTAAAATTACTCTTAAAGGAGAAGAAAATTTACTACCTTATATTGAAACAACAGTAAAAAACGGAAAATTAAAAGTTCAATTTAAAGAAAACACCAATATTAGAACAACTAAACGTTTAATTGTAACAATTGCTTTCGAAAGTATCGACGCTGTTTCTTTAGGCGGTTCTGGAGATGTAAGTGTACAAAAAGTAATTAAATCGGATGAAGTATCTATTAGCATAGGAGGCTCTGGTAGCATCACAGCAAATATTGATGTGAACACTTTAAAAGCTTCAATTGGTGGCTCTGGAAACATAAAATTAAAAGGAACTACAAATAACCTTAAATGCTCTATAGCTGGATCTGGTAATATAAAAGCATATGATTTAGATACTGAAACTTTAAAAGCTAGTATTGCAGGTTCAGGTAACATACAAACAACCGTAAATAATAAAATAAAAGCAACTGTTGCAGGCTCTGGTAGCGTTCACTACAAAGGAAACCCTACTAACATTAGCACTAATTCTATTGGTTCTGGAGATGTAATTGATAAGAACTAATAAAATATTAATTCAAAAAAAGCCAGTTAAGTATTATTCTTAACTGGCTTTTTTACTATAATTAAAAGAAATTTTAACTCAAACTAGCCAAACTTGCTTTAATAGTTTCAATTTTTGCCAATGAGTCTGACTCTTTCTTACGCTCAACAGTAATTACTTGCTCTGGCGCATTACTAACAAAACGTTCGTTAGACAATTTCTTTTGAACTCCAAACAAGAAACCTTCTGCACGTTTTAATTCAGCATTTAATTTTTTTATTTCAGCTTCTACATCAATGTTATCTAACGATATTGGCACAAAATATTCATTTGACTTTACTCTAAAAGAAGCAGCTCCTTCAACTTTTTCAGTTACATAATTAATAACTGAAGCATTTGTTAGCTTCTTAATTATTACATCAAAATCTGTAATGTACTTTTCACTATTTACAACAGATAACTCTATTGCTTCTTTAAACGAAATATTTTTATTCTTTCTTATTGTTCTTATTCCAGAAACAACCTCCGTAGCAAACTCAAAATTAGTAATTAATTCTTCATTAACACTTGCTACTTTAGGATATAAAGCTATTACCAATGCCTCTTCAGGTGTTCTTTCTGTAATGTGCTGCCAAATTTCTTCTGATAAAAATGGCATAAATGGATGTAATATTTTCAAGTTATTTTCTAAAACTTGTATTACTTCCGCATATGTTTTAGCATCAATTGGTTCTTGATACCCTGGCTTTACTATTTCTAATAACCAAGAAGAAAAATCATCTGTGATTAACTTATAAATAGTCATTAAAGCATCAGACAAACGATATTTAGAAAAATGATCTTCTATTTCTACTAACGCCTTTTGAAACTTAGATTCATACCATGTTAATCCTATTTTTGCAGTTTCAGGCTGTTCTAAATTAGCGTCAATCTCCCAACCTTTTATTAAACGGAAAGTATTCCAAATTTTATTTGAGAACCCTTTTCCTTGCTGACATAAATCTTCATCAAACATTAAATCATTACCTGCAGCTGAACTTAATAATAAACCAACTCTTACTCCATCTGCTCCGTATTCTTCAATCAATTTTAAAGCATCTGGTGAATTACCTAATGATTTAGACATTTTTCTACGTTGCTTATCACGAACTAAACCTGTTAAATAAACATTTTCAAACGGACGTTCATCTTTATATTCATAACCAGCAACAATCATACGTGCAACCCAGAAAAATAAAATATCTGGCCCAGTAACTAAATCGTTTGTTGGATAATAATATTTAATTTCTTCGTTCTCAGGATTATTAATTCCATCAAAAACACTCATTGGCCATAACCAAGAAGAAAACCAAGTATCTAACGCGTCTTCATCTTGTCTTAAATCTGTTGCCAATAAATCTGCCTTACCAGTTCTTTCTTTTGCTAAGACTACAGCTTTTTCAATACTTTCTGCAACAACAAAATCTTCTTTTCCATCTCCATAGAAGTAAGCAGGTATTTGTTGTCCCCACCATAATTGACGAGAAATATTCCAATCACGAACATTTTCCATCCAATGACGGTAAGTATTTTCGAATTTTTTTGGATATAATGTAACTTCACTATCTTCTCCTAAAACAGCTTCAATAGCAGGTTTTGCTAAATCTTCCATTTTTAAGAACCACTGATCTGATAATCTAGGTTCTATTACAGCTTTGGTTCTTTCTGAGGTTCCTACTTTATTCGTATGAACTTCTGTTTTTACTAAAATTCCTTTTTCTTCTAACTCTTTAACAACTTCTTTACGAGCTACAAAACGGTCTTTTCCTTTATAATGTAATCCGAAAGAATTTAAAGAGGCATCATCATTAAAAATATCAATTACCTCTAATTTATGTTTATCTCCAAGAACTTTATCATTTTCATCATGTGCTGGTGTTACCTTTAAACAACCTGTTCCAAACTCAACATCTACATATTCATCTTCTATAATAGGAATAACGCGATTGCATAACGGTACAATTGCTTTCTTTCCTTTTAAATGTGTAAAACGTTCATCGTTTGGATTAATACAAATTGCGCTATCTCCAAAAATAGTTTCAGGACGCGTAGTAGCAATTGTTAATTTATCTTCTGACCCTTCAATTTTATATTCTAAATAATAAAGATTTCCTTGCTTTTCTACGTGAATAACTTCTTCATCAGAAAGCGTTGTTTTTGCTTCAGGATCCCAATTCACCATTCTATATCCACGGTAAATCAATCCTTTATTGTATAAGTCAACAAATACTTTTATTACAGATTCAGACAAAGCAGGATCCATTGTAAAAGCAGTACGCTCCCAATCGCAAGAAGCTCCTAACTTTTTTAATTGCTCTAAAATAATTCCACCATACTCATTTTTCCATTCCCAAGCATGTGCCAAAAACTCTTCACGTGTTAAATCATTCTTATCAATTCCTTGCTCTTTTAACTTTGCTACAACTTTTGCTTCTGTAGCAATAGATGCATGATCTGTACCAGGAACCCAACAAGCATTTTTACCTTGTAAACGTGCGCGACGAATTAATACATCTTGAATGGTATTATTTAACATATGCCCCATATGTAATACTCCTGTAACATTTGGTGGAGGTATTACAATTGTATACGGCTCTCTTTCATCTACTTCTGAATGAAAGTAATTATGTTTCATCCAGTAATCATACCACTTCCCTTCTACTTCTTTAGAATTATATTTTGATGGAATATTCATCTGTTTTTTATATCTTTATAACCAAATAATTAAGCTTCGTGCTTTTTGGCATTGTTTTTGAAATTGAATAAGCAAAAATACAACTATCTCTGATGTTCAGAAAATAAGATGTTGATTTTTTTGGAACTAAAAAAATAATACTAAATTTGTAACGGTCTAAGCCCCTAAATTAACATTATCAATTATGAAAACAATTTTATCATTTATCGCTGTTTGTTTTATTACATTAACAATAAACGCACAAGAATTTAAATTTGAAACTGAAACTATTGACTACGGAAAAGTAGCTATTGGTTCTGAAGGAAAACGTGTATTTGAATTTACCAATGTAGGTGATGCTCCTTTAATTATTAAAGATATTAAATCTACTTGTGGATGTACTGTTCCTAAAAAACCTGAAGCACCAATTATGCCAGGTCAAAAAGGAGAAATTGAAGTATCTTATGACACAAAAAGACCAGGAGGATTTTCTAAAGCAATTACAGTAATTTCAAATGCTAAGAAATCTAGAACAATGCTTAAAATTAAAGGTTTTATTTCTAAGGATGCTGTTCCTGCGAAAGCAAAAACTATGGTGAATGATAGTGAGTAATTACTAAAACACTTAAATATAAAAAAAGCGTCAATTTATAAATTGACGCTTTTTTTATATTTTTTTTTCTAATTTAAATTCAAACTTTAAATCAAATACTCCTCTTTTAATTTTAAGTTTTATTTTTCTATTAGGTTTTGTTTGAAATAAATACATTATTTCTTCTAATTTATATTCATAAGCCTTTTTCCCATTAATAGACATTATAATATCTCCTTCTAATAGGCCTGCCTTATAAGCAGGAGAGCCCTCAACAACTACATTAATCTTATATTTGGGCTTAAACTTATAATGATAAGAGTTTACGAATGAAATAGTATTCCCTTCCTTACTTTCTCCTCCATACGTATTTGCTTTCTTTCTTACGACTTCTTTAACCAGCTCCTTACCATCGTAAACAATATGCAATCCACTCATGTTATAAAAAAAACCCTTTTTTAAGGAAGCATTCTTTTTTAAAGTCATTTTTTTATTAGGATAATCAATCCAAACTTTAAACCTATTTAAAATATTCCCACCTATACTTCCATTTCTTTCTTTAAATTGACGAGCATTAAGTGTAGATACCGTGTCTAAAAAAGAAACTGTTGGCTTTTCTATTAAAAACTTCCCCAAAGACAAGTAAGGTATTTTACTTCTATTTCCATAAATAGTTCCACTCATTCCTTCACCTAAAACATCTCTAAAATATTTTATTGGTGTTTTTATATTTTTTTTTGTTCCTTCAAATAACCACATTGCATCACTACCACCTGTGTCTATCAATAGCTTTACAGCTGTAGTTATATTATTTACAGTGTCAATTCTAGCTTTAACATTTATATAGGGTTTATTTCTATAAAACTGTAATGGGAAAACCTCACATTTTTTACACTTTTGCTCTTTATAACTCTTTGGATTATAAAAAATAATACTTTTTCTATTATAATTTATTTTAGCTATAACATCTTTTAATAAATCATAACCAATAATACCATGAATAGTGGTTCCCATTTTTGCTGACAAATTAAAAGAATCTCTTAAAACAACATATAATTCTTGATTTGAACTTGAAATATTATTAATTCTAAAATTGTTCCCTTTCGAAGATAGAACCTCAATTGGATCACCACTACCTAATCCCCTAACTAAAAACTTATTAACGTTTTTTAAACTAACACTATCACTCTCCATCACATTGAATAATATTGTTTTATTAACCCCAGTATCTAAAATAAAAGATAATTTATGCCCATTAACCTCTAAAGGAATTATTATTAAATTATTTATCAGTTTAAAAGAGACCTCTTGCTTATCTGTATTTTTTCCATAAAACTGAAATTTTCCTTGTGATAAAATCGTAGTATGTAGTAATAAAACAAAAACGTAAAGTATAAGTCTTTTCAAATGGGAGTGTATTTTATATTGTTAATCTTAAATATACAATCTTCAATCCATTTTTTTAGTTTTTTATGATTTTTTTAACCTATAATTTACATGAAGAACAAATTCATTTTCTCGAAAATATTTCGCAAATTTGCCAATCAAACAACTAATTATATTATACAATGCCAGCTATTTCTATCAAAGGAAACTCAATGCCTCAATCACCAATAAGAAAATTGGTGCCTTTTGCTGAGGCTGCTAAAAAAAATGGAACAAAAGTTTTTCATTTAAATATTGGTCAACCAGATATTAACACTCCTCAAGTTGCACTTGATGCTGTTAAAAATAATGCTATTAAGGTATTATCTTATGCTCGTTCTGAAGGTTCTGAAGAGTACAGAACTAAATTAGCTAACTACTATGCTAAAAACGACATTAAAGTTAATGCAAATAACATTATAGCAACAACTGGTGGTTCTGAAGCTTTACTATTTACTATTGGTAGTATTACTGATCCAGGTGACGAAATTATTATTCCTGAACCTTTTTATGCAAACTATAATGGTTTTTCAACTGCTTCAGGTGTAAAAGTAGTTCCTGTAATTTCTAAAATAGAAGATAATTTTGCTTTACCAGCTATTGAAGACTTTGAAAAATTAATTACTTCTAAAACTAAAGCTATTTTAATTTGTAACCCAGGAAACCCAACAGGTTATTTATATAGCGCTGAAGAAATTGAGAAACTAAAACAAATTGTCTTAAAACATGATTTATTTTTAATTGCTGATGAAGTTTATCGTGAATTTACTTACGATGGAGAAAAGCACAATTCGGTAATGAGTTTAGAAGGTTTAGATCAAAACGCTATTATGATAGATTCTGTTTCTAAACGTTACAGTATGTGTGGTGCTAGAATTGGTTGTATCGTTTCTAAAAATAAAGAATTTACAAATACTGCTATTAAATTTGCGCAAGCACGTTTAAGTCCGCCTACATATGCTTTATTAGCAAGTGAAGCTGCTTTAGACACTCCGCAAAGTTATTTTGACGAAGTAATTGAAGAATATGAAGGTCGTAGAAATACATTAATTTCTGAACTACAAAAAATTGAAGGTGTAAAAGTAGCCAACCCAAAAGGGGCTTTTTATTGTGTTGCTGAATTACCTTTAGCTGATGCTGATGATTTTGCGCAATGGATTTTAGAAAAATTCAATCATAATAATGAAACGATTATGGTAGCTCCTGCTAGCGGATTTTACTCAACTAAAGGTGAAGGTAAAAACCAAATTCGTATGGCGTATGTTTTAAACAAAACAGATTTAATACGTTCTGTAGAAATTTTAAAAATCGCTTTAGAACAATATAATAAATAATTCTTTTGAATATTAAAGAAAATATATCATTAAAAGAATACAATACGTTTGGCATTAATATTAATGCTAAACGTTTTGTTTCTATTGACTCGCTATACGGTTTACAACAACTTTTAAAAACAGAAAAAGACATTTTTTTAATTTCTGGTGGTAGTAATATGCTATTAACAAAGAATATTGAAAAACTTGTTGTTCATCTAAATTTAAAAGGAATTTCTATTGATAGAGAAAATGATAATGATATATACATTACTGTAAATGCTGGAGAAAACTGGCATGAATTTGTATTATGGTGTGTTTCTGAAAATTATGGAGGTATTGAAAACTTATCTCTTATACCTGGAAATGTTGGTACCTGTCCTATTCAAAATATTGGTGCCTATGGAGTTGAAGTAAAAGATACCATTAACCGTGTTGAAGCTATCGATATTAACACTGGCAAGTTAGTAACTTTTTCTAATGCCGAATGTAAATTTGGTTACAGAAATTCTATCTTTAAAACTACAGAAAAAGGTAAATACATTATTACTTCTGTAAGTTTTAAACTAACTAAAGAAGAGCATGATCTTAATTTTTCTTATGGTGCTATTGAATCTGAGCTAGCTTTAAATAACATTACAAAACCAACAATAAAAAATATTTCTGACGCTATAATAACAATTCGTCAAAGTAAATTACCCGACCCTAAAAAGATTGGTAATAGCGGGAGTTTTTTTAAAAACCCTGTAATTTCAAAAACAGATTTTGAAAAAATTCAAAAAGAATTTCCAACAATACCTAGTTATATTGTTTCTGAATCAGAAATTAAAGTACCTGCTGGGTGGTTAATTGAACAATGCGGATTTAAAGGCAAGCGTTTTGGTAATTACGGAGTACATGAAAAACAAGCGCTAGTTCTTGTTAATTATGGAGAAGCAACTGGTAAAGAAATTTATGAATTAGCTAAAAAAATACAAAAAACGATTTTAAACACTTTTAATATTGTTTTAGAAATTGAAGTAAACGTAATTTAATCTTCTTTTTTCAAAATTTCAATATGACGTATCAACCTCTTCGTTTCTAACGCTAGGGTTCCGTTATAAACACCTCTTATTCTTCCTTTTTTATCAACCAATATAAAGTTCTCGGTATGAATAAAAGCATCTTCGTTTTGTATTTTCTTAAAATCTTCATCTGCAAAATATCCATTTCTGGCTAAGTTATAAATCTGTTTTTTATTTCCAGTTACCAGATTCCATTTAGTGGATATAATTTTATTATCTAAAGCATATTTTTTTAAAACTGAAACAGAATCTTTTACTGGCATAACAGTATGCGATAACAATAAAACATTTGAATCATTCTTGTATTCTTCTTGAAGTTTACTCATATTTTTTTCTAGAACAGGACAAATACCTGGGCAAGTTGCAAAGAAAAAATCTGTAACATAAATTTTATCCTTGTAATACTGCTTTGTTATTGTTTTTCCTTCTTGATTTATCAAATTAAAATCAGGAACTGTATGTATATTATTATATTCAGGTGAACCTTTAGCAATCCATTCTGGTGTAAACTCTGCCGAATTAAAAAAAGGTAATGTTATTGCTTTATTTACTTTATTTTCTGTTTTACAAGAAGTAAAAACTAGCATTAAAACAAGTAATATAAAGATTACTTCTCTTCGTTCACACTTACCTAACTGTCTATTTAAATTCTTCATTTTTGGTATGTACTGTATAACATTTCTTTAACCCTATCAACCCAAATCGTTCACCTTTTTTGGTTACAAAATTTGCTTTTAGCTTTCCGTTTAGCTGCCACATTTTTTGACTTCCTTCTTCCTTACCTTCCTTAAAATGAAATTCTTTTAATAAATTTCCGTTTTTATACCATTCAGTAACTTTACCATTATATAATCCTTTCGTATTAAAATGATACTCAAACATTGATTTTCCGTTATCAAACCAACCTTCATGAACTCCTGATTTTAATCCATTTGTATAAAATCGCTTAAACCACTTACTCCCATCCATATACCATCCTTTAAAAAAACCATTCTTTTTACCTTGATAATATGTAGCTGTCGATTTTAATTTTCCTTTTGAATAATATTCATCAACGGTTCCTGAATAAGGCTTTTCATTAAAAAATAAAATTCCATTTTTAAGTTTAAAACCAGTATTATTTCGGTTCTTTTTTATAAACGGAATTGTTACCTCATTTATTAATGGAATTTCATCTTGCTTTTCGTTTTTAAGATTACAAGAAACTAAAACGAATATGATAATTGTATAAAATATAAAATTTTTCAAAAAATTATCTTGTTACATTTCCTGCCGTTCCATAAAAACCGCTTCCATTTAAATAAGGATCTTCGTTTGTAATGTGGTAATGATAAATTCCATTAGGAAAATCTGCCGTTGCTGATATATGTCCATGATAATCATCTAAATCATCATTTGTAATTGTTTTACCGTCTTCTAAAGAACCATATACAGGAAATCCGTCTGAAAGTAAGCCTAAAAAAGCATCTTCACCAAAAGTGTCTGTTAAAAATTTTGGTTTAATATGATAATGATATTGTGTATTTGCTGGATGCCCTAAATATTGATCAAAAGAATTTATCTCTCCTGTTAAAGGAG
This sequence comes from Tenacibaculum ovolyticum DSM 18103, assembly GCF_000430545.1. GTDB lineage: Bacteria > Bacteroidota > Bacteroidia > Flavobacteriales > Flavobacteriaceae > Polaribacter > Polaribacter ovolyticus. The sequence goes on from NZ_KE387163.1 coordinate 843,725, forward strand.
CACCTCCTGCCGCATATTGATTAAAAAACACTACTCCATTTCTTGATATTCCTATTGGTCCCATTGGTGTTGCTGCTTTATTTGCAGCTTCTTTAGGGTTTAAAGGCATTGTAAACGTAATATTTTGTTCTCCTATTGATCCTGGATTTTGATTCCAACTACCATTTGTTCCGTTGTAAGCTTCATACAATGCATTCCCTACTCCCCAATATGGGCTTTTATGATTTGGTAAATCTGTTGTTGTAAACGTTACTGCAGTACCCGAAACAGAATATGAAACAGCCGCTATACCGTCAAATTTTGATAAAATTGATGTAATATCATAATTAGTTACTCCAGAAGTATTATCACCTAAATCTTCCACTGTATCGCTAGAACTACAAGCATTTAGTAAACTTACTATCATTATTAACAATACGACTACTTTAATTGATTGGATTTTTCTCATATATATCGTTTTAAAAATTACTTATTATTTTACTCTCGCAAGCTATTCACTTTTGTTATTAATTCTTCTTTTATAGTAGCATCACTACTACTTAATGGTAATTGATTTTGATTTAATAAGTTTGGATTTTCTAAAGAGTTTAAACTTAAATTATACAAGGCTTCTGTACCATCTGAAAACTTAATATACTTATGGGTTGCATTTCTAATTGTGTAATTTACAGTTCCATTATCTTCACCTATTTCGGTATAAGCATATTCTCTAAAATTAGAATTAGCTGCCGTAAATAACTCTTTAAAACTCTTACTATCATTTACCTCTACAGTACCAGTACCTGCAATATCAGAAATTGTTGCAAACAAATCGGTTGTATTTAATAACGCATCTTCCGATTCGTTAAATCTGTTTATATTTTTACCAGATATAATCATTGGTACGTTTACACCTCCTTGATATACACTTCCTTTTGCTCGCTGACTAGCATATTCTTGAACCACTTGGTTAGGTGTACCGTTGTCTCCAATAAAAATAATTACTGTATTATCTTTTTCTTCTTGAGTCATTGAACTCAACAATCTTCCCATTTCTGTATCTAAAGCTTCTAACATAGCCATGTAATAAGGTTGTGGGTTTGCATCAATACTTGCTTGATCAGACGCTAATGATTGGGTATGTAAATTTGTAGGAGGTAAATGAAAAGGAGTATGCGGCGCATTATATGCCAGCCATAAGAACCATGGTTTTTCTTGTTTATCTATCCAATTTATAGCTAAATCTGTAAATTTTGTAGTTGTATACTCACTAGAATTAGATGTCTGTCCGTTCTCTGTAAAATTCCAATTTGTATACGATTGTACACCTCCTGTTAACAAACCTGCATAATAGCCAACTCCCACTTGTGTTGGATGTAAAACATCATTTGATAAATGCCATTTACCAATAACAGCATGATTATAATCCGAATTACTATTATCTAAATGTTTTTGAAGAGATGTCTCAGATGTTGACAATACATCATTTACTTTCATCACATTTGTTCTAAAGCCATATTTACCTGTTAAAATACTTGCTCTTGTTGGAGTACATGTTGGATATGACCATAAATTATTAAATCGAACTCCATTACTAATCATGTTTTGAAGATTTGGCATTGTTGGTTTTACACTTCCCACATTAAACCCTGGAGTTGCATCTAACCCCATATCATCAGCTATTATTAATAAAATATTAGGTTTACTATTTACTGGAATTAAATCACCAGTATCTGTTTTTGTAGCCGAATCTGTACTACATGAAATGAATAAAATTGTAAAAGTTAAAATAAAACAAAAGATTGTTGATTTCATAAGTTTGCTTTTTACTAAGACCTTCAAAAGGCTAAAAGGTTTAATTTAAGCTAAATATTTGTCAAAAAAAAACAGAAAAAAATTAGTTAAGCCTGTTTTTATATATTTATTATTTCACCTTGAAATAACAATACTTCAAAAATCTAGTCTAATGAAAATTTCAGGAGTTCATTTCTTATTTTTTTAAAAATAAAAAATTAAGAAAGAAATCGAACAATATTTTCTAATCTTACGTATTCATAAAGATCTCATAAGTTTTAAAACTCATGAGATCTATATAAGTAAAAACGAAAAGAACAATTATCTAACCTCTAGATATATGTAATTTTCTTCATTTTTATCTAGGTTATTTACATTTTGAAAAACTAAAATATATTTTAATTGATTAATTCTGGAATACGTATGTTTTTACATTCAGTTATGCTTTTAATAATAGTTTCACTCTTTAAATTAAAAAGATGATTTGTTTCCATAAGCGGAGGAACAGGCATGTTGTAATTATTTAAATTTTCTAAAACAATAGTGTTTATCAAACACTCAAATAAATAATCTTCTGAATAGTCAGGGAAATGAATAAAGCATTGTTTTATCAATGCCGAAGCAGGATAATTTAACCCAGGCATACCATTAACATCAAAAAACTTAAGAACTCCATTTTTATCTAATCTTGCATCAACTCTAGTAGTAGCTCCTATTTCTAAAGTATCTATGATTATTGGCACGTATTTTTCCAATTGAGAAAGGATATTGGGATTACTAACCATTTCTTGCGTCATATAAGAAGGTGGTAATTTATAATGATCTTCGCTAAAAATATCAGTTACACAATCCATCCCTTCAACAACATTGTAACTAGGCAATAGCATTATTTCATTACCTAATCGTAAAAAACCACAAGTAACATCATTATTAGGTAAAAATTCTTCTATTATAATGTTTTCTTCTGGGTAATTATGATGAATTTTCTTAATTGCAATATTCGCTTCTTCCGCAGTGTGCACTTTCGTAATCCCCTGAGATCTAGATTCTTTAACTGGTTTTATAACTAATGGAAAAGAAAGAATACTATTATTAATCAATTCGTTAGCTTTTTCTATATTATTTTGGTCAATAATAAAGTAGTTAGGAATCGGAATATTTGACTCTTTTAATACTTTTTGACAGGTATCTTTTTCTAAAAGTTTTAGCAACGTATTTAAATTGGAACCGAGAAAAGGTACATCATACTTCTCTAGTTGTTCATTTATTGCATATTGTTTATCATTTGTTCCATTAACCCAATAAGCATTAGCCCAAACTAAAGTATCTTTAGTTATTTTTTTTAAAACTTCTTCTAATTCATGAATTTTTTCTACTTCTATTGTTTTTACTTGACATCCTATTTTTTGAAGTGTATTAAGAACAATTTGTAAACTTTTAGGAGATGTCATCCATCCATTTATCCAATGTTCTTTACTGTTTATTATTAAAATTTTCATTATTTTTTACAACCTGTTTGTTTAGGATATGATAATTAATGACATGTCATTTAGTTATCGTATCCTCCTTTTTTAATTAAATATATTAATCTTTGTATTTTCTAGATGCGAGTAATCTTTTGCACCGTATTTTTTAAAATAATTGTATTACTTTTCTTTGATTTTTTTGTAGTTGAAGGGTTAGACTTTACTCACTAAAACAGCGAGTATTTTATGTTTACTTCTAAAGAGAAGTAGAGTCATTTTTTAGTTTCTAAAATTATTAACTTTTTCGTTTTCAGCTAACGTATACATTTGGTTTTAAGTTGGTTGTTAAATTAGATAAAAAAAACATTATAGAGAAATATAACCAATATAAAAACAATCATTTTTTTTAAAGGCAACTTAATTACACCATAGAGGTATTTGATTAAAACATAACGATATTCAACCAAAAAGAAGTACTTATTTATAAGCTTTCATTGAATTCTTTCAATTCACTATTTTTAAGAAAACCCCATGAAACTAAACTCAAAATAATTCAACTATTCACTCAAACTAGTATAGAACTTAAAAAACTGGTAATAATAAATGCTGATAATATCAATTCTTCCTATCTTTAGAAACTACTAAGAAATATGACATATCGAGAGCATTACTACCAGCTCATTCTAAAAATAGAAATATTTTTTTACTGTTTATATTTTCACTTCTTTTTTCTTTGATATCTTAGTGTCATAAACTTTTTCAGGAACACTTGTCCAGTTATGATTCGTATCAAGAGACCCTTCAGGCGGAAGGTGATCAATTACATTAAATTGACTGTTACTTCCTAATATTTCTGTAATTATGATATACTCTGGCACCCACTTATCATTCCCTACTTTTATGATTAAAATATGTGTTATATTTTTTGATAGTAATCCAAAATACGTATCGAATGAAGGTATTGTATTTGTTTCACCTCCTTCATATTGATCCCCTGGTAAATCAGCCCTAGATGTCTTAGATGCATGCCCTGTATCATCAAAAAGTTTGTAGTAAACATTATCATCAGTACCACCACCATCAGCAGTTGTTACTTCCATTTTAAAAGATTCTGTATTTTGGTCTGTATCACTCAATGTTTCGAGCTCAAAATCTATTCTAAACGGATTATCTTCAGTTCCAATACCTGAATCCGTTCCAAAAAATTTATTTACTTTATTGAAACGACACCTTCCTCCATTTTGATTTGTTACCCATATTGTGTCAAGTTCCCAAGTTTTATCATAGAATTTTATTTTCACCCCAATAAAATCATCAGTATCTATACTTTTGCCATCTTTTTTCACTTCTATATTAGCGCAGATGTCTAATTGTCCATTCTCATAAGCATCCTTTCGATTAGAGTAATCTCCAGGCTTAAAATAATCGCTGGTATATTCATTTCCAGCATTATTGTAAATTAAAGCCATTTCAACAGTTTTATCTGTAGAAGCATCGTGAGATCTCCCTGTCGCAATCAGAAATTCATACATAATTTAAGTTTTTTTAATTTACCTACTCATAAGGCTTTTCGGTTTTCGCCTTCTGTATTCCCCCTCAGAAAGGGTCCTTTATTAAAGCGGTTTTTACTCCACTTCTTTTTAAATTGACACAATACACTCCTAATTAATTGTAACATAAATTAAATGCGTATTGTATCAATCATATATATTTTTACAACCGTTCTTACTCATTTATCTATAATTCCAAATCAATTCCTCTAATTACACCTTAAAACAAATAAATACTTGTAAGGTTAAGTAATACTGATATTTTTTTTCAGAACTGATAAAAACTCATATAGTTTATACATTTTTTCATGAAGTGTAATCACTAATAGATAAATATGTAAATAATAGCAATATTGTGAGTCAACGTCTTTTTGTGAATGCTGTAAAAAGAGTTCTTATTTAATTTTTGGCATTTCAAATAAACAACCAGCTAATGGTGTTTCTATAGAATTTAATGCTGTATATATATTATAAACCTCTCCTTCTTTTAAGTCACCCATTGGTAAATACATTATTCCTGGAGCTCCGTTTATCTGATGTTTCGCGATTTCAATTCCACTCCCTAATTCATTCCCTTTTCTTGCAACTACAAAACCTTTATACTTATCAAAACCAAGTGGAGTACGAGGAAAGTTATAATACACCATAATACCATCTCCTGAATCTACAATATTAAGTCCTTCACATTCAGAAAACCCATTTAGGTTCTCTTCAGGTTTACCTAGTAAAACATTTACATAAGCACTAATAACAGTAGGCTCATCTTCATTTAAAGGGCTGTAAACTACAACATAATTATTCTTCTCAAAATCAAGTTTATCACTTGCTATTTCTGTGCGAAAATATCCATCACCTGCATAAAACTTTTTTATGATTGGGTCTTCAAATTCAGAAATCTCTTCTTTATAAATCATTAAAAAACCTCCTTTTCCTTCAGATGAATCTGGACGTAAAACAGTACACCAAAGAGTTCCCGCTGGAGATACCGCAACATCAACAATACTTGTACTCCAACTTACATAAGGTTTTATACTAATTTCTGTACCCAATGGTTTTGCATTAATTCCTTTTAGTTTACTTAATTCAGCTATTTCTATGCTCATTATTTCAATATTTTATACCCTGTTTAATTTTACTTTCCTTCTATATTTAACATTATAAAAGAAACCGTTTATTAAAGTGGTTTCTGCTCCACTACTTTTAGAAGCTTTAAAAACATTATATTTTTGATTGTAATTATATAAATTCTCTGAATTTATTAACTCAGACACTTGTCTTTAAACAACTAAAGGATAATCATATAGCGCCATATTTAATTTCCTGAAGTGAAATTACTTTTAAAAAAGAAAGAGAATATAAAAGATGCCGTGAGTTGGCTTTTTTTTGCTGTGAGTACTATAGAATAATGGTGCGAATAAATGAAATAAATGTGTAGAAATACAGAGACTATTCAAATGATAGGTTCTACAGGTTTTATGGAGATTATTTTATTTTAGAATATGAAAATCCTTAACTACATTTTTATATTTTCCACTAAAAGTTACCTTGTGATTTCCTTTTAGTATTAATAGATTATCGTTTAATATAATTTGCTCAATAGCATTACTGTTTACAATATACTTTCGGTGGGTTCGTATAAATATTTTATTATCAAGTAATTCACTAATTTTCCCTAATGAAACTTGAATAATGTATTTTTCTTTTTCTGTAATAATATTACAGTATCGATCATCTACTTCAATATACAGAATACTAGAGAGCATTACTTTTCTTAATGCATTTGTTTTTTTTATAAATAAATAATCTTGACTAATGACAGTATTTTTATCTTCACTAGAAAAAATATTAGATTGCTCATAAAATTTCTCAACAGCAATCTCCAAAGCATATAACATCTCAAGCTCATTAAATGGTTTAAGTAAGAAGCTGAAAGGCTTTGTAAGCTTAGCTCTTTCAAAAATTTGACGATTCTTTGAACTCGTTAAAAAAACAAAAGGTTTAAGTACATTAGGAGTTATAGAAATGGTTTCTGCAAAGGTTATTCCATCTGGGTTACCATCTAAAAAAACATCAATAATAATTAAATCAATATCTAGTTTATAAAATAACGTTAATGCTTCCTGATAAGAACTTGCTATAGCAACTACGTTATAGTTATTTTGTTCTAACATTTCTCTTAATACGAATGCATCATCAGCCGTATCTTCTATAATTAGAATATTTACCTTATCCATTTTGAACTAATTTAGGAAGTGCAATAATCATTTTCGTTCCGATACCTTCTGTACTTTCAATTAAAAACCTCCCTTTATTCCTCTTAATCATTGATTTACAAAGCTGTATACCTAGTCCTGTACCTAATCCTTTTTGGTTTTTCTTCTTATTAAGAAGTACTCCTTCTTTAAGTAATGCTTCCTGTGTTTCTTTGCTCATTCCTATTCCAGTATCTTCAATTACAAAATAATAAAAACCATCTTCTTCTTTATATAAGTATACTGAAATAATGCCAGTTTCCTTAGAAAACTTAATAGCATTGTCTAATAAATTTCGTGTTGTTATTTTCAGTGAATCTAAATCGGCCCATACAAAAACTGATTTAGGAATCGTATTTTTAAATATAATGTTTTTATCCTCGAATAAAGGTTTGTAATTGTAAGCTGTTTGCTCCATTACCGAACATAGGTTAACTGATTCTCTAGAGAAATATAGTTGATGGTTTTGTATCGTTGCCCAATGTAAAATATTGTCTAATAAACTAGAAGTACTACTCGCTATTGCTGTATTCTTACGGGCTATTTTAGGTAGCTTTTCATAATTGTTATCATTAATATCTTTTAAAAGCTTACTACTCGATTGTTTAAAGGCATTTACAGAAGATCGTAAATCATGACTTATAACAGAAAGCAGTTTGTCTTTAGTAGCATTTAATGTGTTTAGTTCATTCTTTTGAGTTAGAATAATTTTGTTAGTTTTATTTTTTCTATAATAAAAATAAAGACTTGTACTTAGTAATAATAACAATAAAATAGAAGAGATTACAAAGCCATTACGTTGTGTAATTTTTACTTTATTCTCAACTTCTAATAATTTAATTTGTTTTTGTTTCTTGTTAACAGCATATTTTTTTTCCACCTGAGCTATAGACCATATTTCGTTTTGATCATTTAAAGAATCATTCCACCTTTCAAACTCTTTTCTATATACCAACGCTTTAGTGAGGTTTTTTCTGTTTTCTTCTACTACAGACATATTTTTTGAAGTTTTTTTCTTTAATTCAAAATTTTTGAAGTTTTTTGATAATCTATACGCTTTTTCAAAATAAGGTATAGCTTGATTATCTTTGTACTGTACGTAATATAGGTTAGCAATGTCTGTAAAAGAGTTAATTAAAAAAACAGTATCCTTTTGTTTTTCCTGTATTTGATGAGCTTGTAAAAGATATATTTCTGCTTTGTTATATTTAGACAAAAGAAAATAACAAGAACCTAAATCATGAAGAACATAACTTTTTATAGAAGTATTAATTTCAGATGTCATTAAGGTTTCAAAATAACAAATAGCTTCCTTATACTCTTTTAATTCGAAAGCAATACCTCCTAAATTTTTGATAACTTTGTAATAATTAGGAAAACTTTTTGGCACTAAATTATATTCTTTTTTAGCTTCATTAAAAAGTTTCTTTTTCATAAAACTATAACCTCTTACATAATGGCAGTAATCTAGGCTACTTCTTTTTTTAGATGTTTGTAATACCTTTGAAGTATTTACAAGGGTTGAATCCCAATTTTTTTTTAAAAAAAAATACTTCACTTTATCAAAGTCTGTTTTTCTTGAAATCTCAATATGTGGTTTTTGTAAATTTATTTGTTCTTTATCTTTTTTATTTTTTACCTGAGAATTGATTTTAATTGGTAAAGAAAAAAAAACTAATAAAAAAAATAGTTTAAGTAAATACATTAATTTTTTAAGCATTTAATTTTTCTAATAGCAAATACTTAGGTACATTCAGACGTATTATAATACATCTGAACATACCTAAGTAATTTAAATTTGTTTATATATAGTGAACTAGGTTGTAGTCAAAACACCAACTTCTGTACCTCTTGAGGTTTCAGGATCAATATTCCATAAAAACGTTTGCGTCGTTTTTACGTGCTCTAGGGTAACACCTTCTGGAAAATTAATCGCAGTATTCTTTGTATCGAATTTTACTCTAAAAGCTTTGTATGAGATTCTTGACCTATTTTCTCTTAATCTTTCAATTTCATCTTCGCTACAATGAATAAAAAATTGTAATTGATACTCTCCTGCTATACTAACAGATAAAAGCTGAGATACTATAAGTTTAGGACGATCTACTGTTGAATCTATAAAAACAATAGCTTCAATAGCAATATTATGATCTTCTTTAGTAACTCTTACATGCGGAACCAAAGGTGGAGTTTCATTAAAACTATGCGGTATTGTTATATCTCCAGAATGTTCAATTTCTGTTATTTCTCTATGAGAATCACCAGGAGGCAATATTATATTACATTGATTTTTTACGAGGGACATTTCTTTTTATTTATTAATTATTACTACTTTTTTTATATAAAATTTTGTATTATTTTTAATCAACAATAACTTATTTCATCAAAAATTTCACCGAATATAATAAAAGTTCTATTATTAAAAACAAAATTGAGATATTCTTTTAATTTATTAGTTTTCAGATGCTATATACAAGAAATCACAAATTTTAAACATAATTTTTACGCTTTATCAAATAATGATTTATGGATAAATCCTGCCACAATTGCTCCTGCAATAGGTGCAATCCAAAACAACCAAGATTGTGTTAAGTATTCACCACCTGCAAATATTGCCTGGCTCATAGAACGTGCAGGATTTACTGATGTATTTGTTATTGGTATACTTATTAAATGTATTAAAGTTAACCCTAACCCAATAGCTATTGGAGCAAATCCTTTAGGTGCTCTTTCATTTGTGCTTCCTAAAATAATTAACAAGAAAAACATAGTTAATAAAAACTCAGCTATAAAAGCAGAAGCCATATCATAACCACCTGGAGATAAACTTCCATAACCATTGGCTGCAAACCCACCTATAGATTCAAAATCAGATTTACCTGAAACAATTAAATACAAAGCTCCAGCTGCTAAAATTGCTCCTGTTAATTGAGATATAATATACGGTACCAACTCTTTTGCAGAAAACTTACCTCCTGCCCACAAACCAAATGAAACTGCAGGATTAAAATGCCCTCCAGAAATATGTCCTACAGCATACGCCATTGTTAATACTGTTAAACCAAAAGCTAAAGAAACTCCCATAAAACCGATTCCTAAACCAGGAAAACCAGCTGCAAAAATTGCACTACCACAACCTCCAAAAACTAACCAAAATGTTCCGAATAATTCTGCTAAATATTTTTTCATATGTTATTATTTTAAATTAATTGATTATTAATTATGACCCTAAAAAAACTAAAAGTCACATCTATAATTCTATCTCAAATAAATTTTATAAATAATCATTTTTGTATCTTTGCAGTACATAAACTCTATAAAATGAAATTATTTTTTGTTACCTTCGGATTGTTGGCTTTAGCTTTTGCTGGAATTGCTATAAAAATTTGGGCAAAAAAAGATGGTGAATTTGCTGGTACTTGTGCTAGTCAAAACCCTGTATTAAATGAAAGCGGTGAAGCATGTGGTTTTTGTGGTAAAACACCTGATCAATTTGATTCTTGTAGTGAACCTGAACACGAAAGTTAATATCTCTTACTTTAATATTACATTTCACAGCTATTTTGGTGTTTTTTAATGCCTAAAATTCAATCATTGATTTTTATATTAATACTTAACATTTGTTTAATATCATTATATTTATCAAATACAATTTCTAAACCTACACATTGGAAGTAAATAAAGAAAAAGTACTTGAACATATTCAGTTAGCTAAAAAAGGAAATCAATTATCTTTTAACTTTCTATTAGATACCTTTTGGGGGAATGTATATCATTACCAGTTATCAAAAATTAAAAATGATAATGATGCTGAAGATATTACCATTCGTACTTTTTCTAAAGCTTTTGATAAAATTCATACATTTGATGAAAAATATCAATTTAAAACATGGTTAATTTCTATTTCTAAAAATGTTTATATTGATTCTTTAAGGAAGAAAAAAACATCTATTTTAGTAGACACTTCTAAAGAACAAGAAGAAGCCGCTTTTCGAGTTGTTGACAAATCTCCTTCTCCTGAAGATAAAATTATTACGGAACAAAATTTAGCAAAACTCTTAAAAGATATTAAAAAGTTAAAACCTAAATACCAAGAAATAATTAATTTACGCTTTTTTCAAGAATTAAGCTACAAAGAAATTTCTGAAATAATTAGTGAACCAATGAATAACGTTAAAATAAAATTATTGAGAGCTAAAAAATTATTAGCTGAAATAATAAAGAAAGCTTAACTTACCAAGGTTTTAATTCTCAGGTTATCAAAACATTGTAACATCTCAGAATAAATTCGCCCCTTTTTAATAACTTTATTTTCATTCCCCATTATGAAAAAATCTCTTTCAAGTATTCTTGGCCCTGGCTTATTATTTGCTGGTGCAGCTATTGGTGTATCTCATCTTGTACAATCTACAAGAGCTGGTGCCGACTTTGGTTTTGGTCTACTTTGGGCATTATTAATTGTAAATATTTTTAAATACCCTTTCTTTCAATTTGGTCCAAGATATGCAACAGCAACTGGTGAAACATTATTAGATGGTTATAAAAAACTTGGTAAAGGTGTATTAATTTGTTATTACATTTTAAATTTTGCTACTATGTTTACTATTCAAGCAGCTGTAACAATAGTAACTGCTAGCTTAGCTTCAACTATTTTTGGTCTTACTAACGACTTGGTTATCTGGTCTGTAATTATATTATTTATAAGTATTATTATATTAGGTATCGGAAAATATAAGCTTCTTGATAATTTAATGAAATACATTATTATTATATTAACAGTAAGTACAATTATAGCTGTAAATGTTGCCATATTCAGTACTCAAAAAGGATTCACATTTCAACAAATAATACCTAGTGGAACAGCACAAATCACTTTTTTAATTGCTTTTTTAGGGTGGATGCCTGCTCCTTTAGATATTTCAATTTGGCATTCATTATGGTCTGTCGAAAAAAGCAAAACAACTTTCGAAAAAATTAAACCAAAACATGCTATTTTTGATTTTAACATTGGCTATTTAGGTACATTTTTTTTAAGCGTGTGTTTTCTTATACTTGGTGCCTTAGTAATGTATAGATCAGGAGAATATTTTTCTAATAAAGGAAATATTTTTGCTTCACAATTAATAAATTTATACACAAAAAACCTAGGGAGTTTTTCATATTTATTCATAGGTATTGCAGCGTTTACAACAATGTTTAGTACAACTTTAACAACTTTAGATGCTTCACCAAGAGCAATGACAAAAACATCTAATTTACTCTTTAGTAAAAAAAATAAGCTAAACTATTGGTTTTGGATACTCTTTCTTGCCATTGGTACTTTTATTGTACTAAAATACTTCTTGGCCGATATGGGATTCTTAGTTAAAACAGCAACTATTTTATCATTTTTAACAGCCCCTTTTTATGCTATTTTAAATTATATACTGATTACAGGAAAGCATACTCCTAAAAAGAATAGACCAAAATTGCCTTTACGTATTTTAAGTATTACGGGAATTGTTTTTTTAGTTGGATTTAGTATTTGGTTTTTAGTGAATTTATAATTCTTTTCTTTGTAAATTTGCATTTCAATTTTTATCGAATGGCAAACGAATCTTTAGTAATACCTGAAAGAGTAAAAAAACCAAAGTGGTTACGTGTAAAATTACCTGTTGGTAAGAAATATACTGACTTAAGAGGTTTAGTAGATAAATACAAACTAAATACGATTTGTACTAGTGGAAGCTGCCCTAACATGGGTGAATGCTGGGGAGAAGGAACTGCTACCTTTATGATTTTAGGTAATATATGTACTCGTTCTTGTGGTTTTTGTGGCGTAAAAACAGGAAGACCTGAAACTGTAGAGTGGGATGAGCCAGAAAAAGTAGCTCGTTCTATTAAATTAATGAGTATTAAGCATGCTGTATTAACATCTGTTGATAGAGATGACCTAAAAGATGGTGGCTCTATTATTTGGGCAGAAACAGTAAACGCTATTCGTAGAGCAAACCCAAATACAACTTTAGAAACATTAATCCCTGATTTTCAAGGAAACGAAAAACAAATTAACAGAATTATTGAAGTTGCTCCAGAAGTAGTTTCTCATAATGTTGAAACAGTTCGTAGATTAACTCGTGAAGTTCGTATTCAAGCGAAATATGATAGAAGTTTAAGTGTTTTAAAATACTTAAAAGAAAAAGGAATGCGTACTAAATCTGGAATAATGTTAGGCTTAGGTGAAACTGAGGATGAAGTTATTCAGACAATGAAAGATTTACGTGGCGTAGGATTAGATATTATTACTATAGGTCAATATTTACAACCTAGTAAAAAACATCTACCACTTAAAGAGTTTATTACTCCTGAACAATTTAAAAAATATGAGACATTAGGTTTAGAAATGGGATTTATGTATGTTGAAAGTGGCCCTTTAGTACGATCATCTTACAAAGCACATAAACATGCTAATTAATTAATAATTCCTTAACATTTTAACGTTTTAATGTTAAAAAAATGTCAATTGACTAATTCAGTACTATTTTACACTGTTTAATTTTTACTTTTGCCTAGTACTTATTAAGTTAAGTATATGAAAAAAGCCTTGTAAACTGTTTTCATTGTGTAAATTATTTGAATTAATAAATTAATAAAAGCCTATTCTTTTGAATAGGCTTTTATATTTAATGAAAAATAAGTTCGTTACTACCAGAAACCCCATCGAAGAAACACTATTTTTTAATATAAAAAGTATTTTAATTTAAAAAAAAAGACTTACGGCACAATTATTGATTAAAAACAAAATTGAAAATAACCTTGTAAACTGTTTTCATTGTGTAAACTATTTGAATTAGTTAAATAACAAAAGCCCACTCAAACGAGCGGGCTTTTTGTATTTTATAAAATATAGAAAATAGTTAATCTTATTACTCTATTCGAATTATATAGCACTTATAATATCGTACTTAGTTATAATATGATGTTTCCCGTTTTCTAAATCAACTAACACAGCTTGATTATTTTTTGTTATTAATTTAGAAACTTCATCAATTGATGCATTTAATTTTACTACTGGATATAAAGCTCCCATTACTTCTTTTATAGGCTTATCCGCTATATTTTTATCTTCAATATAACTACGTAATAAAGCTGATTCATCTACAGAACCAACAAAACCATTAACATCTCTTACAGGTATTTGAGAAATTTTATAATCACGCATTCTTTCAATAGCGTGTGAGACTAATTCTTCTGTTTGTGCTGTTATTAATGATTTATCAATATGTGACTTTATTAAATCTTCTGCAGTAGTACCTTTCTCTTCTAAGAAACCTCTTTCTCGCATCCAATCATCATTAAACATCTTACCTACATACCTACTTCCATGATCATGAAATATAACAACTACAACATCATCTTTTGTAAAATGTTCTTTTAATTGTAATATTCCTTTAATTGCTGAACCTGCAGAATTACCAACAAAAATACCTTCCTCCTTTGCTATTTTTCGTGTATAAACAGCAGCATCTTTATCTGTTACTTTAGTAAATCCATCAATTACAGAAAAATCAACATTTTTTGGAAGTATATCTTCTCCAATTCCTTCTGTGATATATGGATAAATTTCATTTTCATCAAAAATACCTGTTTCATGATATTTTTTGAACACAGAACCATATGTATCCACTCCCCAAATTTTAATATTTGGGTTTTTCTCTTTTAAAAATTTAGCTGTTCCAGAAATTGTACCTCCAGTACCAACTCCCACTACTAAATGAGTAATTTCACCTTCAGTTTGCTCCCATATTTCTGGCCCGGTTTGTTCGTAATGAGCGATAGCGTTTGATGGATTATCGTACTGATTAACATACCATGAATTTGGAGTTTCATCTCCTAAACGCTTAGAAACTGAATAATACGAACGAGGATCTTCTGGCTCTACATTCGTTGGACAAACAATAACCTCTGCTCCTACCGCACGTAAAATATCCATTTTTTCTTTAGACTGCTTATCAGAAATCACAAAAATACATTTGTACCCTTTTATAATAGCTGCTAAAGCCAATCCCATACCTGTATTCCCTGATGTTCCTTCAATGATAGTTCCTCCTGGCTTTAAACGACCATCAGCTTCAGCATCTTCAATCATTTTTAATGCCATTCTATCCTTTATTGAATTTCCCGGATTAAAGGTTTCTACCTTTGCTAAAACTAAAGCTTCAATTTCTTTAGTTACAGAATTTAATTGAACTAACGGTGTATTACCTATAGTTTCTAGTATATTTTTTGCGTATTTCATTTCTTAATTTTACAAATGCAAAGGTACTTCTTTTTAGTCATTTTCTAAAAAATAGTACTTTCATTACTTGCTCTTAACACTTTAAAGAATATTAAAGAGCACAAATAAATCATTTTATAAAATAGCCATTAAAATAACATCCTTAATTAAAAAAATAAATATCAATTAAGGTAAAAAAGTAGGAAAATCTATTTTTAGGCAGCCTTTCCTACTCGGGGATTCAAATCTACACAAAAATTAATCTTCTATAGAAATATGTATTGTGCTCGAAACTTTTATATTACGTCCATTATTTTCTAATGAGTTTAAAAAAGCTTTCATAGCTGTTTTATCAGTAATTAACTCAGTAATTCTAGAATTATCATAGGTACATTCATCATTTATATTCCCTTCTGTTCTAGATAGCCTTTGTAGTTTATGAAAATTAATTTTTAGGTTTACAACATCACCAATAATATTTAATACTTCTCTTTTTGTAAACTTACCATCAATTAATTTTAATTGTTTACCTGTTGTTTCATTCATAACTTCTAATGCTTCTAAAGTTGCGTTTGCCATAATTCTTTCCTTTATAATTTCTACGAGACTGATTCTTATATTTGGCAAAGAAATAATGTTTTTTCCATATATTTTTATTTATATTTATTATGGAATACATTAAAATATTTTATGACCTACACATTACATCAATTAGAAATATTTAGAAAAATAGCAGAAGTTAAAAGTGTAACTAAAGCTTCTGAGCAACTATTTTTAACACAGCCAGCTGTATCTATTCAGTTGAAGAATTTTCAAGATCAATTTAAATTACCCCTTTTTGAAATAGTTGGAAGAAAATTATATATAACAGAATTTGGAGAAGAGATTTCTAGTACTGCTGGTAAAATTTTAGATGAAGTAGAAGCTATAAACTATAAATCTGCAATTTTTGAAGGAAAATTAGCTGGTAAATTAAAAATTGCTATCGTTTCTACAGCTAAATATGCGATGCCTTATTTTTTATCTGATTTTATAAAAAAAAATGAAATGGTAGATTTAACAATGGATGTCACCAATAAGATGAGTGTGATTAGAAGTCTAGAAAACAATGAATGTGACTTTGCTATGGTTTCTACAATTCCAAAAAAACTAAATACTGAACGCATAGAATTAATGAAAAACAGACTCTATTTTGTCGCTAGCAAAAATTATAAAACTACTGAGAAATCAATATTAAAAGAATTAAATAAAACCCCTTTTATTTTTAGAGAAAATGGCTCTGCAACTCGTTTAGCAATGGAGAAATATTTAATAAAACATAAAATTAAAATTCAAAAAAAAATGGAACTCACCTCAAATGAAGCTGTAAAACAAGCAGTAATTGCGGGCTTAGGTATTTCAATAATGCCGGTAATTGGCATTAAAAACGAATTACTAAAAGGTGAACTACAAATTCTTAATATAAAAGATTTACCTATCGAAACCAATTGGAATTTAATTTGGCTAAAGTCTAAAAACCTATCATCTGTATCAAAAGCTTTTAAGAAACATATTCAAGAAAATAAAGACACTATCATCAAAAGCCAATTTGATTGGTTTACTGATTAATCTTTTTATGCAAACTTGATGGATTTTGATGGCAGTATTTTAGTAATAATATAAGATGGAATAACCAACATTAAGAAACACAATAACAATGTTCCTAAACTTAAAAGTAATACTGCCCAGAAACTAATATAAACAGGTACTGTTGCTACTGAATATGTAGCGGAATCTAAACTAATCACCTTAAAATATTTTTGAATTAAAAGAAATACTATTCCTATTAGATTTCCCCAAAACAATCCTTTTAAAATCAAATAAGAAGCATTGTATAAAAATATCTTTTGAATACTCCAATTAGCACCTCCTAAAGCTTTTAATATACCTACCATTTGCACTCTCTCTAGTATTAAAACTAACAAAGCTGTAATCATATTAATTCCTGCTATTAAAATCATAATACCAATAATAAACCACACATTATTATCAAATAGTTTAATCCATTCAAAAATTTTCGGATAGTTATCTACAATGGTAATACTATTTAATGTTGCTCCTATATTACTGTATATCTCATTTCCTTTTTGTGTTAATTGATCAAAATCATCAATTAAAACTTCAAACCCTCCAACTTGATCTTTATTCCATCTATTAATTTGACGCACTTCTCTAATATCACCAATTAACATTGTTTTATCAAATTGTTCAAACCCTGTATTGTAAATTCCTACAATAATAGGTTTTCTCATCTTGTATTTTAACCTACTTTTTTCTGCACTAAATAAAGTTTGAATCGTATCGTTTAATTTAAAATGCAATCTATTAGCAATAGCTTCAGATATTATTATTTCTTTATTTCTTTCTTGATTAAAATTAGGTATACGTCCTTTTATTAAATACTCCTTAAAAAAAGAAAAATCATAATCTGATGATACTCCTTTAAATATAATTGCTTCAAAATCGGTAGGAGTTCTTATAATACCACCCACATTTGCAAAAACTTGAACATTTTTAATCCCTTCAATATTTTTAAATTCTGGGTAAAAATCTTGATTCTTACTTATAGGAACTGTAGAAATATCCGAATTATTTGTATCGTAATTTACGATTTGAACATGCCCTTTAAACCCCGTCATTTTATCACTAATTTTCATTTGAAAACCAGCTGCTATCGATACTGATATTAACATGATAGCAATTCCTAAAGCAATAGCAATAGTTGCTATTTTAATTATTGGTGACGAAATATTGCTCTTATATTCTTTACTAGCAATAATTCGTTTGGCTATAAATAATTCAAAATTCAAAAGTTATCCATTTTTTAATAAATTCAAAAGTAATTAATATTATGATACGTATCTTTTAAATTATTCACTCTTTCACTTAAAAAAAGATTTTTTAGTAGTAATTTTATATTTTATAATACTCCATTAAATGAAAAACAATTTTAGTTGCCATATTTTATTTTTATTAGTTATTAGTTTTCAATTTACTTCTTGTGTCAAACAACAAAAACCAGCCGTAAAAAAAGTTAATAAAACGATACCTATATTAAAAACAGGTGCAGATAGAATTAGCTTATACACCTCTAAACTAAAAGGAAAAAACATTGCAATTGTAGCCAATCAAACATCTGTTTTAAATGTTTTACAAAGAGCCGAGGTAAGTTCAAATACAATGGGGTCAAAATTTGTACAACACCACTTAGTTGATTATTTACACAATTACAATAATATTACTGTAAAAAAAGTTTTTGCTCCCGAACATGGTTTTCGTGGTAAAGCTGATGCTGGTGAAACTGTAATTGACGGTATCGATCAAAAAACCAAACTGCCTATTATTTCTTTATATGGTAAAAATAAAAAACCTTCTTCTGAACAGTTAAAAGATATTGATGTTGTTGTTTTTGATATTCAAGACGTAGGAGCTCGTTTTTACACTTATATTTCTTCACTACATTATGTAATGGAAGCTTGTGCTGAAATAGGTATTCCTGTTATTGTTTTAGATAGGCCAAACCCTAACGGACATTATATTGATGGTCCTATATTAGAAACAGCTCATAAAAGCTTTGTAGGTATGCATCCAGTACCTATTGTTTACGGTATGACCATTGGTGAATATGGACAAATGATTAATGGTGAAAAATGGTTAGAAAACGGAATTACATGTGATTTAACAGTGATTCCTTTAGAAAACTACACACACAACTATAAATATAGTTTACCTATAAAACCATCACCTAATTTACCTAATGATGCTGCTATAAACCTATACCCTAGTTTATGCTTTTTTGAAGGGACAAATATTTCTGCTGGTAGAGGAACTAAAAAGCAATTTCAAATTTATGGTTCTCCTTATTTAAAAAAATCTAATTTTAAATATACACCGCAGCCAAACGAAGGTGCTAAATACCCAAAGTACAAAGGGCAATTATGTTATGGTGAAGATTTACAAAAAAACGACACTCTTTCTAATCTAAACTTATCATGGTTATTAAAAGCTTATAAAGAGTCTCCTAAAAAAGACTTTTTTAATTCTTTTTTCACAAAACTAGCTGGAACAAAAAAACTACAGCAACAAATAATACAAGGTGTCTCTGAAGAAAATATTAAAAGTACTTGGCAAAAAGATTTAAAAACTTTCAAAAAGGTTAGAGAAAAGTATTTAATTTATAAATAGTTTTCTCTAACTCTTAGAGTTTTTAATATTATTATTGGAAATTTTAAAACAATGATTTAATAATTTCATTAACAGTAATTCCTTCTGCTTCTGCTTTGTAATTTTTAACTATTCTATGCGATAATATTGGAATAGCAACTGCTTGAACATCTTCTATATCTGGTGAAAACTTTCCATTAATCGCTGCATGGGCCTTAGCTCCTAATATTAAATTTTGAGAAGCCCTTGGTCCTGCACCCCAATCAATGTATTTTTTAACTAGTTCTGTTGATTTATCAGATTTTGGGCGTGTTTTCCCCACCAAACCAACAGCATATTCAATTACATTATCTGCTACAGGTATTTTTCTAATTAACTTTTGTATTCCTATAATTTCTTGTGAAGAAAGTATTGAGCTTACATTTTGATTGATTATTGAAGTTGTACTTTTTACAACTTCTACTTCTTCTTCAAACGTTGGATATTCTAAATGAATAGAAAACATAAATCTATCTAACTGAGCTTCTGGCAAAGGGTATGTTCCTTCTTGCTCAATAGGGTTTTGTGTTGCTAACACAAAAAAAGGTAAATCTAATTTATAATGATGTCCTGAAACCGTAACAGATTTTTCTTGCATTGCTTCTAATAAAGCTGCTTGTGTTTTTGGTGGTGTACGATTAATTTCATCTGCCAAAATAATGTTTGAAAAAACAGGTCCTTTTATAAATTTAAACTGACGATTTTCATCTAATATTTCACTTCCTAAAATATCAGAAGGCATTAAATCTGGTGTAAACTGAATACGGCTAAATTGTAAACCTAACACATCTGAAATAGTGTTTACCAGTAATGTTTTTGCTAACCCTGGCACACCTATTAAAAGAGAATGACCTCCACAAAGAATTGATAACAATGTATAATTAACAGCCTCTTGCTGCCCAATTATAACTTTACCAATTTCTTGTTGTAATTGACTAAATTTTTTTACTAAATTATTTACAGCAACCACGTCTGACATATGTTTTTTTTTAAAATTTCTTCCTCAAGGATATTAATTTACAAACTATTATAAAATAAGATTCCCGCTAAACGCAGGAATCACAATATACTAAATTATTAGTTCTTATTTATTTTCTTTTCTCCAATCTTTTTTAAAGGTACAATCTTTATAATTATTACCTAATTTAATATAAGTCTCTTGTATTTTTTCTTTCGACCATTTTTTTATAGCTTCTTCTTTTTTCTTAGCTAAAGCAAACTGTTGCATTCTTACATAATCTTCTACAAGATCTGCTTTGTGTGTTTCAGTTTTATTTTTCAAGAAAATTACTTTATACATTTTCTCACCCTCACGTGTTTCATCATAAAAAACATCTGACAAATCTCCTTTTTTAAGTTCACTAATTCTTCCAAATAAATCTGGAGCCATTCTTGTTAACTCAAAAGTAGTTTCTTGTGTGTATGGATTAATTATTAAACCTCCATTATTCCTTGTATCTTTATCTTCAGAGTACTTTTTAGCCGCTTCTTCAAAAGTTAACTTACCTTCTTTTATTTCTTTTATAATCTTCTCTATTTCTTCTTTTGTTTCTTTTAACTTCTCGTCTGCAATTTCTGGTTGCATTAATATATGAGAAACATCACGTCCATTTCCTCTTATTTTATTTAATAAAATAATATGATACCCAAATGGAGATTTAAAAGGTTCAGAAATTTCTCCTTCTTCTAATGAAAAAGCTACTTCTTTAAATTCTCTTACAAAACCAGTTTCTTTTGTTATAACCCCCATATTACCACTATTTTGTGTAACACTAGGATCTTCTGAATTTATAATTGCTTTTAATTTAAAACTAGCTCCTCCCTCAACTTGTTTTTTAATTTCGTTAAGTTTATTTATAATACGATCATTTTCTTCTTTAGTTGGTTCAGCTTTTAATACAATTTGTGCTATTTCAACTTCTGCAGCAATTTCTGGCAGTTCTTTTTTATCATTTAACCCTTTAAAATATACTCTTACTTCTTCAGGGGTTACATCAACATTTTCTGTTATTTTTTGCTGCTCTTTTTCTATAAGAAGATTTTCCTTTTGTACTCTACCTAATTCTTTCTTTAAATCTTCAATATCATTAAAACCATATGCTTTAATCACTTTTTCTTCACTACCATACTCATTTGTAAAATAAGCGATACTTCTTGCCACCTTACTATCAATATCTGCTTGTGCAACAACAACACTATCAATCACACCATGATGCGCTAATAATTTTTGTTCCATTAATTCTTCTAACATTTCACAATTAGAAATCTTAACTTTCCCTTCGCTCCTTAACTCAACTTCTTGTTTAAATTTATCTATATCAGAATCTAAAACAATATTTTTACCAATTACTACAGCAACACCATCAATTTTAGTTTTCTGTGCATTTACAACACCCAAACTAGCTAAAAAAATGGTAAATAAAATACTAGTATTCTTTAAAGTTTTTGTTTTGAATTGCATCATTTATCAACGTTTTTTCTATCTCTCTAATTAATTCTAATTTTCGTTTGTGTAAAATAATTTGTTTTATCCTAGAACTCACAAATGTTAAAGGTGCTACCGTATTTTTTAGTAACATTTTTTTTACAGCGACCAAATATACTCCTAAACTATCTTCTTTTTGTATGTATTTAGATATTTTTAACAAATTTTGCTGAGTTTCAGCCTGAAAAGGGGGTATTTTTTTCTTTAAAAAAGAGAATGGTACCCAAGTTGAATCTTGTAATCGATAAGATTTAAAGTTTAACAAGTATCTATCTAAATCTTCTTCTCTAGAAAATTTAAAACTTTTTACTACCTCTTCTTTATCTAAAAAATCTTTACCAAAATGAACATAATCAAACTGTATTAGTTCTTCATTTAGTTTGAAATTTTCTTTATTTTTCTGATAATACCTATTAATTTCTTCTTGATTAACAATAGTATCTAACCGTTGTTTTATTAAACGTTCCTTATACCCATTTATATATAAACTTTTCTTGTAGCTATTTACTAAATTCTCTATTTTATCGCTATTAACACTAGAAATATTCTCTTCTGCTTTAGCTAATAGTAATTGTTTTTTAGCCCAAGAATTAATAAGTCCTTTTACAATTACAAGACTATCCTTTTTTGTAATACCTTTAGGTAATAACTCCTCAATATCCTTTTTGTACAAATTTTTATTATAAACTGTAGCAATAGGCTTATGTAGAGTAACCTTATTAGTTTTTAAACTAATAAAATCACAAGAAACGATAAGTAATAACACAAATAAATAGAATATTTTCTTCACCTTTTATTGATTATATATTTTTTTAAACTTATTTAATTCTCTTTCTCTTATTTTAACTTTATTTTTCACTTTTAAACTTCTAATCCAATCTTCTTCTATTTTTTTTTGATAATCATTAATTACTTGACCTTTTATACTATCAAGTTTTTCACCATTATATTTCACTTTATTTAAACTATAAAACTCTTTTAAGCCTAATGTATCTTTTGATGATTTATTCCAAATTTTTTCTTGCATCAAATTAAACAACAGCAGCCCTTCTTTATACTCTAATAACGTGTTTTTATATTGAGGTGTTGTGTTTATTAAATCATTTTTAAAATACTCTATAATTTGATTATTCTTAAATCGCTTATATAAATTACTTATTGATTTATTGTATTTACGCTCTATAAATTTAAAAAAAGTCTTTTGATAAATTTTCTTATCGTTAATAGACAACAATACCTTATTTAATTTTTGCTTTTTTAATTCCTTTATTTCAGATGTTAAAAAAACATTTATTGCTTTTTTATTTTCTACTATTTTATAATTAGCTGTCAATCTATTTAAAACTGCTTGTTTTGACAAACTTGCTCTATTAGACTTTTTCACTTTATTGGTTAATTGTTTTTTAACCTCTTCAAAAGTACCTAACGGATATTTTTTTAACAGCTTAACGATATGCCATCCGAATTTAGTTTTAAATGGCTTTGTATAATCCCCTTCTTGTTTTAATAATCTTACATTATTTTCAAAATCCTCAACCATTGTTCCGGTTCCAAATCTTGGTAACTTCCCTCCTAAAGAGGCTGTTCCTTTGTCGTCAGAATGCTTTTTAGCAACTTCTTCAAACTCCTCTCCTAACTGTATTTTTCTATAGAGCGAATCAATCTTTACTTTACCTTTTTTTGATTTTTTAATTAAAATATGAGCAACTTCAAACTCTCCTTTAGATGCTCTTTTTCCAGTAACCTTTAAAATATGATAACCAAATTTTGTTTTAAATGGTTCAGAAACTTCATTTAAAGGTGTATTGTAGGCTGCATTTTCAAACGCATGTAACATTGTAAAAGCAGAGAAATAACCTAAATTACCGCTATTTATTTTTACAGATGGATCTTCTGATACTTCTTTGGCAACTTTTTCAAAAGATTCTCCGTTTAATAGTCTGTTTCTAGCATTAGAAATTCTCTTGTATAAAGGTAATGTATCTAATTCAACTCCATTTTTAGGTAGTTTGATTAAAATATGACTTGCTTTAACTTCCGTTTTTTTTCTTTTGTATGCTTGCTTTATTAACTTATTTAAATATTTTACATCTTGTAAATAAGGAGCTAATAAATTATTTTCATAACCTTTTAGCTCTTGCTTATAACTTTTTAAAGTATCTAATTTTAACCTATAGGCTTCTTTTACTTTTAATTTATAATTTATAAACAATTCAAGATATTTATCTATGTCTTTAGAACTATCATCTACAACCAGTTCTAAATTTTTCTCATATACTTGTTTAAATTCAGAAACCATTACTGGCGAATTATTTATACGAAACAATTCTTTATCTTTTTGAGAAAAAGAATAACTCGCCATCAAAACCATTAAAAAAAACAAAAGAAACTTCTTCATTTTATAGTGAAATTATACCTTTAATAACATCTGCTTTTTTGTAATAAGCAATTACTTCATCTGCACTCTTAACAATTAAAAAAATAGAAAGGCTAATGTATTTACCTGTTTTTGATTTTTTTGTTTCAATAACAGCTCCACCTCCATTAAACACTTTCTTTACCTCTTCTTCTTGATTTGCATCTGTTGGCACAATAAATTTATACAAATATTTACTAGGAAATTTTGTAGTATCATCTAATTGTACTTTTAATTTACTGTAAAATGCTTCTCTATCTGACATAATGTTTTATAAAAAATTTAAAAAATAATTCTCATCATAAATAATCTTAAAATAGATGAAGCACAAAATTACACTATTTATTACATTTATAAATTGAAACTTATATTTTTGCACTATGCAACAAAAAATAGTTTTAATAGGAGGACCTGGTACAGGTAAGTCTTCAATTTTAAGAGAGTTTATAAATCTGGGGTATAATTGCATGCCTGAAATTTCAAGAGAAGTAACACTCAAAGCTCAAAAAGAAGGAATAGATCAATTGTTTTTAGAACAACCACTACTTTTTAGTCAGATGTTATTAGAAGGTAGAGAGCAACAATACATAGAAGCCGAAAAAAATGATACAGATATTGTTTTTTTTGATAGGGGAATTCCTGACGTACATGCGTATATGAATTATTTAGGCAATGAATACCCTGCTATTTATAAAGAAAAAAGTAATAAATATTTATATACGAAAGTATTTATGTGTGCGCCTTGGAAAAAAATATATCTATCTGATAATGAGCGTTACGAAACTTTTGAACAAGCTGTAAAAATTGATACTTATTTAAAGGAATCTTATAAAGAATTAGGATACGAAATTATCAATGTTCCTTTCGGGACAGTTAAAGAACGCTGCGATTTCATTTTACAATCGTTATAAGACGATGTATGAAGAATCTTTAAAAATATTACAACATTATTGGGGGCATAATTCATTTAGGTTTCCTCAACAAGAAATTATTACTACTGTTTTAAAAGGTAAAAACACTGTTGTTTTATTACCAACTGGAGGAGGAAAATCTATATGTTTTCAAATTCCCGCTTTGGTAAATGAAGGAGTATGCATTGTTATTTGCCCTTTAATAGCTTTAATGCAAGACCAAGTTGAAAGTCTTACTAGCAAAGGTATAAAAGCAACTGTAATTCCTTCAGGAAGTTCTCAAGATGAAATAATTACATTATTTGACAATATAAGATTCGGTAAAACCAAATTTTTATATCTTTCTCCCGAACGTTTACAATCCCGTTTTATTCAAGAAAAAATAAAACAATTAAATGTAAATTTAATAGCGATTGACGAAGCGCATTGTATTTCTGAATGGGGACATGATTTTCGACCTTCTTATCAAAATATATCTATTCTAAAAGAACTACACCCTAATACTAATATTATTGCTTTAACAGCTACTGCTACTAAAAAAGTAATTAATGATATTATTCTCTCTTTAGATTTAGAAGCTCCAAAAGTTTTAAAAAAATCTTTTTATAGAGAAAACTTAGCTTATCAAATTTTTAAGACTGATGATAAACTTCATAAGCTGAAACAAATTTTCATAAAAACGAAAGCTCCTGCAATCGTTTATGTCAATTCAAGGGTTAAAACAAAAGAAATTTGTTCGTATTTAAATGCAAATGGTTTTAAAAGTAGTTTTTATCATGGTGGATTAACTAGTATTGAAAAACAAATTTCTTTTGATAATTGGATTACCGAAAAAACACCAATTATAGTTGCTACTAATGCATTTGGTATGGGTATTGACAAACCAAATGTTCGTGTTGTTATTCATTTAAACCTTCCTGCATCTATAGAAAATTACATTCAAGAAGCTGGTCGTGGTGGACGAAATGGCAACAAAGCTTTTTCAGTTGTTTTAACTAATGAAAATGATATTAAACTAAGCAAAGAACTATTAAATAAATCACTCCCAACTATTGATGATATAAAAATTGTTCATCGAAAATTGTATCAACAATTTCAAATAGCTAAAGGAGAGTTTATTGAAACTGCTTTTGATTTTAATTTTTTAGAGTTTTGCAATAAATATAAATTAGTTCCTAATAGAACCTACAATGCCTTACAAATATTAAATAGTAATGGTATTATTGAATTGAATTCTAATTTTCAACAAAAATCTACCATTCAATTTACTGTTTCTAGTAAGCAAGTTTTATTATATTCTCAGCAAAACCCTTCTTCAAGAAACTTTATACAAACATTCTTACGTTTATATGGCGGTGTATTTGAAGCGCCTGTAAAAATTGATGAATTTTACATCGCTAAGAAAGCAGCAATTACTTCATGGCAAGTAATTAAAGAGCTAGAAAGCATGGTTGAAAAGGGATTATTGGAATATAACAAAGCAACTAATAATTCAGAATTATTCTTTTTACATCCGAGAGAAGATGATAAAACTGTAAATAAAGTTTCTAAAAATATTCATCTTTATTTAGAACAAAAAAAACAAAAAAACAAAGACTTATTAACCTTCATAAAAAACAATGAAGTTTGTAGGAGCATACAATTACTAGATTACTTTAATGAAAGTGTAGTTGAAGAATGTGGTATTTGTGATGTTTGTTTACAACAAAAACAAACTTCTTCTATAAAACCTATTACTATTGTTAACTTATTAAAGAATAGAAAACCTTTAACCGTTTATGAAATAGGTACACTGCTAAATGAAAAAGAAGCAAACATTTTAATACTTTTGCGAACGCTGTTATCAGAAGAAAAAATCAACGTTACTAACAATAAATACTTTTTACTATAAATGAGAGATTTACGCATCGTTTTTATGGGAACACCAGATTTTGCTGTTACCATTTTAAAACACCTTATTGAAAATGATTATAATGTAGTTGGAGTAATTACTGCTGTTGATAAACCTGCTGGTAGAGGTCGTAAACTCAATCAATCTGCCGTAAAAAAATACGCACTGTCTCAAAATCTACCTATTCTTCAACCCAAAAATTTAAAAAGTGAAGAGTTTCAAGAGGATTTAAAAAAATGGAATGCTAATTTACAAATAGTAGTTGCTTTTAGAATGCTACCTAAAGCTGTTTGGGCAATGCCAGAATATGGTACATTTAATTTACACGCTTCTTTACTACCTGAATATCGTGGAGCTGCTCCTATTAATTGGGCTATTATTAATGGAGAAACCAAAACAGGAGTTACTACTTTTTTTATTGATGATAAAATTGATACTGGTGAAATTATTTTACAAAAAGAGGTTCATATAAAGGAAGATGAAATTGTTGGTGAATTACATGATAAATTAATGTACTTAGGAGCAAATTTAGTTGCTGAAACCTTAGATCTAATAGCTACTGGAATTGTTAACACAACAAAACAGCCAGAATTAGAAGAAAAACCTGCTCATAAGCTATATCCTCATAACTGTAAAATAGATTGGTCTAAACCTTTAAACCAAATTTACAATCATATAAGAGGATTAAACCCTTATCCTGCAGCTTGGACAACAATAAAAAATGGAGAGGACGAAATTTCTGCTAAAATATACAAAACTACAAAAGAGTTTTCATCTCATAATTTAACTAACGGAAGTGTTATTACGTCTAAAAAAGAATTAAAAATCGCTGTACAAGACGGTTACCTCATTATTGAAGAAATAAAAATTTCAGGTAAAAAATTAATGGATATAAAAAGTTTATTAAACGGTTTTCAATTTGACAAAGAAGCAAAAGCGCTGTAGCCCTTTATTCATGGGGTTTTGGCTTTTTTTGAAAAAAATAACTAGGGTTATTAACAATTACGCATCTTTTATTAACAAAATACTAGTTTTTCACAGTCAAAACTTGCATGGTACCGCATTCCTACTATATTTGTTGAGCTATTAAGCGAAAAACGAAAATTAACTTTTTAAAATTATCAAAATTATGAACAAATCAGATTTAATCGATGCAATGGCTGCTGACGCAGGAATTTCTAAAGCTTCTGCTAAACTTGCATTAGACTCTTTAACTTCTAATGTTACTAATTCTTTAAAGACTGGGAACAAAGTTGCATTAGTTGGATGGGGAACTTGGTCTGTTTCTGAAAGAGCTGCTAGAACTGGTAGAAACCCTCAAACAGGAAAAGAAATTCAAATAGCTGCTAAAAATGTAGTTAAGTTTAAGGCAGGTGCTGGTTTAAGTGACTCAGTAAACAACTAAAACTTTTCTTTAAATATATTTAAAACAGCATTTAGGCAACTAAATGCTGTTTTTGTTTCTAATAGTGTCACAAATAAAAGTAATTATTGTCTCTTAATTAGAATACAAAACATAAATCATGAAAAATACAATTACTTTTATTGCTGTTCTATTTTGTCTTACAATTCATGCCCAAAAAATAGTAAACGCTTCAGATATTATTCAAAAAATTAAAAACGGTAAACCTGTAGAGGTTTCTAACGCAACTATTAATGGTGTTTTAGATTTTACTTTTATGAATGAGGCTTTACCTAAATTACCTAAAAGAAAAAGCTGGTGGAATAATGGTGGCTCAAACACAATAGAAAAACAAATTACAAATAAAGTTTCTTTTATTAATTGTACCTTTAATGATAATGTATTAGCGTATATACCTCATGAGAAAAGCGGTTATACATTTATTGCAAATTTTGAAAGTGATGTAATTTTTAAAGGTTGTAATTTTAAACAGAAAGCAATGTTTAAATATTCTGAATTTGAACGAAATACAAATTTCTCAAACACCAAATTTAATGACGACTCCACTTTTAAATATGCCAAATTTGAAAGAAATATTTCATTTGAGAATACTTTTTTTGAGGAACCTGCTACTTTTAAGTATGCTGAATTTAAACAACATGTAAGTTTTAAAAACTCAGTATTTAGTGAAAGTGCAACTTTTAAATATACTGAATTTAAAGAAGGTGTATCTTTTAATAACGTAAATTTCAAAGAAGATTTAAATATAAAATACACAAATGTATCTGGAGATTTTAATATTATAGATATGAATGTAGCGTATGAGATAGATTCTAAATACACGAACATTAATGGTAAAAGCTTTAATACGTATTTATTAAATAATAAAAAGTAATAATCTACTAAACGACTTTAAGTATTTTTTAATTTTATAGTTTATCAAAAAAAGGAATGAATTCTATTTAATATAGAACTCATTCCTTTTTTAATTTTAAGTAATTAAAGAATCTAATTATTCTTTTTTACTAAACGATATCTTTTATCAATTCATATTTTATTTCTGCATAATCAGAAATAAGTTTCTGAGCTAATGAATAATCTTGCTCTTTAGAATGCTCACTTTTATAAGCTACACAATAAATTCCGCCATCATAGGCAGCCCTTATACCATTTGTAGAGTCTTCAATAACTAAGCATTCTTCTTTTCTAACCTCAGCAATATCAGCTGCCTTTAAAAATATTTCTGGATGTGGTTTTGATGCCTTTAAATCTGCTCCACTAATTTTCCCTTTAAAGTACTGATTCAAATCAAACTTATTAAAAACATTATCTATCGTAACCATAGAAGCTGAAGATGCTAATACCAATGTAACTCCATTTTCATAATAATTTTGAATCAAATCTAATACACCATCTAGTAATTGTAAATCATTTTTATCAGAGAAAAAAAGCTCTTTAAAAAAAGCCCTTTTATAAGCAACTAATGCTGTAGCTTCTAATGATAATTTAAATTTATTTACTAAATCTTTACAGATATCTATTGTAGATTGTCCTGTATAAGAATTATATAATTCTTGAGAAACTTCAATTCCCACTTTAGAAAACATTAAAAAATATGCTTTCTTGTGTAATGGCTCAGTGTCTACTATTACACCGTCCATATCAAATAAAACTGCTTTTAAAGCCATTGTTCTTTGTTTGTATTATATCACAAAAGTAGACATTTACACAATACAAAAACAACTATTTTTCTCACATTGTTTTAATACCAATTATATATTTTTTTATGAATTTAGAGCAATATTTCACTCATACTTTTCTCCTTCTTAAAAGAAAAGTTACTCTTCCATCAGCCTTCTCTTTTATAAGAACATCAGTTAATATTTTACAATAATTTATTTTTAAAACCTATTTATTAAACTTAACTCAATATGTAAAGATTATTTTAATAAAATTGACTTCACACGAAAACATGATTATTTCTATATTTTTATTTATTTTTAAAATCTATAATAGAATTATGAGTTAATTCTTTTATAGATTTTATTTTTAATGAGAATACATATATCTAAATAACAAATATGAAAAAATTACTTTTTTTATTATTGATTCAGGTTTCAGTTCAATCTCAAAACATTCTGTTTGTAGGTAATAGTTTAACCTACACTAATGACATGCCTGATATATTAGGATATATTGGAAAAAAAAATGGTATATCAATTAAAACAAAAGACATATCTCTTCCCAATCATGCTATTATTGATCATATTGAAAAAGGAGAGATTCAAAAAAAATTAGCAAAGAGAAAATATGATTACATAATCATTCAACAAGGACCATCGTCTCAAAAGGAAGGTAAAAAAATGTTGATTGAAGATGGAGGAAAAATAAAAAAAATCTGTACTAAATATAAAGTTGAACTTGGTTATTTTATGGTATGGCCATCAATAGGCTACTACCACACCTTTGATAAAGTTATTGAAAATCATAAAATTGCAGCAAAAAAAAACAAAGCTATCTTATTTTCTGTTGGAGAGAAATGGAAAATGTATAATTCTTTTAAAAACTTACAAAGTCTTTATAGTTTAGATAATTTTCATCCATCTAAAGCTGGAAGTTTTTTAGCCGCCTTAACTATTTTTCATAAACTACACCCTAAAATAAATATAGAAAACTTACCTCATAAGGACTACAAAAAGTGGATTACCAATAAAAAATCTTTTAAAAAAATAATTCAGATAATTAATTTGAATTAATTATCTGAATTATTTTTTCTATTACTATTATCTTAAAATCATCATAGCTAAATTTAAATACCACTTATCGAATCCTTCATTCCCTATTCAAAGAACACTTTAATTAGTAATGGTTTAATCAAGACTATTATTATAACATACTATTTTTGCTCACATTGTTTTAATACTTTTTCTGCTCTCTTTAGCATGAATTTAGGATAAAACTTTATTGTTATTTTTTCTTTCTTACCTAACTCAATTGCCTTTTTTATATCATTGCAAAATGGAGCGGTAGACTGTCCAAAAAAACGAGCTGCTCCAATATCTGCCTCTGCTTTACTTAAAATAACTCTTGGGTTATTGGGTGCTAACTTAAAAGATTTTGAATACAATCCTTTATTTTTCATAGACATAGACATCCCATATTTTTGCCCATCAAAAGCCATATAAGCCGTATTTAGCAACGCTTGTGTTATTAAAATTTCTGGATTATCTGGTGAAACAATCATTGCCTTATCTAAAAACTCTTGAGCCTTATTTAATTTAGCTTTTAAAACAACTTCTTCTTTTACACCAAAACTTCCAATAATTTCAATAGTTGCTGTATAATAAGAAGGCAACCAATTATCATTCTCTGCCTTTGATATACGTTCAAATAATTGACCTGCTTCTTTATTTTTGTTTGCTCCCCATAACTCAAAAGCTTTCGACATTCCTTTTTCATACTGACTCTGTGCAGATAAACTTACCGTAAAAACCAATATTATTAAAGTGCTTATTATTTTCATCTTATTTTATATTTATATTTAATTTTATATCTTTTAATACCTTAAACTTTGCGTCCTTATATTTTGGTGGTCCCATAAAGCCTTTAGCATTATTAGACATACCTGTTGGCTCCTTAGGAATTCCTAAAAAATTAGTATCCATTTTTTTATTATCATTAATATCATGAAAAACCGAGACAGCATATACTCCAGCTGAAATATCTTTTAAAACTACTATCGCCTTTTTATTAACTATTTTTACAATAGTTCCATTTAGAGGCTTTTTTAAAAAAGTATCTTCTGTATTATAAAGAGCTACAAACAAACTCCCTTTATTTGATTTAATCCCTTCAAACTCTAAAGTAATTGTATGTTTTTCTTGAGCTATACTATTTATAATACCACTTAAAAATAGTATCATTATTAAAATACTTCTTTGCATTTCTTTTTGTTTTTAATTAATAGTTCAAATATCTTAACTTTTCTTATTGTTTTATAAAAATTGAGACTGAGTTGTTGTTTTTTATTACTGAACTGTTTAACAACTTCTTTTTTCTTCGTAGAGGCAACAGATACATTTTTTGTTTTTTTATAGACGAAATTGAGAATAATCCTCAATGAGAAAATAATTTTCTTTTCAAAAAACATCACTTGATTTTTTAATTTCTGTTTTTTTTATTGGTAAAACTTTCAAATTAATTAGCTATTAAAATCAAATACAAAAACAACATCACGCATCACAAGGAAACAAAACACTCAAAAACAATAGATTAACAATAATATAGTATCTATTTAAGATAAATTACGCATTACCAATATTTCATAAAAATTATAATTTTACAAAAGATTTAATTAATTAAAATTACAAACTCCTTCAATTATGAAAAAAATTAACTTTTTAATTGCGTTTTTCACACTATCAGTATTTTACAGTTACTCACAATCTGAACATGCTTGTAAAGCCAGTGAACAGAACGAAATTTATTTTAAAAAACACCCAGAATCTAAAATTGAACATCAAAAATTTAACTTATTTACAAAAAAACATGCAAATAATAAACTAAGTCAAAAAGCAGCAGCTGCTACTTATACAATACCAGTTGTATTTCATATCTATGGAGATGTACAACATGGAAAAACAGTTACAACAGATAAAATTAAAGTTGCTTTACAAAAATTAAACGACGACTTTCAAGGTTTAAACCCTGACTTTAATAGTGTTGATTCTTATTTTAACGCTAGAAAAAGTACACTTAACATTGAATTTAAATTAGCAAAATTAGATCCTTATGGAAACTGTACAGAAGGTGTTGTTTATTATCCTGAAAAATCTGGTTACGGTAATGGTGGAGGTTATGATTCTCAAATAGCAAATGATGCTTGGGATAACTACAAATACATGAACGTATATATTCAAGGTGATTTATACAATGATGGTGCATCAACAAACTCTGGTGTTGCATGGTATCCAAACACATCTATGTCTAATAGTAATACCGCCAGGGTTGTTTATAACGGACAATACTTACATGGAAATACAGGTGATGAATTTGCCTCAATTTTAACTCATGAATTTGGACACTATTTAAACCTTATACATACGTTTGAAGGAGGATGTACTTACCCTAACGATGAAGTTACCGATACACCTGCTGAAGATGGATCAATTACAGGTACAAGCTGTGCTCCTAGTACAAATTGTGAAGGAAATTACATTAATTACGAAAATTACATGGGATACAATGGTGCTAGATTTGGCTGTTACAAAATGTTTACATCTGGACAGACTAATAGAATGTTAGCTGCCTTACAACATCCTGCTCGTCAAACATTATGGCAATCACAAAACTTAATTGACACAGGTGTTAATAACTCTGGTGCTGCATTAAGTATAGACAACGCTATTGTAAAAGAACTTATAGCTAACAATGGTTCATTTAACCAATCTGCTACTATAACAGTTTCTGGTGCAAATTTTGCGTCATCATCTGCAACCTTGGTTTCTGGAACAGATTATTCATTAAGTTTACCACAAGGATTATCAGCAACAGTACAAACAACATCATACACTACTGCTAACATAACAATTACGGGTACTGCGAACAATCATTTAACTTCAAACAATCTGGTTGCTAATTTAACTTTTAACAATTCAGCTATTGGTGCAAA
This sequence comes from Tenacibaculum ovolyticum DSM 18103, assembly GCF_000430545.1. Classification (GTDB taxonomy): domain Bacteria; phylum Bacteroidota; class Bacteroidia; order Flavobacteriales; family Flavobacteriaceae; genus Polaribacter; species Polaribacter ovolyticus. The sequence goes on from NZ_KE387163.1 coordinate 878,041, forward strand.
CCAAAGTTTATCATGCGCCTCTGTAGGATTAAATTTTAAATTTTACGATCCTTTTGAAATAATTTATGAAAACATTGCTGATGCATCTGCAGGTACAGGAGCAACTTGGAAATGGTTTTCTCTTACTAAAATAAATGGAGATGGAGCTTATGGTGCATGGCAATATACTGGCACTCATTTAAAGTTAGAAACATACGGTAAAAAATTAGTTACATCTTCTGCTACCAGAAACATTACTTTACTTAACAACAACCAACTAATTTCTACTAGTAGCAATTTTACAGCACCAGGCGCATACCCAGATCAATTAGATTTAAGAACCTTAAGCCATACGACTTGGGATGGACAAACTGGTTATATTGGTTTTTCTGCTGTTCATAATAACGAACCTATCCATGGTTGGATGAAGGCTAGTGTTACCTCTGACGGAAGTGGTATGACTATATATGAATATGCTTTTTCAACAAAGCCAAATGGTGATATACGAGCAGGGCAAACAATAATTGACAATAACCCTACTCCTGTTAACGCTCCATCTAATTTAACCAGTACCTCTAATTCCTCATCTGAAATAGTATTAAATTGGTCAGATAATTCATCTAATGAAGATGGTTTCTCTATTGAAAAAACGAGTGCTAATGGTAGTTTTTCTGTAATTGCCACTACAGCAGCCAACGCTACTACTTATACTAATACAGGTTTAACTGCTAGTACAGCATACTCTTACAGAGTTCGTGCTTTCTCAGGAAATACAAATTCAAGTTATTCTAATACCACAACAGCAACAACAAGTGCTGATACTGGTGGAGGAAACTACTGTACTATTACAGGTAGCAATACTTACGAATACATACAAAATGTAACTATTGATAGTTTTTCTAACACTTCTGGAGTGGATGCTAATGGTTACGGAGATCATACCTCTCAAACAGTTAATTTAACTCCTGGAAATGCAACTAGTGTTAGTTTAACACCTGGTTTTTCAGGTTCTGCTTATACTGAACATTGGGCTATTTTTATTGACTATAATAAAAATAACTCATTTGAACCTTCTGAAAGAGTTGTAGATGGTCTTTCTGGTAACGGAGTTGTTTCTGGTAACTTTACTGTTGATAATGCTGCTTCTGGTACTACAAGAATGCGTGTAATTATGAAATATTATAGCTCACCTACTGATGCGTGTACAGTTATAGGTGATGGTGAAGCTGAAGATTATACCGTTTCATTTTCTGGAAGTGGAAACGAACCTACACCTACATTACCAACACCTGAAAATATTGGTGACTCTGGAGTATATAATACAGGTTTTTATGCTTCTTGGAATACCGTTTCTGGAGCAACAGATTACGAGGTTCAACTTCTTAAAAACGGAAATTGGGTAACAGAAGGTACTTCTACTACTTATTATCTTTGGGTATCGAAACAAAATTCTGATACGAATTACACATTTAGAGTTAGAGCAAAAAACTCGACTGAAAATAGTGCATGGAGTAATCAACTAAGTATTTCGCTTCCTGTAGCAGGTCCTACTGCTTCATTAACATCTACATTACTTCAACTATCTGTATTTCCAAACCCTGCTACAGATTATATTACCATAAGAAGTACTACCAATGAAAATGTTTCTGCTCAATTATTTAATATCCAAGGAAAAAAAGTAGGAGAGTTTACAAATAAAAATAAATTTTCTGTACAACACCTTACCAAAGGAATGTATATTTTAAAAATGAAAACTAAAAAAGAAAGTACTTTAAAAAAGCTTTTAATAAAATAATTCGATTTTTCATTAACTAGTTCTAAAAGCCATCTGAATTCAGATGGCTTTTTTTCTTAAAAATCACTTTCATAATACCGTTATAAATTGTTTAATTGATTATCTTTTTTATTATCACTAATTGTCCAAAAGAAACCAACAAAAAAGAATCTATCTACATTAGGAATTATCGCTTGTCTATCAAAAACACCATTCATGTTTGGAGTATTTTTATAGTTATAACCAGATACATTTTGAGTACCAAAAACATTGTTAACTGAAAAATATAATATTTTTTGTTGACTGATTAAATATGCCCAATTTACACTTACTGAATTATAATTTTTTGTTTTATTATTTAAAAATCCTACTTCATTCGGGTTCGTATAATTTCTACCTGATGCAAAATTATAACTAAAACCTAATTGGCTTTTCCAGTCTTCAACCCAATGTTTTGCTACAATAGATAAATTATGTGCCGATGCAAAATTTGGAGTAGCCTTTGTTGGATAATTTTTATAATCTCTTTCGGTATCTAAGAAGGAATAAGAAACCCAATAATCAGTATTTTTAATGCTCTTATTATCTCTCCAAAAAACATCTACTCCTTTTGCAAACCCCTCTCCTAAATTTGAATAGTTAGATGTTGGCAAAGATAAATTAGTATCATATTTCACTAAGTCTTGATACTTTTTATAATACCCTTCAACTCTAAATATTTGTTTGTTTTTTACATATTGGTAATTTGCAATAAAATGTGATGTGTTTTCAGCTTTAAAATTAGTATTAAACTTTAAATAATCATTTTTAGGGTTTTGATAAAAACGACCATAAGCTAATGAGAATTGAGTATTTTTCCCTGACTTATATGCTATAGATGCTCTAGGGGAAATGGTAAAATCATTCAACAATTCAGAATACTCTCCACGTATACCAACTTTTGATGCTAATTTTTTAGAAAAGAATATATCTGCTTCTACATAACTTCCTAAAATATTATTATCGAAACCATAATCAACAGTATTATTTACAATACTTTTATAATTTTCTTTAAAATCTGTTATAAAATACTCAGCACCAAAATTTAATTTAAATCTATTAGAAAAACGTTTTTTCATTGCTATTTTAAAATGCGCAGAATTTTCATCATCTGTAACTTCAGTATCTAAAACCTTAATATCAGAATGATCATTAGTAAAACTCATTCCGGTTGCTACCTTCCAACCATCTCCAAAACTATTTTTATAAGAACTATTAAAATATAAATTTCTATTTTTCATCCCAAAACGAAATCCATCTACATGATTAATATCTTCTTGTACCAAGTCAAAATCTGTATAACTGAACGCTCCATACACCTTTAATAAAGATTCATTTTTAAACTTAAAACGATATACAGCTTCTCCACTTAATGCTTGTACTGGTTTATTCCATTTATTTCTATCTGGAAATGCAGATTGATAAGGAGCTAAATTTATATACGACGCATTTACACTTAAAGAATTTTTACCAAACACTTGCGTATTACCAACACCTAAACCAACTGTCATAAATGCTAAATCTGTTTTTTCTTCAATAACTTCATCATTTGTATTTAACAATAATACACTCGATAAAGCCTGTCCATATTCTGCTGAATAACCACCAGTAGAAAATGTAATTCCTTTGAATAAAAAAGGAGAAAATCGTCCACGTGTTGGAATATTTCTAGCTGATGGTGAATAAGGTGTAAAAACTCGAATACCATCTACAAAAATTTGTGTTTCTTCTGCATCTCCTCCACGAACAAAAAGACGCCCATCTTCATTAACTGTTGAAGTTCCTGGTAAAGTTTGTAATGCCCCTACAAAATCACCTAATGCACTTGCTGTTGTTACCACATCTAATGGTTTTAAAGCAGTAACCTTAGCATTATCACCTGCTTCAAAAGTTCCAGCATTTATAGTTACCGCATCTAATGTATTTACATCATCTCTTAATTTTATTTTTAAATTCTTTAATAAAGAAACATCTGTACTTTTAAAAAATGTCTCGAAAGAAATAAAAGAAATTAGTAACGTTTGTGTTCCTTTTTCTGATGTTGAAAAAGAAAAATTTCCTTTATCATCTGTTGATGTTCCATCATAAGTTCCTTCTAAATATACATTTGCTCCTTCAATGGGAGTTCCTTTTTTATCAGTTACGTTTCCTGAGACTATTGTTTGTCCAAAGAAATAGCTTTGAAAAAATATGCATAAGATAAATAGTAATTGTTTCATTGTTTTGTTATTTGATAGTACAAATTTGCTCTATTTGTAAAACTTTACATAAAAAGACAAACCCAACTGTTTAAAATTAATGACGAACTGTTTTTTAACAAAACTAAAAGAGATCACTTTTCTACACTTAACAAATCTTGCTCATACCTTTTCAAATCTTGCTGAATTTTCAAATCAAAAAAGCATAGTTTATATGATAAAATTGTATTTTTACGTAGTCTAAAAAATGATAATGTCACACGATTTAAGTAATCATAGAAAATCATACGAGAAACAGGAACTATTAATAGAAAATTGTTCTGAAAACCCAATTGAACTTTTTAGAGACTGGTTTCTAACAGCCGATGATTCTGAAATGGTAGATGAAGCCAATGCAATGACTATTTCATCAATAGGATTAGACGGTTTTCCTAAAAGTAGAATTGTTCTGTTGAAAAAATATACTTGGGAAGGTTTTATTTTTTATACTAATTATAATTCTGAGAAAGGAAAAGCTATTTTAAATAATAACAATGTATGTCTTTCTTTTTTCTGGGCTGGCCTAGAACAACAAATAATTATAAAAGGTAAAGCTGAAAAACTTGCAGAAAATTTATCTGATGGTTACTTTGAGTCTAGACCTGATGGAAGTAAATTAGGCGCTTGGGCTTCTAATCAAAGCGAAATTGTTACATCTCGAGAAGAACTTGATAATCAACTAAAAAAAACGGAAGAAAAATTTAAAGGAAAAGAAATTATACGTCCTAAACATTGGGGTGGTTTTATAATAAAGCCGATATCTATTGAGTTTTGGCAAGGACGCCCTAATAGAATGCACGACCGTATAAGATATACTTTGCAAAAAAATTTTTCTTGGAAACTTGACCGTTTAGCTCCATAGCTTTATATTTACCTAGCTTTTAAAAATTAAATGAAAACACTTTATATTGTTCGTCACGCAAAATCTTCTTGGAAGTATGAAAGCGTAGAAGACATTGACAGACCTCTAAAAGAGCGTGGTATAAAAGATGCACATCTTTTATCTAAACACTTAACTAAAGAAATTAAAAAACCTGATGTTTTTATTTCAAGTAGTGCTAATAGAGCTTTACATACTGCGGTTATCTTTTGTGAAAATTTTAAGTATCCACTCTCTAACCTAAAAATCAAACGACAACTCTATAGTTTTAGTGATGGTTATTTAGTAAAAACAGTAAAAGCTTTAGATGATAGTTTTGATAGCGCTATAATATTTAGTCACGATCATGGTATAAATAGTTTTGTTAATAAATTTGGAGACAAACCAATAGCTCATGTAGCTACATGCGGTGTAATTGGTATACAGTTTAAAGACAAACATTGGAAAAACATAAAAAAGGGAATAACTACTTTAGTCGAATTCCCTAAAAATCATAGATAAATCTATATATTTTGAAAATTAAAAAATACGGTGCTATAGATATAGGTTCTAATGCTGTAAGACTTTTAGTAGCGAATGTTATTGAAGAAAAAAATAAAGAACCTCAATTTAAAAAATCTTCATTAGTTAGAGTTCCTATTCGTTTAGGGGCTGATGCTTTTGTTTCAGGTATAATTTCTGAAGAAAATATCAATCGAATGATTGATGCCATGGAAGCCTTTAAACTACTTATGAAAGTTCATGGTGTAGAAAAATATAAAGCGTGTGCAACTTCGGCAATGAGAGAAGCTGAAAACGGTGCTAAAGTTATAGATACTATTTTTAAAAAGACTGGAGTAGAAATTGACATTATTGATGGTAAAAAAGAAGCTGCCATTATATTTTCTACAGATTTAAATCAATTATTACAATCAGATTCTACCTACCTTTATGTTGATGTAGGTGGAGGTAGCACCGAGTTTACTTTATTTTCTAAAGGTAGAATTGTTAAATCAAAATCTTTTAAAATTGGTACAGTACGTTTAATCAATAATAAAAAGACAGAAAATAAAGCTATTTTTAAAGAAGTACAAGAGTGGATTGAAGAAAACACAAAAAACTATAAGCGTATTTCTTTAATTGGTTCTGGCGGAAATATTAATAAAATATTTAAAATGTCGGGAAGAGATATGGGGAAACCAATCTCATATATATACTTAAATGCACAATATCAATTCTTAAAAAAAATGAGCTACAAAGATCGTATCTCTGAACTAAGTTTAAATCCTGATAGAGCTGATGTAATTGTTCCTGCAACCAAAATTTACCTTTCTGCAATGAAATGGAGTGGAGCAAGAAAAATATTTGTCCCTAAAATAGGGCTTTCAGACGGGATAATTAAAAGCCTATACCTCAATAAATTATAAACATTAACATACTTTTAACATTTTCTATTTTTTTTCATATATTTGTTTAAATGTGACTTTCACACCCCATATGTGTCTTAACATTAACTAAGTAATCACAAACAAATATTTAATTAATATGAAAAAATTATTATTAACTGGGGCGTTATTAGCATTTTATTTTACAGCTTCTGCGCAAGATTTACCTACCAATGCTGAACCAGGTAAATGTTATGTACGTTGTAAAACACCTGAGGTTTGGAAAAATGAAGATGTAACCATCGAAATAGCTCCTGCTTACAAAAAAATTGTAACACACCCTGCAAAGTACAAAACTGTTACTGAAAGTGTAATTAGCAAAGATGCAGGTGAGAGTTTAGTAATCGTTCCTGCTGTGTGGGAAAATAAAACTGTTACTTATAGAGCTAAAGATGATGCTAATAAATTAAGAATAATTAAAGCTACCTTTAGGCCAGATTCAGAAGTTATTGAAACAAAAGCTGCTTCTGCGCAATGGGAAATGAGTGAAAAAGCTCCTGATTGTGAATCTAGTGATCCTAATGATTGTAGATATTGGTGTTATGCACCTATTCCTGCAAAATTCGTAACTATTCCTCTTACCAAATTAAGCAATGATGCTTCTACGGAAAAAATAGCTGTACCCGGATACGAAAAAACATATACTAAAAGAGTAATGGTTACACCACCTACTACTCGTACTGTTAAAATACCAGCTATATATAAAAACATTACTAAAACTGTTTTAGTAAAAGATGCTTGGGATGAAGTAATTACTATACCTGCAAAAAACAAAACAATAACTAAAGAGGTATTAGTATCTAAAGGAGGATTAACTACATGGAAAGAAGTTGAATGTAAATTACTAACATACAACCCACTACCAATTAATTGGAACTTAGGAAGTGCTACGTTAACATCAACAGCAAAAAAATTAATTGATTCTAGATTATTACCAGTTGTAAAAGATGGAGTTCAGGTTGAATTAGCCTCTCATACAGATTCTAGAGGATCTAGAGCATCTAATCAAAACTTATCTGATAGAAGAGCTAAAGCTGTTGCTACTTACATGATTTCAAAAGGAGTTAACCCTAGTCAGATCGTAGCAAAAGGTTATGGTGAATCTAAACTTAAAAACAGGTGTTCTGACAAAGTTTCATGTACTGAAGCTGAACACTTAGTAAATAGAAGAACTGAATTTAGAGTTATAAATTAACTATTTATTTTAGTCTTTTTAATAATTTAAAACCTCTTGAAGTTAAAACTTCAAGAGGTTTTTTTTATGTAAATTTAGTATGTTGTCTTAAACTAATAAATCGCTAATTAATTTTAATATACATTGCCTCTAAAAAAGAAATATAATGTAAATTAAGATAAAGGAATTCACCTTATCACACAATCACTATCCCTTTTAACTAAAAATAGAGTTTAAATATTACAATATATTTTCATCAAATAGCTAATTTTAAGGAAACCTACATTGAACTATTTCATACTATATATAAAAAGTAACTCTAATCTAAATTTATTTAAACTTAGATAAAACTGACTGAAAAAAAGGATAGTAATAATCGGTTAAAATCATTCCTCTTTTATATCCAATGATTTTTTGTCTATGATTAACAAATAGCAATGTAGGATAAGAACTTATCTTAAATTTTTTTACAAGTTTAAGATTCACCTTTAACCTATCTGCTTCTACTAAATCTTTGTTATAAGGATTATCAGCCTCATAAAGAATAAAATTCTTTTTAGCTATTTTTTTAAATTTATCTGAAATAAATAATCCTTCATCTAATTTTTTACAAGGGCCACACCAATCTGATCCTTTAAAATAAATTAATACTGGTTTTCTTTCTTTTTTTGCCTTTTTTAAAGCTTCCTTATAAGAATTCAACCATAATGTTTCAATATCTACATTCTTTTCTTGTGCGCTTACAAGAAAACAAATCATTAACAGTAAGATTGTTATTGAATTTTTTTTCATACATCTATTTATAGATTATAAAAGTATCAAATATAATACCACATAAATTTATTTAAGTATCCATTTAAAATATACATCTACACAAGTACTACTTTAGTAAAGTAATTTCTAATTTCAACTCCTTTTGCAACCAACCTTTAAGTTCTTTCTCTTTCTTCTGAACAATAGAATCAGCTAATTTCTTGCTCCACACAACTGATAATTCAGGAATCGTATCTATTTTTATAAAATCTTTAGAAGATAATCTTTTAGAAAAACTAATTGCCTTAATATCATTAAATCTAATTTTAGCTTCTTTTGCTATTTTACTAAAAGGCACACTGTTTTTATCTCTAATTAAAGCACTTTGCTCTATACTATTGTTTAATTTCGAAATAGTATTTTTTAAATCATCAATCTCTCTATGCAAACCATTTATTACATCGTCTTTTTGATTTAAATCAACAATTGCTCTATCATAAGCATCTACTACCCTATCTACACTACGTGCTTTATTTTCGTTTATTACTAATTGATAAGCATCTAACTTATCGTATGTTTTTAATTCATTTCTTAAAAAAGTTTCTGTAGCATCTGTTACATCTCCGTTAAAAAATAGATTTATCTTTTTTCCTTTTCTATCAATATTTTTACGCTGTAGCCATAGATCTTTATTTGACTCTATTTTCTCTTTTAAAAACTTATCATAATTCGAATTAATAACACTTTCTTTATATACACTTATAAAAGTAAATATCGCAGGTACCATAACCAAAAAGGCTACAAATGATGCTATACGAGCAATTCTTTTTCTTTTTTCAGAATTTACATAACGAATCATTGTAAAACCTAACAATTTTAAGACTAAAAAGGTAGCTAATGCAATAAAAATAGTATTGATTGTAAATAAATACATTGCTCCAAAAAAGTAATCAAAATTACCTATTGCTAAACCATACCCAGCTGTACATAAAGGAGGCATTAATGCTGTTGCAATTGCAACTCCAAATATTACTGAAGCAATGGTTCCTTTTTTTGTACGTGCTATAATTAAAGCTAAACCTCCAAAAAATGCAATTAACACATCTCGTATATCTGGTTTTACTCTACCTAACAGTTCTGAAGTTTCCTCTTTTAAAGGAAATAAAAAGAAAAACAAAAAAGCGGTTAACAAACTTAACACAATCATAGTTGCTAAGTTTACCATTGATTTTTTTAACGTATCAATATCATTAATTGCTATAGACATACCTATTCCTAAAATAGGCCCCATTAATGGTGATATTAACATGGCTCCAATTACAACAGCTGTTGAGTTTGCATTTAAACCTATAGAGGCTACGAATATTGAACAAATTAAAATCCAAGCTGTAGCTCCTTTAAAAGGTATATCAACTTTAATTGCTTCTATAGTTGCTTCTTGATCGGTGTCATGACGAAAATCTAATAATTCAACAATAAACCTTTTTGAGCTTTCCCACAAACCTTTTGCATCTTCATGAACTGCTTGTTTAGATTGCTCTACACTTTCGTTTTGATCTATTTTATCTTCCATATTATTTTCTTTTTTCAGGTTCGCAAAGATACAAAATTCCTACTTTATTAAATAAAAACAAAAAGCTCGAAAATATTTTCGAGCTTTTTGTTTTTTTGTGATGTTATTTTATTTGATACTTAATTTTGTTTTTAAATCTTTCGAAACTGCATCTTTATGAAGTAATACCGAAATAGTCTTTAGCTTAAAATAAGGAATTGACATATAAACATATCCTTTATTACCTTGTTTAGCACCCCAAGAATTTTTTACTTTAAAGTACTTGTTTCCTTTCTGATCTTTTACTAAACCTACAATATGCATTAAGTGGTCATCTGTAGTATTAAAGTTTTCAAATTCTGATTGACGAAAACTAGCTGTAATTTTCTTCTCTTTTACAATTTCTTTTAATCCTTTTTTATTTTCAGAACTACTAGCTGGTATAAATGCTACACCGTTTTTTGACGAAAATGTTTTTTCTGAAACATCACAATCTAATTCAATTGTATACCCTTTATTAATAGCCTCTTCTGTTACCGAGACCATTTCATCTAAAGACACATTATAAAATGCTCCGTTTGAAAAATTATCAGGAATATTCAAAACAAATTTATCATACATTTTAGCATGCGTAAACGAACTTATAGTAACGTAATTTGATGGATTAATTTTTACATACTCAGCAAAAGTCTTTGGAGTATACTTCTTTCCTTCAAATTCAAATTCTTTTTTATTTTTCCCTAAATAAACATCTAAAACACTTTCGGTAGCTTGCTTCCATCTCGGGCTTAATTCTCTTGCTGGGTTTTTTATATAAGCGTCTAGCATTGATTTTAAAACAGAAACTACCTCTGCATGATTATGCTTTACCTGCCCCAATTCTAATCCTGAAAAAACACTTTCAGGTACTAAACCATAATTTGCAACAGAATTAATAACATCATGCCCTAAACCACCTTCACTAAATTGTGCTTTTCCTTGACGGTATAAATAATTATTAGCCTTATCTGAATATGTATTACGAACTGTATACATTTCTGATAAATCTATATTTTTTCCTGTTAATCGTATAATTTCTGATTCTAAAAATGATGTTGTAGAAAAACTCCAACAAGTACCAGATATTCCTTGACTTTTTACCTGCGTACTTTCAATGTCTTTTACTGTATTAAACTGGTATTTTTGAGCAGTTACTGAACCAATACTTAAAAGAGTAAAAGCAGTTCCTATCAATAATTTTTTCATAAGTTGTATTTTGTTTTATTGAGCAATTTACTGCTTTTATAACAACTTTAAAAATTTTAATAAATCTAAAAATCTACGATCACTCCTATTCTTGGTAAAGCTCTTCCTGATGTACTTTCAATTTCTTCTAAAAGGTATCTAAAACTATCATTAGGGTCGGAAACTCTACCGTTTTGATCTTCAATTGGCAATAAAAATGGACGTTGTTTAGAACTACTTGCATAAATATTTTGAATATCAACATATAAGTTGATTGCTGCTTTCTTTAAATACCATGTTTTATCAACTCTTACATCTAACTGTGTGTATGTATTAAAACGTTCTCCGTTTAATTTTACGTAATCTAAAACCCCTCCATTTACAACATCATAATTTGATTTTAATGAAGATGCATTTTCATCATAAGGAGTATAAGGTCTACCTCCAACCAATCTAAATTTAGCACCTACTTCCCAATTTTTCTTTAATTTTTTTCCTGCAGTTATAGTTACAAGATGTTTATTATCCCATGTAGAAGGAATGTAATTACCAACAGCATTTTTAAACTCACTTCTTACAAAAGTATAAGATGCAATTCCGTATAAACCACTATATGACTTTTTCTGTGCTAACACTTCAAAACCATAGGCTCTTCCTTTATTATTAGAAACTACCTCTTCATTTCCAACAACTCCAAAATCTGCTCCTAAATTAGCTAAGCTTATCTGATTTCTTACTGAAAATGGATAATTATCGTATGTTTTATAAAACCCTTCAAAAGTAATTTTAGAACTGGTATTTGGTTTATATGATAATCCACCTACAAAATGATCTGACCGTATATATTTTAATCCTTTTTTATTGACAAATTCATTTACGTTATTCTTAAAACCTAAAACAGTATAAGAAGGTAATTGGTAATAACGACCTATTGATGAATTAACAGCTAATTTTTCATTTAAATTATAACTTAAAGACAATCTAGGTGAAAATTGATTCAATAAATTTTTCATTTCACTGTTATAATCAACTCCATCAATTCTAAAACCAAAAGAAACTCCTAACTTATTATTTAAATACTCTTTTGATACTTGACCGAAAATACCATACTTTATAAAATCTATTTCTGAATTAAATGCATCTTCAAAAACACTATTAGCGTTTGCTACTTTTCTATAAGTGTTATTTATATAGGTTGCTTTTTCTAAATTCGTTCCAATATTAACCCTATAATTATTCGCTGTACTAAAGTTATTCTCGTACCTAAATTTCGTTTCTATTTCTTTAGAATTATAATCTAATAATAAATTTGATGGCAACTCTTCATTCATAAAGTATTTCTTTGCCTTGTTTTTAAGTTCATTTCTACTTAAAACAAATAAATGAGTAGCGTTTTTATCAAAATATTTATAACTAGCACCTACAGTATAATTCCATTGACTATTTACAGGAACCGTATTTAAAACTACTTTATTTCTTTTTAAAGTTTCTTCATCCGTTTCTCCATCATTAACAGATTCATTTAACTTAAAGTTATCTATAGCTCCTAAAGCTACAATAGACAATTCACTATTTTTTGACAATTGAGATTTTACATTTAATTGAAAATCATTATATGTTGGTAAAAAAGGAAGTTTAATTAACTTAAACAAAAACTGAAGGTATGATTGACGTACAGAGAACATAAATGTTGTATTTTCACTCAAAGGACCATCTAAAGTCACACCTGCATCTGAAGTACCTAATGTTACTCTTGTATTTAAAGCTGTTGGATTTCCTCTTTTTTGAGTAAACTCAATTACAGAACTTAAGGTATTACCTCTGTTTGCAGGAAAAGCACTCGAGTAAAAGTCAACCTTACGAATTAAATCTGCATTCATTATTCCTACTGGTCCTCCTGTTGCCCCCTGTGTTTGAAAATGGTTTATAACAGGAACCTCTATACCATCTAAATAAAATTTATTTTCAGAGGTTGCACCTCCTCTTATTATAATATCATTTCTAAATCCAGGGTTAGAAGCTACCCCAGGAAACGATTGAATAACTTTTAAAATATCTCTATTCCCTCCTGGATTTTTCTCTATTTCTGCAACTCCTAATGATTGAAGTGATAGAGGGCTTTCTAATGATTTTTTAAATAAACTAGCCTTAACTTCTACTTCTTTCAAATTTGTACTATTCTCTTTTAGCACAATAGTTACAAACGGTGAATTATCTTTAGTTACTAAATATTCATCAGAAATTAATGTTTCATAACCTATAAATGAAACTCGTAATTTATTATAACCTAACGGAACGTTTGAAATTTTAAATGCCCCATTCTCATCTGAAGCACCTCCAATAGAAGTACCATAAACCAACACGTTCACAAAAGGAATAATTTCTCTTGTTTTAGCATCAATTATTTTCCCGTAAATCTCTCCTTCAGTTTGACCAACTGAAATAAATGATTGTAATATAATTACAACTAAAAGTAAATTTTTCATAAATAACACAATTAAGGTTTAACAAAAATACAAATTGTTTAACAAAAACACTAAAAAGATAAACAAAGAAAATAAAATCTTATTTTATTTTATTTTATTTTATTTACAAATTACAAACTTCACAAAAAGTAAGCCTTAGGTATCTTCCCTAATTTTAATTAAAAAACAACAAGAAGAATCAAAAGTTGCTTTTACAACTCCTTTTTTTAACAAAACAGCCCATAATGAACAACTCAAATTAAACTTCACCTAAATAAATAAACACCTAATTATAAACACTTTAAAAAACATATTATAAATAACACTATTATTATTTTCACTCCAAAAACAATAATTTTCAAAGCTACATTTTTTCACAACCCACTAATTAAATGACAGTTAGCTTTTTACAATAAACCAAGTGTTAAAATAAATAGGGTTAACCCTATTTGTAGATAGGGTCATTGGGTATTGTGTGATTATAATACGCTACTTAATTTTGAATCATTACAAATAATAACTTAATAAATAATTAAAAAATGATTAAAAAAATTACTTTACTAACTATGATTTTACTCTTTTGCTTCAAGAGTACATTTGCCGACCCAATTAATAAAAAAACGGCTATTTCTGTCGCTAATAAATGGCTAAGCAATAAATTACAAAGAAGTGCAAAAACGAATCAAAAAGAGGCTTTATCAATAAAAGAAATTCATCATAATGAGCGTGTTGTTTACTACATCATAAGCTTTAAAAAGGGTGGTTTTGTTATTGTTTCTGCAGACGATTCAACCAAACCTATTTTAGCATATTCAGATACTTCTTTTTTTGATACTAATTTAGAAAACCCAACAACTAAAACTTTACTTAACGGTTACAAATCGTTTGTTTACGAAAGTGCATTAGCTCAAAAAACAGGTAAAATGAAATCTGCTAATTCTGGATGGAATAAATTACTTAAATCAAAATCACAAAACCAACGTAAAACAAAAGTTATTGCTCCATTTATGGATGATATTCTTTACACACAGTCTAGTGGTTTTCAAAAATTTTGTCCGAGTGATGATGATGGTCAAGCTATTGTTGGCTGTGTAGCTACAGCAATGTCGCAAGTAATGAGATACTGGGAATTTCCTTCAACAGGAAGTGGTAAAACATCATACAATCACAATAAATACGGAAACCTTAGTGTTGATTTTGAAAACGAACAATACGATTGGGATAACATGTCTAAAACCAGAGCTGATGATGAAAATGCAAAACTTTCATACCACGCAGGTGTTGCTGTTAGGATGAATTACGGAACATCTGCAAACGGAGGTTCAGGTGCTTATACAACGAATGCTTTATCTTCTTTAAAAAGAAACTTCAAATACAACAATGGAGCTAGAATGGTTTACAGATACCGCTATTCTGATAGTGAATGGAGTAACGTTATAAAAGAGCAACTTAATGAAAAAAGGCCAGTTTTATATTCAGGAAGAAGTAAAAACCTTGAAGACCCTACCGCTGGAGGAGCAGGTCATTTATTTGCTTTAGATGGATATGATACTACAGATCAAGGTGATTTTTTTCACATTAACTGGGGCTGGGCAGGAAGAAGTAATGGTTACTTTTACTTAACTGAAATGGTTACTCACGGAGGTAAATACAACTGGATAGACAACAATGCTGTTATCATTAATTTATATCCTACAAATATTGCTCCAATATTTAAATCTAAGCCTACTACTTTTGTAGACATTGATCAGCCTTACAATTACCAAATTACCACTACTGACGAAAACCGTAAAGACATCATAAAAACATCTTTAAAAGAAGGTCCTAGCTGGTTAAGTATTAAATTAGACAATGGTATCTATTCTTTACAAGGAACCCCTTCTAATTCAAACTCAGGAGAATTCAAAGTTGTATTAGAAGCTACAGATGGTGATAATAGTACGTTACAAGAATTTAATATTACTGTAGGTAAAAACAAAAACTATTGCGAATCAAAAGGAAATAGAATAAAATATGAATGGATTGATTTTGTTTCTTTTGGTAATATGACAAATACTACAGGTCATAATAATGGTTATGCTGATTTCACAAATAAAACTGCTTCTGTTGTTTCTGGAACTACTAACGATTTAGTTATTAGCGCTGGTTTTAGTGGTAGTTTATACACTGAATTTTTTAGTGTTTGGATAGATTACAATCAAAACGGAAAGTTTGATGAAAATGAAAAGGTAGTTAGTGAATCTACTACAAATGGAGCTAACAAAACCTATAGTGTTAAAATTCCTGAAAATGCCTTAACTGGATCAACTAGAATGCGAGTATCAATGAAGTATAAAAACACACAAACCCCTTGTGAATTATTTAACGACGGTGAGGTAGAAGATTACACTGTAAACATTACTAAAACTTCTGCTCGTGAAATTATAACGAAAGCAACCGATAAAGAGATTAGTAATACTTCTTTAATTAATCTACTTGTATACCCTAATCCATCAAGTAAGGTTTTAAATATTAAAGTTGGAAAAACGCTTAAAAAGGCAAAGTATCAAATTATTGATGCTAACGGAAAAGTTGTAATTCAAAATTCATTTTCTCCTTCAATCAATATTGAGAAATTAAAAACTGGTATCTATTATTTAAAAGTATTTGATAAAAATACAAAATACACTAAATCTTTTATAAAATCTGGTAAATAACATTTCCAACTTATAGCATTAGATTAAATAATGAAAGCTCTTAGAAAATATTTTCTAAGGGCTTTTTTTTATAAAAAGATTATAAATAAAAAACCTCAATCTATAAAAGATTGAGGTTTTGTGGGGAGAGCAGGATTCGAACCTGCGAAGTCGTAAGACAACGGAGTTACAGTCCGTCCCAGTTGGCCGCTTTGGTATCTCC
>NZ_KE387163.1:895044-1036098 GCF_000430545.1 Tenacibaculum ovolyticum DSM 18103
TTACAAGAGAAGCTTTTAGTGACCGGGCTGGGGCTCGAACCCAGGACCCTCTCCTTAAAAGGGAGATGCTCTACCAACTGAGCTACCAGGTCATTTATTATTCCTTCCTTAGCGGCTGCAAATATACAAGCCTTTTTCGGTTCTACAAAACCTTTTTATTAAAAAAATTAGCACAAAACTCAATATTGTTTTTAGGTTATTGTTTTACAATATTTTAGCTCAAAAATTATTTTTCTAATAAATATGCTTGACGTACTTTTTTAAATAAATTTGAAGAATATACAAAGTCTACTACTGCTTTATTATCTGTTTTAAAAATTTCTTTATGAGATCCCTCCCATGCTTTTATTCCATTTTTAAGGAAAACAATCTTATCTCCTATTTCCATCACCGAATTCATATCATGCGTATTTATAACTGTTGTTATTTTATACTCATCCGTAATTTCTTGAATTAAGTTATCTATTACAATTGATGTTTGAGGATCTAAACCTGAATTAGGCTCATCACAAAACAAATATTTAGGGTTCATTACAATCGCTCTTGCAATAGCAACTCGTTTTTGCATTCCACCTGATAACTCTGCAGGAAACTTCTTATTTGAATTCTCTAGGTTTACACGTTTTAAAACAAAATTAACTCTATCTAACATTTCACTTTCTGGTTGCTTAGTAAACATCTTTAGAGGAAACATTACATTTTCTTCAACAGTTTGCGAATCAAACAGTGCACTTCCTTGAAAAACCATTCCTAATTCTTTACGAAAGTTTCTCTTATCCTCAATAGTCATTTCTGTATTCACACGACCATCATAAACAATAGTTCCTTCTTCAGGGATATGCAATCCTATTAGTGATTTTAAAAAAACAGTTTTCCCCGAACCACTTTGCCCAATAATTAAGCTTGTTTCACCAGGCAAGAAAGAAGTTGTAATTCCTTTTAAAATTTCAACACCACTAAACCCTTTATGTAAATTATTTACTTCTATCATTTATGTTAACAACATTTGAGTTAATAAGTAATTAGCGATAACAATAAGAACCGTTGTCCAAACTACCGATTGCGTACTAGCCTTACCTACTTCTAACGAACCTCCTTTTACATAATAGCCATGATATGAAGGTACAGTAGCGATTAAAAAAGCAAAAATTAATG
This sequence comes from Tenacibaculum ovolyticum DSM 18103, assembly GCF_000430545.1. Classification (GTDB taxonomy): domain Bacteria; phylum Bacteroidota; class Bacteroidia; order Flavobacteriales; family Flavobacteriaceae; genus Polaribacter; species Polaribacter ovolyticus. The sequence continues at coordinate 896,200 of NZ_KE387163.1, forward strand.
TTTTTATAATTGCATAGGTTAATAAAAACGGATCAAACTCCATCTGTACTCCTGTTATATAATCAACACCAGAGAACAATCCTGAAAGTACACCTGCTATCCATCCTCCAAAAATCCCTAAAAACATTCCAAGAACAATTAAAAAAGGATAAAAAAATACGGTTGCTATTATTTTAGGTAATACTAAATAATTTAAAGAATTAATTCCCATTACCTCTAAAGCATCTATTTGTTCTGTAACCCGCATAGCTCCAATACTAGAAGTTATGTATGAACCTACTTTACCTGCTAAAATAATAGAACAAAATGTGGGAGCAAATTCTAATATAATAGATCGCTTGGCTGCAAAACCTATTAATGATCTTGGTATAAAAGGGCTTTCTAAATTTAAAGCTGTTTGTAAAGCAATTACTCCACCAATAAAAAATGAAATAAAAGATATGATTCCTAACGACTTAAGTCCTAATTCATCTATTTCTCTAAACAAAGCTTCTCTAAAAACACGTGCTCTTTGCGGTCTGGTAAAAACTTGTTTTAGCATGAAAAAGTACTTACCTATATGCTCAATGTAATTCATTAAACTAATTTATTTTTTCTTTTGTGCTAAAGTATTAAAAAACCATTAACTCTTCGCTTTATTATATCTTTTAGTATACGTTTCCTTACCTTTGATTTTATAATTTTAAAATTTAGAATGAAAAAAATCATCCCTTTAATAGCTTTAGCTATAATTTGTTTGTGTAGCTTTATACCTAATAATAAAAAAAACACTAAAAAACCTAAACTAGTTGTTGGTGTTGTTATAGATCAAATGCGTTATGATTACCTTGCCCGATTTGCTAGTAAATATGGTGCAGATGGCTTTAACCGTTTATTAAACAATGGTTTTTCATTAGAAAATGCTCATTATAATTACATACCTACTTATACTGCTGTTGGCCATACATCAATTTTTACAGGTACAACACCCACAAACCACGCCATAATTAGTAATAACTGGTATGATAAATATTTAAAAGAAACTATTTATTGTGTTGATGATAGCAAGTACAAAACTGTTGGTAATAATGGTGGTGGCGGTAAAAAATCACCTAAAAGAATGCTAACCACAACCGTTACCGATCAATTAAGATTAGCACAAAATATGAATGGAAAAACCATTGGTATAGCTATTAAAGATCGTTCAGCTATTTTACCTGCTGGTCATACGGCAAATGCTGCTTACTGGTTTGATGGTGGAAATCAAGGAGACTGGATTACTTCTTCTTACTATATGAATGAACTTCCTAATTGGGTTGAAAAATTTAACAATTCTAAAATTGTAGATGGTTATTTAAAACAACCATGGGAAACGTTATATGATATTAACACGTACAGTGAAAGTATTGCTGATGATAATAATTTCGAAGCTCCTTTTAAAGGTGAAGATAAACCTGTATTTCCTCATAATATACCTAAATTAAGAAGTAAGAATAACAATTACAGTATTATAAAAGCCATTCCTGCAGGAAACTCTTTAACTACCGATTTTGCAAAAGCGGCTATTATTGGAGAAAATTTAGGGAAATCATCATATACCGATTTTTTAACAGTTAGTTATTCTTCTACAGATTATGTTGGACATCAGTTTGGTGTTGCTTCTAAAGAAATTGAAGATACTTACTTACGTTTAGACAGAGATTTAGCGAACTTGTTCCAATTTTTAGATACTCAAGTTGGCAAGAATAATTACACATTATTTTTAACAGCAGATCATGCAGCTGTACAAGTACCTTCTTATTTACAATCAGTTAAGATCCCTGCAAATTATTTCAGTTATAAGAAGTTTAGAGAATTTGTAAATAATATTACCAAAAAATATTTTAATTCTGACGCTTTAGTTGAAAATATTTCTAATTTTCAAATTTTCTTAGATAAAGAAAAAATAGAATCGTTAAATTTAAATTCAAATGAAGTTGCTCAAAAAATAGCTGATGAAGTTATTAACTACAAAGGCATTTATAAAACTGCAACCGCAAGAACTTTACAAACAACTTCTTTTACCTCTGGTATTTTAAACTCGCTACAAAATGGATATAATCAAAAATTTTCAGGTGATGTTTTATTAGTTCCAAGTCCTTCAACGATTAGTTATCCTAAGAAAGGAACAACTCATGGTTCAGGGTATTCTTATGATACACATATACCTATTATTTTTTACGGTAATGGTATTAAACAAGGCTCGTCTAAAGAAAAATATGAAATTATAGATATTGCTCCTACCATCTCTAATTTACTTCAAATAGAGTTTCCTAATGGTGCAACGGGTAAAATTATAACAGAAGTTTTAAACTAAATAAAGGCGCTCAATGAGCGCCTTTATTATTCAAACAAATATACATCATAAGGTGGTTATATATTTCTCTACTCTATAATCTAAATATATAATTGAAAAACAAAACCATCCTCTAAAAAATTAGAAACATTTCTTTATAAAAAGTCACTTTTTTAATTTGGGTTATTTAAGATTATAAGTGCTGCAATAACACCTGGTACCCAACCACAAAGGGTTAATAAAAAAACAATTATTACCGATCCACATCCTTTTCCTAAAACGGATAATGGAGGAAAGAAAATTGCTAATAAAACTCTTAATAAACTCATAGTATTTTTATTGGTTAATATACTATAAAGACGAACATCTTTACTATTTGTTACAAAAAACCCCGCTATTAGCGAGGTTTTTTTAATTTTATAACAAAATATATTTATATCAAATGAAAAGCTACATTTGTTTTCCAAAAAATATTGCATTCATTAACAACTTGTTCGTTCCAAACCAAAAGCCTCTAAAATTTGTATTATCTGTAAAAACAATAACTCGTCCTGCTCCTAGTCTTTCAACTTTAAACGGAACAGTATTTTTTAAGGCTTTTAAATTTTCTTTAGATATATAACCACTCAACAAAGGATTACTTGTGTATTGAATTGGATTATTATAACTCTTAACATCAGCTTGAATAAACTGACGTGTGTTTCTAAACAATGCTATTTTATTATTCTTATAACCAAAATTTACAGGGTGAGAACGATCAATATTTGCTTCAAAAATAGCTCCTCCAATTACTTGTGCTCCTGATTGTAATCCTTTATTCTCAAATGAAACATTTTCAACTTTATCAATCTTAGTTTTATTAAATTTCAAATTAATAAAACTCTTATTAGCTAGCCAATTAACCGCATTTCTATACCCTATTAAAACTCCACCATTACGAACCCAAACTTTTAATTTACCTTCTAAGTTCTTATCTATAGAATAACTATTTGGTACAATAATCGTTGTGTATTTACTCAAATTAATTCGCGATGCATATGAAACGTCTAATTTTGTTAGTTTCATATTAAAACGTTGATCTAATAAATGCCAAATTTCACCTGCATCATAACTCGTCATTCCATTACCCACTAGCATTGCTACCTTTTTAGGTTTTATTGCTCTAAAATTCCTACTTCCTAAATCAATTCCATCATTTAATCCTGTAGCAACACCTTTTATTTCAATATGATTCTCTAAAGCAATTTTATCTAAAAAATTAAACAACTCTAATCCTGTTAACTTTTGATTTTGTGCAGGTATAAAAATTGTACCATAGTCAAATGATTCATTTTCATTTTTAAATTGCTTCATTGCTACTTTTGCTCTCAAACCTTTTGCTAAAATGCTATTTAATGCTTTTGGCGCTTCATATTCATTCCAAGAAAACAAATAACCAACACTACTTTTACTCTTTATAACTCCTTCTTTTTTCTTTAATTCTACAATCTCTTTTCCTGCTTTCGATAATGAAATATTCTCAGAGAAATCCACTCCAAATGCATGATTAAATGTCCATGCAGAAACATCGTAAAACAAACTATCTTTAAAAGTTGTTCGAACATCGAACATTGCTTTTACCAATCGATTATTTTTCTGATTCATTGGTACAACATAACTATACCCTTTTTTAAAATGTTTACCTTTAGATGAAAAACTTTCTTTTAGTTCATGTATTTTAATTTTATGTCTTTTTAAAACCTTTGCTAAATGATACGTTTTTACTGCATCTTTTTCATCACCAAAAATAATTGCTTTATTTTCACCTGAATTTCGTGAGTTCTTATAAAAGTCTTGCTGATACTTTAATATTTTTACTCGCATGTTTTTAGCTGCTTCTAAAGTTGATAAAGTAGCTGTAAATTGATTACGAATGGTGAATGGAAATGTTAACACCCCGTTTTCACTTTCTTGTGCATGTCCTCGAGAACTACCTTGCTCAAATAAAATTCCGATACTTCCATTTATATCTGGAAATGTTGATCCTTTTCCGTAATAAAAGTCATCAAAACTTTCTTCTGAATAGTAAGTAGAACCTATCTTATCAAAAGCTTTGGCATGGTATGTACCTATTTCTTTTGTTAAGTCTTGATTTATTTGTGGTGTTAACGGATTTGTTCTGCTAGGTATTCCTGGCTGAAAAAAGAACGTTGAATTTGTTCCCATTTCATGATGATCTGTTAAGATATTTGGCAACCATTTATGAAATGATGCTATTCTTGCTTTAGATTCTGGTAATTGAACAGGTAACCAATCTCTATTCATATCAAACCAATAATGATTTGTTCTTCCTCCAGGCCAAACTTCATGATATTCTCTATCATTCGGATCTGGATTTATATTATTTGCTTTATTTGTATTTGCCCAATATGCGAAACGCTGTAATCCATCTGGATTTAATGACGGGTCAAATAAAATTATCGTATTAGCTAACAACTCATCTATTTTCTCTCCCTCAGCTGCTGCTAAATAATACGCTGATGCCAATGCCGAATTTGTTCCACTTGCCTCATTTCCATGAATAGAAAACCCCTGATACACAATTATAGGTTGTTTAGAAACATCTATAGAAGCATTATCTGTTGCTTTTATATGTTGTTTTCTAATTTCTTCTAAATTTTGTTGATTTTTAGATGAAGTAATTGTTAGTAATAATAAAGGTTTCCCTTCATATGTTTTACCTCTATTTTCAATAGAGATTCTATCTGAAGCTTTTTCCAAAGCCTTCATATATTCTACTAACTTATCGTGTGTAATATGCCACTCACCTACTTCATGCCCTATTACAGATTTTGGTGTTGGTATTTTTTTATTATAAGATACATCTTTTGGTAAGTAATACGATAAATCTATTTTTTGCTGAGCAACTATTTTTATCGATGTTAAAATCAATAGGAATAAAAAAACTTTTTTCATTAATTGGAAGTTATTTGATAGATTAATAAATATATTAAAAGCGTTATTTTATATAATATAAGCCTATAAAACAATAACTTAAAAGTCTAGATAAAAAAGACCTATTAAACAGCCTCTAACCTATTAATCTAAACCTCAATCATATAAATTAAAACTCTTTATATTACTATAGTTAACACTTAAAAACTATAGAGTATTTTTTAAAGTCAGTAGATAATCTACCTATATTTTAATTAAAAAAGCTTTAAAAATATCTAGTTTAGCGCAGTCGAAACTTATTTTTAATAAAAAAATCTAAACTTAGAGCATTACTTTCAATCAAATTGTCATTTAATTGAAAGTAATACTTGAACTGACAAGAAGAGTTGCACTCCCCCTAATTAAAGCCAAGCGCTTAATTATATGCATTTAACTACTGATTTCTATATTTTTTTTAATAAAACCATGTAATTAAAATAATTATTTCGTTTTTCTAAACATTAACCAAAAACCAATTAATACTAGAGGAATACTTAATACTTGCCCAGTATTTAATGAATTAAATACCCAATCTTCTCTTCCTTCAACTTGTGCTTGTTTTAAAAACTCAATGAAGAAACGTAACGACCATAACACAACCATAAACAAACCAAATAAAAATCCTGTTTGATTCTTTTTCTCTGTTTTCCAATAAAAGTACCACAGTGCAAAAAACAATGCTAAGTAGCTAAATGCTTCATACAATTGAGTTGGATGACAAGGTACTGTTTCACCAGCTCTTTTAAAGATTACTCCAAAACTAGTTCCTGTAGGTTTACCATAAATTTCAGAATTAAAGAAATTACCTAAACGAATAAAAAATCCTGCTAAGGCAACCATAATTCCTACTCTATCTAAAATAAACAACCAAGGCTTATTTAAATGCTTTTTTGCATAAAAGTATAAAGCTATTGGAATACCAATTGCTGCACCATGGCTTGCAAAACCGGTAAAACCGGTAAATTTCCATGAACCATCAGCCATTTCTTTCATTGGTAAAATTATTTCTAGTAAATGATTTTGGTAATAATCCCAGCTATAAAAGAAAACATCTCCTAAACGCATCCCTATTAACATAGAAACAAATACGTACATAAACAAAGGGTCTAGTTTTTCTACAGCTATTTTATCGTTTATATAAATTTTCTTCATTAAACTAAGTCCTAGCACAAAAGCACCTACAAACATTAAACTATACCAACGTATACCAAAGCTTCCTATTTTCAGGATTTCAGGATCTAAATCCCATACTATAGATAAAAAATTCATTTACTATTAATTATATGTAAGGTCGATCGCAGTCGAAACCTATTTATTAATTTATTATTCTAAAACCTCTCGACTGCGCTCGAAGTAACGGTTATTTTTCTTTTTTTTCTGGCACAGGGTCATATCCACTTCCTCCCCATGGGTGACAGCTAAATATTCTTTTTGTAGCCAACCAACCTCCATAAAACAAACCATGTTTTTGTAAAGCTTGAATTGTATAACTCGAACATGTTGGACTATACCTACACGTGGCTGGTGTAAATGGTGATATTGCTGTTTGGTAAAAGCGAACCAGTAATATGAATGGATATGTTAGTATTTTTTTCAAATTAAACCCAGTCTTTTTTTAATAACTCATACCTTCTATCAGTACAGTCATCATTTTCGTTATAAAATTCTTCTACAGGTTTTAAAAACTTACTCAACACTTTGTTTGATGCCAGGTTTTCTACCCAAACGTCAGCTGTAATTTTTTCAAATTTCAACTTTATAAAAGAATAATTAATCATTTCCTTTGTTATTTCTGAAGCATAACCTTTACCCCAAAAGGATTTTCTAAAACGATACCCTAATTCTCTCTCTTTTTTATTGTTTGTTAAAAAACCAGCTAAACCTATTAGTTCATTTTTATTTTGTTCAAAAATACCTAAAAGACTAATACTATTCTCCCCTATATTCCCATCAAAAGAAAGTGCTATTTGAAATTTCATTTCAATATTTTCTTTCGATGGTTTTTTTTGAGGAATAGCACTAATTATTTCTTCTGCTGTTAATAATTCAACAAATTCTTTTCTATGAACCTCAGCAATTGGCTTAACTAAAAGTCTTTCTGTTTTAAAAACCATCTAATTTTTAGTTTATAGAAAAACTTGTACCATCTTTACCATCTTTTAACTGAATATCTAATGCTAATAACCTGTCACGTATTTCATCAGATAACGCCCAATTTTTATTTTCTCGTGCTTCTTTTCGCATTTCAATTAACATTTCAACAACACCACTTAGTTTACCTGAATTGTTTCCTTCAGCTTTTTCATTCATCAATCCTAAAACATCAAAAACAAAAGCATTTATTGTTTTAATAAACACTTCTAAATCTTCAGTTGTTAAACTAGCATTTCCTTCTTTTATTTGATTAATATTTTTTACAGCTTCAAATAAATGTGAAATTAGCACTGGCGTGTTAAAATCATCATTCATTGCAGCATAACAATCATTTTTCCAACTATTAACATCAAAGGTTGATGTTTTGCTTGCTTCAATTTTGTCTAAATAATTAACAGCCTCCATTAGTTTTGAATGCCCTTTTTCTGAAGCTTCTAAAGCTTCTCCAGAAAAATCTAGAATACTTCTATAATTTGCTTGCATGTTAAAAAAACGAACTACACTTGCTGAAAATGCTTTTCCTAAAACATTATTTTCTCCTGTTAAAATTTCGTTAGGCAAAATGAAATTACCTGTTGATTTAGCCATTTTTTGACTATTTAACAACAGCATGTTAGTATGCATCCAATAATTTACTGGAGATACACCACTACATGTTTGAGATTGTGCAATTTCACATTCGTGATGTGGAAATTTTAAATCCATTCCACCTCCATGAATGTCAAATTTTTCTCCTAAATATTTTGTACTCATTACTGAACATTCTAAATGCCAACCAGGAAAACCATCACTCCAAGGAGAAGGCCAACGCATAATATGACGTTCGTCTGCTTTTTTCCAAAGGGCAAAATCTTGTGGATTTTTCTTATCTGACTGTCCGTCTAAAGTTCGTGTATTATGAATTGCATCTTCAATTTTTCTACCTGAAAGAATTCCGTAGTTACCAGTTTCATTATATTTTAATACATCAAAATATACAGACCCATTAACTTCATAAGCAAAGCCTTTTTCCATGATTTCTTTAATCATTTCAATCTGCTCTACAATATGACCTGTTGCAGTTGGCTCTATACTAGGTGGTAAAAAATTGTAATTTTTTAAAACATCATGAAAATCTACAGTATAACGCTGTACTACTTCCATTGGCTCAATTTCTTCTAAACGGGCTTTCTTAGCGATTCTATCTTCCCCTTCATCTGCATCATTTTCTAAATGGCCTGCATCAGTAATATTACGTACATAGCGTACTTTATACCCTAAATGTAATAAATAACGATATACCACATCAAAGAACATAAATGTACGTACGTTTCCTAAATGGGCATTGCTATATACTGTAGGACCACAAACGTACATACCTACATATCCGTCGTTTACAGTTTTAAAAAGCTCTTTGTTTTTTGATAAAGAATTATATACCTTTAATTGATTTTCTTCGTATAATTTCATAGGAAAAGTGACTATTTACAGATGCTAAAGATAGGCACTTTATAAGGAATAATGAAATGTAATTTTAGTGAAGTTTTTGTTAAAATATAAAACTTATTTTAGCTTTATATTACTATAATTAGCAGTTAAAATAAATTTATTCTTAGATGTTTTTGATGGATGTGTAAACTTTACTGATAAATCTCGTTTTTTAAGTGTTTTATTAAAATACCCAATTACATCGTCATATTCAAATTTCCCTTTTTTACTATCAATGCTTATTGTTGTATCTAAATCGGATACTTTAATCGTACTATTTGAATAATTTAAAAATATTTTTAATAAATTAAAGTCAGAAATCACTTTATTTATTGATAACTCTCCAAATTCACTATCTATTTCTGTATTTTCACGAACAACATCAATAGTTAATCCCGATGAATTAGCTTTTAAAGTTGTATTAGCAACCGATGCTATATGAGCATCGGTTACGTTATTTAAAAACACAGTACATGCGTTTAATGAATTTATGTTTACTGGCGAAAACGAAATATTTAATTTACCTCCGTTTAATACATCCGCTTTAAAAGTACCATAACTTACTTTTCCTGAAGCTTTTGTTTTTGGTAATTTAACTTTACAGTGACGTGTATTTAAATCGAAAGTAGCGTTTTTGGGCACTTTAATAACAAGTTTCTTAGTTACCTTAACTTTTTTACCATCAACCATAAAGTTATTACTACCTGTTGAATAAGAATAATGAACATTTTTAACTTCTTTTCTCACTCTCTTAATCTCCTCTCGAGCTTTTAACAATTCTCTTCTTACTTCCTTTCTATTTACTCTCTTAATCTCAGCTCTCGCTTTTGCTATCTCCCTTTTTAATTCTTTTTTATTTAGGGTAGCTCTAACTTCTTTTAATTCTTTTTTAAGTGCTATTTTTCTTTTTTCTTGTGCTTTTTTAAACTTTTTATACTTTTTACTCTTTTTAAACGCTTCCCATTCTTTTTTTGATTTTATTGTAATATCATTAACACCATCTTTCCATTGAAAAAAATAAGTCCCTCCATCTTTTGCATATTTATCAAAATCGAACTCTATATGATCTAAACCAGATACTATTTCTTCAAAATTAATTTCAGGTATAACTATTTCAGGTAACTCTGGCATTTCTGGTATCTCAATTTCTGGTATTTCGGGTATTACAATAACCTTACTACCTTCTGTATTATACTGATATATATTAGGATGATTGCTTTTTGATGAATTGAAAAACACAATATTATCATTACCAAAAGAATGAACGTTACTATTATTCGCATTAATTTGTACTTTATTTTTATTACCTAAAGCTTCGAATTTCCAATTTTTAAAATATTTTTCTGCTGCTTTTTTATTAAGGCCTTCAACTTCTATTATCGCTTCAACAGATACTTCATTTTTATTCCATATTGTTACATCGATTGTCGCATTTGATGCATTTATAGTAACTACTGCATCTTTATTTGTTTTAAAATTTTCATTAAATTTTTTATCATATTTCTGAGCAAATACAATACTTGTTACAAGTACCAAAAAAGTACTTATTTTAAATTGCTTGAATGTCATTTTGATTTGTATTTTTAAGTTCATTTAATTGTTTTTGCATACGTTTTAACAGCTGTAAACGCAATTGCAGATTTCCAATCAATGCATTGATGGTATTATCGTTAATTCCTTTGGTATTGAGCTCTTCGGTTAACGATTTATATTCTTTGGTTAATTCGCCAATTTTCGCAAAATAACCGTCAAAAAATTCTTTAGTATCGTCAGTTAATTCTAACTGACTTAATTCATAGTTTATAGTATTAATATAATATGACTCTATTGTTTTTAACTCAGGTGAAACACTTCCTAAACTAATTTCATTTTTATATTCATTTGTAGCAACACTCGTTGGATAAAACTTTACACCTAAACCTAACAACACTAAAATTGATGCAGCAATATATAGCCATTGATATGATTTTTTCTTTGATGATTCACTATGTAATTCTTTCATCAATTTTTGTTGAAACTTTTTTCGATGATCTTTAGAAATATCAACTCGCTTATCATTCCTATTTTTTAAAACTTCTCTAATATCTTTAGACATGATATACTGCTTTTAATTGTTCTTGTAATTTCCTTTTTCCTCTTAACAAATGTGTTCTTGAGGTTGCTTCTGAAATTCCTAATATTTTAGAAATTTCTCCATGATCATATCCTTCTAACAAAAACAGGGTTACTACTATTTTATATTTATCTTTTAATTGCTGAATACAACTTATAATTTCTTTATGAGAAATTGCAGGAGCTATACTCCAGTCTTCTTCATCGACCATCACACTTGTTTCTTCATTTATAGAAACGAATGCTATTTTTTTCTTTTTTAACCAGTCAATACTTTGATTAATTACAATTCTTTTTAACCAAGCTCCAAATACGACCTCTCCTTTATAATTACCTATATGCTTAAACGCTTTTAAAAATGCTTCTTGCATTATATCTTCAGCTAAAAATTTATCATTTACATAACGATATGCTATGGTAAGCATCGCTTCGCAATACAAATCATACAATTGCATTTGTGCTTTTGCTTCATTGTTTTTACATGCATCTATAATTGATTGATGTAACTGTTTGGTTGACTTCATTTTTTATTTCTTACACTAAAGACGATACTTTTTATGCTTCGTTGCACTTTGCTTAATTTTTTATTTTTAAATTTACCTTATTATTTCTTTTTTACTTTACATGACTCATAAAAAAAAATCTGCTCTTTCTGAAAAAGATGGTATTTCTCAACCAGAAACTACTAGCAAATCTTCTGCTGAAAAAATAAAATTAAGCAGAAAAAAAAGAATAACTACTCAAGAATTTGTTTCTCAAATTTTAACAGGAAGTATTACGTTTTTAAGTAGAGCTATTACCTTGGTTGAAAGTACCAATACAAAACATCAACAACAAGCTAATGAAATCTTAGAAGCTTGTTTACCATACGCAAACAAATCGATAAGAATAGGAATTACAGGTGTTCCTGGTGTTGGAAAAAGCACTTTTATTGAAGCTTTTGGTAAGCATCTAACCTCATTAGGTAAAAAAGTAGCTGTTTTAGCTGTTGACCCAAGTAGCTCTGTAAATAAGGGAAGTATTTTAGGTGATAAAACGAGAATGGAAGAATTAGTTACTGATAAAAATGCATTTATCCGACCATCTCCTTCAGGTTCTTCACTAGGCGGTGTTGCTCAAAAAACAAGGGAATCTATTATTTTATGTGAAGCCGCAGGTTTTGATACTATTGTTATAGAAACCGTTGGTGTTGGGCAGTCTGAAACTGCTGTGCATTCTATGACCGATTTCTTCTTACTCTTAAAACTAGCAGGTGCTGGTGATGAATTACAAGGAATAAAAAGAGGTATTATTGAAATGGCTGATGCTATTGTTATTAATAAAGCAGATAGTGGTAATGAAAAGAATGCTAAGATTGCAAAAGTTGAATTTAACAGAGCTTTGCATTTATATCCGCCAAAAGATAGTGGATGGCAACCAAAAGTTTTACTAGCAAGTGCACTTCATTACAAAGGTATTGATGCTATTTATAGCATGATTAATGAGTATATAAATTCAGTAAAAAACACTTCTTTTTTTCAACAGAAAAGAAATGATCAAAATAAATATTGGTTATTAGAAACCATTAATCAGCAACTAAAAAACAATTTTTATAACAATTCTGATATAAAAAAATTATTAAAAGATGAGTTTAAAAATTTAGAAAATGGTAAAACAACTCCTTTTACAGCCGCAACTCGATTACTAAACAAAAACTATGAATGATAACTCTTTAACTTGGAATGATTTTACAAAAGTAGAAATGCGAATTGGTACAATTATTTCTGCTGAAATATTTGAAGAAGCAAGAAATCCTGCTTATAAAATGCAAATTGATTTTGGTGAATACGGTATTAAAAAAACTTCTGCTCAAATAACCAAACTATACACTCCTAAAGAATTAATAGGCAACCAAATTGTTGCTGTTATTAATTTCCCTAAAAAACAAATAGCAACTATAATGAGTGAATGTTTGGTTTTAGGTGGTATTGGTGACAATAAAGAGGTTACACTTATTTCTCCTGAAAGAAAAATTAAGAACGGAACAAGGATTGGCTAACTTTTAACTTAATCTATATTTTTTTTATCTTATTTTTCTCAAAACAAATTACACTATTAACACTCTTAATTGCTAAACTAATGTACTTAAAATTTGAAACAGAAAGATTATTTATTAGACCAACTTCTGAAGAAGATGCTGAATTAATTCAGCAAATAATGAGCACTCCTAAGTTCATTAAATATGTTGGGGATAGAAAAATTAATTCAATTGAAGATGCTAAAAAGTATATTCAAACCAAGATGCTACCGCAATTACATAAGCTCGGATTTTCTAGTTATACATTAATTACAAAAATCGATGGTAATAAAGTTGGTACTTGTGGGCTTTTTAACAGAGAGGGAATAGATGGTATTGATATAGGTTTTGGTCTTTTACCTCAATACGAAGGCCTAGGTTATGCCTATGAAGCATCTAACAGAGTAATGAAAGCTGCTTTTGAAGACTTTAAACTTAAAGCTATTAAAGGTATTACATCAAAAGAAAACATTTCTTCTCAACGCCTTCTAGAAAAACTAGGCTTAGAAATGACAGGTACTACTAAGCTTCCAGATGAAAATGAAGAGATATTGCTTTATGTAAAAAATAACAAATCTGTATAAGTTTAACTAGCAATAATTGGAAAGTAATTAATATAAACAAATATCGAAATTCCTTTTTTTTATAGAAAAACTAACTTTAGAATATAAATTGTTAAAACGAATTCATATTCACAATAACATTAGTAATAAATTTAAAAATTAGACTCTAAACGTAATGAATAAATTTAGCTTTGAAAATAGCATATCAAGAAATAAAAACTTCTTAATAAACTTATCAAATGAAAATAACAGTTCTGATTATTTAGATTACTTAATTAATAATTTTTGTGGTACTATAGTTAATAGTATTTCAGAAATTTCAAGTAATTATGGAATTAGATTGTATGTAATTGGAGATATCAAACATATAAAAAATGACACAAGGACGGTTTTCATAATTAAAGATTTATCTTCTAATTATGAAAACTTAACGAATGACAATTTTCATTTAATTCAACTTGGTCAAGTTCCGATAAATATTCATAATGCAGGAGTGTTTTACAGAAGGTATTTTGATACTGATAATTTCTTTAGCAATATAGAATCTGAACATAAGTTTCAAAATTTAACAGAGTCAAATAAACAATCTACGGCTTTAAGAAAAGGAATTTATTTAAGTAATGTTATCAAACAAAAGAAAGATAAAACAGAATCGCTACATTTCCATTTATTAAGGTGTTCTAGTAACTTAACGGGCCCTACTGATAATTTTAGACCAACAGATAATCAAATTATTGATTCTCTAAACAAAGCTATAAAGTTTGATTTTGAAAAAGAAACAAAATTAAATCATGTTTTAGCACAAATTTATCTAAATAAAAAAAACGAATTAAATTCAAAAGAAGTTAAAGCTAAAATTGGTGCACATTCTGATAAAACCAAAGACATGGCACAAGAAGGTCTTATTACTTTTTGTACTTTTTATGATAAAATAAATTTTGAATACTTATCTCCTTCTAAAACAGATAAGTTTGATTGGGTTTATAAAAAAAATAGTGGATTTACAAGACTTCTTTTTAAGTTAAAAACTACTGTCAATGACAACTCTTTAATTAAGGAGTTTAGTGTAACATTATATCCAAATTCTGTTTTCTCCATACCACTTTCAACTAATAGGCTATATACACATGAAATTAGACCTTCAGTACTAAGTATCGATAAAATACCTGTTAGAATGGGCTATGTAATTCGTTGTTCAAATTTAGAGGCAGTATATGAAAATAATGAAACCTTTATTAAAGAAAATGGGCATTTAATCAGATTAGAGCAGATGAATAATGAAAATATGGAAAACTTGAGAGATTCTTATTACAAAGAAAACAAATTTGAAAAAAGTGTAGATTATGGTAAAATTCATTTTAGTATGAATTCTGGAGATTACAAAAAACCAATATATTAAATAGCAAAACATTAGTAATGAGTCTAAGTGAATTCACAAAAATAACATTGCCTTTTAAGCAGAATCTATTCAATGAATTATCTAACCAAATCTGTTTTGAAAATATTGGAAAAGGAAGGCTTGGAAATCATTTAATTAAAACTAGCGATAAAGGCATTCCTATTGTTAGAACAACGACTCAATATAATATTCCTACTCATAATTTTTCTTCTACTCACAATACAATTATAAAAAGTATAAATGACAGTCTTGAGGATTTAACACCTATTAATTTCAATAATGCCTTAATAGAAATTTACGACTCAAGTTATACTAAAATGAAATATCATTCAGACCAATGTTTAGACTTAGCTCCTAATTCTTATATCGCTCTTTTTTCTTGCTATGAAAAACCGAATGAATTAACAGAACAAAGCATTAGAAAACTAAAAATTAAAGACAAAATAACTGATAAAGAATTTGAAATTCTCTTAACTCATAATTCTTTAATTTTATTTTCATTGCCACTTAATTCTAGGTTTTTTCATAAAATTGTTTTAGAACAAGTTCCAAAACAAAAACCTTTGAAATCTGAAAATAAATGGCTTGGAATAACTTTCAGGGAATCTAAAACTTTTATTCAATTTAAAAATAATCAACCATACTTTACTAATGGCAAATTATTAAAATTAGCAAATGATATTCAAAGAAAAGAATATTATACACTACGAGGAGAAGAAAACAGGAGTCTAAATTTTACTTATCCAAAAATTGATTATACGCTTAGTAAAGCAGATATTATTATGCCTAAATAAATTACAAAAAATAATAACACAACTTATGATTATTGCTTTTGATACTTACTACTACGAAAATAAAGCCAAAACTATTGGTGTTAGTTTTAATAAATGGGAAAATGATAAACCTATTGAAATTTATAGCGAAATAATTGAAGGAATAGCAGCATACGAACCTGGTTCTTTCTATAAAAGAGAAATGCCTTGTATATTAAGCTTATTAAAAAAAATAGATTTGAATGATGTTCAATTTATTATTGTTGATGGCTATGTTATATTAGATGACGATGGAAAGTATGGTTTAGGAGGACATTTGTATGAAAAAATAGGTGAAAAAATTCCGATTATTGGAGTTGCAAAATCAGGATACGATTCAAACAAACTCAATTCCAAAGCACTTTTAAGAGGAGAAAGTAAAAAACCTCTTTATATATCGGCAATAGGAATTGAACTAAACTTAGCTTTTAAGTATATAAAATCAATGCACGGGAATTACAGAATGCCTACGCTACTGCAAATAATGGATACAAAAACAAAAGAAAGTTAAAGTTATTAACTTTCTTTTGTTTTTCTTTTTACCACCAAAATTTAAAATACTTAATTAATAAAAATTTAAATTTCTTTCTTTTTAAAACGAATTCATATTCTTAATAGAATTGTGAGTTACCTGATAACAAAACTTAAATGAACCCAAAAATATTTAAACCTAATCAAGATTTAAAAGAATTTGTTAAATCTTATTGGACGTTAGAAGGAACTAAAGACGCAACACCAAACAAAAATACGATTGTTCCAGACGGTACAATGAAATTAATTTTTCATTATGGAGACTTGTATTGGCATCACCCTGAAAATGGAGATAGTTTTTTACAACCAAGATGTTTTTTAATTGGCCAACTTACCAAACCTTATATTGTAGAACCTGACGGAGATACTGGAACATTTGTTGTTCGGTTTCACCCAAATGGTTTTTCACCTTTTACCACAATTCCGATTAAAGAAATGGAGAATACACCTATTTCGCTAGAAAGGTTATTTGGAAAAGAAGGACAAAAGCTTGAATTTAAGATTTTGAACGCAAATGGTGTTTTAAAAAGAATTGAGATCATTGAATCTTTTTTATTAAGCAAATTAAAAAATAAAAAATTGACAGACAAAGTTGTAAAATCAACAATTAAGACAATTACAACAGCTAACGGACAAATTCCAATTAACGAGCTTTCTAAACAAGGTCATCTTAATAGAAGAGTTTTATCGCGAAAATTTAATACAACCGTTGGGTTAAGTCCTAAACAACTTTCAAAAATTATACGACTACAATCCTCTCTCAAGATCTTATTAAATAAAGATATTTCTAAACTTACCGATTTAGCTTATGAAAATGATTATTTTGACCAAGCACACTTTATAAAAGATTTTAACGAATTTACAGGTACTACTCCTAAAGAATTTTACAAAGACCATTTAAAAATGTCATTAATTTTCGAAAAACTAAATTAATACTGTCCCATTTTTACAATTTTAAAGATTTATAGATTTGCAACTTTGTACTCGAATTTAAAATAGTTTAAAATGAAGAATGCAAATCCTGTATGTTGGTTTGATATTAATGTAGCAAACCTAGAGCGAGCAAAAAAATTTTATGAATCAGTTTTTAACATAACACTTGTTGATTTACCTATTGAATGGGGAAAACAGTCAACTTTTCCTTTTGAAAACAATGGAACTAACGCTACTGGTGCTTTAATTGAAAAAGAAAACTACATTCCTAATAGTAATAATACTGTCGTTTATTTTTCTTCAAAAGATTGCATTACAGAAGAATCTAGAGTAGAAAAATTTGGAGGAAAACTAATTAAACAAAAAATGTCTATTGGAGAATTTGGGTTTGTTTCAATTTTACAAGATTCTGAAGGCAATACAATTGGCCTTCACTCAAGAGAGTAAAAAAATGAATAATAATAGCGGTTTAAACAAAAAAATTAAACCGTTATTGATTTTAAGCTAGTATCTATAAAAAAAAACGAGTACCACTTAATTTCATATCATTTTTACCATAAATCATATCATTACGAAAACCTTATTCTATATTAACTAATATTACTCCAAAGCCCGCTAGTTTTTTGCAGCTGCCTATATACCTTTAATAAATTAGCATTTTCTGGTTTAGAAAAAGCTGCATCTTCTTCTAAAACACTTATGGCAATTTGGCGTGCCTTCTGTAAAATACCTGAATCTTTAACAACATCTGCAATTTTAAGGTTTAATACTCCACTTTGTTGTGTACCCATAATATTACCAGGTCCACGTAATTTTAAATCTACCTCAGCAATTTTAAATCCATCGGTAGTTTCAACCATCGTTTGTAAACGGGTTTTACTATCTGAAGATAATTTAAAACTCGACAATAAAATACAGTAACTCTGCTCTGCTCCACGCCCTACTCTACCCCGTAATTGATGTAATTGACTTAATCCAAAACGTTCAGCGCTTTCAATAACCATTACCGATGCATTTGGCACATTAACTCCTACTTCAATTACCGTAGTTGCTACCATTATTTGTGTTTCTCCTTTTACAAAACGATTCATTTCATACTCTTTATCCGCAGGTTTCATTTGCCCATGAACAATACTAATTTGATATTTTGGAGAAGGAAAATCACGTGAAATACTCTCATAACCATCCATTAAATCTTTGTAATCCATTGCTTCCGATTCTTGAATTAACGGATACACTACATAAGCTTGACGTCCTTTATTTATTTCATCTTTTAAAAACTTAAATACACTTAAACGATTGCTATCATAACGATGTACTGTTTTAATTTCTTTACGTCCTGGAGGTAATTCATCAATTACAGAAATATCTAAATCACCATAAACCGACATTGCTAATGTTCGTGGAATTGGTGTTGCCGTCATTACCAATACATGTGGAGGTACAGATTTTTTAACCTTTATTAAAGGAAGACTTTTTAATTTAGCTTCTATCCTTGCTATCGTGTTTTCTATAGCTCCTGAAACTTCCTCATCACTTAATCGAATAATCTCGTAACCAAACTCATTTAAAATTGTTGATCGTAAATTAGCTGCTTCTTTCTGCTCAGGTGTAGCGTGGTATTTTCCATTAACCTCTACAATCAATTTTTTCTCTAAGCAAATAAAATCTACCATAAATTCATCAATAATATAATATCTTCTAAATTTAAATCCTGTTTGTTTTGTACTTAAAACCTCCCATAAAGCTCTTTCTTCTTTCGTAGTTTTATTTTTACGTTTTAATGCTATTTCTTTTAATAGTTTATATTCTAATGGATGTGTTGTCATGTATTTTTCACGAACAACTTTTCCTTTTTCCTCAGAAACTCCTTGAACTGGGTTTTTCTCCCATAATTTTGATCGCTGTGCTACTCCAAAACGATGTTGCTCATCAATAATCGAAATCCCTAAATTTTTAAACTGTACTTTATCCTCTAATACTGCATGTGTACCTATTAAAATATGCAATGAACCATCTTCTAACCCTGTATGAATTTCACGTCGTTGTTTTATTTTACTAGAACCTGTTAATAGTGCTATTTTTAGAGGTGTTTCAGCTAATAATTCTACCATTCCGTTATAATGTTGAATTGCTAAAATTTCAGTAGGTGCCATAATTGTTGCTTGGTAGCCATTATCAATCGCTAACAACATCGTTAGTAAAGCAACTATGGTTTTACCAGAACCAACATCTCCTTGCAATAAGCGATTCATATGTACACCTGAACCTATATCTTTACGTATTTCTTTTAAAACTCTTTTCTGTGCATTCGTTAATTCAAAAGGTAAATAATTCTTGTAAAAACCAGTAAAATGATCTCCTACTTTTTCAAAAATATAGCCTTTTATTTTTGACTTCCGAATTAGTTTTTTCTGTAATAATTGAATTTGAATAAAAAATAATTCTTCAAATTTTAATCGATTTTGCGCCTTTGCTAATAGCTCTTGACTTTTAGGAAAATGGATATTTAATAAAGCTTCTTTTTTGCTTAATAATTGATTTTCATTTAATAGATATGCAGGAAGTGTTTCATCTATTAACCCAAAAGTTTGTTGAAACAAATTCTGAATAAAACCACGTAAAATCTTATTACTAATTCCCTTATTAGCCAACTTTTCGGTAGATGGATATACAGGTTGCATAGATGTTTGCAACTTGCTTTTGTACTCTTTTACCGTCTCCATTTCTGGATGTGGCATATTTGCATTGCCGTTATACCAATTTAGTTTTCCGTAAATTACATACGGTACATTAACTTTTAAGCTATCCTTAATCCATTTTGCTCCTTTAAACCAAACTAGTTCTATAAACCCTGTAGCATCAGAAAAAGTAGCAACTAACCTACTTCCTCTTTTCTGTTTTACTTCTTTTATACCAGTAATCTTACCAACAATCTGAACTTCAGAAGTATTCTGCTTTAATTGATTAATTGTATAAAACTGTGTTTTATCAATATAACGAAACGGAAAAAGATGCAACAAGTCATTACATGTTTTTACACCTAACTCGGTATACAACAATTCTGCCCTAGCTACACTAACGCCTTTTATATATGTTACAGGATGATTTAAATTCATTGAGAACGAAAATACAAAAAGCCATTAAAATCAACTATCTTTGCACTCTTAAATTCATCAAATGAGATTACATAGAAATTTAGTTTACGCAGTAATTGATAGTTTACGCGACGTTTTTAATGAAGATGTGTATGCTGATAAAGCTGTTCAAAAGGCACTAAAAAGAGATAAAAGATGGGGAGCACGTGATAGAAAATTTGTTGCTGAAACTATTTATGACATTGTACGATGGAAACGTTTGTATGGTGAAATTGCGAATGTAAAAACTCCATATTCAAGACCTGACTTATGGCGTTTACTAGTAGTTTGGTGTGTATTAAGAGGTATTAAATTACCTGATTGGAACCAAATTGAAGAAACTCCTACTAGGAGAATTAAAGGAAAGTTTGATGAACTTTCTCAAACAAGAAAATATAGAGAATCTATTCCTGATTGGATAGATGAATTAGGTGTTAAAGAATTAGGTGAAGCTGTTTGGACAAAAGAAATTGCTGCTTTAAATAAACAAGCCGATGTTATTTTACGTACTAATACTTTAAACGTAACAAAAGAGCACTTACAAAACGATTTAAAAGCTGAAGGTATAGAAACTGAATTCATTAAAGGATGTGATGATGCTTTACGTTTAGTTGAACGTGCTAATGTTTTTAAAACAGAAGCTTTTCATAAAGGTTTTTTTGAAGTACAAGATGCTTCTTCTCAATTAGTAGCTGCATATTTAGATGTTGAACCAGGTATGAAAGTAATTGATACTTGTGCTGGTGCTGGTGGTAAGACATTACATTTAGCTTCTTTAATGAAAAATAAAGGGCAAATTATAGCGATGGATATTTATGAAAGTAAATTGAAAAAGTTAAAAGTTAGAGCTCGTAGAAATGGAGTTAGTAATGTTAACTTAAAAGTTATTGATTCTACAAAAGTAATTAAAAAGTTATACGGTAAAGCTGATAGAGTTTTAATTGATGCTCCATGTTCTGGTTTAGGTGTTATTCGTAGAAATCCAGATAGTAAATGGAAATTACAACCTGAATTTATTGATAACATCAAAAAAATTCAACAAGACGTTTTACAACAATATTCTAGAATGGTAAAACCTGGAGGTAAATTAGTATACGCTACTTGTTCTGTGCTACCTTCTGAAAACCAAGATCAAGTTAAAACATTTTTAGCTTCTGAAGATGGTAAAGATTTTACCTTTGTAAAAGACAGTAAAGTATTGGCTCATAAATTTGGGTTTGATGGTTTTTATATGGCTCAGTTAGTACGAAAATAATTTTTCACTTTTATTATACAAAACAAAAGGCTCGTGATTTTTAAATCACGAGCCTTTTCAATCAACTATTAAAAACTAATTAATCACTAAACTTTTTGTTAAGTAATTACACTTATAAGACGATACATTTTTTGATTTGTTACACCTCTATTTTTAGTTTAACATTTTTTTAAGATACCCTATATATATAAAATAAGTGTTACTTGTTTTAAATAACTAATTATCAATCGCTTAACCCCTTTCACTTACCCATATTACAAACTCATAATCAAGTATATAAACTGATTATATTATTCCATAAAAAAAACCTCATACAACCAATACAGTTATATGAGGTTAACAATAAGCTAAAAAAGATTATTTTACTTTAATAAATCTTCCAGTATGCTTTTTTCCATTTTTTTCAAATCCATAAAAATAGATTCCATTCTTTAAAAAACGAACGTCAAATGTATTTTTCTTATTACCTAGGTTAATCTTTTTACTAAGAACAACAACACCGTTAATATCAAAAATCTGTATTGTAGATTGTAACTGCACGTTACTTCTTAAACTTAAATCACTTAAGTTAACAATAATCAAATCATCTACTACTGGGTTAGAAAACACCTTAATTTTATCTTTACTTTTTGTTCCTATGTTTTGTTTTGGTAAAGAAGCTACAGTAGTACTACAAGCACCTGTCTTTTTCCATGCTGCTTGCCAATGAGCTCCCGTTCCCGGTTCATAAGCCCATGCTGCACTTGATGAACACCAACCTGCTACACTACAACTAAATTTCTCTCCATTATTCTGTACTTCTGCATTTTGGCTGTATGATGTTCCTACTACATACTGTGCCACTCCATTACAACCACCTGTATTCCCTGCAGATTCTACAGTAACAGCTACACTAGTCGATGTAGTTTTAGCCATATCATTATCTGTAGCAACAACAGATAATTCATAGGTACCAACTTTTAAATTATTTACAGAATAAGTATAAGGACTTGTAGTATCTTCTCCTAATTTTACAGTTCCTCTATAAAACTCAACTAACGTAACTGTACCATCACTATCAGCTGCATTTGCAGCGATGTTTAACACATTACCTTCTGTAATAACACTATTATTGGTTGGTGCAGAAATACTTACTGTCGGAGCAACATTTTTGTCTCCACCTCCTGTGTCACCACCACATTTTTTAATACTCTCCCAAACTCCTGATTTACCTGGAGTTTCATTCTTTGTCCACCATTTAGCTCTATAATGCACATTATTATACTGAACATCATCTCCGTTAGTATACACTTTTGTTGATGACCATACAGAATAATTTACACATAGATCAGTACTAGCTTTTGTTATTGAAAAAGCTACTTGGCTTTCACTACTTTTATTTTCACTATTAGTAGCTTTTATTTTAAATACATATTCTCCTACTGTAGAAGCCGTATAGTTTGCTGTATAATTGTCACCTGTATTTGTTGCTGCAACTACAACTCCATTTACATCAAAAACAACACTAGTTATATTTCCTATAGCGTTTGTTACCGTTGCTGCTAATACTACATTTGAACCTACTTCTGAAGAATAATTATTCACAGGGCTTGTTATGGTAACTACTGGTGAAGCTGTATTAGCTTCTACCGTAACATTTACTCCTAAAGATACTGTTGAAGCATTATCATTATCAAAAGCTTTCGCTGTGATTGTGTGAGCTCCTAAACTTGGTACTGCCCAATTATATTCATATGGAGAGCTTGTATCCTGTCCTAACAAAACAGTTCCATCATAAAATTCTACTTTAGTAACAGTTCCATCAGAATCAGCTGCTCTTGCTGATATTATTACTGATGTTCCTGCTGTAAGAGTACTATTATTTACTGGTGCTAAAATACTTACTGTTGGAGCTTTATTAATTGGTAACGTACCTCCTTCTGCAAAAACTTCATTAATTTTGTTAACTAATGGAGATTTTACATTAGACCATCTTTTAAGTTTTCTACCAAAAGAAGTAACCGAACCTGAAATTTCAAGATCTCCAAAAACAGTCCATACAATAGTACCACCTAATCCATTATCGTTAATAAATTTAGCTTTTATTCCTATTGACTCCTCGTCATCATAACTAAGGAAAAAATTATCTTTTACCAAATACGGTACTTTAGCTTCATTATCCCATTTTCTTGTCCATCCACTATTTGGTGATAATGCTTTTTGTTTGATGAAAAAATAATTTGGAGTTCCATCATACACTTCTTTAGGCCAGTTAGTGTAATCTGCTGCTGTTTGAATTGGACCATCTGGCTGTAAAGTTTCTGCTCTTTTTACTGTTTTTTTATTAAGAGCTGCAGGACCATCTGTAATTACTCCTCTTCCATAAAAAGGTGCTCCAAAACAAATTTGCTTTTTTGGAACTCCTACTTCTACTAATTTATTTAAAGTACTTTGCCAATTAAAAAAATCAATCTCAGCTCCAGAATAAGGATATACTGGTGAGTTATGTCCTGCTTTATTAGACCATCCTCCATTATAATCATAAGTCATTATATTATAGTAATCCATGTTCTTAGAAAGTTTTGTCCAGTTGAATCCTTCTAACTTTCTTGGATCTGCAGCCATTGCTGAAGTAATCAATTTGTCTGTTCCAATAGCATTTCTTATATCTTGTACTAAAGTTTCAAAATTTGCAAAATCTGCCTGTGAACCAGTAAAATTCATCCCTGAATATGGCCCTGGATATTCCCAGTCTAAATCAATCCCATCAAATCCAATAGCTATTAATTTTTTACAATCTTCAATGAACCTTGCCTTTTTTACTGGGTCGGCTGCCATTTCTGGAAAATGTTTACACATACTCCATCCACCAATAGATGCCATTACTTTTACACCATTTTTATGAGCTATGTCTAATAACCCAAGTGCTCCATTCTCTTTTTTAAGAGGTAATGGTAAACCTCCGCTTAATCCCCAAACTGGATGCGTCCAAGTACTAGCTCCTACTTCAACCTGAAAACCTTGTGCTTCTGCACGAGTTTTTATTGAAGGATTCACGTAATTTACATATTCTAATTCTCCGAATAAAAGATGTAAATCCCAACTACTATATAAATCTGTGTAAAATAAATCTGCTGGCTCTTGCGATACATTCGCATCATAAATTTTCTTATTTCTATGATCTCCACTATGTAAAGAACCGTCACGTGCTACTCCAAAAAAAGAATAGTTTAAAATAGTATACTTAGAGTAATCAATATTTAAGTGTGTTAAAGCACCTGCTTTAGGAACTCCTGCTTTTGTATCTTTCCAAGCATCCCAATTACTAATATAACCAATAACTTGCTTTTGATGATCGGCTGTTGTTGCTTTTCCACCTGTATTTACCTGTGAAAACATAAATGCAGTGATAAAGAAAAAAACTATTTTCAGTTTTTTTCTAACTAATTTGAAGGGTGTCATAAATTTTATTTTAAATTAATTAATTCTTTTCAAAATTATGGCGAATATATTTTACCGTAAAAAAAAATAGCTAAACAACTAAAAAACAACACCTAAATACATATTTCATCATTTAAACACACTTTTACAAACTTAAAAAGCATTAATTTAATCCATCTTCATAAAGTAATTTTTAGTTTTAATAATTTATAAGTATTTTTATAACTAACTAATTATATACAACTTATGTCTAACTCAAACAAACCGAATACCTTATTCTGGATAATTGGTAGTATCTCTTTATTATGGAATGCAATGGGGGTTAACCAATACATTCAACAAGCTTATAAAACTGATGCTTTTAAAGCAATGTATCCTGATAAAAAAGTAATGGAACTAGCATTAAATACCCCATCATGGGTAATGGCAGCTTTTGCAATAGCTGTTTTTGGAGGTGTTTTTGGTAGTATTTTTTTATTACTTCGTAAACAAATAGCAAAACCTATATTTTTGGTTTCGCTAGTAGCGATTATTATACAAATGTTTTATAATGTTTTTATAAGTGGTGCTATGGATGTATACGGACCTGGCGTTCTTATAATGCCTACTATGGTCATTGGGTTTGCTATATTTATACTTTGGTATACTAAAAAGTGTAAAATTAAAGACTGGCTTTCTTAGTAATCTTTTTAAGATATAAAACCATAACACTATTTAGCATATATTAATCTTTTTTAGCTAACTGTATATAGTCTTCCTATTCTACTTAACATCTAAACTATGTAATATTCTAAAGTTAAAAAAAAACAAATACTCCAGCAATTAATTACTTACCAAGTACATCTTTTTTCACCTTTGGTAATTCTAATTGATATTTAACAACAACTGTTCTTATTATAAAAATAACAGCTGCTGGTATAACAAAATGAAGATCTTTGTTTATATTAAAATTACTTAAAATAAGATATACTACCCCACCTGCTAAACAAGCCGAGGCATAAATTTCCTTTTTAAATATTAATGGGACTTTTCGGGTAAGCACATCTCTAATTACCCCTCCAAAAACGGCAGATACCATCCCCATAACCAAAGCAACAAATGGATGTAAATCATATGCTAATCCTTTTTCTAGGCCTGATAAAGTGAATACACTTATTCCAATCGTATCAAATAAAAACATCGTTTTACGTAAAGGAGCAATTCTACTTCTAAATAAAAACGTAATCCCTACTGCTGTTAAAATTGTCCATATATAATTAATATCATTAATCCAGTTTATTGGATGTGCATTAATTAATACATCTCGCATCATACCTCCGCCTACAGCTGTTACGAAAGCGATAATAATAACACCGAATATGTCAAAGTCTTTTTTTATTGCAACCAATGCTCCACTTATAGCAAAAGCAAAAGTTCCTGCAATATCAAGGGTATAAATAATGTTCACTTATATACTTATTTCAGAAAATTGTATTTGTAATGTTCTTTCAACTTCTTTAATATTATTTCTCTCATTATTAAGAATTAATACCAGTGATACTCCTTTTTTTCCTGCTCTTGCGGTTCTTCCACTTCTGTGAGTGTAATATTCAATTTGTTCTGGTAATTGATGATGTACAACAAATCCTAAATTATGCACATCAATTCCTCTAGCAGCAACATCTGTTGATACTAATATTTGAAGGGTTTCTTTTTTAAAAGCACGCATTACTTTATCACGTTCTTTCTGCTGCATATCTCCTTCTAAAGCTTCTACTGAAAAACCTTCTTCTTTTAACTCTCGTGTTAATTTTTGAGCTCCAGCCTTTGTTCTTGCAAAAATAATACCTCTTTCTTCGTGTCTTTTCTCTAAGAAACGAACAATAACATTTACCTTTTCAGGAATAGTAGTTTGCAAAAATTGATGTGTAATATTTGCGTTTACTAACGAATTCTTATTAACCTCAACTTGCTTTGCAGAAGTATCCATATATTTTTTAATTATACTTCTAATTTCTTCTGGCATTGTTGCTGAAAACAACCATGTTTTTCTAGTTCCTGAAGTATATTTTAAAATACGATTTAACTCTAATTTAAACCCCATACTTAACATTTCGTCAGCCTCATCTAAAATTAACGTTTCAATATCTTTTAAATCAACATCTCCTCGCTCTATTAAATCAATTAAACGACCTGGTGTAGCTACAATTATATGTGTCGTTCTTTTTAAATTATTAATTTGACGTTCAATTTTCTCTCCTCCATAAACAGCTTCAACAAATATTTTACCATCTACATATTTCGTAAACTTAAATAATTGTTTTTTTATCTGCTGAACCAATTCTCTTGTTGGTGATAAAATTAAAACTTGAGTCGTATTTTTTGATACATCTATTTTATGCAAAGCAGGTAAGCCATAAGCTGCTGTTTTACCAGTACCTGTTTGTGCTAATCCTATAAAATCAGCATTATTACCTAATAAATAAGGTATAGCTTCTTTCTGTACTTCAGTAGGAGTTGTTATTCCTAACTCTTTCAACCCTGTTATGTATTCCTTTCGTACTCCTAATGCTCTAAATGTTGTCATTCTGTCAATTTATAAATGCAAAGATATTGCTTATTTTTCTCCTAAAAGTAAGTTTGTTACTTCTTTAGTTATTCTTTTTGGTTTTTGAGACGTTGCATCTAACAAACAAAATGTTGTTTGTGATTTAACTAAAAGTTCCTCTCCTCTACACATTTCAAAATGACGGATAGATTTTATTCCTGCTGTTTCTCCAACCCATGTTTTTACGGTTATCTCATCTCCTAAAACACCTTGTTTTTTGTAATCTACTTCATGCCTAATTACAAACCAAACATAATCTAACTGAGGAAGATCTTTTGTAAGTAATAGCCAATGACTGTTCGATACTTCTTGCATCCATTGAACATAAATCACATTATTTACATGATTATACTCATCAATCTCGTTTAAAGTAACTATATATTTTTTTTCATACGAATTCATGTGACAAAACTACATGAATGATGTTAATTATTACTTAAATCGACTGTTGATTTTACTGTTATAAGATAATATTTCTGATATTCGAATGTTTAAAATTATTTATGAATAAAATTACTAGCAAATTTGGTACAGAAAAGATAAGCAAATTACTTTTAAAGCAAGCTATACCAGCTTCTATAGGTATTTTAGTAATGTCTTTAAATATGATTGTTGATACTATTTTTGTTGGACGCTGGATTAGCGTTATGGCTATAGCTGCTATTACTGTAGTATTACCTATCGCTTTTTTAATTTCTTCTATTGGAATGGGAATTGGAATTGGTGGGAGTTCTATAATTTCTAGAAATTTGGGTAAAGGAAATACTTTAAAAGCTTTTAATGTATTTGGTAATCAAATTAGCTTAACTGTTGGTTTATCTTTACTATTTGTAGTAATAGGAACTTTATTTTGTTTTCCTATTCTTCAATTATTTGGAGCTAATGGTACTATCGTAGCTCCTGCTACTGAATATTTTCATGTAATTATTTATGGAGTTCCTTTTTTAGCATTTGCTATGATGGGAAACCCAGTTATAAGAGCTGTTGGCAAACCTAATTACGCCATGTTTACCATGATTTTACCAGCTATCGGTAACATTATTTTAGATATTATTTTCATTAAATTCATGAACTTAGGAATGTTTGGAGCCGGTTTAGCAACTTCAATTTCTTATGGAATAAGTGGGTTATTTGTTTTATGGTTTTTTCTGTCAAAAAACACGGAGCTTAAAATTATTCCAAAATATTTAAAAATCAATTTTTTAATTTTAAAAGAAATAATTGCTTTAGGTGGTATTACTATTGTTAGGCAAGGAACTATTAGTGTTTTAATTATTATTCTAAATTATACATTATTTAAATATGGCGGAGAAATATCAATAGCTGTGTATGGAATTATTAATAGAGTAATGATGTTTGCTCTCTTTCCTGTATTAGGTGTTACCCAAGGTTTTTTACCAATTGCTGGATATAATTATGGAGCTAATGATTCAAAAAGAGTTAAAGAATCTATTAAAGTTGCCATCTTATTCGGAACAGTAATCGCAACTTTTATTTTTATTTTAATAATGATATTTCCTACTCAATTAGTTAGTTTATTTACTAATGATAAAGAACTATTAAGTCGCACACCTAATGCTTTAATTATAGCATTTTTAGCTATCCCTGTAATTACGACACAATTAATTGGTTCAGCTTATTTTCAAGCAGCTGGTAAAGCTTTACCAGCTTTACTGTTAACATTATTAAAACAAGGTTTTTTCTTAATACCATTGGTATATATTTTACCTAAATTTCATGGAATAAACGGCGTATGGATGTCTTTTCCCATAGCTGATATTTTATCGACTATCGTTACTTTTTTTTTCCTACAAAAAGAAATCAGATTAAACCTAAAATGTAAAATTTAACACTTCTTTTTAATTGTGTATTAAAAAAAGTTATACATTTGAAACGTTCATTTCAATAAGATGCCAAAAGTAGAAACATTTAATAAAGAAGCTGTAATAAAACAGGCAACTGAAGTTTTTCATCGTAAAAGCTACAGTTTAACATCTATGCAAGATCTAGTAGATGCCACTGGTTTAAACCGTTCGAGTATATATAATTCTTTTGGTAGCAAACTTGACCTTTATATGGTTTGCTTAAAGGACTATCAAGCTTCTTTTAAATGTACTGTTGAAAAAGTATTAAGTAATGTAAATTCCCCTCTTCAAGCAATAGAAGCTATTTTTAACTTAAACGTTAAAAACAATAAAGCAAATAATAACATAGGTTGCTTAATTAATAATTGTACTTCAGAAATGGCCAATCAAGAAGTTACAATTAATAACTTTTTGAATAATAATCATAAAAATATGATTCAATTATTTCAAGAACTTATAGAAAAAGGACAACAAGAAGGTTCTATTAATAACAATAATTCTTCTCATGGATATGCATTATACTTACTAAACGCTATTCAAGGTTTAAGTATTTCTGGTATTTTAATGAACGATTGTAATCAACTAGAAGGCATCGTGAAAACAACCCTTTCTATATTAAAATAATTTTTTTTAACTCAATTTGAAACGAACGTTTCAAATAAAAACAAATAACAATGAATAAATTACAAAACAAGGTAGCAGTAATTACAGGTGCAAATAGTGGAATCGGTTTAGCAACTGCCAAATTATTTTTAAAACACGGAGCTAAACTAGTGTTGGCTGGTAGAAGAGAAAACGCTTTAAAAGAAGCAACAAAAGATTTAAAAGGTGAATACATAACTGTTGTTGCAGATGTATCTAAAGAGGAAGATAATATAGTATTAATCAAAAAAGCTGTTGAAAAATATGGCAAAATAGATGTTCTTTATTTAAATGCTGGGGTTGCACCGGTTGCTCCTACTACTGATATTACAATAGATCATTATAATGAAGTTTTTGACATTAATGTTAAAGGTCCGATATTAGCTGTAAAAGAAGCTCTAGCTCATATGAATGATAAAGGTAGTATACTATTTACAAATTCTATTGTTCATCAAAAAGGGTTTGACGGCCTGTCTGTTTACTCGGCTAGTAAAGGTGCATTAAGAGCATACGCTAGAGTATTAACTTCTGAAGTGAAATCTAGAGGTATTCGTGTAAACTCAATTGCACCCGGCCCTATAGATACTCCAATATACGGTAAAATGGGATTACCACAAGAAGTTTTAGAAGAAATGGGGAAAGGTTTTGCTAGTCAAGTACCTTTAGGTAGGTTCGGAACTTCAGAAGAAATTGCTAATACAGCATTATTCTTAGCTTCCGATGATGCTTCATATATTAATGGTGTTGAATTAGAGGTTGATGGTGGATTAAGTCAAATATAACTTTAACGAAGAAAGCTGAGATTATATCTCAGCTTTTTTTCATAATTATTATTCTAATTTAATCCTATCTATAATTCTCTTTAAAATAAAATTAAGTATTATAATTATCTGTAAATCTAATCAATAGTCATAAAATCAATGGTGTCGTTTTCAACTTATCTTTCTAATTTTATTTATCTTTATTTCGAATATATGAAATGGTAAAACTAGAATCTCATTTTTTTTAAATATTAAAGTAGTAAACTTAAATAATGGGAAATTTACTTTTTAATAGCACAAAAAAAATCAAGAGTGTTTTTATCGCATTTATCTGTCAAGATATAATCTTCTGAAGAGATTTTATGCACTAGATTCTTATGTTTTTTAAGTAATTTTTTTCTATTTATTCTATTGAGTACTTCATAAGGTAATTTAAGTAATAAAGAAGGTAGTTTCTTCTCTAAACCAAAATAATCCCATTTTAAAATTTTTCTAACTCTTTTTTTATTTTCACTATAATACTGGCTTGAAACTTCATTTCCTTTTATACCTTTTATTACGACAGATTTAAATATAGAATTTAAAAGCACATCTAATTCTTTATATTGATACTCTCTGTAATGCCAAGGATTTCTTGCTACTGATTGCTCAACATTTGGAGTTGTTAAAAATAAAGTCCCATTAGGTTTTAATTTTTTATAAATTTCTTTCAAAAATTGAACATCATTTTTTATGTGCTCAATTACTTGAAAGCATACAACAAAATCTAAACTTTCATCTTTTATTTGTGGTAACGGAGGAGCTTTTTGTTTTATAACGGTTGCCTCAGGGAACTTTTTAGCAAGCTCGTTAACTGCATAATTCGCTTTATCTATAGCATAGATATCTGTACATTTTTCTTTTAATAAATTAAGTCCATATCCCTCACCTGGACCAATTTCAAGTAAAGAACCATAAACTTTATTTTTAATAAGTTCATAGGCTTTTCTTGTTCGCTGATACAAAGGTGAATCAGATGATATTTTTGAAGAAGTAACTTCTGTTGAAAAAAAGAACATATAATTAATAAGGCCAGTTTTTAAGCTTCCATTTTTTTAATTGCTTTTTAAGCAAATTCAATTCAGCTATTTTGTGATTATAATATTTAGGATTATATGCTTTTATTTGAAATATCATTTGCTCATAACGTTTCATTAAGCTATTTGTATATCTTACATTAATAATTGGTCTAGGTGGATTAAAAGAAAGTATCCATTTCAGTTCATTTTCAATATTTTCTATAGCAGTTGAACAAATTTTATATCCTTCTACTCTTTTATTAATACGATAATAAAGTTTTCCAAGAGCAAACCCAAATTCATGAAAAGGTATTGATTCATTTGGTAGCGTTTTTATACAGTAATCTAGTGCACTTTCTGCTTCTTTAATATTGTTTTTTTCTATTAACGATTGTGCTAAAAAATAGTAAGATCTTCTTAAAATATTTTTAGAGATACTAACAGATTCATCAGTTACTTTAGAATCAATATTATTCTGTTTTTTAAAAGGATTTGAAGTTACTAAGTTTTTAAAAGAAGTCCTAGTATCTACAATTTTTGGATTTAATTTATCTTTAGGTCTAATCATTGGAAGTAACTCGAAAACAATTCCTTTTTGAATTAAATAATTGTCAAGCCCTAAAAAATGCTTTTTATCTCCGGTTTCAGCGAAGCAAATAGAACGATTTTTAAGATTGTTACCTATAATATCTAGTAAAATAACATCATTTTTATAAAAGATATTTTTTTTATACGACCATTTTAAAGTATCTATTTTTTTAATACTCCAGTCAGATGTTTTATTATTTTTCTGAATAGGTAAAATAAAATTTTCAGTTGGCATTAAATAAAATTCACTCCCTTGAAGTTTTATTTTATTTTTAGAGTTATTAAGAAAATTACCTACCTTTTTTAGGTTAAAGTATTTATTAGTTATTTTACGTAAAGGAATTTCTGTATCAATTTTGGAATTAATAAAATCATCATTAAGAGAAATAGTAATAGGTTTAGATTTATTAATTTTCACTTTTAATTTTTGAGCATACCAATCTAATTGTAATTGATCAAAATTTATTATTCTTACGTCTGTTCTGTAATTTTCAACCTCTTGTAGGTACCAAAGAG
Organism: Tenacibaculum ovolyticum DSM 18103; assembly: GCF_000430545.1. GTDB lineage: Bacteria > Bacteroidota > Bacteroidia > Flavobacteriales > Flavobacteriaceae > Polaribacter > Polaribacter ovolyticus. The sequence continues at coordinate 929,343 of NZ_KE387163.1, forward strand.
GAAAAGTCATATTATCGTAGTTCGTAATCAAGATAGCTTGTTCAGGGCAAGCATCTAAATATGCTTTTCCAAGTTCAAAAGCAAAAACCTCCTTCTTTCTGTAGTGACTATCAAAACCTTTAGCTAATAATTGAACAGGAGAAACAAATAAAGTAATTAGTCCGATCGTTAAAATTCTAATTTTCTCATTTTTTATAAATTTAAATAATGAGAATAAACTATTAACAGACAGGCCTATCCATATACATAAAAAAATAAATGAACCCGCAAAAATATAATCTCTTTCACGAATTAATACACTTTGTGGCACTGGGTTAACATAAATTGTTATTCCAATACCAAAGGTTAAAAACAATAAGATAGAAGTTAAAAAGTAAACTTTTTGCTTACGCAATTGGTACAAACCTAATAAACCAAGTAAAAATGGAATTCCGTAGAAAACAGTATTGCTATTTAAATTTTTAAAATATTTTGGAATAACTGATTCGTTTCCTATCCTATATCTATCAATAAAATTAAAACCAGAAGCCCAGTTACCTTTTGTTATACTTCCTGTTCCTTTAAATGTATTTTGAACTCCAACAAAATTTTGAAATAAATATCTTAAATATAGCCAGTTTACTTGATAGTTGTAAAAAAAAGATAAATTTTCATAAAAAGTAGGTTTATTAATACTTTTCTTTAACTCGGGTAAAAAAACAGGAGTCCCTTTTATAGTCGTCCAAGTATTATATGCTTCTTTATTAATATTGTTTTTATGAAAAACTCTCGGGAAGAACAAATTAAACTTTTTATCATAATTATAAATACTATTCTTACCATCATTAATAGTAGTATATTTCTTTTTAGTAGGACTATATTTTAATGTAGGTTTTCCATCTAAAAAAGGAGTCTTACTATTTAAAGGAGCATTGAAAGAAGTCCCTTTTAATAAAGGAATATTAGAAAGACCAAACTGTTCAGCTCTAATATACTTTAATAAATCTAAGGAAGTTAAAGTTGTGTTAGATACAGCTGTATTTACTTGTGATCTTACTAAGGGCATTATGTATGAAGAAAAACCTACATAAAACATAAGTAAACAAAGTAAAATATAATTAAGCGTAAATTTTCGTAACTTATGACTTATAAAAACACTTAAAATTATACTTAAAATAAGTGCAATATAACCTAAAGTAGTTCCGAAATTAACAGGAAACTTTAATGTGTTAACCATCCAAATATCAAAAGAGGATAAAACAGAAATAGTTCCTTGAAATATTATATTAAGAAAAATAAAAAATAGAACTAATCCAAAAAACAAAGAAAGAAGAATATGCTTTGTTTTAAAACCAATTTTTTTATTAAAAAAAATAAGTGTCAGAGGTATTATTACAGCTAAATTAATCAGGTGTACTCCAAGTGAAATACCCAATAAAAGAAAAATTACTAATAATAGTTTTTTTTCTTGTCTTTTATTTTTGACTTCTTCCCATTTCAAAATTAACCAAAAAATTAAAATCAATAAAAAGAAAGACAAAGTGTATACTTCTGTTTCTGTAGAAGCAACCCAAAAGCTATGACAAAAAGCAAATGATAAGGCTCCAATAATTCCTGAAATATTATGAATTTTGTTACTTCTATTAGGTGTTATTTTTCTAGAAAATATTACAATTATTTTAAATAAATAAGCAACAGATAAAGCTCCAAAAAGAGATGAAATTAAATTAGAAACAATAATCGGTTTTATAAAGAAAAAAACTCCTATTAAAATATTACCTATAAGGGTATAAAAAGGCGCGCCTGCAGGGTGTGTTGTTTGTAAAGAATAATTAGAAACAACAAATTCTGGGCTATCCCAAAAAGTTATAGAATTAGGAATGCAAATTGCATAAATAATAAAAGAGATTAAAAATAATCCCCAGCTGACAATTGTTTGGGTTGATCTCACAGACCTCAAATATATAATAAATAAATTCAGAACTAAAAGTTAATTTTTTTTTTAAAACAATGTTAATTTTAATCTGTAATTTTGTCATAACCAAACAATTAAACGAAATGAATAAAAAACTACTACTAATCGGTATTCTACTTCTTTGTTTTGCAAGAAGTCATGCCCAAACACTTAATGAAACATCAGGTACCGGTTCTGGTGTAAGCATTACAAGTGGAGATTATAATACAATGTATGGAGACAGTACAGGTTCAGCTCTTACCTCAGCTCATTATACTACTTTTTTAGGATACAGAGCAGGAAGATTCAATACAACTTCTGAGAGTACATTTATAGGATATATGGCAGGATATTCTAATACAACAGGTTTTGATGCTACTTTTATAGGAATGGAAGCTGGTAAAAGTAATACAACAGGAGGTGATAATACTTTCATAGGAACAGAATCTGGTGAGTTTAATACAACGGGGTATGATAATACTTTCGTAGGAGAAGAATCAGGAACTAAAAATACAACAGGATATGAGAATGTTTTTATAGGTGAAGATGCGGGGTTTTCTAATACTACAGGATATAGAAATACATTTGTAGGAAATGAAGCTGGAATTTCATCAAATACAGGTTTTAGAAATACTGGTATTGGAGACGAAGCTTTATCTGATGTAGATGAAGGAGATCATAATACTGCAGTAGGTGATTCAGCAGGTACAGATGTAGGAGATGGGAGATGGAATACGATGATTGGAGCAGCTTCTGGTGTAGCCACAGAGTATGCTGATTATAATACATTTGTTGGAGGGATGTCTGGTTGGGATAATAACCGTACCAATAGTACAACGAATGCAAACAGAAATACCTATGTAGGTTTTCAGACAGGTTTTTCTAATAGAGAAGGGGAAGATAATGTAGGTATGGGAGCTTTTTCTGATTATAACAACACAAGACGCTATAGAACAACATTTATTGGTGCTGATATTGATGTAGATAATAATGATGTTATTATTATGGGATACAGTGGTTATAACAATGCTCAGTATAGTATTTCTATTGGTAATAACCATGATATGCGTGGTAATAATGCTGTTGGTATAGGAAATTCATTAAACATGAATGCTAATGCCGATTATTCAGTAGGTTTTGGAGATCTAACAAATATTTCACAATCGTATGCTGTAGGTATCGGTAATAGTGTAGATATAGATAATAAACAATCTGTAGCTATTGGTTCTGGAGCTATTATTAAAAATGATGGAGCTATTGTTATTGGTTACGGTGCAGCTTCAAATGACTTAATTGATAATACTGGAGGTGCATTAGATGCAACAAACAATATAGCATTAGGGTACAATGCTATTGTTAGTGGAGACAACTCTGTAGCAATAGGTAATGCGGCTACAGCGGCACTTGCAAATACCATGGTTTTAGGTGGAGCTACCAATCCATTAAGTGTTGGTATTGGAACAGATACACCAAATGCAAAAGCCTCATTAGATTTAACAGGAACTACTAAAGGTTTATTGTTAAATAGATTAACAACAGCACAAAGAACAACTTTGCAAACTGGTTTAACAGCTTTAGAAAAAGGACTATTTGTTTATGACACTGATTTAAATGCTCCGTTTTCATGGAATGGAACTCAATGGGTTACATCTGAAGCTGACACAGATGCACAAGATTTATCTTTAAGTACTAATACATTAAGCTTAACGAATGATGGAACTAGTGTAGATTTATCAGGGTATTTAGATAATACGGATGCGCAATCTATTTCATTAGCAACAAATACATTAGGTATTTCAGGAAATGCATCTACGGTAGATTTATCTGGATACTTAGATAACACAGATGCTCAATCACTTTCATTGGCAACAAATACATTAGGTATTTCAGGTAATGCTGCTACAATAGATTTATCTGGATACTTAGACAACACAGATGCGCAATCACTTTCATTAGCAACAAATACATTAGGTATTTCAGGGAATGCTGCTACAATAGATTTATCTGGATACTTAGACAACACAGATGCTCAGGACTTATCTTTAAGTACTAATACATTAAGTTTAACGAATGATGGAACTAGTGTAGACTTATCAGGCTATTTAGATAATACGGATGCGCAATCACTTTCTTTAGCTACCAATACGTTAAGCATTTCTGGTAATGCATCAACTATTGATTTATCAGGTTATTTGGATAATACCGATGCACAATCACTTTCGTTAGCAACAAATACATTAAGTATTTCAGGAAATGCATCAACTATTGATTTATCAGGATATTTAGATAACACAGATGCACAAGATTTAAGTTTAACAACTAATACGTTAAGTTTAACGAATGATGGAACAAGTGTAGATTTATCAGGTTATTTGGATAATACAGATGCACAAAATTTATCATTAAGTAGTAATACATTAAGTTTAACGAATGATGCGACAAGTGTAGATTTATCAGGGTATTTAGATAATACAGATGCACAATCAATTTCATTTTCAGGAACTACATTAAGTATAGCAAATGGAAATAGTGTTAATTTATCAGGATTACAAGATGGAACAGGGACTGATTCACAAAATTTATCATTAAGTAGTAATACATTAAGTTTAACGAATGATGGAACTAGTGTAGATTTATCAGGGTATTTAGATAATACGGATGCGCAATCACTTTCATTAGCTACCAACACATTAAGTATTTCTGGTAATGCTGCTACAATAGATTTATCTGGATATTTGGATAATACGGATGCTCAGGATTTAACACTTAATACAACTTCTAATATCTTAAGTCTTACAAACGATACTACAACAATTGATTTATCTGCTTACAAGGACAATACAGACAATCAAAACCTTATTTTATCAGGTACAACTCTTAGTATTGCTAACGGTAACTCTGTTGATTTAGCTGATTTAGGTGGAGCTACAGGAACAGATAATCAAGACTTAACGGCAACTTTAACAGGTAATACATTACAAATTGATATTGAAAATGGGAACTCTATATCTGTTGACTTATCTCCTATTCTTGCGAATCAAGAAACTAAAATAAATGATTTAATTTCTAGGATCGAGAAAATTGAATCATGTGCTTGTAATGGTACTTTACCTTTACCTAAGGGTCTAAAAGCTAAACTTTTTCAGAATACTCCAAATCCTTATTCAACTGAAACTAAAATACCTTTTATTATTCCTACCAATGTTACTAATGCCTATATTAAAATACATAATACTAATGGGCAATTAATTCAAAAGATAGTTTTAACGGAGCGAGGAGAAAATCATATTATTTTCGATAATGATTATTTATCTTCTGGAGTTTATATTTATTCACTGTATACAAATGGTGTAAGAATAGATTCTAAAAAAATGATTATTAAAAACTAAATACTTCTTTAACTCTAAGCAAAAAGGTGCTGTTATTAATAACAGCACCTTTTTGCTTTAACTATATATTATTCTAATAAATATTAAACTACACTTTCCCCATTCAAATTAGTAGTAAGTATATCACTCATTAAATTAAAATAAGGGCGAAGCGCTTTAAATGAAGCATTAACTTCATCTACGAAATTTTTAGACATAACTTCCTTGTCTGTAAATTTACGAATAGCTATAAAACCTTTTTTTCTAATTAAATCTATTGACTTATGCTCTTTATCAAAACCTTTAGGAGCCGTTTTTAACTCATCTCCCTCCAATTTACCATTAAAATACTTTACAAAACTGTCTTCAGATAAAACTTCACGAATTTCAGAATCGTCTAACTCAAACTCTTTTCTAATACGAAATAAATCTTCTTTTTCAGGTTGCCAAAACCCACCTCCTAAAACAGTATTTCCAGGTTTTATCTGTAAAAAATACCCGCCTCTTAAATGTTTTCCATTTCTAGCATAAGAAACTGCAAAACGCGGATTATATGGTGTTTTATCTTTTGAAAAACGTACATCTCTATAAATTCGATATACTTTTTGTTTCCCTATATCATCGTGTATTTCTAATTTTTGATGGATGTTTGAAAATAATTCTTTTGCATTAGTTAAACAAACATCATATTCCTTTTTATTCTCTGTAAACCAGTCACGATCATTATTTTCATTTAAGTTTTTTAAAAATTGAAAAGTTGATTTTTCTAATTGCATTACTATTGAATTTTAGGAAGTGAAAGATACTAATTTTAGCCCAATAACAATATCCATTAATTTTTTATAACTACATGAAATCGTATATTAATAAACCTACTTTTTCTTATTTTTTGAAATTAATAAAATCCCTGATACTACAATTATAATCCCTACAACTTGTAGAATCGTTATAGTTTCATTTAAAAAAATAACCGCTAGTATAATTGTTGATACTGGTCCTACTCCTGCAACAATAGCAAAATTTGATGAATTGATTAACTTTATGGAAATTGAAACTAAAAATGAAGGAATAACAGTCGCAAAAACGGCTATAAGAAAACCTAAAAGATATACCTCCCATGAAAAACTAAAAATATTTACATTTGAAATAATTCCAAAATGGATAAAAACACAAATACATGATACCAACATTGCATATGCTGTAAAACGCATAACTCCAAACTTTGGAATTAACCAACCACTTCCTACTAAATAAGATGCATATGTTATTGCACTTAACAACACAAAAAAGCCTCCTATATAAGTATTATTACCTGAAATACTTACCTCGCTTCCAAATGTAATTAATATACCCAAATAAGTTATAAAAATTGCCAATTGTTGTTTTTTACTTATACGGTGTTTAAAAAACAACCTATTAAATAACAATACTATTGTTGGGTATATAAATAAGATAATACGTTCTAAACTAGCTTTGATATACGTTAACCCTACAAAATCAAAAAAACTAGCCAAATAATAACCTACAAAACCAAAAAGAAATACCCACAAGTAATCATTTTTAGTATTCGGTATTTCTTTATTTTCATTTCTAAAATAATATGCTATGACTATGTAAAAAGGAAATGAAAAAAGCATACGTAACAATAAAGCACTAATAGCATCTACATCATATTTATAAACTAGTTTTACCATTACAGCTTTAGATGAAAATAAAACGATTCCTAAAATACCTAGTAATACACCTCTAAAAAATTGTTTTTATTTCTCATCAGGCAAACATAGTATTACTTCTCTTTATTAGAAGAAATTAAACCCTCTATCTTACGATAGCCAATTATACAAAAACGTATTAACACAAGACATAACCCACTATAAAAAAACATATTAAAGCTATTATCATGAATAAAAAACGTCATATCGAAGTTATATCGATATGACGTTTTAATTTATTTTAAAAACTAGTAAACCTAATTACACATTAAATCTAAAGTTCATAATATCACCGTCTTGTACGATGTACTCTTTTCCTTCAACACCTAATTTACCTGCTTCTTTTACTTTTTGTTCACCACCTAAAGTAGTATAATCTTCGTACTTTGTTACTTCTGCACGAATGAACCCTTTTTCAAAATCGGTATGAATAACTCCAGCTGCTTGTGGTGCAGTATCACCTATATTAATAGTCCAAGCTCTTACCTCTTTTACACCAACTGTAAAATAAGTTTGTAAGTTTAATAATTTATAAGCCGCTCTAATTAAAACAGAAGCTCCTGCTTCTTTTAATCCAATATCAGCTAAAAACATTTCACGCTCTTCATAATCATCTAACTCAGTAATATCAGCTTCTGTACCAACTGCTAAAACAATTACCTCAGCATTTTCGTTCTTTACAGCTTCTTTAACAGCATTTACATAATCGTTACCTGTTACCGCAGCTCCTTCATCTACATTACAAACGTATAATACTGGCTTTGCTGTAATAAATTGTAATGACTTAACTATTTCATCATCCTTTTCAGAAAATTCAATTGCTCTTACAGAAACTCCACTTAATAAAGTCTCCTCAATCTTTAATAAAATTTCTAATTCAATTTGAGCTTCTTTATTTCCAGTTTTAGCTGTTCTTTTTACACGCTCTAAACGTTTTTGAACAGTCTCTAAATCTTTTAACTGTAATTCAATATCAATTGTTTCTTTATCTCTTACGGGATCTACCGAAGCATCTACATGAATAATATTATCATTATCAAAACAACGTAATACATGAATAATCGCATCTGTTTCACGAATATTTGCTAAAAATTGGTTTCCTAAACCTTCACCTTTACTTGCTCCTTTTACCAATCCTGCAATATCAACAATTTCAACTGTTGCTGGCATTACTCTTTCAGGATTAACCATACCTTCTAAAACCTGAATTCTAGGATCAGGTACATTTACAACACCTATGTTTGGCTCAATAGTACAAAACGGAAAGTTTGCACTTTGTGCTTTTGCATTTGATAAACAATTAAATAATGTTGATTTTCCTACATTTGGTAACCCTACAATTCCTGCTTTCATTCTATTCTTTTATTGAAAAATTTGCGAGTGCAAATATAATGTTTTGCTTTGAATTTTAGTCGTTTATTTCATGTTCAATTATATTTAACAAAAAGGAAATAAAAAAACATTTAAATATTTTTTACTATATTTCAAAAACATTTAAACAAAACATTCGCTTTTCTTTATGAAAAAACTGTCTGATGAAATTTTATGGAAATCCTTAAAAGAGGGCGATTTAAAAGCTTTTGGAGCCCTTTTTAAAAACTATTATTCTAGTTTATTTAATTATGGATTAAAAATTTCAGGTAACAAAACAGTTACTGAAGATTCTCTTCAAGATTTTTTCATGTATATTTATGAACATCGAGAAAACTTAAGCGATTTAAATCATATTGCGCCATATTTATTTACTTCTTACAGAAGATTTATTATTAAAATTCTTCAAAAAAATCAAAAAACAAAAATGGTACGTGACATTAACGAAAATATTGTTGATATTCACTTTACTCCTGAAGAACTTATTACCCATCAAGAATCAACTACTTTTAGAAACAAAAACTTAACTACTTTATTAAATAAACTTCCCAAAAGACAACGTGAAGTTTTATATTTAAAATATAATTGTAATCTTAAAACTCAAGAAATAGCCGATGTAATGGATATCAACTACCAGAGCGTAGTAAACAATATACATAAAGCAATAAAAGGCTTAAGAGAAGAAATTAAAGTATTACAATTATTTAATTCTTAAATTCGCCAACTTAAAAGAGTATATATTATAATTTAAGTACTTATAACGATATAAGCATACGTTTTCCCTACATTAATAATGACGAATAAAATATACAATAACATTAACGACTTTTTAAACGATACCTCTTTTAAAAATTGGGCGTTAAATACAAAATTGAGCGATGTATCTTTTTGGAATTATTGGTTAGAAAACAACCTTGATAAAAAAGAGCTTGTTAAAGAAGCAAAAGATATTATTATTGGTATCCAATTTAAAGAAAGTCTTATTCCTGAAGAAAAAATAAATCTAGAATGGAGTGCTTTTGAGAAAAGAATTTTAGAAAAACAAAAAACACCTAAAAAAGTTTCTTTCAACAAAGGTAAATGGATTGGAATTGCAGCAACGATTGCTTTGTTTATATCTATTGGGTTTTATGCTTTTAATAATACAACTACAACATATACAACCGGTTTTGGAGAAACATTAAATTTAAAACTTCAAGACGGAAGTACTGTTACCTTAAATGCTAATTCAACCCTTTCTTATTCAAAAGATAACTCTAGGAAAGTTTGGTTAAAAGGTGAAGCATATTTTCAAGTAAATAAAAAAAAATCTACAAACGCTAAATTTTGGGTACTTACAAACGACCTAAAAGTTGAAGTTTATGGTACTATGTTTAATGTAAACTCTAGAAAAGAAAAAACTCAAGTTTTCTTAGAAGAAGGTAATATTTGGCTATCATTAAAAAATGGAAAATCAAAAAAAATGCTTCCTGGTGATTTTATCTCTTTCTCTGCAAAACAAAATAAAATTTTAGAAGATCACACCAAAGTAGTAGCTACAGAAAAAACTTCTTGGAAAAACGGTACCCTAACTTTTAATAATGCCACATTAATTAATGCGTTAAAAAAAGTTACAGAAACCTACGGTTATAAAATTGTCTTTAAAAACAAAAAAATTAAGAACACCTTAATTACAGGAACAGTACCAACTACGAACTTAAATATTTGTTTAAAAGCTATAGAAAAGTCTGCTAATGTTATAATTACAAAAGAAAACACTAAATTAGTTGTTTCTAAAAAATAATTTACACAGTTCATCAAACTATTAAAACTACTAAAAAGCCGCTCTTCATCTAACATAATTATCTTTGGATTCTTATGCTTTTTTACTACAGTACATAGTCAGGTCTTGAAAAAAAACAAGACCCCTATTATACATTTCATCAATCATTTAAGTAAAAAGCATAATATATACTTTACATATAACCCTACCGATTTAAAAGAAAAATTCATTGATAAAACGAATTTTGAAACGCTTTCTCTAAAAAAATCTTTACGCCTTTTAAAAAAAAGCACCTCTTTAAAATTAGATTACCTAGGTAACAATTATTATGTTATTTATAACAAAACAAAAACCGAAAAAAATAGAATTACAAACACTTTAGATTCGGTAAATAATTACACAAAAATTACTAAGAGATTAATTACTGGCGTTGTTTTAAATACTAATTATAGCCCTGTAAAAGGAGCTAGTATTATAGAAAGCGAAACTAATAACGGTGCTGTTACTTTATCCGATGGCTCTTTCTCTTTAAAACTAAACAAAAATAACCCAATAATCATAGCACATGTTGGCTACGAATCTCAAACTATTACCTCTTTTAACAACCAATTAAAAGTAATGTTACAATCAGGCTTACAATTAGATGAAATCCTAGTTGTAGGTTCTAGAAATAGTTTAAGGAAAAAGAAAGATGCCGCCATTGCCACCGATATTATTGATATTAATAAAATTTCATTAAAAAGCGGGTTATTAGAAGTTAATCAATTTTTACAATATAGTATTCCATCTTTTAACGCCACAAAGCAATCTGGAGCTGATGGAGCTGATCATATTGTACCCGCTACCTATAGAGGTCTAGGTCCTGATCAAACATTGGTGCTCATCAACGGAAAAAGAAGACATCAAGCATCACTTATTAATTTATACGGAACAAGAGGAAGAGGCAATTCAGGTACCGATTTAAATACAATTCCTGTTTCTGCTATTAAAAGAATTGAAATACTAAAAGACGGTGCTTCTGCTCAATATGGTTCAGATGCCATTGCTGGAGTAATTAATATTATACTAAAAAAAAATAAAAACTCTCTTCAGGTAAATACAACTTTAGGTTTTAATAATGCGACTGTAAACAATAAACCTAAAAGAAAAAGTATTGATGGGCTTACGTATAAGGTTGGCATAAACTATGGTACAAAAATACTAGAAAATGGTTTTTTAAATATTTCTACTGATTTTTTATCTAAAGATCATACTTTTAGAGTGGGCACAAGTTTAAGAGAAAAATTTGGAGATGCAGCTATAAAAAACATGAGTACCTTTTTTAATTCCGAAATTCCTATTACAGGTAAATCTGTTATTTATGCAAATGGAGGCTATAATTTAAAAAATACAGATGCTTATGCTTTTACAAGAAAACCAAACGGAGAAAGAAACGTAATAGATATTTATCCTAATGGGTTTAACCCTCTAATTACTTCACAAATTTCAGATAAATCTTTTTCTATAGGGCTAAGATCAAACTATAAAAACTGGAATATCGATTTTAATAATACTTATGGAGCTAATAACTTTCATTATTTCATTAAAAACACATTAAATGCTACATTAGTTAATACATCTCCAACCGAATTTGACGCAGGTGGCCATTCATTAAGTCAAAACACAACTAGTGTTGACCTTTCTAGAAATTTCAAAAAACCACTTAATGGAATAAATGTAGCTTTTGGAGCAGAACACAGATTAGAGAACTATGAAATTTTTGCAGGAGAAAAAGCTTCCTACAACTCTTATGACATATATGGTAATACTGTTACCTCTTCTACTCCTATAACAGATTTGGTTACTTTAAATAACAAAATTCGTCCTGGTGGCTCACAAGGTTTCCCTGGGTACTCTCCTAATAATGAATTAAAAAGAGTTCGTACAAACTCAAGCCTATATATAGATAGTGAATTTGATTTCACAAAAAAGTGGATGATTGCTACTGCTTTAAGGTATGAAAACTATAGCGATTTTGGTAGTACTCTTAATTCTAAATTGGCTACTCGAATAAAACTTACCTCTAACCTTAATTTAAGAAGTTCATTTAGCACCGGCTTTAGAGCTCCTTCGTTAGCTCAAATATATTACAATTTAGCCTTTACAAATTACATGGGAAACCAACCAACAGAATCTTTATTAGTGGCGAATAACAACCCTATCACAAGACAATTTGGTATTGGTAAATTAAAAGAAGAAAAAGCTAAAAACATAAGTGCTGGTCTTGCTTATACTCCATTTACTAATTTTAACTTCAGTATTGATTCTTATTATATTTCGATAAAAGACAGAATTATATTGAGCGGAAATTTTAACCCTTCTGCATTAGGATTTAATGTTGAAAACATACAATTCTTCGCAAATGGAGTAAATACAACAACTCGTGGTATAGACCTTAAAATGAATTGGTTTAAAAAATTTAACAAATCTAAATTTTCGATTAGTTTTTTTGGAAATATTAATTCTATGAAAATAGATAATGTAAATAATAAAAACTTAGATAAAGAAACCTTTTTTGGAATTAGAGAACGTCATTTTCTATTAGCATCTGCCCCTAAAAATAAATTTAGTTTAAATTTTAATTATCAAAAGGAAAAATTTAATCTAAACGCAAATATTACCAGATTTAGTAGTGTTCAATTAATAGATTGGCAAATAAGTAAAGACCTTAGTTTCTTTAACAATTCTGAAGCTAATCGTATTACAGCTGCTACTGATACCTATGAATCAAAATACACTGTTGATTTACATTTAAGGTATCATTTTTTAAAAAACATGAGTTATCAAACAGGTGTTACCAACCTTTTTAACACTCACCCAACTGTACAAGATAAATTTACTGATAGCGGTGGTTTATGGGATGCTACACAAATGGGAACTAGTGGTGCTTTCTACTACACAAAAATTCAGATTTCTTTCTAAACAGCCTAATTATACCTATTCGAACATAATATAATAGGTAAAATACATTTACTTTTCTAGTATTTCTTTGTTATAAAATAGCTACCTAAAATAACTTTTTTTATTTTTTCTAAAAAAAATGTTAAATTAATGAGTATAAAAAAGCAACCTTCACCTTATTAATAATATAACCGATAATATACATAACTAAACTAACTGTAAATTATTGACGAAATAATTATTAATTAAATAACTTTTCATGAAAAAACTTAAACTTTTACTCATTGCAATATTATGCACTAGTGCTACGTGGTCACAATCACAAATTTCTGGTACTATTGTAGACAGTAATAATCAACCTTTACCTGGTGCCAATATTATCGAAAAAGGAACTTCTAACGGAGCAAATTCTGATTTTAATGGAGCGTTTAAGTTGACTGTTAAAGAAGGAGCAACTTTAATAATCAGTTTTTCTGGTTTTGAAACTCAAGAAGTAGCTGTAAACGGAAAAACAAAATTCACAATTACCTTAAAAGAAGGTTTACAATTAGATGAAGTTGTTATAACAGGTTCAAGGACTCCTGCTAGAAGTAGTACTACAAGTGCTTTACCTATAGATGTAGTGTCTTCTAAAGACTTACAATCTACAGGACAAGCTAGCTTTGATAAAGCTTTACAATACAAAATACCATCATTTAACACAGTACAAACACCTGTTAATGATGCTACTTCTTTATTAGACCCATATGAAATTAGAAACATGGGACCTAGTAGAACGTTAATATTAGTTAACGGTAAACGTAAAAACTTAAGTGCATTATTATATACACAAACTTCTCCTGGTCGTGGAGAAACAGGTGCTGATATTTCGGGTATACCAACTGATGCTATTAAATCTGTACAAATTCTTAGAGATGGAGCTTCTGCTCAATATGGTTCTGATGCTATTGCTGGTGTTATGAATATAATCTTAAAAGATGATTATAAAAACGGTTCTGCAACTTTTAGATCTGGAATTACTAGTGAAGGAGATGGAGAAATGCTTGGGGTAGCCATTAATAATGGATCAACTATTGGTGATGATAAAGGATTTGTTAATTATACTGCCGATATTTCTAAAACAGCTTTATCTAACAGACCAGGTACCGTAGATGCAGCGGGTGAAGCTGCTGATTTTGGAGCATCGCTTTCTGATGTTCAAGAATTTCTTTCAAGACGTCCAGACGCTGGTAATATTAATGGTTCTCCTGAAATAGCTGCTTCTAAATTCTCAATTAATGCTGGTTATAATATTAGCGACAATACAGAAATTTATGGTAATGCTGCTTACGTATTTAAAAAAGTAAACTCTTATGCAAATTACAGAACTCCATATTGGAGAACGGTTTCTGACTTCCCATATTTAGCAGATTTTTTTCCTGGAGGTCACCCAACTAATGCTGGTGGATATGATGGATATGTACCAACTTTTGAAGGAGATTTAAACGATTACAATGCGACTATTGGTTTTAAGACTAAGAAAAATGGTTGGAATTTTGATGTAAGTTTTACCACAGGAGGTAATTCTCAAACTTATAGAGTAAGTAATTCACATAACAGAAACTTCGTATACTCTCCATCTACTTGGATTGATGCAAATAACAACGGAACTGTAGACGCTGGAGAATTAACACAAGGTTCTCAATTATATAGAGAAAATAGTAAAACATCTTTCGATCCAGGAGGAACAGCTTTTTCTCATAATGTAGGGAATATAGACATCTCTAGAATACTTTCAGACAAAGTAAGTATTGCTTTTGGTACAGAATTTAGATCTGAAGAATTTGAAGTTATTGAAGGTGAGCTAGGTTCTTATGATGGTGGTGGTGCAGATTCATTTGCGGGTAATAGCCCTGATAATTCTGGAAAATTTAGCCGTTATAATTTAGGTGGTTATTTTAGTTTAGATTGGGATGTTAATAAAGATTTTCTTGTTAGTGGAACCGTAAGAGCAGAAAACTATTCAGACTTCGGTAGTACTTTCGTATGGAAAGTAAGTTCTCGTTATAAATTTGCTGATGATAAATATACTTTAAGAGCTTCTGTATCTACAGGGTTTAGAGCGCCTACATTACATCAGATTTACACACAAAAAGCACAATACAGCTTTGTTCCTGGACAAGGAATCCAAGTTGGTGGTTTAGTGAGTAATGTATCTTCTCAAAAAGGTTTATTAGGTCTTCCTGATTTAACAGCTGAAGAATCTACCAACTTTACTGTAGGTTTTGGAGCTAAACCTTTTAACAACTTCTCTTTTACTATAGATTATTATGATATTAGAGTTGATGATAGAATTGTATTAAGTACAGAATTAACACCACCTTCTACACCTGTATTTAGTGGATTATCTGATGTAAGTTTCTTTATAAATGCATTAGATACTAAAACTTCAGGTATAGATTTTGTTTCTAGTTATAAAGGTATAGAAATAGGAAATGGTAAGTTAGGATTTAATTTATCTGGGAATTACACAATTGCTAACGAACGTGTTGGTGCTGTTAAAAACCCTTCTTTTGCAACCCAAACAAACCAATCTGTTGTTAACGCTACTCAAGAAGCTTTATTTTTTACTTCTAGGCCAAAAACAAAATGGATTTTAGGAACAACTTACGATATTGGTAAATTCGGAGTCTCTTTAAATAATACTTATTTTGGTAAAACTACATTTAAACAACAAGGAATGGATTCTAACTTAAGAACAGAATTTACACCTAAAATTGTTACAGATTTAGGAATAAACTTTAACGTAGATAGTCACTGGACAATTGCTTTAAACGTAAATAACTTACTTAATGTATTACCAGAATGGTCTTTTAAAGCAGAAAATGCAGCTGGTTCTGCAATATTAGCAGATCCTGCACAGGTTAAAAACCAATCTAACTTAATTACATTCAATCAACGTTATTCTCAAATGACATATGATGGATATCATTTTAGTCAATTAGGTACAATGTTTAATTTGTCTGTTAATTACCAATTCTAAATTATAAACTCTCGTTTATTTTTATTTGAAAATTGACCGAAACGTATACGTTTCGGTCTTTTTTTATAGAAAAATTAAACAAAAAAACCGAGCTAAAGCTCGGTTGTTAACATTTATTTTAAGAAAATAATATACCTTATTCGTTATGCATAAAACGTTGCTTAGCAAGTAACTCTTCTTCAGTTTCTACAACATCATCATCAGGAACACAACAATCAACAGGACATACTGCTGCACATTGAGGCTCTTCATGAAAACCTTTACATTCTGTACATTTATCTGCTACAATATAATATATTTCATCAGAGATAGGCTCTTGAACATCCTCTGCATTTGCTTTTTCACCATTAGGCAAAACAATATCTCCTTTTAAATCGGTTCCATCTTCATACTTCCAATCATCTGCTCCTTCATATATTGCTGTATTCGGACATTCTGGTTCACACGCCCCACAATTTATACATTCATCAGTTATTATAATAGCCATAATTAATCTGTTTCAGTTTTGTAACTTTGCAAATGCAAAAATAGTTCCAAATTAATTTAGAAACAAAATAAATGGATACAATCCAAAATAGAATTTCAGCTTTTATAGAATTAGGGAAGTTTTTAAGTCAATTCACTGAAGCAAATACAATTCAAAAAGACAATATTCAATTTAATGATTTGTTTTTTGATGGGTTTAAACATCAATTAAAAATTTCTGAAGAGAATAATAAATGGTTTACTAAACAAAATTTAATGTTTGCCATGCAAAGCTGGTCTGAAGCATTAACAAAAGAAAACATTCAACAATGGATTTCTAATGAAAGCCTAGGTAATAACAACTCGAAAAAAGTTGCTATAATTATGGCTGGAAACATACCTCTTGTTGGTTTTCATGATTTTTTATCGGTTTTAATTTCAGGACATACAGTTTTAGTAAAACAATCATCAAACGATAAACACTTATTACCTTTTTTGGCAAAATATTTAGAGTATGTTGAACCTAAATTAAAAGGAAATATTGTTTTTACTGAAGAGAAAATAGAAGGTTTTGATGCCGTAATTGCTACAGGAAGTAATAATACAGCTCGTTATTTTGAATATTACTTTAAAAACAAACCTAGTATTATTAGAAAAAGTAGAAATTCTGTAGCTGTTTTAACAGGAAATGAAACTAAAGAAGATTTTGAAAACTTAAGTAACGATATATTTCGTTATTTTGGATTAGGTTGTCGTTCTGTTTCTAAATTATATGTTCCTAAAAACTATGATTTCGACGCATTTTTTAAAGGAATGTATAATCAACATGAAATTATTAACAACGCCAAATACGCGAATAATTACGATTATAATAAAACCGTGTATTTAATGAGTGAATTTGATATTTTAGAAAACGGATTCTTAATGATTAAAGAAGATGAAAGCTATAGTTCACCTATCGCCTCTGTTTTTTATGAATATTACGATAATACTGATGATTTAAAAATAAAACTTTGGGAAGACAGAGAAAAAATACAATGTGTTGTTGCACGTGATTTTATTGAAAACGAAATAGCTTTCGGTCAAACTCAACACCCTAAATTATGGGATTATGCAGATGGTGTGAATACTTTAGCTTTTTTATCAAAAATTTAAAGATGAACTCCCTATAAATTTTGCACCTTTGTTCTAACGAAATATCACTTACTAATGAAAAAGCACAACTTTAGCGCAGGTCCTTGTATTTTACCCGAAGAAGTTTTAAAAAAAGCTTCTGAAGCCGTTATAAACTTTAATAACGATGATCTTTCTTTAATTGAAATATCACACCGTAGTAAACCTTTTGTTGATGTAATTGAAAATGCAAGAAGTTTAGCGTTAGAGTTATTAGGTTTAGAAAATAAAGGCTATACTGCCTTATTTTTACAAGGTGGAGCTAGCGCTCAGTTTTTAATGACTGCCTATAATTTATTAAATAAAAAAGCAGCATATTTAAACACAGGTACTTGGAGTTCTAAAGCAATTACAGAAGCCAAATTATTCGGAGAACTTGTTGAGGTAGCCTCATCAAAAGATGATAATTTTAATTATATCCCTAAAGGATATCAAGTACCTAATGATGTAGACTATTTTCATTGCACAAGTAATAATACTATTTACGGAACACAAATGAAAACTTTCCCACAAGTTGATATTCCATTAATATGTGATATGAGTTCTGATATTTTTTCACGTCAGCTAGATTTCTCAAAATTTGATTTAATCTATGCAGGGGCACA
The DNA here is from genome assembly GCF_000430545.1 of Tenacibaculum ovolyticum DSM 18103. GTDB lineage: Bacteria > Bacteroidota > Bacteroidia > Flavobacteriales > Flavobacteriaceae > Polaribacter > Polaribacter ovolyticus. The sequence goes on from NZ_KE387163.1 coordinate 947,694, forward strand.
AAAAAATATGGGCCCTGCAGGTACTACGCTAGTCGTTATTAAAAACGATATTTTAGGAAAAGTAGAACGTGTTATCCCTTCAATGTTAAACTACCAATCTTTTATAGATAAAGATAGTATGTTTAATACACCACCTGTTTTTGCTGTTTATACTTCAATGTTAACATTAGAATGGTTAAAAGATTTAGGTGGAATTGATTTTATAGAAAATGTAAACGAACAAAAATCTTCACTTTTATATAATGAAATAGATAGAAACCCTCTTTTTAAAGGAATTGCCGTTAAAGAAGACCGAAGCCATATGAATGCTACGTTTAACTTAACGAATACTAATTTAAAAGAAAAATTTGACACAATGTGGAAAGAAGCCAATATTAATGGTTTAGCTGGTCATAGAAGTGTTGGTGGATATAGAGCAAGCATGTACAATGCATTACCTTTATACAGTGTGCAAGCCCTAGTAGATGTAATGCAAGAACTAGAAAGAAAAGCATAAAAACGTCATTCTGAACAAAATGAGGGAATCAGTTTTTTAGAGATTTCCATATCATTTTATAATTCGGAATAACATTATAAAATAGAAATGAGAATATTAGCAAACGACGGAATATCAGAAAGTGGAAAATCTACTTTAGAAAATGCAGGATTTGAGGTAGTAATTACCAAAGTTGCTCAAGAACAATTAGATAATTTTATTAATGATGAAGGAATTAACGCCATCGTTATTAAAAATAATACAGAAATTCATTCAGAATTAATAGATAATTGCCCAAGTTTAAAATTAATCGCTAACGCAAGTAGTAACAATGACAATATAGATGTTACCTATGCCCAAGAATGTGGTGTACAAGTAATAAATATTTCTGATGCTAGTGCCAATGCTGTTGCAGAATTAGTTTTTGCACATTTATTAGGTATGGCTCGTTTTTTACATCAAGCAAACCGCGAAATGCCTTTAGAAGGTGATATGAATTTTAATAACCTTAAAAAGCAATTCTCTAACGGTACTGAATTACGAGGAAAAACATTAGGTATTATTGGAATGAGTAGCTCAGGACAACAAGTTGCTAAATTAGCATTAGGCTTAGGAATGAAGGTTGTTGGTTATGACGTTAATTATGAAAATACAATAACAATTCCGGTTGAATTTTATAACGGACAAATACTTGATTTTGAAATCGATTTAATCAGTTCAGATGACCTTCTAAAAGAAGCACATTTTATAAGCTTACATTTAGAAGCCCAAGAAAATCATTTAATTGGCGTTAAAGAGTTTGAAAAAATGAAAGACGGTGTTGGCTTTATTAATGTTGCACAAAGTGGATTAGTAGATGAAATTGCTTTAATAAAAGCTATAGAAAGTGGTAAAGTACAATATGCTGCTTTAGATACTTTTGAAAATCAGCCAAAACCTGAAATTCAATTATTAATGAATCCTGAACTATCTTTAAGCCCAAATATAGCTGCAAATACAATTGAATCTCAGCATAAAACAGGTGTAGAATTAGCTAACAAAATCATAGAATCTTTACATATATAAATACATTTTAATGGCTATTGTAAAACCCTTTAAAGCAGTAAGAGCTACTAGAGATAAAGTAGCCATGGTTTCGTCTAAATCATATGAAATTTATTCCCCAGAAATGTTAAATGCTAAATTAGCATTTAATCCATATACATTTTTACATGTTATAAACCCTGGTTATAAATATCATAAACAAGACATTACAGGAGATCAACGTTTTAAACTGGTACACAATCGTTATTTAGAATTTAAAGAAGATGGTATTTTCACAAAAGATAAAACACCTGGTTTTTATATTTATCAAAAAACAACACCAACGAATTCTTTTTGTGGAATTATTGCAGCTACTTCAGTAGAAGATTACCATAACAACAATATTAAAAAGCACGAAGGTACACTTAAAAAAAGGGAATTATTATTTGAGACCTATTTGAAAAACACAGGATTTAATGCAGAGCCTGTGCTCCTTACCTATCCTGATAATGATAGTATTAATTCTGTTATAGAAAAATATCGCGCTAATAGAGCTGAATATGAATTTTCAACTACTGATAAAGATGCTCATTTACTTTGGCTTGTTGATGATAAGAATGATATTGAACGAATAACAAGTGCTTTTGCTAAAATAAACACTTTATATATTGCCGATGGTCACCATCGTTCTACCTCATCATGTTTATTAGCTAAAAACTTAGCTAAAGAGAACTCAAAACACACAGGTAATGAAAATTACAACTTTTTTATGAGTTATTTATTACCCGAAAGTCAACTAAGTATTTATGAATTTAATCGTTTTATAAAAGATTTGAACGGACTAACTCCTGAGGAGTTTTTAATTGAATTAGATGCTTTTTTTAGAATAGAAAATAGAGGACAAGAATTATACAGACCTAAAGAGAAACATCAATTTACCATGTATTTAAATGGTGAGTTTTACGCATTACATTTACGTAAATCAGCCTATGAATTTACAGATGCTTTAAGTAAACTAGATGCTCAAATTTTATATCAAACAATCTTAAAACCAATTCTTGGTCTTAAAGATATAAGAAATGCTTCTAAAATACTATACTCACAAGACAAATCTGACAGTTTAGAATTAAAAACAAAAGTTGATAGTGGAGATTTTAAAGTTTCCTTTGGAATGCTACCAACAACAATAAATGAACTGAAAGAAATTGTTGATGCAGATATGTTAATGCCTCCAAAAACAACATATATAGAACCTAAGTTAAGAAGTGCTTTAACTATTTATGAATTATAATTAAATGAAAAGAAATATTTTTATTACTTTATTAATCTTAATACCTTTATTAACCTATTCTCAAAAAAAAATGGGAGTTTTAATTGGTTTAAATAATTCTTCTATTTCTGAAGGTTTTTTAGGTCAAATCTCCATTACAACTAAAATGGGATTTCATTTAGGTGGTTTTTATGAATTTAAATTATCTGAAAAAATAAAATTTAGACCTAAACTAGTCTTTTCCCAACAAGGAAATCGTGGTAATGAATTTAAAGGTGTTGAGCATATTCTTTATAAATCTAATTATTTGAATATTCCATTAAATTTTAAATTTTATGAATCAACATATATTCTAGTTGGACCTCAAGTAGGACTCTTAATTTCAGAAGAACGAAATTCTCCTTCGATAGGTGAAACTTTCGATTTTGGATTAAATTTAGGGTTTGGACAAAAAATAAAAGATTTCTTTTTAGAGCTTAATCTTTATCAAGGATTAACCAAAGCTATTGATAAACCAAATTTCGATGGAAGTTTACTTAAAGGAACTAATACCTTAATTCAATTTAGTATTGGATATTATATACTTTAAAAAAAATCATATATGACTACAGGAATTAAAGAAAATATAGATACAATAAAATTGAATTTACCAGAAAACGTAACATTGGTTGCGGTTTCTAAAACAAAACCTATTGTTGATATTCAAGAAGCATACGATGCAGGACAACGCGTATTTGGAGAAAACAAAATTCAGGAAATGGTTACAAAGTTTGATGCGCTGCCAAAAGATATCAAATGGCATATGATTGGGCATTTACAACGTAATAAAGTAAAATACATGGCTCACTTTGTTGATTTAATTCATGGTGTAGATAGTTTTAAAACACTTAAAGAGATTAACAAACAAGCAAAAAAACACGATCGAGTAATCAATTGTTTATTACAAGCTCGTATTGCCAAAGAAGAAACTAAATTCGGATTATCTTTTTTAGATATTGATGAAATTATTTCATCTGAAGAATTTGCTGAATTACAACACATAAAAGTTGTAGGTTTTATGGGAATGGCTACATTTACTGACAATCAAGAACAGTTACAAGAAGAATTTGTCTCTTTAGCTAACTTTTTTAGTAAAAACCAAGAAAAAAACTCAAATTTATCTATTCTTTCAATGGGAATGAGTGGTGATTATCAATTAGCTATAAAAAATGGTAGTAATATGGTAAGAATTGGTAGTGCTATTTTTGGAGTTCGAAATTATATTGTTTAGATTTACATTAATCAGCTAAAAAAAAATAATTGTACGCAGTTTTAGATATTGAAACAACAGGAGGTAAATTTAATGAAGAAGGAATTACAGAAATTGCTATTCATAAGTTTGATGGTCATCAAATTGTTGACCAATTTATTAGTTTAGTAAACCCAGAGAGAGAAATTCAAGAATTTGTTGTTAAACTAACAGGTATTAATAGTAAAATGCTTCGAAACGCACCTAAATTTCATGAAGTTGCAAAACGAATTATTGAAATTACTAAAGGCTGTATTATCATAGCTCACAATGCTAGTTTCGATTATCGAATTTTACGTACAGAATATAACCGTTTAGGATTTGACTTTCAAAGAAACACCCTTTGTACCGTAGCACTTAGTAAAAAACTAATTCCCGAAGCTCCTTCACACAGTTTAGGTAAACTATGTAGATTTATTGGAATTCCAATGTCAGATAGGCATAGAGCAAATGGAGATGCCTTGGCAACTGTGCAATTATTTAAATTACTCTTAGAAAAAGACGTTGACAAAAGCATTGTTCAGCAATCTATAAAGTATTCAGACGGTAGGCAACAAAAGCAACGTTTTACAAAAATATTAGACAAATTACCCGAAAAGCAAGGACTCTTTTATGTACACAGTGAACATGGTACTATTATATATGTAGGTAGAGGTAAAAACATAAAACACGAAGTAAATAAGCTGTTTTTAAAAAGTACTCCTAAAGCTTTAAAAATAATAAAAAGAGTTAATGAAGTTACCTACGAAGAAACAGGAAACCCTCTTTTTACTAGATTAAAATATCATTTAGAACTTACGAAATTAAGACCTAAATTTAATGTTATTCGTAAACGAAAAATTTCTGATAAGAATTTTAATCATGATAATTTATTAATTATAGACAAAGGAAGAACACCTGAAGAACATGCTGTTATTTTAATCGAAAAAAACAGCGTTTTAGGATATGCTTATACCAACTTTGCTTTTCAAGAAAACCAGTTAAATATCTTAAAATCGATGTTAACTCCTATTGAAAATGCTGATTTAGCAAAGACAATAATTAAAAATTACTTACTTAAAAATAAAGTAGGAAAAATTGTACGCTTGCAAATTGAAAATGATTTATAACAGTATCTAAATAACTTTCTTTACTTGAAAAAAAACACTAAAAATTGGAAAGAAAAACTTCATGAAGTAATTTATGAAGCAGATACACCTGCAGGTAAGTTATTTGATATTATTTTATTAATTGCAATAATAGCGAGTATCGTATTAGTAATGCTCGAAAGTGTTAACAGTATCAACTCACAATACGGTACTATTTTAAACATATCTGAATGGGTAATTACCCTGCTATTTACAGTAGAATATATTGTTCGTATCATTTCAATTAAAAAACCTACTAAGTATATTTTTAGCTTTTATGGTATTATCGATTTATTATCAACCTTGCCAAAATATTTAGCTATTTTCTTTACAGGAACGCACAGTTTAGTTGCCTTAAGAGCTTTACGTTTATTACGTGTTTTTAGAATTTTAAAACTAGCTCGTTTTGTAGGAGAATCTAACAATTTTATGAAAGCCTTAAAAGCTAGTAAAGCCAAAATTGCGGTCTTTTTATTCTTTGTCTTAATTTTATGCATCATATTAGGCACTATAATGTACTTAATTGAAGGAGGAGAAAATGGTTTTACAAGTATTCCTAGAAGCGTTTACTGGGCAATTGTAACACTAACAACTGTTGGTTATGGTGATATTGCACCACATACACCATTTGGTCAATTTATAGCTAGTATTATTATGATTTTAGGGTATGGTATTATTGCTGTTCCTACTGGTATTGTTAGTTCAGAAATGGTAAAAGTAAATGACCTTAATTTAAACACGCAATCTTGTCCTAATTGTTCTTATGAAGGACATGATGATGATGCTATTTATTGTAATCACTGCGGTAATAAACTACACGATTAAATGAAAAACACATTAATTACCATTGTTGGAGCAACGGCCATAGGAAAAACAGCACTTAGTATTAAACTTGCTCAACATTTTGGTTGTGATATAATCTCATGTGATTCTCGTCAATTTTATAAGGAAATGAGCATAGGAACTGCTATTCCCGATACTGAAGAGCTAGCCGCAGCTACACATCATTTTATTCAAAATAGAAGTATTTTAGAAGACTATTCCGTTGGTCAATTCGAAAGAGATACCTTAGCCAAATTAGATGAATTATTTGCCAAAAACCCTATTCAAATTATGGTTGGTGGTAGTGGTTTATATGTTGACGCTGTTTTAAAAGGCTTAGATTATTTTCCTGAAGTAGATCCAGAAATAAGAGCCACGCTTACCAAAGAGCTTGAAGAAAAAGGAATAGCGCCTCTTCAAGAAAAACTAAAAGAATTAGATATTGAAACCTACAATTCGATAACTATTGATAATCCTCATCGAATACTTCGTGCCTTAGAAATTTGTATTGGTAGCGGAAAAACGTATGCTTCTTTTAAAAATAAACCAAAAGCACCTCGTAATTTTAAATCGATTAAAGTTGGATTGACTGCTGATAGAGAGATTATGTACGACCGCATTAACCGTCGTGTAGATATTATGATGGAAAATGGTTTATTAGAAGAGGTTAAAAATATTTATTCTCACAAAAACCTGAACGCTTTAAAAACAGTTGGTTACCGAGAATTATTCGAATATATTGATGGTAATTTCACAAAAGAATTTGCGATTGATGAAATTAAAAAAAATACCCGACGTTTTGCTAAACGACAAGGTACTTGGTTTCGAAAAGATAAAGACATTCTTTGGTTTGATTTTAAAGAACAAACTGAACACATTATTAAATCTATAGAAAACAAATTTTAACGCTTTTTAAAGAGTTCATTTTTTTTCCGTTTTCTATATTTGCCTGCACTCATTAAGTTTGTAAAAAACTAAGATAATCCCCTATATTTGAGTTCTTAAATTATACTGTACTTTTTTAACTAAATTATAAACATGAAATCAAAAATCACACTTTTAATAGCAATTCTATTAACAACAATATCGTTTGCTCAAACAAAACTAGGTACAGTAGATACTGATTTGATTATTGGTAAAATGCCTCAAATGAAAAACGTTATGAGTAGACTTGATAAATATGCTAAAAAATTAGATTCATCTTTTCAAATAAAAGCAAAAAATTATCAAGCAAAAATTAAAGCATACAAAACGGTAGAAAAAACAATATCAGATGCTGATAAAAAAACTAAAATACAAGAAATTACTCTTTTAGAACAAGAGATGGCCAAATTTCGTAAAAATGGTAGTACTATGATGCAACTTCAAAAAGATGATAATATGCGTCCTTTATATAAAAAATTAAGTGAAGTTATAGCCGAAGTTGCCAAAGCTAATGGATATACACAAGTTTTAACTACCAATGGAAACCAGTTTGGGTATATCGATGAAAACTTTGATATTACTAAATTAGTTTTAGCTAAGTTAGGTATTAAAGAATAGTAATACTTTAATGGATAAAAAATCAAAAGAGTTACAATTACAATACGAAGGATATTTACAAACACCTTTTCTATGGAATGGAAAAGGTGTTTTTGATTTATTACAATTTAACAATAGCATATCTAAAACATCTTCTTACACAAATAAAACACCAGAGAAGCTTCGTTTAGGTAAACTTGTTGAACGCTTTGTTTCTTATGAGTTAGAACAAGACCCGTCAATTAAAATTATTGTAGAGAATATTCAAATTCAAAAAGAAAAAAGAACATTAGGTGAGTTAGATTGTATTTTATTTAAAAATAGAAAACCAATTCATTTAGAAATTGTTTATAAATTTTATTTGTACGATAATACTGTTGGTAATTCGGAAATTGAACACTGGATTGGCCCTAATAGGCGTGATAGTCTACTCCAAAAAATAACGAAACTAAAAGAAAAACAACTTCCACTACTCTACTCTAATGAATGTTTAACCTACCTAGATAGCTTAAAATTAACTCCAACAGAAATAAGTCAACAACTATTTTTTAAAGCACAATTATTTGTTCCTTTAAAAGAATATGGCAATAAACTTTCGTTGATTAATAATGAATGTATTACTGGTTTTTACATCAATCTAAAAGAGCTCAATGAATATAATAAATGTAAATTTCACATTCCAAACAAACATAATTGGTTAATACAACCTCACACAAATATTAATTGGCTAAGTTTCTCTGATTTTATTCCTAAACTTAAAATTTACTTAGATGATGAAAAAGCCCCACTCTGTTGGTTAAAAAAATCGAACGGTGAACTTATTAAATTTTTTGTGGTTTGGTGGTAACCTTATTTTTTGATATCCTTTTTCTTGATGTTATAAAATAAACACCTGTTAATAAAACAATAGACGCTACTACAGATTGCGTTGTTAATTCTTCATTTAAAAATTTCCACCCCAGTATTAAAGCGATTACTGGGTTTACATAAGCAGATGTTGCTACTTTTTCTGGCGACACTACTTTTAATAAATAATTGAATGATGTGAAGGCTATGATTCCTCCAAAAATAATTAAAAATAATAATGACCCTTGAGTTTTTAAAGTCCAGTTTAGTGGAGAAATCCATGTTTCTTTAAATATTAAACTTGACACTCCTAGTAAAAAACCTGCTATTAACATTTGATAACCTGTACTAACTAAATAATTTTTTGGTAAATCGGCTTTCGATACAAAAACAGTACCGTAACTCCAGCTTAAGACACAAGAAAGAATCATAAAAATTCCTAAAACACTTCCTTCTGAAGTTGATATTTCTTTTTGACTCACCAATAAATACATTCCGAAAATTCCAAATAAAACTCCTACAATAGATTTTCTTTGCATTCTTTGTCCATCTAGTAAACGTAAAAGAAACAGTACAAAAAGTGGTTGTGTTGCTGCTAACAAAGCTGCAAAACCACTATCTACATATTTAAGTGCCCATACAAAAACGCCGTTTCCATATACTAAAAACAAAAAAGCAGCTATTACCGAGTTTACAAATTGACGCTTCGTTAATTTTATACTTATTTTCATTGATTTTGCAATGATCATAATTAAAGTTCCTGCTGTAAAAAAACGTATCCCTCCTAAATATAATGGCGGAATCTCTGTTACAGCTATTTTATTAAACAAATAAGTAGATCCCCATATAACATATATAGATAAAAACGCTGCTACAATTAATAATTTTGAATTTTTCATGTTCCTATTTATTTCTTCGATAAAAGTACAATAATGTTTTAGTTTTAAGCACAAAAAAGAGTCACCTAAATAATATTAGATGACTCATATATTAAAAACAATATTTCTACAATTTAGCAAATAATTTTTCTGCTACTAATTCAGATGATGCAGGGTTTTGACCAGTAATTAAATTACCATCTTCAACCGCATGAGGTTGCCAATCTAATCCTTTAGTATAAACACCTCCGTTAGCCTTTAGCATATCTTCTACTAAAAAAGGAACTACTTCAGTTAACTTTACTACAGCTTCTTCAGAATTTGTAAATCCTGTTACTTTTTTACCGCTTACTAATGGTTTTCCATCAATTTTTGTATTTTTAAATATCGCTGGAGCATGACAAACTGCTGCCACTGGCTTATTGCTCTTGTAAAAAGACTCAATTAAAGCAATAGAGTTTTTATCTTCTGATAAATCCCATAAAGGACCATGACCGCCTGGATAAAAAACAGCATCGTAATCCGCTTCGTTTACCTCTGCTAATTTTAATGTTTTAGCTAAAATAGCTTGCGTTTCTTTATCATTCTCAAAACGTTTTGTAGCTTCAGTCGCTGCATTTTCAGCAGCACTGTTAGGATCAATTGGTGGCTGTCCTCCTTTTGGAGATGCTAATGTAATTTCTACACCTTTATCCTTTAAAGAGTAATATGGTGCTGCAAATTCTTCTATCCAAAAACCTGTTTTATGCCCTGTATCACCTAAATCTTCATGAGAAGTTAATACGAATAAAACTTTTTTTATTTTGGTTGCTTTTTCTATAGTGTTACCAACCTTTTTAACTTCTTTTTTATTTCCACAAGATGCAAGTAAAGTAATTGCAAAAATTGCCGTTATAATTTTTTTCATTTTATGATGTTTATAATTTATAACAAAATTACTACAAGCATTAAATGTAAAAATTGATGTATGGTAAGAAATTTATAACTCTGAAAATTCTATAATTTTATTAGAAAGAATTATAGACTCTGCTGGTTTTAACTTCACTATGTTTATCATAGCTGTAGCTATTGTTTCCCCTTTTATACTTCTATATTTTTTGAAACCTCCAATTAAAAACGGATTTATAAAATTGGCTATAAAATTACCAATATCTTCTCCTAACCTGCTTTCTTGTCTATTTCCTTTTATTAAAGACGGACGTAAAATGAAAGTGTGTTTTATTTTTTGCTCTAAAACAGACGCTTCCATTTCTCCTTTCGTCTTATTATAAAACACATTACTTTTTAAGTTTGCTCCCATAGCCGAAACAACAGTAAAAATTTCTATTCCGTTCGCTTTTGCTAATTTTGCGGCAGTAACCGGAATACCATAATCTATCAATTTATAAATAGCTTTATCTTTCGTTTTTTTCGCCGTTGTGCCAATACAACAAAATACTTCATCTGCTATAAAATCGGTTGTAAACTGATCTAAAAGAAGTAAATCAACTATAAATTCTTTAATTTTTGGTGATTTATTACCAGTTGATCTTCTCGTAAAAACTTTAATCGTTTTATAATTATCGTCTTTTAACAACTTATTTAACAACAAACTTCCTGTTAAACCTGTTGCTCCTAATACAATTGCCGTTTTCATAAAGTTATTTTGCTATTTCTTTTCGTATTCTACTTAAACTTTCTGTTGTAATTCCTAAGAAAGAAGCAATATGATAATTTTTTACATGTTGTTCTATGTTTGGATACGTTTTTATAAAATTCTGATATCGTTCTTTTGCTGATTGAGATAAGTTTGCTAGAATTCTCTTTTGAAAACTTACAAAAGAACGTTCCATCTTCTTTCTAAAAAAACGCTCTATTTTAGGTATTTGATTGTAAGTATCTTCTATACTCTTCTTTGATACTCGTAGTAAAACAGCCTCTTCTATACATTCAATTGTTAACACCGATTTTGTTTCAGAAAAGTAGCCTATATAATCACTAATCCACCAATCATTAACAGCAAATTGCACGGTATGTTCTTTACCTTTTTCATCAATAAAAAATGCACGTAAACAACCACTTAAAACATAATATTGATATTTTACATCTTCATTATTTCTTAAAACAATGTCTCCTTTTTTAAAAATTACTTTCGTAAAACCTACTTGAATACTGTTTATTTCTTCGTTAGAAATTTCTAAGCCTTTAAAAACTATTGATAATTCATTTTCCATTATTTGTAAAATTAAACTAAAAAAATCACCAATATTGGTGATTTTTATTATTTATTAATGAATATATTATAATGTTACACTAGCGTTTCTAGATAATGGTTTTCAATTAAATATGCCTCTTTTAAGGTTGCTATTCTACCATCTATTTTAGAAATATCATTCTTTTTTGAAGATTTACTTCCTACCAACATTACGTTTTTACGAGTATGTTCGTTGCTTATAAATTCAAATACCTTCGTATTGTAATTATTCTTTTCTAAAATTAAAGCTCTAATGGTATCTGTTACCATTTCGAACTGACGTTCTTTAAAAATTCCGTATTTTAAAAGTGGACTTTCTTGCTCTTTCCCTTTTACTTGCTGACGAATTTGTTTGTGACAACACGGTGCACAAATTATTAATTCTGATTTTGCTGACAATCCTTTATAAATTGCATCATCAGTAGCGGTATCACAAGCATGCAAAGCAATTAAAATGTCTATTTTATTATTATCGTATTCTTGAATTCGCTGTGCTACAAATGATAAGTTTTTAAAATCAGATTTCTCTGCGATGTCGTTACAGTAATTCACCAACTCTTCTCGTAACTCGATACCTGTAACTGTAGCGTTGTATTTTTTAGTATTTACCAAATAATCATACAAAGCAAATGTTAAATATCCTTTACCTGAGCCCATATCAACAATATTAATATGCTTTGGTAATTTTGTAGATTTTAACAAACCTTCAATAATTTCTAAATACTTATTAATTTGGCGGTACTTATCGGCCATTTTATGAATAACCTTTCCTGCTTTATCAGTAATTCCTAAGTGATGTAAATAACTACCTGCTTCTGCTAAACGCTCTTTTGGTTTATCGTGTGTTACAGGTAATTTATTTTTAAAACTTGCAGCATTTTCTCGGTAAGAAACTTTTTTCTTTTTTGATATAAAAACCAACAAGTCTTTAGATAACGTAAACAAAGTTGCTGCCCTAAAATTATCCATCAATAAAATTTCTAATTCAGATAAAGCCTCAGTTATTGTATAATTTTTAACTTTATCGTTTGTTGTATAATGATAGGTAAACTGAAACATTTCTGCTCCTTTTATTGCTACTAAACGAATATATATATTTGGTAAACCATCACTCTTTTTAATAGGCTTACTTAAAGTCATTTTTACAAAATTGTTATCTAAAACACTTTTATTTAGTGTATCTCTTAATTGCTGGAATTCATTCATACTGCAAAAATAAATAAGATTGTTTTTAAAAACACCATAATTAAAAATTAGTTTTCCTCCTCTTGATTTTAGACCTAAAAAAGCACGAACTTCGCTAACGCTGAATGTAAATCATTAAAACTGATTCATATTCTTTAAAAAAATAGCAATAACATAATGAAAACGATTATATTTTTTATATCAATATTATGCTTTTTAACCTCATGTAGAGGACAGCCGAATAAAGTAAAAAATAATGAAACTGAAATTGAAACTAAGAAAATACCAACTGATAATTTAAAGGCGTTAAACACCCAACTTGACTTAAAAACAAAAACTATCCATATCATTGTTGCTCTTTGTGATAATAAATATCAAGGGATAGTTCCTGTTCCGAAAAGTATAGGAAATGGACAAGATCCAAAAAACAATCTATATTGGGGTGCAGCTTATGGAATAAAAACTTACTTTAAAAGAAGTTCTGAATGGCAATTAATAAAACAAGAAAAAATTGACTCACTTATTTTAGAACGATTAATTTTTAAACATAATAGTCAGAATTATTATATTGTTGCTGATGCTTATAATGGAAGATACATAAAAAATGCAACGAAAAATTTTCTTAGAAGTAGTGCGGGAATCATAAAGGATACAGTTAAAATTGATAGTAAAACCATTGGAATAAAAGGTAACTCAAAGCTCATAGCATATATTGGTCACGATGGACTTATGGATTTTAATATTCAAGAAAAGTTTATAAATACAGATAATCAAATAAGAGATGTTATTATTCTTGCTTGTTACAGTAAAAGTTATTTTAAACCTCATTTAAAAGGTTCAAAAGTTAATCCATTGGTATGGACAACTGGACTTATGGCACCTGAAGCTTACACTATACACGATGCTATAACTGGGTATCTTAAAGATGAGACAAATGATAAAATTAGACTAAGAGCTGCAAAAGCTTACCATGAATATCAAAAATGTGGGCTTAATGGAGCAAAGAATTTATTAGTAACAAATTAAAATGCTACCGCCAACAATGGTAACTATTGTACAAGCCTATAACTTTATAAAAAACAGCCATAAAACAAGCCCTTTTTAGGGCTTTTATTTTGTACAATATAAAAAAAAATAAATTCTAGGATTGTACACGCTCGTACAATTTTAAAAATAAAAAAAACAGGATTGTACAGCCGTGTACAATCCTAAAAAATAAAATTCACAAACTGTACAAGCGTGTACAGTTCTAGAAACACTAAACTTAAAAATGTACAAAGATGCCGTATAGTTCTCTTTGATCTTTATAAGTAGAAATTATAACAGGTGTCCAAAATAATTAGAAAGCATACAGTGTTTTTTCTAGAAGCAAGTAGTAGATGTGATATAGATGATGTCAAATGTGACAGTCATAAATGGTACTTGGAAGATAATACTATTAATAACGCATAACATCTTATTACACAAGATATCACATCAATAATATAATAATAATGTTTTGCTTTATATTATTGAAATAAGTATTTTTATCGGTGTAAAAGAAAAGATTTTAATTGCATATTTTTTATTTCAACTATAATATATTTTAGTTAAATGATAATTTAAAAAAATAGCTACAACACTCTATAAATGGCATTAAAACGACCGTTTATACGAGTTACCCTTACAAAACATAAAAAAAAAGACTATGACAAACCATTCCCTTTTTAATTTTCAAGGAATAGAAACTGACTTAGAAGCTGCTATAACATCGAGTATATTCGACTTTAAGCACTGTGTTGGCGATGCCAAATTTTGGGCTGAAACAGATTTAAAACGAAGAGTAGAGCAAAGTATGCGAGGCTACAGTCAAAGTTTTATAACGAAAGACAAAAACGGCTGTTGTGGTAATATAGATCCGCCAGGAAGTGGATTTAAAGTTACTTTTGGTCTCCAAATTCAATTGGCTTATAAAGTACGGTTTAAAGCTAATTTAAACATAGGTTATGGCCAACGATATGGTAATTTTGCTGCAAACACCTCTTTTCATGTATCGGCATATAATAGCGGCTTAGGCGTTGGCGTAGATAAAAGTAATTTGGTAGTAGATGTAACTGCTGCTGCAAATGTTATTGTTGGTGGCGGACATGGTACACCTTTACAATCGTACAGCTTAAATTACAATTCTCCGATTCCTATGTTAAATAATTTTGAAAATTCATTTAGATATGGTCAATTATTTACTTGGAATTCTGCCTTACACGACAATCAATTTTCTTTAGATAAATTACAACGGGAAGGAATGATTGGTTTTCGCCTAGGAAATGTAAATGTGAGTTCAAATAACGATACAAAACGTGCTTATTTTGGTGGTGGAACCGATATGGGATGGACTGGCGGTTTAACAATTGTTACTCCTCTAATTGAAGTTGGTTTTCAAGATTTTTCAGGGGATTATTTAAAAAAAGGTATTGAACAAGAAAATAAAAGAATAGATATTCTTAAAAAAATAGAAAGCATTAAAAACTCTAACAAAACTAAACCTATAAAAAAAATAGAATTAGATAAATTAGAAGATGATTTAATAAAATTAACAAGAGGTAAATTTCATAAACAAACAGATTATCAAAAAAGACTTAATAAAGCCTCTACTTACATTCGTTTTAATCAACAAAACGGTTACAATGCAACCATTGATCTAGTTGGTGATGCTTGGTTACAAAACTTTATACATAAAACTATAAAAGATTTTAAATTTGAATATGAGTATAAAAACATAGAAGGATGGGGTGGAAAAAAGTTTTAGTTATATCAACCATTTTACTATGTAGTTGTAAAAATTATTATGTGAATCATAACGGAGGTTATCGACCTAAAAAATCAAAATTTAAGTTAGCAGAGACTCCTTATAAACTTAAAAAAAAGGACTTAGTTAATACAAGTTATGTATATATAAATAAAAGTGAAAATAGAGTATCATATCTCCGTTTTTTCTCTGATGGACGTTTCTTTGAAGGGAGAAATGAGTTAAATAATGAAAAATTAAAACTAACAACTATTAACAATTTTAATAAATATGGAGAAATTGGCTATTTTAAATTAAATGACAACAAAATTGAAATTGAAACCTTTAATGTTAACCTAGGAGGTTCGAGAGGTAATGTTGGATATTATTCTAAAAGTTATGGGTATATAAAAAAAGATAGTGTTTTTATTTTCTTTAACTCTATTGAAAATTCATTTGAAAAAACTGGATTTCCAAAACCAAATAAAGAGAATTGTATAATTTATATCGGTGAGAAAATAGAAGGTTTAAAACAAACGACTGATTGGTAAACGTTTTGCGATATTAAAAACAGAAAAATGGGAAGGAATAAAATTTTTAAAATTATTTGTCTGTTATTTTTGTTGAGTAGTTGCTGTACACCTATACTTCAAAAAAAATTCTATACAACTGAATACGGCAGTAACAGACCTAAAAAAAATAAGTTTAAATTAAGTAAAAAACAAAATGAATTAAATGATCTTCAACTAGAAAGTATTTATATTTCAAAAAACAAAGAAACGTTTTATCGTTTTTTTAAAAATGGTAAAGTTCTAATAAGCGGTATTAATCCAAACCTTAAAGAAAAAGAACAATTTAATAATTTAAGAAGTGGAAAAATAGGTTATTATAAATTAAAAAAGAATTTAGTTTTATTTGAATATTTTTCAGTTGGAGCTCATGACTGTGGGGAATATCATCAATATCAGAAGAAAATGATTGGGGATAGTATTGTAGGGTACCAAAAAATTAAAGTAGAAGGTTTAACGGGAACACCTGACTGGTAAATCTTTTGTAATAAGAAACTAAATAAATTAAGATAATGTAGTTTATTATGACTTAGAGTAGTGCTGTTCAAAATTATTGATACCTCACTTATTCGTATAAAAAAAAGACATGCAATAAAAACAAAGTATTGAAACAATTATTTATGTTAAGTAAATATAAAACTATACAACTCAAAATATGGAGACTTTTCTCAATGAAATAACACTATCAGAACGAGGAGAAATCTGTATTAAAAACCCTTTACTAAATTAGTAAAGGGTTTTTCTTTTATTTTTGATTTTTGATTGAATTTATTAAATTATGAAAAATAATTTTAGACGTATAAAAATTTAATAAATAATAAGAATACCATAAAAAAAACCAACCTGAAATTATAAAAGGTAAATAGGCTAAACTATATTCATATTCATTATAAAATAATTGTATAAATAAGAGAAATAAAATCCAGAAGGAATTATATAATATAGAGTTTTTAATACTCATTTTTAATAAACCTGTAATCATATTAAATTTAAAAAAAACTCCTTTAATTATAATTGTATTATTAATTTCTTTTATTTCAGTACCCAAACCAAAACCTAAATCTACAATTATTAAATCATCCTTTATTTTTAGCTTATAATTATAATAACTTAATTCATCTATTATTCTTTTAATCATTTTTTTTGTTTTTATATTATATACAAGAACCTCCTCTATCTTCCTGCATTTCATAAACTAACCAAGACATCCCTATACTTCCTAATCCTCCAAAAGTAATAAATCCAAAAGCATCTGACATATACCTTTGACTTGCTGCATCACATCTCATACTAGCTCTATTTAAACTTTTTATATTTTCGCCCTCATTTTTTATATAATTAGTCCAAAAATCATTTGAATGTTTTGCTATTACAATAAATGTATTTAATGTTTCGATTTCAATTATTGACAAATTTTTATTGTTAGCTATTTCTTTATTTATAAAATTATTTGTTTCTTCAAAAGTAAACTTATTTATTGAAATTTTGTTAAATATAGATTGAACATCTTTACTAACATTTCCATCAATAAAAGAATCCATTAATTCTGAGTAACTTTTATTAGACGCATTTTTAGATTTTAAAATTGATTTATTATAAAAATTTAAGCTTTTATAATTAATTGATGATTCTAATTTATAATCTTTTTTACCTTTTATAAATTCTTTATTTATGTCTTCAGTTAAATCATTAAAACCAGTATAAATATAATTGGGGTTATTCTTAATAAATAAACTTAAACCTAAATTGTGAATTTCCCCCATTTTATTAGCATCATAATTAAGTTTTTTCATCTCAACTAATCCTAAAGGAATTTTGTTTCTCAATTCATCCTTTTCTTCTATTAAACTCTCATTACTATTACACTTAACTAAAGAAAGTATTGAAATAGTTAACATTAAAACTACTCCTATAAATTGTATTTTTTTCATTATATATTATTTTAAATTATTATTATAATTTTTCAAAATTATAGTATTAAAAAGTAGTATTGGTTAGGTTAAACCTTACAAAAAGTAAGGCTCGCCCTCACTTTTTAGTATATTTATTATCAAATTTGTGTTTCTATCTTAAATTCCTCTCAAAATAATCTAGATATATGTTACTATAAACTCTTTTAGAGAGCGGTATATTTTTATTATCTTAGTCAAACATTATTAAATATAAAGAAACTGAAGAAAAAGATATAACGGAATAAATACTCGAAAAAAGGAATTTGGAAATATTATGAAAACGGATTTGACTTTGAGCCTAGTGAAAATGATAATAATCGTTCAGAACCTTTTTACTTTAAAGTTGATACTTTGTCGAATAAAATTGAACTTATGAATAAAAACTACAAGCAACAAAGAACTAAGGCAGAAAACAAACTCTTCATTAAATTTACGCAATACTAAGTTTCATATAATTACTATTTTAGAGCTCAACAGATAACTACCTTATATTTTAATTGGAATATCTTGAAGAATGTCTGGTTGAGCGCAGTCGAAACCTATTTTTTTACAGGCTAATAGTTCTCGTAAACTTCGTTTGCTACTTTCAATAAAATCATCTTTTTATTTCAGTAATGCTCGAACTGACAACAAGAGCAACACTCCCCCACTCAAAACAAGTATTTAGTTACATATATTTAACTATCAACCTCTATACTATTTATTTGAGCTATATAGAAACATCATGATTCATTACGTACTAACTTATTTCACAATTACAAAACTTTCTATTTTCTACTTAACTCATAGTACCTTTTCCTCTTACACTGCTCCAGATTATCGTTTGTAGATTTTACACCTTCATAATTAAAAATTAGTTTTTCTCTTCTTGATTTTCAATCTAGAAAACATGAACTTCGCTAACCTTGAATATAAATCATTAAAACGGATTTATATTCTTAAAAAAATTACCATCAATTATGAAAAAAATCCTTTTAACATTCTTCTTTTTATTAATAACTAATTACGGATTTTCTCAAGATAATTCAATAATGAAATTAGTTAGAGAAACTGGCGAGATGAAACTTGATTTAAAAGGTTTAACTGAATTTGCAAAAAATAATCTTGATAATAAGGAAAATTTAGCGAAATTTTTTTTCTACTGGACAAGTACCAATATAGAATATAATAATAAATCACTGAGAGAAAGGAATGATGGAATAATCTCTTCAAGCGAACTTTACAATAGACAAAGTAAATTTGAAGTTTATAAAAATAGAAAAGGGATTTGTGCTGGATATTCAAATATTTTTAAATGGTTTATGGATCAAATGGATATTGAATCTGTAATAATAAGTGGGCATATTCGAGATAGTAGAAATCATTATGTTGAATTAAAAAAAGATGATGACTTTCGTCACGGTTGGAACGCAATTAAACTAAATGAAAAATGGATAATTGTAGATACTACTTGGGGAACTTCAAATGATATATCACAATCAGAATATTATTTTGATATAAAACCAGAATTAGCCATAATAACACATTATCCTGAAAATCCTGAATGGCAATTATTGGAAAAACCTCTATCATTAGTAGAATTCAATAACTCTAAATTTATTGAACCTTTTTGGTTTATGAATGGATTTACTGATTCCCCAAAGTTAAAAGCAGATAAAGAATTCTATTATCTTGTTTTTAAGACAAATAAAAACAAAAGCTGGAGTATAAAATTACTATTTAGCAAAGACAATAAAAACTTTAATCCAATTCAAAATATAACTACCATTGAACAAGGTGGGTTTACTTATTTAAAATTTAATAAGCCTGAAGTATCTCAAAACGGATTTTATAAAATAAACCTTTTAAAAAACATCCTTACAGAATATTATAACATAATTAATTTCAAAACAATATAATCAACTCGTGGCAACATTGGCTAAAATTAATACGGGTTTGGTGTTTAATGTATTTTTATAATGTCCGCCAAATCTTTTGATTTGGCTTTAAAAAATGAAAAATTAAAAGAAGATAAAAAGTTTTGACTAAGTGTTTAATCGGAAATTAATTGCTTATTAATTTCCGATTAAACATAGCCGAATCTGTTAGCGAAGAAATTTTAGTTTCTTTCTTTTAAAACTGCTTCAATTTCACTTAACGTAAAACCTTTTGCTTTTAAGAGAATTAGAATGTGATAAAACAAATCGGCGGCTTCATTTTTAAATAAATTAGCATCATTATCTTTTGCTTCAATAACTAACTCTACAGCCTCCTCTCCTACTTTTTGTGCTACTTTATTAATACCTCTTTTATACAGTTTGTTTGTATATGAAGTTTCATTATCAGTATCTATACGATCACTAACAATTCGTTCTAATTCATATAAAAAACCTTTGGGAGTTTCATCTGCAAAGCAAGAAGTAGTTCCTTTATGGCAAGTTGGTCCCGCTGGTATTGCCTTTATTAAAATAGTATCGTTATCACAATCAATCTGAATATCTTTTACCTCTAAAAAATTACCAGACTCTTCTCCTTTTGTCCATAATCTGTTTTTACTTCTACTAAAAAAAGTAACTTTTTTATCCTCTTTTGTTTTCAAAAAAGCTGCTTCATTCATATAGCCTAACATTAACACTTGTAATGTGGTATCATTCTGAATTATTACAGGTACTAAACCGTTTCCTTTTGTAAAATCTATATTCATCGTACTGGTATGTTTTGTTCTTTTAAGTATTCTTTTAATTTTGGTACTGGTATTTCTGCAAAGTGAAAAATACTTGCTGCTAAACCTGCACTTGCTTCTGTTTTTGTAAACACCTCTTTAAAATGCTCTTCCTTCCCTGCTCCTCCTGATGCTATAACAGGAATATTTATCGCTTTACTAACATCATTTGTTATATCAATTGCAAAACCTGCTTTGGTACCGTCATTATTCATTGAGGTTAGTAAAACTTCACCCGCTCCTAGTTTTTCAACTTCTTTTGCCCAAGCTACCGTTTCTAAAGCTGTTTCATTTGTTCCTCCTTTTGTAAACACTTTCCATTCGTTGTTTACATTTTTAGTATCAATGGCAACTACTACAAACTGACTTCCGAAACGATTTTTCAAATCGGTTATTAATTGCGGGTTTTTAACTGCAGATGAATTAATACTCACCTTATCTGCTCCTGCTTTAATTAAAGCCAACGCATCATCAACAGAACTTATGCCACCACCAACTGTAAAAGGGATGTTTATTTCTTTGGCTATTTTTTCTACCAAGTCAACCAATGTTTTTCTGTTTTCTAATGTTGCTGTAATATCTAGAAAAACCAATTCATCTGCTCCGTCTTTTACATACTGCTTTGCTAATTCAATAGGATCACCAGCATCTTTAATATCTATAAAATTGACACCTTTTACGGTTCTTCCGTTTTTAATATCTAAACAAGGTATTATTCTTTTTTTTAACATGTTTAATAGTTGTCATCATTACGAATAAAATAAAACAATCTTTAGTTATAGAAAGATTACTTCGTTATTCTTCCTCGTAATGACGTATTAATTTATTATAAAATTTTGTAGTTGTTTTAATGAAATTCTATTTTCATAAATAGCTTTTCCTAAAATAGCACCTTCACAACCTATTTCTTTCAATCGAAATAAATCTTCTATTTTAGAAACACCACCACTTGCTATTAAATTTATAGCGCTTTTACTTAAAATTTCTTGGTACAAATCAACTGAAGCACCTTGTAACATTCCGTCTTTGGCAACATCAGTACAAATGGTGTTTTTTAATCCTATTTTTTCATATTGCATAATAAAATCAATAACATCTATTTCTGATGTTTCTAACCATCCGTGCGTCGCTATTTTTCGATTAATACAATCTGCTCCTAAAATAATTTTATCAGCTCCGTACTTAGCAAACCATCCTGTAAATACCTCCGAGTTTTTTACAGCAATGCTTCCTCCTGTTATTTGACTTGCTCCATTATCAAAAGCAATGCGCAAATCATCATCAGATTTTAATCCACCTCCAAAATCAATTTTTAAATTGGTTTTAGCGGCAATTTGTTCTAATATTTTATAATTTACAATATGTTGCGATTTTGCGCCGTCTAAATCTACTAAATGTAAATATTCAATTCCGTTGTCTTCAAACTCTTTAGCTACTTCAACAGGGTTTTCATTATATATTTTTTTAGTTGCATAATCACCTTTTGTTAAGCGTACACATTTTCCTTCAATAATATCTATAGCGGGTATAATTCTCATTTTTTCTAGTTTTATAACTCTAAAAAGTTTTTTAATAATTTTTCTCCTACGCTTGCAGATTTTTCTGGGTGAAACTGCATTGCATAAAAATTATTTTTTTGCATAATTGAACTAAATGGCTGAATGTAATTACAACTTGCAATGGTGTTTTCACAAATATCAGCATAGTAACCATGTACGTAATATACATCATCAGAAATGGTTAGCTTTTCTGTTATTTTTGATGTTTTTATTTCTTCAAAGTTATTCCAACCCATGTGTGGCACTTTTTTTAACGGAGGAAACTGTTTTGTTTGCGTATTAAAAATACCCAAACATGTTGTATTTCCTTCTTCAGATGATTTACACATAAGCTGTAACCCTAAACAGATTCCTAACACTGGTTGTTTTAAAGATACTAAAAGCTCATCTAGTTTTCGTTCTTTTAAATATGCCATTGCCGAACTAGCTTCACCAACACCAGGGAAAATAACCTTTTCTGCCTGCCTAATTTCATCAGGATTATCTGTAATTATACTCTCATATCCTAAACGAGTAATGGCGTTTTTTACCGATCGTATATTACCTGCATTGTATTTTATAATTGCAATCATATATTAATTTTAAATTATGTTTTTTGTTTTCTCGATACTAAATTACTTTCAGCTTTGCTTCAAGTAATTTCACTCGAAATGACAAAAAAACCACCATAGAACTTCTTATAATTCATAATTGTTTATAATGTTCCTTTAGTTGATGGTAAAATCATTTTACTACTATCTCTTTTTACTGCTACTTTTATTGCTTTTGCAAATGCTTTAAAAATAGCTTCTATTTTGTGGTGTTCATTTGCGCCTTCTGCTTTTATATTTAAATTACATTTAGCTCCATCAGTAAACGATTTAAAAAAGTGGAAAAACATTTCGGTTGGCATTTTACCGACCATTTCTCTTTTAAAATCAGCTTCCCAAACTAGCCAATTTCTACCTCCGAAATCAATTGCTACTTGTGCCAAGCAATCATCCATTGGCAAACAAAACCCATATCGTTCAATACCTAATTTATTGCCTAATGCTTTATTAAAAACCTCTCCTAAAGCAATGGCCGTATCTTCAATAGTATGGTGTTCATCAACCTCTAAATCTCCTTTAACCTGAATATCTAAATCCATTTGCCCGTGACGTGCAATTTGATCTAACATGTGATCAAAAAAAGCAATTCCTGTGTTAATCGTACTTTTACCAGTACCATCGAGGTTTAATTGAATATCAATTTTAGTTTCATTCGTATTTCTAACAATTCTTGAAGTTCTTTCTTCTAATTTTAAAAACTCATAAATAGCATTCCAATCGCTGCTTTCTATAGCGATAAATTCATCTAACTCACTTCTTTTTACAGTAATTTCATCTGTTCCTAAAAAAGTTTCATCATTTATATAAATTCCTTTCGAACCTAAATTTTTAGCTAGTTCAACATCTGTTAAACGATCTCCGATTACAAATGAATTTGCTAAATCATATTCTTCTGAAAAAAACTTCGTTAACAAGCCTGTATTTGGTTTTCTTGTTGGTTGATTGTCTTTTGCAAATGTTCTATCAATAATTTCTTCTGAAAAAACAATTCCTTCTTCTTTTAAAGTTTTCATTACAAAATTATGCACTGGCCAAAAAGTTGTTTCAGGATATACAGATGTACCTAAGCCATCTTGATTTGTTACCAATACCAATTCAAAATCTAACTCTTTTGCTATTTTACTTAATCCTTGAAATACCTTCGGATAAAATTCTAATTTTTCAAACGAGTCTGTTTGCTCATCTGCTGGTTCTTTAATTAAAGTTCCGTCTCTATCTATAAATAATACTTTTTTCATGTTTCTTGTTTTAAATCAAATGTTTATTAAAAACCTCTTGTCTGTGCTAGAGATGACGATTAATTTGAGATTGATTTTAATGCTTCAATTAGTTTTATATTTTCTTCTGAACTTCCTACTGTAATTCGTAAACAATTGTTTACAAGCGTATTTCTATTACGAGTTATAATTTTTTCAGCTACCAATTGATTATATATTGAATCTGCTTTTGTTACTTCTATTAAAAGAAAATTAGCTTCTGATGGATATATTTTTTTAACTAATTCAATATTTTTTAACTCACTTATCAGCTTTTGTTTTTCTTTGATAATAACATCTCTATTAGCACTAAACTCTTCTAAATTATTTAAAGATGTTACTACAGCTTCTTGATTTAAAGTACTTACGTTGTAAGGCGGTTTTACTTTATTGTACAAATTAATTATAGCAGCATTCGCATAAGCAGCTCCGACTCTTACACCTGCTAATCCCCATGCCTTACTAAAGGTTTGGCTCACAATTAAATTAGGGTATTTAGCTATCTTTTTTATAAAAGATGCTCTTGAACTAAAATCAATATATGCTTCATCAATAATTACGATTCCATTGTAATTATCTAAAATATATTCGATGCTTTCTTCTTCAAAACAATTACCTGTAGGGTTATTAGGGGAGCAAATGAAGATAATTTTCACGTCGTCCATATCTAAATATGGTTCTAATTGATTTAAACTTATTTGAAAATCGTTTACCAAAGGCTGCTTAATTAATTCAACATCATTAATGTTTGCCGATACATCATACATACCATAGGTTGGTGAAAAAGTTAAGGCTTTATCTTTTCCTGGTTCACAAAAAATTCTAAAAGCTAAATCAATTATTTCATCACTACCGTTTCCAACAAAAATTTGATCTTTAGCAACACCTTTTATTTCGGTTAGTCGTTCTTTAATTTTTGTTTGCTTAGGGTCTGGATACCTATTTAAAATTCCGAAAGGATTTTCATTTGCATCTAAATACACTTCAGCAGTTCCTTTAAACTCATCTCTTGCTGATGAATATGCTTGCAATTTTTGAATATTTGGACGAACTATTTTAGTTAAATTAAACATTATTAATTTCTTTTAATCTTAGTGTAACTGCATTTTTGTGAGCTTCTAAACCTTCTGCGGCTGCCATTAACTCAATTGTTTTACCAATATTTTGAATACCTATTTTTGATATTTTTTGAAACGTAATACTCTTCGTAAAACTATCTAAGTTTACACCTGAATATGCTTTTGCAAATCCGTTTGTTGGTAATGTGTGATTGGTTCCTGAAGCATAATCCCCTGCACTTTCAGGAGTGTAATTTCCTATAAATACCGAGCCTGCGTTTATTATTTTATCAATAAAAAAATCATCATTTTCGGTTGCTATTATTAAGTGTTCTGGCGCGTAATCGTTCACAAAATTAATTGCTTCCTCTTCATCTTTAATTAAAATAGCTTTTGTGTTTTTTAAAGCTTCTTCAAGAATTTCTTTTCTTGGCAGATCTAAGACCTGTTTTTGTATCTCCCTAGAAACGTTATCAATTAATTCTTTAGAATCAGATACTAAAACGACTTGACTATCTGCACCGTGTTCTGCTTGACTCAATAAGTCTGAAGCTACAAATGATGGATTTGCTGATGTATCTGCAATAACTAATAATTCACTTGGCCCAGCAGGCATATCAATAGCAACTCCATATTTTGTTGCTAATTGTTTTGCTACAGTTACATATTGGTTTCCTGGCCCGAATATTTTAGATACTTTAGGTATTGTTTTAGTACCAAATGTTAAACTTGCTATTGCTTGTATTCCGCCAACTTTATATATTTTAGTTACTCCACAAATGTTTGCTGTGTATAAAATAGCTGGATTTATTTCTCCGCTTTTATCTGGTGGTGAACATAAAACAATTTCTTTACAGCCTGCTATTTTTGCTGGAACTGCCAACATTAAAACGGTAGAAAACAAAGGTGCTGTTCCTCCTGGAATATATAATCCAACTTTTTCTATGCCTCTTTTTTCTTGCCAACACAACACACCATTTGTTGTTTCTACTGCTACTTTTTCAGTTTTTTGAGCTGCGTGAAATACTTCAATATTATTTTTTGCTTGTTGTATTGCCGTTTTTAATTCTTCTGAAACTAACTTACCTGCATTTACAACTTCTTTTGAAGTAACTTCTATTGTATTTAAATTAACACCATCAAAAAGTGATGTATATTTATTTACAGCAATATCTCCATCAACCTTAACTTCTTTAAATATTTTAGTAACGGTTTTTTCTATATCTTCTACCGTCTTTGTTGGTCGTTGTAATAGTGATTCCCAATTATTTTTATTTAATTCTATCGCTTTCATCTCTCTTATTTTTAAACAACCATTTTTTCTATCGGGCACACTAAAATACCTTCTGCTCCATTATTTTTTAACTCATCAATGATTTCCCAAAATTCATTTTTATCTAATACTGAGTGTACCGAACTCCATCCTTCTTCTGCCAATGGCAATACAGTAGGACTTCTCATTCCTGGTAAAATATCTAAAATTTTGTTTAGCTTATTATTGGGTGCATTTAAAAGAATATATTTTGATCTTCTTCCTTTTAAAACCGATTGAATTCTAAATTGTAATTTATTTAAAATCTCTTGTTGTACTGTATCTAATTTAGGTGAAACAGCTAAAACTGCTTCCGATTTTAAAATTACTTCAACTTCTTTTAAGTTGTTTTTAAATAGTGTAGAACCGCTAGATACAATATCACAAATACCATCTGCAAGCCCTATATTCGGAGCAATTTCTACAGAACCATTTATAATGTGTAATTGAGTTGTTATATTTTTTGACGCTAAAAAATTCTTAACTGTATTCGGATATGAAGTTGCAATTCTCTTGTTTTGAAAATATGATAATCCGTTGTATTCTTCTCCCTTAGGAATAGCTAAAGAAACTTTACATTTAGAAAAACCTAACTTTTCTATAAATTGAATATCTTCTCCTTTCTCTACTAATAAGTTTTCTCCGATAATTGCCGCATCAACAACTCCATCTTTTAGATATTGGGGAATATCACCATTTCTTAAATAAAAAATTTCTAATGGAAAGTTACTTGCTGAAGCTTTTAATTGATCTTTTCCATTGTCTATAGAAACTCCACAGTCTTTTAAAAGTTCTAATGACTCTTTGTTTAGTCTACCTGATTTTTGAATTGCTATTCTTAATTTACTCATGTTGTTTGTTAATTAATTTGAGTAAACCTTGACTTGAAGATTGTTTCTAAAAAAAAGAAACAAAAAACCCGTTTGATTTACTCAAACGGGTTTAAAATATATTTTGTTTTTAATCAATACATCTTCAGTTCGCTTGAGTGCAAATATGATGATGATGATGATGTAATTGATTAAAATTCATGTTCTTATTTTATTACTGCAAATGTTTGTCTTTTATTTTAAATACACAACCTTTTTCTTAAAAATTTAAAAAATAATTATTTTTAGTAGTTTATTCATGCTTTTATACTCCATAATTATTGTTATAAACAACAGAAGTAATTTTCCTTTATTAATACTTCAAACTCTAAAATATGACTATAAATCAACTAAAAAATCATATAAACTTTCCTCTTTTTCTAAGCCCATTTTTTTCTTCAACCTATACCTCGTAGTCTCAACACTTCTTGGTGATACACTTATTAATTGTGAAACTTCTTTACTCTTTAGATTAGATACAATATAAGTACAGTGTTTTAAATCGTTAACTGATAAATTAGGAGAGATATTTTTTAATTTGTTGAAAAAATTTGGTCTAATTTTCTCAAATTGAATTTTAAAATCATTCCATAATTCTTCTTCAGAAATTAAACTTAATAATTTTTTATTTATGTTAATTAAATAACTAGATGCATTTGGAATATTTTCGATATCATCAGTAATTTTTCGAATAGCATCATTATATGTTGATACTTTTAAAACTCGAGAAAACAATGCTTGCTCATTTAAATTTAAAAGAATTTCGATTTCATTTTTCTTATCTATTATGACACCATTATTCTTCTTAAGATCAGCTATTAATAAATTTAAATCGATATTTAAATTTTCAATTTGCTTATTTTTTTTGTTATTATTTCTACGTAAAAAAATAAAAAAAATGGTTAATCCAATAAAAAAAATTGCGATTATACCACTTACAATAAGTTTCGTTTTTTGGTTATTAATAATAAGGTTTTGTTTATTCTTTAATTCATTTTCTAGTTCCAATTCGTATACAAAAGATTCTTTGATTCTTAAATTATCACTAATAATCTTTTTCTCTAAATCATTATTTACCTCTTTATATTTTTGTAAAGCTAATATATAATCTCCTTTACTTTCATAGTATTTTGCATACGCATTGTTAATTAAACTATTAAATTTACTATTATCTGAAGGAATAAATTTTTCTGCATTTTCTAAATTTATTAAAGCTTTTTCACTCATTCCGAGTTCAAAATAACTGTCTGCAATAAAGTAATATATTTGACCTATCCCATCAGTTCTTTTACTGTCTTTTAAAATTAATTTTAAAAAACTTTTTGCATAAGTTATCGATTCTTCCCATTCCCCACGTAATCTTGCATTTATAACTAAATTATAATATGTATTAATTAATTGTAATAAGTTACCAACCTCACTATAACTTGCAATTGCTTTTTTATAATACAATGCAGCTTTAACAACATTTTTATATTCTGATGAAAAAATAAGCCCTCTAGCATTATATATAGAACCTATTAAAAATATATCGTTTGTATTTTTTGCTAATTCAAATGATTCAATGAATAAATCTTCCGCCTTTTTAAATCTTTTTAATTCAAGATTGTTAACTCCTTTTAAGTATAATATTTTACTATTTATTGAATCTTTCTTTACAGTAAACTTATTAAGTTTTATGATTGTTAGTAAGCTATCTAAAAACTGTGGTTTTTCATTATTTTGAAATTTATAAAAGCCTTTAACAATTATCTCCTCGTATTCTTTTTCTGAAATATTTTCTTTTTGCTGTCCATTTATGCTTATAACAGACGACAGTAGAAAAAACACAAATACTAAATATCTTTTACTTTTAAAAAAAATGCTCCTCATACACTTCATAATATTTTCACGTAGAAATTTAATTCAATTCCTCGCATAATAACCCTCTAAATATACGTCAAATATACTACATAAAGTATAAATACATCTTTAGTGGTTTTATAAAGAAAAAGCAGCAACAAAATATTTTTAAAAAAAAAATGACAATTTAAAAATACACAAACTACTATAAAACAAAAAGATAACTATCTATAAATCTATAATTACACATTAGCTAATTGACATAAAATATACATCAAAATCACTACAATCAATTTATCAACTCTTTACTCTTATATATTTGCACCGAAGTTATTATTTTCCCCCTTAATTAAATAACTTCTTTAATTAAACCCCCTTTTATTAATTATACCCTTCCTTATTAATTAATATTTATAAACTACCAAAAACATTATTCCCTATATATGTTATGGTAGTTTTTTTATTTAAAATAAACACGACAACATTCTTTTCAAAACAAATAAAACCACCTTTAGAGGTGGTTTTATTTGTTTTGAATTCAATTTAAACTCAATTGAAATTATTAAGATTACTTATCTTAATATAATAACAAGTAGTAGTTTTTAAATACCTATTTCCTTTTGAGTTGCTAACATCATTGTATTCTCCACAAACTCTTCTAATACTTTAAAGAAATTCAATATATCTAATTTTTCATTATTTGCATTAATAGTTACCAACCTAATAAAAGTATTTTCTTTAAATGCCCCAAAACCTACAACTGTAATTTGATGCTCATACAATGTTGTACAAAGTTCTGTTGGATCAATATTTTTATAATTAAAACAGATAGAAATGGAATCATCAAAACTATATAAAGTATAATCAGGATTATTTTTAAGATAATCAAGAGCTACATTTGCTAAACTAAATTGTTGCTCTACAATTTTCTTTAATCCATTTGTTCCAACAGATTTCCATAATGTCCAAAATTTTAAAGCATCATTTCTCCTTCCACATTGAAAAGATGTTTTACCTAAGTTAAAGTCATCTCCGTCTGTTTGATATAAATACTCAGCATCATTACTAAAAGAATCGTATAAATGCTTTTTATCATTTACTAAGATGATCGAACAAGTTAATGGTGTTCCTAACATTTTATGCGCATTGTAACTAAAAGAATTAGATCTTTCAACTCCTTTTATAAGATGCTTATATTTTTCGCTAAAAATTACACTACCACAATATGCTCCATCTACATGAAGCCATATTTTATATTTTTCTGTAATATCTGCAATTTTATCTATTGGGTCAAAAGCTCCTAAGACAGTTGTTCCAGCAGTTGCATTTACATAAGTTGGAATACCTCCGTTTTTTATATCTTCTTTTATTTGTGCTTCTAATTTTTCAGGGATCATTTTCCCTTTGTTATCAGCTTGAATATAACGAATATTATTTCTTCCAATTCCTGCAAAACTAGCATTTTTTGCATTCGAATAATGTGACTCTTTAGAAGTATAAACAATCAATGGCTTAGTCATACCATCAAACCTACAACTTGGATCTTTAGTGTCACGCGCCATTATTAATGCCATATAATTACTCATAGAGCCTCCTGTAGGAAATGTACCATTACTATTTAATCCGTACCCAACTAAATCACAAGATTTCCTTATAATTTCTTGCTCAATACCAACTTGTGGCCCTGCAACTTTGTAGGTATACATACTGTTATTAAGTAAAACAGCTAATAAATCTCCTAAAACAGCTTTCCCTTGTCTACCTCCAAAAAGTTGATTGAAAAATAAATTTGTTGCTGTTTTTGGTGTTGAAACAAGCACTTCTTTTAATAAAGATTTAAACTTATCATCAATCATTGCTGAATCATTTAACGAAAGGTCAATAGTGTCGTACAATTTATTTGAATCTATTCTTGCTGCTACTGGTTTTTTATCTTCTTCACTGATTAAAAAAGTTACTAGTTCATTAAATAAACTTAAATCATTATTTATGTCAGACATGTATTACTATTTTATTATTTCACTTATTATACTGTCGTACAATAAGTTAATTTTCTATTTATAAATTTTTTATTTTCCTCATCGAATGTTCTACATTTTCGTATCGGTTTAGCATACAAATGAAGAGACATGCTTCTTTTATTTGATATATTTTCTAAACTATGAAAACCCATAAAGTCTTTCATGTAAGTAACTTCATTTACTCTTGATATAGTTGTTTTAGTAACATTAAGCTCTCCTATATCATTCTCTTTATATATCTTTTCTCTAAATTCACCATTAATAACTTTTACCCAGCATTCTTCACCACCATGATCATGAATTGGCGTAATTTGTCCTTGTTCCCAACAAAGTAATATTAATTCAAACTTTTCATTATTGATAATACAGTTCCTAGTATAGCTTTCTTTAGACCATGAAGTATAATCGTCAAAAATATCAGCCGAGAGCTCTATTAGGTGTATAATATGATTGTAAGTCGTACTTTCTCCTTCAGAAAGAGCTGCAACTAATTCTTCTAATGTTTGAATTATTACAGGAGTATGATTGTTAGAATTCAAGTAATTTGTTGCTTTTTATATTCGTTTAATATACAATCCTAAGGTTTCCCTCTAAATTTAATCAAGTAACTCTACAAGGTTTTAATAATGTAAGTTACCAAATATAAGTTTTTCATATAATTATTAAGACTTAATAATGTTATTTTTCTTAATAGAAAATTTCTCTTATATATCATTGAGTCTATCTAAAAAAAATAACCTTACATTTTTAAGAGCGAAAATTATCTCGGATACTATCTGTTTTAAGATTGGTATTATCTCTTATATATTACAAAAATGTTATATGCTTATAGCATTATCAGAAACTATCGCTAAAAACCTTGATATTTTACGGAATCTTATTACAACTTAAGAATCCACAATCTTTAATATAATGTCTTAAGCATCTCTTCAAATATAGATTTAATTGACGCTATAAAAAGTAATAGTTAAATATAAATTAGGTACTATTAATTGTAAAATAAAATTACAACTAAGACTCTAAAGGTACTTCTGGTAGTTTATTTTTAAAACTCGGAGCATTTTCTCTGTAAGATATCAATTTCTTCTTAGATACCAATATCAATAAGTCTTCATTTAAAGTAAATAAAGTTCCTGCTCTAAAAGACTCCATCAATAGTTTTTCTAATTCTAATATTGCTTCTTTTAAAGAAAACTGCTTGTACTTTTCTTCTTCTGTATGTCGGTATTTGAATTGAAAAACCTCTTTCCCTTCAATCAAAAATAAACGCATATACACATTTATTAAGCCTGCACTTTTTCTAATAGACTTGCTTAATGTTAGTTTTACAAAACTATCATTCGTAAGACTATGTTCTAATGTTTCAAAAAATTGTTTAAAATCACTCATATTGCAAATATAAAAAAAGCTCAAGTTTAAAACTTGAGCTTTCTTATTTATATATAATTTAAAACTTATGCTTTAAATACAATTTTACGCATACGTAAACTTTCTGGAGTAACTTCTAAGTACTCATCTGCTTTAATATATTCCATATTCTCTTCTAAAGAGAAATCAATTTTTGGAGCAATTTTCATAGCGTCATCTGTACCAGATTTACGCATATTTGTTAATTGCTTTCCTTTAATTAAGTTTACAGCCATATCATCAGATTTACTGTTCTCACCAATTACTTGTCCAATATAAATCTCTTGGTTAACATCAATAAAGAATTTACCTCTATCTTGTAAACGGTTTAATGCATATGCTGTAGCTTTACCTGTTGCTGCAGAAATAATTGCTCCTTTTACTTCTTCAGTAAAGTCTCCTTTATAAGGACCGTACTCACTAAATCTATGGTTAATAATTGCTTGACCAGCTGTAGCTGTTAAGATCTTATTTCTTAATCCGATTAATCCACGAGATGGAATTGTAAATTCTAAGTGTTGTAAATCTCCTTTAGGCTCCATAATCATTAAATCTCCTTTACGTAAAGAAACTAAATTTACAGCTTTAGAAGCAACATCTTCTGGTACATCGATAGACAATGTTTCCATTGGCTCATGTTTCTTACCATCAATCATTTTTATAATTACTTGTGGTCTTCCCACTTGTAATTCATATCCTTCACGACGCATTGTTTCAATCAATACAGATAAGTGTAATACTCCACGACCGTATACATTAAATTTATCTTCAGAATCAGTAGTTTCAACTTTTAAAGCTAAATTCTTTTCTAATTCTTTAAACAGTCTATCACGAATATGACGAGATGTTACAAATTTACCTTCTTTACCAAAGAAAGGTGAGTTGTTAATTGTAAATAACATACTCATTGTTGGTTGATCAATTTCTGTTCTTGGTAATGCTTCTGGATTTTCTAAATCAGCAATAGTATCACCAATTTCAAATCCTTCAATACCTGTAATAGCACAAATATCTCCACAAGGAACTTTATCTACTTGAACTTTACCCATTCCTTCGAATACGTGCAATTCTTTAATTCTTACTTTTTTAGTAGTACCGTCAGCTTTACATAACATGTAATCTTTACCAGCTTCTAAATCTCCTCTAAAAACACGTCCAATAGCTATTCTTCCTGTAAAAGAAGAAAAATCTAATGAAGTAATTTGCATTTGTGGAGTTCCTTCGTTGTACTTTGTTTCTGGAATAGATTCTAATACAGCATCTAATAAAGGTACGATGTTATCAGTTTCATTTTTCCAATCAGTACTCATCCAGTTATTCTTTGCAGAACCATAGATTGTTGTAAAGTCTAATTGCTCTTCAGTAGCTTCTAAAGCAAACATCAAATCAAAAACTTTTTCATGAACAATGTCAGGAGTACAGTTTTCTTTATCTACTTTGTTTACTACTACAATTGGTGTTAAACCTAATTCTAAAGCTTTTCCTAATACAAAACGAGTTTGTGGCATAGGACCTTCAAATGCATCAACTAATAATAAAACACCATCAGCCATTTTTAATACACGCTCTACTTCTCCTCCGAAATCGGCGTGACCAGGTGTATCAATTACATTGATTTTAGTGTTCTTATAGTTTACAGATACGTTTTTAGAAAGAATCGTAATTCCTCTTTCACGTTCTAAGTCATTATTATCTAATAATAAGTCTGTACGTTCTTTACGATCGTCTAAAACTTTTGCCTGATCTATAATTTTGTCTACCAAGGTAGTCTTACCGTGATCAACGTGTGCTATAATAGCGATGTTTCTAATTGGTTGCATTCTTGCTCGATTTTGAAGCTGCAAAAGTAGTGTTTTAAAAATGAAAACAATATAAATGAAGCTGAATTATTTTTCTTCGTCTAAAGGTTCATCGTCTGCCCTAAAGGCACTTGGCAAAATATCTGGAATTAATTTTATTAATAAAGGGAGTAACAATGCGCCTCCCGGTAGCATAAATACAGTAAAAGCAGGTATTGCTTTACAAATATCTAAAAGTTGTTCTTTTACCTTTCCCTTCTCTTCATCAGTTAAGTTTGTGGTAATCGATTTTTTAACCAAAAAAACTAATTCTTTGCTTTCTTGAAGTTCTTTTGCTACTCTTTTTTTATTTTTTTTTATTACTTCCTTTATTTCGTCAACCGCATTCATTACAATTTACGTCGTTTTCTTTCTGTTTTTAATAAATTAAGTTCTCTCGAAGTTTGTCCTTCTATTGAAGTATTTTCTTCTGCTCTACGAATTAAATATGGCATCACATCACGTACAGGACCAAACGGAACATACTTTGCTACATTATAACCTTGTTCGGCTAAATTAAAACTAATATGATCACTCATACCATATAACTGACCAAACCACATACGATTGTCGTTTGCATTAATATTATATTCTTTTGCTAAATCCATTAATAAAGAAGAACTTTCTTCATTATGTGTTCCTGCAAAAACTGCCATATCTTTATGTTCCATCATAAAGCGAATTGCTTCATCATAATTTTTATCAGTCTCTGGCTTGTCTTTACATATTGGAGAGGCATATCCTTTTTTCTCAGCTCTTTCTCTTTCTTTTTCCATGTAAGCACCACGTACCACTTTCATACCTATATGATATCCTTTTTGATGTGCTTTCTGATGTAATTCTCGTAAATAATCCATACGATCATGACGATACATTTGTAAGGTATTAAAAACAATCGCTTTCTCTTTATTATAGGTCTCCATTAATTCTTCAACCAAATTATCGGCAGCATCTTGCATCCAACTTTCTTCTGCATCAATTAATAAAGGAACATCTTTTGCTACAGCTAATTTACAAACTGCATGAAAACGCTCTACGACTCTAATCCATTCAGATTTTTCTTCAACCGTTAATTCTTTTTTCTCTGTTAATTTTTGATACAAAGCAAAACGTCCAAATCCGGTTGGTTTAAAAACCGCATAGGGTATCGATTTTTTCTCTTCTGCAAAATCGATTGTCTTTATTGTCATTCTTAATGCATCATCAAAACTTTCTTCTTCTTCTTTTCCTTCTACAGAATAATCTAAAACACTATGTACTTTACCTTTTGTAAACATTTTGTCTATTACAGGTAAACAATCATCTTCTGTTACACCTCCGCAGAAATGATCAAAAACAGTAGAACGAATTAATCCTTCAACAGGTAAGTGCGCTTTTAATGCAAAATTAGTTACCGCTGTACCAATACGAACCATTGGTTGGTTTTGTATCATTCTAAATAAAAAATATGCACGCTCTAATTCTGAGTCTGATTTTAATTTAAAAGCCGTTTCTGTATTATTAAAAAGTGTCATTACTAAAAAAATTTAATCTATAGTTTGTAAAGACAAATATAACTGACTGTAATCATATTTTTTTAAATTATTCTATTTATTTTCGCCTCTAAATTATAGATTACAATGACTACAATTCAAGCTGTAACATACCCTGTTCATTTTAACGAAAAGGCATATACTGAGTTAGCGAATTTAATTCGTAAAAATAATTATTCATCTATCTTTATGTTGGTTGATGACAATACTCTTGAACATTGTTATCCTCGATTTATACAGTTATTAGAAACAGATAAACCGATAGAAGTAATTCAGATTGAGGCTGGTGAAATTAACAAAAACATAGAGACTTGTGTTGGTGTTTGGAATGCCATGACCGAGTTAGGTGCCGATAGAAAAAGTTTATTAATTACCTTAGGTGGTGGTGTTATTACCGATTTAGGTGGTTTTGTCGCTTCTACTTTTAAACGTGGAATCGATTTTGTTAACATTCCTACTACGCTACTTAGTATGGTTGATGCTTCTGTTGGTGGAAAAACAGGTGTTGATTTAGGTGTTTTAAAAAATCAAATTGGCTTGTTTGCGAATCCTGAAATGATTGTACTTGATCCTGAATATTTACAAACACTTATTCCTCGTGAAATTAGATCTGGTACTGCTGAGATTATTAAATATGGAATGACACATGATATTCGCCTATTTAACGAAATTAAAGATAATGCAGATTTAAATATTATCGATTTAATTCATCGTTCTATTGAAATTAAAAACGAGGTTGTTTTAGAGGATCCTAAGGAACAAAATATTCGTAAAGTGTTAAATTGGGGACACACTATTGGGCATGGTGTTGAATCTTATTTTTTAGAAAACACTACTAAAGAAAACTTAACACATGGTGAAGCTATTGCTATAGGTATGGTTTGTGAAGCTTATATTTCTGCCGAACTTTTAGGTTTTCCTTGTGATGATCTTAAAGATTTAAAGAAAGCTATTATCGCTATTTATGGTAAAGTAACAATTTTAGAAGAAGATTTTTCTGCAATTATGGAATTAATGAAGCATGATAAGAAAAATGTAGCTGGAGAAATTAATTTTGTACTCTTAAAAAACTATGAAGATTTTAAAATTGATTGTAAAGTTCCGAATGAATTAATTATTGATAGTTTAAAATACTACAATTTATAAAATAAAAAAAGCGCAACCTAAGTTGCGTTTTTTTATTAAATCACCTCCGAACAACTTTTATAAATTGCTTCATAAACAGGCAATATATTTTCTAAAGAGAATAACTTAATATGCTCCTTTGCATTCGCTTTAAATTCATTTAAAACTACATTATCTCTTAATATTGTAATAGCGTTCTTCGCCATATCATCTACATCACCAAGATTACTTAAATAACCTGTTTTACCATGAATATTTACTTCTGGTAAACCTCCACAATTTGTTGATATTACAGCCGTACTTGCAGCCATTGCTTCTAAAGCTGCTAAACCAAAACTTTCAGTTTCTGATGGTAATAGAAAGACATCAGAATAACATAGAATTTTTTCAACCTCTCTACTATTCCCCATAAACAGTACTTTATCTTCTAAGCCAAATTTGTTTACTAAATTTTCAGCCTTTAAACGCTCTGGTCCATCACCAACCATTAATAATTTTGATGGAATTTCTTTTTGAATCTCATTAAAAATCTTTATCACATCATCAGTACGTTTCACTGGTCGGAAATTACTTACATGTGTTAAAATTTTTTCTTCTGGTTTCGCCAATGCAATACGCTTACATTCTGTTTGATGTGCATTGTCATATTTTACTCCATCAATAAAATTATAAACCACTTTAATATCTTTCTCAATATTAAATAAGCGTAACGTATCTTCTTTTAAACTATTAGATACCGTTGTTACCTCATCTGATTTATTAATACTAAATTCTACTGCCGTTTTATAAGTTGGGTGACTTCCTACTAAAGTAATATCTGTACCATGTAAAGTAGTTACAACTTTTACATTTATACCTTTATTTTCTAACATTTTTTTTGCCATGTACGCAGCATACGCATGTGGTATTGCATAATGTACATGTAAAACTTCTAGTTGGTGCTTTTCAACCACCTCTACCATTTTACTAGACAATGCTAATTCGTAAGGCTGGTATTGAAATAGTGGATACTCCTCTAAAACAACTTCATGAAAATGTAAACGATGTGAAAAAAAATCTAATCGAACGGGTTGATTATAGGTTATAAAATGTACTTCATGACCTTTATCTGCCAGTGCCATTCCTAATTCAGTTGCTACTACTCCACTTCCTCCAAATGTAGGATAACATACAATTCCTATTCTCATATTTACGCTTGATTATTACAGTATCGTTATTGACGTAAATTTACAATTTTACTTACGTTATTTTGTGAATAAAAACATAAAAAAAACATCATTACGAAAGAAGTGAAGTTATCTTAATATTTTAAGATTGCTTCGTCATACTTCTTCGTAATGACGTTTATAATATATTGCTAGTAAAATTTAACTTTTAATAATCTCCTAATGTTTCAGGGTTTTGAGCTAATGACTCAGCTAACTGCTCATCATTTGGTGCCTTACCATGCCAAGCATGTGTATTCATCATAAAATCGATACCATTCCCCATTTCTGTATACAATAATACACAAACTGGTTTTCCTTTACCTGTACGAGATTTTGCATCTGCCATTCCGCTTAAAATAGCTTCAACGTTATTTCCTTCTCTTACTTCTAATACATCCCAACCAAAAGCCTCAAATTTAGCTTTTAAGCTTCCCATTGCTAGTACCTGATCAGTAGTACCGTCAATTTGCTTTTCGTTTACATCAATAGTTGAAATTAAATTATCAATTTTTTTACCTGATGCATACATTGCTGCTTCCCAGTTCTGACCTTCTTGTAATTCACCATCACCATGTAATGTATATACAATTTTATCATCTCCATTTAACTTCTTAGCTTCTGCTGCACCAATAGCAACACTCATACCTTGCCCTAATGATCCTGAAGCAATACGAATACCTGGTAATTTTTCATGTGTAGTTGGATGTCCTTGTAAACGAGTATCTAACTTTCTAAAGGTTGCTAACTCAGCTACTGGAAAAAATCCACTACGAGCTAAAACACTATAATATACCGGCGAAATATGTCCGTTAGATAAAAAGAATAAATCTTCTTTGTTTCCGTCCATTTCAAAATCAGTAGAATACTCCATGATTTCTTGATACAAACATGTTAAAAATTCAGCGCATCCTAAAGATCCTCCTGGATGTCCTGAACTAACGGCATGTACCATTCGAACGATATCTCTACGAACCTGTTGTGTAAAATCTTGAAGTTGTTGTGTTGTTGGCATTGTTGTTTTGTTTTGTGTGAGCAAAAGTAACGGTTTATAAAACAATTGCCAATTTCTTTTTTTAATTCTTAAAAGAAAAAGGGTTCGTGGTTGTAAAATTTCTTTTTCATTTAATTTCCCCTTTCTAAATAGTTTAGTATTCGAACCCTTTTATTTACGTAGCTCAAAGAACCTCTTTGTATTGTTAACACGCAATAAAATGCAGTCTACTTTCATGAAAACCGAGTAAACAAAAACATAAACTCCTTATTATCAACGTAAAAAAAAGCACTTATTTTAACACCGAAAACAGTAAATTTGGAACTTCTAATATTTACACATGCTTTTTTTTCCAAAAAAAACGATTACTTTTTCTTTATTATTCATAATTAATTTAACTACTAATAGTCAAAACACTGCTTTTTCTTTAGATTCTTTATCTCAAAAAAGCTATAATGAGTTGTCCGATTTATTTTATGAAAGTAAACCTGATACTACAAAAGCAATTACATATGCAAATGCTTATTTAATAAAAGCTTTACAAAAAAAAGATACTATGAAAATCGTTAGAGCTAAGCAGCTACTAGCAGATATAAAAAATAATGAAAGTATTTATTTAAATTATTGCGACTCAATAATTCTAATTACTAAAAGAAAGCCTTCAAAAAACTACCCTGCTGCCATTTATTACGACAAAGGAAGATTCCTTAGAAGTAAGGAGAAATTAAGTAAATCACTTGAAAGCTTACTTTTAGTTCATTCCAAAAAAATAAAAAATGATAGCCTACAACAAATCACGAACGTTATAATTGCAGCTATAAAAAGTACTATTGGTAAAAAAAGAGAAGCTATTTCTATTTATAAAAACATATATAAATATGCTAAAAAAAATGACTTATTAGAATACAGAGAATTTCATGTTGTTTTATTAAACTTATCTATCAGTTACCAACATATAAATCAACTTGACTCTGCATTATATTATAATCAAAAAGCAATTAATCTATATCAAAAAATAAATGATTCTTTAAGCTTAGGATATACCTTTTACACTAATGGAGGTATCTTATACAAAAAAAAAGAATATCAAAAATCTTTAAACTCATACCTAAAGTCTGTTCCCTTCTTAATTAGAGATGAAAACTATAAAGTAGTAACACGTACTTATTCAATAGTTGGAAGATTGTACGATAGTCTTAATATTCCAAACAAATCTTTAATCTATCACTTAAAAGCAGATTCTTTATCTATAAAAACAAACATCTATTCACCTTCATTACGAAATAGCTATAGATATTTAATCAAGAACTTTAAAAAAGAGACTAATTTAGAAAAACATTTACTTTACATAAATAAGCTTTTAGAGTTAAATAAATACTATTCAAAAGAAAAAGAAAAGGTCAATAAAACATTCACAGAAGAATACGATATCCCAAACTTAATATCTGAAAAGAAAATTATTATAAATGAATTAAAAAACAGGGTTAAAAAATCTAAAAGAAATAAACTTATTTACCTATCTCTTCTTTTCATAACGACCTTATTAATTCTTTACCAATTTAAAAAAAGAAGTATCTATAAGAAACGTTTTTTAGATTTAGTTAACCAAAGGGAATCTATTAAACATATAACGATACAAAACACAAAGAATACTGTTACAAATAAGCATAATATACCTAACAATATTGTTACTTCAATTTTAAAAGAGCTTGATATTTTTGAAAAAGAAGAAGGCTTTTTAAATAGTGATAACAGTTTACAAGCTTTAGCTAATAAAGTAAATACAAACACTAATTATTTATCCAAAGTAATAAACCATCATAAAAACACTACTTTTTCTAACTACATTAATAACCTAAGAATTAATTATACTGTTGAAAGATTAAAAACAGATTCTTTATTAAGAAAATACACTATTAAAGCTATAGCAAATGAAGTTGGCTTTAAAAATGCAGAATCTTTTTCGAAAGCTTTTTATAAGTTTACAGAAATTAAACCTTCTTATTTCATTAAAGAATTAGAGAAAACGGAAATTAATATTTAAAATATAATTATGTTTTTTGCTTCTTCTTTTTTGCCGCAGGAAAAAGCACATTATTTAAGATTAAGCGATAACCTGGTGATGTAGGATGCAAATCTAACTCTGTTTTTGGATCCCCTATTCTATGCTGATAATCTTCAGGGTCATGACCTCCATAAAAAGTAAACATCCCTTTTCCTTTCGTTCCATGTATGTATTTACCTTCTTTATTAGTAGTATTTTCTCCCAGAACCATAACAGTAGATTTCATTGTAGTATAATCAAACGAAGTCGTTTGTCCCATAAAACCTTTTACTAACTGTGTATGGTTTTGCGTTAACATGGTTGGCACTTGATCCCATTTTGCCGAAAACTCTTTTAAAGTAAAATAATCCACTTCTTTTTTTATTCTTCGTTTTCTTGTCATATCTATTGATGAAAACTCGTATGTTGTTGGATTTCTAATTAATTGAAAGTCTTTAAAAGCAAATGTTTTATTAAAATCTATTTTAGATTGATAACTAGGTTCAGATGCGTCACCATCAAACATCCCTTCACAAATATCAACACCATCAGCAGCCAAAGAAATATCAAAACTATCTGTAGCTGAACACATTGCAAACATAAAACCACCACCAACTACATAATCACGTATTTTTTTTGCTACAGCTCTTTTTTCTTCAGAAACTTTAGTATAACCTAATTTTGTAGCCAATGCCTCTGCATCTTTTTTCTGTTGAATATACCAAGGTGCAGTTCTAAACGCACCATAAAAACGTCCATATTGCCCTGTAAAATCTTCGTGATGTAAGTGCAACCACTCATATAGTAATAATTTATCATTTAATACTTCTTCATCATAAATTACATCAAACGGAATTTCAGCATAGGTTAATACCATTGTTACGGCATCATCCCAAGGCATTTTGCCTTTTGGTGAATACACTGCTATTTTTGGTGCTTTTTCTAGGGTTACTGCCTCTTGATTTTTAGAAGGTGAAGAAATTTTCTCTAAAATTAATGCCGATTTAGCATCTGTAATCACTTGGTATGAAACTCCGCGTATTTTGCATTCTTTTACTACCGATTCATTATTTTCTATTAAAAAAGCGCCTCCGTCATAATTTAACAACCATTTTGCTTTTAAACCATTTTGTAGCGCGTAATACACAATTCCGTATGCTTTTAAATGATTTTTCTGATTTTCATTACTCATTGGCACATAAACAAATGATGCCCAAATTGAGTTTGAAAGAAATAAAAATAATAGTATAAATAGCGTTTTCTTCATATTAAAAACTAAAATACACAATTACTAAGTAGCAATTGTGTATTCTTTTATTTTTATATATAATTTAAGTTCTAAAACGGAACATCATCATCACTAGGTCCAAATGCATCTTCTGGTGATGCAAAATTACTAGAGGCCACGTCCGTATTAAAACCAGACTCTATACCTGTGTTCATACTCGACTGAAACTCACTACTAATACCTTCTTCTAAATCTGAGAACAATGCTAAGTGCCCTGTAAATTTTAAACGAATATTATCCATTCCACCATTACGGTGTTTTGCTACAATAAATTCTCCCTGACCTTCACACGGACTATGATCATCATCATCCCATTCTGTCATTCCATAGTATTCTGGTCTAAAAATAAACGATACAATATCGGCATCCTGCTCAATTGCTCCAGATTCACGTAAATCTGATAGTAACGGACGTTTAGATCCTCCACGTGTTTCTACCGCACGAGATAACTGAGATAAAGCAATTACTGGTATACTTAATTCTTTTGCTAATGCTTTTAAGTTTCGCGAAATAGTTGATATTTCTTGTTCACG
Organism: Tenacibaculum ovolyticum DSM 18103; assembly: GCF_000430545.1. Lineage (GTDB taxonomy): Bacteria > Bacteroidota > Bacteroidia > Flavobacteriales > Flavobacteriaceae > Polaribacter > Polaribacter ovolyticus. The sequence continues at coordinate 990,821 of NZ_KE387163.1, forward strand.
ATTCCCTCCTGCTCCACCAGCTGTCATTAACTGTAAATAATCAATAACAATTATTTTAACGTCGTGTTGCGATACTAAACGTCGTGCTTTTGCACGTAAATCAAAAATTGAAAGTGCTGGAGTATCATCTATAAATATTGGAGCATCAGAAAGTTTTTTAACTTTTACATTTAACTGTTCCCATTCATGTGGTTCTAAATTCCCTTTACGTAGTTTCTCTGAAGTTAATCCTGTTTCCGAAGAAATCATACGAGTAATTAACTGTACCGATGACATCTCTAATGAGAAAACGGCAACACCATGTCCAAAATCAATCGCCATATTTTTAGCCATTGAAATTACAAATGCTGTTTTACCCATACCCGGACGTGCAGCAATAATAATTAAATCGGATGGTTGCCAACCCGAAGTTAATGCATCTAATTTCGTAAATCCGGTAGCCAAACCACTCATTCCCTCTTTACCCGAAATTTCTTGTATTTTAGTTATAGATTGTTGTACTAATGAATCGGCTCTTTCTGCTCCCTTTTTAAGGTTACCTTGGGTTACTTCAAATAACTTACCCTCGGCATCATCTAATAAATCAAATACATCTACTGTTTCATTATACGCGCTCTCTATAATTTCAGAAGAAATTGTAATTAACCTACGTTGTATATATTTTTCTAATATAATTCTGGCATGAAACTCAATATGCGCAGAAGATGCTACTTTTTGAGTTAAACCGATTAAATAAAAATCACCTCCGGCTAAATCTAAGGTACCATCTTTTTTTAACTGATTTGAAACCGAAAGTAAATCAATCGGTTCAGAATTTTGAAACAATGCATAGATAGCTGCATATACTTCTTGATGTCTTTTATCATAAAAAGAATCAGGACTAAGAATATCAATTATTTCATCAATACCTTTCTTATCAATCATCATAGCACCTAAAACAGCTTCTTCTAATTCTAAAGCTTGTGGTGGTAATTTCCCTTTTTCAAGGCTAATAATTTTAGATTTTTCCGCTTTCGTTCCTCTGAGAGATTGAGTTCTTTCCATAATTGCAAATGTAAAATTTTAAGATGATACTTATAGGAACTACCTATAACTTTCTTTATACAAAATTTTGTAAACAAAACTGTTATTAACTTGTTGATAACCTACTAACTTTCTTATTTTTGAAGTTATGCAGTACAATAAAAAACAAGTAATACTCGCCTTAACCTTACCTTTTCAAATATTAATTGTGCAATTTTTAAGCCAGAAACCTCAATGGGTGGAACAATATTACAGTAATAGGTTGTACCAATACATCTCGTCTTTTTTTAGATTTATTTTTGGATGGATACCATTTTCCGTTGGTGATGTTTTAGGTTTCATTTTGCTTTTTTTATTAACAAAAGCTGTTTATCGTTTAATTAAAAATCGATTTAAAAACAGTATCACACAATTAATCAGACTTATAGCAACTTTATCTATAATTTATTTTTGTTTTTATACTTTTTGGGGATTAAATTACTTTAGAGAACCCTTAGCCAAAAACCTTGGGCTACAACAATCCAATTACACCACAGAACAATTAATACAAACGACTAAAAAAATTGTTTTAGAGCTAAATAAAATCCACCTAAAAATTACAGATAACGATACAATTAAGATTGAATCACCTTATACTCAAAAAGAAATTTACACGTTAGCACCTAATGGCTATAAAAAGTTAGCAGTTATTTACCCACAGTTAACATACAAAACTCCTTCAATAAAAAATTCTTTAGTTAGTTTATTTCAATCTTATAACGGTACTGCTGGCTACATAAATCCAATTACAGGTGAAGCACAAGTAAATGATATGATTCCAAAAACAGGATATCCCTCAACAACTTGTCATGAAATGGCACATCAAATTGGTTGGGCTGCTGAAAACGATGCCAATTTTGTTGGTTTTCTTGCATCAATTTACAATGATGACCTCTACTTTAAATATTCGGGATACCGCATGGCTTATAATTATTGTATTGGCCAAGTTTATAAACATGATAAAAAACTAGCTAAAGAAATAAAACAAAGTGTAAACAAAGGAATCTATAAAGATTATAGAGACAGTTATTTACATTGGAAAAAATTTGACAACCCTATTGAACCTTATTTTAAAAAAGGATATAATTCTTATTTAAAAGCAAACAATCAATCAAAAGGAATTAAATCTTACAGTTATGTAGTAGATTTGTTAATTGCTTACTTTAAGCAAAACAAATAAAATTAAATTACTACCTATGAAATACTTTTCTGCTGTTTTCGTATTTTTTTTACTTATTTCCTGCAATTCACTTCCTAATTTAAATGAGGAATTTAATTGTAAAGCTGTAAATTCATACGATAATTTAAAAACACATAATGATGTTAGAAAGATGTTTAGTACTCAACTTCCCAAAAATTGGAAAGTGAATTTATATTATGATAACGCAAAAACATCAGTTTATGCTGCTGATACAACTGTCAGCTTAACAAAAACGACACTTATTGATGTTACTTTAGTACATAAAACGGTTTTTATTGACAATACTTTTAAACAAAAAATTACGGGTGATAATAAGAAAATGCAATTATCAGAAGTAAAAACAAATGCTATAAATTTATTAAAAAGGCCTTCATATTACAGTTATGCTAAAGGTAAAAAAAACAACTACACATATCATATCTTAAATACATTTACCAAAGTAAATTCTGAAAATTTCTTACATATTAAAACTGAAGTTTATGGAGATTCTTTAGTTGACAAACGAATATGTAAAGCCATAAAATTAATAGACAAAATACAATTGAATTAGTTATTTTTGAAACGCTTAAAATTATAACAATGAACAAACAACATATCATCGATAGATTTATAAAATATGTAACTATTGATACTGAAAGTGATCCTAACAATCCTGCTTTTCCTAGTACAGAGAAACAATGGGATTTAGCAAGAGTTCTGGAAAAAGAATTGAAAGAACTAGGAATGGAAGATGTTGACTTAGATGAAAACTGCTATTTAATGGCTACGTTACCTAGTAATTTAGATTACGAAGTACCAACTATTGGTTTTGTTGCTCATATTGATACAAGTCCTGATTTTACTGGAGCAAATGTAAAACCTCAAATTCATGAAAATTATGATGGTAAAGACATTCTTTTAAACAAAGAACAAAACATTGTATTATCTCCTGATTATTTTGATGATTTATTACAATACAAAGGGCAAACAATTATTACTACAGATGGTACTACTTTATTAGGTGCCGATGATAAAGCTGGTGTTACCGAAATTGTTTCAGCAATGGAATATTTAATTCAACATCCAGAAATTAAATACGGAAAAATTAGAGTATGCTTTCCTCCTGATGAAGAAGTTGGTAAAGGAGCTCACATGTTTGATGTAGAAAAATTTGGCGCACAATGGGCTTACACCATTGACGGAAGTCAAATTGGTGAGCTAGAATATGAAAACTTTAATGCAGCTGGTGCAAAAATTACCATTAATGGTAAAATAGTACACCCTGGGTATGCAAAAGGGAAAATGATTAATTCAATGACTATCGCTAGTGAATTAATCAATGCTTTGCCTGAAGATGAAGTTCCTGAAAAAACGACTGGTTATGAAGGTTTTTTCCACTTACATCAAATGGAAGGAAAGGTCGAAAAAACAGTTTTGCAATATATCATTAGAGACCATGATATGGAATTGTTTAAAAACCGTAAACAAGCTATGTTAGATTTAGTTTCTGTGATGAACACTAAATTAGGAAAAGACCTTATTGAAATTGAAATAAAAGATCAATACTACAATATGAAGGAAAAAGTAACCCCTGTTATGCATATTGTTGATATTGCCGAAGAGGTTATGAACGATCTTGGTATAGAACCTTTAATAAAAGCTATTCGTGGTGGTACTGACGGATCTCAGTTATCATACAAAGGATTACCTTGCCCAAACATATTTGCTGGTGGTCATAACTTTCATGGACGTTATGAATACGTTCCTGTAGAAAGTATTCTTAAAGCAACTGAAGTAATTGTTGGTATTGCCAAAAAAGTAGCTACAAAATTTAAATAGAAACATATATATCTTAAATAAAAAACTCTAGCTAACGCTAGAGTTTTTTTTATGATTTTTCTATCCCCAAAAGAAAATACCATAATATAAAATGAAACCCCTTTCTTTCATTTCGTGGCAAAGATGATTTATTTTCACATCATATTTTACAGGAAAAACACCTTGTTTTTCACAAAAAACATTGATTTGTATATTTCTTATAAATAATTTGTTTAAAAAAACTGCTTATCTACATTTGACACTTATTAATACATAGACAAAAATGAATAGAGAAGAGTTATTAAATTTAGCCAACAAGTATGGTTCGCCACTTTATGTATATGATACTGAAAAGATAATAAATCAGTATAAAAATATGACGGCTGCTTTTTCTAAAGTTAAAAACTTAAAGATAAATTACGCTGCCAAAGCACTATCTAATATAAATATTTTAAAAGTATTTAAATCCCTAAAAAGTGGTTTAGATACAGTTTCTATTCAAGAAGTAAGATTAGGTTTACTTGCAGGTTTTGCACCTAAAGATATTATTTATACTCCAAATGGTGTTTCGCTTCAAGAAATTGAAGAAGTAGCTAAATTAGGAATACAAATTAATATTGATAATTTATCCATATTAGAATTATTTGGACAAAAACATCCTAAAACACCTGTTTGTATTCGAATTAATCCACACATTATGGCAGGAGGAAATAGCAATATTTCTGTTGGGCATATTGACTCTAAATTTGGAATTTCAATTCATCAAGTACCACATATAAAACGAGTTGTTGAAAATACAGGAATGCGTATTAATGGTATACACATGCATACAGGTTCTGATATTTTAGATATTGACACTTTTATAAGGGCTTCTGACATATTATTTGATGTTGCTAAGCAATTTAAAAATATTGATTTTATAGATTTTGGAAGTGGTTTTAAAGTTCCTTATAAAAAAGATGATATCTCTACAGATATTATTGAATTAGGAGATAAACTATCTGATAGGTTTAATAAATTTTGCAAGGTTTACGGGAAAAATGTTACACTAATGTTTGAACCAGGTAAATTTTTAGTTAGTGAATCAGGTTATTTTTTAGCAAAAGTAAATGTTATTAAACAAACAACTTCTACTGTTTTTGCAGGTATCGATAGTGGTATGAATCATTTAATACGCCCAATGCTTTATAACTCATATCATACTATCGAAAACTTATCAAACCCTAAAGGTAGAGAACGTTTTTATAGTATTGTAGGCTACATTTGTGAAACTGACACTTTTGGATCTAATAGAAGAATTAATGAAATATCAGAAGAAGATATTTTATGCTTTAATAATGCAGGTGCTTACTGTTATTCTATGGCATCTAATTACAATTCAAGATTTAAACCAGCAGAAGTTATGATCTATAAAGGAAAAGATTATTTAATTAGAAAAAGAGAAACAATAGAAGATATTCTTAGAAATCAAGAAGACCTTAAAATTATGTAATCTTAATAATTACGAATCACAAAAAGTTAAACCTGAATAATAGTAGTTATTGTTCAGGTTTTATTTTTTAATAACATTTATAAACTACAACACTTTTTTAGTATAGTATATTTATAATTTTTAAAAAAAAAACCTATTCAAAAATGAATAGGTTTTTATAAATGTATTTTTTAATTCTTACTTTTCAGCAACAACTTCAAAAACGATATCAGCAACAACTGCTCTGTGTAAACGTACAGCAGCATTGTATTTACCTAATCTTTTTACACTACCTCCAGTAACTTTAATAAATTTCTTATCAATTGTAGTACCAGCTTTAGCTAAAGCTTCAGCAACATTAATGTTGTTTACAGAACCAAATAATTTATCTCCTGAACCTACTTTAGAAGTAATTTTTAATTCATATCCTTTAACAGCTTCTGCTATTTTAGTAGCATCTTCTATTAATTTAGCTTCTTTAAAAGCACGTTGCTTTAAATTCTCAGCTAATACTTTTTTAGCTGAAGAAGTAGCTAAAATCGCATATCCTTTAGGAATTAGGCTGTTACGACCATAACCATTTTTAACAGTTACAACATCGTCTTTAAAACCTAAATTTTCTACGTCTTGTTTTAATATCAATTCCATGTCTCTACTTCTTTATTATTTTAATAAATCACCAACATATGGCATTAAAGCTAAATGACGAGCTCTTTTAATAGCTTGTGCAACTTTACGTTGATATTTTAATGATGTTCCTGTTAAACGTCTTGGTAAAATTTTACCTTGTTCGTTTACTAAATACATTAAGAAGTCTGCATCTTTATAATCGATGTACTTAAAACCGTTCTTTTTAAAACGACAATATTTTGCTTCTTTTTTTGTTTCAATATCAAGCGGAGTTAAGTAACGTACTTCTCCCTGCTTGTTTCCTTTTGATTGTTGTTCTATAGTTGTTGACGCCATTTCTTACTTTTTTGCAGATTTAACACGTTCTCTTCTCTTTTCAGCCCACGCTTCAGCATGTTTGTCTAACTTTACAGTTAAATAACGCATAACACTATCATCTCTTCTGAACTCTAATTCAAAAGCCGAAATAACATCTCCTGCTACTTTGTAGTCTAATAAGTGGTAAAATCCACTTTTTTTCTTTTCGATTGGGTAAGCTAATTTTTTTAAGCCCCAATCTTCTTTAGAAATCATTTCTGCACCTTTAGAAAGTAAATAGTCCTCAAACTTCTTTACTGTCTCCTTTATCTGAGTTTCAGATAAAACGGGATTCAAAATGAAAACAGTTTCGTAATGATTCATAATTAGATTGTTTAAAATTTATTTTAAGCCTGCAAATATAAGTGTTTTTAACCTATAAAAAAATGATTTACCATTTTTATTAACTTGCTTGTTTTTAGTATTTTTACACTTCAATATTAATTAATCTTATTTATGCATATCCCTGAACTCCCAAATATAATTCATTATGCCATTCCTTTTTTTGTTTTAACAATAATCATTGAAGTTACTTTAACAGTTAAAGTAAAATTAGAGGATTATGAATTTAAAGATGCAATGACATCAATTACAATGGGCTTAGGAAATGTTTTTATTGGCTTATTTACAAAAATACTTGCTTTAACTTTTTTTACCTTTTTATACCACTATCGTTTTTTTACAATACCTTTTATTTGGTGGTCATGGATTTTATTACTTTTTGCTGATGATTTTGTTTATTATTGGAATCACAGAATTGCACATGAAAGTAGACTCTTTTGGGCAAGTCATGTAGTACATCATTCTTCTACAAAATATAATTTAAGTACTGCTTTAAGACAAACATGGTCGGGTAGTTTTTATACTTTTATCTTTTGGGCACCTTTAGCTCTTTTAGGCTTTCATCCTCTAATGATTTTAATGCAAATGAGTGTTAGCTTATTATACCAATACTGGATTCATACAGAATTAATTCAAAAAATGCCTAAATGGTTTGAAGCAATTTTTAACACTCCAAGCCACCATAGAGTGCATCATGCTACAAACCCACAATATTTAGATAGAAATCACGCGGGTATTTTTATTATTTGGGATAAACTCTTAGGTACTTTTGAACCTGAAGTAGAAAAACCTGTTTACGGTTTAGTTACCAACATAAATACATACAACCCTATTAAAATTGCTTTTATTGAATGGTATAATATGTTAAAAGATGTTTCTACAAGTAAAACCTCTATAGGAAGAAAGTTTTTATATTTTTTAAAACCTCCAGGATGGAGACATGACGGAACAGGTAAACTCTCTGGTGATTTACGTCAAGAATGGGTAGAAAACAAAAAAGGAGAAGTTTAAAACTTCTCCTTTTTTTATTTAATTAATATCAAATCGTAAACCTAATGAAACATTTCTCGTATCAGTATTTTTAAATAATGGATTCAAATCATATTTCACATACAAACCACACCCTTGATAAGCAATATAAGCGCTTAATCCATAATTAATTATATTCGTATTAAAACTATCTTTTTGCAACTCTTCTACATTTACCCCTTCCGCATTTTTATATTCTAAATATTGTCGTGTTCCTAATTTAAAACCAAAGAAACCTCCTACTCCTAAACGAATAGATTCATGTGTTCTATCAACAATTTTATCATCTGAATACTTAGCATTTTTTGAAAAATCAAATTCTAAATGCATCGGAAAATTCATTTGTACATGACGTAATCTACTTTCACTAAGTCCGTTTTGATGTACTTTCAATATTGTTTCTTTTCCGTTTACAACATGGTACTTATTATTTTTTGCTCTTAAATTATTCCAAAGAAAAGAAATACCATATTTAAAATATGCTTTTGAAGGTTGTTTAGAAATACGTGTTTTCCATGTTAAACCTAATTCATAAAAATGCGATTTCCAAAACTTATAATCAGAATCGTTTAATGAATTAAATTTATTATTTGTTAAAACATTATTTACCCCTAGTGCAAAAACAATTTGAGAAGTTGTTCTTTTATCTCTTTCCTTTTTGTTCTTCTTTTTCTCATCATTATTTGCATTTACATGAAGGATTCTTCTATTAAAAATTGTAATATCAAACCCTTCTATTTCTGATGAATCCATTATTTTCCCATCAGTCTTATCTTGAACTAATTGTTGTAACTTTTGTTCTTGAACACCTACTAATCGTTCAATTTGTCTTGCATGATAAAATGCTGCTGTTTTTTTAAGCGAAATGGCTTCATCACTAGTAAGTTCATTTTTATCAATTTTTAAATTAATTTCTTTGACTTTATTTTTTAAAGAATCTTTTTGTTGTTTAGTAATCTTATCAATTTTTTTTGATATTTTTTTCACTTCACTTTCAAATGTTTTCTCTTGAGATTGGGCAATAGTTGTTACTAACAACACTAATAATAGTATTCTTTTCATTTTATAAATTTTTAAATTAAACAGGTAATTGGTTTGGTAAGTTTAATTATCGATAATTGGTAAGCGCTTATTTATTTCTATCAGCAATTGCAACAATTACATCAGATAGTTTTAACTTGAATTTTTGCATAAAATTTTGCTTAAAATCAGCTTCTTCTAAATCATATTCTACTTCTGCTAAAATAGTTTCTGGATTAATTTTAAGATTAGATCTCATCAGTTCTTTTTCAATCGTTTCTAAAACTTTTTCTCTTTTAACTTTATATTTAGCGTAATACTCTTTTACTTCTTGTGATGAATGTGTTACAGCAAACAATAAATCATCACTACTAACCTTCACTCTCGAAGTAAATGCTGCTGTTTTTTGTGTATCACTATTTAACAAGCTAGTATTTTCGTTCTCTTTTTTTAATGCTGCTATTTTAAAAGTTTCAGTAATTCTAACTGGCTCATTTATTAAACTAGCGATTTCTTCTTTTTTAGTCTCTTTCTGATTTTTAAATTCAGAGTTTTTAGCCGTTTTATAGTTATTTTTATTTTTTACATGTAATGTTTTTACAATTGCCTCTTCTGTTAATAAGATATCTTCTAAATTAACCTTCTTTATTTTTACTGTATCCAAATCTAAAGAAGTTTCAACTATAATAGTATCAGTAACATTTTCATTACTATTAGTTACTTGATAGAAAACACCAAGGCTAATTAATATAGTAATGCTAGCTACATAGCCTAAATACAACATCCCTTTTTTCTTCTTTTTACGTTGTTCATTATCTAACTGAACATTTAATCGTTCCCAGGCAGATGAAGATGGTTTTAATTCTCTATCTTTTAATTTACTTGCTATATGTTTATCTATATTATTTATTTGCATTTTCAATCTTATTCATTTTTACGTAACTATTTTGCAACCACTTTCGTGCTTTAAATAATTGTGATTTAGAGGTACCTTCAGATATATTTAATTTTTTTGAAATTTCTGAATGCTTATATCCTTCAATAGCATATAAATTAAAAACTAGCTTATATCCTTCGGGTAATTTATCTATTAATGTTTGTATATCTTCTACTGAAGTATTTTCTAAACTCTCGGTAGCTACATCATTAAAAACATAATCTTCATCTGTTAATCTAATTGGATTCTTTTTATTCAAATACGTAAGGCAAGTGTTTACCATTATTCTACGAATCCACCCTTCAAAACTTCCTTCACTTTTAAATTTTTGTAAGTTGGTAAAAACCTTTAAAAAACCTTGTAGCATTAAATCTTCTGCATGATGTAAATCTTTTACATACTGCCTACAAACTCCTAACATTTTAGGAGAAAATTGCTCAAACAATTGCTGTTGAGCCTCCCTATTGTTGTTTATCGCTTTTTTAATGAGCGACTTTTGTTTGTTATGCAATGATATAATTTTCAAGCCTCTTGTACTGTTTTTGTTGTCTTACAAATATATAGACTATGACTCTTTAAAAAAGGTTGCTTCTTAAGCAAAAAAAAATCTCCGTATTTATAAAAAACGGAGATTCTAATGTTATACTATATGTTTTAAGAATACCAATTCTTGTTTAAAATTAGAAATGATATAAACTTATAAATTCAATGCTTTTTTACTTATTTCTAACTGTTCGTTAAACAACTCTTTCGTAATTTCTGCTTTATAAAACGGAATTATTTCTTTTAATTTAATCTTACCTTCTTCTGACTCTAATAATTCGGGAAATGCTTTTTCTAACACTTCTAACATAATTGCCGTTGCTGTTGATGCCCCTGGTGATGCTCCTAGCAAACAAGTAATACTACCATCTTTACTACTAATTACTTCTGTTCCGAATTGCAACTTCCCTCCTTTAAATTCATCTTTTTTAATGATTTGTACTCGTTGCCCAGCTTTTACAACTTCCCAATCTTCATTCTTAGCATTTTTCACGAACTTACGTAAAGAATCCATTCTATCTTCCTTACTCATCATTACCTGTTCTATTAAGTATTTTGTTAAGGGTAAATTATGCCAAAAAGCACCAAACATAGAAGGTATATTATCTGATTGAATCGATTTAAATAAATCTAAATTAGATCCTTCTTTTAAAAACTTTGGACTAAACCCTGCAAAAGGACCAAACATTAATTGTCGTTTTCCATCAATATAACGAGTATCTAAATGTGGCGTTGACATTGGCGGGTCTCCAATACCAGCCTTACTATATACTTTTGCATTATGTTGCTTTATAATTTCCTCATTATTACATACTAACCACTCTCCACTTACAGGAAAACCACCATAACCTTCCTTCTCTTCAATTTCTACCTTTTGAAGTAATAACAAACTTCCACCTCCTGCTCCAATAAACACATGCGCTGCCTCTACTTGATGTACTTCTTTAGTTACAGTATTTTTAACTTCAACTGTCCAATCTAAATCTGTATCAGGATCAACATCTAAAACTTCCATATTACAATGAACAGGTGTATCAAACTCAGTTTCTAAAATATCAAATAATTTCTTTGTTAAAGAACCATAATTTACTTCAGTACCTCTATCAATTCTTGATGCGGCCATAATTTCACCATCTTCTCTATCATCTACAATTAAAGGAAACCATTCTTTCATTTTACTTTTATCTCTAGTGAAATCTATTGAATCAAACATAAAACACTCTTTAAAAGCTTTATACCTCTTCTCTAAATAATCGCTATTATCTTTTCCTATTACCCAACTATGATGTTTTACTGAAGACACAAATTCAGTTGGGTTCTCAATAAAATCTTCATTAACTAAATAAGACCAAAATTGCTTAGACATTTCATATTGTTTGCAAATATCAATCGCTTTCTTTATTGAGATAGTACCATCTTTCTCTTCTGGACAATAATTTAATTCACATAAAGCTGAATGCCCTGTTCCTGCATTATTCCATGCAGCAGAACTCTCTTTAGCAACACCATTTAAACGCTCTAAAATTAAAATATTAATTTCAGGATTTAACATCTTTGCTATTAAGGCTAAATTAGCGCTCATAATACCACCTCCTACACAAATTAAATCATACTCCTTTTTAATATTCATTGCTTATTTATTTTAGCTTTAGAGGTAAAAATAAGTTTTTTTTTCATTTTTAAACAAGTGTTAAAGATTTCTTAATAAAACTTGCTCAGTAAAATTCTTTAGACTATTTTTATTTTAGAACATCTAATAAAAGATCTTTAAGCGTATGAGTTATAATGCAACGATAGAAGAAGAAAATAAAGAAATTGCAAACAGATATAAAAACTTATTAAAAGGTACTTACCAAACATTATCTGAAGATGATAAAAAGCTGATACGTAAAGCTTTTGACATTGCTGTTGAGGCACATTCTGAGCAACGTAGAAAGACTGGTGAACCATATATTTTTCATCCAATAGCTGTTGCTAAGATTGTTGCTGATGAAATTGGATTAGGTGCAACATCTATTGCTGCTGCACTACTTCATGATGTTGTTGAAGATACTCCTTATACAATTGATGATATGGAGCGCTTATTTGGAGAAAACATAGCGCGTATAGTTAGTGGTCTTACAAAAATTTCAAGTTTAAAAAAAGAGCAAGACTATTCTATACAAGCTGAAAATTTTAGAAAAATGCTACTTACCTTACATGATGATGTTAGGGTAATTCTTATAAAAATTGCCGATCGTTTGCATAACATGCAAACAATGGATGCAATGCCACCTCATAAGCAAGTAAAGATAGCCTCTGAAACCTTATACATTTATGCACCTTTAGCACACCGTTTAGGCTTGTATAATATTAAAACAGAATTAGAAGACTTAGGTTTAAAATATACAGAACCTGAAGTTTACAAAGATATTCTTACCAAAATAAAAGACAGTAAAGAAGATCAACAAAAATATATTAATAGCTTTACTGGCATCTTAAAAGAAGCTTTAGATAAAGAAGGCTTTAACTATGATATTAAAGGTCGTTTTAAATCTATTTTTTCTATTAGAAAAAAGATGCAAAAGCAAAACGTAACTTTTGATGAAGTATACGATAAATTTGCTATCCGAATTATTTACGAACCAACCTCTGGTGATGAAAAATTTGATGCTTGGAAAATATACTCTATTGTAACCGATTTTTTTAAACCAAATCCTGCTCGTTTAAGAGATTGGATTTCTCAGCCAAAATCAACAGGTTACGAAGCACTACATATTACCGTTATTGGTCCTCAATCAAAATGGGTAGAAGTACAAGTACGTTCTGAAAGAATGGATGAAATTGCCGAAAAAGGATATGCAGCCCATTTTAAATACAAACAAAATGATGTTAAAGAAAATGGTCTTGACGGTTGGTTAAACCGTTTAAAAGAAACTCTAGAAAATCAAAGTATTGATGCTATTGATTTTGTTGAAGATTTTAAACTTAACTTATACGCTAAAGAAATATATGTATTTACACCTAAAGGTGACTTAAAATCATTACCCAAAAACGCATCTGCCCTAGATTTTGCTTTTTCTGTTCATACTGATGTTGGTTTAAAATGTAGAGGAGCTAAGGTAAACGGAAAACTAGTTCCTTTAAGTTATGCCCTTAAAAGTGGTGATCAAGTTGAAGTTCTTACTGCTAGTAATAACAAACCAAATGTTCGTTGGTTAGATTTTGTTTTAACAGCTAGAGCTCGTACAAAAATTAAGTCGGCATTAAAAGCAGAAGAAAAAATTATTGCTGAAGAAGGAAAAGCAATTTTACTTAGAAAACTTCGCCATTTAAAAATTGGTTCGAGTGATAAAATAATTCATGAAATTGCTCACTATTTTGGTTTAAAAACTAGCTTCGATTTATTTTTTAGAGTAGGTAATGGTGCTATTGACAACACGCAATTAAAAGAGTTTGTTGCACAAAGAAGTGGTTTAATAATGGGTTTTATTAAAAACACTTTTCGTCGTAGCCCATCTAAAGATTTTTCAGATAAAGAAGAAGTTACTCACAAGTATGATGCATTAGTTTTTGGTAAAGATGAACAAACTTTAGATTATACACTCGCTAAATGTTGCTCTCCTATTCCTGGAGATAAAGTTTTTGGCTTTGTAACCATTAATGAAGGTATAAAAATACACAAAAACGATTGCCCTAATTCCATTTCTTTGCAATCTAATTATGCTTATAGAATTATGCCTGCCAAATGGATAGACTCTACTAAGCAAGATTTTACGGCTATTTTACATTTATCTGGAATAGATAATAAAGGTATTGTAAATAATATTACGCGTATTATTTCTAATAGTATGGATGTATTTATACATAGCATTAATATCTCTGGAGACCACGGTGTTTTTGATGGAAAACTTTCTTTAAGTGTTAAAAACAAAGCGCAATTAAATAAATTAATTGACAATATGAGAAAGCTCGAAGGGGTACAAAAAGTAGAACGTGTTAATACATTGTAAATATCATTTTAATTTACTTGTTTTTTTATCAATAAATAACTGTAAATTTGTCTTTTGTAAAAATTTAAAAGTAAATGGGTAATTCAGTCGAAAATCAAGAAATTGTAAAAAAAGTTTTCACTACTTTTTTAGAAGAAAACAAGCATCGTAAAACACCTGAACGCTATGCGATTTTACAAGAAATATATGTAGCTGAAGAGCATTTTGATATAGAATCTTTATATATTAAAATGAAAAACAAAAACTATCGTGTAAGTAGAGCTACGCTTTATAATACGATGGATCTACTTATAGACTGTGGATTGGTTAGAAAACACCAATTTGACGGCCAATCAATGGCACGCTATGAAAAAAGTTACTTCGATAAAAACCACGATCACGTAATATTTACTGATTCTGGAGAAGTAAAAGAATTTTGTGATCCTAGAATTCAAATTATCAAAAAAACTATTGAAGAGGTTTTTGATATTGATATTCAAAACCACTCACTTTATTTTTACGGAACAAAACGCAACAAAAAATAACAACAACAAATACACTTAATAACACACTAAATGGCAGTAGATTTATTACTCGGATTACAATGGGGAGACGAGGGAAAAGGTAAAATCGTAGATGTTTTAACAGGAAATTACGATATTATTGCACGATTTCAAGGAGGTCCAAACGCAGGACACACTTTAATATTTGATGGTAGCAAACATGTTTTACACACAATTCCTTCTGGAATTTTTCATAAAACCGCTTTAAATGTAGTTGGTAATGGTGTTGTAATTGACCCAGTTATCTTTAAAAAAGAATTAGAAAATTTAGATGTACATAATATAGATTACACTTCTAAGTTATTAATTTCAAGAAAAGCACACTTAATATTACCTACACACAGGTTATTAGATGCTGCTTCTGAAACATCAAAAGGTAAAGCAAAAATTGGTTCTACATTAAAAGGTATTGGTCCAACTTACATGGACAAAACTGGTAGAAACGGAATGCGTGTTGGTGATTTAGAACTTGATAATTGGAAAGATAAGTATAGATCTTTAACTCAAAAGCATTTAAGTATGCTTGCTTATTTTGATGTTCAAGTAGAGTACGATTTAGATGAATTAGAAGCTGAATTCGACTTAGGTATCGAAAAATTAAGAACACTACAATTTATAGATTCTGAAGAGTTTTTAAACTCAGCGATAAAAGAAGGTAAAACTATTTTAGCTGAAGGAGCACAAGGATCATTATTAGATATCGATTTTGGTACCTATCCTTTTGTAACTTCTTCAAATACTACAGCCGCTGGTGCTTGTACAGGTTTAGGAATTGCACCTAATAGAATTGGTGATGTATTCGGTATTTTTAAAGCATATACAACGCGTGTTGGTTCAGGACCATTTCCTACTGAATTATTTGACGAAGATGGTGCAGAAATGGCTAAAGTTGGTCATGAATTTGGTGCAACAACTGGTCGTCCTAGAAGATGTGGTTGGTTAGATTTAGTTGCTTTAAAATATGCTGTTGATGTTAACGGTGTTACACAATTAATGATGATGAAAGGTGATGTACTTTCTGGTTTTGATACTTTAAAAGTATGTACATCTTATAACTACAAAGGTGAAGAGATTACACATTTACCTTACAATATTGAACCTGAAAACATATCAGTAAACTATACTGAGTTTAAAGGATGGGAAGATGATTTAACTAAAATGACTAGTGCAGATCAATTACCTAAAAACTTAATGGACTATGTAGCTTTTATTGAAAAAGAAACAGGAGTTCCGGTAAAAATTGTATCTGTAGGACCTGACAGAAAACAAACAATTAATAGATAAATTTAAAAAGGAGCTCTATCGAGCTCCTTTTTTATTGTGAACTAATGATTAATGAATATTTAGAAAACATTATAAAACAATTTAAATCTTACAAAGAAGTAGCTGATAAAGCAATACAGCAACTACAAGAAGAAGATTTACATTGGAAATATAATGATGAAAGCAATAGTATTGCTTCAATTATTATACATCTCTCTGAAAACATGCTTTCTCGATGGACGGATTTTTTTACTACCGATGGAGAAAAGAGTTCAAGAGATAGAGATAAAGAATTTGAATCTCATAATTTATCTAAGCACGAATTACTACAAAAATGGGAAGATGGATGGAACTGTCTTTTTACAGCTATAAGCTCTTTAAATGAAACTAATTTTAATACTCCTATACAGATAAGAAACAAACAACATAAACTTATAGAGAGTATTACTAGGCAAATAGCCCATTACCCTTATCATATTGGTCAAATAACCTACATCGCTAAAATGATTTTAAATGATAAATGGAAAACAGCCTCTATTGCTAAAGGAAAATCAAAAGAGTACATGAAACAAGAGTTTAAAAAAAATTCAATCTAAAAAAAAGGAGTTCAAAATTTGAACTCCTTTTTCATTTATTTTTTTAAAATCTCTTCACCAAATTTATGACACAATGCTAATGTTTCATTTACGTCATCAATTGTTGTTTTTGGGTTTATTAAACACATTCGTAATACAACCTGTTTATTTAAAATTGTAGTTACCAACAATGCTTCTTTAGAATCCATTACCTTTTTAGAAATCTTCTGATTTAAAACATCAATTTCTTTTTCTGATAAATTCAACCCTATAGGGTTATATCTAAAGTTAATAACCGCTAAAGTTGCAGGAGAAATAATTTCCCAATGCCTACTCTTACGTAAATTCTTTTCAACATCATCAGCCAACTGAATATTATAAGTTACAGCCTTTTTAAAAGTATCTAAACCATAGGTTTTTATTGACATATAAAACTTTAAAGCTCTAAACCTACGGGTTAATTGAATACCATAATCATAAAAATTAATCTCAGATTCATTCCCTTCAATATCTCTTAAATATTCTGGTTTTTCACTAAAAGTACTACTTAACCAAGATGAATCTTTCACCAATAAACATCCGATTTCATAAGGTTGATAAAACCATTTATGCGGATCAACAGTTAAAGAATCTGCTCTTTCAATTCCGCGTAAAGCCCTTGCTCCTTTTTCTGATAAAATCGCTGCCCCACCATAAGCTCCATCAACATGAAACCATAAATTTTCCTCTTCACAAATATCTGCTATCTCATCTAACGGATCAACAGTACCTGTATTTGTTGTTCCTGCTGAAGCTAAAAAACAAAAAGGTTGCAAACCTTCCAACCTATCCTTAGCTATTGCGTTTTTTAGTTTATTTATGCTTATTCTAAATTCTATATCAGTTGGTAAAATACGAATCTGCTCTTTCTTAAACCCTAAAACACGAATTGCCTTAATATTAGACGAATGTGCTTGATCTGATAAATAAATTACAGCTTTCGAAAAATCATCACCACATTTAATTCTACGTGCAGTAACTAAAGCTGTTAAATTAGCCATAGAACCACCACTTGTAAAAATACCTCCTCCTTTTTCAACAGGAAAATTAAACATTTTAAGTAACCAGTTCATTGTTACTATTTCTAATTCTGCCGCTGCTGGAGACACTACCCAACCTCCAGAAAAAATATTAAACCCTGTTGCCAAACTATCGGCCATTGTACTAATAAAATTACTTGGCCCTGGTACGAATGAATATGCTTTAGGGTGTGAAATAACCGTACTATTTGGTATTACATTACCCATTACAAAATCTAAAACTTCATTTGCATTCATACCTTTTTCAGGTGCTTCTTGCAAAAATAAATTATCCATTTCTTTACGTGTAGCAGAAGTAACAGGTTTTTTATCATTCATAGTATCCCAGTGCTCTGCAATAAGATCAACTATTTTATAACCATAAGACTTCATCTCTTCAAGAGATAAATCAAAATGAGCGCTCATAAAAATATTTTTTTTATTGTTTTTGCAAAATTAATCATTAAAAAAACGGTACTCTCTCTTTTCTTATTATAATTTTATTGGTTTATTAAGAAACATGGCACGTTCTTTTCATTATTTTTGCTAACTAAATACTGTTACTTTGAAAAAATTATTTTTTTTAACTTTTTTATTATTCTCTATAATAGGTTTTTCTCAATCAAAAAGAATAAAAATACTCTCTACGCAACTAAGTACTGCCGATGAAGAAAAATATCCTGGAGCCACTATACTCAGTGGTAAAGTAAAAATGGAACATGAAGGTGCTACACTCGATTGCCAAAGAGCTTTATTTTATAAGAAAGAAAATATTTTTAAAGCGGTAGGAGAAGTCGTTATAGAACAAGGTGATAGTATTATTCAATACAGTGATTTTGCTATTTATAACGGAGCAACTAAGAAAGCTAAATCTTGGGGAAATGTTGAAATTAACGATAAAGAAATGAAAATGAGCACTGATACGCTTCATTTTGATAGACAAAATCAAATTTTATACTATCCTAACGGAGGAACAATTCGTGATAAAAAAAACACATTAAAAAGTATTAGAGGAACCTATTTTTTAAAGGATAAAAAATTTACTGCCAAATCTAAAGTAACCGTAGTAAACCCTGATAATAATTTAGAATCTGATCATTTAGATTATTATACAAATTCTAACTTAGCATACTTATACGGACCAAGTACTGTTACTAATTTAAAAGACAGTACTAGAATTTATTCTGAAAGAGGTTTTTATGATACAAATACAGATATTTCTTACTTTGTAAAAAATGCTAAACTTTTTTTAAAAGAACGAACAATCTCTGCTGATAGTTTATACTATGATAAACGTAAAGGTTTTGCTTCTGCTACAAATCGAATAAAAGTTATTGATACACTTCAAAAAATGGTTACAAAAGGTAATTATGCTGAGTTGTATGAGAAAAAAGATTCTCTTTTTATTATTGATAGAGCTGTTGCTATTACTGTTTTAGATAAAGATTCTATGTATGTTGCTGGTGATAAAATTTTATTAACTGGTAAACCAGAAAAAAGAATTGTAAGAATTTTTAAAAATGTGAAAATTTTCAAATCTGATTTACAAGGAAAATGTGATTCTATTCACACAAGCCAAACAACAGGTTTAACACGATTATTTAATAACCCTATTCTATGGTCTGGTAAAAGTCAAATTACTGGAGATAGCATTCAACTATTAACGAACAAAGAAACAAATAAACTAGACTCTTTAAAAGTGTTGCAAAATGCCTTTATGATTCAAAAAGATTCTTTATCTAATGATAACTTTAATCAAATAAAGGGTAGAAATATTTATGGTAAGTTTGAAAAAAATGACTTAAAAACCATGCTTGTTAAAGGAAATGCCGAATCTTTATACTTTAATAGAAATGATGACAGCAAAAAGCTAGAAACCATTACTAAAGAAATTGCAAGTGATATTGAATTTACTTTAGAAAAAAATGAAATCATTGAAACAAAGTATTTTAAAAAATCTGAAGGAAAGACATTTCCTCCATCTCAATTTCCTTCTGATGAGAAAAAATTTAAAGGTTTTATTTGGAGAGAAGATGAACAACCTAAAACTGTTGAAGACATTTTTGTAAAAGATAAAAATGCCGTTATACCTAATGATAAAAAAAATAATTTAACGGTAAAAAGAGCAAGAAGAAACTTCATTAAAGAAAGTGTAAAAAAACAAAAGAGTAAAAAACTAGAGCTTCCAAATTTCAAATAACCATAACTAAAGTGAAAAACGATTTTTTAAAATATCAAGGGCAAACAACACCACATCCTTTAGCAATTGAAATATCACATGCTAATGGTAGTTACATTTACGATGCTAACGGAAAAAAGATGTTAGATTTTGTTGCTGGTGTATCTGCAAATACATTGGGGCATAATCACCCCAAAGTTACTAATGCTATAAAAAATCAATTAGACTCTTATACACATGTTATGGTGTATGGTGAATTTATACAAAAACCTCAACTAGAATTGTGTAAAGCACTAGCAAAAACATTACCTGAAAACTTATCTTCTGTTTACATCGTTAATTCAGGAACTGAAGCTACTGAAGGTGCCCTAAAACTAGCAAAACGTTTTACAGGCAGAGATGAAATGATAGCCGCTAAAAACAGTTATCACGGTAATACCCAAGGCGCAATGAGTGTTTGTGGTGCCGAACAACAAAATCGCGCATTTCGTCCGTTGGTTCCTGGTATTAAATTTATTGAATTTAATAACGAAGCCGATTTAGCAAAAATAACTACAAAAACAGCAGGTGTTATTTTAGAAACGATTCAAGGTGGTGCTGGTTTTATTGAACCAAAAAATAATTATTTAGCAAAAGTAAAGCAACGTTGTGAAGAAGTTGGTGCTTTATTAATTTTAGATGAAATTCAAACAGGAATTGGGCGCACCGGAAAATTTTGGGGTTTTGAAAATTACAATGTTATTCCTGATATTATTATAACTGGTAAAGGTTTAGGTGGCGGAATGCCTATTGGTGCTTTTATTGCTTCTTTTGAAATTATGAATTGCCTTAAAGAGAATCCAAAATTAGGACATATTACAACTTTTGGTGGACATCCTGTAATTGCAAGTGCTGGTTTGGCTACTGTAAAAGAAATTACTGAATCAAACCTCATCGAAGAAACACTAAGGAAAGAGAAATTAATTAGGGATAAATTTAAAAATAACACTGCCATTAAAGAAATTAGAGGGCGTGGATTAATGTTAGCTTTATTAGTTGGCTCTCCTGAAATTGCTTCAAAAGTTATTTTAAATTGTTTAGATAAGGGCTTAATTTTATTTTGGTTGCTTTTTGAAGGTAGTGCTATAAGAATCACTCCTCCATTAACCATTTCTGATAAAGAAATTAACGAAGGATGTGATTTTATTTTAAATGAACTAAATAATATTTAAACTAAAAATTCAAATAAATTTGGTTTATCATTTAAGTATTCACCATAAAAATTAAGTGCTTTCATTCTAGCCATTAAAGGTGCTAAATCTTCACTTTTAACAAGTTCAATACCAACTACAGCTGGTGCATTTTCTTTACTCGTTTTCTTTGAGTATTCAAAATATGTAATATCATCGTTTTCTCCTAAAACGTCTATTACAAATTCTTTTAATGCTCCTGCTCTTTGCGGAAAACGAATGATAAAATAGTGCTTTAATTTACCATATAATAATGCACGCTCTTTAATTTCGGCAGTTCTTGTTATATCGTTATTACTACCGCTTATAACACAAACAACATTTTTACCTTTAATTTCATCTGCAAAAAAATCTAGCGCTGTTATTGTTAAAGCGCCAGCAGGTTCAACCACAATAGCTTCTCTATTATATAAATCTAAAATCGTTTGACATACTTTTCCTTCAGGAACCGTTATCATATCATGCAAATTTTCTTTACAAATATTAAAAGTTAAATTCCCTACTTGTTGTACTGCTGCACCGTCAATAAACTTATCTATTTTTTCTAACTTAACATTTCTATTGGCTGAAATAGATGTTTTCATAGATGGAGCTCCTTCTGGCTCTACTCCTATTATTTTTGTGTTTGGAGACAGTAATTTAAATACACTAGATAGCCCTGAAGCTAACCCTCCTCCTCCTACAGGAACAAATACATAATCTATAGCCTCTTTAGATTGGTTTATCATTTCTAAACCAACTGTTGCCTGCCCTTCTATAATTTTTTCATCATCAAAAGGGTGTACAAATGTTTTACCTAAAGTATCACACACATGTTTTGCAAACTTATAAGCATCATCAAAAGTGTCACCAGACAATTCAATATCAACATAATCTCCACCAAACATTTTAACCTGTTCTACTTTTTGTTTTGGTGTAGGTGCTGGCATTACAATAGTACCATGAATTTTTAACTTCTTACAAGCAAAAGCGACTCCTTGCGCATGATTTCCAGCACTTGCACAAACAATTCCATTACGTCGTTGTTCTTCAGTTATCGAACTAATTTTATTATACGCTCCTCTAATTTTATAAGATCTAACCTGCTGTAAGTCTTCTCTTTTAAGGAAAATATTTGCCTTAAACTTTTCTGAATAAATATAATTTTTAAATAAAGGAGTTTCTATAGCTACACCTTTTAGTGTAGCTACAGCCTCCTTAATTGCCTTTATTGTTGGTGAATATGTGGTATTTACTTGCATATTATTAATGAAAAACTACTGCTTCTTTTTCTTCTTCTTGATCTATTGTTTTCATGGCGGTCATTGACGCTCTTAATGTTTTACCAATAGCCTCAATTGGATGTCCTTGAATTGTATTATTTACAGCAATTAAATCTAAATTATCTACTTCATTAGAAGATGTAAATGATTTACCTATAACAGAAGTATCAACGTCTTTCATAAAATCAACTAACATTGGTTTAGCAGCATGATCAAATAAATAACATCCATACTCTGCTGTATCAGAAATAATACGATTCATTTCATATAATTTCTTTCTTGCTACGGTATTCGCTATTAATGGTAATTCGTGTAAAGATTCGTAATAAGCTGACTCAGCCTTAATACCTGATGCTACCATGTTATCATAAGCTAACTCTACACCTGCTCTTACAAAAGCAACCATTAAAGTACCATGATCAAAATATTCTTGTTCGTTAAACTCTATTTCTGTAGCTGTTGTTTTTTCAAAAGAAGTTTCTCCTGTAGCTGCTCTCCATGATAATAAGTTAACATCATCATTAGCCCAATCTTCCATCATTGTTCTTGAAAAATGACCTGACATAATATCATCCATATGCTTTGTAAACAATGGCGCTAAAATAGTTTTCAATTCTTCTGAAATTTCAAATGCTTTAATTTTAGCTGGATTTGATAAACGATCCATCATATTTGTTATTCCTCCATGCTTTAAAGCTTCGGTAATAACTTCCCATCCGTATTGGATTAATTTAGATGCATATGTAGGTTCAATTCCTTCTTCAACCATTCTTTCAAATGATAAAATAGAAGCTGTTTGTAACACACCACATAAAATAGTTTGTTCTCCCATTAAATCAGACTTAACCTCAGCAACAAACGATGATTCTAATACACCTGCTTTATGACCACCTGTTGCAACGGCATATGCTTTTGCTTGTGCCCACCCTTTGTTTTCTGGGTCATTTTCTGGGTGTACTGCTATTAAAGTTGGTACACCAAAACCTCTTTTATATTCTTCTCTTACCTCTGTACCAGGGCATTTTGGTGCAACCATAATAACTGTTAAGTCTTCACGAACTTGCATTCCTTCTTCTACAATATTAAAACCGTGAGAATAAGATAATGTAGCTCCTTTTTTCATTAAAGGCATTACCGTGTTTACAACTCTTGTGTGTTGTTTATCTGGTGTAAGGTTTAATACTAAATCTGCAGTAGGAATTAACTCTTCGAAAGTACCTACGTTAAAATTGTTTTCTGATGCATTTTTAAAAGAAGCTCTTTTTTCTTCAATTGCAGCAGCTCTTAAAGCATAAGAAACGTCTAATCCTGAATCTCTCATGTTTAAACCTTGGTTTAATCCTTGAGCTCCACAACCAATAACAACAATTTTCTTTCCTTGTAATGCTTTTACTCCATCAGTAAATTCTGATGAGTCCATGAATCTACATTTTGCTAATTGTTCTAATTTTCCTGCTAATGATAATGTATTGAAATAATTTGTTGCCATTTTTTAGTTGTTTGTTGATAATAATGTTGATATTTTCATTTCGTCTTTAGTAATTGCAATTCGCCCTGATCTGACAAATTGCATAATACCATGTTGATCTAACGTATGATATAGTTCTTCTATTTCTTCTTTAGCTCCTGATTTTTCAAGTACAAAAAAGTCTTTATTTATATTAATTACTCTAGATTTACTACTATTTATTATAGTTTGAATTTCGTTATTTTCTGTTAATAAATTAGAACTCAATTTAAACAAGCATGATTCTTGATATATGGTATTTTCATCTGTATGATAATACGCCTTTATAACTTCTACTTGCTTTTCTATTTGACCTATAATTTTTTTTATTTGTTCTTCTGTTACTTTAACTAATAACGTAAATCTAGACACACTTTTTATTTCTGATTTAGAAATATTCATGCTCTCTATATTTATATGTCTTCTTAAAAAGATTCCTGAAATTCTATTTAATAAACCTACGTTATTCTCTGTGTAAATCGAAACGGTAAATGTTTGTTTATTTTCCATAATTATGCTAATCTTATATCTGAAACTGATGCTCCTGTTGGAATCATCGGAAATACATTATTCTCCTTCTCAACACAAACCTCTAAAAAATATGCATCTTTAGATTCCATCATTTCTTTAACAGTACTTGCTAAATCTTCTCTTTTGGTAACTCTTTTTGCATCTATACTATAACCTTTTGCAATCGCTACAAAATCTGGATTGGTCATTTCTGTTGACGCATATCGTTTATCAAAAAACAATTGTTGCCATTGACGTACCATTCCTAAAAACTCATTATTTAAAACAACAATTTTAACTGCTGCTTTCGTTTGTAAAATGGTTCCTAATTCTTGAATTGTCATTTGATAACCTCCGTCTCCAGCAATCATCACAACCTCTCTTTCTGGAGCTCCCATTTTAGCTCCAATTGCAGCTGGTAATGCAAAGCCCATTGTACCTAAACCACCTGAAGTAACATTACTTTTAGTTTTGTTAAATTTAGCGTAACGACATGCAAACATTTGGTGTTGCCCAACATCTGAAACAATAATCGCATCTCCTCCTGAAGCTATATTTATTTCCTTTAAAACCTCAGCCATTGTTAAACCATCTTTGGTCGGGTATAAATCTTCTTTCTTTACTTTTTCATATTCAATAGCTTCTAGTTTTGTAAACTCTTCTAACCACTGATTATGTTTGTTTTGGTTGATTAACGGTAATATTTGTGCTAAACTCTCTTTAACATCACCTAAAACAGCAACATCTGATTTTACGTTTTTATCAATTTCAGCAGGATCTATTTCAAAGTGAATTACTTTTGCTTGTTTAGCATATCTACTTAAATCTCCTGTAACACGGTCATCAAAACGCATTCCTACAGCTATTAATAAATCACATTCGTTTGTTAATTTATTAGGCGCATAATTACCATGCATTCCAACCATACCCACATTTAATTCATGTTCTGTTGGTAATGCTGACAATCCTAAAATTGTCCATGCCGACGGAATATTTGCTTTTTCTATAAACGCCTTAAACTCTTCTTCTGCTTCCCCTAAAATAACACCCTGCCCAAAAACAATCATTGGTTTTTTAGCGTCATTAATTAATGATGCAGCTGCTGCTACTTCAGTTATATTAACTTCTGGTTTTGCTTGGTAACTACGTACTGAAGTACATTTTTCATATTCAAAATCAAAAGTTTCAAACTGAGCATCTTTTGTAATATCAATTAATACAGGTCCTGGTCTACCTGATTTTGCTATATAAAATGCCTTTGCAAAAATTTCTGGAATCTCAGAAGCTTTTGTTATTTGATAATTCCATTTAGTTACAGGAGTTGAAATACCAACTATATCAGTTTCTTGAAAAGCATCCGACCCTAATAAATGAGAAGCTACCTGACCTGTTATACATACCATCGGTGTAGAATCTATTTGAGCATCTGCAATACCAGTAATTAAATTCGTAGCTCCAGGTCCTGATGTTGCTATTGCTACACCTACTTTACCTGTTACTCTTGCAAATCCTTGTGCTGCATGCGTAGCTCCTTGCTCATGGCGAGTAAGCACATGATTAATTTTATCTTGGTATTTGTATAGCTCATCGTATACAGGCATAATTGCCCCACCAGGATATCCGTAAATTAAATCTGCTCCTTCTTCAAGTAAGCATTTAACAACAGCTTCTGCTCCAGAGATATGTATTTTCTGCTTTGAAACTGTTTCAGGTTTTGTTTGCGTTTTTGTATTCATAATTTCAGCTATTAAAATGCATCAGTTACACACCCTTTAGATGCTGACGCTACTGTTTTTGCGTATTTGTATAATATTCCTTTTTTATGCTTTAATGCAGGTGCTACCCATTGTGCTTTTCTTTCTGCTAATTCCTCATCAGAAAGTAATACATTTATAGAATTGTCTTCTGCACTAATTCTAATTTTATCTCCTGTTTTAAGTAAACCAATTGCTCCTCCAGATTGTGCTTCAGGTGTAATATGCCCAACTACAAACCCATGCGTTCCTCCAGAAAAACGACCATCAGTAATTAATGCAACAGATTTTCCTAAGCCTGCTCCCATAATAAGCGAAGTTGGCTTTAACATTTCTGGCATTCCAGGTCCTCCTTTTGGTCCAACATATCTAATTACAACCACATCACCTCTTTCTACCTCTCCGTTAGAAATACCTGTATTTGCTGCCTGTTCTCCATCATATACAACTGCTTTTCCTTCAAAAAGCAATCCTTCATTTCCTGATATTTTTGCAACAGCTCCTTCAGTAGCTAGGTTCCCATAGATTATTTGAATGTTTCCTGATGTTTTTAAAGCTTTATCTTTTGGATGTATTACATCTTGATCATCAAACTCCATTGCCTCAACATTTGCTAAGTTTTCAGCCAATGTTTTTCCTGTAACAGTTAAACAATCACCATGTAAATAACCATTATCTAATAAATATTTCATAACAGCAGGTGTACCTCCTATTGAATGAACATCTTCCATTAAATATTTTCCTGATGGTTTTAAATCAGCAATTAATGGAGTTCTATCACTTACTTTTTGAATATCTTCTAAAGTAAAATCTATATCAGCAGCGTGTGCTATTGCTAAAAAGTGTAATACTGCATTCGTAGAACCTCCTAAAGCATTTACCAATGCCATTGCGTTTTCTAAAGACTTTTTAGATATAATATCTAAAGGTTTTAAATCTAATTCTAATAAGTTTTTAATAGCCAAAGCTGTTCTTTCTGCTTCAGATAATTTATTAGGATTTTCTGCTGGTATTGATGAATTATATGGTAATGCAAACCCCATACATTCTATTGCTGATGCCATAGTATTTGCGGTATACATACCACCACAAGCACCTGCACCAGGAATTGCTCTTTTTATAATTTCTCTATACTCATCTTCCTCTATTTCTCCTGCTACTTTTTGGCCTAAAGCTTCAAAAGCAGAAACAATATTTAGTTTCTTTCCTTTGTAATTTCCAGATGCAATTGTTCCTCCATACATCATAATTGATGGACGATTTAAACGCAACATTGCTATTACTGCTCCTGGCATATTTTTATCACAACCAACTACCGATACTAATGCGTCATAACTTTGTGCATTCATAACCGTTTCTATAGAATCGGCAATAATATCTCTTGAAGCTAACGAGTAATTCATTCCTGAAGTTCCCATCGAAATTCCATCAGAAACTCCAATTGTATTAAATCCTAAACCAACTAAACCTGCAATTTTTGTTTCAACTTTAACTTCGGCTGCTAAATTGTTTAAATGCATGTTACATGGGTTACCATCATAGCCAGTACTTGCAATACCAACTTGAGCTTTACTCATGTCTTCATCTGTTAAACCAACTGCATACAACATTGCTTGTGATGCTGGTTGAGATTCATCTTGTGTTAACCTACTACTGTGTTTGTTTAATTTCATTTTAACTTGCTTTACGTTTATTACGTAATCCTAATACTTCGTTTTTATATAATTTCATTAATTGATATCCGTGTGATTTCTCCCATGCTAATGGAAACTGATACTCATCTAATGATTCTAATCCTACAACTTCTGCCGCTGTTCCTGTAAAAAAACAAGCATCCATATCTTTTAATTCTTCTAAAGTGACATGTTTTTCTTCTAGTGAAATTCCATTTTCTTTACATAAATCAATTACTGTTGATCGTGTAATACCTGCCATAATATGGCCTTTAGGAGGTGTATATAATTTCCCATCTTTCTCCATAAATATATTTGCTCCAGAACACTCAGCAACATTATTATTCATATCTAACAACAAAGCCTCATCATAACCTGCCGCTTTTACTTCATTTGATGCTAAAATAGAGTTGGTATAATGCCCTGTTACTTTTGCTTCAACAAAGCATGATTTAGGATTTGGACGTTGAAATTTAGATGTTTTAACTCTTAATAGTTTATTACCCATTAATTTACCCCATTCCCAACATTGTATAATTAATTGAGAATCTTTAGCTGAAAAGACTCCCATATTTTCACCTGCTACAATTAGAGGTCGGATATATGCATCTTGCAAATTATTTTTTTCTAACAACTCATATGTTAATCGTGTAAGCTCTTCTTCAGTATAATTAAACTCAATACTCATTACTTCGGCTCCGTATTTAAGTCGTTTGTAATGTTCCTCAGATTTAAACACTTTAGTTCCTTCATTCGTTTTGTAAGCTCTTATGCCTTCAAAAACTCCATTACCATAATGCAAGCTTTGACTGTATGGGTTTGATGTAGCATCTTTTGCTTTGATAAACTCTCCATCGTAAAAAATCACACTTTCTTCGTTATAATACATCCTCTCCTTTTTTTAATATTCAAAATTATTTTATTGTTTCTTTATTAATTCTACTTACTTTTTATTTTAATGATGCCTATCTGACAACAAAAACACTTAATCGTTTAATTATCAATAATTTAAAAAACAACATATATACTATTCAACATATAAAAAAAACCTGTGTCAAAATTGACACAGGTTTTTTATTGTATAGCAATAAACATCTGTATCAACTCGGTGGTGAGCTAATAATGACAATAATTAAGACTATGACTATGTTATAAATTTTATTCATTTTGATGTAATAAAAAAGGCTTCCTAAAAATTTAGGAAGCCTTTTAATATTTATTTTTTTTAAATATACTTCCTTTATCCTTGTAAAATAATTACAATGACTACAATAGAAATAATATTTAAAATTTGTTTATTCATTTTTTGTTTTAATCTCCGTTTATAAAAAACCGATAGGCAAATATTGAAATTTATTTTTTAATTATCCTAATTATTTTATAATAATTTAAAATTAATTTATATGTTTGCAATATGATTACACAAAAAAATAAAATACGTAGTACTGTTCCCAGTACATTTGTTCGCTTTCGCCGTCGCAGCTAAAAGCAAACAAATATTTCTTTATACGTAACTTTTATTTTTTATTCTTTGTACAATTTCAAATTCATATCAATAGTATCTGTAGTTATTCTTTCGAATAGCCCCGCAGTTGTACGCCCTATTTTCCGCCGTCGCCCTTTGGGTGCTATCTAATTTATTGAACCTAGGTGAGTCCGGTTCTTCTTTTCAAACAATCAATTTATTTCAAATAACACAATACCTATCAAACACTTAAGTGTTTACTAAATTCATATTGGTATTATTTAAAATCAAGAACAATGGAAATTGTTATTGCTAATAAATCACATAGTATATACGCAAAAATTATCTGTGACACTATTGCAGAGTCTGCTAATGTTAGAGGTACAGGAATTGCTAAGCGTACACCTGAATATATCATAACTAAAATAGAAAACGGCAATGCTGTTATCGCTTTAGAGAATGAGAAATTTGCTGGATTTTGTTATATAGAATCTTGGGGGCATGGAAAATTTGTTGCTAATTCAGGCTTAATTGTACATCCTAATTTCAGAAAACAAGGACTGGCTAAAAGAATAAAAGCAACCGTTTTTGAACATTCGAGAACAAAGTTTCCTTCAGCGAAAGTATTTTCAATAACAACAGGTTTACCTGTAATGAAATTAAATAGCGATTTAGGATATAAACCTGTTACTTTTTCAGAATTAACAAATGATCAATCTTTTTGGAAAGGCTGTCAAACCTGTAAAAACTATGACGTTTTACAAAGAACAAAACAACAAATGTGTTTATGTACAGGCATGTTATACGATCCATCATTCAAAGAAAAAAACAACACTAAAGTAAAAATTAAAGAGAAAGTTTTTCAAAGATTAAAGAGAATTAAAGAAAGCCTTTTTTTAAAAAAACATAAAAAATGAAAAAATTAGTCATTGCATACAGCGGAGGTTTAGATACATCATATTGTGCCGTTAGCTTATCTAAAGCTGGATATGAAGTTCATGCTGTTAGCGTAAATACAGGTGGATTTACAGATACAGAAATTCAAGATATTGAAAAAAACGCCTATAAAATGGGAGTTACTACTTATAAGAATATTGATGCTGTCGCTACATTTTATCAAAAAGTAGTAAAATATTTAATCTACGGAAATGTATTAAAAAACAATACATATCCTTTATCTGTAAGTGCAGAAAGGATTATTCAAGCAATCGAAATTGCAAAATATGCTAAAAGTATTAATGCAAAATATATTGCTCACGGAAGTACTGGAGCAGGAAATGATCAGGTACGTTTTGATATGATTTTTCAAACTATTGCTCCTGAAATTGAAATTATCACACCAATTAGAGATCAACAACTCTCTAGACAAGAAGAAATACAATACCTAAAAGATAATGGAATTGACTTGTCTTGGGAAAAAGCAAAATACTCGGTAAATAAAGGTTTATGGGGAACAAGTGTTGGCGGAGAAGAAACGTTAACTTCTGCTAAAGCATTACCTGAAAAAGCATATCCATCTCAATTAGAAAAAAACGGAGAGGAAAAAGTAAAAATGACTTTTAAAAATGGCGAATTCATTGCTATAAACGCTATAATTGATTCACCACAAAATAACATTCAAAAATTAAATGAATTAGCATCTAAATATGCTATTGGTAGAGATATTCATGTAGGTGATACCATTGTTGGAATTAAAGGAAGAGTTGGTTTTGAAGCTGCAGCCGCGCTAATTTCAATTAAAGCACATCATTTATTAGAAAAACACACCCTTACTAAATGGCAATTACAACATAAAGAATATTTGTCTAGTTTTTACGGAATGCATTTACACGAAGGCCAATATTTAGATCCTGTTATGAGAGATATCGAAGCTTTTCTAGAAAATAGTCAAGCTAAAGTTTCAGGTGAAGTATCTATAACTCTTAAACCATATCATTTTCAGTTAGATGGTATTACTTCTAAACATGATTTAATGAATCCTGAATTTGGAAGCTATGGAGAAGAAAATAAAGCTTGGACTGCAAATGATGCAAAAGGTTTTATTAAAATTCTAGGAAATCAAAACAAAATATATCAACAAGTTAATTCTTAAAAAATGATACAAGCAGGAATTATAGGAGGCGCTGGTTATACAGCTGGAGAGTTAATTAGATTATTAATAAATCACCCAAAGGTTGAAATTAACTTCGTTTTTAGTACCTCTAATGCAGAAAATAAAATAAGTAACATTCATCAAGATTTAGTTGGTACTCTAAACTTAAAATTCACCAATACAATTAATTCAAATATTGATGTATTGTTTTTATGTTTAGGTCATGGAAATTCTAAGAAGTTTTTAGAAAGTAATACTTTTTCTGATGCTACAAAAATCATCGATTTAGGAAATGATTTTAGATTAAAAAAAGATACTATTTTTCAAGAAAAGAACTTCGTTTATGGTTTGCCTGAGCTACAAAAAAGCAAAATTAAAAAAGCAAAATACATTGCAAACCCTGGTTGTTTTGCTACTGCAATTCAATTAGCAATACTTCCATTAGCTAATGACAACTTAGTTACTAACGATATACATGTAAATGCTGTAACAGGTGCTACTGGTGCTGGTACCTCTTTATCTGCAACAACCCATTTTACTTGGAGAGATAATAATTTTTCATATTACAAACCTTTTACACATCAACATTTAGGAGAAATCAATCAATCTGTAAAAACGTTACAAACTAATTTTAGCTCTCAAATTGTGTTTATGCCAAATAGAGGTGATTTTTCTAGAGGGATTTTTGCTACGGCTTACACCTATTTTAAAGGAACTTTAGATGAAGCAAAAACACTTTATAAAGAGTTTTATAAAGATGCTAATTTTACTATTATTTCAGATAAAGAAATACATTTAAAGCAAGTAGTAAATACCAACAAGTGTTTAATTCACTTACACAAGCATGAAAATAAATTACTCATAACAAGTGTTATTGATAATTTATTAAAAGGAGCCTCTGGACAAGCAGTACAAAACATGAATTTGATGTTCGGGTTTGAGGAAACAGCAGGACTAAATTTAAAAGCAACTTATTTTTAGAAAACGAAATGTCAATTCGAGCGGAGTTGAGAACTCTCGACTGTGCTCGAAAAGCCACAAAAAACATAAAACATGAAAATAGCAATTATAGGTACAGGAAATTTAGGAAAATCTATTGCAAAAGGATTAATAACAACCAATGCTATAACTTCTTTGTATTTAACAAGAAGAAAACTAGATACTATTAAAGAATTTGAAGGATATAAAAATGTTAGTTTAACAACTAATAACTCTGAAGCTGTTATAAATTCAGACATCATTATTCTAGCTGTTCAACCAGCACATTTAAAACAAATTTTAAATGATATTAAGCCTCTATTAAAAGAGAATCACATTATTATTTCTACCATTACTGGTTTTTCAATTACTCAAATTGAAGAGGTTGTTGGAGTTCATAATTTTATTATTAGAGCAATGCCTAATACTGCAATTGCCGTTGGTAAATCGATGACTTGTTTGTGTGGAAACACCAAAGGATTGGAAAGAATAAAAGTAGCCGAAGCTGTTTTTAACAGATTAGGTACTTCTATTGTTATTCCAGAATCTAAAATGCAAGCTGCAACCGTAGTTTGTGCAAGCGGAATTGCTTTTTGGATGCGAATGATAAGAGCAACAACTCAGGCTGCTATTCAATTAGGTTTTGATGCCAAAGAAGCACAAGAATTAGCCATGCATACTTGTGATGGTGCTGCAAACTTATTAATTACAACAGGAAATCATCCAGAACAAGAAATAGATAAAGTTACAACGCCTAAAGGCTGTACCATTGAAGGGTTAAATGAAATGGAACATCAAGGATTGAGTTCTTCATTAATACAAGGAATGGTTACCTCATATAATAAAATTAACACCATAAAAACTGAGCAATTATGAGTTTATTTAATGTATATCCACTTTTTGATATTACTCCCGTAAAAGCAAAAGATATTAATGTGTATGATGAAAATGGTACAGAATATTTAGACTTATACGGAGGGCATGCTGTTATTTCTATTGGACATTCTCACCCAACATATGTAAAGAATATCAGTAATCAAGTAAGTAATTTGGGCTTCTACAGTAACTCAATTCAAAATCCGTTACAAACAAAATTAGCTGATGAGTTAATAAAGCAATCTAATTGTAACGATTATCAATTGTTTTTATGCAATTCAGGAGCTGAAGCAAATGAGAACGCTTTAAAACTAGCTTCTTTTCATACCAATAAAAAGAAAATTATTGCTTTTAAAAATGGTTTTCATGGTAGAACATCTGCTGCGGTTGCTGCTACAGATAACACTAAAATTGTTGCGCCAATTAATGCACAACAAGAGGTTGAATTTTTCGAATTAGGTGATTTACAATCTGTAGAAAAAGCTTTACAAAAAGAAGATGTTTGTGCTGTAATTATTGAATGTATTCAAGGAGTTGGTGGTTTAGATGAAAGTACTACTACTTTTTATCAAAGTTTAGATAAATTATGTAAACAATACAAAGCTTTGTTTATAGCCGATGAAGTACAATCTGGTTTTGGAAGAACTGGTGATTTCTTTGCTTTTCAAAAACACAATATTACCCCAGATATTATTTCAATGGCTAAAGGAATGGGAAATGGTTTTCCTATTGGCGGAATTTTAATTCATCCATCAATTGAAGCTTCTTATGGTTTATTAGGAACCACTTTTGGTGGAAATCATTTAGCTTGTGTGGCTTCTTTAACTGTTTTAACTATTTTGAAGGAAGAAAAATTACTAAAAAATGCAAGTATTATTTCTGAATACTTTATTAAAAAAGCAGCAGAGATTCCAGCAATTAAAAAAATAAAAGGGAGAGGTTTAATGCTTGGAATAGAATTTAATTTTCCAATTGCATCGTTAAGAAAAGAACTAATTTTTAAACATCATATTTTTACAGGAAGTGCTAAAAACCCTAATTTACTAAGGATTCTTCCGCCACTAACAATCAAAAAACAACATGTTGATCAGTTTTTTGATGCCATAAAAAAGGAATTGAGTAATTAAAAACCTCTCGACTGCACTTGAGGAGACATTGATTTGTCTGATTGATTATTACTTTCAATTAAAATGTTTTTTAATTGAAAGTAGCAAACACAGTTTGTCGAGACCTATAGAATTATAGTATGAAAAAATATACCAATATAAACGATATAAAAAATGTTTCTAAAATTATTCAAGAAGCAATTCAATTAAAAGAAAACCCCTTTCTATTTGAAAATTTAGGAAAACATAAAACACTTGTAATGTTGTTTTTCAATTCTAGCTTAAGAACAAGGTTAAGTACAGAAAAGGCTGCGAAAAATTTAGGTATGCAAGTAATGATATTAAATGTTAATGATACTTGGAATTTAGAATTTGAAGATGGTACAGTTATGAATTTAAACTCATCTGAACATGTAAAGGAAGCTACTCAAGTAATTTCTCAATACGCTGACATTATAGCCATAAGAGCATTTTCATCTTTAAAAAATAAAGAAAAAGATGAGTCTGAATTCATATTAAATAGCTTTATAAAATATGCAACAATCCCAGTTGTAAACATGGAAAGTTCAACAGCGCATCCTTTACAAGCTTTAACAGATGCAATTACCATTGAAGAGTTAAAAACAAAACCAAAGCCAAAAGTTGTATTGTCTTGGGCTCCGCACCCTAAAGCATTGCCTCATGCTGTTGCTAATTCATTTGTTAAAATGATGCAAGAAACAGCTGTTGATTTTTCTATTACGCATCCGAAAGGTTATGAATTGAATCCTGAAATCACAAAAAACACGCCTATTAATCATAATCAAGAAGAAGCTCTTAGAAATGCTGATTTTGTATATGTAAAAAACTGGAGTAACTATACTGATTATGGGAAAATTACTTCTCAAGATCCAAATTGGATGCTTACAAAAGAAAAATTAGGTACAGCTAAATTTATGCATTGTTTACCTGTTAGAAGAAATGTGGTAGTTGAAGATAGTGTGTTAGACAGTAACAATTCTGTGGTAATTCATGAAGCTAATAACAGAACGTATGCAGCTCAGGTTGTGTTAAAAAAAATAATAGAGAATATATAATTATTGTCAGGTAGAGCATTACTGAAATCAAAATATTTTTTGATTAAAAGTTACAAACGAAGTTTGTTGAAACCTAATTAACCTCTCGACTTCACTCGAGGAGACATTAAAATAGAGTATGGAAACATTAAAAATTATAAAAATAGGAGGAAATATTATAGACAATCCAATAGCATTAGATAATTTTCTTATTGAGTTTTCTAAAATTGAAGGCCCAAAAATATTAGTACATGGTGGTGGTAAATTGGCCACAAAACTAGCACAACAAATGAATGTAGAAGTTAAAATGGTTGATGGTAGAAGAATAACAAATACAGAAACATTAGATATAATTACGATGGTCTATGCTGGAAAAATAAACAAAACAATCGTAGCTTCTTTACAACAAAAATCAACCAATGCTCTTGGTTTTACAGGTGCTGATGGCAATACAATTCTCTCAGTAAAAAGACCTATAAAAGAAATAGATTATGGCTTTGCTGGCGATATAATTAATGTAGACACTACTGTCTTAAACACATTATTAGATATAGCCATTATACCTGTTTTTTGCGCCATTACTCATGATAATAATGGACAATTATTAAACACCAATGCAGATACAATTGCTTCAGAATTAGCCATTGGTTTTGCTAAGAAATATCAAACAGAATTGTATTACTGTTTTGAAAAGAATGGTGTTTTATTAGATATAAATGATGACGACTCCGTTATAGAAAATATTACTACAAAACAATATGAAGAATTATTGGCTAAGAACATTATTGCCGATGGAATGTTACCAAAAATGAATAATTGTTTTCATGCAATTAACCAACAGGTACATAAAGTTTGTATTGGAAAATCAGAAATGTTATACAACCAAAATTCAAAATTCACAACAATACAAGCTTAATGAAAACACAACAAGAATTAACGCTTGATGCGATCGAATTATTAAAAAACTTAATAGAAACACCTTCTTTTTCATCAGAAGAGAACCAAACAGCACTGCTTTTAGAAAGTTGGTTTATTAGTAACAATATTCCTTTTAAAAGAAATGTACATAACGTTTGGGCTATTAATAAATATTTTGATGAAAGTAAACCTAGCTTACTTTTAAATTCACATCACGATACCGTAAAACCTAATAATGGCTACACAAAAGATCCTTTTAAGGCAATTATTGAAGATGGAAAATTATATGGCTTGGGAAGTAACGACGCAGGTGGTTGTTTAGTTTCACTATTAGCTACTTTTACTCACTTTTATCATAAAAAAGACCTAACATATAATTTAGTAATTGTAGCGTCTGCAGAAGAAGAAAGTAGTGGTAATAATGGTTTAAATAGTATGCTATCTATCATTCCGAATATTGATGTAGCTATTGTTGGCGAACCAACTTTAATGAATTTAGCTGTTGCCGAAAAAGGATTGGTTGTTTTTGATGCTATAGTTAAAGGTACTCCAAGTCATGCTGCACACCCAAATACCAATAATGCCATTTATAATAGTATTAATGTTTTAAAGTGGTTTGAAAATTATCAGTTTAAAAAATCGTCAGATGCTTTAGGGGATGTAAAAATGACTGTTACACAAATAAATGCAGGTAAGCAACATAATGCAATTCCTTCAGAAGTAAAACTAGTTGTTGATGTGCGTGTTAATGATAAATATACAAATCAAGAAATTGTAAATATTCTACAAAAAGAATCTCCTTGTGATACTATTAAACCTCGTGGAATAAAATTGAGTTCTTCTTCAATTCCGATTAATCATGATTTAATAAAAGCAGGTATTTCTTTAGGAAGAAAAACTTATGGCTCTCCTACCCTATCAGACCAGTCCGTATTAAGTTGTCCTTCTTTAAAATTAGGTCCTGGTGATAGCACTCGTTCGCACACAGCAAATGAATTTATTTATTTACATGAAATTGAAGAAGGAATTGAAATTTATATCAAATTATTAAATCGAGTAATAGTTTAAAAAATAAGTAATCGTAATAACAAGGAAGTATGGTAAAATTACCTCTTAATTAATTATGAGATTGCTTCGTGCCTCGCATTGACAATAAAACATAAAGAATATGAAACTTTGGGATAAAGGATTAACCATAGACAAAAAAATAGAACAATTTACAGTAGGGAACGATAGAGAGATTGACATGCATATCGCAAAATACGATGTGCAAGCATCTTTAGCACATGCAAAAATGTTGCATAAAATTGAAATAATCAATTCAGATGAATTACAAAAATTAGAAGAAGGTCTTGATGAAATGAAACATCAAATCGAAAATAACACGTTTGTAATTGAAAATAACTTTGAAGATATACACTCTAAAATTGAATTTGAGTTAACTAAAAAGTATGGAGATGTTGGAAAGAAAATTCACACTGCTCGTTCTAGAAACGACCAAGTTTTAGTTGCCTTACATTTATATTACAAACAGAACATAGCTGACGTAATTAAACAAACGAATACTTTATTCGAAACTCTTTTAGGTTTGTCAGAAACATATAAAGACAATTTATTACCTGGCTATACACATTTACAAGTAGCAATGCCCTCTTCTTTTGGCTTGTGGTTTTCTGCCTATGCCGAAGTATTAATAGACGATATATATTTGTTAGAAGCCGCTTTTAAGGTAGTAGATCAAAACCCTTTGGGCTCTGCTGCTGGTTACGGAAGTTCTTTTCCGATTAATAGAGCTTTCACAACACAAGAGTTGAATTTTTCTACGTTAAAATACAATGTTGTTGCTGCACAAATGAGCAGAGGTAAAAGTGAACGAACAATTGCAGCAGCTTTGGGCGGATTATGTAACACCTTAGCTCGTTTTTCGATGGATATTTGCTTGTATATGAGTCAAAATTTTGGTTTCATTTCCTTTCCTGATGAGTTAACCACAGGAAGTAGTATTATGCCTCATAAAAAGAATCCGGATGTATTTGAATTGATTAGAGGTAAATGTAATAAAATACAGGCATTGCAAACTGAAATGATTTTAATTACTAATAATTTACCGAGTGGTTATCATAGAGATTTTCAATTATTAAAAGAAAATATGATTGCTGCTTTTGAAGAAGTTAAAAATATTTTAGAAATTTTTAATTTTTCAATCAAACAAATTATTGTCAAAGAAGTAAATCCAAATGATGAAAAATACAAATTTTTATTTACGGTTGATAATATGAATACATTAGTAGAAAACGGAATGACTTACAGAGATGCTTATAAGGATATTGGTGCTAAAGTTGAAAATGGAACATACAAACCAGATACTTCAAAGAAGCATTCTCATATTGGAAGTATCCATAATTTAAGTTTAGATAAAATTCGAGAGAAACTCCCAAATTAAAAGAAAAAAAACTAGGATTAAATTATATAATTTAATCCTAGTTTTTAAAATATGAAAGTTTATAAAATAATATGTGCCTCTTTTATTAAACAACATATTTGACTTGAATTAGTTTTCATAAATTATTTTCTTTTTATCACACTTTTCTTCTTCTCCAATAATACATTTTTCAGTTGCACTATTACCCTTTCTTCTCTTCTTAAAGTTTTTTCTTAAAAAGAGTAAAAAATTATTTCTCTTACTTAATTTCCTTTGTGCTTTTATTTCAGCTTGTTGTCTTATTTTAATACTCTTTTCACCTCCTACAATATAAAAATAAGATCTTCTATTTTTTTGATGTTCTTCTTCTGTACATTTATTTTTATTCGCGTTGGTACAATTATTAAGTAATCGATCTTCTCCGTACCCTACAGCTTCTTTAATTCTCTTTTTAGAAATACCTCTTAACAATATGTAGTCTCTAGTTGCTTTTGCTCTCTTATCAGATAACATTCTATTGTAATCACTACGCCCTCTACTATCAGTATGAGATTCTATTCTAATAACTATCTCGGGGTGATTAGTCATTACAGTAACAATATTCTCTAATTCATATTCAGCATCAGCTCTAATAATTGATTTATTAAAATCGAAATATATAGGATTAATAACAATTTGATTCCCAATAATTAAAGGTATTAATTCTAAATCTGCTTTAGCAATCTCACCTTTAATAACATTAACCTTCTTTTTACTAGTTGATTTATGATCTAGCTTACTTGCAAAAACAGTATATGTATTATCGCATAAAACTTCTGTAAATAAATACTTTCCGTTGCTGTCTGATATTGCTTCTTTTTGAATTTCTCCTTTGCTATTAAATAGCTTTACAAGTGCTCCGTCAATTGGTTTGTTTGTTTTTGTAGCGCTAACAATTCCTTCGATTGATTGAGTACATATCTTTCGTTCTGTATATAAATAAAAACTATAAATATCATCATCTCCTTTTCCATTTTTTCTATTTGAAGAAAAGAAACCTTTTTTACCTTCTTCATTTATATAAAATGAAAAATCATCTCTTTTACTATTAAAGGGATGCCCCATATTTTTAGGGGTTGAGAATATTGAATCTTTTTTTATTTTTGATTTAAAAATATCTAAAAGCCCTAATCCTAAATGCCCATTTGATGAGAAATATAAAGTACTATCAGCCCCTATGAACGGAAACATTTCTTTATCTGAAGTATTTATTGTTTTCCCTAAATTTACAGGAATTCCATAATTATTACCCTCTTCAATAGAAACTTTATAAATATCTGTACTTCCAAAACCACCTGGCATGTTAGATACAAAATATAATGTTTTTTCATCTAAACTTAAAGCTGGATGGCCTACAGAGTATTCATCGTTATTAAATGGTAATTCTGTAATATTAACCCAATAACCATTTACAAAACTTGCTTTATAAATTTTTAAATTTGATGTATTTTTTTTATCTCTTCTTGCTTTTTTTCCACTTACATTGTTTCGTGTAAAATAAATAGTTTTTCCATCTTTTGTAAAAACAGGTGTAGATTCATGAAATTCTGAAGTAATAGGTGTTTCTATTAAACGATGGTTAACCAAAGTTAAAATAGTATCTTTTTCATTTCCTTCTAAACTTTTAATTTCTTCATCTGCTTTATAAATATTTAAAAAAGGTTGATTATTCCATTTATAAATACGTTCTTTTTTTACTCCCTTTGGAACTGCTGAAGTATAATAAGTCTTTCCATTTAATATAAACCCTCCAAAATCAGAATACTCTGTATTAATTGCTAAATTTCTAACGCCAATACGTGCCTTATTATTCGAATAATCTGATAAATAATTTTCTCTTTTTAATTCTTCTTTTCTATTATTTTTATCCGAAGAACTTAATTGTAGAAAAATAGAATCTGATTTTTTATATTTACCATTACTCCTTAATACTTGAGCATATTTAAATAAATGTTTATCTTCTAAATCTTTTTTATACTTAAATAATAACTCTTTGTACCAAAACTCCGCTTCTTCTGTATCAGCATTATTATAATACGATTCGGCTAAACGGCTTAAAATATGTTTAGAACTATCACCTTTTTTTTCTATTAAAGCTTTGTATAACTTAGCTGATTGTAAGTATGAAAATTCTTCAAAATATCGATCTGCAACCTTCTGTTTTTGCCCGTAACTTTTTACTGTTATTACTAATAACATTAGTAATATCACCTTTTTAAAATTCATTGAATGTATTTTTTTTAGAAAAATCTAGGGGACCTATATTTTATATCTCTTAAGAGTTGATATTGTAACATAATTTCATGTGTTCCTGTATTTGTTACATTATAATTAGAGGTTGTTAAGTCATATGAATAACCTATAAGTAATTCATCAGATACTTGAAAACCTAAAAGAGCACTTATAGAGTCATCCCATCTCCAACCTAAACCTACTCTAAACTTTTCATTAAATAATAAATTTGCAGATACATCTAATGATAAAGGTGCTCCAGATACTGCCTTTAGTAAAGCGGCTGGTTTAAATTTTAAATCTTCATTTATATCATATACATAACCTGCTATTAAAAAAAAGTGCATTCTCTCAACCGCTGTTATTTGCTTAGTTGATAAATCTTCATCATAATGTTCTTTTCTTAAAATATTTGGGACTGATAATCCAACATACCATTGTGGTTCATGGTAGTAAATTCCGGCACCTATTGTTGGTAAAAACTTATTAATATTCTCTCCAAAAGCTAGTTCATCTTGGTTTGCTTTTCCTTTAGACCAATCAATATTTAACAATCTACCTCCTAAACGTAAACCAAAAGCCAAGTTACCTTCTTCACCTGTTTCAATAGTATATGATAAATTAGCATCTAAATAAATTTCTCTAGATGGCCCTATTTCATCATTCATTAAGTTAATACCTAGCCCCAAACCTGAATAGCCCAAAGGAGTATCATAACTTAAATTTTGAGTATTTGGTGCACCATCAAAACCAACCCATTGCATTCTACCTATCGCTGTAATAACAGGATTACCTCTAGAACCTGCGTATGCAGGGTTAACGCTTGTTGTATTATACATGTACTGCGTATATTGTGGATCTTGCTGTGCTTGTATTGTACTAATAACACCAAATACACATATCGAAATTAATTTTAAAACTAGTTTCATTTTATATAAACTTTTAGACATCAATTTATTCTACTGTAATATTACTAAATTTTTATCTATTAATGTAAATCCATCCTTTTCTTATTGCTGTTCCATTACCTAAATCAAGTATATAGAAATATGTACCTACTGGTAACTCATCATCTACATTAAAATTAGCACGTCCATTAGAAATACCTTTAAATACCTTATCCTCGTTATTATATCCACTAATTTTAAATACAGTATTACCCCAACGATTAAATATTTCTACTTTATTATTTTTAAATTTTTCAATACAGTCAATTTTTAATTCATCATTAATACCATCTCCATTTGGTGTAAACTCATTATAAACAACTACACAAGTATCTAAACTATTTACATTATTTACTGTTAAATAAACAGTTGCTTGGTCACAAACTGGTACAATAGCGTTATCACAAATCTCATATACAAAACTATCTGGTCCTACATAACCTGTATTTGGTGTATATGTAAATGTTCCATCTGCATTAATCGTTACAACTCCATTAGTAGGATCTGTTATTGCTGTTGTATTTATTATTTGATCATCCCCTTCTGGATCTGTATCATTCAATAATAAATCACCTCCTATAACTGTATTTATGTTTCCGTTAAACACATCGTCATTTGCATAAGTATCGTTTACCCCATTATCCGCATTTACATTTATAGTTACAATAGCTGTATCACATAATGATGGGGTTCCATTATCACAAATTTCATATTCAAATGTATCTACTCCTATAAAACCAGGAGTTGGTGTATAAATATACGTTCCATCTGCATTAATTATTACTGTTCCGTTTGTTGGATTCGTAACAGGTGTAGTATTAATAGTAATTAAATCTCCATTTAAATCAAAATCATTTGCTATTAAATTTCCATTTACAGGAATATCTGCTTCTGTTGTTCCTGTATCATTATTAGCTACTGGCGCGTCATTTTCTTCTGTCCCTATTACTGGTAACACAGTTATTGTTACTGTAGCAGTATCACATGCTTGTGGTGTACCATCATCACATATTGTATATGTAAAGCTATCGTTTCCTACAAAGTCTTTAGCTGGTGTATATACATAACTACCGTCTGCATTAATTATTAATACTCCATTTGTTGGGTTTGTATTTGATGTTACCGTTTGACCATCTCCTTCTTTGTCTTCATCATTCGTTAACACATTCCCGCTTACTTCAGCACCTGCATAAGTTGTTACAATATCAGCTACTGCTTCAGTCGTATTTATATTATTTACTGTTAAATAAACAGTTGCTTGATCACAAACTGGCACTGCTCCATTATCACAAATCTCATAAACAAAACTATCTGGTCCTGCATAATCAGTATTTGGTGTGTATGTAAATGTTCCATCTGCATTAATCGTTACAACCCCATTTGTAGTACCTATTACTGGTGTTATATTTATTATTTGATCATTTCCTTCTGGATCTGTATCATTCAATAATAAATCACCTCCTATAACTGTGTTTATGTTTCCATTAAACGCATCATCATTTGCATAAGTATCGTTTAATCCATTATTTGAATTCACATTTATAGTTACAACTGCTGTATCACATAATGATGGGGTTCCATTATCACAAATTTCATATTCAAATGTATCTACTCCTATAAAACCTGAAGTTGGTGTATAAGTATACGTTCCATCTGCATTAATTATTACTGTTCCGTTTGTTGGATTCGTAACTGGTATAGTATTAATAGTAATTAAATTTCCATTTAAATCAAAATCATTTGCTGTTAAATTTCCATTTACAGGAGTATTTACTTCTGTTGTTCCTGTATCATTATTTGCTACCGGCGCATCATTTACTGCTGGATCTGTTACTGGTAATACTGTGATTGTTACTGTAGTTGTATCACATGCTTGTGGTGTTCCATCATCGCATACTGTATATGTAAAGCTATCATTTCCTACAAAGTCTTTAAAAGGCACGTATATATAACTACCGTCTGCTTTAACTGTTACTACTCCGTTTGTTGGATCTGTATTTGATGTTACTGTTTGAGTATCTTCCTCTTTATCTTCATCATTCGTTAACACATTTCCATTTACTACCGCATCCATATAAGTTATTACAATATCTGCTACTGCTTCAGTCGTGTTTGTATCATTCACTGTTAAGTAAACAGTTGCTTGATCACAAACCGGCACTGCTGCATTATCACAAATTTCATATACAAAACTATCTGGCCCTACATAATCTGTATTTGGTGTATAAGTAAATGTTCCATCTGCATTAATCGTTACAACTCCATTAGTAGGGCCTGCTATTGC
Organism: Tenacibaculum ovolyticum DSM 18103; assembly: GCF_000430545.1. GTDB lineage: Bacteria > Bacteroidota > Bacteroidia > Flavobacteriales > Flavobacteriaceae > Polaribacter > Polaribacter ovolyticus. The sequence goes on from NZ_KE387163.1 coordinate 1,035,168, forward strand.
TGTTGTATTTATTATTTGATCATCTCCTTCTGGGTCTGTATCATTCAATAATAAATCACCTCCTATAACTGTGTTTATATTTCCATTAAACGCATCATCATTTGCATAGGTATCATTTAATCCATTATCTGCATTTACATTTATAGTTACAACTGCTGTATCACATAATGATGGAGTTCCATTATCACAAATTTCATACTCAAAAGTATCTACACCTATAAAACCTGAAGTTGGTGTATAAACATACGTTCCATCTACGTTAATTACTACTGTCCCGTTTGTTGGATTCGTCACTGGTGTAGTATTGATAGTGATTAAATCTCCATTTGAATCAAAGTCATTTGACGTTAAATTTCCATTTACCGGAGTATCTACTTCTGTTGTTCCTGTATCATTATTAGCTACTGGCGCATCATTTACTGTTGGATCTGTTACTGGTAATACTGTAATTGTTACCGTAGCTGTATCACATGCTTGCGGTGTTCCATTATCACATATTGTGTACGTGAAACTATCTTCCCCTGTAAACCCTGGATTTGGTGTATACGTATAATCCCCTGTTGAACTGATAATTAACATTCCATTACTTGGATCTGTATTTGATGTTATTAATTGGCTATCCCCCTCAATATCTTCATCATTTGTTAACACATTTCCATTTACCGCTATATCTGTATAAGTTGTTATAATATCAGCTATTGCATTAGTACAATTCTGATTATTAATTATAATAGTTGAACTTATTAATGATGTACAGCCTGAACCATTAGTATCTTTTACTGTAAATGTATAGGTTGTTCCCGCCAATGCCGTTACCAATCCTGTACCTGAAATATTCGTTGCAGTTATTGATGGTGTAAAACTATAAGTATCTCCTGCATCATACCCTACTATTTGAAAGCTCCCCGTTGCAACTGAACATGTCGGTTGG
>NZ_KE387164.1:0-32586 GCF_000430545.1 Tenacibaculum ovolyticum DSM 18103
CAACAACGAATGTTACAGGATTAACTGCCGCAACAGGTTATGCTTTTTCAGTAAAAGCAAAAGATGCAGCAGGAAATGTATCATCGTCAAGTAATACGGTAAATGTAACAACCTTATCAAATGCAGTTTCTTATTGTGTATCAAAAGGAAGTAGAGTTACTTACGAGTGGATTGATTATGTAGTATTCGGAGGAATGACTAATACAACAGCAGCGAATGGAGGATATGGAGATTTCACTTCAAAAGTAGCTACGGTAGCATTAGGAAGTACCAATCAATTAGTTTTAAGTGCAGGTTTTTCAGGAACAGCATATAACGAACACTTTACAGTTTGGATTGATTATAACCAGGATGGAGATTTTACAGATGCAGGAGAGCAAGTTACTACAGGTAACTCATCAAGCGCAGCAAACAGAGTTGCAGATATTGTAATTCCATCAACAGCAACTTTAGGACAAACAAGAATGCGTGTTTCAATGAAGTACAATGCAGCATCAACTTCTTGTGAAAGTTTTGGAGATGGAGAAGTAGAAGATTATACAGTTAATATAACAGCAGCAGCTGTAAATGCAATAACAGCAGTTGTATCAGGAGAAAATATTGGAAGTCAAGAAAGTTTAGACTTAATGGCATATCCAAATCCGTCAGTAGATTTTATACAAGTTAAGTTAGCATCTCAGTCAACTAAGATGACTTATAAGATTGTAAATGTAATTGGAAGTGTTGTGCAATCTGGTCATTTAGATTCTTCAAATATAAATGTATCTAAATTAAATACAGGAATGTATATTTTAGAAGTTAATGATGGTCAAAAAGTATTGACAACTAAGCTTTTAAAGAAGTAGAACGTTAAAAAATAATTTATTTTTTTTAAAACTCGCTAATCCCAGTAATTCATTGGATTTAGCGAGTTTATTTTTGTGAAAAAAATACTGTTAATGTATTTTTATTATTAATTTCTTATTTTTTTATTATATTTGTGTTGTAAATGATAAAATATTAATATTTTTTTTAATAAAAACATCGTTTATCATAATTAATTAATTAAACCCTTCAAAAATGAAACACAAGTACTTTAAAAAAGTCGTGTTGTCATCTATTTTACTTGCAGGAGCTCTTACAGTGAGCGCGCAAGAAAGTAGAGGATTGAAACACATTGAATTTAACAAAACTTCAAGAACGTCTTTACAAAGAGCACCAGAACTAATTCGAGAAAAGTTAAAATTATCAGTAAATGATAATTTACAAAAAATCAAAACTCAAACTGATGATTTAGGCTTTACTCACGAAAAATTCCAACAAAAATTTAAAGGAGTAAAAGTTGAATTTGGAACTTATACAGCACATGCAAAAAATAGTATATTAAGAACTATGGACGGTGAGTTGTATGATGTTGGTAAAGTAAATGTTGTACCAAGATTATCTAAACAGGCAGCTTTTAGAAGAGCAATAGTTCACACAGGAGCTCAAAAGTATCTTTGGGAACTTCCAAAAGAAGCAAAAAATTTAGGAGACTACAAAAAACCAGAAGGAGAGATATTAATTCTGCCGAGAGAGGTTATAGGAACAAAAACAGCAAGGTTAGCTTATAAATTTGATATATATACAGTAAAACCTTTAAGTAGGGGTGATTTATATATAGATGCTCATACAGGAGAAGCTTTGTTTTTTAATGCTACAATTAAACATTTAGATGAGCATGCACATTCTTCTAAAAATTTAGGAGCAGTTAATAATTTAACAGCAAAATTTACAGAAGCATTAGCTACGGGTAATGCGGCTACGAGATATAGTGGTAACAGATCTATAACAACTAGAGTTGTAGGTGGTAGTTATGTGTTAAGAGATAATACTAGAGGTAATGGTGTTAATACTTATAATAGTGGTGGTCGACCTAGTTATCCAACAACAAATTTTACTGATTCAGATAATAATTGGACAGCAGCAGAATTTAATAACGCAGCAAAAGACGATGCCGCTTTAGATGCGCATTGGGGTGCTGAAATGACTTACGATTACTTTCAATTAAAGCACAGTAGAAATAGTTACAATGGTTCTGGAGCAGCAATTAACAGTTATGTACATTATGATGATGTGGCTGGTGGAGCTGGTTATGATAATGCATTTTGGAACGGATCTGTAATGACTTATGGTGATGGTTCATCAAACGGAAATGAAGGAAACGGTTTTTTTGATGCTTTAACTTCTATTGATGTTGCTGCACATGAAATAGGGCACGCAGTTTGTTCTAATACTGCAAACTTAGCATATCAAAGAGAATCAGGAGCATTGAACGAAGGATTTTCTGATATTTGGGGAGCTGCTGTTGAGCATTTCGCAAAAGGTAACGGAAATGATCTTGCTCCATCTGCTTCAGTTTGGTTAATTGGTGATGAAATAGATAGACGTAATGGCTCTTCTGCTTTACGTTCTATGAGTAACCCTAATGATAGAAATCAGCCTGATACTTATGGTGGTACAAATTGGAAAGAACCTAATTGTGGTACACCAACAAGATCTAATGATTATTGTGGTGTTCATACAAACTCAGGAGTACTAAACTATTGGTTTTATTTATTAACTGTAGGTGGTTCTGGAACAAATGATGTAAATAATGCGTTTAACGTTACTGGAATTGGAATGGCAAAAGCAGCTAAAATTTCTTACCGTTTAGAAGCTAATTATTTATCTGCAAATTCAACATTTGCAAATGCAAGAACAGGAGCTATTACAGCAGCTGAAGATTTATACGGAGCAAATAGTAATGAGGTGAAATCTGTTACAAATGCGTGGCATGCAGTAGGAGTTGGAGCAGCATATGTAGAAACTTGTGCTTTAGCAGCACCAGCTAATTTTTCTGGATCTAGTATAAATGATAATGGATTTACTTTAACATGGTCAGCAGTTTCTGGAGCAACCTCTTATGAGGTAGCAGCAAATGGAGTAACAAGTACAGTAAACGGAACATCTAAAGTAATTACTGGTTTAACAACAGGTACTGCTTATGCGTGTACTGTAAAAGCTACTTGTACATCAGGTGGTAACGGAAGCGTTTCTAATGTATCAGTTACAACAACAGGTACAGCTCCTGTAAGTTATTGTACTTCAAAAGGTGCAAGCGTAAATGACGAATACATTCAAAAAGTAGTTTTAGGAACAATAAATAATACATCAACGGGTGGAAATGGATATTCAGATCACACTTCAATGTCTACTGATTTAACAAAAGGTGAGTCAAACACAATAACAATTACGCCAAAATGGACAGGAACAGTTTATAGTGAAGGGTATGGAGTTTGGATTGATTATAACCAAGATGGAGATTTTTCAGACGCAGGCGAAACAGTTTGGACAAAAGCAAAATCAAAAACAACGCCAGTAAGTGGAACATTTACAGTACCATCTTCAGCAGTAAGTGGAGCAACAAGAATGCGTGTGGTATTAAAATACAATGCAACACCAACAGCTTGTGAGGCATCTATTCAATATGGAGAGGTAGAAGATTATACAGTTGTAATAGGCTCATCGCAGGCAGATACTACTGCACCAAGTGCACCAAGTAGTGTCTCAGCGTCAAGCGTAACACAAACTACCTTAACATTAAATTGGTCAGCTTCTACAGATAACGTAGCAGTAACTGAATATGATGTTTATCAAGGAGCAACAAAAATAGGAGCTACAGCTAATACTACAATGAATGTTACGGGATTAACAGCTTCAACGGGTTATACTTTTTCAGTAAAAGCAAAAGATGCAGCAGGGAATGTATCATCGTCAAGTAATACGGTAAATGTAACAACCTTATCAAATGCAGTTTCTTACTGTACATCAAAAGGAAGTAGAGTTACTTACGAGTGGATTGATTATGTAGCATTCGGAGGAATGACTAATACAACAGCGGCAAATGGAGGATATGGAGATTTTACCTCAAAAGTAGCAACAGTAGCATTAGGAAGTACCAATCAATTAGTTTTAAGTGCAGGTTTTTCAGGAACAGCATATAACGAGCACTTTACAGTTTGGATTGATTATAACCAAGATGGAGATTTTACAGATGCAGGAGAGCAAGTTACTACAGGTAACTCATCAAGTGCAGCAAACAGAGTTACAGATATTGTAATTCCATCAACAGCAACTTTAGGACAAACAAGAATGCGTGTTTCAATGAAATACAATGCAGCATCAACTTCTTGTGAAGCTAATTTAGGAGATGGAGAAGTAGAAGATTATACAGTTAACATAACAGCAGCAGCTGTAAATACAATAACAACAGTAATATCAGGAGAAACTATCAAAAGTCAAAAAAGTATAGCTTTAATGGCATATCCTAATCCATCATTAGATTTTATACAAGTTAAGTTGGCGTCTGAGTCAACTAAAATGACTTATAAAATTGTAAATGTAATTGGAAGCGTTGTGCAATCTGGTCATTTAGATTCTTCAAGTATAAATGTATCTAAATTAAATACAGGAATGTATATCTTAGAAGTTAATGATGGTCAAAAAGTATTGACAACGAAACTTTTAAAGAAGTAAAAATAAAAAAATAAAATATTTTTTTAAAACTCGCTAACCCCAGTAAATTACTGGGTTTAACGAGTTTTTTTTATGAATAAAACATTAATCTTGTTTTTCTTGTATTATGAATTTCTTATTTTTTGTATATATTCGCGCTATAAATGGTAAAATATTGGCATTATTTTTAATAAAATATCATTTAATTAACTAACTTATACCCTTCCAAAAATGAAAAACAAATACTTAAAAAGTTTTGTATTGACAAGTGTTGTCTTAGGATTAAATATCCAAACACAAGCTCAAGACAAAAATGAAGTAGCGCAAATTTGTAGTAGATACAATTTTACAAAACTTCAGGAAACTTCAGGAAACTTAACTAAAGGAGTGTATATCTTAGAAGTTAACGACGGTGAAAAAGTATTTACTACTAAGTTGTTAAAAAAATAAGAATCTATTTACTAATTAATAAATAGTAGGATGAGAAAAAGTTTCTCACCCTGCGTTTATTATAATACACCCTTTACATGAATAAAAGAATAAAATTATTAGCAGGTGGTTTATCCATTGCTTTAATCTCAGTTGTTGGGTCTGGTTATTTATCAGATTACACAGGTTCTAAAAAAATAGAAGAGCAACGAAAAAAGCACGCTGAATTTTTAAAAAACAGCCCTTACAAAGAATCTCTTACTTGGGATAAGAAAACAAGAAAATTAAAAGGTTTACCACCAAACAGATATTTTGAACAAATGTGGGAACTGTCAATTGACCCTTCAACAGGAAGGTTAGATGACGGAAAAATTACGAAAGTTCGTGAAGACTTAATAAGAAAAAGAACAAGTAGAAGAAGTCCAGGAGAAGAAGGTAATTCTTGGGTAGAAAGAGGACCTAATAATATTGGTGGTCGTACAAGAGTAATTTTATTTGATCCTAACGATGCTACAAATAATACTGTTTATGCAGGTGGTGTAAGTGGTGGATTATGGAGAAATACAAATATAGGTAATGCTAATTCACAATGGGCACGAGTAGAAGGTGTACCAGGAAATCTATCAGTAACATCTATTTCTGTAGATCCAAGAAACTCGAATACTTGGTATATTGGTACAGGTGAGCAATACACAGGAGGAGACGTAGTTGGTAACGGAGTTTATGTTAGTACTAATGGTGGTACAACTTGGAACTCTGTTAATATCCCAGCAGCTGGAGGAGGAGATATTAATCATAGTGCAACTAGTATTTTCCTATCTGGTGTACATTTTGTAAATGACATTTTAGCATGGGATAATGGAGCATCTACAGAATTATTTGTAGCGGTAGGAGCACATGTTTATGGAGATTCAGGAAACCCTAGAAACTACTTAGGTTTGCAGTCAGCAGGTTTGTATCGTTCTACTGATTCAGGTGTAACTTGGAATAGAATTGAAACTGCAAGTATGAGACATACTTTTAGTGGAAACAATTATTATTACATACCTAATGATTTAGAAGTAAGTGCTAATAATACTCTTTGGATGGGAACAATTAAGTCTCTCTTAGGTGAAAACGGAGGAGGTAGGCTATTTAGTTCTACTAATGGGTCTACTTGGACAGAAGCAGCAGCTTCACCATTAACAGAATCTAATAGAGTTGAAATTGAGCCATCTGCGACAAACGGTAACAAATTATACGTTTTAGCACAAGGAACAACTTCAGCAACACCTGTACGTATTTTTAAAACTACAAACGGATTTGCTTCTGTAACAACATCTAGTCTTCCTAATGATGCAGATACTGGAATTGCTGCGAACGATTTTTGTCGTGGACAAGCGTTTTATGATTTAGTAATTGAAGCAGACCCATCAAATGATGATGTATTATATGTTGGGGGTATTGATTTATTTAAGTCTACAAATGGAGCTTCTTCTTGGACGCAATTATCACACTGGTATGGAGGATTTGGACAAGCAAATAACGTACATGCAGATCAACATTCTATTGCTTTTGGTAATAACTCGTCTTCAAAAATTTTATTTGGAAATGATGGAGGTGTATATTATTCTAGTAATTCAGGAACAACAATTTCTTCAAGAAATAAAGGATATAACGTAACTCAGTTTGTAAAAGCAGCTATTGGTCCTGATGGAGCAGGAGATGTTTCAGGTATTTTTACTGCAGGAGCTCAAGATAATGGTACGCAAGGATTTAGAAATGCCGTAGCAGGAATTAATAGTTCTACAGAAGTATCTGGAGGTGACGGTTTTTATACATTTATAGATAAAGATGGTGAGTACATGATTGCAACTTATGTAAACAATGTAATACATCGTTTTAACTTGCCTTGGAATGGGGTAAGTAGAATACAAGGAGGATCAACTAGTTTATTAAATGATCAAAATTCGGGAGATTTTGTAAACCCAATGGATTATGATAGTGATGCAAATCGTTTATTAACAAATGCATCTACAAGTACAGCTAAATCTATAAAAAGTATTAATGTTGCTTCTAATACAAAAGGAAACATAACAAATGCTTTATTAACAGCAAAACCTACAGCTTTTAGAGCTTCACCTTTTGCAAATAATACATGGTATGTTGGTTTAGCAGATGGAAACTTAGTGAAATTAACAAGTGTTACAAATTCAAGTGCTACTTGGACAAATGTTGTAACTCCATTTGTGGGATCTATTTCTTCAGTACGATATGGAGCAACTGCAAATGATATTTTTGTAACTATTCATAATTATGGTGTAACAAGTGTTTGGGCAACTTCAGATGCAGGTGCTAACTGGGTAAATAAAGAAGGAAACTTACCAAATATACCTGTAAGAGACTTTTTACAAAACCCATTAAGTAGAAACGAAGCTATTATTGCAACTCAATTAGGAGTTTGGTCTACGTCAAACTTTAATGCAGCAAATCCTGTTTGGACACAAGCATATAATGGTATGAGTGATGTTAGTGTTACTTCTTTTGATTATTGGAATGTTAGCGGAGATCATACTCAGAATAAAATTATAGCTTCTACATATGGTCGTGGAGTTTTTACAGGTGAATTTACAGCAAATGTAGTTGCAGATAATGAAGCACCAACTGCAGCAAGTAGCTTAGCAGCTTCAAGTATTACAGCTTCATCTTTAACATTAAATTGGACAGCAGCTTCAGATAATGTAGCGGTTACTGGGTATGATGTGTATCAAGGAACTACTAAATTAGGAACTGCTACAGGAACTACATATAATGTTACAGGTTTAACAGCAAGTACAGCATATACTTTTTCAGTAAAAGCAAAAGATGCTGCAGGTAATGTGTCATCTGCAAGTAATATTGCAAATGTAACTACACCAGTAGTAAGTGTTAGTTACTGTACTTCAAAAGGTGCAAGTGTGAATGACGAATACATTCAAAAAGTAGTTTTAGGAAGTATAAGTAATACATCAACAGGAGGAAATGGATATTCAGATCATACTTCGGTTTCTACTGATTTAACAAAAGGTGAGTCAAATACAATAACAATTACCCCAAAATGGACAAGTACAGTTTATAGTGAAGGGTATGGAGTTTGGATTGATTATAACCAAGATGGAGATTTTTCAGATGCAGGTGAAACAGTTTGGACAAAAGCAAAATCAAAAACAACACCAGTAAGTGGAACATTTACAGTACCATCTTCAGCATTGAGTGGAGAAACAAGAATGCGTGTGGTATTAAAATACAATGCAACACCAACAGCCTGTGAAGCGTCTATTCAATACGGAGAAGTAGAAGATTATACGGTTGTAATTGGATCGGTACAAGCAGATACTACAGCACCAAGTGCACCAATTAATGCTTCAGCAACAAGTGTGGCTCAAACTGCTTTAACATTAAACTGGTCAGCATCTACAGATAATGTAGCAGTAGCTGAATATGATGTTTATCAAGGAGCAACAAAAATAGGAGCTACAGCTAATACTACAATGAATGTTACGGGATTAACAGCTTCAACGGGTTATACTTTTTCAGTAAAAGCAAAAGATGCAGCAGGAAATGTATCATCATCAAGTAATACTGTAAACGTAACAACTTTAGCTGTTCCAGTTTCTTATTGTGATTCAAAAGGAACAAGAGTTACTTATGAGTGGATTGATTATGTATCATTCGGAGGAATGACAAATACAACAGCAGCGAATGAAGGATATGGAGATTTCACTTCAAAAGTAGCAACGGTAGCATTAGGAAGTACCAATCAATTAGTGTTAAGTGCAGGTTTTTCAGGAACAGCATATAATGAGCACTTTACAGTTTGGATAGATTATAACAGAGATGGAGATTTTACAGATGCAGGAGAGCAAGTTACTACAGGTAACTCATCAAGTACAACAAATAGAATAACAGATGTTGTTATTCCATCAACAGCAACCTTAGGACAAACAAGAATGCGTGTTTCAATGAAATACAATGCAGCACCAACCTCTTGTGAAGCTAATTTAGGAGATGGTGAAGTAGAAGACTATACCGTTAATATAATAGCAACACCAGTAGTTGCTGTAGCAGCTGTATCAGGAGAAACTATTAAAAGTCAAGAAAGTTTAGACTTAAAAGCATATCCTAACCCATCTGTAGATTTTGTAAAAGTTAAATTAGCATCTAAGTCAGCTAATATGACTTATAAAATTGTAAATACAATTGGAAGTGTTGTACAATCTGGTTATTTAGATACGTCTAGTATAAATGTATCTGACTTAAAAACAGGAATGTACATTTTAGAAGTTAACGATGGTCAAAAGCGATTAACAACTAAATTGATGAAAAAATAATAAGACTTTCTTATTAAATAAATAAAACCCGAGCATTTGCTCGGGTTTTTTGTTTCTTTGCATAAAATTTAGAAGATGAACTATCTATCGGTTGAAGGCATAGCAAAAGCATACGGAGAAAAAGTATTATTTGATAATATTTCTTTCGGAATTAATAAGGATCAAAAAATAGCTTTTGTTGCTAAAAACGGTAGTGGTAAAACCTCTATTTTAAATATTGTTGCAGGTGTAGACGAATCTGATTCTGGGCAAGTAGTAAGCAGAAAAGGAATTGATATTGCTTATTTATCGCAAGCGGATAATTTAAATCCTGATTTAACGATTGAAGAAACTATTTTTTCTACAGATAATAAAGTCTTATCAGTAATAAAGGAATACGAAAAAGCAGTACAAAATCCTGATGATGCTGATGCGTTTCAAGAAGCTTTTGAGTTAATGGAACAATACAATGCGTGGGATTTTGAAACGCAATACAAGCAAATACTATCTAAATTAAAGCTAGACAACTTACAGTTAAAAGTAGGAAAGCTTTCTGGTGGACAAAAAAAACGATTAGCATTAGCTATTGTATTAATTAAAAAACCAGATTTATTAATTTTAGATGAGCCTACTAATCATTTAGATTTAGAAATGATTGAGTGGTTAGAAGCATTTTTTGCTAAAGAAAAAATAACCTTATTTATGGTTACGCACGACCGTTACTTTTTAGAACGTGTGTGTAATGAAATTATCGAATTAGATAACGGGCAATTATATAAGTACAAAGGTAATTACTCGTATTACCTACAAAATAAAGAAGAACGTTTAGCACTTGAAGCTACCAATTTAGGAAAGGCAAAAAGTTTGTTTAAAAAAGAATTAGATTGGATGCGTCGCCAACCAAAGGCACGTACTACGAAATCTAAATCTCGTATTGAAGATTTTAATCAAATTAAAGATAAAGCACACCAGCGACGTAACGAGCATGAAGTACAGTTAGAAATTAACATGGAGCGTTTGGGAAGCAAAATTTTGGAGCTTCATAAAATGAAAAAATCGTTTGATGACAAAGTAATTTTAGACGGATTTGATTATGTTTTTAAACGAGGAGAACGTATTGGTATTATTGGTAAAAACGGTACAGGTAAATCGTCTTTCTTAAACATGTTAACTGGAGGTATCGAATTAGATGGTGGAAAAGTAACAGTTGGTGAAACAGTAAAGTTTGGATATTACACCCAAAACGGAATTGAAATAAAACCTGGGCAAAAAGTAATTGAAGTAGTTAAAGAATTCGGAGAATACATTCCATTATCGAAAGGCCGTAAAATATCTGCAAGTCAATTATTAGAGCGCTTTCTTTTTGACAAAAAAAAGCAATATGATTTTGTAGAAAAATTAAGTGGAGGAGAACAAAAACGACTGTATTTATGTGCGGTGTTAATTCAGAATCCTAACTTTTTAATTTTAGATGAGCCTACTAACGATTTAGATGTTGTTACTCTAAATGTTTTAGAAAACTTCTTATTAGATTATCCGGGTAACTTAATGGTGGTTTCTCACGACCGTTATTTTATGGATAAAATTGTTGATAATTTATTTGTGTTTAGAGGTGAGGGGCAAATTGATAATTTCCCTGGTAATTACTCAGACTTTAGGGCTTATGAAGACTCTAAGGTAAAAGAAGCAAGAGAAGTAAAGAAAGAGGTTGTAAAACCTGTTAAAAAAGCTAAGAAGGTAGCGTTAAACTTTGATGAAAAACGTGAATGGGGCTTATTAGAAAAAGATATTGAAAGACTTCAAAAAAAGAAACAATTAATTGAAGGGAAATTTAATAAAGGTGAATTTTCTCCTGAAGAAATTAATGATAAATCAATAGAGCTACAAGAAACAATTGATAGTTTAGAAACCAAAGAAGAACGTTGGTTTGAACTTTCTATGAAATTAGAAGGGGAGTAACATTTTATTTGCTTTGTGTAAAGCAAATAAAAAAAAGTTATAGAGTTATGTAAAAACTGGCTACAATTATTCTTTAATTTCAATTAAAGGATCTGGATTAATAAATTCAGGAAAGCCAGTATCTTGAACATAGCTAGACTCTATAGATCCCATAGACTCTTTACCACTTATTTTGTCTATAAAATAGCGTCCAAAGGCTACTTCGTTATCTACATGTATGCTATACATATCGGCTGATTCAATAATGCTATTATTAAAGCCAAATCGTGGTAAACCAAACGCTTCTATTACAAAATTAATTTTTTCTTGGTCTTTAGCTGTTGGAATGTAAAACTTATCGAAACCCCAAATATCAAAAGGAGAAATGTTTTTGTTGGTGAGATTAACTTCTATATCGTAATTTAAATTTTCAACTTTTTTATTAAGAGGCGTAAACTGAATAATTCGCCTGTACTTAACGATTGTTTTTTTAGTGTTTGCCCAAACTGTGATTTCGTATATTTTAGGGTTAAAAATAAATTCTGGATATTTTAAAGCTATTAATTTATTAGCTTCATTTATCAATTTATTTTTCTTTAAAGCCATTGTTTTTTTATATTTAATACCTCCGTTTTTTGTATGATAGTAAGTCGAGCAGCTTGTAAAAGAGCAGAAAACTAAGCTTATTATTAAAATATTTATCCATCTCATTCTTCTATACATTTATATTCAAAATCTAAAAGCTTCTTTTTTCAGTCTCAAATATAGTGCTTCTTTGTAAAATGTTTACCAATCAGTTGTTTGTTTTAATCCCTTTATTTTTTCAGGAATGTAAGCTCTTAAAACTTCTTGTTCTTGTTTATTGATCCCTTTAATAAATAAAGTATCATTTCTAATAAAACCAGTAAATTTTGAATACCAACTTCTCTCTTTATGTTTTACATAAAAAAACTCCATTTCTATTTTATTATTATTTATTACCTCATAATACCCTGGGGTAGTAGCTGTGTTTAGCTTTTCTATATCTGTTTTTTCAGAAATATCAACACTTCTTTCAAAACAACGACCATTTTTAAAGAATTTTATGTAAAATAGACTATTATATTCACCATTTCCAAAAGTTAATGTATCGTTAGAAAAGTATAGACTTTCTGTTTTTATTAAATCTTCTTTTTTTAATTTATAAGGTGCTTTTGCTAATGTGAATTTATTTTTTTTAGGACGGTGGCCTCCATTTTTATAGGTGTAATTATAGCATCCTGAAAAAGAAACTAAACCAAGTATCAAAATTTTTTTCCACCCCATCCTTTTATCCTTGTTCTGTTGTAAAATATTTACCAATCAGGCGCTCCTGTTAAACCGTCTACTTTTTTTCGAATATATATTCTACAGTTTTTTTTATTTGGTTTAGGAAACTCTTTGTTTTTAAATGAATCATAAAATAAAAATAAGCTATCATTTCTTATGTAGCCTTTTCTTTTATGATAAGAACCTCCTTCTGCTTTTTTTACACTATAATAGTCAATTGTTATATTTTTTTTATTTTCAATCTTGTAGTAGCCAATTAATAATGAGTTGTTTACATTGTTTAGCTTTTTTAGGTTGATGTTATCAGTATAAGGTTCCAAGTTCTCTAAATAATGTCCGTTAGAAAAGAAACGAATAATACTATTATCTATATCTGTTTTTGTTCCATAACTTACCTTTGTAATATTTACATATATAGAATTAACATCTATTAAATCATCTTTTATTAGTTTATATGGAGGTTTAGATAACTTAAATTTTGAATTTTTAGGTCTGTATCCTCCTTTTTCGTTTATATAATAATTTTTACAACTGCTTAATAAAATTATTGAAATAACTAAAATTTTATTCCACCCCATCCTTCTATGTTTTTATATTCATATTCAAATCTAAAATCCTTTATTGTTCGATGGATAAAATTTTGTAACCAAGCATCACCAATAACATCAATCGTTGCATTATAACCGTTTTGTTGATTAAAACGAATGTAAGTAGATGCTTTATTTAATTTTTTTTGTGAAGGTGTTTGATTATGATATTTACTAAAAGTTAAATCTTTTAAATTACTTTCTAAAACTTTAATCTTATTGTTTTTTTCTTCTTTAGATAAGTTTTTATTATTTTTTACTTCTTTGATCTCTTTATCTAATTTTTTCTTTTTTAACTCTTCGATAGCATCATGTTGATAATCCCCTGAAAAATCTTGAAACCCAACTTCAATTAAAGGAGTAACAATTGTTAAACCACCAGTCCAACCCATATCGGTTCCTCCACCAAAATAAGCACGTTTTGTATCGTTATTCGAACTCACATTTACATTTCCTAGGCGAAAACCAATCATTCCTTCTCGTTGTAATTTATCTAAAGAAAATTGATTGTCGTGTAAGGCAGAATTCCAAGTAAATAATTGACCATATCTAAATGAATTTTCAAAATTATTTAACATGGGATTTTCCGAATTATAATTTAAAGTATACGATTTCAAAGGAGTACCGTATCCGCCACCAACAATAACATTTGCAGCAGCAGTAACATCTACTACCATATTGCTTTTATCTACGCCAACGCCTAAACCGCTATTATATGCTGATACATGAAAAGATGTATTTGCTGCAAAATTACCATATCGTTGCCCATAACCTATGTTTAAATTAGCTTTAAACCGTACTTTATAGGCTAATTGAATTTGGAGACCAAAAGTAACTTTAAACCCACTTCCTGGCGGATCTATATTACCACAACAGCCGTTTTTATCTTTCGTTATAAAACTTTGACTGTAGCCTCGCATACTTTGTTCTACTCTTCGTTTTAAATCTGTTTCAGCCCAAAATTTGGCATCGCCAACACAGTGCTTAAAATCGAAGATACTCGATGTTATAGCGGCTTCTAAATCTGTTTCTATTCCTTGAAAATTAAAAAGGGAATGGTTTGTCATATTTTTGCAATTTTTTTAACACACTAGCATAATGTTAGTTATTATGTTTTTTTAACTAAAGTAATAAATAAAAACTAAATATAAAATTCCGAATTACTTTTTGGAAGTAGGTTAAGACTTACTATTAATTTATGAGATAAATCAATAGAGCTACAAGAAACATTAGGTAGTTATTTAGCACTTCATTTCCGTTTACTATTTAGCAAACTTTATTAATGCATATAAAACCTTTTTCTTAGTACAAACGTTTATATTTTTTGGGACTGTTGTACACAATTTTTATTCAAAAATTAGATTTAAATAGTCTGGTTTATTAATCAAAGCCTCTTCTAAAATTGATTTATAATAGTTGTTTCCAAATAGAGCTTTATCATCTTCTATTTTATCTTTCACAAGTTCTGTAACTTCATTTCTGGGAAGTCGGCTTTTAATTGCAGTGATTAGGTTTGTTAATTCAGAAATTATTTTATGACTTTCTTGTTTAAACCTTTGCGGCAAATGAAGTCTAGTGTAATGACTTATTAATAATTCAAAAAAATCAACATTAATATGATTCGTATTACGCAACTCAAAAGTTGATAGAATATTATCATCTAAAACGACTATATCTACAAATAAATACTGATCACTAGGTAAGATATCGGTATATAGATTTAAGAAAAGCGTTTTGTTATTTCCTTTCCAATTTTCGCTTTTATGACTGTTACAAGTTGTACAAGCGGGCAATAAATTCTTAGGGTTTACAGAAAATTCTGGAAATTCATCTTTAGGAATAATATGATCTAAAGAGCCAATTGGTGTAATTGTACAATATTGGCAAGTGTTCATAGCTCTATTGTCTAAAACAGTTGTGATGCTATTCTTTAATTTGACTAATCTTGAGTTTCCTGAAGTATATAATTTAAGTAAATCAGATTTATCTTGATTTGCATAACCATCTGGAGTTAAACTAATATGATTGTTAGCATTGTGAGCTATTTCATAATCTTCATATAACAGTTTAATAGCAGGAACAAGAATATCAATTCTGTCCTTATAATTTGGGTTTTCAGAAGAATTTCTTTTTGAAGCAACTATTTCATCCAAGAAATCAGAAGTATTACCACTATGTACTTTAAGATTTCTCATTAATAATGCTTTTTAAATAAATTCTTGTATTAAGACCTAAGGGAATATTTTTAGATGAAATAGATGACACTATTTCATTATAAGATTTACCAGAAGTAACTAATCGATTTAATATTTTTTTGTATTGGTTTGGAATAATATTATTCCCAAAAATATCTTCAGTGAGTACAGTTAAGTTTTCACCGAATGTTTCTGAGATTGGTTTTCTAACGCTTAAAATAGCTTCATCTCTTTCCATTATATAGACATTTCTTGATAAAAGTTCTCTGACAATTAATGGTGAGTGCGTTGCTATAATACAATAAGATTGAAATTCATTAGTAAGCTCATAAATCGCATTAATTAATTGAGATATAGCATTTGGGTGTAAGTGCGTTTCAGGTTCGTCATAAATTACCAATGAAGCATATCTAATATTTGCAACAATTTCAGTAATTATGTAAAGAAGAATACTCTGTCCAGAACTAAGTTTTTTACTAACACTATTAAAACCTTTTATATCTACTTTATCATCATCAACGATTAACTCATTGATTAATTCACGATCTAAAAAGAAAGGAAGTAGATTAAGCCATTTATCAAATCTATTATTTGATGCAATTTTTTTCCAGGAACCATGAAATCTAAGTTTGAGTCCCTTTGTGCTATAAAGCTCCCCTTTTGAATCTTTAAGCCCACAGTAGGCATAATTAAAGTCAGCCGTATTTTTAGGTATGTCAAATGAATCGAATGCACTGTAGGAAACGGCTATTACCTTACTAAATAAAGGTGTTTTGGGTGTGAAAACATCATTCTTCTTCTTTGAAATGTCAATTGGTAAAGAAGAGATTAATTGAGTTTTCCCTGTTCCATTTTTACCAATTAGTGCAAATATTCTACTAGGTACAATTTTATTTGCATCAAAATCAAAATGTACATCTATCGCTTCATCTGCAAATTTTGCTTTAAATGAATATTGGAAACTGTATAGATTTTTAAGATTGTAACCATATAAGCGATATTTCACTTCACGTAAAAGTTGTTCTTGTTCATCATATCTGATTAAAGAATTTCTAAAAAAATAATTATTTTCAAATTCTTCTAATATTTTAGGGTAAAATGCAGAATCTTTTAATGCCCATAATATACTTTCATATGTTTTTACAAATAATGATTTGATATTTTCATAGTAGTTATATTCTTGTCCAAGTGAACAGAAGTTTTCATTTAATAAGGTAAATTTTTCATTTAGTATACTAGGTGTTTTTTCTACTTCTTGGTGAATAATTTTTACTATTCCAATTTTTTTACAATTTGAAATATTTGGGTAGTAATATAAATAATAAGTGGATCTATTACCAAAGTCGTTCCATCCAATATGATTAACAAGAACAAAGCAAGGGAATTGGTTAGGCTTTTTGTGAGATTTTTTATAATCAAAGAAACCATCAGGTGAATTATCTACAAAAAATGGAATTTCGTTTTTAATTATCGTTGGAGGGGCTAAATTCGTTATATCATACTCTTTAATTTTAAAGATTGAAAGTCCTTCTTCATTATACGAATCAAGAGAAAAATTTAAGGTTTCTTTTTCTAAATATGGATTAACTAAAAGATAATATTTCGTTATTCCATCTTCATTATTTCGAGTATTTGGATGAATAACTTTGTTTAAAAAATTAATGAAAGTTTTGGAGTCACTAATGACACTGAATCTTTCAGTAAGAACATATTCATATTCCCAATCATAATTATTAACTAAATGTTGAAAAGCATCATCATAAGCGTTAGAATATCTACTATCTTCTGAAGGTAATGATTTTAATTCAAACATTTCATCCAAAAAATTGATGATATTAATATCATCTTGTGATTCGCCAAATAAATCTGACTCAGAAAGTAATACTCTTAGTATATCTAATCTTATTTTTTTAGTAATCTTCATTTATAGTAAATGGATTTTTTTGCCTTTATAAAGGTGTTTTAATCGACAAATTAAACATAGCGCATCACACTCCTTTACGGGTATCCGTTAAGAAAGTATATATCATCAATATTTAAAAAATAAAAGAATAGGGGACTTTTACTTTAGCGATTTTTCGAGATAAATGTAATAAATCTATCTATTTGTACCAAAGGGAATTACAAATTATATTGTAACAATATTTTTTTGTTCTAATATCGGTTTGTTTAAAAAACGGAGTACCAATTGCGCTACAGCTATAGTATCTCGCTCGCAATATTCAACAATGCGTGGTAAGTTTTTTTCTTTATAATATACGTTGGCTACCTCGCTACCATCAATATCTTGTTTAGGTGAAGGAATATTTAAAATAGATGTTAACAAACGTAAAGAAGTATAGTGTTTGTAATCGCCAAATTTCCATAGTTCTAAAGTATCTAAATGCGGAACTTCCCAAGGCTTTTTTCCAAATAAATCTAACTTTTTAGGTAAGTTTATTCGGTTAATAATCATTCTACGGGCTATGTACGGAAAATCGAATTCCTTACCATTGTGCGCACACAATAAATGTTTGTTTTGGTTAAAATGAGTATCGAGTAATTTTTTAAAGTCAGTTAAGATACTGGCTTCATCATCACCAAAAAAAGAAGTAATCCGTAGTTGTTTTTCTCCTTTTATATCAATAAAGTAACCAACCGAGATACAAATTATTTTTCCGAACTCCGCCCAAATACCAGCACGATGGTAAAATGCCTCGGCAGTAGTTTCATCTTTTCGTTGGTATTCTGTTTTTAAAGCGTATAATTCTTGTTTTTCTTCCGATAAATCGGCAAATAATTCTACTTCAGGAACAGTTTCAATATCTAAAAATAAAATGTTTTGGATGTTAATTTTATGCAGCATTTTTTCTTTTTATAGCGATAAACAGTACTTTTATATGCAACTATTTTTTGTCGCAATTTTTTTTATAAAGGTACAAAACCTTGCTTAAAAAAATAATTACCTTTTATATTTACCTACTTTCGAATTTAAGCGAAGGTTTATGAATGATTAAATGAATGTTAAGTTAAAAGGTAGCGTGCAGGGTTTGTAATATTATAGTTACTTTTGGATAACACAATATAAAACGATCTATGAATACGAATGATGTTAAAATTTTACTAGTTGATGATGAGCCTGATATTTTAGAAATAGTAGGATATAATTTAAAGTCAGAAGGCTATCAAGTTTTTACAGCTAATAACGGTGCTGAAGCAGTAGCAAAGGCAAAAAAAGTAAGTCCGCATTTAATATTGTTAGATATTATGATGCCTGAAATGGATGGTATTGAAGCTTGCGAAAAAATTAGAAACATTAAATCTTTAGAAGATGTAATTATTTCTTTTTTAACTGCAAGAGGTGAAGATTATTCGCAAGTTGCAGGTTTTGATGCAGGTGCAGACGATTATATTACCAAGCCAGTAAAACCAAAAGTATTGGTAAGCAAGGTAAAATCTTTATTAAGACGTTTAAAAACGGATGAAAGTGTTGATGGTACAACTAAAGTTGGCGACATTGTTATAAATAGAGATGAGTATGTGGTATTTAAAGGAACTGAAAAAATAGCACTGCCAAGAAAAGAATTCGAATTACTATCATTATTAACCTCTAAGCCAGGAAAGGTATTTAAAAGAGAGGTGATTTTAGATAGTGTTTGGGGTAACGAAGTAGTAGTTGGCGGACGTACAATTGATGTGCATATTCGTAAGCTTCGCGAAAAAATTGGAGACGACTTTTTTAAAACCGTTAAAGGTGTTGGATATAAGTTCGTTTTAGAGTCTGAAAAATAATAGTTTAAAAATAGTTACGTACTGTTTTAGATAACTTTATGCATAAAAACCATAGTTATCTAAAGCAGTATTTTAATTTTAGGTTGCCTAGTACTTCACTTTTAAAATCTTATTTTATAATGAAAAAAATTAAAAAAACATACCGATACGCACTATGGTCGGCATTATACTCTACTTCAATATCTGTGGTAGTTGCCCTATTATCGTACTTTCTTTTAATTAACTTATTAGGTATAGGAGCTGTTATTGTTTTTGGTATTGTAATGTTTGTTATTTCGTTTTTAATTATTCAATATAGAGCAGAGCATTTTATTTATCAAAGAGTAAAAAAGTTATATGAAGATATTTCTATTTTAGATGTTAATGATTTAGAAAGAAAAGATGTAACAACCGATGCTGAGGCATTAACGGAAAGTGTGCAAAAATACGTAGAAGAAAGAAGTAAGGAAATAGCGGTATTAACACAACGAGATTCTTTTAGAAGAGATTTTTTAGGAAATGTAGCACACGAATTAAAAACACCGTTGTTTACAGTACAAGGTTATATTTTAACCTTAATAGAAGGTGCTGCGGAAGATGAAGAAATACGTACAAAGTATTTAGGTAGAGCAAATAAAGGAGTAGAGCGATTAACTTCAATTATTAAAGACTTAGATATGATTGCTAAGTTAGAAACTGAAGGAATGAAAATGAATATTGAAACTTTTAATATTCTAGAAGTTGTTCAAAACGTTTTTGATTTATTTGAGATGAAAGCCAAAAAACGAAACATAACGTTAATGTTTGATAGTCTTTACGAATTTCCACGCTTTGTAAAAGGTGATGTAGAGCGTATAGAGCAGGTTTTAATCAATTTAATTGTAAATTCTATAAAGTATGGTAAGGTAGATGGTGCAACTACTGTAAGCATCGAAAACTACAACTCAAATAAGTTTCTTATTAAGATAAGCGATAATGGTGAAGGAATTAAAGAAGAGCATACTTCTCGTTTATTCGAACGTTTTTATAGGGTAGATCAAAGTCGATCTCGCGAACAAGGAGGTTCTGGTTTAGGATTATCTATCGTAAAACATATTATAGAGGCGCATAACGAAACTATTTTACTAAAAAGTGAGTTTGGTAAAGGTTCTGAATTTTCGTTTACTTTAGACAAAGCAATGTAGCTGAAAGGAGTGTTTTTTAATTAGAAGTAATCATTTGTTTATTAATTAAAGATTCTTTCACTTCGTTTTGAATGATGAGGTTTTTAAGAATAACGATATTACGAGAATATCTTATTCGAAGTAATCTTTTGTTTCTTCGTTAAGAACACCTTTGTATTGTTTTGAACGATGCAGCCAAATTTATAGCAAAAAAAAGGAGTTGATAAAATCAACTCCTTTTTTTTAAATTTATATTAAATCGAATCCGATATCTTTTCGATAATTCATTCCTTCAAAAGAAATCTTATCAATACTGTTATATGATTTTTTAAGTGCCTCTTCAATAGAATCACCAAAAGAAGTAACCGCCATTACTCTACCTCCGTTAGAAACTACTTTACCGTCTTTTTCTGTTGTTCCTGCATGAAAAACAATAGAATCTGTAACAGTATTAAAACCAGTAATCTCTTTTCCTTTTTCGTATGCTTCAGGATATCCACCAGCAACTAACATTACCGTTGTAGCAGTTTGAGAGGTAACTTCGTATGATTTTTCACCTAAAGTTTGATTAGTAACACCTTCAAATAAATCTACTAAATCAGATTGTATTCTTGGTAAAACAACCTCAGTTTCTGGATCTCCCATACGAACATTGTATTCTACAACAGATGGGTTTCCGTTATCGTTCATTAATCCAATAAAAATAAAACCACGATAATCAATACCGTCTTTTTGTAAACCATCAATAGTTGGTTTTACTACAAGTTCTTCTACTTTTTGTAAGTAATCATCAGTAGCAAAAGGAACAGGAGAAATAGCACCCATTCCACCAGTATTTAAACCAGCATCACCTTCACCAATACGTTTGTAATCTTTAGCAGAAGGTAAAATTTTATAATTTTTTCCGTCGGTTAAAACGAATACAGAAAGTTCAATTCCTTTTAAAAACTCTTCAATAACTACAGTTGATGAAGCATCTCCAAATTTTTGATTAGAAAGCATTTCTTCTAATTCGGCCTTAGCTTCTTCTAAATCAGTTAAAATTAAAACACCTTTTCCGCCAGCTAAACCATCAGCTTTTAAAACGTATGGAGGCGTTAAAGTTTCTAAGAAAGTTTTTCCTTCAGCTAAGGTACTCGCTGTAAATGATTGATATTTTGCAGTTGGTATGTTATGCTTTATCATAAACTGCTTCGAAAAATCTTTACTTCCCTCTAATAAAGCGCCGTCTTTTTTAGGGCCTATTACAGGAATGTTTTTTAATTCGCTATCAGCCAAAAAGAAATCGTGAATACCACCTACTAAAGGTGCTTCAGGGCCTACAACGACCATGTTAATTTCTTGTTGTAAAACAACTTCTTTTACTTGCGCAAAATTTGTTGGATTAATAGCAATGTTTGTAGCTACAGATTGGGTTCCTGCATTACCAGGAGCAACAAAGAGCTTATTAATTTTGTTGCTTTCAGAAAGTTTTTTTGCAAAAGCGTGTTCTCTACCGCCCGATCCTAAAATTAGAATATTCATTGTTGTTGTGTTGTTGTGTTGTGAGTGCAAATATAGAATAACAAAAAAGTCTACGAGCAAAACAATTCTCAAAAAATAGATAAAAAATTAAAAAGACCTCTTTTTTTAATTAAAAGAAGCCTTTGTTTTAAGTTTATTTTTGCGACTAAAATATTTGTTCTAGTATTTTTTGTGTAATTGCATAGGTAGGAGTTACACCGCTCATTCCAAGTCCGCCTGATGCTAAAGTAGCTCCTGTTTCTAAAGGATTATCAGAAGCATAATAAGCGTATCGTACTTTAATATCTTCTCGTACATTTCCTCTAATTTTAGAGTTCGCTTGAATTGCTTTTTGGTAATGTGCTCCCTCCATTTCTAAACCAATAACATTCCAAGTAGAATCATGGAAGAATTTTAGTAAATCTTTATTTTGTAAAGAAGTTCCTAGTACACTAACCATAGCTCCATCAAAAGATTGAACACCAAAGCCTTCTAAATCTTCTTTTGCTAATTCATTTTTAAACGGATAATTATCAGCAGTACCTTCAAAAATATGTGAAGAAGGAATCATAATATCTCCTTTACCTCCTTCTAAAATACCAGCTTTCCCCATTATAGAAACAGAAACAACATCTAAATGAGTTATTTTCTTACCTGTTTTGTATGGTTTTAGTAATTCGTCCATAGTTTCATACGCCTGCTCTCCAAATGCATAATCCATTACTATAATTACTGGCTTTTCACCTACTGAGTTTATTTTTTTATAAGAAGTAGTATCAAAATCTATTTTTTCAGTATCAATAATCTGAACATTAATATTTGTACCAGAAGTATCTTTTAGGTAAATCAACCCGTTTTCTGAAGCATGTTTTTTAACTGCTTTTTGTAAAGGTTGGCTGTTAGCATTACTTAATAACTCAAAAAGTTCAAAACCTTTGTGTTTCTTCACTTCTTTTGGTAATGCATTTTGCCCATAAATACTATTCATAACACTGTGCATATTCGCACTAATAATATGAATAGGACGTTCTATTAAACCATTATCTACAAGATTTTTCTTAATGTTATTAGCCCAAATTTCACCGTAAAAATGATGTCCGATTTCTTCAATTAATACCGAACTAAATTTTACCGAACGTTTTTCTTCATTTATAGTTTCGTTTATAGCAAGTTTACCTAACCAATATATTAAATGAAAAAATCTGTTTGGTTTTTCTTCAGATGCAAACGTATTATATGCATCATATACCTCGTCGTAAGTTCTTCCTAAAATATTACCAAGATGTACAACTACTACATCTTTTTCTTCGTCGGTAAGTTTTTTGTTGTATATAACAATATCTTCTAAATGAAGCCACTCTCTAATAAAACCTTCTCCGTTTTCAATAAGAACACGATCTTTAATTTTATGAGATTCTATAAATAAGAAAGTAAGGTGTGTAAGGATATCGTAAATTTCAGAACGACCACGTGTAATTTCAATATTCATTTGATCCTTGTCAATACGATAACAATTTCTTCTTCTTTTTGGAGGAACAATTGTTTTGAATTTTGAATTTCGGTACCCTTCATCAGCAGTTAAGTTGATGAATTGACATTCTTCAATACCTTCAGGAAGTCGTTCAATAATATAAACTAAACCGTTTAATTCTGTTTTGTTCTCTGCGATTGACCCGTAAATTTCAGGTCTTAATTGTAATAATGATTTACGTAATGTTTCTCCAGAAATCCCCATTGGTTTATAAAAACCACGACTAAATAAATGTCGCATAGAAATGTATAATTTTTCTATCGCATTGGTAGATTCTTGGGCTCTGGTACGTTCTTTATGGTTGGGTTTTGACATATCTATTTTTTATAAACTTAAAATATACAAAATTTTATTATTGATGTTACTTTGTTAAAATAGCAGTATACTTTTTTTGATTATTAAGTAAATTTACGGCTTTATTAATGGTTTCATCGTTTTGAAGTTGATGTTTAAACATTCCTTCTTTGTAAACGTATCTTTTTACAATTTCGTTTTGTATTTTTTTAGATAAAAGATCTTCGTTATTTGCTATTTTCTGAACTTTATCCTTTTTTAATTTTTGAAGAATTACATTGTATTCCTTTGAAATATTTGTGTTGTTATTTACAGATTTATATGCTTTTTTAAATAATTTTTCTTCCTTAGTTACAAAAGCAGTGTCTTTATTTAATAAGTAGTTTTCAAAGTTTTTAAAATCAGCAGATTTAAAAAGATAACCATCTGTAGCTAGGTTTTTATTCTTATTCGTAAAATCTGTTACAAAGTTAAAAATAGCTCTCGAGTTTAATAACTTTTTTGTTTCGGTTGTTTTTTTAGAGAAGTTCATTTTTACATCAGGTGTTACTCCACCGCCATCATAAACTGTTCGCCCGTTTTTAGTAGTAAATAAATTTACTGTTCCGTCAGAAAATTTTGGAACTTCACCTGTTTTAGGATCTCTATTATCATAATCTAATTCTTGAATACATCGACCACTCGGAGTATAGTATTTAGAAATGGTTATTTTCATTTGAGTACCGTAGTTTAAGTTGAAATAACGTTGTACCAAACCTTTACCAAAAGAACGTTCACCCATAACAACTGCACGATCATAATCTTGTAAAGCACCAGACACAATTTCAGAAGCTGACGCCGAACGACCATTTATTAAAACAACTACTGGTATTTCAGCATCTAAAGGGTCATTATTTGTAGTGTAAGTTCTAGTATTCTTTTTAATTTTTCCTCGGGTATCAACTACTTTTAATCCCTTCGGAATAAATAGGTTGGTAATATTTACTGCGTCATATAACGAACCACCAGGATTGCTACGTAAATCAAAAACTAGTTTTTTCATTCCCTTACTTTTTAATTCCTTAAAGGCTTTAGAAACTTGTTGTGTTGCTTTTTGACTTGTAAATTTTGTTAAAATAATGTAACCAGTATCAGCATTAATCATGTTATAAAAAGGCACTGGGTTCACAATTATTTTATCTAGTTTTAAATCGGATTTTTTAGAAATATCATTTCTGTTAAAGGTTAAAGATATCTTTTTGTTAGGTGTTCCTTTAACCATTTGTGAGTATTGACTTTTCTCAAAGTCTAATAATTTTTGACCATTTACATGTGTAATAATATCACCAGCTTTTAAACCAGCTTTATCAGCAGGAAAACCTTTGTAAACCTCAGAAATAACAATACCTTGTTTTGTGTATAAGGTTGAAATTCCAATACCACCATACTCTCCTTCACGACGAATACGTGCATCTTCTACATCTTGTTCATTAAAAAAATTAGTATAAGGATCTAAGTTTTTAAGCGTGTTTTTAATGGCTTTATCAGTTAAATCTCCAGGGTTAATTTCATCAATATAATTAATGTTTAACTCCTTAAATAAGTTGTTATAAATTTCTATTTGTTTAGCAATTTCAAAAAAACGAGATTGAAAAGAGAATAAAATTGAAAGAACAATTAAGGAACCAAAAAAAAGTGCTTTTCTATTTTTCATTTTCGGTGGTTTCTGCTATAAAAAGTGTTAATAATTGCTTCATTTTACGCGCTAAATCGGCGTATTCCCATTCATCTCTTGCAATATATGAAATCATAAAGACATGAGGGCTGTTTACAGCATCGTAAACAGTATGTTTTTCTTTTCGGTAAGTTTCTCGCATTAAGCGTTTTATTCTGTTGCGGTCAACAGCACTTTTAAAATTTCTCTTTGGAACTGAAACTCCAACTTGAACTGGGAATTTAGAAGTGTGTTCAGTTTGAATATATACCATTCGAAATGGAAAAACTTTTATAGATTTTCCTTCTTCATACAGTTTGCCTATTAACTTTTTGCTTTTTAAGCGCTCTTGTTGTCCTAACGTAAATCTCATGTATTACAAACATACATAAATGGATACTAAAAACCATTTTTTTGAGTATTTTTGAAAGAATACTTTTAAATATAACCACGATAAGTAATTTATCAATCATCAACACATAAAAAGTCAGTAATTAATTTTAAAATAAACTTATGAAACCCGATTTATTTCAAGCTCCTGATTATTATCAAACTGATGATTTGTTAACTGATGAACATAAACTTGTACGCGATACAGCTCGTGAATGGGTTAAGAAAAATATATCTCCAATTATTGAAGATGCAGCACAAGAGGCTAAATTTCCAACGCAATTAATACCTGGTTTAGCTGAGGTTGGTGCTTTTGGTTCTTATATACCGCAAAATTATGGTGGTGCTGGGTTAGATCAAATTTCTTATGGACTAATTATGCAAGAGCTAGAGCGTGGCGATAGCGGAATTCGTTCTACTGCTTCGGTACAGTCTTCATTAGTAATGGGACCAATTTTTAATTATGGTAATGAAGCGCAACGAAAAAAATATTTACCAAAATTAGCTTCTGGTGAATGGATGGGGAGTTTTGGTTTAACCGAACCTAATCATGGAAGTAATCCGTCAGGTATGGAAACCAAGTTTAAAGACATGGGGGATCATTATGTATTAAATGGTGCAAAAATGTGGATTTCTAATGCTCCGATTTGTGATGTTGCTGTGGTGTGGGCAAAAAATGAAGAAGGTCGTATTCATGGATTAATTGTTGAAAGAGGTATGGAGGGGTTTTCTACTCCAGAAACACATAATAAATGGTCATTAAGAGCATCAATTACAGGTGAGCTTATTTTTGATAATGTAAAAGTGCCTAAAGAAAATTTATTACCTAACAAATCAGGATTAGGAGCACCTTTATTATGTTTAGATGCTGCCCGTTATGGTATTGCTTGGGGTGCCATTGGTGCTGCGATGGATTGTTACGATACGGCTTTACGTTATGCTAAAGAACGTACGCAATTTGGTAAACCGATTGGTCAATTTCAGTTGCAGCAAAAAAAGTTAGCAGAAATGATCACAGAAATTACAAAGGCGCAATTATTAACATGGAGGTTAGGTGTTTTAAAAAATGAAGAACGTGCAACCTCTGCACAGATATCAATGGCAAAACGTAATAATGTTGATATGGCCATAAATATTGCTAGAGAAGCAAGGCAAATTTTAGGCGCTATGGGTATTTCAGGAGAATATTCTATAATGAGACATTCCATGAATTTAGAAAGTGTAATTACTTATGAAGGAACACACGATGTTCATTTATTAATTACAGGATTAGATATTACGGGTTTAAACGCTTTTAAATAAGAAAAGAACTCAAAATGTCAACCCCCAGTTTCTAAGATGAGCCCTTTCAAAAATAATCTTAGTAATTTTATTAAGTAATGGTGATGTTTAAGGTTTTGGTATATAGGTCTATATTATTTTACCTAAATACTAATAAATAAAGAAGAAGTGCTCAAAATGTCAACCCCCCAGTTTCTAAAATGAGCTCCTTCAAAAAATTATTTTAATCAAAATTCTTAAATAAAAAACTACTTAAGTTATTAACCTTACAAATATATAATTTGTTTTAATATTATGAATTAGTTGGTTAAATAGTGTTATTTTGACTAATGCTTCAAATATAATTTAATGTGTTTGTTAATAATATGATTTTTATCATTTTATCGTTACTAATGTGTAATGTTTTTTTGATTAAGTACGAATGATATATACTGAATTATAAAGAAGGTGTAGCGATGAAGTATAATGGGCGTTCAATTAGTATCGAAACTTAATTACTAATACAAAGATTGTATATTAGTTGCTAATTTCAGTTTACAGAATAAATTAAAATAAGAAGAAGTGCTCTAGAGTTAAACCACCAACACATAAAAAGAGCACTTCTTCTAAATCAACTATTAAAAACTATATATGTAAATTACTACTGTTTTTTCTTACCGCTATTTATAAGAATTAAAAGAGTAGCAACTAATCCTAAGCAAACAAATCCAAAAATGGCTATCATAATAGTTCCATTTGTCCAAGAAACTAGAGGTAAATTAACCAGTTGTATCATATTATCTAATTTTATTTCAAAAATAGTAGTATGTATTTATTTAAAATATGATTTTTATCAGTGTTTAGAAAAATAGTATAATTATTTTCTCTCAATAACCAATCGAGATAGTGCTTCTGGATAACCACGTTGAATAGCTAGTTCACTAGCCAATTTATCAATTTGATGCTTTGAAATATTATCTAATAATAAATTTCGATTTAAGCTTTTAGGAATTAAAGAAATAATTTTTTCTTCCTGAATTTTATGTATTATTTTATTTGCAACAGTCAAGGCAGATGAAGCCTTAATAATTTCGCTTCGTGCATATGTTTTATAAGGAAAACTAACTTCACCAACTCTTAAATTTGGATTATCGCCATGAATTTGCTGTGCTCCGTAAAAAGGAATTCCACCAGTCGTTGCAGATTTAAATGTGGGAACAAATTTAGTAACCAGTTTAATAGCATTTTCAGTTCTTGTTTCTATTTCATCTTTTTTCCAACCATGATCTAATTTTTGATTAATAGCATCATTAAATTCAGGTTGCGGTTCATTACTTTTAGATTGGATCAATCCATTTTTGAATAAGGTAATATGCTCTGTCATTCCATGAATTTGATAATAGTCTTCACAATAAGGAGTAAGCTGTACCATTCCATTTGGTGTTCCACGTTCACCATGAAAAATAAGTTCTGGAATTAAACCTGAAATGGGCTGCCATTTAGAAACATAGGCAGCTTTAAATTCAATTAAGCGTTTTGTATTTAAATGTAAAAATTCATCAAGTTTTCCTGTCTTAAATCCACAGGAATTTACTAAATAATTTACTTTATATACTGTGTCTTTAGTCGTTATTTCCCAGTTGTAATCTAAGTTTTTATTTCGAACATCTTTAATATTCGTAACATTGGTATTTGTTTTTAGATTACATTTCTCAGTTTTATTTAGAGCTAATTGAGCTTGAGCTCCTAGCCTAAAAAGATTCCATCCATATTCTTGAACTAAGTATACAGGCGTTTTTAATTTTTTGTGATCAATTAGTTTAATAGTATTAGACATCCATTCATTAGGTGAATTAGGATGTTTAACAGTTGGTTGTTCCGCTAAAGCAATTAAATCGTCTTTAGTGTACTTTTTATAATAATCTTTTGGGGCACCAAGAATTTCATTAGAAGAATCTTCATTTATTAATTTTGTGTAATACTCAACTAACATTTTAAGACGCTCCTCAATTTTATCTACTTCGTGTTTTTCTGATGTAGGAACGCTAATAAAAGTAGGCCTTTCGTCAATAGACTGCGGAAATAATCGCGCCATATCTATTGATTGTTTCATGAGTGTTTTACATTCCTCATCAGAGATATCAGGATATAAATTTCCACCCGCATGTAAATGGCAGAAAGGAGGGCCATTTACAACACTTTCTTCTTGTTCGAATAGAATATTATCAACCCCATATTTGGCTAATTCTAATGCTATAACAACACCAGAAACTCCACCTCCTATAATACCGACATTGTAAATTTTACTCATATTAAAAAAGCTCTTGTAAATCACTGAAACTATCGACAACTATGGAAGGATTATAATCTGAAATGTTTTCGTTGTAGTTGTATCCATAACTCACACCGATACTCTCCATACTAGCATTTTGCGCAGCAAGAATATCATTTTTAGAATCACCAACCATAATACTTTTTTCAATAGTCGTATTCATTTCGTTGGCTAAGTGAAAAAGTGGCATAGCATTAGGTTTTTTCTCTGAAAGGGAATCTTCTCCAACCCAACATTTAAAAAAATGTTTAATTGATAATTTATCTAAAATGGGTTCAACAAAACCAAAAGGTTTATTAGTACAAATCACCATTTTATATCCTTTTTCATTTAGATAGTTTAATGTTTCTAAAACACCAGCATACATATATGTTTCAGCACAAGTAACTTCTTTGTAAGCTGAAAAATAAATTTTGAAAGCTTCATCTAAAAGTTCTTTCGAGATTTTTTCATCTTTTATTGAATATTCTAGTGCCCTTTTTACCAAAGGTTTTGCGCCATTGCCAATAAAGGGAGTGACTTGTTTTACAGTTAATGATGATAACTTGTAATGAGATAACATTTTATTTATAGCCAACGTTAAATCAGGAATGCTATTAATAAGCGTTCCATCAAAGTCGAATATGATAAGTTCTTTGTCTTTAAAATCCACAATACCTAATTTGGGGCAAAGATGCGGAAGTTTTAATAAAATTGCACCTATTTATAATAATGTTGAAAAACAATATGTTTTAAATAAATAGTTTTTTTGAGTTTCGCTAACATTAATGATATGAGTTCGTTTCAATGATTTATATCAGGAGTTAGTGAAGTTATTAGAAAATAGGTTAAGAATCAAACTAAGTTTATTCTTTAAGTTTAGTATCTAACCCATCAATACTAGTTCTGTTTTTATCTTTCCAGTATTGTTTAACACCACTCTCACCTATTTCGTCAATCCAATCTATTAATTGATTGCGTTCTTCTTTGTATTCATAAAAAGGTATTGACATTCCACAAGAATTTTGTGTGCTCTCAATGGTTACGTCAAAAATTTGTCGTGTTCCTGCTAATTTAGGAAACAATGAAATTAAACCATTCCACTCTGGGTCATTTGGTAAAATCTCTTTTGCTTTTCCGTATAAACGTAAAATATTAGGAGCTCCTTCAAAAGCACAAAACATAATGGTTATTCTATTGTCATCTAATAAATGAGCTGAAGTTTCATTACCACTACCAGTAAGGCTCAACCAAGCAACTCGATTTTCGTTTAATACACGAAAAGTATCCATCCCTTTGGGAGATAAACTTATACGTCCATTTTTAGGAGCTGTAGCAACAAAAAACATTTTTTGAGCTTCTATAAATTTTTTAATCCTTGATGTAATTTTGTCATTAAGCTTTCCCATAATTTTTTAATCTATCCAATTTTTAGTTCGTTCAACAGCTTTTTGCCATTTTTTATATAATTTTTCTCTTTTTTCAAGAGGAAAAGAAGGCGAAAAGGTGTTGTTAATTTTTCGTTTATTTAAGATGTCTTCTTGTTTCCATAACCCTACGTTTATACCAGCTAAATAAGCGGCACCCATAATAGTGGTTTCAATAACCTCAGGTCTTTCTACTTTTGTATTTAAAATATCTGATTGAAATTGCATTAAATAATCATTTGCAGAAGCACCACCATCTACTTTTAATGAAGTTAATTCAACTTCGCTATCTTTTTGCATCACATCTAATATGTCTTTAGTTTGATATGCGAGTGAATCTAAAGTAGCTTTTATTAAATGGTTTTTGCCAGTATCACGAGTTAATCCGAAAACAGCACCACGAGCATACATGTCCCAATAAGGAGCACCTAAACCAGCAAAAGCGGGTACAACATATACCGGATTTTCATCTTTTATACTTTTTGCTAAAGTTTCACTTTCTTTAGCATTATTTATAATTTGTAAGCCATCTCGTAGCCACTGAATTGCTGATCCTGCAATAAATACACTTCCTTCTAAGGCATAATATATTTTGTTATCAATTCCCCAAGCGATGGTTGTTAATAATCCATTTTTAGAATACTCAAGGTTTTCACCAGTATTCATTAACATAAAACAACCTGTACCGTAGGTGTTTTTTGCATCTCCTTTATTAAAACAAGCTTGTCCGAAAAGTGCTGCTTGTTGATCTCCAGCAATTCCTGTTATTGGAATTTTATGACCATCTAATTCATAATCTCCAAAATAGTGAGACGAAGGTTTTACTTCTGGTAACATTGAAATAGGAATGTTTAACTCTTTTAAAAGTTTTTTATCCCAACATAAGTTTTTAATATCATATAACATGGTACGAGAAGCATTGCTATAATCAGTTGCATGAACTTTACCGTTGGTTAAATTCCATAACAACCAAGTATCTATAGTACCGAATAGTAAATTTCCTTTGTCAGCTTCTAATCTTGCTCCCTCAATATTATTTAAAATCCAATTTATTTTAGTTGCTGAAAAATAACTATCTATTACTAACCCTGTAGTTTTACGAACATGATTTTCTAGCCCATTTTCTTTTAATTTTTCACAAATATTAGCTGTTCGTTTGTCTTGCCAAACAATAGCATTGTATATTGGTTTTCCTGTTTTTTTATGCCAAACAACAGTAGTCTCTCTTTGATTTGTTATACCAATACCAGCAATTTCTGAAGGATGAATATTTGCCTGGTTTATTGTTTTTTTAAGTGTAGAAAGTTGCGTGTTTAAAATATCGTTAGCATTATGTTCAACCCAACCAGATTGAGGAAAAATTTGCGCAAACTCTTGTTGATTCATCGCAATTATTTCTTGCGATTCGTTAATAATTACCGAGCGAGAACTTGTAGTACCTTGATCTAATGCAACAATATATTTTGCCATTTAATGTAGAATGTGAAAATTAAACAGCAATTTACAATTTAAAGTTAGGGTAATAAAAAACCTTCTTGATAATTTTATCAAGAAGGTTTTCAACCCTTAGTTAAGTAACTACTATTAGTGTTTTAAAGCGTAACCAGCTCCCTTACCTAATTCAGATAACGCCGATAAAATTCCGTTTAAAACTCCTGTAGTTTTTTTTAGTAAAAAAATCCCCATTTTTTTAAATATTTAAATTAATCCCCTTATTTTTTGTTCAAAAGAACACTGTAAAGGTATTGTAAAAGAATAGTTCTAAAAAGGGGATTACCGCAAAAAAACATGTGGATTTACGCATAACTTACTGTTTGTTAGTTTTTTAAATAAAAAAACCTTCTAGAGATGTCTAGAAGGTTAATTTTCCCCTTAAATATCATTTTCGTTATATCCCCATACCTTCGAAACTTGATGCAGCAAATGTATAATAGACTTCTTGTTTTAAAAAGGGGATTACCGCA
>NZ_KE387164.1:32806-366768 GCF_000430545.1 Tenacibaculum ovolyticum DSM 18103
TTTTTAAATAAAAAAAACCTTCTAGAAATGTCTAGAAGGTTAATTTTCCCTTAAATATCATTTTCGTTATATCCCCATATCTTCGAAACTTGATGCTACAAATGTATAATAGACTTTTTATTCAGAAAAGGGGATTACCGCAAAAAAACATGTGGATTACCGCATAATGCCTTGTTTGTTAATTTTCTAAATAAAAAAAACCTTCTAGAAATGTCTAGAAGGTTGATTTTCCCTTAAATATCATTTTTCGTTATATCCCCATATCTTCGAAACTTGATGTTACAAATATATAATAGACCTTTTGTTTTAAAAAGGGGATTACCGCAAAAAAAAGTGTAGATTACCGCATAACGTATTGTTTATTAGTTTTTTAAATAAAAAAACCTTCTAGAAATGTCTAGAAGGTTAATTTTCCCCTTAAATATCATTTTTCGTTATATCCCCATATTTTCGAAAACTTGATGCTACAAATGTATAGTAGGGTTTTCGTTTTAAAAAAGGGATTACCGCAAAAAAAAGTGTGGTTTTCTGTATTTTGATAAGTATTCATAAAGTAAATAAACCTTCCAGAATTAACTGAAAGGTTTATTTTAATTTCTCTTTTTTTTTAGAATTTCCCCAGAATGTTTTAGCATTCTTAGGCAAAGATATAGCTAGGTTTTCGGGTAGGAAAAGGGATTACCGCAAAAAAAAGTGTGGTTTTCCGCAAAAATTAATCTAAAATACCTAACTCCTTGGCTTTTAGAACCAAGTCTGTATTGTTATGTGCTTGTAAATCGGTACGAAGTTTTGCAAGTTTACCTTCTATAGATCGTACCTTAACTAAAGTTCCATCTGCTTTTTTTATAAATCCTTCTAAGTTGTTTATTTTAGCGTGTTTAGGTAGTTCTTTTAATATCTGAATAGCAATGTCATCCATTTGAATTTCTACCAAAGCTCTTTTTAAAAGTTTTTGATGTATTTTATGTGTGTAATACACTTCACCTTTTAGCATTTTTTGTATTGCAAACGTTAATTCGTCTGTATTACAATTTCCTTTTAAAATATAAGCAGAAGGGTTTAAATTGTGTATAACATTAAACACACGGTTAGTTTCTGAATGACCAGTAATTACCCCTGTTTTAATATCAATTCCCTCTTGTTGAATTGCTTTTATTAAGGCTTCACCACTGTCTAAAATTACATTACCATCATTATTATCGAAACTTAAATCGGTAAAAAGAATATGAAATGGCGTGTCGGCAAGATTTGATTTTATTTTTGATAGTGCTTCATCACAAGAATTTACTGTTTCTATGTGTAAATTGTCAATATCTTTCAGGTAAGAAAGAATACCTTCAAGAATTAACTGATGGTCATCGACTAATAGTATTTTTGTTTGTCCAGGCATTTAAGGGGATTTGAATACTGGTTTTAGTTCCGTTACCTACCTCACTTTTAATATCTAAAGAGCCGCTTAGCTCTTCAACACGTTCTTGCAGGTTCTGTAAACCAATTCCTTTTTTACTAATATTGGCGTCGAAACCGATGCCATTATCTGTAATGCTCAAAAGTACATAATTTTTCTGTATAGCAAAATCGATGACTATTTTACTAGCTTTAGCGTGTTTTTTACAGTTTTGTACACTCTCACGAGTGCTTAAGTATAATAATCGTTTAATGGAATCATTTATGGTAATCCAATTATATTCTTGTAAACCACTTACTTTTATTCTAAAATCGAGTTCAAAATAATCACTCACTAAATTAATTATTTGATCTCTAAAAGAAACTTTATCAAAACTAATACTACTTAATTGATGTGATAGGTTACGAACATTCTCTTTAACAGCATCTAATTTTTGAGCCTCTTCTAATAAATTCGATTTTTCTAATTTTTGATGTAATAAACGTAAGTCTCCAGCTACTTCATCATGTAGTGATTTAGCAATCTGTTGACGTTCATGTTCTCTAGCCTCAATTCTTTCTAACTGTGCTCGGTATAATAATTTTTTTCTTCTGAAAAAGAAAAACAAAACACTTACTCCAAATAATAGTAACCCACTTGCGGCTGCTAGCCATCCAATAGTTTGTTGTTGTTTATGATACACTATTTCTACTTGTTTTTTTTCGTTTTCAGATTTTAAAACAACGTTCTCTTTTTCTTTTTTATCAGTTTCATACCTAATTTTAGCAAACTGATTTTTTAATTGACGCTCTTTATCAAATAAGCTATCATTAAGTTTAATGTATTGTTGTAAATATTTTTTTGATTGCTCTCCTTTCGTTAATTCTGAAAGATTTTCTAAAGCTTCTAGCCATTTTTTATTGTTATGGGTTTGTTTGGCGTATTTTAAAGCCTCGTTTGAATGAAAAAGTGCTTTTTTATTTTGATTTAGATCTTTGTAGTAATCTGAAATGTTTATATGTGTAAGGCTTCCATCGCTAATGTTGTTTATTTTTTCTCTAATTTTTAAAACTTCATTATATTGTTTTAAAACATTTGTTTTATTGCCTAGTAAAAAATTACTAGCGGCTAAATTTTCTAATAAAAAAGCATATTGTATTGGGTATTTTTCTTTAATACTGTCAAAAGTTAACCCTTTAAGGAAATATTGAATAGCTTTTTTGTGTTGGTTTGAGTTTTGGTAAAGAAACCCTAAATTATTTATAATATATAAATAACCAATGTCATTTTTGTTTAAGTTGTTATATTTTAGTGATTTATTGTAGTACTCTAAAGCAGTATTTTTTTGTTTCAATTCTTCAGAAACAATGCCTAAAATGTTATATGTTATTTCTAGATATTTAAAAGACTTTATAGGTTCTAAATATTTAAGTGCTTCTATTGAACTAATTTCACTTCCTAAATAATCTTTTGCTTCTCGTTGTAAATTTGCAATACTTAATAAGCGACGCCCAACTGCTAACGAATCATTAAGTTGTCTAGAGATATTTTTAGATTGATGATAATAATAAAAAGCACTATCAACGTTTACTAAAATTTTTTGTTCTAAAGCTTTGAAATGTAGGTGTTTTGCTAATAAAGTTGAGTCCTTCGTTTTTATATAGAGCTTACTAATATTTTTGTTAACAAAACTAAGGTCATCTATTAGATTGTTATAAAAGGAGTGAACACCTAATTGAATATTAGTTTTTCTTATTAAAGAGTCGACATTAGATTTTTTTGCAAAAAAAACAGCTTTTTTAAGGAAAGTGGTTTTTTTAGTATTATAAAAATTGTCTGATTTTTTTAAATAAAAGAAAACAGAATCTATATCTTCATTTTGTGAATAAGAAGATTGTAAAAAGAAACATAAGAAAGAGGAAAGAAAAAATTTAAGCATAAAAATAAAAACACCTTGTTTTTAAACAAGGTGTTATAGTGTAAGTTTATTTACCATCACCGCCTTGACTTCCAGTACCACCACCAGTATTTGGATCGTCAACGATAATGGTAGGGTCATCACCATCATCATTTAGGTTGATTGGACTTGGATTAGTTGGTTCAGGATTGTTTGGTTCAGGAGTTAGTGACATTTCCACTTTTTGTAATTTTTTGTCTTCCATAGTTAATAGAGTTTTAATTAAAATTTTTAGTGGGGGAGTTAATTTAGATCCCTAAAATAAAGGGTTTATCGGAGAACAACAAAAAATTAGCTAAATTTTATATTAATTTAATGTCGTAATATTTTTTTTATCATAACTAAAATGAAGGTAAATTACTTGCTTTATAGTTATAAATGAATAGGTTGCTTGGCTCATTTTTTACTTCAAATAGTTACTTACGAAGTGATTTTATTAAATAAATCCCAAAGCACGATTCCACAACTTACTGATATATTTAAAGAATGTTTGGTACCTAATTGAGGTATTTCAATACAATAATTAGCAGCTGAAACTATTTCTTGTTGTACACCTTTTACCTCGTTTCCCATAACTACTGCATATTTTTGGTTCGGTTCTGGAATGAAATTATTTAGCATAGTACTATTTTCTGCTTGTTCGATCGCTAAAACTTTAACGTTATCTTTTTGTAGTTTTTCAACCAAATCAATTGTGTTTTTGATATGTTCCCAAGCAACAGACTCTGTAGCACCTAAAGCTGTTTTATGAATTTCTTTATTTGGTGGCGTAGCAGTAATTCCGCACAAATATATTTTTTCAATTAAAAAAGCATCCGAAGTTCTAAAAACTGATCCTACATTATTTAAACTACGAATGTTATCTAGTATTACAATAATGGGTGTTTTTTTAGTTTCTTTAAACTCGTTAACTGTAATTCTACCTAACTCATTATTCTTTAGTTTTCTCATAATACTTCAAATTTCAGTTTTATTTTGTCATTGAAAGGCACTAAGAAAGTTGTTGTTATTCTAAATAAATAAATTATTTCGTGACTTTTCCTCGTAATGACGAGTCTTTTGTGCTTTTATTTAAAAAAACAAACAGTGCTACCGTTTATTAAAAACAGTAAATGACTAACTACTTTTTTCTATCTTCGCAAAACTAATTTAAAAATCTTAAAAATTGGCAAAAACAAAGGCAAAAAAGGTAACTCCATTGATGCAACAATACAACGGAATTAAAGCGAAATATCCGGATGCAATGTTGCTTTTTAGGGTAGGTGATTTTTATGAAACCTTTGGAGAAGATGCGGTAAAAGCATCTGAGATTTTAGGAATTGTTTTAACAAAAAGAGGTGCTGGTAGTGAAAGTGAAACTGCTTTGGCAGGTTTTCCGCATCATTCACTAAATACCTATTTACCTAAGTTAGTAAAGTCTGGTTTACGAGTTGCTATTTGCGATCAGTTAGAAGACCCTAAAATGACAAAAACGATTGTAAAACGAGGAGTTACTGAGCTAGTTACTCCAGGTGTTGCCTTAAATGATGAGGTATTACAATCGAAATCTAATAATTTTTTAGCCGCAGTACATTTTGGTAAAAAAATAGTAGGAGTTTCATTTTTAGATGTTTCAACCGGTGAGTTTTTAATTGCCCAAGGAAACGAAGAGTATATAGATAAGCTTTTACAAAATTTTTCACCTACTGAAGTTTTAGTTGAAAAGAAAAATAAACAACGATTTTTAGAATTGTTCACAAATCGTTTTCATACATTTTATTTAGAAGATTGGGTTTTTCAAAAAGAGTATGGAAATGAATTACTGAGTAATCATTTTAAGGTTAAAAACTTAAAAGGGTTCGGTGTTGAAGAGTTAGAACAAGGTATTGTTGCGGGTGGTGCAGCGATGCATTATTTATCAGAAACGCAACATAATAAAATTGAACACATACAATCGATAAGCAGAATTGCCGAAGATAACTATGTGTGGATGGATCGTTTTACGGTTAAAAACCTAGAATTATACGGAGGTAACTCAGTAAATTCAGTGTCTTTATTAAATATTATTGATAAAACAATTTCTCCTATGGGAGGAAGGTTGTTAAAACGTTGGTTGGCCTTACCGTTAAAAAACTTAGAGGAGATTCAACAGCGTCATGAATTGGTAAAGTTTTTAATAGATAACGATGCTTTTTTAGAAACAGTAATTTATCAATTAAAACAAATTTCTGATATTGAGCGATTAATATCGAAAGTGGCAACGGGTAAAGTTTCACCAAGAGAAGTAGTTTTACTAAAAAACTCATTAAAAGCAATTCTTCCAATAAAAGAAGCGGCCGGGAAAAGTAAAAATAAAACAGTAAAAGAAATAGGAAAGCAATTACATGATTGTAAATTATTAATTGATAAAATTATTGAATCTGTTTTAGAAGAAGCGCCTGTTAATATAAATAAAGGAAATGCTATTGCGGCTGGAGTTTCTACTGAGCTTGATGAATTAAGAAATATTTCTAATTCAGGAAAAGAATATTTAGATAATATGTTAGCTCGTGAAATTGAGCGCACAGGGATATCAAGTTTAAAAATTGCTTTTAACAATGTGTTTGGTTATTATATTGAGGTTAGAAACAGGTATAAAGAAAGCGTTCCTGAAGAATGGATTCGTAAACAGACATTGGTGAATGCCGAACGTTATATTACTGAAGAGTTAAAAGAGTACGAAACTAAAATTTTAGGAGCAGAAGAGAAAATTCAACAATTAGAAGCTGATATTTTTGCAAAATTAGTCCAGTTTATTATTGGTTTTGTAAAACCAGTACAAGAGAATGCTCAGAATGTTGCTAAAATAGATGTGCTATTATCGTTTGCAACTTTGGCGATGGATAATAATTATGTGCGTCCGATAATGGATGATAGTACAGATATAGAAATTAAAAACGGACGTCACCCAGTAATAGAAAAACAATTACCAATTGGCGAAGAGTATATTGCGAATGATGTTGTTTTAAACCGTAATCAGCAACAGATAATTATGATTACAGGACCCAACATGTCTGGTAAATCAGCAATTTTGCGTCAAACTGCATTAATTGTTTTATTAGCACAAATGGGAAGTTACATACCAGCACAGAATGCAAGAATTGGTATTGTGGATAAAATTTTTACTAGAGTTGGTGCGAGTGATAATATTTCGATGGGAGAATCTACTTTTATGGTAGAAATGAATGAAACTGCTTCTATTTTAAATAATATTTCAGAACGTAGTTTGGTGTTGTTAGATGAAATTGGTCGTGGTACTTCTACTTACGATGGTATTTCTATTGCTTGGGCTATTGCTGAGTATTTACATGAACATCCATCAAAAGGAAAAACATTATTTGCAACACATTATCATGAGTTAAATGAAATGACAACTACATTTAAGCGAATAAAAAACTTTAATGTATCTGTGAAGGAATTAAAAGATAGTATTATTTTCTTACGTAAGTTAGTTGCAGGAGGTAGTAATCATAGTTTTGGTATTCATGTAGCAAAATTAGCAGGAATGCCAAATATGGTAATTCATAGAGCACAAAAAATTTTAAAACAATTAGAAAAAAATAATGCTCAGAAAGAGGTTAAAGAAGTTTTAAAAGAAACACAGCATGAAGAAATGCAAATGAGCTTTTTTCAATTAGATGATCCTTTGTTAGAAGATATTAAAGAAGAAATTTTAGCTACAAATATTGATACACTTACGCCTATTGAAGCTTTAATGAAGTTGAACGAAATTAAGCGAATGTTAGTGAAAAAATAATAGATTTCTTGTTGTGAGCAAGAGTGAATTATTGTTAATAAATTTCGACACCTAATCGAATTATTATAAAGCTTGTTATATGCTACAAGATATAAGTTTTAAAAAAATTAATAAACTAGCTTTTCCTGCTTTAATCGCAGGAGTTGCAGAGCCTTTATTATCTACTACAGATTTAGCGATTGTAGGTAATGTAAATGTGAATGCCACCGAAAGTATTGCTGCAATTGGTATTGTTGGCGCTTTTTTGTCGATGCTTATTTGGGTGTTTGGGCAAACACGTAGCGGAATTTCATCTATTATTTCTCAATATATAGGAGCTAATAAATTAGATGAAGTTAAAAATTTACCAGCTCAGGCTATTGTAATTGTATTAATAACGAGTTTGTTTATTTTAGGGATTAGTTACCCTTTTACAAAAGAAATATTTCAGTTTTATAATGCTTCTGGTACTATTTTAGAATATTCGATTGAGTATTATAAAATACGTGTTTTTGGTTTTCCGTTTACACTATTTGTAATTGCAGTTTTTGGTACTTTTAGAGGATTGCAAAACACCATGTATCCAATGTTAATTGCTATTATTGGTACTGTTGTAAATATCTTGTTAGATATTGTTTTAGTATATGGTGTTGAGGGGTATATTACAGCAATGAATATTAAAGGAGCTGCTTATGCGAGTGTAATTGCACAAGTTGTTATGGCAATTGTAGCAGGATATTTATTATTAACTAAAACACAAATATCATTAAAATTTACTTTGCCTTTTAATAAAGAAATTCGAAGGTTTATAACAATGATTTTAAACTTATTTGTGCGTACCATAGCTTTAAATACTGCATTGTATTTTGCAACGTCTTATGCGGCATCTTACGGAAAAGAATATATAGCTGCCTATACAATTGGGTTTAACCTATGGTTAATGGGGGCTTTTATGATTGATGGGTATTCATCTGCAGGAAACATATTGTCGGGTAAATTATTAGGGGCAAAGTCATATACTGCTTTAGTGAAACTAGGAAATAACTTAATTATTTACGGACTCGCTTTTGGAGCAGTTTTAGCACTTTTCGGATTTTTGTTTTATGATTATATAGGAAGTATTTTTATAAAGGATCAACAAGTTTTGGAAGAGTTTTATGCTACTTTCTGGATTATCCTTGTAATGCAGCCTATTTGTTCTATTGCCTTTATTTATGATGGAATGTTTAAAGGG
The DNA here is from genome assembly GCF_000430545.1 of Tenacibaculum ovolyticum DSM 18103. Classification (GTDB taxonomy): domain Bacteria; phylum Bacteroidota; class Bacteroidia; order Flavobacteriales; family Flavobacteriaceae; genus Polaribacter; species Polaribacter ovolyticus. Next base: position 41,139 of record NZ_KE387164.1, read on the forward strand.
ATGGGAGAAATGAAATATTTACGAAATGTATTATTGTTATCTACAGCATTCGTATTTATTCCAGTTCTATTAATTTTGGATTCTTTGGGTTATAAGTTATATGCGATTTGGATTGCTTTTTTTGCATGGATAATAGCTAGGGGAATTCCTTTAATTCTTAAATTTAGAAATACGTTTTTATCTCGCTCTTAAAAAGAGTAATTTTGAAAATAAAATAAGTAACAATGAGCACAACCAGAGAAAACGGAAGTTTATACACTCATATTGATAATAAGATTGCGATAGTTGAATTTGGGCATCCAGCAAGTAATTCATTTCCGAGTGAATTGTTAGGACGTTTAGCAAATGAATTTGATGGGTTATCAAATAATGATGATGTAGCTATTGTTGTGTTAAAATCAGAAGGTGATCGTGCCTTTTGTGCAGGAGCTTCTTTTGATGAGTTAGTTGCAATTGATACTCTAGAGGATGGTAAACAGTTTTTCGCTGGTTTTGCAAATGTAATTAATGCAATGCGTCGTTGTTCTAAATTAATTGTTGGTAGGGTACAAGGTAAAACTGTTGGTGGTGGTGTTGGTTTAGCAGCTGCTTGTGATTATGTTTTAGCAACAGAGCACGCTTCTATTAAGCTTTCTGAGCTTACTATAGGTATAGGGCCATTTGTAATTGAACCAGCGGTAAAACGTAAAATTGGTGTTAGTGGTTTAGCGGAATTAACATTAGATGCTACTAGTTGGAAAAATGCGTATTGGGCAAAGGAAAAAGGTTTATATGCACGCGTTTTTGAGTCTATTAGCGATTTAGATAAAGAATTACCTATTTTTACAGAGAAATTAGCCTCTTATAACACAGAAGCATTATCTGAAATGAAAAAAGTGTTGTGGAAAGATACTGAACACTGGCAGAAGTTATTGGCAGAGAGAGCAGAAATATCAGGTAAATTAGTATTGTCTAATGCTACTAAAAAGGCGTTAGCAAAGTTTAAAAAATAAATATGTTTTTAATTCAAGATATAAAAGAGACTCAAAGTTATAAAGCAGGGTATGAAGTCGGGAAATGGATTTATCATAATCCGACACTTTCTATCCTTATAGGAGTTGTTCTTTCTGTAGGTTTCGTTTGGTTATTAACAAAAATTGTAAAACAAATTCGTACTTTCGGCGAATAATAAGATATAAATTATGGGAGGAGATTATTTATTTGCCATTTTAGCAGCAGGAGTAGCAATAGTGTATTTTTATAATAAATATAGAAGTAATAAAAAATTTAAAAGATAGTGAGCAATATTAGAATTACAAAGCAATTTTCTTTTGAAACAGGTCATGCCTTATATGGATATGACGGAAAATGTAAAAATGTTCATGGTCATAGTTACAAACTATCTGTAACTGTTATAGGACAACCTATTGCTGATGCATCAAACGTAAAATATGGGATGGTTATTGATTTTACAGATCTTAAAAAGGTTGTAAAAGAAGAAATTGTTGATGTTTTTGATCATGCAACAGTGTTTAATCAGAATACACCGCATGTTGAGTTGGCTAAAGAGTTAAAAGATAGAGGGCATCATGTTATTTTAGTTGACTATCAGCCAACTAGTGAGATGATGGTAATTGATTTTGTAGAAAAAATTAAGAATAGACTTCCTGAAAATATTAAGCTTCATGCCATTAAACTACAAGAAACAGATTCTAGTTTTGCAGAGTGGTTTGCTTCTGATAATTAAATAATCTTTAATATTTTTTAAATTACTTTGTAATATATAGTTAAGTTTATGTACTTATTAGTGTAAACTATATAATTATGAAAAATCTATTTAAAATATTTGTAAAATTTTACAAATGCGAAATAAGAACGTTTAATAAAATATTGGGGATAAAATAAATATATTATTTTCCATTAAAATCGTTCATTGTATTGGCCATTCCAGCTGTAATAAAAGAAGTAATTGCTTTAACTGATGTTGGAATGCGCTCAATCATTTCACTTTCTTCATCTTTACTCCATTGTCCTAGTACATAATCTACTTGACGACCTCTACCATAATCTGCACCAACACCAAAACGAAAACGAGGGTATGCACCTGTGTTAAATTTATCCTGAATATCTTTTAATCCGTTATGTCCACCAGAACTTCCTTTTGGTTTTATACGTAGTTTACCAAAATCAATATTTAAGTCATCTGTAATTACTAATAAATTTTCTACCTGAATATTTTCTTGCTGCATCCAATACATAACGGCCTTTCCGCTTAAATTCATATAAGTACTAGGTTTTAAAACAATTACAGTTTTTCCTTTAACTTTTAATTTGGCAACGTCTCCTAGCTTTTCAGTTGTAAAGCTAGCATCATGTTCTTTTACAAAAGCATCTACCAGTTTAAAACCTATATTATGGCGTGTATTATCATATTTTTCGCCAATATTACCTAATCCTACAATTAAAAATTTTTTCATAAACTCTTTTTTTGTGATGTTTTAAAATACAAAAATAAAAAAGCGTTACAAAAAATGTAACGCTTTTATAAATTATGTGTGCAAAGATTATTCTGCAGCAGCTTCTGTAGTAGCTTCTTCAGTTTCTTCTTCTGCAGTAGCATTACGAGAAGTTCTTACTTGAACAACAACAGTGTTGTCTGGGTGTAAAAATGTATAGTCATCATTAAATAAAGATGATATAAATAATTTATTTCCAATTTTTAAACCTGAAATATCAGCAGTTAAAAAATCTGGTAAATTAGCTGGTAATGCTTTTACTTTTAATTTACGGTTGGTAAAACGTAAAGCACCTCCATTTAAAACACCAGGAGAAGTTCCTGCTAATTTTACTGGAATATTCATTGTTACCATTTTGTCATCAAATAACTGATAAAAATCTACATGTATAATTCTATCTGTTACTGGGTGAAATTGAATGTCTTGTAAAACAGCACTATATTTTTTACCATCGATTTCAATCGAAGCAGTAAATACGTCTGGAGTAAATACTAAAGGCTTGAACGATTTTTCTTCAGCTGAAAAGTGAACAGGCTTGTCTCCTCCGTATAATACGCAAGGAACCTTTCCAGCATTACGTAAGGCTTTAGTTGCTTTTTTACCTACGCTTTCTCTTTGTGATCCGTTGATTGTAATTGATTTCATTACTTCTTTTATTTATTAAAATTTATTTACATTAAAAATTGTCCGCTAATAGATGTATTGTCATGCACTTTATGCATTACATCAGCGAATAAAGTGGCGCAAGTTACTACTTTTATTTTAGATACACTCTTTTTCAAAGGAATTGTATCTGAAACAATTAGTTCGGTTAATTGCGAATTTTGAATTCTTTCATATGCATCACCAGAAAGTATTGGGTGTGTACAAATTGCGCGTACACTTAAGGCACCTCTTTCTATCATTAAATCGGCAGCTTTGGTAAGAGTTCCTCCTGTGTCAATCATGTCATCAACAAGAATTACATTTTTACCCTTTACATCACCAATTAACTCCATATGAGAAATAATATTGGCTTTTTCACGTTGCTTATAACAAATTACAACATCGCTTTCTAAATATTTAGAATAAGCATATGCTCTTTTTGACCCTCCCATATCAGGAGAAGCAATAGTAAGGTTGTCTAATTTTAAGCTTTTTACATATGGTAGAAAAACTGTAGAGGCAAATAAATGATCTACCGGCTTTTCAAAGAAACCTTGAATTTGATCTGCATGTAAATCCATGGTCATAATTCTAGTTGCTCCCGCAGCTTCTAGTAATTTAGCTACTAATTTAGCTCCAATAGCTACACGTGGTTTATCTTTTCTGTCTTGACGTGCCCATCCGAAATAAGGCATTACAGCTGTAATGTGTCTAGCAGATGCACGTTTTGCAGCATCACACATTAATAGCATTTCCATTAAATTATCTGCTGATGGAAATGTTGAACCAACAAGAAATATTCTTCTTCCTCGTATAGATTCTTCAAAAGCAGGTTGAAATTCACCATCGCTAAAATGTGTTGTTTTTACATTACCAAGTTCTACACCGTATTCTTTAGCAATTTTTTCTGCTAGTTCGATACTTTGGGAACAAGTAAAAATTTTTGGGCTTAATTGATCTATAGCCATTTGTAAAAAAGGTATTTATAGTTAGTGTTGTTGAAAGGGCAAAAGTAAAACTATTTTAAGAGTTTAAAACTTATTTTAATTGAATTAATTAAAATATTTTATAAATTCGCAAACCTAAATTATGCTCGAGTGGTGGAATTGGTAGACACGTTGGATTCAAAATCCAATGTCGCAAGACGTGCGGGTTCGATTCCCGCCTCGAGTACAAGAAAAGCTTCAACAATTAGTTGAGGCTTTTTTATTAGGGTTTAATTATCTAAAGAATCTTATAAGTACCAATAAATTTATTCTACAATTAAAAAGAGTATCACTTTTTTATTTTTCGTAAAAACTATAATCGTTATCGATTTTTTGATACGCATTAAAAAGATAAACGAATATTCACAATATACCGTTATAAGTTATTTCTATTTAAAAAACTATAGTCATCACTTTATCTTATTTAAATTTGTAGCAGAACTTAATCTATTTAAAAAATGAAGAAATTATATTTAGCAGTAGCAGCGGTAAGCTCTTTGCTTTTTTCTTGTAACAGTGAAAAAAATCACATTGAAGGAAAAGAAAAAGGAAAATGTCCATTTGGTTTTGACAAGGGGCATAAAAAAGAACAAATTACACAAACTAAATCTAATAAAGATTGGTGGCCAAACAAACTTGATCTAGATGTTCTAGCACAAAATTCAGCATTGTCAAATCCAATGAAAAAAGACTTTAATTATGCTGATGAGTTTAATAAGTTAGATTATGCCGAATTAAAGAAAGATCTTACAAAGTTAATGACAGAATCTCAAGATTGGTGGCCAGCTGATTATGGTCATTATGGGCCGTTATTCATTCGAATGGCTTGGCACAGTTCAGGAACTTATCGTACGGGAGATGGAAGAGGAGGAACACGTATGGGGTTACAGCGTTTTGCGCCACAAAATAGTTGGCCAGATAATGGTAATTTAGATAAGGCAAGAAGACTATTATGGCCTATAAAGCAAAAATATGGTAAAAAGATTTCTTGGGCAGATTTAATTATTTTAACAGGAAATGTTGCTATTGAATCAATGGGTTTAAAAACAATTGGTTTTGCAGGAGGAAGAGAAGATGTATGGGAGCCTCAAAAAGATATTTACTGGGGTTCTGAAGCAGGATGGTTAGAAAGTAGACGATTAGATAAAGAGGGTAAATTAGATTTAGAAGTTGAAAATCCTTTAGCTGCTGTACAAATGGGATTAATTTATGTAAACCCTGAAGGACCAAACGGAAAACCAGACCCGGTTGCTTCTGCAAAGAATATACGAATATCTTTTTCTAGAATGGGTATGAATGACGAAGAAACGGTAGCTTTAATAGCAGGTGGACATACTTTTGGGAAAACTCATGGTGCAGGCCCAGCAGAAAATGTAGGAGCATCTCCAGAAGCAGCAGGCATTGAAGAGCAGGGATTAGGTTGGAAAAGTAGTTATAAATCTGGTAAAGGAAAAGACGCTATTACTTCAGGTTTAGAAGTTGTTTGGACACCTACACCAACAAGATGGAGTCATGCTTTTTTAAATACATTATTTGATAATGAATGGGAATTAACTAAAAGTCCTGCAGGAGCTCATCAATGGGCTGCAAAAGGTGTAGGGGAAGTTTTTCCAGATGCTTTTGATAAAAATAAAAGACATAGACCAACAATGTTAACTTCTGATTTAGCATTGAAATTTGATCCTGATTATAAAAAAGTATGTCAAAATTTTATAGACAATCCATTATCTTTTGATGAAGCATTTGCAAAAGCTTGGTTTAAGCTTACGCACAGAGATATGGGGCCAAAATCAACATACTTAGGTTCGGCATTTCCACAAGAAAACTTTATTTGGCAAGATCCAATTCCGACACAAAAGGATAAATTAATTACTAAAACGGATATTAAAACACTTAAAAAAGAAATTCTTAATTCAGGAGTTCCTCATAATCAGTTGGTAGAAACAGCATGGGCGTCAGCATCATCTTATAGAGGTTCTGATAGAAGAGGTGGAGCTAATGGCGCACGTATTCGTTTAGAGCCACAAATTAATTGGGAAAGTAATAACCCAACGCAGTTAAAAAAAGTATTAGCTGTTTATGAAGCAATTCAATCTAAATTCAATAATACTTCTAAAGATATAAAGGTTTCTATTGCAGATTTAGTTGTTTTAGGAGGTTCAGCAGTAGTTGAAGAGGCTGCTAAAAAAGCTGGTTTTTCAATAGAGGTACCTTTTAGTCCAGGAAGAATGGATGCAACACAAGAGCAAACAGATGTTGCTTCGTTTGATGTTCTAGAGCCAATGGCAGATGGATTTAGAAATTATCAAAAGAAAAAATATACACTTACAACTGAAGAGTTATTAGTAGATAAAGCACAATTATTAACTTTAACTGCTCCAGAAATGACAGTTTTGGTTGGGGGTATGCGAGCATTAAATGTGAGTTATAATGCTTCTAAAAAAGGTGTTTTTACTACAAAAACAGGTGTTTTAACGAATGATTTCTTTGTAAATCTTTTAGACATGAATACTTATTGGACTCCTATTGCTGAAGATAAAATGGAGTTAGAGGGTAAAGATAGAAAAACAAATGTAGTTAAATGGACAGCTACAAGAGCAGATTTAATTTTTGGGTCTAATTCTGAATTAAGAGGTTTGGCTGAGGTGTATGCAAGTGATGATGCAAAAGAAAAGTTTGTAACAGATTTTGTTACTGCTTGGGTTAAGGTTATGAATTTAGATAGATTTGATTTAAAATAGAAAAGTAGTTAGTGTTTAATACCTATATCATATTAAAAATTTTAATGTGATATAGGTTAATTATTTCTATTAGTTAGAAATATATACGATTAGGTTTATATACTCTTTTTAATTTCTCTAGAAGCAGTTTCAAACTCTTCTGGAGTATTTATATTCCTGATAAAATCATCATCAATTTCTACAATTTTAACGTCAGAATTAATTAGCATTTTACGAGGGCAAGAATAGCCTTGTGCTAAATATTGTAATAATTTTCCGTAAGCTTTAGGTTCGTATATGGTAATTAGTGGTTCTGGAAATTCTTTTCCTTTTCCTTTAATAGTGGTTGCTACTTTACTAGGGTCTCTATTTTCTAATAAAAGTTTAATAATTTCTTCGTTTACAAAAGGAACATCAGTTGCTATTACTAACCATGCAGTATTAGGATTTTGTTGAAAAGCAGAACAAATTCCTCCAAAAGGACCTAGATTTAAAAAGGCATCATGAATTTCATTGTCTTTTTCTGAGGGCTGTTGAATAGAAAAAAAAGTAGGTAATGAACACACCTCTAATAACTCTTTTACGTGCTCTTTTTGAGGTTTACCAAAGTAGTTTAATTCAGATTTGTCAGTTCCCATTCGAGTACTTTTACCTCCAATTAACACTAAACCGTTTATAGGTGCAATATGTTCTTTAATTAAACTTTTTATATGATTTGTGATTTTTTCAACCTGATCAATAGTATAAGAAGTTATGTTTTTAATATTAGGGAATTTCTCTGTTAAACAATCAAAATATGGAGTGTCTTTATTTAATTTTATGACGAACTGAATATTGGTAAGTTGCTCTAAGCGTTTTATTACTGAAGCTTCTTTTTCTTCATCTAAAATTAAAATTTGTTTAGCTCCTTGATAGTGATTCCCGTTAATAAATAGAAAATCATGATTGTAAAATTGTAATCGCTGTTCGTATTTGTTTATAGGTGAATTTGTATTTATTTGAAGATTCCCTTCATGATGAAAGGTGTATTCAGAGAATGTGCTTTGTGAAACATTTTTAGCATGTGAAGCATCAAAATATCCAAGGTTATAATTTGATAATTTACTAGAAACGGTAGTAACTAAATCAGCTATAATACCACATTTTGTTCCTAGAATAGCTACTTCATTAGGCGCAAAATTATCGTTGTGCTTTTTTGAGATGTTTGCGTGTTTTTGATGTTTCTTCATTTTGCTTTTTTTGTGTTTGTAGTATCTTAAATTTCCTTTTTTTGGGTAGTGAAGTTAGATTTTAATATCAGATTTGCCACCAGTTTTTTCTACTAACTTAATGTCTTTAATTACCATTTTTTGACTGATAGCTTTACACATGTCGTAAATAGTTAAACAAGTAGCTGAAGCACCTGTTAAAGCTTCCATTTCTACACCAGTTTTTCCTTCGATAGTTACTTCACAAAACACTTCTACATGTTCGTTGTCAATAATATTTATATCAATATCTACTCCGTTAATTAATAAGGGATGACACATAGGAATAATATCTGAAGTTTTTTTCACTGCTTGGATACCAGCAATAATAGCAGTTTGAAAAACAGGACCTTTTTTAGTTATTAAATCTTCATTCTTAAAGTGAGAAATAATTTCTAAACCTAAAAACATGGTTGCTTTTGCGATTGCAGTTCGTTTCGTGATTTTTTTATCAGAAACATTCACCATTTTAGGCTGGTTTTGTTCGTTTATGTGGGTGAAATTGTTCATTTAATTTTTATATCAAGTGAGTTAAAAATAAATTTTGATAGAATACTAGTTCTTGATACATTTTTATTTCCATTATCATTTCAATAAAACCACTCGAACTGACAAGTTGTATTTTAATATGATATTGTCACATCGAGTGAATTTGATGTCTGGCAGGAAAATCAAATTTGTATCGAGATATTATTTAAACTTCTTCTTTGCTAAATTAGGAAGTTTTTCGAATTCATTATTTATTAAAGCTTCTTTTTTAATTTTTGACCATTTTTTTAGTTGTTTTTCTTTTTCAATAGCTAGTTCTGCATTTGTAAACCCACAATAAAAAACCAATTCTAATGACCTTCTTTTAAAAGTGTAACTCTCTGGGTGTTTTCCTTCTTTATGTTCGATTAATCGTTGTTTAATGTCAGAAGTAAAACCGGTATAATATGAATTATCTGAACATTTTAATATGTAAACGTAATAAAGGTTCATAATTGATTATTAAATAGTTCTCGATACACTTTTATTTCCATTATCATTTCAATAACATTACTCGAATTGACAAGTCATTTTGTTATGCTGTTTATTTTTTATTAAAATGTTTTCAATCTTATTGATTACTTACTATTTGCTTTCGATACAAATTAACAATTCGAATTGTCATTTCGAGTGAATTTGATGTCCGATAGGAAAATTAAATTAGTATCGAGAAGTTATTATTTATATCTTATTACAGGAAAAACAGCTCCTGATTTAAATTCAATTTGTTCTGTTTTGGGGATTTCTATAAAACCATCTGCCTCTACTAAACTAACTAAGTCCCCTGAGCCATTCCCTTTTATTGGAGTTGCTGTTAAATGTCCGAAACGATAACTTAATTTAACTTGTAAAAAGTACGTTAAATTTGATTTAAATATAATATCGTTAGCCAAAATAGCTGTTTCTTCATGTTGTTTTATGCCAACAGATTTATAATACCAAGGGTAAAAATAGGCCAAACAGTTTACAAATGCTGAAACTGGATTCCCAGGAAAAGCAAAAACGATAGCTTTTTTATTTTTCTCACTAATACTTAAAGGCGTTGCGCGCCCGAACCAGAATGGTTTCCCTGGACGTTGTGCTACTTTATGAAATAACTTTTCAACCCCTAATTCAGCTAATACTTCAGGTAAAAAGTCGAACTTTCCTTTGCTTACAGCTCCGCTAAATAAAAGTACATCATATGCTGTTAAGTAACCTGCTATTTTTTCTTTTAGAATAGCTTTATTATCAGTTATGTGAGCAGTTTCTGAAGGAATATTTAATTTATCTAATAACGAAACAAGTGTGTATACATTAGATCTTCTAATTTGAAAATCTAAAGGAATTTCGTTTACAGTTACGAGTTCATCACCAGTAGATACAATCATTACTTTTGGTTGTTTTGCTACTTTTATGGTTGATTTTCCTACAGTAGCAATCACTCCTATTTCTGCAGGAGAAATAACGATATTCTCTTTAATTAAAAGATCACCTTGTTGTTTGTCTTTTCCTTTCGTATGAATATTCTGCTTGTCATTAATGCTGTTAACAGTAATAGTTGCAATTCCGTTTTTTATAGTAACGTCTTCATATCTAATTACAGTATCACAATTATTAGGTAATACTGCACCTGTCATTACCTCAATACAGTTTTCTGAAGTTTGCATAGTTAATTGCTTGCTTCCAGCGGGTTGAATTCCTTCAACCTTAAAACTTCGTTGTCCGTTTTTAAAATGGATGTAGTTAATTGCAATTCCGTCCATAGCAACGCGATCGAAAGGAGGGAAATCTCTATCGGCAACAATAGTTTCTTTTAAAATACGCCCAACAGATTCTATAAATGGAATCTCTTCTACTCCAAAATCCTGTGAATTTTGTAATATTATGTTTTTTGCTTCTTCTACTGAAATCATTATATGAAAAGGTCTAAAAAGTTGTATCTAAAAAAATAAAAAACTAGTAGTAAAAATAGTACAATTAGGTTGTTGATAAACCTATTATTTTTAGAGTGTTTTATTATTATAAATAATAAGTAAATAACTAATAAAATTAAAGGGGAATAATTAAAAGAAAAATCAATATACCATAATTCGGAAACTCTAGAAGCTCCTGCTCCTGACCCCCATATTAAAAAGAAAATAAGTTGGTTTAGAAATAATAAAGCTATTGATAGAATACATAGTAAAATTGTTTTATAAGTGACTATTGACCAATTGATTTTAATTTGTAGTTGTTTCATTATGACTTATAATATTTACCCACCAATAGTACTCATACTTTCACTTACGCTTCCTTTTTTACGATTTGCTTCGGCAATAAAACCATTTTCAGGTTTCTCTTTTATAAGTGATAAAAAGAGTTCTTTTAAGTCGTTATTACTTGCTCCATTACGAATAAAGTCTCGTAAGTTAAAAACTCCATCATCAAACAAACAATTTTTAAAAGTACCTGTTGATGTTACTCTAATACGATTACAATCATTACAAATGGTACGTGTAAAAGCAGGGATAATACCTATAGTTCCTTGATGGTTTTTTATTGAGAAATTACGTGATGTAGATGATTTTTCTGAGATTATATTTTCTACGTTATATTTAGATTTTATTTCTGCTATAATTTTGTTGTAATTCCAGTTTTCTTGAATTTCTCGTTGCCCTTTTCCGTTAAAAGGCATTTCTTCAATAAAACGAACGGCAATTTTTTTGTTTTTTGTTAAACCAACAAAATCATTAATTTCATTGGTGTTAAACCCAGATTGTACAACTACATTTAGTTTTAAATTCAGTGAACTTTGTTCTAATAATTCAAATGTTTTATATACTTCAGGAAAAACATCGCGACGTGTAATTTTAGCAAACTTATCAGCATGTAAACTATCAATACTTAAATTGATATTTTTAACTTTTTCTAGTTTTTCTAACGTTTGTATATGTTTAGAAACTAATGCTCCGTTTGTAGTTATATTAATTTCATCTAACAAATCGTTATATGATAACATTTCTAAAAACGACATAAAATCTTTACGAGCAAAAGGTTCGCCACCTGTTAAGCGGACTTTGTTAACTCCTAGTTCGGTAAGTACGCGAATAAGGCGATACATTTCTTTGTAGGTAAGTAATTCTTTTCTAGGGACAATATCAATACCATGGGCAGGCATACAATACTGACAACGAAGGTTGCAGCGATCGGTTACAGCTAGTCGAACATAACTGATTTGTCTACCAAAATTATCAATAAGTTTACTCATATAACAAAGATACGGTTTAATGAATCAACTATTTCCTGCCATTTATCATAGTTTGCTAAAAATAAAACCTAAATAATTTCCATTTTTTGTAGTAAAAAGGAAGCATTCATATTTTTACAAACCCCGTTTTTCATTTTATAATCAAAATGCAATTCATTATCTATAATTTCGGCATCAAAATAATAGTTTTCAATGGTCGAATATTCTGTTGCTAAATCGCATAAACTTACATCGTGCGTAGCAATAATTCCTGTAGATTGTGATTTATTGAGTTTTTCAATGAATTTTTTTGAACCAATTGCTTTATCCTTGCTGTTTGTACCTTTTAAAATTTCATCTAAAATGATAAAATAATTTTCAGTTTTAATTTCGTTTACAATAAATTTTAAGCGTTTTAATTCAGCATAAAAATAAGATTCATCATCGCTCAACGAGTCTGAAGTTCTCATGCTTGTAATTAGTTTTGTAGGATTGTATATTGCTTTTTCAGTACAAATTGGTAATCCAGTATTCGACATTACAATTGCTAATGAAATAGCTCTTAAAAAAGTACTTTTCCCAGCCATATTTGCTCCTGTAACGATAAAAAAATGTTCATTATCTATTACAAAATCGTTATCTATTCTTTTTGTAGCATCTAATAAAGGGTGTCCTAGGTTTACAGCATTTAAAACTGCTTTTTCTTTGGTTATCGTAGGGAAAATATAGTTGGGCTTGTTAAATACAAAATTTGCTAATGAATTTTGTGCGTCAAAATATGAAACAACACTAAACCATTCTTCAATAGTATTTCTATAAGTGGTAATCCATTTTTCTATTTTAATCGTATTGCGAATATCCCAAAGAAAAAGGCCGTTACCGAAAACAGCAATAATTACATTATTACGTTGATCGAAAGCATCTAGGTTTTTTGAAAATTCTTTAAATATTGTTGATGCTTTCTTATTTTTTTGTTTAATTTTTTCTTGCTTATTTTTTAATGTTGAATTTGTGAACGTTTCATTTTCTATTTGAGCTAGTAACTGATAATATTGATTAAACGTTTCTTTAGCCCTTGTTGTTTCTGTAGCTAATTCTTGTATGTTTTTAATATAGAAAGCAGTAATAAATAAGCCAATAATAAACCAAATTAATACAACTGAAAAAGGAATAATACTAAAAGTAAGTAAGCCAATTAAAACAAGTGATATTACAGAAAAAACATACGAAAACAGTATTAAAAAAGAAGGGAGTTTTTGTTGGTATGTGTGTACCCATTTTACAATAATAGGAATCGCCGTTTTTGTTTGTATTAAACTAGCGACTGCAGAAAAATGTTGACGCCACTTTGCTTTTAAAGAAAGCTCTTTTATAACTTCTTGTCTTTCTTCTATAGTATGAATACCGTTGCTTGTTAAAATATTAGCTAATAATTTTTTTCCTTCGCTTGTAGCAGTTCTGTTTATATATTGAAAGAATGAACCAATACCAAACAAGTCTATATCATTACTAAAATAATGTTCTGGGTTTATAAATTCTTTACCGCTATCTAAATGCGTATATTTTCCTTTTAAAACATCAATTTCAGTTTTATTAATAGCCAGTTTTGCATCCGTAAGTCTTTTTTGTTGCTGTAATTGCGTGTGTTTTGTTATTAAATAAACAAACAATACTATTAAAATAAAGCTGGCGCCAAAAAACAAATTGCTATTTGTAATAGCAAAATATATTGAAAGTGAAATGCTTAAAAAAGTTAAAAGACGTAGAATACTTGTTGTTCTTAATTGTCTTTTAAGGTTAATTAATTCGCTATTTAAGCTGTTTATTTCTTTTTTATAAAAAGGAAAAGGTTGTTGCATTATGTAGTAAATAAATATTCTTGTAAATGTACATATAGCAACTGAAATATCTGTATAAAATTGTATTTTCGTTGTATGCCAACATCATTAGAACTTCAAATAAAAACCTTACCTAATTCACCAGGAGTTTATCAATATTTTGATAAGGAAGATGTGATTATTTATGTAGGTAAAGCTAAAAACTTAAAGAAGCGAGTTTCGTCTTATTTTACGAAAACTCATGAGAATGGAAAAACGAGGATTTTAGTAAAAAAAATTGTTCGAATAGAACATGTAGTAGTTGATACTGAAACTGATGCTTTGTTACTTGAGAATAATTTAATTAAGAAGTACAAACCACGTTACAATGTTTTATTAAAGGATGATAAATCGTATCCATGGATATGCATTAAAAAGGAACGTTTTCCACGTGTATTTTCTACTCGAAGAGTTGTTAAAGATGGTTCTGAGTATTTTGGGCCTTATACAAATATGAAAACAGTACATGCACTCTTGGGGTTAATAAAAGAACTCTATCCATTACGGACATGTACATACGATTTAAGTCAGCCAAAAATAAATGCCGATAAATATAAAGTTTGTTTAGAGTATCATATTGGTAATTGTAAAGGGCCATGTGAAGGATATCAGCATGAAGATAATTATTATGAAGATATTCGAGCAATTAGGGGTATCATTAAAGGTAATTTTAAAGAAAGTTTAGAGCGATTAAAAAATATAATGCTCGATTTTGCTTCTGAAATGAAATTTGAAGAAGCACAAAAAATAAAAGATAAACTAGCGTCTTTACAAAATTATCAAGCTAAATCAACAATTGTAAATCCATCAATTAATAATGTAGATGTATTTTCTATTATTTCTGATGATAGTCATGGTTATGCTAATTTTTTTAAAGTAATGAACGGATCAATAGTGCAATCATATACTACCGAAATAAAAAAGAAATTAGAAGAAACGGATAAGCAATTGTTAGAGTTGTTTATTATAGAAACACGTAATCGATTTAATTCATTATCAAGAGAAGTATATGTTCCTTTTAAAGTAAATTTAGGAGAAAGTATTAAAGTTACAATTCCGAAATTAGGTGATAAAAAAAGAATTGTTGACTTGTCTGAACGTAATGCGAAGTATTACCGAATGGAGCAATTTAAACAAATAAAAATTGTTGATCCAGAACGGCATGTAAAACGAATTATGAGTCAGATGCAAAAAGATTTGCGCTTACATGAAGAACCTCGTCATATTGAATGTTTTGATAATTCTAACATTCAAGGAACACACCCTGTGGCAGCTTGTGTCGTTTTTAAAGACGGTAAACCTAGTAAAAAAGAGTACCGCCATTATAATATTAAAACAGTCGAGGGGCCTAATGATTTTGCTTCTATGGAAGAGGTTGTTTTTCGACGTTACAAACGATTGTTAGAAGAAAAAGAACCATTACCTCAATTAATTGTAATTGATGGGGGAAAAGGGCAATTGTCGTCGGCATTAAAGAGTTTAGATATTTTAGGTTTACGAGGAAAAATAGCGATTATCGGTATTGCTAAGCGTTTAGAAGAAATTTACTATCCAGGAGACTCTGTTCCTTTATACTTAGATAAAAAATCAGAGAGTTTAAAAATAATTCAATTTTTACGTAATGAAGCCCACCGATTCGGAATTACGTTTCATAGAAATAAGCGAAGTAAAAGTGCTATTCAGTCAGAATTAGAGCAAATTCCAGATATTGGTAAACAGACAATAACTAATTTATTGCGTAAATTTAAATCAGCTAAAAGAGTTAAAGAAGCTACCTTTGAAGAGTTAAAAGAAATAGTTGGGTTTTCAAGAGCTCAAAAAATACATAAATTTTATCAAAAAGAAAAAGAATGAAAAAGTTGCTAATTATATTGTTTTTTCCAGCCATAATATTGGCGCAAAGTCAACCCAAAGTTGGACTTGTTTTAAGTGGAGGAGGTGCTAAAGGTTTTGCGCACATAGGTATATTAAAAGAATTAGAAAAAGCAGGAGTTCAGGTTGATTATGTGGGAGGAACAAGTATGGGGGCAATAGTTGGTGGATTGTATGCGTCTGGGTATTCTGCTGATCAAATTGAAAGCATTATTAGAAAGGTTGATTTTAAGAACTTGATGATTGATAAAGTGTCGAGAAATCAACGACCTTTCTTTAGTAAGGAACATAGTGAAAAATATGCATTTACTTTACCTATAAAAGAAGGTGAATTAGGACTGCCATTAGGTTTGTCTAAAGGGCAGAATGTATTAAATTTTTTAACAGAATTATTAGCTCCTGTTGATGAAGTTCGGGATTTTAAGAAGCTTCCAATTCCTTTTTATTGTGTTGCTACAGATATTGAAACAGGTAAGGAGGTTATTTTAGAAAAAGGGTCATTACCTTTAGCTTTAAGGGCTAGTGCAGCTTTTCCTTCATTATTAAATCCTGTTGAAATTGATGGGAAATTATTGGTTGACGGAGGAGTTGTCAATAATTTTCCGGTTGACATCATGAGGAAAAAAAAGATTGATTTAATAATTGGAGTAAGTGTTCAGGGGCAGTTATTAAAAAGAGAAGAGTTATCTTCTATCGCTTCTTTATTACTACAGATTGTGAATTTTCAGATGTATAAAAAATCAGATGAACAAATTGGTTTGTTAAATTTTTATATTCGACCTGATATAATTGAGTATAGTGTAATCTCTTTTGATAAAAAAGATGAAATCATACAAGAGGGAATCAAAGCTGCTAAGCCTTTCCGAATTGTATTTGATAGCATTGCTAAGCTTCAAAAAAACAAAAAGAAATCTCAAGTGTTAAATCTAAGAAAAGGAAAGTTCTTGGTAGACAGAATCGTAATAAAAGGGAATAAAAATTATACAGATAATTATATTTTAGGTAAGTTACAGTTACGTGAAGGTGATAGTGTATCCTATAAAGATATTTCGAAAAAAATAAATACACTAACGGCCACAAAAAATTTTAGAAGGATTGATTATCATTTTATGAAATCGTTTGAAGGAAAAAAACTTGAGTTAATTGTAAAAGAAGAGTCAATAAAATCTTATTTAAGGTTTGGGTTGCATTATGATTTGTTATATAAGTCTGGTGTATTATTAAATTATAATCATAAAAAAATAATAACTCAAAATGATGAATTGTCTTTTGATATCGCTATTGGAGATAGAATTCGGTATGATTTTCAGTATTTCATTGATCATGGAATAAAACCGAGTTATGGTTTTAGGTCACGATATAATTCTTTTAAAAGTGAATTTTTATTCGATAGTAATCTTATTAACATAAAATATAATGATTTTACGAATTCATTATACTTAAAGACAACGTTTGATAAAAAATTCGCATTAGGGATAGGTGTAGAGCATAAAATGCTGCATGCTTCTTCAGAAAATATTTTAACGAATGGAGTAGAAACTTTTTTTGATAAGAGTAATTATCTAAATATTTATTCTTTTTTAAAATTAGATACTTATGATAAAAAAATGTTTCCTACAAAAGGGTTTTATGCAAACTTAGACTTTAAATGGTTTCTTTGGTCAGATAGGAATAATAAGTTGTCTCAGTTAGCTCAAATGAGTGAGCCTTTTCAGCAGTTTTCTCAAATAAAAGGTACAATAGGTTTTGCTAGTACTTTTTATAAAAAATTAACACTTCAGTATACAGGAGAAGCGGGGTATACGTTAGGAAAAAAATTATCAGAAATGTTTGATTATCGTTTAGGAGGCTATAATAAAAATTACATTAATAATTTTACTTCTTTTTATGGGTATGATACAGGTAGCTTAAATGATCAATCTTATTTAAAGTCAGAAATTAATTTAAGATACCAATTTTTAGAGAAGCAATATGCAACATTTATTGCTAATTATGCTAGGGTAGAAGAGAACGTTTTTACGGTAGAAAATTTATTTGATAATATTAAGTCTGGATATGCTTTAGGTTATGGAATGGAGAGTTTTTTAGGGCCAATTGAGATAAAATATTCTTGGTCTCCAAACCATAATGATAAATATTGGTTATTCAATTTAGGTTTTTGGTTTTAGAGCATAAAAAAACCCGTTTCGATAGAAACGGGTTTTTATTTCATAATAAGATTGCCTTACTTACTTTTCTTTTTTAAAAAGAATTTATATTGTAGGTATTGATAAGCGTCTCTAGGTAATATTTTAATCCACTTTTTGTGTTGTACAAACCATTTAAAACGAATAGAATTTACACCTTTTGTTAAATAAGCAGCTATAAAAGGATGTACATTTAATGTAATTTCTTTATAATTTTTACCGCTATTAATTAGGCGTTCAAGTTCAGCTTCTATTTTGTCTATTAAAACAATAGGAGCTTCAACTTCTCCATTCTTATTCGGGTTTGGTTCACGTGTTTTTATTTCTAACTCAGGTCTTACACGTTGTCTTGTAATCTGTACTAAACCAAACTTACTCGGAGGTAATATTTTATGTTTTGTACGATCTAAAGACATTGCATCTTTTAAATGTTGATATAATTTTTGTCTGTTTTCAGTTGTTTTCATATCAATAAAATCAACAACAATAATTCCACCCATATCGCGTAGTTGTAACTGACGTGCTATTTCGGTGGCAGAAATTAGGTTGACTTCTAAAGCAGTTTCTTCTTGGCTTAAAGCTTTATTTGAGCGATTACCACTGTTAACATCAATAACATGCAAAGCTTCGGTGTGTTCAATAACTAAATACGCACCTTTACTCATAGAAACTGTTTTACCAAACGATGTTTTTATCTGACGTTCGATACCGTATTTCTCAAAAATAGGAGTGTCAGTCTTATGAAGTTTTACAATACTTTCCTTTTCAGGGTATATTTCTTGTAAATACTCTTTAATTTCAATCATTAAAGTTTCATCATTGGTTATGATACTTGTAAAAGAATCGTTCATTACATCTCTTAAAATCGAAGATGCTCTGTTTAACTCACTTAATATTTTTGTTGGCGTGTTTTGATTGGCAATGCTATTGCACATTTTTTTCCAACGTTCAAGTGAATTTTGTAAATCTTTATCTAGTTCTGCTACCTTTTTGTCTTGGGCAACAGTACGTAAAATAAGTCCAAACCCTTTTGGTTTGATGCTTTTTGCTAATTTTTTTAAACGTTCTTTTTCTTTTGGATCTGCTATTTTTTGAGATACAGAAACTCTATTAGAAAAAGGAACTAAAACTAAAAATCTACCAGCTATTGATAGTTCCGAGCTGATCCTCGGTCCTTTGGTAGAAATAGGTTCTTTTACAATTTGTACTAATAAATTTTGACCTGATTTTAGTACTTGGTTAATGCTTCCGTCTTTATTGATGTCGTTTTCAGAGCGAAAGTTTTTTAAAGTGAATTCTTTATAATTACCTGTGCTTACCTTCTTAATGAATTTATTTAAGGATTGTACTTGTGGTCCTAAGTCGTGGTAATGTAAAAAACCATCTTTAGGATATCCAACATTTACAAAAGCGGCATTTAAACCAGTCATTACTTTTCCTATTTTAGCTAGGAAAATATCTCCGACTGAGAATTTGTTGTCGCTTGTTTCTTTGTTTAATTCAATAAGTCTACCATCTCTTAGTAGGGCGAAATCAATATCAGAAGAATTTGAACGAATTATTAATTCTGTTTTCATTCTGAATATAGTTTTGTGCCTACGTAAAATTTTACGAAGACGGATTAAAATTTGTAAACAGGTATTTTGTATACCGGTTTTAAGGTGTTAAAACCTTAATGTCAATGAACTTAATAAGCTATAAAAGCAACGAAAAAGTAAGCGTTAGCTTACTTTTTCTTATGACGATTTGCTCTTGCTCTTTTCTTTCTTTTGTGTGTAGAGATTTTAGCTCTCTTTCTTTTTTTACCACTTGGCATAATTTGAAATGTTTTGTAAAACCTTTATTATAAAGGTTTCTGATTAATACTTTTTTAATTACTTTACAGCTACTTTGGTTTTAACACCTTCAGTAAATACTTTTGATGGTTTAAAAGCAGGTATATTGTGAGCAGGTATTTTGATAGTCGTATTTTTTGAAATATTTCTACCTGTTTTTTCTGCTCTTGTTTTAATAATAAAACTACCGAAACCTCTTAAATATACATTGTCTCCACTCTCTAACGCATCTTTTACCTCGTCCATAAAGGCTTCAACAGTCGCTAATACATCCATTTTTTCAATTCCGCTCTTATCTGAAATTTTAGATACGATATCTGCTTTTGTCATTCTATATGTATTTTGAATTTAATTTTTGAAATGAGGCTGCAAATATAAGATAATTATATATAACCCAAAAGGTTAAAATTACAAAAATCTATTATTCTTTTAAAAGCACAAAAACTCTAAGAGATAATCCTTAGAGTTTTTGCATTAACTTTATTATAAATTAATAGTTAGTCTTAAAAATTAAATTATTAAGACTAACTATTATGAAAAATGTTATTTTAGAATATAAAACCAAACAGTTGGATCTGTTGCACTTGTTAATTGTATTTGTGTTGCAGCAGGATCAGTAGTACTCAGTGTATAAGGTGAGTTATCAGCGATAAAATCAACTAATGGTTGTAAATGAGTATAATATTGCCAATTATAGGCACCTTCACCTTTAATAATACTAAGTTGTTCAGCTTCTCCAGGAACTCCTCCAAAACCTAATAAATGCTGTGCTACATACGGGCCCGGATCTGAGATAAAAAGAATACCAGGTTTTGTTTCACCGCTAACAGTTGTATTACCAAATATTAAGAAGTCTCTCAACGTTTCTGAATATACAGTAGTATTAGCGTCTTTTACTTGATTAAACTTGGTAAGAAAAGCAGGAGAAATAGCTCCAGGGATACTAGTGACTATTTGCCAATCTTGATTAATGTTAATTGGTGAAAAAAGAACATATATTATAACATTACCATCTATAGAAATGAGTTGATTAGTATCTTTATTTAAAATAAACTCTAATGCTTCGCTACCTCCTAATGTAATAGGTTCATATAACTTTATTCCTTTGCTAGTATAGTTGTAAGATATTTCAATTGGTTCTTTTCCAGTACCTTGAGGGAAAATTAATTTTGCACCAGTATCAGGTAGCGGTAAATCATTACCATCTAAAGTGACAGCATAAGAAGCAGAAGCTAAATAATCTTTAATACCAAGTACTTTAGTTAAGTACTCTTCAGGTGTTTCATTTAACCTGATCATTCGCATGTTGTTGCGTGATTGTGATCCTTTTAAAGTTATAAGATCATCTGTTTTAGAAATTAAGGCAAATTCGTAATCACCTTCAAGACCATCTGCTAAATTTGAATTTGGTGTTGAAAAAAAGTGAGTTATGGCATTGTAAGTATTAAAAGTTAATAGAGGTCCACCATTAGCAATAACATTGTAAGAGTTTGATTGTCTCGTTGAAAAATCAAATAACTCCATAACAATTTCTGCAGTTAAATCATTATTAAACTTTACTCCATAGTTAAAACCGCCATATTTTTGTGTCTTTTCTGGGTAATATTCTATAATCCAACCATTGTCTGATGAAATTAATAGATCTTTATATTCAGAAATTGATTTTTGTAGCCTTTCTGAAGTAGATTCTTCGAATATTGTTTCCTCTTTATTGGTTTCACATGATGTAGTGATACCAACAAAAAGTAATAGCAATAATGTTTTGTATATAATTTTTTTCATTTTTTTTAGTTTATATTATCTAAATCTTGTGAGCTTAAGTTATCGTATCTATTTTGTATTTCAGCACGTAATACATCGATATCTATTTCCCAACTGTCTTTTAAGTAGCTTTTTACTATTATCATTTTGCTGTTAATAATTCCAGCTCCTGTTGTACCAGCAGTAGTAAGGGTAGTGGCCCAGTCAGCTTCTTTAGCAAGAATGTAATGAGAAATTAACTCAACGAAATCTTCACTTTCTGACTTACTAGCATACCTTGTAATGAATCCAGCTTGTAGTGCTGCTAGATCAGATGGGTATCCATCAGCCGTACTCCAACTACCTCCTACGTACTCCTCACCAGCACTTAATGTTAATTGTTCGAAATCAGTAGAGAAAGCTATGTTTTGATGTAAGACATGTGCAAATTCGTGGTGTATTGTGTTAAAGAACAATTCATTTAATTGATCAACATTGTTAACATCTAATGAATTTATGTTGTAAAGAGAAACTTTAAGCCCCCCTTCAGCAGTTCCTAAAAGAATTGTACCATTTGAGTTGTATCCAGGTGAGCCGACAAATACTAATTGTTTTGGAAAAGTTTTCTTTAGAAAACTTGTAGGGGCAATAGCGTTATAAGCATCTAAACATAAATACTTAATAAGGTTTGCTAGCTTTACTGATTTCGCATATTCAGCAGGCACCAATTTATAAGCGTAGTCAGTTTCAACATCAGGTAATTTATATAATACTTCGATGTTATAAGGAGCTACAAATTCTCTTTTTAAGAATTTATCAAATTGGTTCTGATGTCCAAAATCAGTACTAATAGCACTTTTATCAGGATTAGGTATATCAGTCTCTTCACAATTACTAAGAGTAATGGTAAGAGCTAGTAATAAATATTTTATATTTTTCATAATTATGATATTTTTAAATTATCTTGGGTTAGGGGCTAAGCCAGCAGAAATAACATCTTGAGGTAATTGTACTGCTTTACGGGGGTCATTAGCCGTTAATACATCTGCTACAATTGTTGATGTATAACCATTACTTCCTTTATATCTAGGTATTACCATACCGTAACGTTTATTGTCAAACCATCTTAATCCTTCATGTATTGTAACTATTCTTCTTAATTGAAGTGTATAGTGTAACATGTTTTCTTGTGTACCCGATTCTATTGTAAACTTAGGTGTTAAAGTTTTCTTTTGAGTTGGAGAAGCTTCTGTAGAGTAGTTAACAGCATCGTAAAATGTATTTACCTCTACCAAATTTGTTTCTGGAAGAGCTGATGCAGGTTGTTGATTATAATTCATTGTAAAAGCATTTAAATCTGCTAATGCTGCATCGTATTGCTTTAACATAATATTCGCTTCTGCTCTAACTAGTAATGTTTCGTCAGTAGTGAACGGGTTTCTAACAGCTTTTCTAAATCCAATAAGGGCAACTGGATCAGTGTATTCAAATAAATCTGGTATTTTTAAAGATAAAGACTTCTGAAAATTAGCAACTGCTGCTGTCCATGGCCTAAAATAAGGATATAAACGAGCGTTAGAAGCCCATGGTAAGGCAACATTTAATGATTCTCTATTAGCAATAGTATTGGTGTGGTTAAAACGAGCACCTGTATAATAACGACCAAAAATATATCCTGCGTTAGAGCTAGTTGCTTGCGTAAGTAAACTTGCATTACCTACTGTATAAGCAAGTGACTTATCTGCAGTTGGAAGTTGACCTAAAGCTTCCCAGTCTCTTAATACACTAGATGGGTTTGATGTTACTACAATTGAAGCGTATTCTTTTGCTTTTTCCCAATTCTCATAGTATAAATTAAATCTTGCAGCGAAGGCATAAGCAGCTTTTACATTAAAGTGATATTTTGGAACATCATAAATGTCATCACGAATAAGAGGTAAAGCTTCTTCAATATCTTTATTTATTTTTTCATATACATCCTTAACATTACCTCTTTTATACTTTGGGTCTAGAGTTGTTTCAGGAGTTTCTAAGTATGGAACACCTAAATCAGTATCACTAGTTTGAGTATTATAATGCATACTAAACATGTTAATCAATACAAAATGGCTATAAGCTCTAGCTATTAGAGCTTCTCCTCTTTCAGCAGATAGTGATTCTGGGTTGCCTTGCTCATTAATACCAGCTAAAGCTTGGTTTGCGTTTGCAATAGCACTATAGCAACCACTCCAAAGAGAAGCAGGCCCGTCATTTGCAGTTTCGGTAATGTCTTCCCAATATGCATTCTGTTCATAAAATCTATCAAACCAAGGATTATCTTCTCCATAATCATCAGTATTATCTGAAGATATTTCAGCAATTATACCAAAACTTGTTGTTGGGTATGCAGAAACTAGTATTTTTCTAATTTTTGTATTGTTGTCTATTTCTGTTCTGTTATCAGGTAATTCATCTAAAAATTCATCACAAGAAATAACAATAAAAGACACAAGAAATAGTACAAATAATTTGTTTATATTATTTTTCATTTTATTATTTTTTTATAAATTATAATCCTAATTTTAAAGTTAAAGTTAATTGCTTAGCTAAAGGACTTGCAACCCCACCAGAGTTAAAAAATTCAGGATCTTGACCATTTAACTTTTTATCAGAATACAATAAAAATAAATTTGTAGCTTGTAATTTCATTGAGAAACTATTAAGACTTAATTTACTTACTAATTCAGTTGGAAGTTTATATGTTAAAGAAACTTCTTTAAGACGTATGAAGTCTCCTCTAGCAACTCTAACATCAGAATAATTATAAGCATTATACGCAGTACGTAAATCAAATCGTCCAATTCTATCTTCTTGTCTTGTTGTAGCAATTACGGGTACGTTAGTGTGATTCTCATCACCTGGTAAAACCCATCTGTTTTCAAATTCCCTTGGATGTGCAACTAGATCTGAGTAAGAAGAGTTAAATACTGGGTTTAATCTTACAACATTACCAAATGAATAGGTTGTGAATATATTTAAACGTAAGTTTTTATATATGAAAATATTACCAAAACTACCTACATCTGTTGGTTCAGTAGTACCAGAATACTTTAAGAAATCTAACTTATCTCTTTCTTGAAAATATACATCTCCAATAGATCTATTACCATCTTGATCGAAGAAAGTAGGTAGTCCTTCTTCGTTTAAGCCAGCAAAAGGAATTGAGAAAATAGCACCTTTAGCATAACCTTCTCTTGCGAAACCATAGCCAGTTACTAAATCGATAACTCTTTCATTAGATTCTAGTTTTGTAACTTTATTTCTTGTTTTAGAGTATACAAAGCTTGATTGCCAAGAAAAGTTTTCTGTTTTTATAGGTGTTCCTGAAATTGAAAGTTCTAAACCACTTGATTCCATTTCTGCAACATTACCAAATTTTCTAATTTCACCACCAATACCTTGAGTATTTATTGGGCCAATAAGGTCAAAGTTTTGTCTTTGATACCAATCAGCACCAATACTTAAACGACTATTTAACAGACTTGTATCAAAACCAATATTTAATTCATGTTTCTTTTCATAAGTTAATTCGCTGTTTTCTAAAGAGCTTACAAATAAAGCACTTTCTTTTACTCCTGAAGACGGTCTCCATGGGTTAAAACTTCTAATGTCAACTAATGAGTTTGTTACGAAGTCAGGACCTCTATCAGCAGTTAAACTATAAGACCCCCTAAATGTAAGGGTTTCTAGTGGGCCTAAGCTATCGAAGAAATCTTCTTCATGTACATTCCAGCTACCAGATATATTCCATGTAGGTAACCATCTTGAACTTCTAGATTTACCTAGTTTGTTAGATCCTTCATAACGGTAAGTACCATTAAGGGTGTAACGCCTTTTCCAAGAATATGTAGCATTTCCAAAGAAAGCTAAGTTTCTATATTTCGTATTGTTTAAACCATAGTAAAGGTTATTCTCCTCAACTCCTTTCTTAAATAACTCATATCCATAAAAAGGAACTTCTCCTAGTGAGTATTGTAGTCCCCATCCTGTAAAGTTAGTTCTACTTCTATCAGCAGCATTAAGTTCAGCACCTGCAGTAAAATTTACAGTATGATCGTCTTTAATAACATCTTTATATGTGAAAATTCCTCTTGCATCATACCCTAACATTGTATAATCAGTTTTTCTATAAATTCCACCTTCAGGTAAAACGCTAACTGGTACTGCTAAAGGATTGTCTGGGTCCGTATATAAACGTGGATTAGCATTTCTAATTATTTCATTATCAGCTGCTCGGAAAGCGTTGGCTTGGTTTGAAAATTCGGTAGTATTATGCTCTAAAGAAGAAGTTTGGTATTTTAAAGCACCTAAGAAGCTTACATTTATTTTAGAATTTACTTTGTATTGTAATTCTCCTTGAAATTTTAAGTCTGCTACGTTAATATTTATATAGTTTTCTTGTAGTTCCTTAGAAATGTTAAAATCTGTATAATTTCTAGTGTAGTATTTGTCTGGGTCTAAACCTCTAGAGGAGTTTAATGCAAATGAATATGGGTTAATGTCAAAATCTCTTTTTACTTTACCAGTAACAACATCAACATCTTGGGATAATGTTCCAGGGGCTTTTTGTTTTCTAAAAGAACCAGTACTTATTGTATTTAAAGTTAATTTATCCGAAACTTTAAATATTGATTTAAAATTAGCAGTATAGCGACTAACTCCACTTGATTTAGTCCATCCTGGATCTGATAAAGCACTTAAAGAAGCGTAGTAAGTAGCTCTATCTGTACCTGAAGACATGTTTACTGCATGACTTTGCATTGCGTTAACGTTAAATAATTCGTTAAACCAGTTGGTGTTTCTAAGTTCTGCTTTTTTTAAAAAAGCAGCTTTAGCTTGGGGAGTATTTTCTAAAAGAAAATTTCCGTTCGTATCTAATTGATTAAAGGACTTGTACATCTCCCCATATACACCGCTTTCACTTGCATTAGCAACGTCACTGTAATTTAACCATCCTCCTGCTCGCATTTCTTCATAGACAGACATTTGTTCTTGAGAATTCATAATGTTAAAATCATTGTATGAAGGTCTCATTCTAAAAGTAGTTTCTGAAGTATAGTTTATACTACTAATTCCTGCTTTACCCTTTTTAGTTGTAATAACAATAACCCCTGCCATTGCTCTTGCACCATAGATTGAGGTTGCAGAACCATCTTTTAAAACATCAAAGCTTTCTATATCATCAGCATTTAAACCAGCAATAGAAGAACTGATTAAAGTAGTAGCATCACCTGAAGCTAAATCTCCTGCTGAAAGATCAATAGCATCTTCTAAAATAATACCATCAACTACCCATAAAGGTTTTGAATTACCATAAATTGAAGTAGCACCACGTACTCTAATTCTTGGTGCGGCTCCGAATGTACCAGATACATTTTGTACTGTAACTCCAGCAGCACGACCTTCAAGTGCTCTACTTATTTCAGGAATACCGTCTAGTTTTACTTCAGCTGCTTTTATAGAAGTAGAAGCACCTGTAAATAATCTTTTGTCAGTAACTGTTATACCTGTAATAACAACTTCTTCTAAGACGTTACGATCTTCAGTCATTTTAATATTAATCGGTGTAGCTGAGTTAACTGTTTTTTCAGTAGTTACCATTCCTACAAAACTAAAAGATAGTACGTCTTTTAGTTTTACAGAGATAGAATAATTTCCGTCAAAGTCTGTTTCAGTACCTTTAGTAGTACCCTTTACTAAAACGGTAACACCAGGCAATGGGCCTGATTGGTCAGAAACTGTACCTGTAATAATTGTGTTTTCCTGCCCATGTATGAGTTGGAAAGCTAAAATAAAAAACAGTATCAGTGTTTTTGTAATTTTGTGCATAAAATTAAATATTTGAATTAGTATTTGTAAATTCCCACTTTTTTTATTGAACAGCAATAGGGGGGTTTTACTGATATTCTTGCTGATGATGATATCTTATTAACATTTTTAAGCTTGTTTACCCTACTTTAAATCTTAATATTTTATTAAAATTTTTTTTATTTGTTAATGAAACATTAAGGTTGATGAATAATTAATGATAAAAAGTATAGAAAAATAAAATTTCCACAATGTTTATGAATGAGTATCTTTTAACATGGTATTT
Organism: Tenacibaculum ovolyticum DSM 18103; assembly: GCF_000430545.1. Taxonomy (GTDB): domain Bacteria; phylum Bacteroidota; class Bacteroidia; order Flavobacteriales; family Flavobacteriaceae; genus Polaribacter; species Polaribacter ovolyticus. The sequence goes on from NZ_KE387164.1 coordinate 68,611, forward strand.
TAATAATAAAAGGGATTTGCCTTGGCGTAAAACTAAGGATCCATACTTTGTTTGGTTGAGTGAAATTATGCTTCAGCAAACGAGAGTGGCACAAGGTTTACCTTATTTTTTAACGTTTACCACAGTATTTGAAACTGTATTTGATTTGGCAAAGGCTGATGAAAGTAAAGTGCTTAAATTATGGCAAGGGTTAGGGTATTATTCAAGGGCTAGAAACTTGCATTTTACAGCAAAGCATATTGCAAATGAATTTAATGGCGTTTTTCCGAAGAGTTATAAAGAATTATTGAAGTTAAAAGGAGTGGGGGATTATACAGCTTCTGCGATAGCATCAATTTGTTATGATGAGCCAGTTGCTGTTGTTGATGGTAATGTATATAGAGTCTTGTCTCGTTATTTTGGAATTAGCACGCCAATTAATTCAATAAAAGGAATAAAAGAATTTAAAGAGTTGGCACAAACATTAATTGATGAATCTCAACCAGGTATCTATAATCAGGCTATTATGGATTTTGGTGCATTACAATGTAAGCCTCAAAATCCGTTATGCGATTGTTGCCCGTTATCTAATGGTTGTGTTGCTTTAGAAAAAAAACAAGTAAAAGAACTTCCTGTAAAAGAGAAAAAAGTTAAAATTAAAAAAAGATATTTTAATTTTTTAGTTACGGTTACAGCTAATAATAAAACAATTATTGAAGAAAGAGAGGGGAAAGGTATTTGGCAAGGTTTATATCAATTTCCGCTTATAGAAACTCAAGAGTCAATTTCTGAAATGGATTTGGTTTCTAAAGAGCAATTTTCTTTACTTTTTCCTGAAGATACATTGGTGTCGCTATTTAATACAAAAGAGATAGTTCATAAACTTTCACATCAACATTTGTTTACAAAATTTTGGGTTGTGAAAATTAAAAATGTTCAACGGAAAACTGTTTATTGGGATGTTATTAAGGAATTTCCAGTGCCAGTATTAATTGATAATTTTTTAAACAATTTTTTAAATAAGAGATAGTAAAATTTGTATATTTGATTTTACACAAATATGTAAGCTATGGCGGGAACAATAAATAAAGTTATTTTAATAGGTCATTTAGGTGATGAATTAAAAATGCATTATTTTGAAGGAGGTAACTCAGTTGGGCGTTTTCCTTTAGCTACTAACGAAACATATACTAATCGTCAAACAGGAGAAAAAATAACGAATGTAGAGTGGCATAATATTGTGGTGCGTAATAAATTAGCTGAGATTTGTGAGAAATATTTGACAAAAGGAGATAAAGTTTATTGTGAAGGTCGGATAAAAACACGTCAATATGAGGTAGATGGGCAAAAACGATATGCAACAGAAATTCAGGTGCAAGAAATGACTTTTTTATCAACAAAAAAAGATCCTAATAATACACCATCCAATATTAATCCTATTGAAAAGAATGCCGAAACACCTAATGTTATTCCTCAGAAAGAAGATGATTTACCATTTTAGTTTATTTAAAATTTAACAATTGGATACAGACCCCAACTCCTTGTTTTTAGCATTACCAAACATTGATTTATTGACTATGATCAACAGCTTGGTATTACTTTTTTTATTAGTTTTATCTGCTTTAGTTTCTGGAGCTGAAGTAGCTTTTTTTTCCATTTCAAAAACCCAGTTAGATGCGCTTTCATCTTCATCAAAAGAAGAAAATACAGTTGTAAAACTCCTTGATAATCCTAAAAAATTATTAGGCACAATTTTAATAACAAATAACTTTATTAATATTCTTATTGTATTGCTTTTTTCTAGCATTGGTAAAGTGTTGTTTTCTAGCTTAGATTACCAATTAGATTTATACCTGTTTAAAGTACCTGTACTTTTTTTAATTGAAATTGTATTAATTACTTTTTTAATTTTATTATTCGGAGAAGTGTTACCAAAAGTATATGCAACAAGAAAATCGATGCAATTTGCTAGCTTTATGGCAAAGCCTATAAAAGCGTTAAATTTTTTTTTAACCCCCTTAAGTACACCGCTTATAAAGTTAACAAGTGTTGTTGAAAATAAGCTAGGGAATAAAAATAATAATCTTTCAGTAGAGCGTTTATCACAAGCATTAGAATTAACTTCTAGTGGAGCAACAACAAAAGAAGAACAGAAAATTTTAGAGGGAATTGTAAGTTTTGGAAATACTGAAACTGTACAGATTATGAAGCCAAGAACAGATGTTTGTGCTATTTCAGACGATACGTCATATAATGAGGTTTTAAAAATAATCTTAAAAAACGGATATTCAAGAATTCCTGTGTATCACGAAAATGTAGATAATATTAGAGGTGTTTTATATGCAAAAGATTTGTTAGCTTATTTAAGTGAGAAGAATTTTCAATGGCAAAAATTATTACGAGAAGCCTTTTTTGTGCCTGAAAACAAAAAATTAGACGATTTGTTAAGTGAATTTCAAGAGATGAAAAAGCACTTGGCAATTGTTGTTGATGAATATGGTGGAACTAGTGGGATTGTGACCTTAGAAGATGTTATTGAGGAGATTGTGGGGGATATAAATGATGAGTTTGATGATGATGATTTAACATATTCTAAGATTGATGGGAATAATTATATTTTTGAAGGAAAAATTACTATTAGAGATTTTTGCCGTGTGTTAGAAGATAATGACGAGGAAAAGTTCGAAGAGACAAAAGGGGAAAGTGAAACTTTGGCGGGTTTTATTTTAGAAGTGTTTGGTAAGTTTCCAAAAAAGGGAGATAAAATAAACTTTAGTATTTATACGTTCACTATTGAAGCGTTAGATAAAAAACGTATAAAACAAATAAAAGCAACAAGGAATGCGTAAATTTTTATTACTGATATCAGTAGTGTTATTAGTAGGTTGTGGTGAAGATGTTTTACCAAAACCTAAGGGTTATTTAAGTTTAGAATATCCTGAGTTAGGTTATAATAAATTAAATAAAAGTAGACCTTATCGTTTTGATGTGTCAAAAAACACTACAATTAAAAGTTTACCTAAAAATTGGTTGAAAATTCAATATCCAAAATTAAAAGCTTCTGTTCATATTACCTACCGACCTGTAACTAATAATTTAAGAGAATTGTTAATTGAGGCTGAAAAACTGGTGTTAGAACATACAGTGAAAGCAGATAATATTTCCTGGAGAGATTATGCTGATACTGATAAAAAGGTATATGGTAAAATGTGTGAAATTTCTGGTAATGCAGCATCTCAAATACAGTTTCATGTTACTGATAGTACAAAGCACTTTTTAAAAGGATCATTGTTCTTTTATACCAAACCTAATTACGATTCTATTTTACCAGCAGTTGAATATATTAAGAAAGATATGATTCAAATGCTAGAAACCTTGGAGTGGGAGAAATAATTTAATACAGTATTATTACAAAGATAAAAATCAAAACAAAGTAGAAAAAAACGCCTAAAACTCTAGCTAGGTAAGATTGTTTTAGTTTTTTATCGAAATTAAATTTTCTAAATCTATTTTCTTCAGTGGTGTTAAAATCATTTGTAGGAAAAACATCGATTATTCCTTTTGATATGTTAAGAGGTACAAAGAAAAAGCCTAACCATTCTTCAGTAGTTAAAGAAGTTGCTCTTCGTTTGTTTCTATTTATTTCTTTTTCTGTCATAAATTATAACCTTCTACTCTGTAGCCATAAATAAAACTGTAGCCCAAATAAGATAGCTCCAGAAAGTAAGTGTATTGCTTGTGTTCCTAAAGGGAATTCAGCATAATACATTAAAATACCGGTAATGGTTTCTAGTGAAATTAAGAGAGCAATCCAATTTACTAACTTGTAGCCTAAGTTTTTTATTTGATTTAAATAAAAGATCGCTAGGTTTATCAATACAATTGCAATGGTAAATGAACGATGAAAGTAAAATTTAAAGTTAGGATTCATTAAACTATAGTGTTTATTATCGAAACCAAATAGCTTTACTTGCTCATCTATAAATTGACGAACTTGAGTTCCTAGGGCAATTTGAATCAATGAAAAAACAGCAGAAATAATTATTAATTTACTAAATAGAGAATTGTGTTTATAGGTTGTTTTCTTACGGTTAGAGACAATAAATAGAAGCCATAATAATAAGGCAACAATAACCAAGCCTGCAACCATGTGAATGGTTATAATTGTTGGTTTTAAATTCGTGTCAACAACAGTTTTCCCTAACCAAGCTTCAAAAAGCATTAAAAAGAAAGCGCCGAATGATAATAGTGTAATTAGCTTTTTCTCTCTCCAAAATTTAGTAGAAACAAAAATTAGAAACAAAAAAGGAATTCCTGCTAAGGCAGATGATAACCTGTTGATATATTCCGTCCAAGTATGCAATTTATTAAACTTAGCATAACTGTGTTTTTTGTATGTTGTCCAATTACTACTATTAAACTCATTTTCGGTTTTTAGATCATTTTCCGCAACAAATAATTTTTTGTTTTTAACGATAATCATTCCTTCCTCATAGTCAGTATTGGCTTGCCAAGTAATTTGTTCTTCAGAGGTTGGCGGAATATAATACCCAAAACACTTTGGCCAATCAGGACACCCCATTCCAGAGCCTGTCATACGAACTACTGAACCTGCTAAAAAAATAAGGTACACAGAAATTAAGCTGATTTTTACTATGAGCGGAAAGTGTTTTTTCATTAGAAGAAAAGTTTTTACAAAGATAAGATAAACGCATAAAAAAAGCCCCTCATTTGAGGAGCTTGATTTTTATTTTAAAAGTAAATTATGCTTTAGTTGTTTCAGCACAACACTCCATTTTGCAATTACTTGCACAAGCTTTTTCGTCAGTTTTTCCTTTTTTACATGTTGCTTTCTTTTTACATGCTTCTTTTTCAGCATCAGTTTTTGCCGTACACTCTTTTTTACTTGTTTCAGAAGCTTTATACATGTCACCACTACCAATTCCTTCAACAAAAGCAATTAAATCAGCTTTATTAGTAATATTACTATCGTATTTTACGGTAGCAACGCTATCGTTAAATATAACTTTAGCATCTAAAACTCCTTCTTTTTTTGATAAATCAGAAGCTATCTTTTTAGCACAACCTATTTCGCAAGTCATTCCTGAAATGTTTAAAGAAAGTTCTTTTGTGTTAGCAGCAACTTCGGTTTTTTGCTCTTTATTAATATCTTCTTTTTTTGCTTCGTTTTTACAACTAATAGCTAAAAAACTAACAAATGCTAAGGCTAATACTATTTTTTGAATTTTCATCATTTTGGGTTATTGGGTTATCAAGCAAATTTATTAATAAAATTGAGTTTATATATAAAAATAAACGAATTTTGTACTTAATTCAATTGAAAATGAGTAATCAACAGCGAAAATGGTTGTATTTAATAATACTTTCACTAGTTTGGGGAAGTTCTTTTATTTTAATAAAAAAAGCATTAGTTGGGTTAACACCTATTCAGTTAGGTGCTTTAAGAATATTAATTACAGCAGTGTTTTTATTATTAATAGGTTTTAAGAGTCTCAAAAAAATTCAAAAAAAACATTGGCTTTATATTTTATATACTGCTTTGTTAGGAACTTTTTTTCCTGCCTTTATGTTTGCTTTCGCAATTAACGGAATAGATAGTTCTATTTCAGCTATTTTAAGTTCATTAACTCCCTTTAATACTTTTATTTTAGGAGCTTTAATTTTTGGTTTTACTTTTAAAAAGAAGCAATTTTTAGGGATTTTAGTAGGGTTAGTTGGTACGCTTATTTTAATTTTAAAAGGAGCGGAATTAAACCCTAATCAAAATTATTGGTATGCTCTTTTAGTTGTTTTTTCATCAGTAGGTTATGCTTTTAATGTAAATATTATTAAAAAGTATTTATATGATTTAGACGCGTTAGCGATAACAACTGGTAACTTTTTATTATTAATTGTTCCAGCCTCATTAGTTTTGTTGTTTTCAGGTTTCTTCTCAACGTTTGAAATAAATGATCAAACCACTACTGCTTTGGGGTATATTACTGTTTTATCGGTTGTTGGTACTGGAATAGCAAAAGTATTGTTTAATAAAATGGTACATCTATCATCTCCTATTTTTGCATCGTCAGTAACTTATTTGATTCCAATTGTTGCAGTCATGTGGGGGCTGATTGATGGAGAACGATTAAGTGTTATTCAACTGTTTGCTGGTGGTATTATTTTATTTGGAGTTTGGTTAGTAAATAAAGCAAAATAAAAAAGAGTCAAAACTTTCATTTTGACTCTTCAATATAGTTTAGGTGAAAAATTATCTACTGAAAATCAGCATCACTAACACCTTCGTTAATTTTTATTTCTTTTACCTCAAAATTCAATTTCATTGGTCCCATAGATCTAACCATTAAATAAGGAAATTTAACTCCGTTTACTTCTTTATAATTAGAGAATTCTACAGGGTCTTTAACTTCTCCTTGTGGTCCTTTTACTGTTGAAACTTCTTTAAGTTTTAAGCCAGATTCCATGTCATAAAAAATCTCTTTTTTATCAAGCTTAATTACATATGTTTTTTTGCCGTTAATTGGCTCTATTCTATCTAAAGTTCCTTTACGATATGCTTCATCAGAAAAAAGAGAAATGTTCTTCTTTGCAGCTTCTAATTCTTTTCCTGCCAATTCTTTCTTTTGTCCACGAGCTTCTTGATAGCCTTTTGTTCCATCAAAAATAATTTTTTGCATAACATTACCTGCCATAGAAATAACTATTGAAGATTTATTAGGAGCAGCACTTTTTTGAACTAAGTTTAGTTGCATTCCTTGAACTTTCGCTTCAGAACTAATCTTTACAGATTTTACAGCTGCAACCTTATTTTTGCCTCCAATTGCATCAAAATATTTGTCAACTACAGAAGATGCAGTAATCCCTGCAGGAATAGGTAATGTCATTGCGGGTTTAGAAGTCGCATTTCCTTCCTTATCAAAATACTTAATTACATAGTCAGAATTTTTTTCTAAATTTTTTAATACATCAATTCCTTTACCAGTAATTATAATACGAGCTTTATCAGCTTTAAAATATTTAATTGCTGCGTTTTGAACGTCATCTAAAGTTACAGAATTAATATTTTTTAAATAGTTTTCATAAAAGTTTGAAGGCAAATTATAACGAGCAATATTTAAAGCGTAACGTGCAGCTGTTGCAGGTTTTTGAACTTCCATTACAAAGTTTCCAACATATTTTGCTTTTGCATTTTTTAATTCTTCAGCTGTTGCTTTTTTGTAGCGGATTTTATTGATTTCTTTTTGTATTTCTACAACAGAACTATCAGTAACTATATTACGAACACTAGCAGTTGCTCTAAAGGTTGCCGCGTGCTTGTTTTGTCTAACGCTAGAGTATGAACCATAGGTATATCCTTTATCTTCACGTAAATTCATGAATAAACGAGCAGTACCACCGCCTCCTAAAATGCTGTTTGCTAATATAGCAGCATAATAATCTTTATCACCTAATTTTAGATCGATGTTATTTGCAACTACAATTTCTGATTGAACTGCATTTGACATGTTGATAAAGTTTATTTCTGTAGTACTTACGTTTTCTGGTTTTCCAAAAGTAACTGAAGGAACATTTCCTTTTTTCCAGTCACCAAATAATTTAGTCACCATTTTTTTAGTTGCTGACGGATTAATATCTCCAACAATTACTAAATAAGCATTATTTGGTTTGTAGTAAGTATTAAAGTTATTTTGTACATCTGTTAATGTAATGTTACTAACAGTAGCTTTGGTTGTAAATTCTCCATAAGGATGATTTTTACCATAAATTAAAGCACTTTCTACTCTTCTTGCGATAGCAGTTACACTTTTTTCGTTAGATTTTAATCCATCTAATGTAACTTTTACTTCTTTATCGAATTCTTCTTGAGTGAATTGAGAATTTTTAACTCCATCAGCCATTAAACCTAATACTTCTGGAAAGTATTTTTTTAATGATCTTGCAGATGCTCCAGAACTATAGAAATTAACATTTGCTCCAAGATAATCTACTTTTTCGTTAAACTCATCTTTTGTGATATTGGCAGTTCCTCTTCCTAGCAAACTTCCCATCATGTTAGAAAGACCTGTTTTTTTACCTTCAATAACTGGCATGTTTTCAATTGATAAACTTGCTGAAGCTCTAGGAAGCTTATGGTTTTCTACCATAATTACTTGTAAACCATTTGGTAAAGTAAATTTATCTACTTTTCCTAACTGTACTTTTGGCGCAGGTCCTGGTTTGGGCTGTACGCTTCTATCTATTTGTGCAGTTGTAGCAAAAGACATTGCTAAAATTGCGATAAGTGATACTATTTTTGTTTTCATAATATATTATATGTCTTTTTAACTTATTTCTTTTTTGGTAAATATTCTAAAACTAATCGTTGATTAGGGTTTAAGAATTTTTTTGCAGCAGCTTTAATTTCCTCACGAGTAATAGAGCGGTAAATATTAATTTCAGTATTTACTAAATTAGTATCTCCATATAATACATTGTAACGAGCTAATGAGTTTGCAATTCCTTCTACACTCGAATTAGAATTAACAAAGTTGTTTTCGAATTTATTTTGTAGTTTCTGATATGCTTTTTCTGAAATTAAATTAGTTTGAAGTTTTACTATTTCTTCATCAATTTCTTTTGTTAAGTCAGCTAAAGATGTTTTTCCTAAAGGAAGACCATAAACAATATATGTTCCATAATCTTCTTGACTTAAGTTAATAGCACCAGCTTGTAAAGCCATTTTCTTTTGATCTACTAATTTTTTGTATAAAACAGAACTTTTACCATCACTTAAGTAAGTTGAAATCATATCTAAAACTCTTGCTTCTCTTGTTTTCATAGAAGGAGTTCTGTATGCGTTAATTACTGCAGGTATTTGAATGTTAGCATCATATGCTTTTGCATTTATTTGCTTAGTAATTGGATCTTCTTTTATAATTGTTCTTTTAATATAAGCACCTCTAGGAATTGCTCCAAAATAATCTTGTACCATTTTTTTAGTGGTAGGTATATCAATATCTCCAGCAACAACTAAGGTTGCGTTATTTGGAACGTAGAATTTTTTATTAAAAGCTAAAAACTCCGCTAAGGTAGCATCATCTAAATGTTTCATTTTTCCGATAGTAGTTCCTTTATAAGGGTGTTTCTTAAAAATGTTCTTTTTAACATTTTCTAGAAAACTTCCATAAGGTTGGTTATCTACACGCAATCTTTTTTCTTCTTTAACAACTTCATTTTGCGTATCAACACCTCCTTGGTTAATTACGGGGTGTAGTAAACGTTCAGATTCCATCCATAAACCTAACTCTAAGTTGTTAGAAGGAAATACTTCGTAGTAATATGTTCTGTCATCAGTAGTATTAGCATTGTTCTTTCCTCCGTTTGAAGAAACAATTTTAAACCACTCTCCTTTTTTAATATTTTTTGTTCCTTCAAACAATAAATGTTCAAAAAAGTGAGCCATACCTGTTCTGTTTGGTTGCTCATCTTTTGCACCAACATGGTACATTACTGCTGTTGTTACTACAGGTGCAGATTTGTCTTGATGTAAAATTACATGCATTCCGTTGTTTAAATCGTACTCTTCAAACTCAACCTTTTGTGCATTCGCTGAAAAGCCAATAAACAAAGCAGCAGCAAGAGTTGTAATACTTTTTTTCATTGATAAATTTTTAGTTTTAACTGATAATTGGTGTATATGACGTGAAGTTAAGCGGTTTGTTACATTTTTTAATATACTTTTAAAAATTTATTAAAAATAGCAGTAAATTTCTGAGTTATAGGTTGTTTGTTGATTTAAACAAACGTATATTTGCACCCGCATTTTCATGAAGAAAGTGTGAATTAAGTATAACGCAAAACAAAAAGTATGTACGCAATCGTAGAGATAGCAGGGCAGCAATTTAAAGTAGCAAAAGACCAAAAAGTATACGTACACCGTTTACAAGAGGCAGAAGGATCAGAAGTAATTTTTGATAACGTAATGCTAATTGAAGACAAAGGGAACGTAACTATTGGCGCCCCAGCTATAGCAGGTGCAGGAGTAACTGCAAAAGTATTAGGTCACTTAAAAGGTGATAAAGTAATCGTTTTCAAGAAGAAAAGAAGAAAAGGTTACAAGAAGAAAAACGGACACAGACAGTATTTAACTGAGATTCAAATCGAAGGAATTTCTGCATCTGGTGTTAAAAAAACAGCGGCTAAAAAAGAAGCTCCTAAGACTGAGGTAAAATCAGAAGCTAAGGATTTAAGTTCTATGACTGTTGCTGAATTAAAAGCTTTAGCTAAAGAATCTGGTGTTACTGGGTATACTTCTTTAAAGAAAGCTGAATTAATTGAAGCGTTAAGCAAATAATTTAACTTTAAAAACTTACAGAGATGGCTCATAAAAAAGGTGTCGGTAGTTCGAAGAATGGTAGAGAATCAGAATCGAAACGACTAGGAGTAAAGATTTTTGGAGGACAAGCTGCAATTGCAGGTAATATAATTGTTCGTCAAAGAGGAACAACTCACAACCCAGGTGAAAATGTTTACATGGGTAAAGATCATACTTTACATGCTAAAGTTGATGGTGTAGTTGAGTTTAGAAAGAAAAGAGATAACAGATCATATGTTTCTGTAACTCCTTTCGAAGCTTAATAAAAATATTTTATTAAATTAAAAGCTTAAACAATTTATTGTTTAAGCTTTTTTTTATGTCTTTAAATTAAATAATATTTAAGAGTCAGTAAGTGGTTATTAAGGTTTGTAAGTGTTGTGCATTGGGGCTTTGTAGGTAGAGTGCTATTTTATTTGTTTGAATAGCATTTAGGCTTTTAACGTTAAACGTGTTTGTTGGCAAGTGGCTAGAGTTTGTAGTCTAATATTTATCAATTAAACTTCTAAAATTATTATAAAATAAAAAAGCATTACTAGAAGTAATGCTTTTTTTAATATCATTATTGAATAATTCCCCAATTTATCAATATGATTCCCCTTGTGTATTATACTGCAAATATGCGTCTAAAATATATTTTATTAAACTACTTATGTGTAAACAGTATGGAATTATGTATAAATGGTTCTTGTTTTCTTTTTTTAGGTTAATTTAAGGTTACTATAGTGTTTGAAGTGGCTTTTTTAGATTTTAATTTTACGTTAATATCAGTTACATTTGATATAAATCGAACTTTATGTTAAAAGCTGTAATCGTAGATGATGAACCAAAAGCCATACAAGGTCTATCTTGGGAGTTATCTAATTTTAATAATGATTTAGAAATCATACAAACATTTACAGTAGCTGAAGAGGCTATTAAATATATTAATGAGAATTCTATTGATTGTCTTTTTTTAGATATTGAGATGCCAACAATGGATGGTTTTCAGCTACTTGAAAAGTTAGATAGAAAAGACTTTGCTGTAGTTATTACTACAGCTTATAATGAATATGCTATTAAGGCATTAAAAAGCGAAGCGATTGATTACCTTTTAAAACCTATTGATTCTGACGATTTAGAAGAAACGCTTGGTAGAGTTAAAAATCATTATATTAAAAATAATAATAATGAGAAGTTTGAAAAAATACTATCAAATTTTAACGAGAAGTTTAATAGGAAGAAAATAACTATAAATACAGATGGGAAACTTGTTTTTTTAGAACAATCAGAAATTTTATTTGTAGAGTCTGATGGTAATTATTGTTCAATACATATTATTAACAATAAAAAAATTGTTGTAACAAAAAAACTTAAGGAGATAAATCAATTACTGCCCGAAGATCATTTTTTTAGAATCCATAATTCATTTATTATTAATTTAAATAAGATTAAAGAATTTTTAAAATCAGATGGTTATGTTATCTTAGAGGATAACCATAAAATACCTGTTTCACGCCAACGGAAATCTGATTTCTTAGAAAAATTTTAAAAAATGAAAACTTTCTTAATAGCAATTGTTTCTTTAATAATTACAGGTACCTGTTTTTCACAAAAAAATGTTGATAGTTTAATTATAAACGCATTAGAAAATAAAGAGCTTGATTACTATAAACTTCAAAAGTATTTTAAAAGAAATCAATTTACAGATAAGCAAATCAACTTACTATTAGTTAATAGTGGAAAGAATGAGTATTATTTAGGGGAAATTTTTGCTAAAAATTTAAAAGGAAGGTTATTAAGAAAGTCTAAAGAATATGACATCGCTGTAGATCTTTATAGAGAGGCGTTAGCGCTTTCAATTAAAGCAAAGAGTAAAGAGGCGGAAGTTGTAACATTAAACCAGCTAGGGATCATTTATCAGCGACAAGATAAAATTAGAATGGCATTAAACTATCATCAGTCGGCTTTAAGTATTATATCTAAAATAGAGGATCCTAGTGATTCTTTTAAGATTAGTAAAATTATTTCGATTAATAGTTTAGGTAATATTTATTTAAGTTTAAAACAATATGAAAGAGCTCTAAATAAGTTTAATGAATCAATTGCAATACAATTAGAGCTAAACCATGTTAAGGGATTAGCTATTAATAATCAAAATATTGGGTTTGCTTATAAAAATATTGGGTATTTAGACTTAGCTTTAGGTAGTTATCAAAAAGCATTAAGATATAATACGGTAAATAAAGATAAATTAGGGGAAGTAATTTGTCATAATAATATTTCTGATATTTTAATAAAAAAGGGTAGGTATGAAGATGCTTATAAATCTATTATAAAAGTAGTTGACATTGCAGAAAAAATAGGAAGTAATTATCATTTATCTGAGACTTATAATACATTAGGGCTGGTTTTTTTAAAAATGAATAAGCTAGAGGAATCTCAGATTTATTTGGAAAAATCCCTCGAAATTGGGTTAGAAAAGAATACTTCATTAAGCTTAGGTAGGTCATATAGTTATATGTCTGAATTATATATAAAAAAGGAAGATTATAATAAAGCTTTAATATTTTACAAAAAGTCTATTGAAATAGAAAAAAAAGCATTTACAAATAAGAATATTCGTTATGTAAATAGTCTTATTAGTGTGTATGATACTGAGGTTATTAGTAATAAAATAAAAAATTTAGCAAGAGAAAATGAAATAGCTAAATTAAAATTAACAAGAAATCGTAATATTTTAATCATTGCGTTGATTTCAATAGCTTTATTTGGAGTGTTATTATATTCAGTTTATAGACAGCGTTTATTAAAAAATGACAAACAAATCTTGCTTTTAGAGCAAGAAGCTTTAAGGATTCAGATGAATCCACATTTTGTGTTTAATGCATTGAATTCTATTAAGTTATATATTATTAATAATGAGCAAAAAAATGCGGTTCATTACTTGAATAAATTTTCTAAGTTAATCCGAAATATATTAGAGTCTACTACGGTAAAAGAGGTGACTCTTGCAGAGGAACTTAAAACAATGAACTTGTATATGAGTATTGAAAACATACGTTTTTCAAACGAAATAAGTTATAGAGAAATTTTAGATGAAAATTTGAGTTCAGAAACAATTAAAGTACCTCCGTTAATTTTGCAACCTTTTTTAGAAAATTCGATTTGGCATGGATTGTCTTCAAAAAAAGGAGAAAAAAAAGTTCAATTATCTGTTAATAAAATTTCAGATGAATTTATTCAGATTAATATAGAAGATAATGGTATAGGACGTAAACAGGCCTTTATAATTAAAAGCAATAAGTCGTTAAATAGAAAATCTATAGGTATTGATTTAACTAAAGAGAGATTAAAGAATTTTTCTACACAGTTTCAAAATAACTATTCATTAGTTTATACCGATTTAGTTGATGAGAGTGGAGATGTAGAAGGAACAAGGGTGTCTTTGAAAATACCAATAATTTAAAATTTAAATTTTAATTGTACCCAAATCGGTTCTTTTTTTTCGGTATCTAAATTGCTAAAAGATATACCTAGAAGTCTAACGGAATTTTTTAATGATTCCTGAAATAAGAGATCTTTAATAATTGGGTAAAATGCTTCTTTTTCTTGAATGTAATGGTTAATCGTTTTGCTTCTGGTTTGTTGAGTGAAATCGCTATATTTTATTTTTAAAGTAATGGTTTTTCCTTTAGTATTGGATTTTTTCATTCTTTGCTCTAGTTCATTAGCAATTCCATCAAGTCGTTCTAGCATGAAAATTTCAGAAGATAAATTTTCATTAAAGGTAGTTTCTGCTGCAATTGACTTTCTAACACGATTTGGTTTTACTTTACTATTGTGAATTCCTCTTACAATATTGTAATAATGTAAACCTGATTTACCGAATAGAAGAGATAGTTCATCTAGTGATTTTTTCTTTAAATCTAAGCCTGTAAAGATGCCTAAATTATACATTTTAGCAGCAGTAACTTTACCAACACCATAAAATTTATTTACAGAAAGCTGTTCTAAAAAAGGGATTACTTCATTAGGGTTAATTGTTTTTTGACCATTAGGCTTGTTAATGTCAGAGGCAACTTTAGCTATAAATTTATTTATTGATATTCCGGCAGAGGCTCTTAGTTTTAATTCATCCCATATGCGTTGACGGATTTCTTGTGCAATTAAACTAGCTGATAGGTTGCTTTTTTTATTTTCGGTAACATCTAGGTATGCTTCATCTAAAGAAAGCGGTTCAACTAAATCGGTATAATCATAAAATATAGCTCTGATTTTAGAGGATATTTCTTTGTAGCGATGAAATCTAGGAGGAACAAAAATTAAATGTGGGCACTTTTGTTTTGCTAATGCTCCACTCATTGCCGATTTTACGCCAAATTTACGAGCTTCATAACTAGCAGCAGAAACTACACCACGTACTTCATTACCACCAACAGCAAGAGGTTTATTTCTTAAGCTGGGGTCATCTAATTGCTCTACCGAGGCATAAAAGGCATCCATGTCAACATGAATAATTTTTCGATAAGGCGGTTGTGGTTCCATTGGTTAAAAATAAAAAAAAGCGCTCTCTTAGAGCGCTTTTTAAAGTAGTAAATTATAATTGTTTTACTTCAATGATTTTAACAGGACAAGCTTTTTTTGCTTCGAGTGAGGTTTCAAAAATAGTGTCATCGTGTGTTTTTATGGTAAAAAAACCTTTTTTTTCAGTTGCATGTAGTAACACTGATTTTCCGTCTTTTTTAGACATTTGAAATTGAGCTGGTGCTACTTCAACACAGTAATTACAACCAATACATTTGTTTCTTTGTAGGGTAATTACAATCATTAGTTTTTAGAAAATTCTGTTTTCACAATTTTATATAATTTATCTGAAGGGCGAATTTTGAAATCTAATTTCATCGTTACTTCGTCTCCTTTCGATGCTATTTGGGCTTCTTTGTCGTTTACAAACATATTTTTCAGCTCCATTTCTTTAGCTCCTGTTGTTGGGCCTGTAATTAAAATAGTATCACCAATAGTTAAGTCGTACGCTTCAATTTTAAACTCGCCAATTTCTGCCTTAGAAAAATAATGAACACCTTTACCTAAATATACTTTTTTCTGTGTAGCATGTGATCCTGGTTCCTTACTCCATTCACCTAGTTTTTGCCCTAAGTAATACCCGTTCCAAAAACCACGATTATAAACCTTTTCGAGTTCTAGCATCCAAGAAATTACTTTATCTTTATCGTAAGTTCCATTAGCCAAGCTATCAATAGCATCTCTATAACATTTAATTACTTTAGCTACATATTCTGGAGCACGACCTCTTCCTTCAATTTTTAATACTTTAATATCTGCATCTGCAACTTGATCTAAAAAATCAATAGTACATAAATCTTTAGGAGACATTATATACTCATTGTCTAATTCCATTTCAAAACCAGATTCTTGATCGATTACGGTATATTTTTTACGACAATTTTGTTTACAAGCACCTCGATTTGCGGATGAATTATGTGAGTGTAAGCTCATGTAGCACTTTCCTGAAACAGCCATACATAAAGCACCGTGACCAAAAATTTCGACTTCTAATAGTCGTCCAGAAGGTCCTTTTATTTCTTCTTTTTCAATCTGTTCAGTAATCTTTTTTACTTGACGTAAACTTAATTCTCTACTTAATACAATTGTATCAGCAAACATTGCATAAAACTTTGCTGTTTCAATATTCGTAATGTTAATTTGAGTAGAGATATGAACTTCCATTTCTTCTGACCGTGCTATAGAAATGACAGCCTGATCCATTGCTATTACAGCGGTAATATTAGCTTGTTTTGCTCTTTTTATTAAAGTTTTTACAATTGATAAGTCATGATCATATACAATTGTATTTAAAGTTAAGTAGGTTCTAACATTTTTTTTAGCACAGCGTTCCGAAATTTCTTCTAAATCATCTAAAGTGAAATTAACTGTGGCTCTAGCTCGCATATTTAATTGTTCGACGCCGAAATATATTGAATCACAACCGTTGTCTAAAGCAGCCTGTAATGATTCAAAATTACCAGCTGGCGCCATTAGTTCAATCTTCTGCATGTGTTTATTTTTTAAACTTTAATGCTTCAGATCTCCCTTTTTTAAAAATCTTGTTGCTATTTCCTTTACCTCTACGTAGTTCTTTTTGTTCTTCAAAAGGTAACGCAGCTATTTCCTTGCATTCATCAGAACAACAAGTGTTCATTTTTTCAGAACAAGATGTACACTGAATAAACAAAAGATGACAAGCCTGATTATCACAATTTACGTGATCATCACAAGGCTCCCCACATTGATGGCAGTTAGAAACTACATGGTCGGTAATACGTTCTGCTCTTCGGTGATCGAAAACAAAATTTTTACCAATAAACTTATTTTCAATATCCTCAGATTTTACTTGGCGAGTATATTCTATGATCCCTCCCTCTAACTGAAAAACATTTTTAAAACCTTTATGTTTGTAGTAGGCAGAGGCCTTTTCGCAACGAATTCCACCAGTGCAATACATTAATAAGTTTTTATCTTCTTTATTGTCTTTTAAATCTTCCTCGATAATATCTAAAGAATCACGAAATGTATCTACATCAGGGGTTACAGCTCCATCAAAATGGCCGATTTCGCTTTCGTAATGATTACGCATATCTACACAAATTGTGTTTGGATCTGCTAACATATCGTTAAATTCTTTTGCATTTAAATGAACTCCTTTATTGGTAACATCAAATGTGTCATCATTTAATCCATCAGCAACAATCTTGTTACGAACCTTTACTTTTAGTTTTAAAAATGATTTATTGTCTTGCTCAACAGCAACATTTAAACGAATGTCTTTTAAAAAAGAAATTGCATCTAATTGTTCTTTTAGTTTTAAAAAAAATTCTGCGGGTACAGATATTTGAGCATTTATTCCTTCGTGTGAAACATAAGTACGTCCTAATACTTCTAAAGCGTTCCATTCTAGGAATAATTTATTTCTAAATAAAGTTGGGTTTTCTATCTTAAAGTATTGATAGAATGAAATAGTTAAACGATCCTTTCCGGCTTCGTCAATTAATGCAGCGCGTTCTTTTGCGCTTAACTTGTTGTACAGTTGCATGCTATACTTTTTTTAAGTTATACAAAATGTTACGATTTTATCTGAAAATCGATGCAAATGTACTGATTTTTTGAGGTTTAATGTTTAAAACAATACTTTTTGCTTTAATTTGATGATTTTTTCAATTTTAGTTAAAGTTTTCACTAAAAAGAGATGCAACCAATTCTTTTTTTTAAATCTTTGTAACAGTTAAATAAATATTTTCACATCATAAAATAAATAAAAAATGAGAGTAGCAGTCGTTGGAGCTACCGGAATGGTAGGTAATGTAATGTTACAAGTATTAGCGGAACGTAATTTTTCTATAACAGAGTTAATTCCTGTAGCATCAGAGCGTTCAGTTGGAAAACAAATTGAGTATAAAGGAACAAATTATACTATTGTAGGTTTAGAAACAGCGGTTTCTATGAAACCAGATATTGCTTTATTTTCAGCAGGAGGTGAAACATCATTAGAATGGGCTCCAAAATTTGCTGAAGTTGGTACTACGGTAATAGATAATTCATCTGCATGGAGAATGGATACAACTAAGAAATTAGTGGTTCCAGAAATTAATGGAAGTGTTTTAACTAAAGAAGATAAAATTATAGCAAACCCAAACTGTTCTACAATTCAACTAGTAATGGCGTTAGGTCCGTTACATAATGAATATAAAATGAAACGGGTAGTAATTTCAACTTATCAGTCAGTTTCAGGAACAGGTGTTAAAGCTGTTCAGCAATTAGATAACGAAGAAGCTGGAATTGAAGGAGAAATGGTATATCCTCATCCAATAGGAAGAAATGCTTTACCACATTGTGATGTGTTTTTAGAAAATGGATACACTAAAGAAGAAATGAAACTGGTAAAAGAACCAAAGAAAATCTTAGGTGATGATTCTTTCTCTGTAACAGCTACAGCTGTTAGAATACCCACAGCAGGTGGACATTCAGAAGCAGTAAATGTTCAATTTGAGAACGATTTTGATTTAAATAAAGTACGTGAGTTGTTAGGTAAAACGGATGGTGTTATTGTACAAGACAATGTACAAGAGAATGTATATCCTATGCCAATTCTAGCACACAATAAAGATGAAGTTTTTGTAGGTAGAATTAGAAGGGATGAATCTCAACCAAATACTTTAAATATGTGGATTGTTGCTGATAATTTACGTAAAGGAGCAGCAACAAATACGATACAAATTGCTGAGTATTTAGTTGCTAATAGTTTGGTTTAAAAAAAATATTATAACGTTAGAAACTATATTAATAAAATCCTGTGCTAATTGGCATGGGATTTTTTTATTTTTGAAGAATGATGGATAAAGAGCAAATAATAAATAGTACGAAAACGTTCGTAAAAGAAACACTAAAAGGAGCAGAAGGAGGCCATGATTACTTTCATATAGAAAGAGTATATAAAAATGCGATGTTAATTGCTAAGAATGAAAAAGTAGATGGTTTTGTTGTAGCTTTAGGAGCATTGTTACATGACATAGCAGATAGTAAGTTTTATGAAGGAGATGAAACTGTTGGACCTAAAAAAGCGCGTTATTTTTTAGAGAGTGAAAGTGTTAGTGAAGCTGTGATTATTCATATTGAAAATATAATTAAAAATATATCTTTTAAAGGTGGTAATTTTAAGCAAGAGTTTAATTCATTAGAATTAGATGTTATTCAAGATGCAGATAGGTTAGATGCAATTGGAGCAATAGGAATTGCACGTTGCTTTAATTATGGAGGGTTTAAAAATAGAGAATTATACAATCCTGATATTCCTCCAAAATTGAATATGACCAAGGAAGAGTATAAAAATTCTACAGCTCCTACTTTAAATCATTTTTATGAAAAACTGTTATTATTAAAAGATAAATTTAATACTAATACAGGAAAAGAGCTTGCAAAACAGCGACATGAATTTATGGAGGATTTTGTAAATAAATTCCTTGATGAATACAATGGGGTTAATTAATTGTTTTTCTGATGATTATGTAATTTTATCTTTTTTTGTTTAAAATATTTTCAGTAAAACCTAGTGTTTGTTGAATTTTAATGATATATTGTACTTGTTAATAATCCCCTTATTAATTAAATTCCCCTAAATCTTTTAAAGATAGCACTATATGTAAATATGGTGCTATTTTTGTTTATAAGGTTGGTTCTTATTAGGTTCTTTTTGATGTATTAAATTATTTCTAATTAAGGTGTTTATTTAGAGTTAATAAAAAAAGCAAACCCAAAACATATATGTTTTGGGTTTGCTTTTTTTTAATAGAAATTTAGTTTACAAGATGAGTTTAGTATTAAGCTCCTGGGAAATTTGGCTTTCTTTTTTCTAAAAAAGCAGTTGTCCCTTCTTTAAAGTCATCAGTGCCAAAACAATCACCAAATTCAACTATTTCAGTTTCATAGCCATTTATACCGTCTTTAAAGTTATCATTTATAGCTCTTATTGCCGCGCTAATTGCAACAGAAGAGTTACGCATTATTTTGCTGGTTAGTTTCTCTGCTAATGGTAATAATTCATCTTGAGATACTACGTGGTTTACTAAGCCACATTGTTTAGCTTCATCTGCTGAAATCATACCAGCTGTCATAATTAATTCCATTGCTTTTCCTTTACCTACAAGCTGAGGTAGACGCTGCGTTCCACCATAACCTGGTATTACACCTAATGAAACTTCTGGTAATCCCATTTTAGCATTTTCTGAAGCAATTCTAAAATGACAAGCCATTGCCAACTCTAATCCACCACCTAAAGCAAAACCATTTATTGCGGCAATTACAGGTGTAGATAAGTTTTCTACTAAATCAAATAAAGATTCTTGACCTAATTTAGCTAATTTACCACCTTCTTCTATAGAGAAATTTGCAAATTCAGAGATGTCTGCGCCAGCAACAAAAGCTTTTTCTCCGCTTCCCGTGATAATAATTGCATTAACGTTCTTATCATCCTCTAAGGTTTCAAAAGCTGTACCTAATTCTTTAATTGTTGCGCTATTTAATGCATTAAGTTTTTTTGGTCTGTTGATTGTAATTGTTGATAATCCGTTAGTAGTATCAACTAAAATGTTTTCGAAATTCATTTATTAAATTTTAGGTAAAATTACAGTAAAGACAGTTCCAATACCTTCTTTTGAGGTAAAGTTTATAGAACCATCATAAGCTTCAATTATATTTTTAATCATTGGTAATCCTAGTCCCATACCACTTGTTTTAGTAGTGAATTTAGGTTCGAAAATTAGTTTTTTATTTTCGTTAGCAATACCTTTTCCATTGTCAGAAACGATGATTTTTACATTGTTTCCGCTAGAAGTTACTTTTACTTCGATTCTAGGGTTTTGCTCATTTTCTTTAATTGACTGCGTAGCGTTTTTAACTAGATTGGTTACAATTCTAATTAATTGAGTTTTGTCTAAGTTGGCAAATAACTCTTTTTCTTCGGTTATGTAATGAATATAATCTTCAGAGAAAATATCTAATGAGTGTTTTACAACATCAACAACATCTAACTCTTCTCGACGCTGATTTGGCATTTTTGCGAAATTTGAAAAAGCAGAAGCAATAGAGTCCATTACATCTATTTGTTGAATAAGGGTTTCGCTATATTCCGACATTTTTTCTCTAATCTTTGGGTCTTCAGGGTTGAATCTTCTATCAAAACTTTGTACCGAAAGGCGCATTGGTGTTAGTGGGTTTTTAATTTCATGAGCAACTTGTTTTGCCATTTCCCTCCAAGCTTGCTCACGTTCGCTCTGAGCTAATTTTACAGCACTTTCTTCTAGTTGATCAATCATGTTATTATAAGAATTAACCAAAGAGTTTATTTCTGAACTAGCAGAATTTAGTGTTATTTTTTCATTTCGTTTGTTTAAATGAGTTTCTTTTATTTTTTCAGAAATTGTTTGAATAGATCGTGTAATGTAACTTGATAAAAAGTAAGCTAATGAAATAGCGATTATGAACATTAGTAAGTAAACAAGGAGTAAACTTGAAATAAATTCACGTAATTCTTGTTTTTGTTTTTCGTTGTCTTGTGCTATTTTTAATTCTAAAACACCAATTCTTTTAAAACGAGTATCATTTATGTAAGTGTATGATGATTGATAAGTTATTCCTTTATCAGTTCTATTTTTTAAAATTTTATGATCAGAATTATTCGCAAGTTCAGTAACGGTTGCAGCGGTTAAATTGACACCTTTTTTCTTGTCAAAATTATATGGAATAGATGATTTTAAAAGTTCCCCGTTCATATCATACATAGATATGGTAAGTTTATGAACATAAGCAATGTCACTTATACGATCTTGAAAAATCTTAGATAGATTATCTGTAGTAACAGGATAGGTAGTTTTACGTTTTAATTCTATTTCAATGTCATGTTTTGTAGCACTTTCTTTTCTGTTGAAACGTTGTATATTGTATTCATCAGTTTGTTCACCATATTGAAGAATGGTAACACTCACGATTAAAATAGATGCCAATAATACAAGTAGTATCATTGATAAGAAAATTCTAATTCGTAACGATATGTTGTTAATGTTTAGCAATATTTTAGGTTTTATGATTTAACTTTTTCTTCTTTGGTGTGTAAAAGGCGAGTTAATTTAATTGATAAATCTAATAAAATTATTTTAGCATTTCCGTTTCGTTCAATATGATATTGAGCATCACTTACTTCTTTTTCAATAGTTAAGATATTTGTGCTATGTATAAAAGGTGCAAATTTTGATAGTTGAAAATTAGCTGATTTCGTTTCTAAAAAAACTAAATCAGGAGCGCCATAGTTTAATAATAATGCTTGTCTGAAAAATTGCAAACAATATTGTAGAAATTGTTTTTGTGTTTCACGACCAGATTTGGCAATAGCTTCAGACCAGCCAATTAAATCTTGAATAACAGCTGCATTTCCTTTGGCTTTAAATGCTGCACGAATCCATGTAATAAACCACTCTTCATAAATTAAATCATTTGAATTGTTATTTAAGATATGAAGTGCTTTATTGTAATTTCCTTCAGATTGGTGCGCTATTTTAGCAGCCTCATTTTCTGATATTTTTTCGTTTTTAACTAAAGCGTTAGTAATATCTGTGTCTCCCAAAGAAGGTAGATATAAAGCTTGGCAACGAGATTTTATAGTATTTATAATCTGCTCTTCATCTTCTGTGATTAATAAGAAAATAGTTTTACTAGGTGGTTCTTCGATAAGTTTTAATAATTTATTTGAAGCTGCAATGTTCATTTTTTCAGCCATCCAAATAATCATAACCTTAAAACCTCCTTCGTAAGATTTTAATTGTAGTTTTTTAACAATATCTTGAGCTTCATCTACTCCAATTTGACCTTGTTTGTTTTCTACACCAATATGTTGAGACCAATTAAATAAACTACCATAAGGTTGTTCTTCTATAAAGCGTCTCCAGTCGTTTAAAAACAAATTACTTACAGGATGTTTTTTTACCGAATCATTAGTCGTAACAGGAAAAGCAAAATGCAAATCTGGATGCTGTAATTTAGCGCATTTTATGTTACACGCTTCGCTGTTGTTTGATGTACTGCACAATAAATATTGGGCATAAGCAATAGCCATAGGTAATGTACCACTACCTTCTTTGCCAACAAAAAGCTGTGCATGTGGTATTCGGTTGTTTTCGGCCGATTGTTGTAAATGTTTTTTTATGTGGTCTTGTCCTATGATTTGATCGAAAGTCATGCAACAAATATAAGATTTCAAATACAGAGAACAACAAATATAAGAAACTAGAGATTATTAGGGTTCTATTGTTTAGAATGGTTCTATTTTAGTATCTTTGCAAGCCAATTTATACATGTCATTTGAACTCAATAGCAACTTTACATATCGGAGAAAGAGGTATTATATCGGAAGAAAGTTTAGATATAATTCCACTAAAATTATTAGAAATGGGGTGTTTGCCAGGAACAGAAGTTGAGCTATTACAGCTTGCTCCTTTAAAAGACCCTATGTATATATGTGTAAATGGAAGTCATTTAGCAATAAGAAAAGAAATTGCCTGTCAAATTGTAATTACCAAAATATAACTGATGAATAAGCGTATTAAAGTAGCTTTAATAGGAAACCCGAATACAGGAAAAACATCATTATTTAATCAATTAACAGGTTTAAACCAAAAAGTTGGTAATTACCCAGGAGTAACGGTCGATAAAAAACAAGGAGTTTGTAAGTTGCCAAAGAATAAATCAGCAATTATAACTGATTTACCTGGAACGTATAGTATAAACCCAACTTCAATAGATGAAAGTATTGTTTTAAAAACGTTATTAAACTCTAAAAAAGATGAGCAACCTGATGTAATTGTTATCGTTGCTGACGTAGAGAACTTGAAACGAAACTTATTACTGTTTTCTCAAATTCAAGATTTAGAAATACCTATGATTTTAGCCATAAACATGGCAGATCAATTAGAGCGTAAAGGAATTTCTATTGATATTGAAAATTTAGAAAAAGAATTACAAACAAAAGTAGTTTTAATTTCTGCTAGAAATAATCAAGGGATTGCAGATTTAAAAGAAGAAATTATTAATTACAAAACATTAAAAAAGTATTCTAATTTTAAAGAGATTTCGAATAAAATTGATGCTGAATATTTTAATGCATTATCAAAAAAGAGCGCTAATTTTTCGTCATACGAATTATGGATGATGCTCACCAAGAAAGACACATCAATGCTTTCTGAAGATGAAATAAAACAATTACAAGCGTTTAAAGATACTGATTCTAAACAAAAAAAATATCAGCATAAAGAAACAATTTATCGGTACCAAAAAATCAATTCAATTTTAAAGAAGACATATAAAATTGATGCTTCTAAAGCAACAGATTTACGATCGAAGTTAGATAAAGTTTTTACGCATAGAATATTTGGTTACGTTATTTTCTTTGGATTATTATTATTGATTTTTCAATCAGTTTTTGATTGGGCATCTACCCCAATGGATTTAATTGATGGTTTGTTTGCTAATATTGCAGAAATTACGAAATCGAATTTACCAACAGGTATGTTTACTGATTTGTTAACCGAAGGAATTATTCCAGGTATAGGAGGAGTTATTATCTTTATTCCACAAATAGCAATCTTATTTTTTTTCATAGCCATTCTTGAAGAGACGGGGTATATGAGTAGAGTTGTATTTTTGATGGATAAAATCATGAGACGTTTTGGTATGAGTGGTAAAAGTGTGATTCCGTTAATTTCAGGAACTGCATGTTCTATTCCTGCAATAATGGCAACACGTACCATTTCTAGCTGGAAAGAGCGTTTAATCACAATTTTGGTTGTGCCGTTTACAACTTGTTCTGCACGCTTACCAGTGTATGCAATTTTAATAGCTTTAATAATTCCAGATACCAAAATATTCGGACTTTTAAGTTTGCAAGGATTTACTTTACTAGGGCTGTATATTCTTGGTTTTGGTGCAGCAATTATAGGAGCTTATATTTTACATAAAACATTAAAAATTAAAAATACTTCATTTTTTGTGATGGAAATGCCTAATTACAAGCTTCCGTCAGCTAAAAATGTATTTTTAGATGTGTTAGAGAAAACAAAAGCTTTTGTCTTTGGGGCAGGAAAAATAATTTTAGCAATATCAATTGTATTGTGGTTCTTAGCATCTAATGGACCTTCTTCTTATAAAAATGCAGAAAAAAATGTAATTGAAAATGTTGCAAATAAACAATTGTCAGAAGCAGAATTATCGCAGAAAATAGCCTCAGCTAAACTAGAAAATTCTTACATAGGAATAGCAGGTAAGGTAATAGAGCCAGTTGTAAAACCCTTAGGTTATGATTGGAAAATTGGAGTTGGATTAATAGCATCATTTGCAGCAAGAGAAGTATTTATAGGAACTTTAGCTACAATTTATAGTGTTGAGAATAACGATGATGATATTACAACAATTAAAGAGAAAATGGCTTCAGAGATAAATTTAGAAACTGGAGAAAAACGTTTTAATTTTGCGACAGGAATGTCTTTATTATTGTTTTATGCTTTTGCTATGCAATGTATGGCTACTTTAGCTATTGTAAAAAGAGAAACTAAAAGTTGGAAATGGCCAATTGTACAGTTAGTTGGTATGGGAGGTTTGGCTTATTTATCAGCTTTTATAGCTTATCAAATTTTACGTTAATGCAAGAGATATTTACTTATGTGGCAGTAGTTTTAGCGATGTTGTTTTTAATAAAGAAATTTTTTATTAAAAATAGTAAAAGTAATGGCTGTGATACTGATTGCAATTGTTCTTAATAAAATAGTTAGAATTTATAAGATGTTTTACAATTAACGTATTTTTGTGGTATTATAATTGATAATTAATTCAAACTATAATTGATTTAAAATTTAAATATGAAAAAAATATTTTTGATAGCTGTGCTTTTTATCAGTTCATTCGCACAAGCACAACAAGAAGTAAAAGTTGATATTTTAGATGCACTGGCATTTAAGACAGTAGAACTTTCTTATGAATACTATACAAGTAGTCGTTCATCGGTAGGAGTATCAGCATTATTTAATTTTGAAAAAAGATCAGCGGATTTTAAATACAATGAAAAACGAATGATTACTCCATATTTCCGTCATTATTTTACAGATAGTAGTAATTGGAATTATTTTGGAGAAGTTTTCTTAGGTATTAATACAGGAGAAAATGAAGTTAAGGTTGCAGGAAGTATGGTAAAACAATATAAAGAGTATACAGATGGTGCCTTAGGTATAGCTATAGGTTCTAAATATATATCTTCAGGAGGTTTTGTTGTTGATGTTTATGCTGGTTTAGGAAGAAATATGTTTACTTCAGAGTCTCGTTCAGTTGTACCAAGAGTTGGTATTAACTTAGGATATAGGTTTTAATAATAGAAGTGTATTTAAAAGAATAATTTTTAGAAGTTCTCTTAAAACGAAAAAGCTTGCTTTATGCAAGCTTGTTCGTTTTTATAATATTAGCGATTATAAAACTTAAAATTGCAGGTAGTACCCATCCTAAATGTTGATTTGCTAAAGGAATAATGTTTTTAATAGAAGTTAAGTGTTCTTTATTAATAATAAACTCTAAGAAATCAGGAATACTAAAAATGAAGGTAACCAAAACAACAACTTTAAAAACAATAGAAGTGGCTAAGTTTTTAGGCGCTATGTTTAGTAAAATTAAGACTATAGTTATAGGGTAAATAAACATTAATATAGGTAATGCAATTATAATGATAGAATGAAAATTCAATTGTCCAACTAAAACACCTATCAAGCATCCAATAACAGCTGTAATTATATATGCTTTTTGAGAATTTTTAAACAATCCTTTAAAATAATCTGCAGTTCCTGTAATTATTCCAATAGCAGTTGTAAAACATGCTAAAGCAATAAGTGTGCTTAAAAAAACATTACCAATATTTCCTAATGTAGCTATGCTAATTCCTCGTAGTAAATTAGCTCTTTGCATATCGCTACTTAAAGTACCGTCAACTAATATTTCTGAACCATAAAAAGCACCTACAGAAATTAAACCCGCATAAATTACGAAAAGGCCAGAACCAGCAATAAATCCAGCTTTTTTAATTAATTCTTTTTTATCAGTGAATGAAGTATAGCCTTTTAAATTTAAAGAAATAATAATAACACCACCAACAACTACAGCTCCAATAGCGTCAAAAGTTTGATAACCTTCTAGTATACCATTAACAATAGGTGTTTTAAAGATGCTAGGATTCATAACCATTTCACTAGAAAATAAACCTACACCAATAACTAATACTAAAATGATAACCATTAGTGGTGTTAGATATTTACCAAGAAGGTTTAAAACTTTAGACCTGTTTAAAACAAAAATTAAAACCAAGGTAAAGTATACACAACTTGTTATTAAGGGACTTGTACCAAAAAATGGATGAATCGCAATTTCATGTGTTGCAGATGCTGTTCTTGGTGAGGGAATTGTGATAGATATTATATAAATAATAATACAGTATAATAAGCTAAATGTTGGCGATACTTTTTTTCCTAAATCATATAAGGTTCCTTGTAGTTTTGCATGTGCTAAAATCCCTAGAATAGGAATTATAACTGCGGTAATCATAAACCCAAGCGTTACCCAAATCCAATTGTCTCCTGCATTATAACCTAAAAGAGGAGGTAGGAGTAAATTACCCGCACCAAAGAAGAGTGAAAACAATGCAAAACTGGTAACAAGTATTTCTTTTGTTTTATTCATGTTTTCAATATTAATAAAAGGTTGGTTAATCTTATTTTTTTAGAAAAATACTAGCGAAAGATACATATTTTTGCAATATGAAAGACTTCATCATTTATAAAAATAGTAAAGTAGCTTATTCAGATGTTGGAAAAGGTAACGCTATTGTTTTACTTCATGGTTTTCTTGAGAATTCTAGCATGTGGAATGAAGTTTCAGAAGAGTTATCAAAAAAAAATCGTGTAATTTGTGTAGATTTATTAGGTCATGGAAAGACCAATTGTATTGGTTACTTACATACAATGAATGATATGGCTGAAGCTGTTAAAGAGGTTTTAAAATCATTACGACTTAGAAAATTTTTTGTTATAGGGCACTCAATGGGAGGATATGTATCTTTGGCATTAGCGGAGAAATATTCAATAAACATAAAAGGATTATGTTTATTGAATTCAACTACTCAGGCAGATACAGTTGAGCGTAAAGAGTTACGATTAAGAGCGTGTAAAATGGCACAAACGAATTACGATAATTTAGTGAAATTATCTATTTCTAATTTGTTTACTATTAAAACTAGGAAGCAATTTGGCTTTGAATTAGCGGAGATTAAAAAAGAAGCTTTAAAAACACCCATTCAAGGGTATATCGGAGCAACAAAAGGGATGATGTTAAGAGAAAATAAGGAAGCTGTTTTAGAATCTATAGATAAAAGATTGATAATTACTGGTAAAAATGATCCTTTGTTAAAATATCAGTCAATTTTAGAAGAGTCTGAAAGAACAAACACTCCTTTAATTGAACTTCCAGATGGGCATATGAGTCATATTGAAAATAGAGATGAATTAATAGACTGTTTAAAGAAATTTATTAAACGCTAAATATTTTTGTTTCTTTGTAATACCAAAAAATTAAACATGAAAATTAATCATTTAGCAAAAGAGAAATCTATTTTAAATAAATTTTTAGCAGAAATAAGAAATGTAGATGTTCAAAAAGATTCTATGCGTTTTCGTAGGAATATTGAGAGAATAGGTGAAGTTTTAGGGTATGAATTAAGTAAAGATTTATCTTTTGAAAATAAAATGATTGAAACTCCTTTAGGGATTAAAGGTACAGAGCTTCCTGTTAACGATGTTATTTTGTGCTCAATTCTTAGAGCTGGATTACCTTTACATAACGGATTGTTAAATTATTTTGATGATGCAGAAAATGCATTTATATCTGCCTATCGTCACCATCCAAATAACGATGAAGAGTTTGAAATAGTTGTAGAGTATTTCGCTTCGCCTTCAATAGATGGCAAAACATTATTGCTAGTAGATCCAATGTTAGCTACAGGTCGTTCATTAGTGGCTGTTTATGAGGCTATAAAAAAATATGGAACACCGAAAGAAATTAAAATAGTATCGGTTATTGGTTCTGTAGAAGGTGTTGAATATATAGCAAAATTCTTTCCTGAAAATACAGATTTGTGGATTGCTGATATAGATAATGAGCTTAGCGATAAAGGCTACATAGTACCAGGTTTAGGAGATGCAGGAGATTTAGCTTTTGGCACGAAAATGTAGTATTATATAAAGTTTATTACTACAGAACAAATCAAGAATACAATTAAAACTATATCAGCAAACCATTTTTTTTGAAAAAACTCTAAACCATTTGCTAATACAATTGAGGTAGGAAAAAAGATGAATAATAATTCGCTCCCTGTTTTATTATTGGTTAAAAGTATAATTGATGAAGAAATTATAAGTTGTATAACAATTAAGATCCAATTTTTTCTAAAGGTATTAAGTACAGCTAATACTTTCGGGGTTTTTAAAAAGATGGTAAATAGTGCAAAGCCCCCTATAAACACTATTGGAAATAAATAATTAGTATTTAAGTACAAATATATATCATAAGAAAAATTCCAATTAAAATGAGCATAAAATAAGGCTGTGTTTTCATACCAAAAACAATATGTAAAAAACAAAAAAACTACACTTCCAAATCCAATTATTGGAATTAATATAGTTTGGTATGTAAGATGTTGGTGTAAATAAATTGAAATGTATAATAATATCGCAAGTATTACTGTATAAGGCTCTATTAAAAAAGAAACGCCTAACCATAACCCTCCATCAAATAATTTATGAAACGTTTTTTTGGGAGATTGCAAGCTGTAAACTTTGCGTAAAAAAAGCAAAACAGTTAAGGATGCATAAAAAGTATTGTTGATATTTATGGTATTTGGAAAAAAACCAAGTAGTATTATAAAAAATAAAAAACCAAAAGAGTTGTCAAGTGTTAATTTATTCTTTGCAATAATAAAATTAAAAACAGCAAAAAGTACAATAAACCAAAGTAATTCTTTGAGAGTATTAAGAGATAATTCTTTAAAAAATAGACTTAAAGAAAAGTAAACTAAAAACAGTGCAAAGAGCACTATGAAATTAACAGGTTTAGATTTACCGAAAAAATTGGCTAACATGGTTTCTTTTTATACTTTTGCAAACGTAAAGATAATCAAGTTATGTTAGGATTAAATATTTTTAGATTAATTGGAGATTTTTTTGAATTTATATTACAACCATTTAAATGGTTGCGATTAGAAGTTGCAAAAGGAGACTTAGGATGGTGGACTTCAAACGCTGTTAACTGGTTATTTGTATTAGTCTTAATCGTATTATTTGCTTACTGGATGTGGCAATCAGCTACTTTCTTAAAAGAAGGAACTGAAGATAAAGCTTAATTTACAGAAATATTGGGAAGCAAAAATAAATTAAAACGTTTCAAAGAAAATGAAACGTTTGCTAATGTACTTCAACCAACAAGGGAAGAAGTAGTTGGGGATTTTTCTTTAAAAGGAAAATGGAATACTTTTTTTAAAAACGACAATCCTATTGTTTTAGAATTAGGGTGCGGTAAAGGAGAGTATACAATCGCGTTAGCTGAAAAAAATCCAAATAAAAATTTTATAGGTATAGATATTAAAGGTGCTCGCTTTTGGCGAGGAGCAAAAACTGCTATTGAAAATGATATGCAAAATGTTGCCTTTATTAGAACGCAAATAGAATTGGTGGATTATATTTTTGCGGAAAATGAAATAGATGAGATTTGGATTACTTTTCCAGATCCACAAATAAAATACCAACGTACAAAGCATAGAATGACAAATACTGCGTTCTTAAAGCGATATCATCATATCCTGAAAGAAGAAGGTATAATGAATCTAAAAACCGATAGTGAGTTCATGCACGGTTATACGTTAGGTTTAATACATGGTGAAGGTCACGAAATTATACATGCTAATCATAATGTGTATAAAAACGAAGGAGCACCAGAAGAAGTAACTTCTACTCAAACTTTTTATGAAAAACAATATCTAGAAGTTGGGAAACCAATTACTTATATTCGTTTCAAATTGAATTACTAATTTTATTTTGTAGTAAGGATTAATTATTACAAATTTGAGTTAAATCAATTAAGTTTTAACTGAAGCCCGTTTTTACGGGCTTTTTGTTTATAAAAATATATCAAATGTTTTTATAAGAACGTGAATCAAATTTGTCGTTTTAAAAAAGAATAATACTCTGTTATAACAATTTTCTAAGAGTTTATTAAGCATTACTATGTTATGGTGAGATAGGTATGTTTTTTATTACTTAATGATTTTTGAATTATGATTTTCTTTATTCTCTACAAAGATGTTCTTAATTCCATTTTTCACAGTTGTACATTCATTTTCTATAATAGTACAATATTGTGGTCCATATATACTTTTTGTTTGGAATTACTACAGTATTTAGGGTTTCATTTCTGAATAGCTATTTTTTTAATCCAAAAGATAGACATGGGATTTACTTTTTATCAAAGGGACTTTAATTTATTGATTGGAATAATTATGGAGTATTCGGAGTTTATTTGGTTATAAAATTATATTTTTAGTCTATGGAAAAAAAATCTGATAATTTTTTCGAAAGAGTTTACGAAATAGCAAGACTAATACCATACGGGAGAGTAACTAGTTACGGTGCAATAGCAACGTATTTAGGAGCTGCTCGGTCTGCACGAATGGTAGGTTGGGCAATGAATAATTCTAGTGCTAAAGAAGTTCCTGCACACAGAGTTGTTAATCGTGTAGGCTTACTTACTGGAAAGCAACATTTTGAAGGAACAAATTTAATGCAGCAATTATTAGAAAGTGAAGGAATAATTGTTGTTGAAAATAAGATTCAAAACTTCGAAACTGTTTTTTGGAATCCAACTAAAGAATTACAATAGCTTACACTTATCCCTTTATAAATTTTCATAATCTAAACACTTTATTTTCTGCGCCCTAAAACGTATCTTTGTATCTTACAATTAATTTAATTAAACACTCTAATGAGTTTTAAAAAACAAGATATATACAAGGCGTTAGAAACTATTACTGCACCAGGAGAAGGTAAAAGTTTAGTTGAAAACGAAAACATAAAAAATGTTGTTACTTTCGGAGAAGAAGTAATCGTTGATGTAACTATCTCAAACCCTACTTTACAAGCAAAAAAGAAAGTAGAAGTTGAAATAGCAAAAGCGATTCACCAACACGTTGATGAAAAAATTGATGTAAAAGTGAATGTGAAGGTAGAGGTTAAGGAGAAGGAAAATTCAAATGAAATAAAAGGGAAAAAGATTCCTAATATTCAAAATATTATAGCAATCGCTTCAGGAAAAGGAGGAGTAGGAAAATCTACAATAACCTCTAATATGGCAGTTTCTTTAGCTAAAATGGGATTTAAAGTAGGTGTTTTAGATGCCGATGTTTACGGGCCATCTCAACATTTGATGTTTGACGTAGAAAAAGAAAAACCATTAGCTGTAAAGGTAGACGGGCGTTCTAAAATGAAACCTGTTGAAAATTACGGAGTTAAATTATTGTCTTTAGGTTTTTTTACAGATCCAAACCAAGCTGTAATTTGGCGTGGACCAATGGCTTCTAAAGCATTAAATCAATTA
Source organism: Tenacibaculum ovolyticum DSM 18103 (assembly GCF_000430545.1). Classification (GTDB taxonomy): domain Bacteria; phylum Bacteroidota; class Bacteroidia; order Flavobacteriales; family Flavobacteriaceae; genus Polaribacter; species Polaribacter ovolyticus. The sequence continues at coordinate 101,234 of NZ_KE387164.1, forward strand.
ATTTTTGATGCAGATTGGGGAGAGCTAGATTTCTTATTAATTGATTTACCTCCAGGAACAGGAGATATACACTTATCAATAGTACAAGCAGTTCCTATTAGTGGAGCAGTTGTTGTAAGTACACCACAAAACATTGCGCTAGCAGATGCTAAAAAAGGAGTAGCAATGTTTAAACAAGAAAGTATTAACGTACCTGTATTAGGTATTGTAGAAAACATGGCGTACTTTACTCCTGAAGAATTACCAAACAATAAATACTATATTTTTGGTAAAGGAGGAGCTAAGAATTTAGCAGAAGATATCGATACAAGTTTTTTAGGTGAAATACCATTAGTACAAAGTATTCGTGAAGCAGGAGATGTAGGACATCCAGTAGCTTTACAAGAAAATACACCTTTAGAAGAAGCGTTTAAAGATGTAACTAAAGAAATGGTTTCACAGTTATTAAAAAGAAATGCAAATTTACCTGCAACCGAAGTAGTTCGTATTACTACAATGAGTGGTTGTAGTACTAAATAATTAAAGACTATGACAACAACAGAAGTAAAGAATAAAGTAGAAGAAGCATTAGAAGAAATCCGCCCTTTTTTAATTAGTGATGGAGGGAATATTAAACTATTATCTATTGAAGATAATACGGTAAAAGTTCAATTAGAAGGTGCTTGTAGTGGTTGTTCAGTAAATCAAATGACATTAAAAAATGGTGTTGAAGCGACTATAAAAAAATATGTTCCACATATAGAAGAAGTAATTAATATTGGATAACTGATAAAAATCAGTTTTTAAACAATATGAACTTATTATTTTTGGACGTTAGAGCACTTTATTTAAAACGATTGTAAAAAAAATAATTTATATAAGTCGCTCAATTATTAATGCATAATTTTCAAAAAAAGACCTCACAATTTTTATAAAATTGTGAGGTCTAAAAACATAAAAAATGATACAAACTGATATATTAATTATAGGGGCAGGACCAACAGGCTTGTTTACTGTATTTGAAGCAGGATTATTAAAGTTACGTTGCCATTTAATTGATGCTTTACCACAACAAGGAGGGCAATGTTCAGAAATATATCCTAAAAAACCTATTTACGACATACCAGCTTATCCAGAAATATTGGCAGGAGATTTAACTGATAAATTAATGGAACAAATTAAACAATTTGAACCTGGATTTACCTTAGGAGAGCGTGCTGATACTATCGAAAAGCAAGAAGATGGTAGTTTTATTGTTACGACTAACAAAGGAACAAAACACCAAGCTCCTGTGGTAGCAATTGCTGGAGGTTTAGGGAGTTTTGAACCACGTAAACCACCAATTCCTGGTATTGCAGATTATGAAGATAAGGGAGTTGAGTACATGATAAAAGAACCAGAATTATATCGAGATAAAGATGTGGTTATTGCTGGAGGAGGTGACTCGGCTTTAGATTGGTCTATTTTCTTAACAGATGTTGCTAAATCGGTAACTTTAGTGCACCGTAGAAATGAATTTAGAGGAGCGTTAGATTCTGTAGATAAAGTTCAAGAATTAAAAGATGCAGGTAAAATTAATTTAATTACACCTGCTGAGGTTAAAGGAATTGTTGGAGACAATAAAGTTGAAGGTGTTTTAATAGAACAAAAAGATAAAGAGGCGTTTACTTTAAAGTGTGATCACCTTATTCCTCTTTTTGGTCTGTCACCAAAATTAGGACCTATTGGTAATTGGGGATTAGAGATAGAGAAAAATGCTATTAAAGTAAATAATGCTTTAGATTATCAAACGAACATTCCTGGAATTTATGCTATTGGAGATGTAAATACATATCCTGGAAAGTTAAAGTTAATTTTATGCGGATTCCACGAAGCTACTTTAATGTGTCAAAGTGCATTTCAACGAATTTATCCAGATAAAAAATACGTAATGAAATACACAACTGTTGGAGGTGTAGATGGTTTTGACGGAACTAGAAAGGAAGCTCCGAAAGCTGTTGTTAAAAAGATAGAGTAAAATATGAGTTTATCAAGTAGTATAACTTGTTGTTTTGGACCATGTCCCGAACCTGTTTTATCAGGATTTGATTTGCTTATTTTCGGTTTAGGTTCATTTGTATTGGTTTCTATTTTAAGTTTGTGTTACAGTAGAATTCCTAAAAATAGTTACTCAACGAATGATTTAGAAAGATCTATTTATCAATCAAAAGATATCCTTTTACAAGGGTACAAAGTTCAAGTAGAATATGTACCTACAGCACAAACGACTTCCGTTTGGGTAAAAACTATTGTTTATATTTTAGTTTTATTAGTGGCTATTACTCCTTTATTTGAGCTTTTTGGAATGCAAAATATATATTAATTATTGAATAATGGATAATCAAGATATAACCATAAAAATTACAGATCGAGATGGCGTAACACACGAAGTTGTTGCGCCAACTGATATGGCTATGAATTTAATGGAAGTTGTTCGTTCGTACGAATTAGCGCCTGAGGGAACTATTGGTATTTGTGGAGGAATGGCAATGTGTGCCTCTTGTCAATGTTACGTGAAATCTGATCACGAGTTACCAGAAATGACCGATGATGAAGATGCTATGCTGGCAGAGGCGTTTGACGTGCAAGATAATAGCCGATTGGGCTGCCAATTACAAATGAAACCAGAAATGGATGGATTAGAGGTTGAATTAGCTCCTGAAAGTTAAAAAAATAAATTATGTCTGTAGCCTATGCTCCTGAAGAAATAGTAAAAGAAACACTAAATGCAAGTGTGAAAAAAGTTAAAAAGCCATTTTTGACTAGTTTCTTATTAGGTATTTTAGCAGGCGCATTTATTGGTTTTGGAGCTTTGTTTTATACAATAGTAAAATCAGATCCTACTTATAGTTTTGCAACAAAACAAATTTTTGGTGGCTTTGTGTTTTCGCTAGGACTAATATTGGTTGTTGTGGCAGGAGCTGAACTTTTTACAGGTAATAACCTAATTGCTATTGCTTGGGCAGAAGGAAAAGTTTCCTACAAACAAATGATTAGAAACTGGGGTATTATTTTTATTAGTAATATGCTAGGCGCAGTTAGTTTAGCGATTATGGTTTATTTTTCTGGGCATTTAGATATGAACAATGGAGAAATAGCTAAAATGTATATAAAAATGGCTGATGCTAAATGTGCATTACCCTTCTTTACCGCTTTTTTTAGAGGGCTTTTATGTAATATTTTGGTCTGTTTAGGTGTTTGGATGGCTATGGGAGGAAAAACGCTAACAGATAAAGTTTTAGTAATTGTTTTTCCAATTACACTTTTTGTTGCAGCTGGTTTTGAACATAGTATAGCAAATTTATTTATAATACCACTTGGGTTAATGCTTCAAGAATTTTCAACGATTGAGGTTAGTACTACTGCTTTAAGTGTATCAGGAATGATTTCTAATATAATTCCAGTTTTACTTGGTAACATTATTGGAGGTAGCGTTTTAGTAGGCTTAATGTATCATTTCATTTTTTTAAGAAATAAAATAAAATAATAGTTCTTTCTCAATTCATTTTAATCGCTTAGTTGATTTTATTATTCCGGTCTAAATCTAAGCCATAAAGCAATCCTTTATATGCTATTTTAGTTTTGTGTAATGACAACTAGGCTATCTTGATGTAACCAGAAAAGAAGCAAAGCCGTTGTTAAGAGGATAGCATTATAGAGTATGAATTAGTTGAATTAGCTCTAGAGAGCTAATTCAACTAATTCAGGTGAAACCTTTTTATATTCTTCTTGTAAAATGGCTAGCCAGTTTTTAAGACGGTCAGTAGTTAACTCAGGTTCATTGTCTTCATCAAGCGCTAAACCATAAAATAGATTTTCATCTACTATTTCAGCTTTAGATTCTGTATAATCATAACCACTAGTAGACCATTTCCCTACGATTTTTCCACCATTTTCTAGTACTACTTCAGCAAGCATACCTACACCATCGATAAAATATTCTCCGTAACCATATTGATCACCTAAACCAAAAATAGCAACTGTTTTGTTTGTGAAATCTATAGTTTTAAATTCATCAAAATAACTTTCCCAATCACTTTGTAAGTCACCATCATACCAGGTTGATAACCCTAAGATTAAAAAATCAAATCTTTGAAAATCTGAAGACTCCACATTAGTAACTTCTATAACTTCAACCTCACTTGTATTCCACTCATCAACAATACTATGAGTAACCTCTTCTGTCATGCCGGTATCTGAACCGTAAATTAAACCTATTTTGTTGTCCATATTTATTGTTTTAATATAATTAAAGTGTATTCTCTATTTACATAATCCCCTATTTTACTCTCTATACTTTCAGATTTATGTATTGTATTGACAATTTTAAGTGTATTACTTGTTAATAATGAATCTATATCATCATTCGTATACAAGTTAAATTTCGTGTTTACAAAAGGAAGTGTTTGCATAAAATCTTTTTTAGCAAAAGTAATAATACAGATTCCTTCTTTTTTTAATACTCTTGATATTTCAGCTAAAAAAGCTGTAGGGTTTTTCCAAAAATACAGTGTATTTACAGTAAAAACTTTATCTACAGAATTGTTTTCAAAAGGGAGTTTTTCTCCATCATATAACTCAAAAGATATGTTCTTCGAATTTTGTTGTTTATTGAGTTGTAATAATGCTTCTTGCTGCATTGTTTTAGAAATTTCTAAACCAATGTAGTTAATGTTGTTTGCTTTATTTATGACGTACTCTAAGTGCCCACAATTTCCATGACCAATTTCTAAAATAACATCATTATTAGAAATGTTTAAAGCATCAATAGAAGCCTTAGTCATACTAATGTTAGTTAAATTCATAGAAGTTGCTATTTCTATTCCTTTAGTACCAGTAGGGCAACTTAATTGAGTTTCAATTTCTTTTAAATGTGCTGTTGTAAGTTCTTTTTTCATGAGGTTAAAGGGGGATTAAGCAGTTTCTTTTCTCCAAATATTAATATTTTTAATCAAGAAGACATTTGCTATTACAAGTAGTAATAATATTAAAATTTCAGAAATATTTGATGCTTCATATATTACAGCAGTAATAATATGATACACATTAAATAATCCTAAAATAATAGCCCAAACAAATGATGTTAGTATGAACCATTTTTTAGAAACCTCAAGGGTTAATAAACCAAAAGTTAGCGCCAGACCTTCCATTAAAATACGCCATTGATGTGCCCAAAAAGGTGTTTCTCCTGTTGAGCCTTCTATAAGAACAGATTCGTTAAAAAATACTGTTGCTAGGCCATATATGTGATGAAAAATAAATCCGATGGCGATAAATATCCATAAAAGTGAAATTTTTGTTCTCATTGGTATCGTGTTTTTTGTGTTGTTTATTTTTGAAACGTTATTGTTTAAATTTTCTTTTAAAGCAGTTAAATTCTTGTAATCTATTGGTGCTTTACTAAAAGCACTTTGGTTTTTAATGGTAGGTTTTGTTTTAATGTAAAAAAGTAATGAAAATGATGCAATACCAATCCATAACAAATCAATAAAGAGAATTTCATATTGTTGATTAAGGTAGGTAGTCCAAATCCAATTACCAGAAACTACACCATTACTAAAAGGAATTAGAAAACCGAAAATAGCACCAAGTAATAATGATGCTTTATTGGTGTAATAATTATCTCTTTTAAACCTGAAGTATAAAATAAATAGTAACCATGTAATAAAGTAAAAGTAGTAGATAATGGTTTGTTTATTTATAAAGTAACCGTTGGCAAATTTTACAAATAAAAATGCCAAAGCGGTTACTGGCAGCATTGATAAACAAATAGAAAGATAAATATGTCCAACTTTGGCAGTATATAACCGTTGACGCAAGGTCATGCTTTTTTTGTTACGTGATTCAATCCAAATAAGAACACCTGTAATTATTACAAAACATGTAATTAAAGATAAAATTAGGTATATAATTTTCATAAAAGTACCACCATAATCACCAAAATGTAAACGGGTTAAAAGCCGTTGTGTATCTTCATTATAATTTAAAGTATATGGATCTTTTATAGCCGCTACTTTATTAGAATAAACATCATAAACCATTCGTCCTAAACCAACAAAACGTTTATGATCTTCTAACTCTCCAGTAATTACGTATTTCATGTTAACACCACCGTAGTTTTTTATATTTGCTTTGGTGACATGAAAGTTATCCCACTCGTTTTGGGTTTTTTTCACAAATGAATTAAAACTGGGAATTTTTTCATTTGATGTAGCCACCCATTCATAACTCTTACGGGCAGGACGTAAATCTTCTAATAATTTGGTTTGATTACCGTTGTATAAAAAATTTGCGGGAAGCAATACTAATACACTAAGAGCAAAATAAGCCCCAGTAACTGCAAAAATAAATTGAAAAGGTAGCCCTATAATACCAAGTGCAGTATGAGCATTTGTCCATACTTTTTGTAAAACTGTTTTCGGATTAAAAGCATAAAATTTTGGAATAATTTTTTTCCAATGAACAATAACACCTGTAACGATTGCAAATAGGAAAAAGAAAGAGACGAGCCCTGCTAAATAAACACCTATGACAGGAAATTGTTGAAAAAAGTGCAGGCGAAATAAAAACTCTCCTAAACTATATTGTTCTATATAGGATTTTGTTTTTGTAGAGTTTATATCGGCATAAAAGTAATTTGCAGTTTTTCCTTTTTCTGTAGCTAAGGTATCTTTACTTGCGGTCATATTTATAAATATACGATCGCTTTTTTCTTCAAATGTTATTCGTAAATCTCTACCTGTTAATTCATGTTTTTCGTCTAAAGATGATAAGATTTTGTCGTAATTTATATCTTTTCTTTCGGTATGACTAATTGATTTGCCTTCTTCCCAAAATTGAATTTCTTGCTTAAATAACGAGAAAGCACCTGCAAAGAAAATTATATATAAGGCTACGCTAATAACAATTCCACTAACAGTATGTGTATTAAAAAATATATTGTAATTTTTCTTACTCATTATATAAATGGATTATTTTGATTTCCGAAATAATATGCTGTGTATAATAGCAAAGTAATAAGTAAATATAACGCCCAAACTTTCCATCCATTTTTAAATAGATATGGTATGATTAATAATACACACCAAAGTATAAAAAGAGTAAAAATAGACGAGATTATAATTTCCTTATGTATTGGGAGCCATAATGCCAATACCATGTGAAATAAAGCACTTATGATGTAGCCACCAAGAATACCAGCTGAAATTTTAGCAAATTGCTGCCAAGGAGATTTTGTTAGATATTTTGTATTTGCAGGCATATTTATAGTATTAATAATTCTAATAGAAGACTTATTATAAAAAAGAGTATTACAATCTTATAATTAATTACATTTAAAGGATTAAAAAGAATAATTAAGCTCAGTGTTATTGATAAAAAAAATAAGTTTATAAGTATACCTGTAGTTATGCCATGTAATAGCGTACTTGTAAAAAAAGATAGTACAATTATTAAAAGACCAACTATTTTAATTTTTTTGATGTTTTTTTGCATCAATTTTTCTACAATACCGTTATTAAGTATTGCCTCCTTAGAGGTGTTTAATAGCAGGAAAACGCTTATAAAATTTAGGAGTATTATAACTGTATTCATCTTTATTTATTAACCTAGTTTTTTTAAAATAGCATAACTCAAGGCTTTACAACATTGAGTTATGCGGGTATTCAACAAACTAACAATTCAAATTACAATAGGAACAAAATTTATAAGATTAAAACTTATAAGTAAGCGTTCCTAAGAATGCTCTCGGAGCTTGTATGTTTACAGTACTCCATCCTTTATAATATTCTTTATCTGTTAAATTGTTTCCTTTTACACTAATTCTAAATTTATCAACTTCATAATAAACTGAAGCATTAAAAATTGAGTATGCTGGTAAGATAAAGTCACCAGCTGATGGGTAACCAACCATAGTGTTATAATCACTAGCACCGTTAACACCAAAACCTAAACCGAAGTTTTTAGCAATTCCATCTTGAAATTTATAATCTGCCCAAAAGTTATAAGATGTTTCTGGACCAGCCTCTGCTAAACGTTTTCCTATTAAATGTGGACTTGAAACAGACTTTGTTACTTTGGCATTATTATAACTAAAACCTCCTCTTAAATTTAAACCATTTATAGGATTGGCATTTAGTTCTAATTCGGTTCCTATACTATTAACAGTACCATCCTGTTGTTTATTTGCTCCGAATCCCATTACTTTATTTCTTACAGTAATATCGTAGTAGCTTAAAGAAACTTCAAATTTATTATTAAATAAATTTGTTTTTACACCAAACTCTATTTGATTTGCTTGTTCCAAATCATATGATTGTATTTTAGTTTGACCTGTTGGGTTTGCAATGTCAACAGGTACTCTTTCTGGATTTACGTAAGAAAAACCGTTTTGAAAGTTAGCAAACATTGACACTTTGTTTAGGATAGGTTGATAAACAACCCCAAATTTAGGCGATAATGTTGATTTTGTATATGCTTTATCATCATCAGAAATGTCGTTTGCATCACCTTTATATTGAAATCTATCATAACGAACACCAGCCATAACAGATAATTCAGGTAAAATATTTATTACATCAGAAACATATCCACTAAAAATATTTTGATTAAGATCAGAATTTGTTCTTGGTGAATTTGCTAAAACTGTTTCTAAATTTGCACGATTGGTAGGTAAATTTGCAAAACCAAAATTTGCAGGTACAGGTATAAGTTGACCTTGTGGATTTGTAACGTTAATTCTGCTAAAGCCAGAACCATTGTCTTGGATTTGTAATTTTAAATAATCTACACCAACAACAATTCTGTTTCTCATAGTACCTAATTTAAAATCTCCTGTGAAGTTCTGTTGTATATCTAAAGTATTGGTTTCTGCGTCTGTTTTTTGAGCAAATAAACCAAATAAATTATCTTGAAGATTGTATAAATAAGTATAATGACCTTTTGATTTTGTATTACCTCCAGCAATTATTGTTTGAGATGACCAATTATCAGAAATTTTATAAGCAATTTCACCTCTATAATTTTGAGTAGGATTTTTAATTGAAATATCGTTATTTGTTAACGATTTACTTGTGTCATAATTTAATTCATCTAAATTATTAAAAGTTAATGGAGCTCTATTTAAAAACAAGAAAGGTTGATTTGTTTGATCAGTAGATGATAACTCGTAATTAAAGTTTAATGTTAACCTGTTGTTTATTTTATAAGAAATAGATGGAGCTAAGAATAAAGATTTTCTAAAACCAGCATCCTGAAAGCTATCTTGTGTTTGATATCCTGCATTAAAACGTAAAGATATATCTTCATTATCTTCAAGATTGGTGTTAACATCTACCGTTAATTTTTTATAACCAAAAGAACCACCAGCAACAGTAATGTTTCCACCAGTACCTTTGTAAGGTTTTTTAGTAACAATATTAATTAAACCACCATAAGAAGTTACTGTACTACCAAATAAAGTTGCTGAAGGACCTTTAATAACTTCAATTCTTTCTACATTATCAGGATTAACAAAACCGTTTGTAATTCCAGGAACTCCATTTACTAATTGAGGTTGAATAGAGAATCCACGAATTGAATAATAACCAGCTCCATCACCACTTCTTCCTGTTGATGCCCATAATTGTTCAACACCTGTTGTGTTTTTTAAAGCCTCCTCAAAACTAACTACAGATTGTGAGATTAATAATTGATTTGTAACTGTGCTATATACCTGAGCATTTTCAATATTCTTTAAAGGTAGTTTTGCTACATAAGCAGATTTTTTTCTAGAAAATTTGTTTTTTCTATTCGTATCAACTATTATCTCATTTAATAACTCATTTCCTTCGTAAAGTGTAATTGCAAGGTTATTTTCATTGGGAGTTATAGTAATCGCTTTTGTTTTAAAACCAACGTATGATATAATTAAAGTTTGGTCATTTTTAAGATTGTTTTTAATAGCAAAACGACCATTAAGGTCAGTTTGTGCTCCTTTATCTGTGCCTTTAATAAGTACATTAACACCAATTAATGGTTTATCACTATTATCAGTTACGATACCATTAATGGATTTTTCTTGAGCTATTGAATTTGCAGCTATTATGGATAATAAAATAGCTATTATTACTTTTCTCATTTGTTTTATTTAGATTTAATAATTTTAAATGACAAAAGTATTTACTTGTTGCTAATTTTCAAAACTTATTTAGATTAATTTTAAATAAAATTTAAAATTATTTCAATTATAAAAAGTCTGATTTTTTAATATTATGTTTTCAGACGAAGTTATATGTGTGTAATATTTAATAAATAGTTGATTGTATTGGTTTTAATGTATTTATATTGATGTTTAAGTGTTTTATTTTTATTTATAAAGTCTTTTTAATTTCATTTTTTCATTTCTTTAAAAAAAAGAGAGAACAGAACTAACTAAGAAGAATATTATTCTATTTTTGTTGTTATATTTATTGAATCTAAATAAGATTAATTTAAAATGAAATGTATAATAATATTCTTACTGTTTTTTTTGCAAATAGTAACATTAAACGCTCAAAACGATAGAATTTCAGGGTGTGTTTATAATGAATTTAAAGAACCGTTAGAGAATGCACATGTAACTATTTTAGATCAAAACAAAACTATTGCTGCTGGAGGTAAAGGTTGTTTTGAATTATCATTTTCTAATTTAAATAGTTTTACATTAAAAATACAGTATATAGGTTATAAGCCTTTTTATAAAAAATTCACAAAAGTTTCTAAAAAGACAAACCTCTCTTTTTATTTAAAAGAGAATGAAAGTGCTTTGGATGAAATTATAATTCAAGGGAAATCTAAAGCAGAAAAAATAAGAGATAAAGCATATGCAGTAAATGTTATAGAAACGGAAGTGTTTAAAAACACGGCAACAAATATAAGTCAGGTTTTAAATAGAGTACCTGGTATTGTTATTAGAGAAGAAGGAGGTTTGGGTTCTGATTTTAACCTTTCCTTAAATGGGCTTTCTGGAAAGCAGATAAAAACATTTATAGATGGTATTCCGATGAGTTATTTTGGGCGATCATTAACTTTAAATAATTTTCCGTCTAATATTATAGAATCTATAGAGATTTATAAAGGAGTAGTGCCTATTTATTTGTCTTCAGATGCCTTAGGAGGCGCTATTAATATCCGCACAAAAAAACTAACAAATAATTATTTAGATGCGTCATACTCAATAGAATCATTTAATACACATAAAGCTTCCTTAAATACCCAATATTATGATAAAAATAGTGGGTTTACAGCACGGTTAAAATCATTTTACAACTATTCTGATAATGACTATGAAATAGATATTATTGTGCCAGGAAAAGGAGGTAAAATAACAGATGAAACAACTAAAGTAAAAAGATTTCACAATGCATATACATCAAAAATGGGGCAACTAGAAGTAGGGGTTACAAATAAAAAATATGCAGACGAATTATTGGTAGGTATTTTGTTTTCTGATAATTATAAAGAAATACAACATGCAAGTCTTCCAAGTAAAATTATTAACCCTTTTGGGGAAGTATTTGAAAAAAATAAAAGCAGAATTAGTACTTTAAAATATGCTAAAAAAAATATTTTTAAAAACTTTGATGTTCGTTCTTTTTTAGCAGTTATTGATAATGAGCGTAGATATGAAGATAGAAGTAATCATAGGTATGGCTGGAATGGAGAAATAGAATATGATGCGCATTTAGCAACGGGAGAACAAGGTAGAAAAACAGCGTTAACACTAAGTCAGGAGAATATATTATTAAATTTTAATTTACAATACCAGCTTCCAAAAGAACAAATTATTGCTGTGAATTTTTCTACAGATTATTTTAAAATGGAAGGTAATGATCCTTTGCATCCTAGAAATAACACGCAGTTTGGAACTCCTAGTACGGTTAATAAAAAAGTAGCGGGATTATCATATTCATTTAATCTTTTTGATAAAAAAATAAAAGGGATTTTATTCGGGAAAAGATACAATTACAATATCAACTCTCTAGTTACTAATTTTTCAGGAAGCTTAAAAGAAGACAAAAATATAACATCTAATTTTACAGGTTATGGAGGTGCGTTAACTTATTTATTTACAAAAAACACACAAATAAAAACTTCTTTTGAAAACGCAATTCGCTTTCCCGAAAACTCAGAAATTTTAGGAAACGGAATGGCTATTTTAACAAATATTAATTTAAAGCCAGAAACGAGTACCAATATTAACCTTGGTTTTAGAACAAAGCAATATTTAGGGGATAAACATAAAATTCATTTTGAAACCAATACCTTTTTAAGAAGCTCTAAAAACTTTATTTATTTACGTCCAGAATTAATTTTTCAAGTAAATGATAATTTAAAAAAAGTAGTAACTAAAGGTATTGAGGGTGAACTTGAATATACATTCAATGATTCATATAGTATTGGTGTAAGCGCAACATACTTAGATATTAGGGATAAAAATAAATTTGCAGGGAATACAACACGATCTAATCTATTTTTAGATGCTAGAATACCAAATACGCCTTATTTATTCGGAAACATAAAATTAAACTACAATACTAAAAATGTATTTAGCAAGGGGGATCGATTTTCTGTAACCTCATTTCAAAATTATGTGCATGGTTATTCGCTGTTTTTTGCGAAAATAGGAAGTGAAGATCAAAAATTAATAAAAAACCAATTAGCACAAAATATTGAAGCTGTTTATTCCTTTAAAAAAGGAACCTATAATATTTCCGTTGCAGCAAATAATATTTTTAATGCAAATATTACCGATAATTATAACCTTCAAAAACCTGGAAGAAATTTCAGTTTAAAGTTAAGATACTACTTATCAAAATAAATATAAACACAATTAATAAATAAAAGGAATTATGAAACAATCAATTTTATCAATAGGTTTACTACTAACAATGAGTTTTTTTGTCTCTTGTAGTGATGATACTCCAGTAAAGCAACCTAAGAGTGATACGAAATTAGCAGTTGCTGTTCAAGTAGGTGAAAAAACGGAAGCTACGAATGTGGTTTTGGGGGTAGAGAATTTTATGGAGTCAGTAATATCACCAATAAATAATGGTATTCAGCAAGACGGTAAGCGAAACTATTATTTTGTAAACAATACTATTATTAGCTCAGGGTATAAAACCACCAATTGTATAGGGTACGATATTAAAGATGGAAAACTTACAAAGAAAGGTGAATTTGCTTTTCCAGCTTCTTTCGATTTATTAGGAAAAGGAGATGATAAAACAATGATTGCAGTAGAGAGCCCTAGAGCTGGTTTTGAAAACAGAACAATATTTTTAGTAGATACAGATAATTTAGTTATTACTAAAGAGCTAGCAACAAAAATAGATGAACGACAAGATGAGAACTTAATGTCTTGGCCAACTGGTATTGCTGTAAAAGGAGGTAAGCTGTTTTTATCTTATTATTTAACGAGTGCTACAGGTGATGCTTGGAAAACACCAAACTCTAATGAAGCAAGAATAGCAGTATATAGTTACCCTGAATTAATTTTTGAGAAATTGATAAAAGATACTCGTGGGTCTGATATCGGATTTTATGGAAACTATAATGGATTAGTAAAAGATGAAAATAACAATATTTATACAGCATCTACTTCTTCTTCAGCTTGTGGATTTGATCCTGCTCCAGCAAATAAATCTGCAATTTTAAAAATTAAAAGCGGGGATACTGATTTTGATAAAGATTATTATTTTGATTTTGAAACTGCTTCAGGAGGAAATAAAATTAATTTTTTACATTATGTAGGAAATAACAAAGCGGTTGTAAGAATGATTACCGATGATTCGAAAAAATGGGACGCATTTGCTCCAGTAGGAAAAACTCCTATTTGTAAAATTGCTATTGTAGATTTAGAAGCTAAAACGGTAAAAGAGGTTACAGATATTCCATTACATGGAGGACAGTGGGCTACACCTGCTTTAAATCACAACGGAAAAGTATATATGAATATAAGTGATAATAATGGTGCTTATATTTATGAAATTGATGTAAATACAGCAACTGCTAAAAAAAGCCAACAAGTTGAAGCGGCTGTTGTAAAAGGAATTTTTGCTATGAATTAATCATTTTTTTTGCTTTTTTTAAAGAGACGTCATAAGGGATTATACCTTATGACGTCTTTTCGCGTTTAAATTGTTTTTAAAATTTTGGTATATTTGTAAGGAGACAATAAAAAAAACAGATAAATATGCATTGGCAAGATCTTTTAGCTCATTTAAAATATATGATAAAACGCAAACCAGAGTAACTGTTTTGTGTAGTAAGCTAAGAGTTAAAAAAAAGATTTTAATTAAATCATTTAAATATGCCATTTTATCATAAATTAGGAGAAATTCCACCAAAACGCCATACGCAGTTTCGTAAAGAAGACGGAAGCTTGTATTACGAACAGCTTTTTGGGACTGTAGGTTTTGACGGAATGTCTACCAATAGTTACCACGAACAAAGACCAACACAGGTTAAAGAAATAAGAAACCAATATAGTGTTGCTCCAAAAGTTGCAAAAGAAAATAATATTCAATCATATAGGTTAAGAGGGTTTCAAGTAGCACCAGAAGATGACTATCTAGAAAGCCGAAAAATTGTATTAACAAATTCAGATTGTCATATTGCTTTAGCAGCTCCAAGAAAGTCTACAACAGAATATTTTTATAAGAATACAGATTCTGATGAAATGATTTTCGTTCATAAAGGAACAGGAAAACTTAGAACAATATATGGAAATTTAGATTTCAAATATGGAGATTATCTAATTATACCAAGAGGAATTATTTACAAAATAGATTTCGATACAGAAGATAATCGTTTATTTATTGTAGAATCTCATTCACCAATTTATACACCAAAACAATATAGAAATTGGTTTGGACAATTATTAGAACATTCACCATATTGTGAGCGAGACATTCGTCGTCCTTACGAATTAGAAACTAATAATGAGAAAGGAGAATTCATTATAAAAGTAAAAAAGAAAGATGAGATTTTTGATATGGTATATGCAACACATCCTTTTGATGTAGTTGGGTATGATGGATTTAATTATCCGTATGCATTATCGATACATGACTTTGAGCCAATTACAGGTAGAATTCATTTACCTCCTCCAATCCATCAAACTTTTGAAACAAATGCTTTTGTAATTTGTTCATTCGTACCTCGATTGTATGATTATCATCCTGATTCAATTCCAGCGCCTTATAACCATAGTAATATAGATGCTGATGAGGTTTTGTATTATGTAGATGGCGATTTTATGAGTAGAAATGATGTTGAAGCAGGTCATATTTCATTGCACCCTGCCGGAATACCTCATGGTCCCCACCCAGGAGCTGCAGAAAGAAGTATTGGTAAAACAGAAACTGAAGAATTAGCTGTAATGGTTGATACTTTTAAACCTTTAATGGTTACAGAAGAAGCAATGAAAATTGCTGACGAAGATTATTTTAAATCTTGGTTAGGTTAATATATCATTAAATACGTTCATTAAAGTAATTAGAAGCTGTTTCCTGCTTTTCGCTATATCTTTTTAATCGGTTATCAATACAAATTTGTTCATTCTTCACAAATTCACTTGAACTGATAATTAAAAAGGATGCCGCTTCAATCAGGGCTAAGCTTACTTATAAAGTTTCTTTCTTTTATTTAGGTAAAAGATAATTTAAAAAGACAAAATATCTTGTAGGTATTTAATACCTATGGAGTTTATAAAATATAAAGTATGAGTAAAAAAGAAGTAAAGTCAGTAAACTACGGTTTAGAAAAAATATTTGCAGGGGCACAAGATTTTCTTCCGTTATTAGGAACAGATTATGTAGAGTTTTATGTAGGTAATGCAAAACAAGCAGCCCATTTTTATAAAACGGCTTTCGGTTTTAAATCATTAGCATATAAAGGGTTAGAAACAGGATCTAGAGATTCTGTAAGCTATGTACTAGTTCAAGACAAAATTAAATTAGTATTAACAACACCATTAAATAGTAAGTCGCCAATTAACGATCATATTGTAAAACATGGTGATGGTGTAAAAGTGGTTGCTCTTTGGGTAGATGATGCTAGAAGTGCGTATGAAGAAACAACCAAACGTGGAGCGAAATCATATTTAGAACCAACTGTTGAAACAGATGAGCATGGTGAAATTGTAAAAGCAGGAATTTACACTTATGGCGAAACAGTGCATATGTTTGTTGAGCGTAAAAACTATAAAGGTACATTTATGCCAGGTTTTCAAAAATGGGAATCTGATTATAATCCAACTTCAGTTGGTTTAAAATACATTGACCACATGGTTGGTAATGTAGGTTGGAATCAAATGGATGTTTGGGTAAAGTGGTATGAAGATGTTATGGGATTCGAAAATTTCTTATCGTTTGATGATAAGCAAATTCATACTGAGTATTCTGCATTAATGAGTAAGGTTATGTCTAACGGAAATGGTCGTATTAAATTTCCAATTAACGAACCTGCAAAAGCTGCAAAAAAATCTCAAATTGAAGAGTACCTAGATTTCTATGAAGGATCAGGAGTACAACATATTGCTGTTGCAACTGATGATATTATTAAAACGGTAAGTCAGTTAAAAGCACGTGGAGTAGAGTTTTTACCGCCGCCTCCACAGTCATATTACGATATGATTCCTGAAAGGTTAGGAGAGCATAGAGATATGATGAAGGAAGATATCAAAGAACTTCAGAAGTTATCTATTATGATAGATGCTGATGAAGAAGGTTATTTACTACAAATTTTTACAAAGCCTGTTGAAGATAGACCTACCTTATTCTTTGAAATTATTCAAAGAATGGGAGCTCGTGGTTTCGGAGCGGGGAATTTTAAAGCATTGTTTGAATCAATTGAAAGAGAACAGGCTAATAGAGGAACACTATAAGCTAATATATTAGATAAAAGAACCAAGATTACAGATGTTATATCTTCTCTCTTGGTTCTCTTTTTATTTTTAAAAAATGAATCAGAATTTTAAGAATATAAAATCACCTTTCTCATAAAATTTATTTTATATCAAAAAAAAGTAAATTTTAAATTTAAAAGTATAAAAATGAGTAAAGAAGATATTTTAAAAGCATTAGAAGAAAAGTACGATAAATTAGGAGTTCCTTTAAATACAATGTTAGAAGGATTGCTTCATAGTACGCCAATAACTTATTGGGATTATATTCAAACAGATGCGTTATTGGGATTGCAAATTCCTAGAACAACAGAAAAAGATGAAATGGTATTTATCATGTATCATCAAGTAAACGAACTGTTATTTAAAATGATTTTGTGGGAAATTGATCAAATTTCTCTTTCTAAAGAAGCAATAACTGCAGAGAAGTTCTCTAAGCATTTAATGAGAATTAGTAGGTATTTTGATATGTTATGTAGTTCTTTTGATGTTATGGGTGATGGTATGGATGTAGATCAATATCTCAAATTTAGAAATACATTAGCTCCAGCAAGTGGTTTTCAAAGTGCTCAATATAGAAAAATAGAATTTGCATCAACAGAATTGATTAATTTAATAGATGTTAGATATAGAGATACTATAGATAGGGATTCATCTTTAAAAAATGCATTTGATCATTTATATTGGCAGGCTGCTGGTAAAGATCATAAAACAGGTAAGAAATCGACTTTAATCAATTTATTTGAAGAAAAGTATATGGGAGATTTTATTGATTTTATGGAGGATTATAATGAATGTAATCTTTCTAGAAAATTTCAAGAACTACCCAAAGAGTTTCAAGAAAACGAAGAGTTAATAGCTGCAATGCGTCATTACGATTATACAGTAAATGTAAAATGGGTACTAGCACATTATGATGCTGCAGGTAAATATTTAGGAGGAGGTGATAAAGATTTAGAAGCTACTGGTGGAAGTAATTGGCGTAAATATATGCATCCAAAGTATCAAAGAAGAATTTTTTTTCCGTATTTATGGAACGAAGAAGAGCTTAAAAATTGGGGTACATTTTAATTTTAACTAATGAAAAATATAAAGCTGTTTGATTTTTAATATCAAACAGCTTTTTTTAGTTTGGAACAATAATTGTTTAATTTTTTTCATAAGTTTGAACATCATGAAGAAAAAGATATTATTTATTGCGCTGTTATTTATTAGTATAATTGCTTTTGGTCAAAAAAAAACAACTGTATTTAAAGGAGGCGAATGGCTTAAGTTTAAAATGAGTTATAGTGGGTTTTTAAAAGCAGGAAATGCTACCTTATCATTAAAAGAGGAAAATTTAAAAGGAAAAAAAGTATTGCACGCTACAGGAAAGGGGTGGACTACGGGAATGATTAAATGGTTTTTTAAGGTAAAAGACGATTATCAATCTTATTTTGATATAGAAACTGGAAAACCTTATTTATTTAAAAGAAAAATTAATGAAGGAGGTTATAAAAAAAATAGACACATAACTTTTGATCAAGAAAATAACACAGCATATGTTCAAGATTTTATAAAAAAGAAAGAGAGTACTATTTCAGTAACTGGCCCTCAAGATATGATTTCTACATTCTATTTTTTAAGAAGTTATAATACGAAGGGAATGAAAAAGGGTGAGGAGATAAAGGTAAATATGTTTTTTGATAATAAAAGTTATCCTTTTAGATTACGTTTTTTAGGGAATGAAACATTAAAAACGAAATTTGGAAAAGTTAAAACTCAAAAATTTAGACCATTAGTTCAGTCTGGAAGAGTTTTTAAAGCAAAAGAAAGTGTAACGGTATGGATTACAGCCGATGATAATAAAATACCAATAAAAATGAAAGCATCTTTAGCTGTAGGTTCTCTTCGTGCAGATTTAGAAGCATATAAAGGATTAGCAAATCCTTTTGAAGTAATTTTTTAATACAACAATTTAATAAATTGTTTACTTATTGTTAAAGTGTAATAGAGAATAGTTTTTATTTGTACTTTTGCAAGTAAACTCAATTTTAAATAATTTTTTTTGAAAAAATATATTCTCTTACTCTTTATTTTTGGCATTTTTTTATCTTGTAAAGAAGAAAAAAAAGAAGAAATAAAGATTCCTGTAAAGATAGAAAAACCAAAGCCTATTTATGCTTTTGGATTTAACTTAGATAATTATAAAGTAATAAATGACACCATTAAAAATGGTGAAAGTTTTGGCGTTATTTTAGATAGATATCATGTAGGGTATCCAAAAATAAATAAAATAGCAACAGTAATTAAAGATACTTTTGATGTAAGGCGAATTAGATCAGGAAAGGCATTTACTATTTTAACATCTAGAGACTCTCTTGAAAAGGCACAAGTTTTTATTTATAAACACAATAAGGTAAATGCGACAATTATTAATTTTAAAGATTCTGTTGTATCATCATATAAGTTTAAGAAAAAAATTAAAACAATAGAAAAAGAAATCGCAGGAGAAATTTTTTCAAACTTATCAGTTACAATGGATAGTTTAAATCTTAGTGCTTCATTAACAAATACTGTAGCTGATATTTATGCCTGGACACTTGACTTTTATCGATTACAAAAAGGAGATAAGTTTAAATTAATTTATGAAGAGAAATTTATTAATGATACTGTTTTTGTTGGGTATGGAGAAGTGAAAGCAGCGGTTTTTAATCATAAAGGAGAAGATTTGTATGCTTATAAATTTATAGGTGATTCAATTAAGAACATTCCAGAATTTTATAATGAAAAAGGAAATATGCTGAGAAGGGCATTTCTAAAATCACCAATTAAATTTCAATACCGTATATCATCACGTTATAATTTAAGAAGAAAAATTGCATTATATGGAAGAGTTCGTCCTCATAGAGGGACAGATTTTGCTGCAAAATATGGAACTCCAATTATGACGACAGCTAGTGGTACAGTTGTAGAAGCTGCAAGAAAAGGAGGGAATGGGAATTATGTAAAAGTAATGCATAATAGCACATATACAACTCAGTATTTACATATGAAACGAAGAAATGTTAGAGTTGGAGATTATGTAAAACAAGGAGATATTATAGGTTGGGTAGGTATGACAGGAAATACCAGTGGACCACATGTATGTTATCGTTTTTGGAAATATGGAAAACAAGTGGATCCTTTTCGAGAAAAACTGCCATCAGCAGAACCATTAGATTCTTTGGTTAAGCCAGCATATTTTAAATTTATAAAACCATTAAAAATTCGATTAGATAGTATAAAATTAGCTGTAAAGGACACTGTTTCTGTTCCTTTAATTAAAAAAGAAACATTAGCAACACATTAACTATGCCGTTACAAAACATTAATCCAACTCAAACTAAGGCTTGGGAAGAATTAACTGATCATTATAGAAAAGCAAAAGAATATGACTTAAAAGAGCTTTTTCGTAAAGATAAAAACAGAAAAGAACGATTTTCTATTCAACTAGAAGAACTGAACGTTGATTTTTCAAAAAACCTTATTACACAAGAGACAATTGATTTGTTGGCTTCTTTAGCTAATCAAACTCACTTAAAAGATGCTATTGATAAGTATTTTTCAGGAGATAAAATTAATGAAACAGAGAATAGAGCTGTTTTACATACGGCTTTGAGAAGTAATTCGGGAACTCCCGTTTTAATTGATGGCAAAGATGTTAAGCCTCAAGTGCAAACAGCTTTAAGGAAGATCAAAGGCTTTAGTAATAAAGTTATTTCAGGGAAGTGGAAAGGGTTTACAGGTAAGGTAATTACGGATGTTGTTAATATAGGGGTAGGAGGATCTGATCTTGGACCAAGCATGGTTGTTGAATCTTTACAGTTTTATAGAAATAAGTTAAAAGCGCATTTTGTATCTAATATAGATGGAGACCACGTTGCAGAAGTATTAAATAAATTAAATCCTGAAACGACATTATTTGTAATCGTATCTAAATCATTCGCTACAGACGAAACGTTAACGAATGCAAATACTATTAGAGATTGGTTTTTAAATTCAGCAACGGTTTTTGATGTTTCAAAACATTTTGTAGCTGTTTCTTCTAATGTAGATAAAGCTATAAACTTTGGAATAGATAAAAAAAATATCTTTCCTATGTGGAATTGGGTTGGAGGAAGGTTTTCTTTATGGTCATCAGTAGGTTTGTCAATTTGTTTATCTATAGGTTTTGGTAAATTTAAAGAGTTATTAGATGGAGCAGAAAAGATGGATAATCATTTTCGTGAAACATCTTTTGATAGAAACATACCAGTAATGCAAGCATTGTTAAGTGTTTGGTATAATAATTTTTTTAAAAGTGAAACAGAAGCAGTTTTACCGTATAGTGAATACCTAGCAAAAGTACCAGCTTATTTACAGCAATCAGTTATGGAAAGTAATGGTAAAGGAGCTGATAGAAATGGAGAGGAAGTAAATTACCAAACAGGAGGAATTATTTGGGGTGCAACTGGTGCAAATATGCAACATGCTTTTATGCAGTTAATTCATCAAGGAACAAAATTAATTCCAACAGATTTTATAGGATTTGAAGAATCATTACATGGTTTAACAGATCATCACAAAAAATTAATGGCTAATTATTATGCTCAAATGGAAGCTTTAGCCTATGGTAAAACAAAAGAAGAAATTCATTTAGAGTTAAAATTTGAAAACAGATTAGATGAAATAAATCAATTATTACCATACAAAATATTTAAAGGAAATCGGCCAAGTACCTCATTCCTCTTTAATAAATTGACTCCAGAAACTTTTGGGATGTTAATTTCTGCTTACGAGCATAAAATCTTTACACAAGGAATTATATGGAATATATTCTCCTTTGATCAGTTTGGTGTTGAATTAGGTAAAGAACTCGCAAGAAAAATGTTAAATAATTAACTTTATTTGTTTTTTGTCTCCATTATGGAAAGGGTGTTTGTTAAATACGTGTTAAAAAGCTTAACATTAACTTAATATTAGCAGCATAGAAAAGTAAGACCTTTGCTACTGCATTTAATAACAAATAGATTTAATAATGAGAAATTTTAAAAATGTCTTACTGGCAGCATTGTTCTTTGTATCGGCTACAGTTTTAGGACAAACAAAACTTACTGGTATAGTTGTCGATGAAATGGGCGAGCCATTACCAGGGGCTAGTATTGTAGTTAAAGGGACTGCAAACGGAACATCAGCAGATTTTGATGGGAAGTTTATGTTAAAATCAAAATCAAATTCAGGAACTGTTGTTGTTTCCTTTGTTGGTTACTTAAAAAAAGAAATAACTTTTTCAACTTCAAACTTAGGGACTATTAAGTTAGAACCTTCAAATGTTTTGGATGAGATTGTTATAGTTGGTTCTGGAATTATCGATTTAGCAGAAGATAGAAAGACGCCAGTAGCTGTATCTACAATTAGAGCTGCTGAAATTCAAGCTAAAGCCGGAGCATGGGATTTACCAGAGGTTTTAAAATCAACTCCATCAGTACAGGCAGTTAAAGGAGGAGCTTTTGGAGAAGGGCAAATGTATTTACGTGGTTTCGATCAAACAAATACAGCTTTCTTATTAAATGGACAACCAATTAATGGTATGGAAGATGGTAAAATGTATTGGTCTAATTGGCAAGGAGTTATGGATGTAGCTAATGCGGTACAAGTACAGCGTGGTTTAGGTTCTTCTAAATTGGCAATTTCATCAGTAGGTGGTACAGTAAATATTGTAACAAAAACGATTGATAATAAAGAAGGTGGTTTTGTACAACAAATGGTTGGAAATAACGGGTATACTAAATCTACTGTTTCTTATTCAACTGGAGTTAGTGAAAAAGGATGGTCTTTTACTGGTTTATTTGGTCACTGGCAAGGAAATGGTTATGTAGATAACACTCATGGAGCAGGGCAAACATATTTTTTATCTTTTGGGTATCAACCAAATGAGAATAATACGTTTAACTTTATGTTAACGGGAGCTCCTCAATCACATGCTGTAGCAGGTAGAGGAGATGTTAAGGATTTTTTAGATAACGGTATTCGTTTTAACGACTGGAATACATCAGGAGTAAATAGTCCTAATACTTTAGGTAACTCAAATGTGTATCCTGGAGGTAGAAACGTTTATCATAAACCTGTAGCAAACTTATCTTGGGACTGGACAATAAATGATAAATCATCTTTATCTACAGTGTTATATGGTTCTTTAGGTAGAGGAGCATTTGTTTCTTTACAAACTGATAGAGATTCAGGGGCAGCCTTATATGGTAGAGGATCTAACAACAATCACAACTGGTTTGGGTTAGTATCTAATTATAATAATAAGTTAAATGAAAACTTTAACCTAAATGTAGGTGCAGATATAAGAACATATAATGGTATTCACTTTAGAAGTGCTAACGATTTTATCGGAGTTAGTTCTGTTGATGTAAATACAAATTCTACACGTAGTGATTATAGTACTTTTATTGGGGAACCTTATACTTTGAATAATACTTTTGGAGGGGTTAATGCTTGGGATTTATTATTTAATTCGAACAATGATCATAAACAACGTTTTGGATATGATTACGAAGAAGTAATAACATACTACGGAACTTTTGCGCAATTAGAGTATTCTAAAGATGCTTTATCAGCATTTTTTCAAGGTGCAATATCTAATCAAGAACATCAAAGAGAAGAATTTTTAAGAACTCAAAATGTTGGTAAATCTGAAAAGTCTAAAAAAGTATCTAATTTAGGATACAACTTAAAAGCTGGTTTGGCTTACGAACTTAATGAAAATAATAAGGTATTTGCTAACGCTGGTTATTATTCTCGTCAACCATATCATGAGGATTTATTTTTGACTGATAGATTAGCTAATGATTTCGCACCAGGAGTTGAAAATCAAAAAGTTTTAGGTTTAGAAGCTGGTTACCAATTTAAAAGTGAATTTGTTTCTGCTAATTTAAATATTTACAATACTGAATGGAGTAATAGAACAATAAGTAATGTAAACAGAGATAATTTTGATACTCCTGAATTTAGATCTTTTAAAACACAAGGTGTAAAGCAAATTCATAGAGGTGCTGAATTAGAGTTGTTTACTAAGCCATTACCAGGGTTTAAATTAAACGGATTTATATCTTATGGAGATTGGAAGTATGATGGTAATGGAACAGAATTTGCATACGATAATTCAGGAGCATTATTAGGAACTTCTGAAGTAAGTGTTGATGGGTTTGAAGTTGGTGGTGGAGCACAAACCAGTGCTGGTATTTCAGGTAGCTATAAAATTTTAAGCAGCTTAACAGTTGATGCTAATTGGAACTATTATGATAGATTATTCTCTGATGCTCAAATTAAGTTTGCACCAGTTGAGTTACCTAGTTATAATTTAACCGATATAGGGTTAACTTTTAAACCAAAATTAAAGGAGGGAACTTTTATTAAAGGATTACAGTTTAGAGTTAATGTAAACAATGTATTTGATACTCTTTATCTTGAAAGATTACAAGAAAGTAGAGAAGCTTCTTCTGATCCATCAGAAAATTGGAATGGAATTAATATTAATAATAGAGGACGTTTTGGTTACGGAAGAACTTGGAATGGGTCTATTAGATTCAATTTCTAATTCTTAATAAAGAAAAAATAAAAACCACCTCAATTGAGGTGGTTTTTTTATGCATAAAATTCAGTAAGTTTGTAACCAACAAAACTAACAGACAAATAATGATTAAAACATTACACTCTTATTGGGCATATATAGTAGTAGCGGTATTACTTTTTACTGTTATAAACGCAATTATTGGATTAGTGCAAAAAAAAGAATTTACTCATAAAGAATTTCGTTTAGGGTTGTTCGGTTTAATCACTACTCATATTCAATTATTACTAGGGTTCTTAGTATATTTCGTTGGAGGCTTTCAAAGTGGATTAGGTGACATGAAAGATTCAGCAGTTAGATTACTAGCTTTAGAACACCCTTTAATGATGATAATAGCAATTGTTTTAATAACAATTGGATGGTCAAAACATAAGAAACAAGTAAAAAGCGAAACAAAGTTTAAAACTTTTACAATTTTTTACGGATTAGCATTAGTGCTAATCTTATCAAGAATTCCTTGGAATAATTGGTTTTAATTTAAAAATATAGTCCCGCTTTCGCGGGATTTTTTATTTTTGCTTACTATTAAAAATATAATAATGAAATTTTTAAGTTATATAGTATCATCAATATTTGCCTTAGCGTTTTTTTCACTGCTACTAATATTTCATCCTTTACAGTGGTTGGGCTTAAAATTATTTGGTCAAAATGGGCACCAATATGTCGTAAATATTATGAATTGGTTTTTAATTAAATCATTATTAATCTTAGGAATTCGTGTTCAAGTAGAAAATGAACAAGATTTACCTGAAGATACTACGTTAATATTTGTGTCAAACCATCAGAGTACTTTTGATATCTCACCAATTATTTGGCATTTTAGAAAACATAATCCCAAATTTGTATCTAAAAAAGAACTCGCAAAAGGAATACCAAGTATTTCTTTTAATTTAAGACATGGTGGAGCTGCTTTAATAGATAGAAAAGATGCAAGACAGGCATTAACAGAATTGGCAAGTTTTTCTAAAAAAATAAAAAAGAATAAATGGTCTGCCGCTATTTTTCCGGAAGGAACAAGGAGTAGAACAGGAAAACCTAAGTCATTTTCAATAAATGGCTTAAAAATGATAGCTAAATACAATCCAGAGGCATATGTTGTCCCGTTAACAATTAATAACTCTTGGAAGGTGTTTAAGTACGGGAAATTTCCATTAGGGTTAGGTAGTCCAATAAAAATAAAAACACACGCACCAATAAAAGTGGATAGTTTACCGTTTAATGAGTTGATTACTAGCGTAGAAAAAACCGTTAAAGAATCAATTTTATAATTATTTATAAAATATAATTAATAGATTATGTCAATACAAAATATCCGAAAGGAAGTTATGAAAACTCTCGAAAAGAATATCGATAGTTTCGTAGATAAATTTTTAATACCAGCTGAGAAGATTTGGCAACCAACTGATTTTTTACCAAATTCGCAAAAAGATAGTTTTATATCAGAAGTTGAAGAAATTAGAGAATTATCTAAAGAATTAGATGATGATTTTTGGGTAGTATTAGTAGGTGATACAATTACCGAGGAAGCTTTACCTACTTATGAATCGTGGTTGTTAGATTTAGATGGAATTACCCAGCAACCTGATAATGGTTGGGCAAAATGGATTCGTGCTTGGACAGCAGAAGAAAACCGTCATGGAGATGTATTAAATAAGTATTTATACCTTTCAGGTAGGGTAAATATGCGTGAAGTAGAAATATCGACACAGCATTTGATTGCTGATGGTTTTGATATAGGTACGGCAACTGATCCTTATAAAAACTTTATTTACACAAGTTTTCAGGAGTTAGCAACTTATATTTCACATAACAATGTAGCCAAAATTGCTAAAAAGAAGGGGCATAAAGCGTTAGCTAAAATGTCTAAAATAATTGCTGGAGATGAAATGCGTCACCATATCGCTTATGCCGATTTTGTAAAGGAAATTTTTAAAATCGACCCTAGTGAAATGATGTTAGCTTTTCAACATATGATGAAGCATAAAATAGTAATGCCAGCGATGCATTTAAGAGAGTCTTTTGCTACTAAAGGTAGTTTGTTTGATGATTTTTCAGCAGTAGCGCAAAGAGTAGGTGTGTATACAGGTTTTGATTATGTAGATATTTTAAGGAAACTAAATACTACATGGGAAATTGATAAAATAACAGGTTTAACGCCAGAAGCAGAGAAAGCACGTGATTATTTAATGAAGTTGCCAGATAGAATGTATAGAATTACAGAACGCATTGTTGTTCCTGATACAAAATTTGAATTTAAATGGATGATTCCATCATAATTATATAATTAAGTAGCGTCATTACGAATTAAAATAAGGGATCTTTATTCAGGTTTTTCATTATCTATCGTAATGACGTTATTTTTTATTGAAAAGTAAAAAGATCTTTATCGTTTAAAAAACCAAATTTACTACGAACCTTATTTTGTTTTTCTTTATTTAATTCAATAGTTAAAGAGATTTCTTTTCCATTATCGTTTTTCCCTAAACAGTTTCCTAATATGTCGTATGCAACAGAATTTCCGTTGTATTCATAACCATTCGCATCAGTTCCAACTCTATTTACACCGATTGTGTAAGCCATGTTTTCTATAGCACGAGCTTTTAATAGCGTATTCCACGCATTAATTCTTGGTGTAGGCCAACTAGCTACATATAGTAGTAGATCGTAATGATCGGTGTTTCTGGCCCAGGCAGGGAAACGTAAATCATAACAAATTAAAGGGGAAATTTTCCATCCTTTGTAATTAATTAAAATGTGTTTATTACCCGGTGAAAATGTTTTATGTTCATTAGCGAGCGTAAATAAATGTTTTTTGTCATAAAAGTCAATTTTGCCGCATGGATGTACAAAGAGTAATCGATTAAAGTAGTTACCATTTTCTGTAATAATGATACTTCCTGTAATTGCACTTTCTTTTTGCGAAGCTAATTGTTGCATCCAAACTATAGTTTTACCCTCCATTGTTTCAGCTAAATTACTTGCTTGCATGGTAAATCCTGTTGTAAACATTTCAGGTAAAATTATCAAATCAATATTAGAATCAAGTTCATTTATTTTATCTTCAAAATGCTTTCTGTTTTCTGTTGGGTTTTCCCATACTAAATCAGATTGAATAAGTGCTACTTTAAGTTTATTACTGGTTTTCATAATTAAAGAAATGAAATTGTTATTCATATCAAAAATAAGATAAAATTTGTATTTTGGGTTAATTAAAACATAGTTATGAACTCGTTTATCTCTGAGACTTTAGATACTATTTTACAAACAACGAAAACATTTGAAAATGTTGTGTTTATCCTACCATCTCAAAGAGCAGGGGTGTTTGTGAAACAAGAATTTAAAAATAAAATTTTAGCAGGTTTTTTACCTCAGGTTCTTAATATTGGAGATTTTGTTGAAGAAATTTCAGGAATTAATAAAGCAGATGCAGTACAGTTGTTATTCCATTTTTATACGATATATAAAGAAGTTGAAGAGAAACCAGATACGTTTGATGTGTTTTCTTCATGGGCTTTTACTGTTTTACAAGATTTTAATGAAATAGATCAGCATTTAATTAATCCGAGAGATATTTTTGTGTACTTACGAGATATTCATCGTTTACAAAAATGGTCGGTAAAAGGGGAGTTTAAAGAAACTGAATTAATGAAAGATCATTTCTCTTTTGTGGAGAAGTTAGAACAGTTTTATACAGCTTTCTATCAATTTTTGATTAAAAATAAAATAGGATATCAAGGAGTTTTATATCGGGAAGCAATTAAAAAAGTTGAAGACTTTATCAGTAGAAATAAAACAAAAAAATATTATTTTATAGGATTCAATGCTTTAAATACAGCTGAAGAATTATTGTTTCAAGAGTTTTTATCAGCAGGAAATACAGAAGTTTATTGGGATATTGAGAAGACATTTTATGAAGCTAATCATCAAGCTGGTAGTTTTCTTAGAAAATATAAAAAACATTGGAAATATTATGAAAAAAATTCAATACAAACGATAAAAGAATATTTTTCTGAACCTAAAAATATTCAGGTAATAGGAGCATCAAAAAATATCACACAAATAAAATATGCTGGTGAAATTTTATCAAAATTACCGAATCAAAATAATACAGCATTGGTGCTTGCAGATGAAACATTGTTACCTATAACACTGAATTCATTACCAAAAAATGTAGAAGCAATAAATATTACTATGGGATATCCATTAAAAGATATTCCTACAACGAGTTTAGTACTGGCTATTTTTCAGCTATTTAATAATCAAGAAAAGTTAAAAAAACAAAAAGTAAACCAGTTTTACCATAAAGATGTTGTTCGGTTCTTAAAAGATGCATCTATATATAGATTACTGCAAATAGATGCTATTAATAATGTAGCAGAGACTATTTCAAAAGTTATTGTTAAAGAAAATAATACATTTATTAGTCAAGAATATATTAATGTGTTTATTTCTCCTTTAGAAGCAGGATTAAAAGATACTATTAACGCTATTTTTAACCCGTTTTCTACGATAGCTGAATTTTTATCGAGAATACTACAGTTAATTGATGTTTTAAAAGATAATGCAAACGATTTAGAAAAGGAGTATTTATTTCGTTTTTATACAGCGTTTACACAATTACAAAACTTACATATTGAGTTTAATTATGTACAGGATTTAAAAACATTACATCAATTTTTTAGACAGTTAATACAATCTGAAAGTTTATCGTTTCAGGGAGAACCATTACAAGGTTTACAGTTAATGGGAGTATTAGAAACACGTATGTTAGATTTTGAAAACGTAATTATAACATCGGTAAATGAAGGAGTATTACCAGCAAGTAGCCAACAAAATACTTTTATTCCGTTTGATGTAAAAATAGTTTTTGGTTTACCTACTTATAAAGAAAAAGATGCGCTTTTTTCTTATCATTTTTTTAGGTTGTTACAAAGAGCTAAAAACATTTTTATCTTATATAATACAGAGCATGATGTTTTCGGGAGCGGAGAAAAAAGTCGTTTTGTTACACAGTTAGAAATGATGCGAAATGATATTACTGAAAAAATAATTAGTCCGAAAGTAGTAACATCATCAACTAAGTTAAAAGAAATTCAGAAAGGTGAAAAGGTTTTAGAAAGTTTAAAAAGACTAGCTGAAAAAGGAATTTCACCATCGGCGCTAACCAATTATTTATACAACCCAATTGCGTTTTATAAGCAAAAAGTGTTAAAAATAAATGAGTTTGAAAATGTTGAAGAAACGGTAGCGGCAAATACAATGGGTACTGTTGTTCACGATACTTTAGAAGCATTGTATAAACCATTTATCGGAACCTTTTTATTATTTGATGACGTTGTAGAAATGCAAAAAAAGACAAAAGAGTTGGTAACTTTTTATTTTTCCGAGCATTTTAAAAACGGAGATATTACTACAGGAAAAAATAGATTGGTTTTTGAAGTAGCAAATCGTTTCGTCGAAAATTTTTTAGCGAACGAAAAGCAATTGTTAAAAGATGAGAGTAATAAATTAAAAATTATTGGAACAGAACAAAACTTAGCTACTGAAATTACTGTTGATGGAATTGATTTTCCTATAAAAATACACGGACAAGTAGATAGAATAGATGAGTTAAATGGGGTAACTAGAATTATAGATTATAAAACAGGAATGGTTGATGCTAATAAATTAAAAGTGGTTGATTTTACAAGCATTCGAGATTTAAAACATCACAAAGCAATTCAGGTAATGTTGTATGCTTTTTTGTATACTAAAAACAATAGGTTTGATTTTTCTAATAGCTTAGAAGCTGGAATTATTTCATTTAAAAATCTAAAGAATGGGTTTCTAAAAATGAATTTTTCTTCTAATTACCGAACTCCAGATAATGAAGTAACTGAAGAGAAGTTAACTGAGTTTATGGATGAAATAAAAGAGTTTTTAAAAGAGTTATATAATCCTGAAATCGATTTTATTGAACCTGCAGATTTGCCTTACTAATTGATAGCATTGATAATATTTTTCTGATGCCTTAAAGAATAATTAAAAGGCGATAAAGACTAATTTAGATAATCAGAATATAGGTTATATCTGACTAATAATTATTTCTATTATAGAGACGTATGGGATTCTGAAAAGAGATAATAAGTGTAAACCCACCCGAAATACCTCGGGTAGGTTTTGGAAGGGTTATTTATTTGGGTATTCAAATGGATTATTGTTGTTTAATGATTGTCCTGTCATGGTTTCAATAACATCCCAATGCTCTATAATCATTCCGTTATCATCAAATCTAAATATATCAACAACACCTGAAATAGCGTTTTCTTTTGCGTCTAAATCTTCTACTTTGGAATGTATTACCACCATATCACCTTGAGCTATCACTTTTGCAATTGTGGTCTTTGATTGATAGTTAATACCTTTTAAAAATTTTAATAAATCGATTAAGCCTGATTTTTTATCAGTCGCAGTTGGATTATGCTGTATGTAATCATCAGTAACAAAATTTTCAACTGCAGATAAATCTTCCAAATTATCGAAGGTTTTTAAAACTGCAACAGCTCTTTCTTTGTTTTGTGTTAAGTTCTTCTTAGCATTAATATCAGTATCTGGTCCAGCATGCATTGTATTATCATTTTTCACTTCACTTGGTGGAGACTGGTATTGATCCCAATGCTCTACTAACTTACCATTTTCAACACGCCAGATGTCAACATAAATATACTGTTCTGAACCTACTGTCCATAAAGAATGTAATGCCGCATAATCTTTTTCACCGATTACTCTTAAAATTTCTATTTTATTCTTACTATCAGCATTCGCTTGTAGCTCTTCCTTTAAAGGCGCAACTCCATCAGCGTAAGCGGGGGCGTGTTGTATATATGTATTACCAATATATTTATTGAATTTATTCATGTTTTTTTCAACAATAACTTCCTGGTAAAAGCCTCTGGCAATTTCTGCAGAAGTCAGTTCGTTAGAAACATCATCATCATTTTGATTACAACTAGCAAAAAGTAAAATTGTTGCTATTACAAATAAGGGGTTTAAAAAATACTTCATTTTTAAAGTTTTATAAATTAGAGAACAAAGATGAAGTGCGTAAAATCGATAAACATTGAACTAGTACAATAAATTGAAAAGATGCGCTTTTTTAATCCTTAAGTAAATTATTTTACTATTTTTCTTCGAATCTTACTTAAAAACTCGTGAGATATACCTAAATAAGATGCTATTTGGATATTGGTAAGACGCTCAGAAATTTGAGGGTATTTGGTTATAAACTCAAGGTAACGTTGATCTGCAGTAGTGCTAATATTTCTTATCATTCGTTGTTCCAATGCGACATTAGATTTTTGAGTCATGATTCGGAACATTTTTTCAATTTCAGGTATTTCTTGGTAAGCTTTAGTCTTGTTTTCTGTGTTTATGATTAAAACCTCGCTGTCTTCAAGGGCTTGAATGGTAAGTTTGGCAGGAGTTTTGTCTAAAAAACTATTTAAATCTGTTACCCACCAATTTTTTATGGCGAAGTATGAGGTATGTTCATTACCTTTTTCATCAATTGTATATAGTCTAAAGCAACCTTTGATAACAAAGCCTTCGAATTCACATATATCATCTTGCTTTAGTAAATACTCTTTTTTCTTTATTGAAGTTAAACTAAAAAGGTTAAGGAATTTGTTTAAGTTTTTATCTGAGATCTTTACTAGTTTTTTTACGTACTGAGCTAATAAATCCATATGTTTACGGGGGGTATATGATAATTATTGAAAAATATTAATATATTTAATACTAATTGAATGGTCTGCTAAAGTATTATGAGAATGATTTGATATTGAGTTTTTTTAATGATACGAAACAATTTTGCTGATAAGTTATATTAGGATAATTCTCTTCAAATTAAAAATATTTTTCATGTAGTGAAAAATAAAATTTATAGAAAGTATTTATGAAACCTGTTGTTTTTTATTATGTATTCATATAAACAACAAGCCAAGTTTGATTGTTAAAATCATAACGTACTAATTCTTTAAAACCAATAGCTTTATGAGCATTTATTGAACGGATATTTAAGATGTCTATTTCTGTAATTATACAGTCATATTTAGATTTAAAAGTATCTCTCATTTTTGTATATAAACCTCTAAAAATGCCTTTACCTCTATAATTTTTATCAATACAAATCTGTCCCATAATAATATAATTACTATTAGATTTAATAGATGCATCTATTTCAGTAAACATAGGGGCTAGTACTGGAATTTCTTCTCTAAATTTTTTAGACATCGATAAAGCGTATCCAATAACATTACCGTTATGTGTGGCAATACTATGTGAATGAAATTCATGCATGTTTTTTAACATTGCTAAATCGTGTTGAACGGTAACAAAACCCTGCTCTTTTTTATCAATTTCAGTTAAATTAATAGGAGTGTTTTTAGCTTGTAAGGCTAGTATTTGCTCTAACTCTAAAAGGGTTTTAGTTGTTTTAAATTCAATCATCATTTCACATTTTTGTTGAAAGATAACGAATAGCGTAGCATTATAGTATTTTATGGATGTGCATTTACCCAAACTTCACCATCTTCAAAATATTCTTTTTTCCAGACAGGAACAGTTTCTTTTAAGGTATCGATCGCAAATTGACAAGCATCAAAAGCAGCTTTTCTGTGAGGTGAAGAAACTGCAATAATTACAGGAACATCTTTTATTTGTAATAAACCTTCAGCATGATGAATCGCAATTTTTTTAATGCTAAATTTCTCCAAAGCTAAGTCTGCAATTTTTTGCATTTCTTTAATAGCCATTGGTTTGTAAGTAGAAAAATCTAATTGTGTAACGCTTTTATTTTGAGTTGTATCTCTAACTGTACCAACAAAAACGGAAATTCCGCCACAAGCAGCATCCAGTACAAAATCGTAGCATTCTTGTAAGTCTAGTTTTTCAGATGTTACCTTTATGTAGGTTGTATTCATAATTATGATAATAAACTTTAACAAAGATATATATTTGTTAAAGCAAATAGTATAAACGAATTAGATTTAAATAATTATTTTTGTAAATAACATAAACAAACACATCTTTTTAAAAATATATGAAAACATTGAACGATTTTAATTTCGAAAACAAAAAAGCATTAATTCGTGTAGATTTTAATGTGCCTTTAAATGATAAATTTGAAGTAACAGACACAACAAGAATTCAAGCAGCAAAATCAACAATTATAAAAGTTTTAGAAGATGGAGGTAGTTGTGTGTTAATGTCACATTTAGGGAGACCTAAAGGAAAAGAAGATCAGTTTTCATTACGACATATTATTGCAAAAGTATCCGATGTAATTGGAGTACAAGTTAAGTTTGTTGATGATTGTATTGGAAATGAAGCTACAGAAGCAGTTGCTAATTTAAAAAGCGGAGAAATTTTATTGCTAGAAAATTTACGTTTTCATTCAGAAGAGAAGGCTGGAGATATTGCTTTTGCAGAACAATTATCTAAATTAGGTGATGTATATGTAAATGATGCTTTTGGTACTGCACACAGAGCGCATGCATCTACAGCAGTTATAGCACAGTTTTTTACAGAAAACAAATGCTTTGGAAACTTATTAGCTACCGAAATAGAAAGTATTAATAAAGTTTTAAACGATTCTGAAAAACCAGTAACTGCAATTTTAGGAGGCGCAAAGGTATCGTCTAAAATTGGAGTGATAGAAAATATTATAGAAAAAGTAGATCATATTATCGTTGGAGGAGGAATGACCTTTACTTTTATAAAGGCTTTAGGCGGAACCATCGGAAACTCGTTAGTAGAAGACGATAAACTAGAATTAGCATTGTCAATTTTAAAACTAGCAAAAGAGAAAAATACAGAAATTCATTTACCTGTAGATGCTATTATTGCTGATGCTTTTTCGAATGATGCAAATACGCAAACGGTAGATACTACTAAAATTCCTGATGGATGGATGGGGCTTGACTGCGGACCAGAAACTTCTACGAAATTTGCAGAAGTAATAGCAAAATCTAAAACTATTTTATGGAATGGGCCTTTAGGAGTTTTTGAACTAGAAAACTTTGCAAC
The DNA here is from genome assembly GCF_000430545.1 of Tenacibaculum ovolyticum DSM 18103. Lineage (GTDB taxonomy): Bacteria > Bacteroidota > Bacteroidia > Flavobacteriales > Flavobacteriaceae > Polaribacter > Polaribacter ovolyticus. Next base: position 135,880 of record NZ_KE387164.1, read on the forward strand.
AGGTACTATTGAACTTGGAAATGCAATTTCTAAAGCAACCGAAAATGGAGCATTCTCTTTAGTTGGAGGAGGAGACTCTGTAGCAGCCGTAAAGCAATTTGGTTTTGGAGATAAGGTAAGTTATGTTTCTACTGGTGGAGGAGCGATGTTAGAAATGTTAGAAGGAAAAACATTGCCGGGAATTGAAGCTGTTTTGAAATAGAACTTTAAAACCTAAATAAAGCTATGGAAAAGTACTGGTTAATTAAAGAAGATGAAAGTCATTTGTTGGTAATAACAGGAGATGCTGTATATACAGGAAATGTTAAAAAGTATATTAAATCGGAATTAATTAATAATCTAGATAAAGGAACAATCCCACAAGATATTTTTAGTATCCCGTTTTCTTATATAAAAAGTATTGAAAATCCAGAAAGTAAAAATGTAATAACGGTATATTATGGTGAAAGTTCAGAAGAAGAAATAAGTATAAATAATTTAGAGATAAAAAAAGAATTTTTCAATAATTTAAAAGACCGTCTCCCTAAGTTTATATATAATAAAAATGAACCATCAATAATAAAACATTCTAAACCTCAGTTGTTTGCAATTTTAATTGTTACAGGGTTATTTGTTTGGACTTTTTATCTAGCTAATGAAATAGCAAAAGGTTTTGAATATGAAGTTGTTGGAGGAAGACAGGGGATAACTGGTTTAATACTAGGGCTAGCTCAGTTCGGAACAACTAAAGTAATATTTGGGTATCTAGCAATTATATCAATTGCTTTGTTTACTTTAATTAAAAGACTAAAAAATAGGGTTCCAGTTGAATATTTAATACGAAACTAATGTTTTAATTTAGATTAAAATGAAATACACGAAATTACCAAATACAGACATAAAGGTTTCTAAAATATGTTTAGGAACAATGACATGGGGAAATCAGAATACAGAGGCTGATGGACATAAGCAAATGGATTATGCTTTAGAGCAAGGTGTAAATTTTTGGGATACAGCTGAATTGTATTCAGTTCCTGCAACACCAGAAACATACGGAGCAACAGAGAAAATTATAGGTTCTTGGTTTAAAAAAACAGGAAATCGTGATAAAGTTGTATTAGCAAGTAAAATAGCTGGAGGCGGAGATTATACAAAACATATTCGTACTGGTGGGTTTACAAAGCAAAATATTATAGATGCGGTTGAAGGAAGTTTAAGTCGCTTACAAACCGATTATATTGATTTGTATCAATTGCATTGGCCGTCTCGTGGAGTAAATTGTTTTGGTGTGCGTGATTATCCGTATCAAACAGCAACTAAAGAAGCTGAAAATCATTTAGAGATTTTAGAAACAATGAATCAATTAGTAAAACAAGGAAAGATAAAACACGTTGGCTTATCTAACGAAACTCCTTGGGGAACTATGAAATATCTGCAAACCGCTAAACAACATAATTTGCCAGTAATGAGTACTATTCAAAATTCATATTCTTTAATTCATAGAGGATATGAAGTAGGAATGAGTGAGGTTTCTATGAGGGAAAATATTGGATTACTAGCGTATTCACCATTAGCACAAGGTGTTTTATCAGGGAAATATTTAAACGGAAAAGCACCTGAAGGAGCACGTGGAACTTTGTTTCCAAGGTTTATAGCTCGTTATATGTCTGAAAGTTCTTTAAAAGCTGTAACTGAATATCTGAAAATAGCAGAAAAACATGGGTTAACATTGGCTGAATTATCATTAGCCTATATTAATCAGTTGCCATTTGTAACTAGTAATATTATTGGAGCAACAAAAATGAGTCAGTTAAAAGAGAATATTAACTCTATTAATATTGATTTATCAGATGAAATTTTAAAGGAAATAGAAGCAGTGCATAGTTTGATTCCGAATCCTGCACCATAGTATTTATTCTTTTTTAAAAAGAAGTTTATAAAAATCAAAAGCCTCGAAGAAATTCAAGGCTTTTTTTAGTTCTGAATATTTAAATTATTCAAGTAGATTTTTATTTATAATGAAATAGTTAATCTAATAACCAATTTTTCCACGAACTCTTTGTAAAACATCTGTAGCTACAGTACGTGCTTTTTCAGCACCAACGGCTAAGGCTTCATCTATTTCATGACGGTTTTCCATATAATGGTTGTATTTGGCACGAACATCAGTGAATTTTTCAAGAATAAGTTCATATAAAGCTTGTTTTGCATGACCATATCCGTAATTTCCGCCTTCATAATTAGTTCTCATTTCTAAAATTTGCTCATCAGAAGCTAATAATTTGTAAAGAGCAAATACATTATCAGTATCAGGATTTTTAGGATCTTCAAGACCTAAACTATCCGTTTGAATACCCATAATTTGTTTTCTTAACTTTTTTTCAGGTAAAAAAATATCAATAAAATTGTTTCTTGATTTACTCATTTTTTCTCCATCAGTACCTGGAACTAACTTTGTGTTTTCGTTAATTTTTGCTTGAGGTAAAATTAAAGTATCTCCAATAATATTGTTCATTCTACTAGCAACATCACGGGTCATTTCAAGATGTTGTAATTGATCTTTTCCTACAGGAACAATTTCGGCGTCATATAATAAAATATCGGCTGCCATTAACATTGGATATGTAAATAACCCAGAGTTCACATCAGCTAAACGATCAGACTTATCTTTAAAACCATGTGCGAGTGTTAAACGTTGATATGGAAAGTAACAGCTTAAATACCAGCTTAATTCTGCTACTTGAGGAATATCACTTTGACGGTAAAAAACAGTTTTATTAATATCAATTCCACATGCAAGCCAAGTAGCAGCAACACTATAGGTGTTTTCTCTTAGTTTATTACCATCTTTAATTTGTGTTAAAGAATGCATATCGGCAATAAAAATAAAAGCTTCATTTTTAGAGTCATTAGCCATCTCAATAGCAGGTAAAATAGCTCCTAATAAATTACCTAAGTGTGGAGTTCCTGTACTTTGTACTCCTGTTAATATTCTAGACATATATCTGTTTTGAAAAATTATGTAAGCGATGCTTACTACTACTTAATTGTAGCAAAAATAAGCTTAAAATTGTTCAAACAAAAGAAATTACTACATTCGCATTTATGAAATATTTACTTTTCCCTTTTCGATTAATTTGGAGAATTTGGTTCTACTTGCTCATGATTATTTCAGTAATAGCAATGTCTCCTTTTATATTGGTGCTATTATCTGATGAAAAGTATTACGGTACTTTCTGGAAATTAATGAGAGTATGGGCTTTTTTCTTAATCTATGCAATGGGTTTTAGATTAAAATTTGAAAGAGAGCAAGAACTTGATCCTGAAAAAAGTTATGTATTTATAGCAAATCATGCTTCTTTATTAGACCCTTGGATGATGATTGCATCAAGTAAAAACCCTATTCTATTTGTGGGAAAAAAAGAATTAGTAAAATTACCGTTGTTTGGTTTTTTTTATAAGAAAGCTGTTATTATGGTTGATAGGAAAGACCCTAAGAGTAGAAGAAGAGTGTACACTCGTATCAAAAAACGATTAGACGAAGGTTTAAGTATTGCTATTTTTCCAGAAGGATTAGTACCTAATGAAAATGTAGTTTTAGCACCTTTTAATAATGGAGCTTTTAGCTTATCTATACAATACCAAATGCCAATTGTACCACAATTATACTTTGATGGAAAACGATTGTTTTCTTGGGATTTTTTTAAAGGTCACCCAGGAGTATTTAGGATTAAACAACGTAAATTTATTGAAACAGATAATTTAACAATGGACGATAAAAATGCGTTAAAAAAACAAGCTTTTGATTTGTTATACAATGAATTACTGAATGATAAGTTGTATATTAAAGACACAAACAGACCAAATAATGAGCGAGAATTTAAATCACCGTTATAGTAATACCGAAGAGAAATTAAATATTCTAACTCACGGGTTTGGATTATTATTAGCTATAATCGCGCTACCTTTTTTAATTTTAAAATCGTTAACGTATCTAGAGCTTTGGCAAACGATTAGTTTTATTATTTACTCTTTAAGCTTAATTGTTTTATATGCAGCATCAACTTTTTATCATGCCGCCAAAAAACCTAAATTAAGAAGAAAACTTAATATTTTTGATCATGCCGCTATATATGTTCTAATAGCAGGAAGTTATACTCCGTTTTGTTTAGTGGTATTACCAGAGCAAACAGGATGGTATATGTTTGTTTTTGTTTGGTTGTTTGCATTAGCAGGAGTTATCCTAAAATTATTTTTTACAGGAAGGTTTGATAAATTATCAACAGCTTTGTATTTAATAATGGGATGGCAAGTTGTTTTTTTAATAAAACCATTAATGAGTAACCTGTCGTATGATGGCTTATTTTATTTAATGGCTGGTGGCGTTTTTTATACTGTGGGAGCTATTTTGTACTCGATAAAAAAAATACCGTACAACCACGCTATCTTTCATGTTTTTGTGCTTTTAGGGAGTTTTAGTCACTTTTGGGCAATATATAAATATGTGTAGTTTTACCATTTAGAAAAAGGAAGTTTACTTAGGTTAGAATTATAGTATTTAACAATTCCGGTAACCTCTTTACCTAACCAATTAGGTGTTGTGAAATTTTCATTCTCATCTTCCAATTCTATTTCAGCTACAACTAAGCCAATATTCTCTCCTATAAATTCATCAACTTCAAAAGTGTGATTATTTTCTTTTATTAGATATCTATATTTCTCAATAATTCCTTCTTCACATAAATTAAATAAATCTTTTGCTTCTTTTAATTCAATTTCTTTTTCCCATTCGAACCTCGTTGTTCCACTTTTATTTGAAGCACCTTTAATTGTAAGAAAACCAGTGTCATCTTTTATTCGAACCCTTACAACACGTTCTTTTTTAGAATTTAGGAAACCTTGTTTTATGTAACTTTTTTTATAAGCTACTTGTTTGTAGTCAGTAGAATTTACTAGGAATTTTCGTTCTATTTCAAAAGTCATAAGAAGTTGTATCAAATTTTTACGAATGTATCATTTTTGTTGTTATTATTAAATATCTTTGGAGCTAATAAATATTTAAAAACTTAATTTAATGGCATTAATTACAACAAAAGCAATTGTTATTAGTGTTCTTAAATATGGTGATACAAGTTTAATTGTAAAATGTTTTACTTTAGAAGACGGTATTCGCTCTTATATGATAAGAGGTGTATTAAAATCAAGAAAAGGAAAATTAAAAGCAGCCTATTTTCAACCACTAACACAGTTGGTTATTGAGGCAAAGCATAACAATAAAAACTCACTAAACTCTATCAGAGAAGCACATGTTATTCATCCATATGAAAATATTTATAGCTCGATTGTAAAACAGTCAATTGTATTATTCTTATCGGAAATACTTTCAAGTATTATAAAAGAAGAAGAAAAAAATGAGGTGTTATATGAATATATTGAAACAGGTTTAATCTGGTTAGATACTCATGATAATATTGCTAATTTTCATTTGCTTTTTTTATTAAATTTATCTAAGTTTTTAGGTTTTTATCCAGATGTATCAGAATCTTATAAAACAGCTTTTAATTTATTAGAAGGAAGATTTATGGATGCTGAGTATGAGAAACTGTCGGTAACAGGGAATAAATTAATTTTATTTAAGAAGTTGTTAGGCATAAATTTTGATGTGTTAGATTCAGTTTCGTACAATAAAAACGAAAGACAAGTAATTCTTAGAGTTATAATTCGATATTTTGAATTACATTTGGAGGGCTTTAGAAAGCCAAAATCATTAGATATTTTAGAAACCGTGTTTAGTTGATATATGAAGCAAATTGTAACTGCATTTTTTTTACTGATAATTACTACTGTTTTTTCACAAAATCTTACCATAATTGATGCTGAAACAGGCAAGTTAATTGAAGGAGTTGCTGTGTATAATAAAAATAAAACAGCATCAGCAATAAGTAATATTGATGGACTAGTAAATGCTTCTAGTTTTAAGAGTCATGAAATACTTGTTTTTTCACATGTTGCTTATGCTGAATTTCAAGAAAAAAAAATAAACTTAAAGCAAAATAATTATGAAATCTTCTTATCTAAACATTCTGAACAATTAGATGAGGTTGTTGTTTCTGTTTTTAAAAACAAAGAGAAAACGAATAGAATTGCAGAACAAATAGCTGTAGTTTCATTAAGAGATATTCAAAAAGTATCACCACAAACTTCTGCTGATTTATTAGCAAGTATTCCTGGAATAAAAGTGCAAAAATCACAGTTTGGAGGAGGAAGTCCTGTACTTAGAGGAATGGAAAGTAATCGTGTTTTACTAGTGGTTGATGGTGTTAGAATGAATAATGCAATTTATAGAAAAGGACATTTACAAAGTTCAATAACTGTTAGTCCCAATTTACTTGAAAGAACAGAAGTTATTTTTGGACCGTCATCAGTTATTTATGGTTCTGATGCTCTTGGAGGAGTGATTCATTATTATACAAAGACACCAAAATTATCAGATAAGAATAGAATTAAAGGAAGTAGTTTTTTACGCTACAGTTCTGTAAACAACGAAATAACTAATACTGTTTCTGCTGAGCTTCAATTTAAAAAATGGGCATCGTTTACAAGTGTGTCTCATAGTAATTTTGGAGATTTAAAGATGGGGGAAAATAGATCTCATGGTTTTAAAGATTGGGGTAAAGTATTTTCTTATTCCGATAATTTAAATGGAAATTATAGTGAGAATCCATTAGCAAACAAGGATGTTAATTTACAGAGAAATACGGGGTTTAGTCAAACAGATGTTCTTCAAAAATTATTTATTCCATTATCAAAAAGAACAGATTTAAAGTTTAATATTCAATATTCAACATCATCTGATGTACCTCGTTTTGATAAGTTAATGGAATTGAAGTCAGGAAGTTTAAAGTTTGCTGAATGGTATTATGGGCCACAAAATCGATTCTTAATTTCATCTCAATTAGAAATAAACCCAAATAAAAAGTGGTTAAAAGAAGGAGTTTTTACAGTGGCATATCAAAATGTTTCAGAAAGCCGTATTCAAAGAAAATTTGGAAGCTTAGAAAGGTCTCATAGAGAGGAAACAGTAGATGTGTATAGTATAAATGGTGATTTTACGGTGCCCTTAGCAAGAAAGCGCAATTTAGGATACGGTTTTGAAGTTGCTTATAATGATGTGAAATCGAATTCTTATGGTAAAACATTAAGAGTGAAAAATAATGAAGTTGTTGGGTATGATGATGATTTTACAGTTCAGTCTCGATATCCTGATGGAGGAAGTAGTTATTTTAGTTCAGCAATGTATTTAGATTATAGACAGGATATATCTTCTAATTCAACCTTAAATACAGGGATTCGATTAACCAATACGCAATTAGAAGCCAAATGGATTGATGAAACTTTTATAGAGTTGCCTAGTAATGATATAGATTTAAACAATATTGCTGTAACAGCAACTATTGGTTATGTTTACAAACCTGTTAAGAACTTGCAATTAAATGCAGTGTTATCATCAGGGTTTCGATCACCAAATATTGATGATGTAGGTAAAGTTAGAGAAAAAAATGGTAAGGTAACAGTACCAAATATTACTTTAAAACCAGAACATGCTTATAACGCAGAAATAGGAGTGCAAAAATATTTTAATAATCGAAAATTTAGAGTAGGTGCCAATGTATATTACACGCTATTAAATAATTATATTTATCGTGAAGCTTTTCAGTTAAACGGAGATAATACTGTTACTTATGATGGAGAGGAAGGAGATATTGTGGCAAATGTAAATAAAGGCAGGGCATATATTACAGGAGCAACAATTAGCTACCAAGGTAAATTATTAAAAAACTGGAGTACTTCAGGTTTTTTAACCTATACAAAAGGAAAAGCGTATGATACAAATTTACCAATGTCTTCTATTCCTCCTTTATTTGGACGTTTTGAGCTAAATTATTCAAACAAAAAATTTGAAGGTGGAGCGAATTTAGTATTTAATGCTAAAAAAAATATTACAGATTATAATTTAGATGAGGGTATAGATAATCATACTCAAACACCAATTGTAAACGAGAATGCATCAGAAGATGTTGATAAATATTTTGGTACACCAAGTTGGGTAACTGTTGGCCTATTTGTTAAATACACTGTAAATCCTAATGTTTCAATACAAACACAGTTTGCTAATTTATTTGATAAGCATTATAAAGAATTTGCCTCTGGAGTTTCAGCTCCAGGGCGTAATATTTCAGTATCATTAGTAACCAATTTTTAGAAAAAAAAGACATGATTAATATCTTTAAAATAGTAAGTTTATTAGAAGGAGTTTCTTATTTGTTATTACTTTTTATAGCAACACCTATTAAGTATTTACAAGGTAATCCAGAATATGTGAAAATGTTAGGAATGCCTCACGGATTATTATTTGTAGCCTACATAATTATTGCAATTATGTTAAAGTTTGAATTGAACTGGAGTGGTAAAACCTTCGGAATTGTTTGTCTATTATCTATTCTTCCTTTCGGAACTTTCTTTGTTGGAAAGTATTTAAAAGAATAATGTAATTACAAGAAGAAAAGACGAAGTAATTATTCATTTTTTTGCTACGATTAGATGACTTTTCTAGTTTTTATATTAGCTCCGTTGCCCTTCTCTATATATTAGGAGTAGAAATTAATTAACAAAACTTAATTTTTTAAAAAATAAAAAAAGTAATTTTAGTAATAATGTTTGCTACGAGTAATTTAGTGAATGCAGGTAATAACCTTAAAGAATCTGAAGAAATAAGTTGTTTTACACATGCTTTTGAAGCTGTGGAAGCTGTTGAAAGCCTGGGTGATAGGGGGTATCGAATGAAGATTTTAATAATGTTTTTAGGTATATGTTCAGTAAATGTCTTGATGCTACATTCTAGAAAGTAAATATTGAGCTGATCATTTGGTCAGTTCATTCTTTTAAAAACAGAAAAAATGAACAAAAGAAAGTTGATATTAATATCTTTATTAATGTTTTTTAAATTATCTTTTTCACAGGTTAATAGTGGGAAAGTTATATATATAGCTAGTTTAGATAAGAGCAAATTTTTAAAAAAGAAAACATCAAATCGGTTGTTAGGAAATTTTTTAAAAAAACTTAAAAAAGAGTCGAATATTTTTTATGTATTGACTTTTAATAATAAAAAAGCATTATTTAAGAAAGATGATGTTCTTGAAAAGGAAAATAGTGGTAACCCATTAACCGCTATTTTCACAGGAAGTGGAATATATTACTATGATATTCATTTAAATGAATCTTTAATTCAAAAAGAATCTTTAGGAGAAAATTTTATTATAGATAATGATGTTAAGTATGAATGGAAATATACACAAGAAACAAAGAAGATAGGAGACTATTTATGTTATAAAGCTAAAACCATAAAGAGGACAATAGGTAGAAAAGGAAATTTGGTAGAAAAAGATATAGTAGCATGGTATACTTTAGACATACCAATAAAATTTGGAATAAAAGATTACCAAGGCTTACCCGGAGCAACTATACTTCTAGAAGATGGAAAAATAACCTATAGTGCATCGAAAATTATTTTAAATAAAACATATAAAATAACCAAGCCAAATAAAGGTAAAAAAATTACACAGAAACAATTCGATGAATATTTACAGAAAAACTTTAAAAATTTTTAACGGGTTGATATATTATTAGGAGGTAATTATTTCTATTCCTTTATATTAACTTCATCGCTCTTTTTAACATTATTTTTTTGAAAAAAAAATACTTTTGAAGTTTTGATATAAAAATTGATCATTTTTATTACATGCTAGCTAGTGAAAAAGAAGAAGAATGTTTATAAATTGCGTGCATTTCTCTTTTTTAATGTACTTCTCTTATTTATAGAATGATAGTGATAGGTAAGAAGAGATGTGATATTTAAAAAGATAAAAATGATTTATAAAAAAATAATATTACTGTTAACTTTAGCTGTATTTAATATCGCTTTTTCTCAAACTCAGGGTGAAATAGTATATAGAGCTAGTTTAAATAAAGCTAGTTTCGAAAAAAAAGATAAAAAGAATAGGTTTCATCAAAAACTGACAAAAATATTAAAGGATCAAAAAGATAAATATTGTTTATTAGTTTTCAATAATAAAGAGTCTGTTTTTGAAAGAAAGAAAGAAATGATAAATGATAGTGAGAGTAAATTCGATTTTACGTCAACTTATGTTGGTAATGGAGTTTATTATTATAATTTATCAATAAAAGAGTCTTTAATACAAAAAGAAGTTTTAGGTGATAATTTTATTATTGTTAATAGCCCAAAGTACAAATGGAATTTGTCTCAAGAAAGACGAAAAATTGGTGAGTATAATTGTTACAAAGCTACAACTACTAAAAAAATAACAAATATACGAGGGAAAGAATTTAATAAAAATGTTACTGTTTGGTATACTTTAGACGTACCAATAAAATTTGGAATAAAAGATTACCATGGTTTACCTGGGGCTATTATTGCGTTAGAGGAAGAAAAAATAACATACCTTGCTACTAAGGTTGTTTTAAAGTCAGATAAAGTTAATATAATTAAACCTACTAAGGGAAAAAAGATCACTCAGAAACAATTCGATGAATATTTGCTAAAAAACTTTAAAAATATTTAACGTGTTGATATATTGTTAGATAGTAGTTGTTTCTTTCCTTTTATATTAACTCGGTTGCTCTTTTTAACATCATTTTTTTTTTGTGAAAAAAAAATCCTATTTTTGAAATTGTGATATAAAAATTGATCGTTTTTTATTACATGCTAGCTAGTAAAAAGAAGAAGAATGTTTATAAATTGCGCGCATTTCTCTTTTTATTTTTTTAATGTACTGCCTTTATTTATAGAAAGATAGAGGAGGGTAATCAATTAATAATATTTAAATTTTTTTAAAAATGAAAAAAGTAATTTTAATGGTAGCAATGGTATTTGCTACAAGTGGTTTAGTGAATGCAAATTCAAGTGTAGAAAAAATGTCAGTAATAGAAGATGGTGGTGCTAGTGAATGTGCTCAATACGCAAGAGGAGTTATTTTAAAGGCGTCAGAAGAGTACAATATTGATATTTCAAGAGAAAGCAGCCATTTTAGAGTAATGATGGATGCATACCATGCTATTTATTTAGATTGTTATAATAATTAAACCTAAAATACCCAGTAATATTAATTATGTTACTGGGTAATATATATAATATTATGGAGCTAAAAGGAATGTTATTTTTTACGACATTATTTTTTTCAATGACTGTTATGTTTAGTCAAAAAACAGGAACTGTTTTATATAAAGTTGTAGGTAATAATGAGAAAATTAGAAATTATCAATCAAAAAAATTAGAAGCATTTTTTAAATCAACTGCTAGTTTTGAATTAGTATTTAAAGAAGATAAATCACTATATAAAAGAAAGGTTAAGTTTAATAAAGTTGGTGAAAGGGAAAAAATTAATTTTTTTGAGATTGTTGGAGGTGGTGACGGTGTTTTTTATAGTGAAAAAGGAAAAGTTCTTGAATCTGTAAATAAATATGATGAACTTTTTTTAATAGAATACCCACCTATTAAATGGGATATAACTCAAGAGAAGAAGAAAATAGGAAATTACCTTTGTTATAAAGCAATATCGAAAGATAAAACAATAGCATGGTTTACATCTCAAATTCCCTTAAGTATTGGCCCTAAGAAATATAATGGGTTACCAGGATTAATATTGGAAGTGGAAATTGGAAAAATAAGTATTATAGCTTCAAAAATAAAACTTAAAGAAATTTCTAGAGTTGATATAGAAAAGCCCACTAAAGGGGTGTCTATTACTGAAAAAGAATATTTAGATAAATTAAAAAAAATGGCTAAAGAGTTAGGTTTTTAATACTACTTTTTATGAATAAAACAAAATTCCTACTATTTAGTTTACTATTCACAACAATACTTTCAGCTCAAAACACTTTACAAGGTAAAGTGTTTTATACAGTTTCACTAAAGCCATTTAGTGAGCAACAAGTAGATTCGTTATTAAAAAAAGGAAATACTCCAAAATCGACACATTCATATGTTAGAAAAATATTAATGAATAGTAAAGATGTTATTGGTGTTTTAGAATTATCTAAAAATGAATCGCTGTACCAAGTTGAAGATAAAATGAAAAAAGATGTCAATAAAGGTCTAAATATGACATCAATATTTGCTGGAGGTAATAATAAGTACTACATAAACTCTGTAAAAAAGGATTACTTTAAACAAATTAATTTAGGTGAATTTTTAAGAGTAAATTTATTGCAACCGAAATGGATTATAAAGCAGGATACTAAGAAAATAGAAGATTATGAATGCTTTAAAGCTGTCGCAAAAATAAAAACAAGAGAAGATAAACCAGCACTAACTGTAATAGCATGGTTTACACCTGTAATACCAGTAAGTTTTGGTCCTAAAGATTATTTTGGGCTTCCAGGGTTAATTTTAGAAGTTTCTTATAAAACAACACGTATAAAGGCGACGAAAATTGTTTTAAATCCATCTAAAAAAATTGTCATAAAAAAACCAAGAGAAGGGAAGCGAATGACACATGAGGAATATGCAGAAATGAATAAAAATTTCTTTAGAGGTGTGGGAAGAAAAAAAGATAGACATTAATGTTGAAAAGAATAGTATTTACCTTATTAATTTTTATAACGGGCATTACTTGTAGTGGTCAAACTGTTGTTTTTAAAGGGATAGTTAAAGATAGCTTACAAAACCCATTGTCATTTGCCAATATTATAGCGAAACCAAAAGATGTAACTAAAAACATGAGTTTTGCAATTACCGATGAGCAAGGTCGTTATCGTTTAGAACTTACTAAAAGTAAGGGGTATACAATTAGTATAAGTTATTTAGGTTATGAAAAAATTGAGTTTGAGATAATATCGGCAGAAAGTAGTATTAAAAATTTTGTTTTAAAAGAAGCAAAAAACCAGTTAAACGAAGTTGTAATAGAATTACCTATAATGGTAAAACAAGACACCATTATTTATAACACCGATAAGTTTGTAAACGGTACTGAGCGTAAGCTGAAAAATGTTTTAACAAAATTACCAGGTATTGAAGTAGATAAAAACGGAGGTGTAACCGTACAAGGTAAAAAAGTAACAAAATTATTAGTTGATGGGAAAAAATTCTTTGGTGGTGGTACTAAATTAGGCGTAGAAAATATACCTGCAAATGCAGTTGATAAGGTTGAGGTAATAGACAATTACAATGAAGTGTCATTTTTAAAAGGTCTCAGCGATTCCGATGAAATGGCTATGAATATTAAATTAAAAGAAGATAAGAAAAATTTTATTTTTGGAGATGTAGAAGGAGGTAAAGGAAATAGCAATTTTTATAAAGCGAATGCGAATTTGTTTTATTACTCACCTAAAACCAATGTAAATTTTATTGGTAACCTTAATAATATAGGCGAAAAAACGTTCACTTTTAAAGACTATATGAACTTTCAAGGAGGAATTAACGCTGTTTTTAGTGGTAATTTTAATTGGAAAGGTGGCGATTTTTCACAGTTTTTAGAAAATAAAGATGTATTGAAAAGTATACAGCGTTTCGCAGCCTTAAACATTACAAAAACAGTAGCGAGTAAATTAGATATATCTGGCTATGCTATTTTCTCTCATAATAATACCCAAAGTTTTAATGAAGAGTTAAATGAATATGCTACTTTTTTAGAGGAAAAGAAAAGCAAAACGAATTTAAAAAATGTTTTAGCTATCGGTAAGTTTAATATTGAATATACCCCTAATAATAAAGAGCAATGGTATGTTAGAACACAAGTAAAGAAATCAGCAGTTAATAAGCTAAATACGATCTCTTCATTAATAAATAATGATGTAAATAGTATAGAAACAAGTAAAGAAAATGATATTTGGTATGTAAATCAGAATATAGAATGGCATAAAGATCAATCAAAAAAGCATACGTTTTCTACAGTTTTAGATTATACATTTGATAAAAACAACCCAACTACTTTTTGGGGCGCATCTCAATCTTTTTTAGATAGAATTAAGCCAATTATTAAGCCCTTAAATATTAGCCAGAATTCATTGAAAATTCAGCAATTAAATCAAACTGAAAAACATTATTTACATACTGTATTCAAAGATTTTTGGGAGTTAAACAATAGCAATCATATTTATACGACTATTGGGAATACGCATCAACAAGAAAAATTTGTAAGTAACGATTATCAAATATTAGATGATAATTCGAATAACAATTTTTCATCAGATGGGTTTAATAATGCAACTGTTTTTAAGCACAACGATTTTTTTGCAGGCGTGCATTATAAATTCAGAACAGGAATCTTTACTTTTAAGCAAGGAGCCTATTTACATAATTATAATTGGAGAGTAAATCAGTTAAACCCAATCGTAAAAAATAAATGGGTGGTATTACCAGATTTTCTACTAAAAATTGAATTTAACAAATCTAAAAAAATTCAATTGAATTATAATTTAAAAACAAATTTTTCAAATGCTTCTAAATTAGCAAACCGTTTTTATTTACAATCGTATAATTCGGTGTTTAAAGGGAACCCTAATTTAGAAAACGAACTATATCATTCGGCACGTATTCGTTATAGTCGTTTTAGTTTGTATCGTGGTTTAATGTTACTTGCTAATGTTAATTATACTAAAAGAGTAAAAGGGTTTAGAAGTGCCGTGAATTTTGATGGTGTAAATCGTTTTTTAACTATTGATATGTTAGAAAATCCTACTAAAAATTGGAGTGTAAGAAGTTCATTAAGAAAGAAAATTAAAAAAATACGTTACCATATTGAAGGAAGTTATAGTAGTTCTAGTTTTAAACAAAGTATTAATAATAGTTTTGTAAATAACAAGAACAATAATTATTCTTTTGATGTAGGTTTCGAAACATTGTTTGATCATTTTCCAACAATAGAAACGGGTTTTAGAAGAAGCATAGGTAGTTATGTGTCTAGTAATTCAACTTCTAAATTTGTAACCAACGAACCTTATGTAAATATCGATTATGATTTCTTAAAAGGATTTGTTTTTAATTTTGATTACACGTATTATAATTATCAAAATAAATCACAAGGAATTAATAATAAATACAATGTTGCTAACGCTGTATTGTCATATCAAAAAGAAGACAGTCCTTGGTTGTTTAAAACGACTACTCAAAACCTCTTTGATACAACGTTTAAGCAAAGTAATAGTTTTTCTGATTATTTAGTGTCAGATTCTAAAACTTATGTTATGCCAAGAGTTGTTATGTTTAGTATTGGTTATAAGTTATAAAACTTACCCTCCACTAACAGGCGGAATAATAGCAATAACATCATTTTCTTGAATGATAGTCTCATCAGTTACATAGCTTTCGTTGATTGCAACAGCATATGCGCTCATTTTTTCTAATTTAGGGTGTTGCTCTTTAAGTAAATCTTTAAAAGAGTTAACGCTACTATTAATTGGAAGCCCTACTTCTAAAGAAGAACTTCCAATTAAATCAGTAGCAATACCAAAAAGTAAAACAGTTATTTTCACACGAGTCTTTTTTAATTAACCTCCCAATGAGGTTTTATACTTCGAAATTACAATTTAATTCCAAATAATACACGGTTTTCATTTTTTCCGTTAAAATTAGACCTTGCAAAATCTACACGTAAAAAACGCCATTTTCCGAAACCTATATTATCTAAACCAACAGCAAATTCAGAATAAGGTTTACTACCTGCTGTAAATAAACCTTTAGCACTCGTAATTAAATGAAAGTTTAGCTTATTAAGTAATGGTATTTTGCTTAATAGCGCACCTTTAAAGTTATACTCTCCATGCAGTTCTCCATATTTATCATTAGTACTTAATTGATAATAAGGAAGCATGTAGAAATTGTTTAAGTAATTGTCTTTAGGAGCTATTAGTAAGCGATTCCCATTAAAATGAGCATGATCTATGAACGGAATGTTTTTCTTCTCTAAAAACAGTCCCCCTTTAGCTTTGTATTTAAATTCTCCCCAGTTATTTAAGGATATCTTTTGAGTTAATTGTGAAAATATAACATCTGAATTCCATTGCGAATTACTTGATCCAAAGTTCTTTTTATAACCAACAAATAAAGATGGGTATTTGTTTGTCGTTACATTAAATTTTCGATTAGGATATGATATATATTTTTGCCCGAAATTAATGTTTGCACCCATAGTAAATGACCACATTTTGTGTGCTGTAAATGAAGAAGTGAAATTGGTAGGCTCTATAGGATTGTTTGAAGTATAATTAATATCGCTTTTAGGAAACATTACATAATCTGTTGTATTGAATAAAGGTTTTCTGTAAGCATATTCTAATCCAGAGAAGATACGAACACCGTTTGTAACCTCTTTTGAAAAATCAATTTTAGCAAATGTTTTCTCATAAATTTTCATGTAATTTCTTTCAAATAAAACAGAACTTATAGTGTTCCAAAATCTAGAAATAGGTTGTTTTGCGTTAAATTGAGAAGTGGTAATACCTCCAGAAATATTTAAAATTGGTTTTGTGGTATTGTTCCATTTGTAAGAGAAAGCCCCTGTTGGTCTTAATTTTTTATCAGAAAGACCATAATTAAATTTTGTACCAAAACTAAAACGCTTTCCTTTTTTATTTAAAATTTTGTAATAATTTAATCCTATAGATGAGTTCCAACCTTGTACGGTATTGAAATTTAAACCAATGATAGGAGAAGAAAAACTAACCCCCCATTTATTATAAGTATCATTATAAGAATACCCAGAAAGAACATCTAAAAGTTTAAACTTATTTTGTTTTGTGTCGATAGAATCTAAATATTTTTTAGATTTTCTTATTGTTTTAATGCTATCTTTTAATTTATAATCAGAAGCTTCTTCATAGGTTAAAGAAACAGGACGAATTTTATTCCAGTATAAACTATCTTTTTCGGTAGCGTTTTCTGCAAAAGATAATATTTCACTTCCAAAATACTTATCAGTAAAATTAGGGTTGAAATTGTAATTTGAATATGCCGCAGAAAAACGACCATTAAAATTAAAACCAAATATACCAGCTTTAAAATCGATTGTTTGAGTAACAGGAACCCATGCTTTATTTAAAAGTGAATAATTGTAATTCTGCTTAATATGTAAAGAGTCTACCATTGGCATACTTACTTGTGCGCCTGTAACAACAACATCGGTTCCATAAATAGCCCAATCATCTTCAACTATATAGATAAATCCATTAAAAACACGATCATTTTTTCTTTTTGGAAGCAGTTTTATTTTACTAATTAGTCTCCCATTTTTATCATAAAAAGTTCCTGTTAGTTTGTAGTTGTAATAACCAAAAGCTCCGTTAGCAATAGGAGATATCATTTGAGCATCTGCTAATTGAAAAGAGTTTTTATAGAAATTAAAATCTACTTCTTTTGCTTCATTAAAGCTAATTCCGTTATCACTTCCTGAAACTTTTGACGCGATAATATGTTCTTTAAAATTCTTTGGTTTTTTTTGAAATGAAATCTTTGAAATAGTTTCAGAAAGATATACAACTCCACTTCTTGTAGAATCCAATCCACCTCCCATATCATCAATTTCTTGACCTAAGAATTTTTTTGGAAGATTTTTTACTTTAAATAATCCACGAGAATAGAAATCAGCCTTATACTGAGCAAATTTATCAGTGTTTTTATTTTTATTAGCAATTACATTCCTAATAATTTTGTTTGCTGGGTTTTCTTTAGATGAAATTAAAACTTCATCTAAAGCAACTTCTTCTTCGTAAAGGTTAATATTTAATACGAAAGGAAAAGATTTAATGTCAACAGATTTCTTTACCGTTTTATAGCCTAAAATTTGATATACTAACGTATGCTCTCCCTTTTTTTTAACAACGAGTTCGTAATCTCCATTATTATTTGTTGTAGTACCAGTAATAGAGCCCTCTAGATAAACACTAACAAAAGATAAGGGTTTATTAGCAATGTTGCTTACTCTTCCTTTAATCTGAGAAAAAGAAATGGTCGTAAATATTAAAAAAAGTAGTGTAATTTTTTTTTTCATGATTAATCTAATTTTTCACATACAAACATAAATCAACAAGCTTAATGTGTTTGTTTATAAGTTGTTAAATATATTATAATGAAAGCTTAAATTATAAGACTATAAAAAACACTAATAGGTTGCCTGTGAATTTAGTTGCCTCCCTTTTTCTTCTTCTTTTTACCAAACAAACCACCTAAAACATCTGTTACTTTTTTTACTGTTTTGTCAGTTTTATTTGCAGAGGCTTTGGTTGTATCTTTCTTTTTGTTACCTAATAAATTTCCTAATGTATTATTAATAAGGTTGTTTTTTTGTTGTTGAATTAATTTTTGACTCAGTTTTGAAACAGATGAAGATAAATCGGTTTTTACAGAAGGATTTTTCATGTTTCCAGTAATATTTGCTGTAATTGGCACTGTAATATTTTGATCTTTAGAACTTAATTTAGAAAGTAAACCTTTAGCCTCATTTCCTAAGTATTTAGCAGGCACATCTAAAGTTACGTTGTAATTCATGTTTTGATCAAAACTATGATTTCCGCCAATGTTAATACCAATGTCTTTATATTTTAATTTGAAAGGTTTTACAGCTACTTGTCCTTTATCAAAAGAAAGGTGTGTTTTAATATCAGATAAGTCTAATTCACTTAAATTAATAAAAGATAACTTATCGTCTAACAAACTTAAAGCTTTCGTGTTTTTTGGATTTATTTTAGTACTTAAAAGTTCTGCTAATGCTTTACCTGAAAGTGAAGTTAAATTAGGCGTAAAATCTTTATTTAAATAACCAGATAAATTAATATTAGAATTTAATTTACCATTCATTGCTGCTGCAATTGGACTTATTGATTTTAGTAAATCTAAACCATTAAAAGATTGTGAAATATCAAATGAATTTATACCCAAATCCATATTAAAAGATGGTGTTTTTTGTTGTGTATTTACTTCACCATTTAAAGATATTTTTCCCTTAAACATATTTGCATTTACATTTTTTAATATAGCCTTTTCATCTTTTAAATATAAAATACCCTTTACATTGCTTAAAACTAAATTGTCATAATAAACAGTTTTTGCATCAGCTATAACCTTACAGTCTAAAAAAGCGGGTATCTTTAAAGATTCCGTTGTTTTTTCAGCTTCATTAATGTCCTTATCCTGTTCAGGAGAAGTGTTTTCTTGCATAAAATCACTAACATAAAAGTTACTTGAATTCACATTAAAAGTTCCTCTTAATTTTTTTTGAGACAATAAGAATCCTAATAAATTTTGAATTTTACCAGTAGCATTTAAATCACTTTTTCCTGTATTAGCATCAAACTTTGTTAATGTAACCGTTGTTGGAGTAAAATCTACTTTAGTGTGTTTTATACTAATAGGGTTAACAATATCTTTAGAAGAGAAAATAAAATCGGTTACTTCAATATTACCTTTGTTTTTAATGCGGCTTATGTTATTGTTTTGTACAGCTTTAATATCAAATTTGGTATGTAAATTAGCTTTTAAAATTCCTTGTAATTCATTTTTTAAATCAATAGGATATGCTTTATTTATATTAGCTAAATTTAAAGTTCCATTTATTTTTGCATTAATAGCAGGGTTGGTTGTTATATTGGAAACACTTCCACTTCCTGAAAAAACATCTTCGTCAATTTTAAAAGATAGCCCATTAATGTTAACGAAAGTTTGATTAACATATCCAGAAGTGTTTTTTAATTGTGCATCAATATTAATAGCACGTACACTTTTTGGTAAGTCAGGATATTTAAAAGATGCATTGGTTGATTTAAGACTTATGTCTAGAAGCGGAATAGCATTGTTGGTAACTAATCCCTTAATAGTTCCTGAAACACTGAAATCACCAGAAGTTTCTACATCTTTTATACTTTTAGTATATGTTTCAGGTATTAAACCTAAGAAATTTTTAAAGTCTGATGAAGGAGTTTTAAAGCTAATATCTATATCTTGATTGGATTCATTAATCTTAACGTACCCATTAAATACTAGAGGTAATTTATTAAGTTTTGCTTCGTTTTTTAAGAAAGAAAATTTTTGGTTTACCAAATCCATTCCTAAAATAGCATTTAATTCTATTCTTTGATTTCTTGCATACGAAGTGCTATCCATTTCTAAAGAAACCAATGTAGATGTTTTTGTGTTTAATTCAGAGTTTGATTGAGAGAAATCTCCACTACCACTATGATTTAACTCAGATAGAACAAGGTTTATTTTTGCTTTTTTATCATAATATTTTACATGAGCGTTATTTATCTCATAAGAATTTATGGAAAGACCAAAGTTAGATGGAGTATCATTTGTATTCTCACTTTCTGTATCAGAAGGTTTAGCTATGTCGTAATTAGCAATTCCAATTTCGTTTACTAAAATAGTAAGATCAGGATTGTCAATTGAAAAAGATTGAATATTTAACTGTTCTGTTGAGTTTTTAAATAATTCGGTAAGCCTTAGTTCTAGGTTAATCTCTTTAGTATATAATAATGTGTCACCTTTAAAAGGTTTGCCATTAATAATAGAAACATTAGAAAGTTGTAGTGATGCATTTGGGAAATCTCTTAATAAGCTAAGATTTGCGTCTGTAAAATCTAATTGAGCAGTAATATTATTGTTAACTGTTTTCTTTACAAGCGTAATAAGTTTATCTTGAAATAAAAATGGAGTTAAAATTAGTAAAACCAATAAAGTAACGAATATGGTTAACAGTATTTTATATATTTTCTTCATAGATAAGGGATTAAAGTTTGCATTATTAAAGTGCAAAGTTCAGAAATTATTTGTTAAGTAAATTATAAATTATGCTATTTGATAGTTTTATACCTTAAAAAAGTTTTCTTAGTGATAATAATAAGTTTTTTTCCGAGTAAACAACCTTAAGCTAAATAGGTTTTATTAATTGTCAATCTATCTGATATGTAGTCTCATTTTACTAATGAGCTATTTGTAGGAAGTGATTTTTTAAGTAATAATAGTTTGAAGATAAAGTAATTTATAAAAACAAAAAGGAGGCTATCAATAGCCTCCTTTTTGTTTTTTACAAAAAATCACCAAAGAAAAACCAATTTAAACTTTTTTTGATTTTCCCTTTTTCATTGTGTGATTTTATTTGTTCTTCTTTTTCGCTTTTTATAGATTCTTCTGTAAATAAATCAACTACAAAATCATCATAATTTTTACCTATTTCTTCTTTTAAATATGCACCGAAATATAGTTCACTTGCTTTTTCACTTTTTACATTTTCGATGTCTAATAAAGTCTTATACAGTGGAGCAATTTTTTCTGTTACACTTTGAGGTACTGCTTTCCTGCGACTCGTATAACCTATAATTTCACCATCTTCACTTTTATCAACAGTAAAATCTGTAATAACCCAATAATATCTACCAGAGCGAGTAAGGTTTTTAACTATTGCATGAAAATTATTGCCTTTTTTTAAATTTTCCCATAAAGTTTTAAAAATAATTTTTGGCATATCGGGATGCCTAATGATGTTATGAGGTTCACCAATCAATTCAATTTTATTGAACTCTGAAGCTTTTTCGAAAGCATCATTCATGTATAATATAGTTCCGTTAGCATCGGTTTTACTTATGATTGTTTGGGTTTTGTCCCAGTTAATTTCTTCATCAATAACTTTGGTTGGCCTGAGGTTATTCATAATTATAGTAATTTGTATTTGGTCTAAACAAAAATAATAAAATAAAATAAGTAATCTCTAATTTAATGAAATATTACTGATTTTAAGAGTATTATGTTTATATGGATTAAAAGTGAATAGTTAATTTTTCTCTTTTTTTATTAATAACTTTAGTAAAGGGCGAATGCTTCACTATTATTACCGTTTTTTTAATAGTAATAATAGTGAAGAATCAAACCTTTTTTTAAATATATAGCGTGTTTTGATAAAGGCTATAGAAAGTCACCAAAGAAAAACCAGTTTAAACCTTTTTTAATTTTACTTTCTTCTTCAGGTTGTTGCTCTTGTTGTTGTTCAGCTTTTAATGATTCTTCTTTAAATAAATCAACAACAAAATCATTGTAGTTTTTTCCTACCTCCTCTTTTAGATAGCCTTCAAAATATAGTTCACTTACTTTTTCTCCTTTTATTTTTTCAATTTCTAGAAGTGTTTTATAAAGAGGTTCAATTTTATCAATTACGCTTTTTGGTACCGATTTTCTACGAGCAGTATACCCTGTAATTTTCCCATCTTCATTTTTATCAATAGTAAAATCTGTAATAACCCAATAGTATTTACCAGTTTTAGTTAAGTTTTTTACAATAGCATGATAATTTTCTCCTTTTTTTAAAGAATCCCACAAGGATTTAAAAGCAACCTTGGGCATATCTGGATGTCTAATAATATTGTGTGGCTCACCAATTAAATCAATAGCGTTGTATTCGCAAGCTTCTGTAAATGTGTTGTTTGCGTAAAGTATGGTTCCGTAGATGTCTGTTTTACTAACAATTGTTTGAGTTTTGTCCCATTTAGACTCTTCATTAAGGACTTGTTTGCTTTGGGGGGTCATAGTTTTGTTTTTTGGTTATAATAAATACAAAAGTATAAGAAAATAAAAAAAGCAAACATGACTTTAGTCATGTTTTAGACTTTTAACTAAATAACAAAAACGTATATTTGTGAGTTCAAACAAACAACAACGAACCTATGAGTGATTCTAGAAAAAGGCGCGAAGCTTTACTATATCATGCAAAACCGAAACCAGGAAAAATAGCAGTAGTACCTACTAAAAAATATACAACACAGCACGATTTATCGTTGGCATATTCTCCTGGGGTTGCAGAACCTTGTTTAGAAATAGCAAAAGATAAAAATAATGTTTATAAATATACAGCAAAAGGAAATTTAGTAGCAGTTATTTCTAACGGAACAGCTGTTTTAGGTTTAGGAGATATTGGTCCTGAAGCTTCTAAGCCAGTTATGGAAGGAAAAGGATTGTTGTTTAAAATATTTGCAGATATTGATGTTTTCGATATTGAAGTAGATGCAACTGATGTAGACAAATTTGTTGAAACAGTTAAAGCAATAGCACCAACTTTTGGAGGTATTAATTTAGAAGATATTAAAGCTCCAGAAGCTTTTGAAATAGAAAGAAGATTAAAAGAGGAGTTAGATATTCCAGTAATGCACGACGATCAGCATGGTACTGCTATAATTTCTGCAGCGGCTTTAAAAAATGCATTAGAAATTATTGAAAAAGATATTTCTACTGTTAATATTGTAGTGAATGGAGCAGGAGCTGCTGCGATTTCTTGTACGCGTTTGTATTTAGAATTAGGTGCGAAGAGAGAGAACGTAGTAATGTGTGATAGTAAAGGTGTTATTAGAAAAGATAGAGACAACTTAACATCACAAAAAGCAGAATTTGCTACAGATAAAGATGTGAATACTTTAGAAGAAGCAATGCATAATGCAGATGTTTTTATTGGTTTGTCTAAAGGAAATGTGGTAACACCAGAAATGTTGTTATCTATGGCTAAAGACCCTGTTGTTTTTGCAATGGCAAATCCTGACCCAGAGATTGAATATAAATTAGCTGTTGATACACGTGATGATATTATCATGGCAACAGGAAGATCAGATCATCCTAATCAAGTAAATAATGTACTAGGATTTCCGTTTATTTTTAGAGGAGCTTTAGATGTTAGAGCAACTAAAATTAATGAAGAAATGAAAATGGCTGCGGTACACGCTTTAGCAGATTTAGCAAAAAAATCAGTTCCAGAGCAAGTAAATATAGTATATGATGAAGTAAGTCTTTCTTTTGGTAGAGAATACATTATTCCGAAACCATTTGACCCGAGATTAATATATGAAATTCCTCCAGCAATTGCGAAAGCAGCAATGGATTCAGGTGTAGCTCAAGAGCCAATTACTGATTGGGAAGGATACCGTGAAGAATTAATGGATCGATCAGGTACTGGAAGTAAGGAGATACGATTATTACATAATAGAGCCAAAAAAGAACCAAAAAGAGTTGTTTTTGCAGAAGCAGATCATTTAGATGTCTTAAAAGCAGCACAACGTGTTTACGATGAGAAAATAGGAATTCCTATTTTATTAGGAAGAAAGGACGTTATTTTAGAATTGAAAAAAGAGTTAGGTTTTTATGCAGAAGTAATTATTATTGATCCTAAGACAGATGAAGAGAATGATAGAAGGAATAGATATGCTGAAGCTTTTTGGAAAACAAGACAGCGTAAAGGTATTTCTTTTTTAGAAGCTCAAAAGTGGATGCGTGAGCGTAATTATTTTGCAGCAATGATGGTAAATACTGGTGAAGCAGATGCTTTAATCACTGGATATTCTAGATCATACCCTTCTGTTGTAAAACCAATGTTAGAGTTAATTGAAAAAGCTAAAGGAGTTACAAGAGTAGCAGCAACAAATATGATGCTTACAAAGCAAGGACCTATGTTTTTAGCTGATACTACGATTAATATAAATCCTACAGCCAAAGATTTAGCAAAAATTAGCCAACTAACATCATCACTTGCAAAAATGTTTGGTATGAAGCCACATATTGCAATGTTAGGTTTTTCAAATTTTGGGTCATCAAAAGCCGAAAGCTCTGTAAAAATAAGAGAAGCAGTATCGTATATACACCGTAATCAGCCAAATGTAATTGTTGATGGTGAGTTACAAGCAGATTTTGCTTTAAATCCAGAATTATTAGCCAAGGAATTTCCTTTCTCTAAACTAAATGGAAAAAGAGCAAACATCTTGATATTTCCAAATTTAGAATCGGCAAACATAACTTATAAATTAATGAAACAAGTTGATGGAGTTGAGTCTATTGGACCTATTTTATTAGGAATGAGTAAGCCAGTTCATATTTTACAATTAGGTGCAAGTGTAGATGAAATGGTTAATATGGCTGCTGTAGCTGTTGTAGATGCTCAGAATAAGCTAAGAAAAAAATAAGGTTTTTAATAAATAATAAATTGTTTACTTTAGACAACTTGAAAATCAATTGAATGATAACACAGCTTAAAGGGAAACTTGTAGAGAAAAACCCTACATATGCAGTAATTGATTGTAATGGAGTAGGATACTTATTACATATTTCTTTAAATACATATTCAGCATTACCAGACAATGAAAATGTATTGGTTTATACGCATCTATCTATTCGCGAAGATGCGCATACTTTATTTGGTTTTTCTAGTAAAGTTGAACGAGAAATATTTAGATTACTTACTTCAGTTTCTGGTGTAGGGCCAAGTATAGCTAGAACAATGTTATCATCAATGACTTCAGAAGAAGTACAACAGGCTATTGCTTCAGAAAACGTTAAACAAATACAATCTGTTAAAGGTATTGGAGCAAAAACAGCGCAACGTGTTATTGTTGATTTGAAAGATAAAGTTTTAAAAATCTTTGATTTAGATGAAGTTTCTGTTACACAAAACAATACAAATAAAGAAGAAGCGTTATCTGCATTAGAGGTTCTAGGCTTTGCGCGAAAACAAGTAGATAAGGTTATAGGAAATATTTTAAAAGAAACACCTAAAGCTAGTGTCGAACAGCTAATAAAACAGGCGTTAAAAAATTTATAAAAAAGTTTGAAAAAGACAATTATTAATAGATTACTTACAACACTTGCTTTATTGTTAAGTGTTGTTTCGTTTTCACAAAGCACTTCGGGAAATAATAAAGGAGCAGTAAAAAAAGATACTGTTATACCTCTTAAATATAATTTTAGTAATACTCAGAAAGGAAGTCTTTTTTTAAGTAATCCGTCTGAAAAAATTATAACGTATGATAAAGCAATAAATAAATTTGTTTTGGTAGAGAAAATAGGTAATTACTACATTGGTACTCCTATTTATTTTACTCCAGAAGAATATAAGACGTATCGATTAAAGAATGATGTAAAAACTTATTTTAAAGAAAAAATTGATGCAACAAATTCTAAGAAAAAAGGAAATAAAAAAGCAAGAAAAAATTTACTGCCAAAATATTATGTGAATTCTAAGTTTTTTGAATCTATTTTTGGAGGAAATACAGTTGAAGTAAATCCTACAGGACAAGTAAATATAAAGTTAGGAGGGATTTATCAGAAAAATGAAAATCCTCAAATCTCTATAGAAAACCAAAGTAGTTTTACATTTGATTTCGACCAACAAATAAGTGCAAGTTTACAAGCAAAAGTAGGGAAAAGGTTAAAAGTAACAACAAATTACGATACACAATCTACTTTCGATTTTCAGAATATCATTAAACTAGAATATACACCAACAGATGATGATATTATTAGAAACATTGAGGCTGGTAACATTAGTATGCCAATTAAAAACTCATTAATTAACGGAGCGCAGGCATTATTTGGTGTAAAAACAGAGTTGCAATTTGGTAAAACATATATAACAGCAGCATTCTCACAACAAAACTCACAATCTAAAACAGTTGTTTCTGAAGGAGGAGCTACAATTGAACCTTTTGAGTTAAGAGCTTCTGATTACGATAATGACAGACACTTTTTTTTAGGACAATATTTTAGAGAAAATTATAAAAAGGCACTAGCAAACTACCCATTAGTAAGTAGTCCTATAAATATTACAAGAGTAGAAGTTTGGATTACAAATAGAAATCAAAATGTAACAGATTATCGTAGTATTGTTGGTCTTGCCGATTTAGGGGAGTCTAGTGACGCTAATGAGGTAGATTTTGCAGAAATTAATGCAATTCCTGGGGCAATTTCTTCAGGGTCTAGAATATTACCGTACAATGGAGTTAATAATTTAAACCCATTATTAACTACTACATCAGGAGGTATTAGA
The DNA here is from genome assembly GCF_000430545.1 of Tenacibaculum ovolyticum DSM 18103. Taxonomy (GTDB): domain Bacteria; phylum Bacteroidota; class Bacteroidia; order Flavobacteriales; family Flavobacteriaceae; genus Polaribacter; species Polaribacter ovolyticus. Next base: position 162,717 of record NZ_KE387164.1, read on the forward strand.
GATGTTGCGACAATAGATAATGCTATAACATCTTTAGGAATTACTCCAAAACAAGGGTTTAACTATTCGTATTTACAAAATGCGCGTAAGTTACAGCCTAATGAATTTAGAATGCACCCTCAATTAGGTTTTGTTTCTTTGAACAGACGATTGAATGATGGGGAAGTTTTGGCAGTAGCCTATGAATATACGGTTGTTGGTACCTCAAATGGTGAAACAGTATTTAAAGTAGGAGAATTTTCTAATGATATTGTTGCACCAGATAATTTAGTAGTAAAATTATTACGTAGTGAGATTTTAAATACAGTACGTCCTAATACAGCTACAACTACAAGTCTTGGAGAAGCTTTTCCTACTTGGCGTTTAATGATGAAAAATGTATATGCGTTAGGTGCTTTTCCTCTACAACGAGAAGGTTTTAGATTTGAATTATTATACCGTGATGATGAAACAGGAACTTTACAAAATACTTTACAAAAGGCTTTAACTTCAGGGATTAGAGATAAGCCATTATTACGTATTTTAAATTTAGATAAACTAGATCAAAGTCAGTATACGGTTCCTAATGGAGATGGTTTTTTTGATTATGTAGATGGAATAACAGTTAACTCAGAGAGAGGATACGTATTGTTTCCAGAACCAGAACCATTTGGAAATGACTTAAAAGGGGAGCTTACTAATGCTGTAGATCAAGAAAAATATTTATTCGAAGAATTATATTTAACAACAAAAATTCAAGCAAAAAACGAATATCAAAATAAAGACAAATTCTTTTTAAAAGGATATTTTAAATCAGAATCTAGTAGAGGTATATCGCTAGGAGGATTTAATATTCCTAGAGGTTCTGTTAGAGTTACAGCAGGAGGACGACAATTGGTTGAAGGAATTGATTATGTTGTAGATTATCAGCTAGGAAGAGTACAGATTTTAGATCCAGGATTAGAAGCTTCTGGAATTCCAATTAACGCAACAACAGAAAGTAATACTTTATTTAGTCAGCAAAGAAAAACATTTATAGGTATTGATGTAGAGCATCGTTTTTCAGATAAGTTTATTTTAGGAGGTACTTATTTAAATGTAAGTGAAAAACCTATTACACCAAAAGTTAATTTTGGAGGTGAACCTATAGATAATACGATGTTAGGTTTAAACTTAGATTATTCAGCTGAAGTACCATATTTAACAAAATTAGCAAATAGATTACCATTTGTTGAAACTGATGCATCATCAAATGTATCGGTTAGGGCTGATATGGCATATTTATTACCAGGATCACCTAGTGGAATTAATGTCGATGGAACTGCAACATCATATTTAGATGACTTTGAAGCATCTCAAATACCAATTAACTTAAATTCGCCACAGCAATGGTTTTTAGCAAGTACACCTGAATCACAAGGTTTTGATGGTGGTACAGGAGATTTATCATATAATTATAAAAGAGGTAAAATTGCATGGTATAATGTAGATCAGTTATTTTACGGTAGCAGTAATAGACCTAGTAATATTGATGAGACGGAATTATCAAGAGATGAAGTTCGTCAAATTAGGTACAATGAATTATTTCCGAATACCGATTTAGATATTACACAACAAAATTTAGTGAGAACACTAGATTTAGCATACTATCCTGCTGAAAAAGGGCCGTATAATTATAACGAAAATGCTAGTTCTGTAACTCCTGAAGAACGTTGGGGTGGAATTATGCGCCCATTAACAACGAATAATTTTGAGCAAGCCAATGTAGAATATATTCAATTCTGGTTAATGGATCCTTACGAAAATCATTCTATTAAACAAGAAGAAGGAATGCCTGTTGGAGTGAATGCTAAAGATATAAGTAATCAAGTAGGTAAGTTGTTCATTAATTTAGGTAATGTTTCTGAAGACATTTTGAAAGATGGAAGAAAGCAGTATGAAAACGGATTACCTGTTGATGGAAATAAAATTGACGGAACAAATGTAAATACTACAACTTGGGGTAATATACCAATTAACCCATCAATATTATATGCTTTCGATTCAAGTAATGAAGCTAGAGAAAATCAAGATATTGGTTTGGATGGTTTATCAGATGAAGAAGAAAAAATTAAATATCCAGCATTTGCTTCATTAGAAGATCCTGCGGGAGATAACTTTCAATATTTTAGAGGAGGAGCTATAGAGGCATCAAGTCCTTCAGTTTTATCACGTTATAAAAATTTTAACGGTACACAAGGAAACTCACCAACAGCAAGTCAATCAGGTGAATCATATCCAACCTCTTCAACAGCATACCCAGATACTGAAGATATAAACAAGGATCAAACAATGAATCCTGTTAATAGTTATTTTGAATACGAAATTTCATTAAATAAAAGTGATTTACAGCTTGGGCAAAATCATATTATCGATATAAAAAATGAGCAGGTTACATTAGTAGATGGAACTTCAAGAAATGCGACATGGTATCAGTTTAGAATTCCTGTTAGAAATGGAGCGAATGCAATTAATGGAATTACCGATTTTAATAGTATCCGTTTTATACGAATGTTTCTTTCACAATTTAAAATGCCTGTAGTTTTACGATTTGGTGAGTTAGAGTTAGTGAGAGGAGATTGGCGTAGGTATACAAAAACATTTCCAAATGTTGGAGTTCCTGTTAGTTTGGATAATGCAGAGCTTAATAAGTTTGAAGTTGGAGTTGTAAGTATTGAGCAAAACTCAGATAAATATCAGCTTCCTCCAGGAATTGAAAGAGAGCAGTTACAAGGTACAAACAGAATTCAACGACAGAATGAGCAGTCAGTAACTTTAAAAGTAACAGATTTACCCGCAGACGAACAAAGAACTATTTACAAAAATATAAGTATAGATATGCGTAGGTATAAGAATTTACGTATGTTTTTGCATGCTGAAGCACCTACGAGTTCTACTACACAAGATGATGAAACAGTAGCTGTTGTTCGTTTAGGTACTGATTTAAATGATAATTATTACGAAATTCATAAACCATTAAAATTATCTCCTTCTAACGGATCTACTACACCAACAGGTGTTTGGCCAAAGGAAAATAATTTGGTAGTCCCTTTGCAAGAGCTAGCAAATTTAAAAATTGAAAGACCAATAGGAACAGGAACAAGTATTACAGATATATTTTCAGGAACAAGTTCTAACGGGTTGAAAATTTATGTAAAAGGAAATCCAACATTGGCACAAATAAGAACAGTAATGTTAGGTGTTAAGAACACATCAACTGATTCAAAAAATATTGAAGTTTGGTTTAATGAATTACGTGCTGTAGGTTTTGATAATAAAGGCGGTTGGGCTGCGGTTTTAAATGCAGATGCTAACCTTGCAGATGTAATGGATGTTTCTTTAGCAGGTAGAATGTCTACCATTGGTTTTGGTAATGTAGAAGATAGAGTACAACAAAGAAGTATTGAAGAAATAAAACAATATAGTGTTGCTACAAATATTCAATTAGGTAAAATGATGCCTAAAAAATGGGGTATGCAAATACCTATGAGTTATAGTTATGGAGAAGAATTTAGAGACCCTAAATATGATCCACAGTTTCAGGACGTAGCATTAGAAGATGCTTTAGATAAAAATCCAAATAGTAAAAATGCACAAGATTATACGCGTAGAAAAAGTATAAGTTTTATAAACGTAAAAAAGAATAAAAATCCTGAAAGTAAGAAAAAGCCTAAATTTTACGATGTAGAAAATTTATCAGTTTCTTATGCACATAATGAAGAGTTTCATAAAGATTATAATATTGAAAAGTTTGAGAATAAAAATGTAATGGCAGGAGCTAGTTATAGTTTTAGTTTTAAGCCTTTTGTTATCGAACCTTTTAAAAAGTCGAAAAAATTTAAGAGTAAATTTTATAAATTTATAAAAGATTTAAACTTTAATCCTGTACCAAAAACCATAGCACTTAATTCTAAGATTAATAGAAATTACAATTCGCAACAATCAAGAAATTTAATTGTTGATCCTGTTAATCCATTACCTGCACAACCTGAATTAGTTCAGCGCAGATTTATGTTTAATTGGGATTATACTATTGGTTTTGATTTAACAAAATCGCTACAATTAAACTTTAATGCTACGAATAATTATATTTATGATGGTTTTGGAGCTGATGAAGACTTAGAAATTTATGATCAATTTTTTAATATAGGTAGACCAGATAATTATAATCAAAAATTAAATGCAACTTATAAATTGCCGATTAATAAGTTACCATATTTAAGTTTTATAAATGCAGATTATGGGTATACTGCAGATTTTAATTGGAAATCAGGATCACAAAGTGTTATTGAAAATACAGATGCAAGTACAGGAGAAGTTACCGTTATTGACTTTCAGGAAGTTGTTGGTAACATGATTCAGAATGCAAACACACATAACTTAAATACAAATATTGATTTTGGACGTTTTTATAAGACGTTACGACTTGATAAATTATTACTAAAAGGAGCTAGGAAAAAACCAACAAAAAAAGGAGAAGCAACATTAGGAGCACAAGTAGCAGCAAAAAAGCCAAAATTAAAAAAGAATGCTTCTTTTGGACACAAAGTAATGAAAGGGATGTATGATGTGTTAACTTCAGTAAAAAGAGCAAAAATAAGTTATTCTCAAAATAATGGAACTTTATTGGAAGGGTATAAACCATCGGTTGGTTTCTTGGGAAGAAATAATTATGGAGGAGGCTCTGCACCTACACTAGGATTTGTATTTGGAAGTCAAACAGATATTTTAAATACAGCTATTGAAAACGGGTGGTTGGTAACAAGAACAAGCCAAACAGACGATAAACAACCTTATTATAATAAGAACTATGGAAAAACAAGATATAAAAAATTAGATTATAATATTGCTGTTAAACCATTTAAGAGCTTAACAATTAATTTAAGAGGTAATAGAATTCAAACAAGTAACTTAAACCAACAGCTAGATGTAATTTCTGATGGTAGTGGAGGTTTTCATCAAGACCCAAATATAAAAGCATTTGAAACAGGTAACTATAGTATTAGTCACTTTATGTTAGGTACTATTTTTACAGATAGTGAAGTTTTATATCAAAACTTTTTACAAAATAGAAGTATAGTAGCTGATAGGTTAGCGACTTCGTTAGGAGTGCCAAATACACCAACATCAGGATATCAAACTTCAGGACAACAAGCTATGTTACCAGCGTTTATTGCTGCATACTCAGGAAAGAATGCAAATTCGGTAAGCACAGGTGTTTTTAAAAACATTCCAATTCCAAATTGGACATTACGTTATAATGGTTTTATGAAATTTAAGTGGTTTAAAAAGAATTTCTCAGCATTTACCCTGTCGCATGGCTATAAGTCATCTTATACAATAGGTAATTACACTAATAATTTGCAATATGGTGGAGTTGACTCAAATTCACCAATATCTGTAGGAAATCCACCAAAGACAAATAATTCTGGGAATTATCAATCAGAACTATTACTTTCGTCGGCAACTTTAATTGATGAGTTTTCACCATTAGTAAAAGTTGATTTTAGAATGAAAAGTTCATTTTCTTTTAAAGGTGAAATAAGGAGGGATAGAAGTTTAACATTAAACTTTAATAACAATACCTTAACAGATATAAAAGGAACAGAATATGTTGTAGGATTTGGATATAAAATTAAAGATGTTAAATTTGTAACCAGATTTACAGGAAAAAAAGAAACGTTAAAAGGAGACATTAATCTAAGAGCAGATATTTCATTAAGAGATAATCTAACCTTAATAAGAAGTGTTGATGAACAAAATAGTCAAATAACAGGAGGAGAGAAATTATTCGGGTTTAAATTTATAGCCGATTATAATTTAAGTAGCAATTTAACAGCATCGTTTTATTACAATCATCAAACGTTTCAATATGCTGTTTCAACAACTTTTCCAAGACAATCAATTAATGCAGGTATTAATTTAATATATAACCTAGGAAACTAAAACAAACAAATTAAATAAATAAGGACAATGAACATTCCATCAGAATTAAAATATACAAAAGACCACGAGTGGGTAAAGATCGAAGAAGGTGTTGCTACAATTGGTATTACTGATTTTGCACAAGGTGAGTTAGGTGACATCGTATATGTAGATGTTGATACTTTAGATGATACTTTAGATATTGAAGAGGTTTTCGGATCAGTAGAAGCGGTTAAAACTGTTTCAGATCTTTTTATGCCTTTATCAGGAGAAGTAGTTGAATTTAACGAAGCATTAGAAGATGAGCCAGAATTAGTAAATTCTGATCCTTATGGTAATGGTTGGATGATAAAAATTAAACTATCAGATGATTCACAAACTGCAGATTTATTAAGTGCTGATGCGTATCAAGAACTTATTAAAGGATAATATAAAAATTAAAGCAATTGCAATACTAATTACTATTAGTATTGCAATTCTTAGTTTAATAAAGATAGGTCCTCAACCAATTCAAATAAATAATTTAGATAAATATGAGCACGCTCTCGCTTATTTTGTTTTAACTTTTTTTTGGTTAATGGTCTTCAGAACAACAAAAATCAATAAACTTATTGTTGTGTTTTGTTGTTTTTTTTACGGCATAATTATTGAGACTCTTCAAGTTACAGCAACATCATATCGAACTGGAGATATTTTAGATATTGCAGCAAACACGACGGGTATTTTAATAGCTTATACCATTTACTTTCTTTTTTTAAGGAAAATGTAGTTATTTAAAGGAATTAGCTTGTAAAAGTTAAAATAATTTAATTAAATTAGCGAACTATTAAAAAAACATTTAGGATGGAAATTAAGAAAAATCCAAAATCAAACTTAGAGAATTATAGTAAACTGTTTATGCAGTTAGGTTTGGTTTTAGCTTTATTTGTAACATATATTGCAATAGAAAATAAAACATATGATAAAACATATGGAGATTTAGGTTCTGCGAACATGGCTTCAGAAATTGAAGAAGAAACCATTGAACTTCAAATTGAACCACCAAAGCCAAAACCTAATACACCACCACCACCAGCTCCTGAAAAGATTGAAGTTGTTGAGGATGAAAAAGAAGTTGAAGAGACAGTTATAGAAACTACTGAGACTGATGAATCTGAAGCTGTAGAAGTTGAAGAAATTGTAGAAGTTGAGGAAGAAGAAGAAGTAGTTGAAGATGTACCTTTTTCAATTATTGAAGAAGTGCCTATTTTCCCTGGATGTAAAGGAACAAAAGCACAAAAGAAAGCTTGTTTAAACAAAAAGTTACAAAAGCACGTACAACGTTATTTTGATGCAGAATTGGCAAACGAATTAGGTTTAGCTCCTGGTAAGAAAAGAATCTATGTTCAATTTAAAATTGACAAAGATGGATCTATTACAAGTGTAAATGCAAGAGCACCTCACCCAAGATTAAAAAAAGAGGCAATGCGTGTAGCTAGAAAGATACCGAAAATGAAACCAGGTAGACAAAGAGGTAGACCTGTAAGAGTTGGTTATACTTTACCTATTACTTTTAATGTTGAGTAGTAAATAACCACAGTATAAAGCATAAGAAAGCAATCCTATTTAGGGTTGCTTTTTTTATTGGCACGCTTCTTGTTTTTAACATAGTATTAACACTAAAATTAATAACTATGAAAGCACAAAAAAAGACCCCTAGAAAACAATTAGAAAAATTTTCATCAATTTTTACCCAATTAGGTTTAGTACTTGTACTATTTATTGTTTTTGTTTCACTTGAGCATGAAACTGAAAAAACAGCACAATTTTATGATGATTCAGGTAGAGAAATAGAAACAATTTTTGACTTTTCACCAGATATTATTATCGAGAAAGTTAAAACTGTTGTGAAGAAGCCAGTAAAAGTACAACCTGTTATAACTATTGTTCCTCCGGTAATTGAAAAAAGACCTGAAATAGCTCCAGCACCTGTAATTAATTTACCAATTAAAAACACACCAACAATTACCGTTGGTAAGAAGAAAAAAGAATCAAAAATTATAAAACCAATAGAAGGACCAGTATCTATAAATAACGTTCAAAATAGACCTGTTTTTAAAGGGTGTGAAGGATTATCAGAAGAAGATAATAGAAAATGCTTTGAGAAAAAAATTAAAAAACATGTACAGCGTTATTTTGATGCAGAAATAGCACAAGATTTAGGATTAAGATCAGGGAAGTATAAAATTTTCACACAATTTATAATAGATAAATCAGGGGTGATATCTGATGTGAAAATAAGAGCACCACATAAAAGATTAACAAAAGAAACGAATAAAGTGGTAAGTAAAATACCCAAATTTATACCAGGTAAACAGAATAATAAACCTGTAAAAGTTAAATATACTTTGCCAATTACTTTTAAAGTAGAATAAATTTAAAAACTCAACTATTTAAGTTGAGTTTTTTATTTTTGTTTTATGGATACACAAAAACTTTTTTTTGCACACGAAACAGCAGTAATTGATGATAATTGTAGTATTGGTTTAGGTACTAAAATTTGGCATTTTAGCCATGTAATGCCTAACTGTATTATAGGAAATAATTGTAATATAGGTCAAAATGTAGTTGTTTCACCTAAAGTTATTCTGGGTAATAATGTTAAAGTTCAGAACAATGTATCTATTTATACAGGTGTTATTTGTGATGATGATGTTTTTTTAGGGCCATCAATGGTATTTACAAATGTTATAAATCCAAGAAGTGCCATAAAAAGACAAGATCAATATTTAAAAACAATTGTTAAAAAAGGCGCAAGTATAGGTGCTAATGCAACAATTGTGTGTGGTAATAACATTGGTGAATATGCATTTGTTGGTGCAGGTGCAGTAGTTACTAAAGAAGTGCTACCTTATGCATTAGTAGTTGGTAACCCTTCGAAACAAATAGGTTGGGTTAGTGAGTATGGACATCGCTTAAATTTTGATAAAAATGGAGAGGCGGTTTGTATTGAAAGTAACGAGAAGTATAATATTATAAATAATAAGGTTTCTAAAATTTAAGTTTACAATCTTTTTATTTTGAAAGAAAGAAAAGATTCTCTATATTTGAGATGTGGTTGAAAAACCACTTCTTTTTCATAGCAATTTTTCCCATTCAATTTTTTGGATGGGTTTTTTTATGAATAATTCCCATATTAAAAAGCTATAAACAATACTATATTCTATAGCGACATACCATAAATTTTCTTTCCAGGGATCATTAGCATATGCTTGATAACTTAAAATTATAACCAAACTCCAAACTATTGGGAATCGGTATTTAGTAAAAACAGATAAAATTAGTAATGTTGCAATATACCATGGATGCATTGTTGTTGTTGTGAAATAATAAAAAGATAAGCCGAACAACATGGCTGTTATTAGTTGTATTGAAGATTTGTTCTTTCTGAAAAAAGTGATAATTATTAAAAAGATTATGGTTATAAGAGGTATTATTTTACCGATTATAGCTATTTCATTATAACCTCTAAACATATAGCCGATTTCTCTAGCTATGTAATAAAAGCTAGCATTAAATTCGAAATTTTTAAACCAAAGACCAACAGAATTAGTGTAGTTTGAGATTAATTGTGGAGAGTAAAAAGGTGAAAATAAAAAGATAGTAGTTGTAAAAATAATTATATAAAAACCGATAAGTTTTATAGTTCTTGATTTTAGTGAATAACTATTAGTTGAATCTTTTACATCATTTTTTATAAACCATTGTAAGAATAATGGTAAAAAAAGTAATGGAATTAATTTTACTGAAATAGAACAAGCTAATAAGATTGCAGACCAAATCCATTTTTTTTGTTGTAATTTATATAAACTCCAAATTAAGAAGAATAGCATTACAGGTTCGAAATGCATATTACCAGTCATTTCTATAATAATAAAAGGATTTAAGGCATAAAAATAGATGTTATATGCTGGCAGGTTTAATTTTTCTAATAGTTTCTTACCGAAGTAAAGAATACCGACATCAGCTAAGATGATGATAACTCTCATTGTTATTACACTACCAATAATACTTTTGTTTGAAAAAATGGCAGTTATTAAGAAACACAATTGATTTAAAGGAGGGTAATTGGTAAAATGACTTCCATTCATCTTCCCCATTCCTTCGTATAATTCTTTAGCTTGTGGTATAGGTAAATTGTTTTGTTCTATAAAGGTTTCAGGTAGAGATAAATATGGATTAAGACCTTCTAAAATCATTCTTCCATCCCAAATGAAACGATAAAAATCTTGTGATAAATTTGGAATTGAAAAAACAAAAATAAGTCTAAATAGTATACTAATACTTGCTAAAAAATAAAAATCATTTTTTTTATATTGATATAAAAAATAAGACGTGGTAAATAGTCCAACCCATAAAAATAGCAATTCATAAAACGCTGTACGTTCTAAAAAATATGCGAAAACAAAATAAAGTAATATACAAACTACGGCTAGTATAATTGAATTATGTTTTCTCCAAAAAGACATTAGGCTTTAGAAAAAATAGATTTAAAAAATACGTACCCAAACCCAATAAATAGCATTAGGTGAAATGGAAATAAACCAAAGTCACCCCCTTGATCACCTACAATAAATGCACTGTACATACCAAAAGCAAAATATATAGCTAAAAGCCCTTCAATAATAACATGTAAAGAAATGTTTTTACTAATATATTTATTGTTTTTCCAACCATCTTTAATTGTTGTAATATTAAACTTAGGAGTACGAACAAATTCACTTTTTTTACCAAAATGCCCTTCTAAAACGGCAATTGAATTATGTAAAGAGAACCCCATTGCAATAGAAAAAAATGTAAAAAATACACCTATATAACTAAAGAAGTTTTTAACTCCGCCACCATAAGTCCTTTTATACATATGCCAGTAACAAATAAAGAAAATTAAAGAGCTAATTACAAAAAAGCTCATCATATAAAAGTAAGGTTTTAAATGCGCATATTCATTTTTAATATATAACATAGGAATACTTAAGATACCTACTAAAAAGACATTTAAAAACATTGAGCTATTCAATAAATGTAATAAACCGTGAATTTTAGATTTAAAAGATAAGTTTTTACTCGAAACTACTCTTTTTGCCATCTTCTGAAAATTTTCAGCACCACCTTTATTCCATCGAAATTGTTGTGAACGTGCAGCGCTAATAACTACTGGTAGCTCTGCCGGAGTTTCAACGTCTTCTAAATACTTGAATTTCCAATTTTTTAATTGAGCTCTATAGCTTAAATCTAAATCTTCGGTAAGTGTATCTCCTTCCCAATTCCCTGCATCATAAACACATTCTTTACGCCATAAACCAGCAGTTCCATTAAAGTTAATAAAATGCCCTTTACTATTTCTACCAACTTGCTCTAATGTAAAATGAGCGTCTAATGCAAATGCCTGAATTTTAGTTAAAGTTGAATAATTTCTGTTGATATGTCCCCAACGAGTTTGTACAACTCCAATTTCTGGATCTTTAAAATATGGAACGGTTTTTAATAACCAATCTTCTTGAGGCAAAAAATCTGCATCAAAAATAGCAATAAACTCTCCTTTTGCTATTTTTAAACCTTCTTTTAAAGCACCTGCTTTAAAACCTTGACGATTTTCTCTACAAATATGCGTAATATCTAATCCTGTTTCTTGAAGTTTCTTTATGTGTTTGTTTGTAGATATTACTGACTCATCTGTAGAATCATCTAACACCTGAATTTCAAGTTTTTCTCTAGGGTATTCAAGTTTTACAATATTATCTAATAAACGATCCATTACATAAAGTTCATTAAATACTGGAAGTTGAATGGTTATATATGGAACCTCTTTAGGGTTCGATAAATCAAATTTAATTGAATTGTCTTTCTGTTTTCGAGCTTTTAAATAATTAAAAAGTAAATTTAATTGTGCTAAAGCATACATGAAAATAAGCACTAAAGATATAGTGTAAATCGTAATTATAATATATTGTAAAGCCATTATTTAAAGCTGTATTTAAATATCCAAGTTAATATTTTAATGCCGGCAAATATACTACCTTTTACGGTTCCTGAAACTTTTGATACACCAATTCTATTTCGGTATTTCATAGGAATCTCTATGTATGAAAATTTCTGTTTTAAAGCTTTTAATTGCATTTCTACAGTCCAACCATAGGTTTTGTCTTCCATATTAAGGGCTAGTAATTTGTTATATTTTATAGCTCTAAAAGGACCTAAATCAGTAAATTTAGCATTAAAGAAAAGTGACATTAAGAAGGTTGCTAGCCAGTTTCCGAGTATTTGTTGCGGTGTCATTGCTCCTAGTTCTCTTAACTCTTTTACGCGGCTACCAATTACAAAGTCGATGTTATCATTTATAATAGGGGCAACCAATTCGGTTAATTGTTCTGGGTAATCAGAATAATCTCCGTCTAAAAACACAACAATGTCTGGTTTGTCTTTAAGAGAAGCAATGTGTTCCATTCCTTTTAAACAAGCATAACCATATCCTTTTCTAGATTCTTTTAAGACAGTTGCTCCTGCATTTTTTGCATTTCCTTCTGTTGCATCAGTAGAGTTGTTATTAACAACAATTACTTCATTAACTATTAAAGGAATATCGTTAATTACATTTGCTATAGAATCTTGCTCATTATAAGCAGGAATTATTACTTTAATTGATTGACTCATTTATCTTAAATCGAACAAACTATTTTCTTTTTTAAAAGAAGCTAAATCTGTCCATTCTTTTATTTTTTTTCCTTGTTGATATTTTTCTGCTTTAACCAGTTTTTGTTGGTTATAACGTAAACAATATCCGTTTTTCTTATTGTTTTTTAACTGGCACTTATGGTATACATACCCTTCATCGTTATAAAACAACCACCATTTGTTTTTTTTTCCATCAACGAAATGTCCTTCTTTTTCTATTGTTCCGTTCTTGCGGTAAAAATACCAATATTTTGTTGAGAGATTCTTTTTGTAGTTGCCTTCTTTTTTTAATTGTCCATTTTTGTAGTAAAATTTCCAATAATTAGTTTTAAGATCATTGTTTAACCAACCTTCTGTTTTTAAATTATTGTTGTTATAATATTCTTTTTGATATTTCTTTTGTGAAAAAACCGCAAAGGATATAAAAAATAGAAATAAAAAAAGACTACTTTTCATTTACTAATTCCATTAAATTAACATCGTTTCCTAATAATACATCTGTAGGGTTGATTCTTCCTTTTTCAGGTCCGTTCTCTAATTTTAGAACACCTCTTGGGCATACTGCAGAACAAACACCACAACCAACACAACTAGAACGCACAATGTTTTCTCCTTTCTGAGCATACGAACGAACATCGATACCTTGTTCACAATATGTAGAACAATTTCCGCAAGAAATACATTGGCCACCATTTGTTGTAATTCTAAAGCGAGATTTAAAACGTTGTACAAATCCCATGTAGGCAGCTAAAGGACAACCAAAACGACACCAAACTCTGTTTCCTAAAATTGGATAAAAACCTGTACCAATAACACCAGAGAAAATTGAACCAATAAAGAAACCATAAGATGTTTGTATATCGTAAGCTGAAATTCCGAAAGCAATTTCTTTCCAACTTTCTATTTCAGCAAAATAAGTATATAATGTTAAAGCTGTCATTCCTAGAGCGAAAACTAATACACCATGTATTAACCAACGTTCAATTTTCCAAGAAAATAAAGACTTACTAGATAATTGTCTGTATGGGTCACCTAAAGTTTCTGCTAATCCACCACAACCACAAACCCAAGAACAATACCATCTTTTTCCATAGAAATATACCATTACCGGTACAATAACTAAGGTTAATAAAATACCCCAAACTAACATGAATATTCCCATGTTTCCACTAGCTAATAGATTGTTAATATTCCAATCGAAAAAGAAAGAATAGTTTAATGGAAATGCATTTTTAAAATCAAACCAAGGTTGATTAAAGGCTACTAATATTTCTGGAATTATAAAGGCGAATGCTATTTGAAAAAATAAAACAACCGCTGTTCTAAGAATTTGATAATTGTTATGACGGTATTTAATAAACATTCTTATTGCAAAAACACTCATTACCGAACAATACATGAATCCATATAAAAACCATTGACTAGATTCATTACCGCTCATTCCTTTACTAATTGGATTTACCGATAAAATTGGATTTACTAAATAGTTTGGGAAGAAGTATAAGAACATATAAAACCCAACAAAAAAGATAAATGCTAAGATTCCTAGGTAACCTCTATTGGTTGCCGAATGCTGAAATATTCCGTTGTTTTTTATCCCCGCAGGACCTAATAATTTATAATCAGAAGCAAATGCGATCGATCCTCCTAAAATAGCTAACCCGAAAGTTAATAAGAAAAATAACCATTGGTTTTGTTGGGGCCAACCAGTTGCAGAAGCTCTTGTTAAAGGATAAATAAAATCTTTAGAAGTTTTATTCCACTTCAAATAAATAATTTTATCCCAAGCAATTTCTTTTTGTTTTTTATGAAACTCATTTGAAGCTTTTACTATTTCAACAATTTTACTTGACAATTGAAAAGCACTTAATTCTTTATTTACAATTTCTGATTGTGCTTTCTCTATGAAAAATTCACTTTTTACTTTTTGTTTAGTCCAAGTATTAAAAGTTTCTTGAGAAACATTATTTGTACCTGTAAATATGCTTGCTGTAAAAATAGCAAATCCAATAAAGCATATTATTAAACCTATGTTTTTAATTGTTTTCATTCTATTATGCTTTATTAAAAATTCGTTTCCAACTTTTCTTTTTTAACTGAATCGTTGTGTTATTCTCTTTGTTAAATTTCGATACAATTTCTTTCTCGTGCAGTTTAAAAAATTCAGGATCAAAATTAGCATCAGCTAAATGTTCTAAAACGTATTCTACAGAACGTTTCTCTGTTAGAATTTTATCAAAAAACTCATGACGCATTCTAATTCCGAAGTTATTTATACCGATAAACTCATGAGTGTTTTTGTCATAATTAATATGAATACACTTTTTACCACTTTCGTGTTCCCAATAAAAACGAGCTTCGTTTTCTTTAGGTTGTGCCCATACCCAACCGTAGGTTTGATATTCTATATCCATAAATTTAGCAGAGTTAAACCAATGCCCAGGTTTATATGCTGTTTTATTGCCACAAATAGTTTGCGCTAATGTTTCGCCCATCATTCTACCTGTGTACCAAACCGCCTCTATCGGACGACGTTGATCAATAGGTTCGTGTTGTTCTGCACAATCACCAATTGCATAAATATCTTTAATATTAGTTTCCAAGAAGCGATTAACTTTTACACCTCTTCCTAACTCGATACCAGACTCTTTTACAAAATTAACATTAGGAGAAACTCCAGCAGTTAATCCAACAACATTACACTTAATTTCTTCACCAGTTTCAGCAATAATAATTGATTTTACTTGTCCGTTTTCATCGGATTTAATTTCTTTTAAATTAGCTCCTAATCGTAAATCAATATGGTTATTTAAAATTTCTTTATTAATCATTGCTGATTCTTGGGCAGGCAGAACACCATTCCAGAAACTTTTTTCACGTACTAAAAAAGTAACAGGAATATTTCTGCTATGTAACATTTCAGCAAGTTCAATTCCTATTAAACCTCCACCAACAATTACAGCTCGTTTACATATTTTGTTGTTAGGAGCATATTTTTCAAGGTTTTCTAAATCTTGTTTATGGTACATGCCCATAACACCATTTAAATCTTGTCCTGGCCAACCAAATTTATTAGGTTTAGATCCTGTAGCAATTATTAACTTATCAAAAGAAAATTTTTCACCGTTGCTAAATTCAAGCTCTTTATTAGAAGTGTTTATGTTGGTAACAAAACCTTTTTTAAGTTCAATTTTGTTTTTTTTCCAAAACCAAGGCTCGTAAGGTTGCGTATGCTGGAA
Source organism: Tenacibaculum ovolyticum DSM 18103 (assembly GCF_000430545.1). Lineage (GTDB taxonomy): Bacteria > Bacteroidota > Bacteroidia > Flavobacteriales > Flavobacteriaceae > Polaribacter > Polaribacter ovolyticus. Next base: position 178,610 of record NZ_KE387164.1, read on the forward strand.
TGTTAGATGTCCCATATACACATACATTAAAGCAGTTCTAGAAAAAAAGTAATCTGTTTCTGTAGATATTATCGTTATTCTTTTGTCAGAGAGTTTACGAATATGTCTTGCGGCTGTAACACCAGAAATTCCATTACCAATAATAACAACGTGTTCCATAATAATTGATTTGCAAGTTAGGTCGTTGTTAAAGTTAAGAACTTAATAGTGTAAATAAATTTAGAATGAATTTAAATAAGAAGAAAGCTTGTAAGCTGCTGAAAAACAAAACGTCTTAATTTATTCAATTATAAAAAAGTAATAATGAAAACTAGAATTATACATATTATAACTACAGTGGCTTTATTTAGCTTTTCTCAAGGATTTGCTCAAGAAGAGAAAAAAGAAGAAAAAAGTAATATTCAGACATATACACCATCTAAACTATTAAATAAAGGGCAGTGGGATATTAAATTTTTTAACGGTTTATATACACAGACAAAAGCTACTGGAGAAAATAATAGTAAGTCGAGTAAAATTGCTAGGCAGAATTTTTTTACATCTACTGTAGAAGTTTTTACAGGGGTTTCAGATAATTCTAGATTTAATGTAGGTGCTATTGTAGAGTTTCGTTCTAATACATTTGGTGGTAGGCAAGCGCTTTCAGTATTTAGTTTAGAAGATACAAATACAGATAGAAAAGGAATTAGTTCTATAGCCCCATCGGTTAAAATTCAACCTTTTGAAAGCATAGGGAATTTTTCTTTTCAAACATCATTGCATATACCTTTATTAAAAAAAGGTGATGAGAATAACAATCCAGATGGTTTTTTAGATCAAACAGCTTGGTCTTTACAAAATAGATTTTTCTATGATTATACTTTTGAAAGTGGAGACTGGCAACTATTTACAGAGTTAAATACAGAATATGGTTTTGGAGACGATAAAAGTTTTGCAAATAATACTTTTTTAGTAGCCCCAGGAGTATTTATGAGTTACTTTCCTTCTGATAAATCTACTGTTTTAGGGTTCGTGCAACATTCACAACGTTTTGGGGATTTTGAACAGAATAATACATCTCTTGGTTTTGGAGGTAAATATCAACTTACAAGTGTTTTAAACTTAGAAGTTTTATATAGTAATATTGTGAGAGGATACAATTTTCAGGGTTTAGGAAGTACTTATAGTATAGGGTTACGTGCATTATTTTAAAAAACAGTAATTTAGGAGTTATGAAAATAATAAGACTCCTTTTAATGTGCCTTATATGTTTGTCTTGTAAGAGCCAAACAAAAAAGATGAACGGAATTAGTTTTGTGGCTTCTCCAGAAAAAATAAACCATAAACATATTTCTCCTATTTTAAAGGTGTCAGCCAACTATGTTGCGTTGATGCCTTTTGGCTTTATCAAAGATTTATCTTCTCCTAAAATAATTCATAATACCAACAGGCAATGGTTTGGTGAAACTGAAAAAGGAATTGTTCAATATGGAAAAGAGTTTACTAAAAGTAATATTAAATTGATGATTAAGCCTCAAATATGGGTGTGGAAAGGAGAATTTACTGGAAATATTAAAATGGAGTCTGAAAAAGACTGGAAAATATTAGAAGATTCATATTCAGAATTTATTTTAACTTATGCTAAAACAGCACAAGAATTAAAAGCTGCTGTTTTTTGTATTGGTACCGAATTAGAGAACTTTGTAGTTAATAGGCCTCTTTTTTGGCAAGCCTTAATTAAGAAAATAAGAACTGTTTATAAAGGGGAATTAACGTACGCTGCGAACTGGGATGAATACAAAAGAGTTCCTTTTTGGGGGCAATTAGATTATATTGGCATTGATGCCTATTTTCCTTTAAGTACTAAAAAATCACCATCGAAAGAAGAGTTTGAGGAAGGATGGTTGGTTCATAAAAAAGAAATTCAAAGAGTTAGAAAAAAAGTAAACAAACCAGTTTTGTTTACAGAGTATGGTTACAGAAGTGTTGATTTTACGGGTAAAGAACCTTGGGATTCAAATAAGGTAATTGAACAGGTGAATTTAGAGGCTCAAAAAAATGCAACTGAGGCTATTTATAATCAATTTTGGAAAGAAGATTGGTTTGCTGGAGGTTTTTTATGGAAATGGTTTCATAAACACAATGAAGTAGGAGGGGAGAATAATAATAGGTTTACACCTCAGAATAAGCCTGCTGAAAGATTACTAAAACAATTGTATGGGAAATAAAATAGGTTACATCATAATTTATTGCTTGTTTTTATGGAGTTGTACAGAAGCATCACCTGTTAACACATTTACAAACTTACAAGAGTTAATAAATAGTAAAATAGGATTAAATAAAGGTGAGGTTATTGCTTGCGCAGCAAGTGATAAATTAAACGATAATAAAACGTATATTTTTTATTATCCAATACCATCAGCAAAAAATATTCAATATTTTGAAACAGAAAGTGTAAATGTTAATAAAGATGATTACTCGCTTTATAAATTAGTTGAGTTAGAAAAAGAAGGTGTTTTTAATGGTTATTTAGAAAGATTTGTAAGAGAAAGTACAAAAGAAGTTTGGTGTATTGTTACTTACGAAGTAAGTGGGGAGTTTTATAAATCGAATCCTATTCGATTAAAACATCAATCTATTCCAACGGAATGGACAAACAATGTAATTGTTGATAAATCAGTAAGTTTAAAACCTAAATTTATTTGGGCTGATGGTCTTGTTAAAGAGAATGTTATTTATTTTCAGGTAATTACTGATTTCGAAAATAATCTGCTATCAGGAACTTACACTTATGATGAATGGTTTCAATATTACAATCTTTCAAATGTTGTTTTAAACATAACTAGAGAATCACCACCAGATTTAATAAAAGGGAATGATTATGGTTTTACAATGATGGGAGTAAGTGAAGATAATTGGGTTAATTTAGTTTTACAGAAAACAATTAAAGTGGAATAATGAAAAAGAAATTTACATTTTTAGTATTAACTATTTGTTTCAGTTTTTATACATTTTCTCAAGAGAACATAATTCTTGATTTGAAGATAAAAGGAATTAAAAAAACTAAAATATCACTTATTAAAAAACTAATAGAAACTAAAAAAAACACATCTTTAGATTCTATTCAATTATTTGAAGATATTGTTCGTTTAAAACGATTGCCCGCAATATCACATGCTTATTTTCAAGTGTTTCATGTTAATGAAAATAAATACAATGTATATATTAATGTTGAAGAGAATTTTACATTAATTCCAGAGTTTAATATTTGGACTACTACAAATAAAAAAACAGCTTACAAGATAGGGGTTTCGGATTATAATTTTTTGGGACAGAATATTACTTTTGGTGGTTTTTATCAGAACAACGGATTCAATTCTTATGGTATAAATTTCAGAGCACCAACACTGTTCTCTAGTAAGTGGGGTTTAGCTTTACACCATCAAAAATGGGTAAGTGAAGAGCCTTTATATTTCGATGAAAGAACGGCAAATTATAAATATCAAAATATTTCTTATGAAGCCCTTGCCTTATATCAAGTGAGTTTTAAAAATAATCTTCAATTTGGAATTAATTATTTTAAAGAAAAATATGATTATTTAACAGGAAGCACAGATCCAAGTATTCCTGTAAAACTAGATGTGAAAAAATGGTTACTTAAAACAGTTTATACTTACGATAACTTAAATTACTATTATCAATATATAAGTGGCTTTAAAAATCAGTTTTATGGCCAATATGTAATTTCTGAAAATGAGTATCAAGAAGATTTTTTAATCGCTTGGAATGATTTTTTTTATTATAAGAGAGTTGGAGAAAAAGGAAATTGGGCTAATAGATTACGTATTGGATTATCTTCAAATATAAAAAGTCCTTTTGCGCCTTTCGCACTAGATAATAATGTGAACTTAAGAGGAGTTGGTATTTTAGTAGATAGAGGTACTGGTAGTATTGTTTGGAATACTGAATATCGATATACACTGTATGAGAATAATTGGTTTGTTATGCAGGGGAATTCATTTATTGATGCAGGTTCTTGGAGAAACCCAGGTGGAAGCCTTAGTGATTTTATTAAAGGTAAAAATATTCAAGTATATTCAGGAATTGGATTACGTTTTATCAATAAAAAAATATTCAATGCCGTATTTAGAGTTGATTATGGCTACGGTTTAACCAAAAATTCATCTAAAGGACTAGTTTTTGGAATAGGGCAGTATTTTTAAAGTGTTACTTCGAATTTAATGGGTATATTTCTTGATTAAGAAAATCTTTAGGGAACCTTTCATCTCCACTAAAGCCAATTTCAATATTACGACCACTATGTGGAATGTAATTTGTTTTAAATATGTAATCCCAAATACTTAAAGTAATCCCGAAATTAACACCTTTTCTTCGTTCTATAGGTAATTCTTTTGCATGGTGCCAAATATGCATTTTAGGGTTGTTTAAAATGTATTTTAAAAAACCATAATCCCAGTTAATATTCGCGTGATTTAAATGTCCAATAGTAATATTAAAAAAGTGAACTAAAGCAATGTCCTTGGCTGTAAATCCGCCTATAATAGCTAAAGGAATATACTTCATAGAATTATATAGTACTGGTTCCATCCAATGATAACGTAAATGTGCAGCAAATCCCATTTCTTTTACTGAATGATGTACTTTGTGAAAGTTCCATAAAAAATCATACCTGTGTAAAAGGGTGTGTGTAAACCATTGTACAAAATCAATAATAACAAGAAATATAAGAAGACGTGCCCAAAGAGGAAATTCGTTAATATTGAATAATTGAAAACTTTCAATAGAAAGTCCGATAAAACCTAAAATATCATTAAATATTTGAGCTGTAGAATTAGATAAAGCAATAAGAATAATGAGGTTTAATAAAAAGAAATTAAAAAACATATAAAAACCATCTAACCAAAAATCCTTTCTAAATATGGATTGGTTTTTACGCCAAGGAAAAATTATTTCTAAGCCCCAAACAAACAAAGAAATAATAATTAAACCATAAAAATAATTCTCCCAATTTAATTCCATTAAAACAGATTGTTTTATGTAATTCCAGTAGTTGGAATAAGAGCTTTTTATGATATCTAAGTATTTGTTCATTAGATTAAAGAATGTTTGCTTGGGTATAAAAATAACAAAATAAAGATAGTTAAGGATTTTTTATTTAAGTTAAACAGATACAATTATAGATAAGATTTTAAAAATAATAGCACTCATAATTGCTGCTATAGGTAGCGTAAGTACCCAAGATAAAATAATTTTACCTATTACCTTGTAGTTCGCTTTTTTAGTAACTGTCCCAATTCCAAAAAGAGAACCAACAGAAACATGGGTTGTAGAAACAGGTAAGCCATGTATGCTTGCTGTAGTTACTAATAAACCTGTAATCATGTTTGCGGTAAATCCTTGTCCTGAATTCATTTGGGTGATTTTTTTACTCATTGTTTCACCTACTTTTTTTGCATTTAATAATCCTCCTAAAGCCATAATAATAGCAACAGAAATCATACTCCATTTAACATCAATTGTATTGATTATTATTAATAAACCGACAATCTTAGGGGTGTCGTTTAATCCTCTAGCAAAACTTACAACTCCAGAGCTCATATAGTGTAAAAAATCTAGAATTTTGGTAGAGCTAATTCCGAATAAGGTAGGCTTATCTTTATTTAAAGAAGGTATTTGTTTTCGTGAAAACTTGAAAAATAAATAGGTGATTAAGCTTAAAATAGCGGCCATAAGTGGGCTAACAATTAAAGGAATTAAAAAAGTATTACCAAGTTTGTGAAAGTTAAAACTTGTACCAACTGCCATAATACCTGCTCCAAATAAGGCTCCAACTAAACTATGAGTAGTAGAAATAGGCATTCCTATTTTAGTTGCAGAAAAAACAGTTATAGCAGCACCTAGAGCGATTGCAATTGCAAAAATTGGAGTTTGTATTAATTCATCAGGAACTAAACCTTTTCCTGAAAAATTTTTAACTAATTCTTCCGCTAAAAAAATAGCAGCAATAGATCCTGAAAGAGTTGTGATTGTAGCCCAGTTAATTGCTTTTTTATAATTGGTAGTTCCGGAGCCGAATAAAGTAGCAACACCTTTAAAATTATCATTAGCACCATTACTATAAGCTAAAAAGCAAGCGGCAATAAAAAGAAGTATTAATATCATTTAATTATAAATTTTAATATTACAGTTTTGACGAATAGCTTTGCTTATACTTACTAATTTTAACAAAAAAAACCGTCAAAATATTTTTTGACGGTTTTGTGTATATGTTAAAAAGTAAATGAATTACTTCTTGTTGAGGTCTTTTATATATTTGTCTAAAGCCATTGTCATTGATGGTGTTTCAGGTGTTGGAGCAGCAATGTCTACACGTAAACCTCTGTCTTTTACAGCCTTTATAGTTGAATTTCCAAAAACAGCTATTTTTGTATCATTCTGTTTAAAATTAGGAAAGTTCTTAAACAAACTATCAATTCCTGAAGGACTAAAAAATACTAAAACATCGTAAAAAACATTCTCTAAGTCAGATAAATCACTTACTACTGTTTTATATAAATTTGCACGTTTCCAGTCTACACCTAATTTATCTAATTCGTTAGGTATTAATGCTTTTAGCTTATCAGAAGATGGTAGTAAAAACTTTTCGTCTTTGTGTTTCTTAATTAATTTAATTAAGTCAGGAAAAGTTCTGTTTCCAACATAAATTTTACGTTTTCTATACACCACATATTTTTGTAAATAGTAAGCTACAGCTTCTGATTGACAGAAATATTTCATAGAATCAGGAACAGTAAAACGCATTTCTTCAGCAATTCTAAAAAAGTGGTCTACAGCATTTCTACTTGTTAAAATAATTGCAGTATAGTTGTTTAAATCGATTTTTTGAGATCTTACTTCCTTTCCGTCGATACCTTCAACATGAATAAAAGAACGAAAATCAATTTTCACTTTTTGTTTTTCGGCTAAATCAAAATAAGGAGAAGTTTCCGTCTTAGGAGCTGGTTGAGAGACTAAAATAGTTTTCACTTTCATAAATTTTTCCTCTTTACGTAGTAGTTATTATTTTATAAGCAATTAATAGCGGAGCTATTTCGAGGGTGCAAAAGTACAAAATAAAATAAAACAACTTGAGTATAACTATCCTTTTGTTATTAATTAAAATTAAAAACACTCTGAAAACAAATAAGATAAAGAAAATAGTAAGTAAAAAAAAGTTGTTGTTAAATGCGTATTGATATATAATAATACTTGGAAATAACCATAAACTAAGGGTGTTTAGATACCCCGATTTTGTAACTAAAAAGTATTTTGTTGCTAAAGAAAGTCCTAAAATATTAGATAAAAAGTAATCTAAGAGATGTCTAACAATAAAATACGTTGTTAGTATTGAGAATAATGCAAGAAAATTAAAAAAACTATGTTCCTGTTTTTCTGGATAAATAATTAAAAATAGAAACAGCGATATTGTTATGGATGAAAAAGAAAATAATAGTAAATTAAAAAAAGAGTAAAAAGGTGTGTTTTCCTGTGTTTTTTTCTGAAAAAAACCAGAAATGAAAAAAGCAATTGTATATCCTAATAGTTGGTTTGGTTTAATTAACTTCATTATAACAAGTAAAACTATACCAAGTAAAACTACTAAAGTAATCCAGTTATTCTGTGTTGTAATGCGCTCAATTGCTTGCAATCGTATTTGTTTTTATGCTTTTTATTTAACACAAAATTAGTGATAATTTAGTGTATATTTGCCTAGATTTAGATGAAAATTATATGAAGTCAGATGCTTTAGTTATAATCCCTACATATAACGAAAGAGAAAATATAGAGGCGATAATACGTGCAACTTTCAGCCAAGAAAAAGAATTTGATATTTTAGTCGTAGATGATAACTCTCCTGATGGAACGGCTAATATCGTTGAAGAACTTCAAAAAGAATACCCTAATAAACTTTATATAGAAAAGAGGATAGGTAAAAGTGGGTTAGGTACTGCTTATATTCATGGGTTTAAATGGGCAATTAATAAAGCCTATGATTTTATTATTGAAATGGATGCTGATTTTTCTCATAATCCAAAAGATTTAATTAAGTTGTATAATGCTTGTGCTATTGATAATGCTGATGTTTCTGTAGGTTCCCGTTATTCTGTTGGAGTAAATGTAGTAAATTGGCCAATGAGTAGAGTGTTATTGTCTTATTTTGCATCTAAATACGTACGTTTTATTACAAGGTTACCAATAAGTGATACAACTGCTGGTTTTGTGTGCTGGAAAAAAGAAGTTTTAGAAACGATACAACTTGATAAAATAAAATTTATTGGATATGCTTTTCAAATAGAAATGAAGTACAAAGCATGGAAACACAAGTTTAAAATTAAAGAAATATCAGTTATTTTTACTGATAGAACTTTAGGAGAGTCAAAAATGAGTGGAGGTATTATATCTGAAGCTTTATTTGGAGTTATAAAAATGAGATTAAAAGGTTTACCAAAATAATTATGAAGTCATATTTAATTAAAAATGCAAATGTCGTTAATGAAAACAAAGTTTTTAAAAGCGATGTATTAATTGAAGGAAATTATATTAAGGAAATTTCAAATGAAATTAACATTGTTTCAGGTGTAGAAATTATTGATGCAAAAGGAAAGTATTTAATTCCAGGGATGATTGACGATCAGGTGCACTTTCGTGAACCTGGATTAACTCATAAAGCAAATATAGCAACTGAAAGTAAAGCTGCTATTGCTGGAGGAATTACATCATTTATTGAAATGCCTAATACAGTTCCTCAGGCTACTACACAAAAATTACTAGAAGACAAATTTGAAGTAGCTTCAAAAACATCGTATGCTAACTATTCATTTATGTTTGGAGGTACGAATGATAATCTAGAAGAGTTACTTAAAACAAACCCTGAAAATGTAGCAGGAATTAAATTGTTTTTAGGTTCATCTACAGGAAACATGTTGGTAGATAATGAAGAGGTTTTAGAAAAAATATTTTCATCAACAGATATGTTAATCTCTGTGCATTGTGAAGATGAGGGAACTATTAGAAAAAATACCGAAGAATATAAAGCAAAATACGGAGATGATATTCCATTAAAATACCATCCAATTATTAGAAGTGAAGAAGCTTGTTATTTATCGTCATCTAAAGCAATTGAATTAGCAAAGAAAACAGGAGCAAGATTACACGTATTTCATTTATCAACTGAAAAAGAAACACATCTGTTTAGAAATGATATTCCCTTAGAGGAAAAGAAAATTACAGCAGAAGTGTGTATACATCATTTATGGTTTACCGATAAAGATTACGATAAAAAAGGAACGCATATTAAGTGGAACCCTGCAGTAAAGTCTCAAAAAGATAAAGATGGATTATGGAAGGCTTTATTAGATGATAGAATTGATGTAATTGCTACTGATCATGCACCTCATACTATAGAAGAAAAAGACAATGTGTATACAAAAGCGCCAAGTGGAGGGCCATTAGTACAACATGCTGTAACTGCTCTTTTTGAAAAAGTAAAAGAAGGTGTTTTACCAATTGAAAAAGCGGTAGAGAAGATGTGTCATAACCCAGCAAAACTATTTAGAGTAGAAAAAAGAGGCTTTATTAAAGAAGGTTTTTACGCTGATGTAGTATTAATAGATACTAATGAAAATTGGACTGTTACCAAAGAAAATATTTTATATAAGTGTGGATGGTCTCCTTTTGAGGGAGTGGAGTTTTCAAGTAAGATTACACATACTTTTGTTAATGGAAACTTAATGTATGATAACGGTGTTTTTGATGAAGAAACGAAAGGGAAAAGATTAGAATTTAAAAGATAAATGAAATATTTTTATTACATATTTTTTTGTTTATTTCTGTTTTCTTGCACGAGTAATACTATATATAAACAACCTAAGAATCTAATACCAAAAGATTCTATGGTTGCTTTATTAACAGATATGTACATTGCTTCATCAGCAAATGGAAAAAAGAACAAACTTTTAAAAAGAGAGAAGAATTATACTGTTTTGATTTATGAAAAGTATAAAATAGATACCACACGATTTGATATAAGTAACAAGTATTACACTTCTAAAATAGAGGAGTATACTGAAATACTTGAAAAAGTAAGTTCAAATATTGATTCTCTTAGCAATATTATTAAAAAAGAACGAGCAATATATGATTCAATACATGGTGGTAAGAAAAGAATTATGAATGATTCTACCATCGACCCAAGAGAAATGGAATATGATGATATGCCTCAAATATTGATGGAGAAAAATTCAAAATTATTAAAAGGAAGAAAAGTAAATATTCAAAACTAGGATTTAAAATCTTTACAGATTGTAGCACATGATTTCGCTATTGATTCAAATTCAAAACCTAATTGGTTTTGAATCTTTTTTGAAGAATAGTAAGAAATATTATGTGAAGACTTTGCTGAATTTTTAGTTAACAGCGGTTCTTTGTTTGTAATTATTGTAAATAACCAATCAATCCTCCATGCAATAGCGGTAATTATTTTACCTACTTTTATGGAGGGTCTTTTCTTATTAAGAATATCTGCAATTGAAAATAAAACATCTTTAAAAGATTTATTTTCAGAAACTAAAATAAAACGTTCGTTTTTAATGCTAGATTCCATTAACAAAATCATTGCTTTAACGACATCGTGTACTCCTACAAAACCCGTAATCCCTTCAGTATAAAATTTAAAACCACTATTTATTTGTGTAAATAGTTTTCCTGAGTTTTCGTTCCAAAAACCGCTACCTAAAATTACTCCAGGATTAACAATAATAACATTTAATCCTTCTTGGCTACCTCTCCATACTTCCATTTCAGCACCATATTTTGTAATAGAATATCCGTTATGATTATCATTTTCAGACCATTCATTTTCTTCATTAATTGGTTTGCTATTTATAGAGTTTCCAATAGCAGCAATAGAACTTACAAAACAAAATTTATTAATTTTATTTTCAATAGAAAAATTAATAATGTTTGCGGTACCGTCAATATTTACTTGACGCATTTTTCTGTAATCTTTTGGAGTAAAAGAAACCAATGCTGCACAATGATAAACTTCTGTTATTTTTTTAAAAACTGGTTCTAATGAAGGAATATCAGTAATATCTGCTTGTATCCATTCAATTTTAGAAAAATTCTCTTGAACATTTTCAGTATAATATGAAAATATTTTTTTTACATTTTCTCTTTTTTTATCAGTTCTATAAATAGCACGAATTGTATCATTTTTTTGAGTTAAATGATATAATAAATGAGCTCCTACTAATCCTGTTCCGCCTGTAACTAAAATCATATAACGAAAATAGAATTTTTTCAACGATAAATGTATCTTTGTCTCTTTTAAAACACATAAAAATGACCAAAAATTTAGTAGCAGAATTACGTTGGCGTGGAATGATTCACGACATGATGCCAGGAACTGAAGAACAATTACAAAAAGAAATGACTGCGGCATATATTGGTTTTGATCCAACCTCTGATTCATTACATATTGGAAGTTTGGTACCGATTATATTACTTGTGCATCTTGAAAAGGCAGGTCATAAACCTTTAGCATTAGTAGGTGGAGCAACAGGAATGATTGGTGATCCTTCAGGGAAATCTGATGAACGTAATTTATTAAATGAAGAAGCATTAGCTAAAAATGTAGATGGAATTAAACGAACTTTAGCTCGTTTTTTAAATTTTGATAGTGATAAAGCCAATGCGCCTTTATTAGTTAATAATTATGATTGGATGAAAGATTTTTCATTCATAGAATTTGCTAGAGATGTAGGTAAACGTATAACTGTTAATTACATGATGGCTAAAGATTCTGTAAAAAAGCGTATTACAGGAGATTCTAATAGCGGAATGAGTTTTACTGAGTTTACTTACCAATTAATTCAAGGATACGATTTTTACCATTTATATAAAAATCACAACTGTTTATTACAAATGGGAGGTTCTGACCAATGGGGAAATATAACTACAGGTACCGAATTGGTTCGTAGAATGAATGTAGGAGTAGAGGCAAAAGCGTATGCAATGACTTGTCCTTTGATTACAAAAGCAGATGGATCAAAGTTTGGGAAATCTGAAGGAGGAAATATTTGGTTAGATGCAGATAAAACATCAGTGTACAAATTCTACCAATTTTGGTTAAACACATCTGATGAAGATGCTGAAAAGTATATCAAAATTTTTACTTTTTTAAATGAAAATGATATAAACTTGTTAATAGAAGAGCATAAAGAAGCTCCTCACCAAAGAGCACTTCAAAGAAAATTAGCTGAAGAGGTTACAACATTTGTTCACTCTAAAGAAGAACTAGAAAAAGCAATAGCTGCTTCTAATATTTTATTTGGAAAATCTACATCAGAAGATTTAAAAAGCTTAGACGAACAAACGTTTTTAGATGTTTTTGATGGAGTACCACAAGCGGAAGTTTCTAAAGCTGATATTTCAGAAGGATTATCTATGATAGATGCTTTATCAGGTAAAACAAGCTTTTTAAAATCTAATGGAGATGCTAAACGAGCTTTAAAAGAAAATGCTGTTTCTGTAAATAAAGTAAAAGTAAAAGAAGATTTTGCAATTACAGCAGAAGATTTAATTGCAGATAAGTATGTGTTATTACAACGCGGAAAAAAGAGTTATTTCTTATTAAAAGTAGCTTAATTAAGAAGCTATTTTAATATCAAAAGTTAAAGGGCATCGCTTGCAGTTGATGCCTTTTTTTTGGTACTTATTGCAACACTTATTTTTTGGTTTTATACAGTTTGAAGAGCAAATAGAAGAACATGCTGTTTCTTGCTGTAATGTAACAAGTGGTGTAAGTTTTTTATTTTCAGTGTAGAATATAATCATGACCTATATAAATTCGGTGCAAATATATGATTTTATTTAGAATAAATTAAAATAATATTCATTCCGATTTTTATTGAGTAAAAAAGATACTTGATTTATCTTTGTAGTTCTATAATTTAAAATCAGTTTTGTTACAGAGATTAAGCATATACATATTTGTTTTATTGTACACGATTGGCATGCTACGACCTGTTGCTCCGTTTGTAGAGTATGTAATAAATTACGATTATATATCTAAAGTATTGTGTATTAATAAAGACAAACCAAAGCTTCAGTGTAATTGTAAATATTACTTTATGTAAAAGACAATAAGTCTATATAAGTTTAACTAGCAATTATTGGGAAGTAATTAATAAAAAATAAGTATTACAACTTTTTTTTAAGAAAACCACCACCTTCAAAGGTTAAACTGATTAACATTCTCTCAACAAAAAAGAGAAGCATAAAAGCTTCTCTTTTTTGTTTTAGAGATTATCCTTTTGAAAAAAGGAGTTAAATAATCAAAACTAAGTTTTTATTGCTTTATGATTAATCACCAACTAATCCGTAATAAGTATAAGCTCCATTTACTAAACTAATATTTTCTTTAATTTGTATCGGATAATACTTATTTAAAATTTCTTTATACCTAAAAAAAGGATGATATTTTAATTTTAATTCATCAGTTACATACAATTCATAACTTTTATTAAACTTAAAAAAAGAACCTTCCACCTCTAATTTCTCGGTATCATTAAACTCTACCTTATAACATCTGTACCCATTAATTACCTTAATACTATCTTTATATTCCTTAATTTTTAACTGGTTAATACTAGAGTTATATTTATATAATTCTTTTAAGTACTTAGTTACAGAATCTTTTTTTGCTAACTTGTAAGTAATAGAATTTCTCATATTTATTACATCGTAATCTCCTATTATTTCCCCTTTATATTTCGCATATGAAGTAATTAAAGAGTCTTTAACTCTATAATACATATAAGTACTAATAGAATCATTATAGTCTTGATAAAATTGATTACCTAAAAAACTCAGTAAATTATTTAATAACAAAGTATCTGTATTTTTCTGATTTCTTTCTTTAAGAACACTCTCTCGTAAATTATTTAAAAAAGCCTTTTTACTTTTGTTAAACAACTCCTTATCTATAATTCTTTTTTGTTTAACAAAAACTAACTCATTAGTTGTTTTCTCGCTTCTTTGCTTGTAATCAATCGCTTTACAAGCAAAGCAAAATATAAAAAAAATAAAACCTATTGTTTTTGTTAATTTACTCATAATAAAATTTTAATAAATAACTTCAATTTTATCTAATTCACTAACCTCTGTAAATTCCATTCCTGTAAAACCATTTTTCTCTATATCATTTTTTAATTTCTCTGATACAAAATATCCTCCAGGAGGAGCATTGAAAAACCTAAACATATCTTCGTTTGTTTTACTTAAATCTAAAGTAACATTTTTATGAAGTAACATATATTCATCTCCTAATGATTCTTTTAGAAAAACATACTCCTTATAATCTTTTACGGAAATAGGTTTTTGAACACTTGAATTATCCCAATCAGTCATTTTTTTAGAATAGAATTCACTTTTAGAGAAATCTATATATTTATCTTGCTTTGTGTCACCTAAAAGAAATAAATTATATTTTTCTACTAATTCTTTTTTATTATACCAAGTATTTATTTTCCAATTTTGATGATTTCCAATAGTATAGTTTTTTAAAAAAGCTAATAAAATATCATCAATAACTAAAAACCTGTATGGGTGTATGGCAACAACATCAATATATGAGGTTTGTTTAGATTTTTTTTCAAGATTAGGCTCTGGAAGTTTAAAATCAAAATCTATTTCGCCTTCCCAAGGTATAAAACCCTGTCTTAGGTCACCGATAATACAGTCTTCGCTTTGAGGTATTTTTCCAACTTCTTTTATATTACTACTTGATATTAATTTATAATATTTCATTAATTAGGAAATGTTATTAGGTTAGCTATTTGTCCAGAATTTAAATTTGGATTGTTTTGAATTACTGTTCTTATATGATTTGCCAAACCAGAAACAAAATTATAGGATTTATCAACAGAAGCATTTGAGTCAAAGCTATTAAGAATCTGTTTTATTTTATTATTATAAGCTGTATGTCCTGTCAAATGTAAATTACTAAGCCTTGGTATTCCGTTTAATACTTCATTAATATGAAAAGCAGATTTAGATTTTGCTGCTTTCTCAACTACACTATGATTTCTTAGCGCCCAAGGAATTAAATGATGTGCATGTTTTGCTGGATTGGTTAAGCCTAAAGCTTTTCGTAATTTACTGCCTGAAGAACCAAAATATACGCTACCATCATTAAGTATTCTTAAGACTAACTTAATTTTTGTACCATTTATAGTATACTGTGTAAGCTTATAAGCATATTTAGACCCCGTTGCTGCCCAACCAGCAATAGGAATTGCAGCAGCAAAACTTAAAGAAGCATTTACCCCATCACCTTGAATTGTGTAAATAACACCATTTGTAACATCACAAACTTCACCGACTACAGGTACCATACCGCCAATATCTAAACCAATATGAATTATTTCTTTAGAGGCTTCCCAATAGATTTTATAATCTGACCAATCTGGATTTTGTAATTTTATTATAGCACATTGAGCTGAAAAATGTGCTATCCATATAGATTGAATATACGGATCTGATAAATCTGCTGTTGTATATTGATTTATTCTATTGAAGAAGTTTACATTATATGGACCTAAAATATTACTGTTTTTAGATACTTCAATATACATTTTAACAATTTTTTCAATATCTGAAATATCTTTATTGTTATTTAAAACATATTCAAATAATAAACTTTGACTTTCTATGGTTTGATTATCTACCCAATTTCTTTGAGCGCTTGTTAAATTTAATACATTCCCTAAAAAAGTATGTATTGCAGAAGTTCCGTCAGAATTTAATGGAAGGGTAATAGTAGGATTTGTATTTGTTGGTGTAGAGTTTGCTGGTGTTCCAATAACAATACCAGATCCTCCATTATTTGAATTATCACTAGGTAAATTATTACTTGGGCCACTTCCTACACAATGTGAAAAATCAATTATTGTTATACTCCCTGAGCAAAAACCACCATCTATATAAGTTTCAGGATTATGAAAATAAGCATCCCCATTGCTACAAGGTTTGTGAAAAATTTTTCCTTCACAAGGAATACCACCACCACCGCTATCGTCATTTGGAGCTGTATCAAAAAAATCTCGTGATGCTAAATCTAAATTTTTTAGAGTTAAGTTTTTTTCTAAAATTTCATATAATAAACTTTTTTCAATTAAACTTCCTTCTTTAGTTTTTTTAGTTTCATATGAAACTAAAAAATAACTGAATTCATTATTATATTTTTTTACTAAAAAGTTTTCAAAATCAGAATTCTCTAAAACAGGAGACTCTACCTTAAAAGTCCAAGAAATTGCTTCTCCAGAAACAACCTTATTAATTTCATCTGTTAAGATTACTAAGCCATCTGCAACTTCAGTTGTATTTCTATTATACGATTTTTGTTGTTGTTTTATTCCTGAAAATTTACTTCCTAAAAGAGATAATGATTGTTGAATATCTTTATCATTAATAAGCACTTTATAATTAATTTTTTCTAAAGTGTAATCTAATTTTTTGATTTCAGTTGCTTCTTGAGTGTGATCAATTTCATAATCATCTTCACAATTATATAGTAAGAAGGAAATACCTAAAAGTAACGTACCGAATTTTAAAAAATTTGCAATTTTGTTTTTCATAATTTTATTTGTAATATAATATTTAAGAGCAATATTTACTCATTTATTTTATGTTTTGCAAAAATAAAAACAAATTAGAAAACCTTAAAAGGGATATCCGAAATAAAAAATGTGATTTACCGCAAAAAAGTTAAAACACCTGTAGTAAAAATTGCTACTCCTAAAAAAAATAATAAATAGCTTGACTCTCTTTTTATATTTTAATTAAAATCTATCTAAAGCTACATAAGCAGTCTTTATACTCGGTATTTCATCTTTAAGAGAAGTCCATGCAAAATATACTTTATTTCCAATACATTCCATCTGCGGAAAACCAGATTTTCTAGAAGTACTTATTTCGCTAATAATTACAGGATTTGATTTCTTTCCTAATTTAGTAACCTTTACAGCTTTTAAAAAACTTTTATCTTTTGATATTGCTATCCAAGAAACTATGGCGGTTTCAGAATTTATTAACTCAATATCTACTCGTCCTAAATTTTCTCCGCTATTAATTATAGTTGGGCTTAAGAAATTAGCACCTCCATCTTCAGAGAAAATTACCTTCACTTCAGGTTTATCATATACGGCAGTGTACCATGCAACAGCTACATTATTTTCAATAGCATCTACCTTAGGTCCGTTAACAGGGCAGCCTTTTATCAACCATTGATCATTGTAAATAGGTTGAGGTGTAATCCATTTACCATTAATATATCTTGTAATCGCAATATCTCTAATTTCATTATCAGTTCTGTCGCGATACAAAACAATAGGTCCGTTTTTTGTAATAGCAGCAGTAGTTTGGCAACAACTACATGTTCTTGTATCTAAGAGAGTGCTGTTTGTTACTATTCCTTCTGGTGAAACTTCTGCTGATCTTAATGTCATCGTACCAGAATGACCAGCATGATTGTTGTTTGTTTTTGCAGCGTTCGAACCTGTATTTCGGCCATCTAACCAGGTTAAGAAAAAACCAGTATTGTAAGGTAGTGCACTAACAAAACCATGCTCTGTTTTAGTATTGTCATTATGTAAAGTTAAATTTGTTGTCCATTTTTCCTTTCCTTTAGCAAGTAGATTTAACTTAATATCGTACGAGAAAGTTTCTTTCGATGATTTTTTTAAAAAATGAGTAAGGAGATTATCATTGTTACTCGTTATTGAAGGGAAATCAGCCCAGTTTACAAACCAGTTTTTACCTTTTATTATTTCTTTAGAGGTTTCCCATTTTCCGTGGTTAAGTTGTGTGTAATTAAGTTGAGTTATTGAATCGTTTACTTTTTTTACCCACGATAAAGTTAAAACACCTTCTTTGGTAGTGTGTAAACTAGGTAAAGAAGTTTCTTGGCTGTTTGTAAAAGGTATGAGATTAGTAACTCTTTTCTCGTTTTTTAAAACATTCTCTTTCTTTTTATCAGAATTACATCCAGTTAAAAAATAAATTAATAGCAGTGCAATGTAGTATTTATTATTTCTCATTTATTAATGTTGTTTGAAACGGGTTCCTAGAATGTTTCTAGTGTCAAAAATAATAAATTTAACAGCGGTTGATATTAAAAATAACATGGATTTTTGATTAAAAGCTTCTCGGTTTTCATGTTTGTAAGTTTATCTATTTCTAAAGAAAAAGCAGGTTGTAATTGATTAAAATATATACTTAAACTACCTTTGCGTTTTCAATGATTTAAAAATCAGTTTTGTTACAAAAGTTAAGTATATATTTCTTTGTTTTATTATACACGATTGCTATGTTGCGACCTGTTGCTCCATTTGTTGAGTATGTAATAAATTACGATTATATATCAAAAGTATTATGTATTAATAAAGACAAGCCAGCACTTCAATGTAACGGTAAATGTCAGTTAATGCAAAAACTTGAAAAACAACAAGACGACGATTTTAAATCTTTACGAATTGTTGGTGAAGATTATCCAATAGGATTTATTGAATTGTTATCTATAAAAAAAGATACTATAATTTTAAAAACAATTTCAAAACGAGACCCTTACAACAAGAATTACTTTTTTTTGTTTTCTAAGTTGGTATTTCACCCTCCTGCCCTTTAAATTTTACATACAATTTATCAAAAAATAGAATACACATTAGCTAATTTACTAATGTGTATTTAACAATGCACGTATTTAAAATTTTAAAAAATGTTCAAATTACATTATATACTATTAATAACATTTTTAATGTTATCAATAAAAGGCTACTCACAAACTATATTTAAAGGGAAAGTAGTAGGTGTTAAAAACAAACCCGTTGTTGGAGCTACAATTATTTCAATAGCAAATAAAAATAAAGGAGTTGCTGCCGATTTTGAAGGTAATTTTATAATCAAATTACAAAATTCAACAGTACAGATAACAAGCGTTGGTTATAAAACAAAAACGATTAAACTTATTAGTGATTTTAATGAAATCGTATTAGAAGAAGATGAGTATAGCTTGAATGAAATTATTGTTTCTGCAAGTAGAGAGTCGCAGAAAAGAACAGAGGTTCCTGGGGCTATTGGTATTGTTACTTCAAAAGATATTGAGGAAACGAAAGCCTTTGGAGTTGATCAATTAGTAAATCAAGTTCCAGGAGTATATATGAGTTCATCAATGGCAGCAAGTAACGAACAACATATGATGGCCATTCGTACGCCAATCGCAACCAAAGCATTATTCTTATATTTAGAAGATGGTTTGCCAATTAGACCCGTAGCTGTATTTAACCATAATGCGCTTTTAGAAATGAATAGTACATCTTTTGGTAGAGTTGAGGTTTTAAAAGGACCAGCATCGAGTATTTATGGTAGTGAAGCAATTGGGGGTAGTATAAATTTTATTACTGAAAATCCAAGAAAAGAATTTGGAGGGTCATTTGGTATAGAGGGAAACTCTTTGGGGTTACAAAAAATTGAAGCAGAGGTTTCAACAACTGCATTAGATAAATATGGTTTTTATGTAGGGGTGCATAAAGTGCGTCGTGTAAATGGATTAATTGAACATTCAGATTATGAGAAATTTGCAATTACTTTTAAGAATGTAAATGATTTTAGTGAATCTTTACGATGGACAAATACGGTGTCGTTTATAGATTTTCGATCTGATATGGGGTCAAGTTCTTTATCAGAAGAAAATTATTTAGCAGGTAAATATGAAAGCAATCATACATTCGCAGAAAGAGAAGCAAGATCACTACGCTTTCGATCTACATTAGATAGAATTTGGAATGATAATAATAAAACATCATTCAATTTCATTTATCGTGATAATGAAATGAATCAAATTCCGTCATACAGAATATCTACAAGAAGTGAATTTGGTGAAATTAATTCCAATAAGTTTAAAAGTGTTGTAGGTTTAATTCAACATAAAATAGATTTCAATTTTGCTGAAGCATCATTAATTATAGGGGGAACAATAGATTATTCACCACAAGAATATTATGCAAAACAAATTAGAGTCACGTACGATGCTACCACCAAAAAGTTTATTGATTATGACGTAACTAACAATTATAAAATGTTTTACGATGCTGATATATTAAACTATGCAAGTTATGCGCAATTTGAAATATCACCTATTAATAATCTAAAAATTACTGCTGCCATTCGCTACGATGGTTTTAGTTATGATTATGATAACAAAGATGAAGGAGCTTCTGGAGTTGAAGATCAAAAAGTTACTTACAATAATTTTGCTCCAAAAATTGGATTAAATTATAATTTTAATAAAAGGTCCGGTGTATATGCTAATTATTCAAAAGGATTTACACCACCTCAAATAGGTTCATTATTTAGAAATAGTGGTTTAAATGGTGACTTGTATGAATTAAAACCAGCAAAATTTAATAATTTTGAGGTTGGAGCTTATGCAACCTTAAATTCAAACATTAAGTTAGATCTTGCTATTTATCGTTTAGACGGGAAAAACCGTTTTGTTACAACTTCTGACGATGCAGGGAATTATTTATCTCAAAATGCAGGAGAAACACGCTCACAAGGAGTTGAGTTAGGGTTTAATTGGAAAATAACTGATAATTTAGAATTTGATTATAATGGTAGTTATGCAAGTCATAAATACATAACTTTTACAGAGGCTGCTAAAGATAGAAAAACAGGAACTTATTTTACCATAGATCGCTCTAATACCGCAATGCCAATTGCACCAAAATATATTGCTTCAACATCTTTAAAATACAAACCCATAATGAACTTATTGTTAACCTTACAGCACGAGCAATTAGGTAAATATAATTCAAGTTTTGAAGGAGCTGCTATAGTAAATGGTCAATCAGGGCAAACTACGGTATATGATGGTCACCATCTTATTAATTTAAAGGCAAGTTATACTTATAGGAATTTTGAAATTTGGGCGCAAGGTTTAAATTTATTTGATAAATTATATTCAACAAGAGCTTCATATCGCTATGGTTCTGTTAAGTATAGTGTAGGAGCTCCTGTTTCTTTTTATGGAGGAGTTAAATATAACTTTTAGTAACCAATTTATTCTAGAAATTTATCAATGATACAAAATGTTAAGTGTTATTGGGAATTCAATCTCAAACAATGAAAAAAGATAAAAAATTAAATCAATGGTTTTGGAAATGGCATTTTATCGCAGGAATCATTTCATTACCTTTTGTATTAGTGCTTTCTATAACGGGAGCAATTTATTTATTTAAACCAGATGTAGAAAAAGAAGCAATAGCTAATATTCAAAATATAGAAAGTACTCAGGCTATAACGGTTTCTTATGAAAAACAATATGCAAATGCAAAGGAGTATTTAAAAAAGAAGCCAAATACATTAATTCTAAATAATGAGGTTACAAAAGGTAATGAATTTATTTCAGGAAGATTTGGTGGTAAAAAAAGTGTTTTTGTAAATAAATATACAGGTAAAGTTTCTGGAAGTTTCAGTGCTAAAAATACTTGGATGTATACTGTTCGAAAACTCCATGGAGAATTATTAGGAGGTAAAATAGGAACAAAAATCGTAGAACTAATTGCTAGTTGGATGGTTATTTTAATTTTAACAGGACTGTATATTTGGTGGCCTTTTTCTAAAGGAATAAAAGGAGCTTTTATTATTCGATTTAAAGAAGGAAGAAGAACTTTGTATAGAGATTTGCATGCTGTAACTGGTTTTTGGATGTCTATTTTATTGTTAGTTATTTTGGCTGGGGGGTTTCCTTGGACAGATGTTTTTGGAAGTAACTTTAAATGGGTGCAGAAAGTAACCAATACTGGGTATCCTAAAACATGGAGCGGACGAGGATTAACTTCTACATTAAAAGAAAAAAGAATTACAATTGAAGAGATGGTTTTGATTGCTAAGCAACAAAACTTACCAGGAGTAATTAGTTTAGGTTTTCCAAAATCAGCAAAGAGTACCTTTAGTGTTTCTAATAAAACCCTTCCTCTAGATGCTCAAAAAATGTTGCATTTTGATCAGTATTCAGGTAAATTAGTTAAAGAGCACGATTGGAGTGATGTTGGTTTTTTAATGAGAGGACGTATGTGGGTTATGGCATTTCATCAAGGAGAGTTTGGGGCTTGGAATTGGTGGTTAATGTTTGGCATAGCAATTGCTTTAACTGCCATGAGTTTAGCAGCAGTAATGTCTTATATTTATAGAAAACAAAAAGGGAGCTGGGGAGTACCAAAGGTGTCAGCTAAATTTAAATTAACAAAAAGCAATATAATACTAATTATAGGGCTTTCAATTGTGTTTCCTATGTTTGGTTTTAGTGTATTTTTGATCTTTTTATATGAGAAACTCCGTGTTTTAAAATGGAATAATTAAGATAAATTTCACATAATTTTAAGAGAAAAGATTGTAAGTTTACTGCATTAAAAAGACCAACGATAAGTATAAATAAATTAAAATACATAGTATGAAAAAATCAATAGTATCAATCTTTATATTTACAATTGCACTTGTATTTACAAATAAGGCAGTTGCGCAAAGTTTTGCAGGATTAGATAAAAGTCCAATGGATGCAGCTGCATACCCAAGTAGCTATAGAGTTTCAGATAAATTAGTGAAAGTCGTTTATAGCCGTCCACAATTAAAAGGAAGAAAAGTTTCTAAATTAGCACCAAATGAAAAAGTTTGGAGAACAGGAGCTAATGAGGCAGCTGAAATTACTTTTTACAAGGATGTTAATTTTGGAGGAAAAGATGTAAAAGCAGGAACATATACGTTATTCACAATTCCAGGAGACAAAGAATGGACAGTGATTTTAAGTACTGCTAAAAATGTTTGGGGATCTTATTTTTATAATGAAACCGAAGATGTTGCTAGAGTAGCAGGTAAAGTTTCTAAATCGGAAAAACTAGTTGAAGCATTTTCAATTGCTTTTGATGGAGAAGATAACGATGCAAAGATGTACTTTGGTTGGGGAAAAACTATCGTGTCAATACCTGTAAAAGGATAAAAAGTAAATTCTTTTAAATAATAAAAAGATATATTTTTATTAAAAATCGCAAACATTTGTTTGCGATTTTTTTTATGCTTTTATTTTAAAAAGAGATCTGTTTTATTGTTCCATACAATAACCGTAAATTTGCAGCTTCTTAAAAGAAATACAATGCAATATAATCATCAAGAGATAGAAAAGAAATGGCAACAGTTTTGGGCAGATAACCAAACATTTAAAGCCAGTAATGAATCGGAGAAACCTAAATATTATGTGTTAGATATGTTTCCTTATCCATCAGGAGCAGGACTACATGTAGGGCATCCATTAGGCTATATTGCATCTGATATTTATGCACGTTACAAGCGTCATAAAGGCTTTAATGTATTGCATCCGCAGGGATATGATTCTTTTGGATTACCAGCAGAACAATATGCAATTCAAACAGGGCAACACCCTGCTATAACAACTGAAACAAACATAAAAACATACCGCCGTCAGTTAGATACTATCGGATTTTCTTTCGACTGGTCACGTGAGGTTCGTACTTCTAGTCCAGAATATTATAAATGGACACAGTGGATTTTTATTCAATTATTTAATTCTTGGTATAATAAAGATACTGATAAGGCTGAAGATGTTTCAACTTTAATTTCAGTTTTTGAAACGGCAGGAAATGGAACGATAAATGCAGTTTCAGACGAAGATATTACTGTTTTTACGGCAGATGAATGGAAAGGATTCTCTTCAGAAAAACAACAAGAAATATTGTTGCAATATCGTTTAACTTATTTATCAGATACTGAGGTTAACTGGTGTCCTGAATTAGGAACGGTATTAGCAAATGATGAAATAATAAACGGTGTTTCAGAACGAGGAGGACATCCAGTAGTACGTAAAAAAATGACGCAATGGTCTATGCGAATTTCGGCATATTCACAACGTTTGTTAGATGGTTTACAAAACATCGATTGGCCTCAGCCTTTAAAAGATAGTCAAACGAATTGGATTGGTCGCTCACAAGGAGCTATGGTAACTTTTAAAGTTGATGCTTTAGAGGCGCCAGAAAGTGGTGTTAAATTATCATATAAAGAATTAGAAGCATTAAAAGAAATGCGTTTAAATCTTTCTAAAGCTGAAGAAGTTCTTTGGAATGAGTTAAAAGCTAAAAAAGGAGCAGCAAAGTTTAGAAAAAAATATACCATTGGTACATTTTTAGTAGATTATGTATGCTTAGCAAAAAATATAATTGTTGAGTTTTCTGGTAAAGAAGACGAAGCTGCAAGAACTTCTTATTTTACAAGTGAAGGATTTAATATTGTTCGTTTTACAAATGAAGAAGTAATTGAAAATGTTTTAGGTGTTGTATCTAAAATAAATAATACAATTCAGTTTGCAAAACCTATTGAAAAGAGCAATGTTGAGGTAGTAAACTCTGTTGTACAAAACGATTACAAAATAGATGTTTTTACAACAAGACCTGATACTATTTATGGTGTGTCGTTTATGACGTTGGCACCAGAACATGAATTGGTGTCACGAATCGTGACTGATAAACAGAAGAAAGCTGTTTATGCATATATTAAAGCAACAGCAAAACGTTCTGAAAGAGAAAGAATGGCAGATGTAAAAACGATTTCAGGAGTTTTTACAGGAGCCTATGCTTTACATCCATTTACAGGTAAACAAGTGCCAATTTGGATTGGTGATTATGTTTTAGCAAATTACGGTACAGGAGCAGTTATGGCTGTTCCTTGTGGAGATCAACGTGATTATGATTTTGCAAAACATTTTGAACTAGAAATTCCTAACATTTTTGAAAATGTTGATATTTCAGAAACTGCACATGCAGATAAGGAAGGAACAAAAATTGCAAATTCAGATTTCTTAAATGGATTATCGTATAAAAAAGCGATGAAATTGGCTATTTATGAAATGGAAAAACAAGGCTTTGGTTTTGGTAAAATAAACTATCGTTTACGTGATGCCGTATTTAGTCGTCAACGTTATTGGGGAGAACCTTTTCCTGTTTATTATAAAGACGGAATGCCTCAAATGATTGACGCAAAATATTTACCAATTGTACTACCAGAAGTAGAAAAGTATTTACCTACTGAAGACGGGAAACCACCGTTAGGAAACGCAATTGAGTGGGCTTGGGATATTGAGAAAAATGAAGTAGTAAATAATAGTTTAATTAACAATAAAACGGTTTTTAATTTAGAGCTAAATACAATGCCAGGTTGGGCAGGAAGTTCTTGGTATTTTAATCGTTATATGGACGCTACGAATACTGGTGAATTTGTAAGCAAAGAAGCTGCTGATTACTGGAAAGAAGTAGATTTATATATTGGAGGTTCAGAACATGCAACAGGGCATTTATTATATGCTCGTTTCTGGCAAAAATTCTTATTTGATAAAGGAGTTGTTCCTGTTGATGAATTTGCAAAAAAGTTGATTAACCAAGGAATGATTTTAGGAACTTCTGCACTTGTGTATGAAGCAATGTTTGACGGTAAAACGAATAACTTATATGTTTCTGCTGATTATTTTCAAGGAGAAAACCAAATAACAGAAACTGAGAAAGACGATAAATTATGGTCTCGATTAGATAAAAAACTAAAAGAAGCAGGTCTTACAGCTGAAAATGAAGCAACGTTATCTTACCGACCTATTCATATTGATGTAAGTACACTTGAAGGTGATACTGTAATTAATATAGATAAGTTAAAAGAGTGGAGAGACGAATTTAAAAAGGCTGAGTTTGTTTTTGGAAAAAATAATGAGTTTTCTTGCTATCGTGAAGTAGAGAAAATGTCTAAATCTAAATATAACGTCGTTAACCCAGATTTAATTTGTGAAGAATTTGGTGCAGATGCTTTGCGTTTATTTGAAATGTTTTTAGGGCCCTTAGAACAAACAAAACCTTGGAAAACCTCGGGGATTTCAGGAGTATATTCATTCTTAAAAAAGCTTTGGAAATTATATATTGGGGAAGAAGGCGTTATTGTAACGGAAGAAGAACCAACTAAAGACGAATTAAAAGTATTACATAAAACAATTAAAAAAGTAGAAGAAGATATTGAGAACTTCTCATTTAATACCTCAGTTTCTACTTTTATGATTGCTGTAAACGAATTAAATGCTTTAAAATGTAATAAGCGTGCTATTTTAGAACCATTATTAGCTTTAATTTCACCTTATGCTCCTCACGTAGCAGAAGAGTTATGGAATAAATTGGGGCATACAGAATCAATTTCAACAATTGAATTCCCTAAGTTTGAAGCATCTCATTTAGTAGAAAGTTCTAAAAATTATCCTGTTTCATTTAACGGTAAAATGCGTTTTACTTTAGAGTTACCATTAGATTTATCGAAAGATGAAATTGAAAAAATTGTAATGGCAGAAGAGAGAACACAAGCTCAATTAGGAGATAGAACACCTAAGAAGATAATTATCGTTCCTGGAAAAATTATTAATATTGTAGGATAAAAGATAAAGTTAATTATAAAGAAAAGAAGACTTTTTAAAACTTTAAAAAGTCTTCTTTTTTGTTTAAAATAGTTTAGTATGGATTTTTATGAAACATTAGGTTTGTTAGCAGCCACATTAACAACGGCTTCATTTTTACCACAAGTTTATAAAACATGGAAAACAAAGTCTACTGAAGGGTTATCTTTAGTAATGTACTCCGTATTTTTTGTAGGTATTGTATTGTGGTTAATTTATGGAATTCATTTAAAGAGTTTACCAATGATTTTAGCTAATGGTATAACGGCTGTATCATCACTTTTTTTAGTAATAATGAAACTTAAATATAAGTAGTTTAAAGGGGAATATATTTTGAAAATAAGCAAAAAAAATCTAATTATTTTTGTTTTATGATTACCTTTACAATCTTAAAAAAAGATAAAAATGAAAAATGTAATTAAGTTTATTGCCATGGCAATTGTATTTGCTTTTGTAGCTTGTTCTGATAGTACTGACGATAATCTCGGTGGGTCTATACCAAATACTGCATTAGCAGGAACAGTATTTAATACCAATTTTGTTGCCACAGGAGGAAAGGCTTTTATGAGTGGAGATCAGTTAAGCATTAACATAACAAATGTTGAAGCAGATTGTAGTTCAAGTATTTTTAATTACGATTTATATGTTTCTACGACTGTAGAAAATAAAGTAGGAATATCAACTACAAATGTTGTTTTTAGTAAAGATGGAGAGACTCCTAAGAATGTTATACAAAGTACTGTTGTTGTTGAGTCTATAACAGAAACAGAAATAGTTGTGAAAATTAAATCAAGTACTACTGGTAGTAAAGTAGAAGGTACTTTTACAGTTCCTTTTTGTAAGTAGATTAGAAAATAATAAATAAAGAAAAGCCATTTCAAATAAAATTTGAAATGGCTTTTTAGATTACTTAAATTAGATAAAAAAATCAATGAATAAACTGTCTTTTAAAAGCTATTGGCTTTTCTTATTAATTCCTATTGGTGTTGTATATTTTGTGCTTGTACCAGAACTTAAAAAAAATTATGAGCGATATAATAATAGCCAAATAAAGCTTCAAAATGATATTTATACTTTAGATTCTTTACAGCAATTAAAAAGCCTAACAAAAAAGGGTGAGCACCTACTTAAAGTATTAGAAATTACTGTGCCTATTCACACAAAGGTTTACGGTCGTGAAGAATATACGTTTTATAAAATAAGCGGAATGTTACTTGTTTTAGTGTTTATGGGAGTAGGTATGGTTGCAACAAGTTATATATCTAATAAAAAGAAAACTTCACCAAAAAATAAACAAATAGACTTTGTTTTTGAAGATCCGGAAACCGATGTAATTGGGCAGCAAATATCTTGGAATGCCTTAGAGAATTCTGCTAGTAATTTTGCGAGTGAAGTATTAAAAAAAACAGCACAAGGATACAAAATAACTTCTAGCTCATTTACCAAAGTATTTGCTTGGAGTTTTTTCTTAATGGGCTTAAATTATGTAGCAATTTCATTTTATGAATACTATCAAGTTTATAATATTCCACTTACTTTTATGAAAGGAGGAAAATTGTTTTTTACTTCTGGTGGGCCTTTTTTATTAATAGGGTTGTTTTTACTATTTATGTTTTCTCCTAAGGTATTTATACATACTAGAAAAAGAAAAATTATTACAAGTGGTGAAACTCTTCAATTTCAACAAGTATACGCGTTACAAGTATTAGAAAAATTTTCGTCGGGAGGTAGCTCAGGTGGCTATTTTTCATACGAGTTAAACTTAATCACTAACAAGGGAGCTAGATACAATTTATTAAATCACGGAGATAAAACATATATATTAAGTGATATGATGAAAATTAGTAAGTTATTAAAAGTGCCTGTTTGGAATAAAGGAGTGGCTTAATAGTCATTAAATAAACTTTTAGTAATTTACACTTCAAATAGAAGAGAGTCTGTGAATATGTTATCTTGTAGTAAACATTCTTTAAATGTTCAATATTTTTATAATATTAACGAAATTCCAAATGATATTTGGAAACAATTAGATTGTGAAAATAACTTGTATTTTAATTCAAAATATTTAGAGGCATTACAATTAAATAATTCGAGTATAAAGTTTGCTTACATAGTTTTATTTAATGAAAATGATTCTCCAGTAGCCTTAGCAACTATTCAGATAGTAGATTTTTATTTAGATAGTGTTCAGAACAATATGCAATCTGTTGTAGAATGGATGAAGTGTATGGGGAGAAAATTAGGTTTTATACCACCAGAAAACGTTTTTAAGATACTTACTTGTGGAAATACTTTTGTAAGTGGTGAGCACGGATTTTATATAAAAGATAATCAAGATAAAAACACAATTATTCAAAGTATAGCTAAAGCTGTTGTTGATTTTGAGAATTTAAGTACTAAAAATACTGCAGATGTTTTTATGTTTAAAGATTTCGAAAATAAATCACAGTTTACAACAACATTATATAATGAAGGTTATAATTCTTTTAATGTAGATCCTAATATGGTTTTACATTTAGATAATAATTGGAATAATTTAGACGATTATTTAGCAGCATTAAAAACAAAATTTAGGGTAAAGGCACGAAAAGCATTTAAACTTAGTGCAATGTTAAAAATTGAAGATGTTACTGCTGGTAGACTTTCTGAATTATTTCCAGAAATGACTTCGCTTTATAAAACGGTATCTGATAAAGCAAGTTTTAATTTGGTTGATTTTAATTTAGAAACCTATAAAACATTAAAGGAAAACTTAGGAGATGATTATTTTTTAAAAGTGTATTGGTTAGAAAATAAATTGGTTGGATTTTTATCTGGGGTTTTTAATCAAGAATCATTAGATGCACATTTTGTAGGAATAGATTATACTAATAATAAGGAATACGCTATATATCAGCGTATGCTATATGATTATATCTCTATAGGTATAGCTAAGAAAGTAAAGACAATAAATTTTGGAAGAACAGCAAGTGAAATTAAAAGTTCGGTAGGTGCAGTTCCTAAAGATTTAACTATTTATTTGCGTCATAAAAAAACGATTCCGAATCGTATTTTAAGTTTATTTTTAAAGAGAATTCAGCCTTCAGAATTTACGCAAAGACATCCATTTAAATTAAAAGATTAAGAGAGAAAAGATAATTATAAAAATGAAAAACACGCAAGAATTATTAGATATTCTAACTCTAGAAGATATTGGCGATAATAACTATAATGGGATTAGTAAAGATATTGGAAGCCCAAGTGTTTTTGGAGGTCAGGTTTTAGCGCAATCATTAAATGCTGCTTATAGAACTGTTTCAGAGAAGCGAACATTACATTCATTACATTCTTATTTTTTAGAAGCAGGAAATTTAGATTTACCAATAACATATAATGTGCAAATTATTCGAGATGGCGGTAGTTTTTCTACTCGTAGAGTAACAGCATTTCAAAAAGATAAAACAATTTTTATATTGGCTTGCTCTTTTCATAAGAAAGAAGAAGGGTATGAGCATCAAATGCCGATAAAAAAGGATATTAAACAACCCGAAGAGTTGTTTAGTTGGACAGATATGTTAAATCAGTTTGGTGATTTTTTACCAAAAAAATTAAAATCTTTTTTAAGTATTGAGCGTCCAATAGATTTTAAACCTGTTCAAGTTGTAAATCCTATGGATGCAAAAGATTTACCACCAGTTGTAGATGTATGGTTTAAGTTGAAAGGAGGTGCTGTTAATTTAACATTAGCCCAGAAGCAACAAATTTTAACCTATATTTCAGATTATAATATTTTAACAGCTTGTTTAAACCCAAATGCTAGTGTTGCAAACTTTGGAAATACTCAAATGGCAAGTTTAGACCATTCAATGTGGTTTTATCGTGATTTTGATTTTAGTGATTGGTTATTGTTTTCAATCGAGAGTCCTAGTGCTTTTGGAGCTCGTGGATTTGCTTGTGGTAATATTTACACTAGAGAAGGTGTATTAGTTGCATCAGTGGCTCAAGAAGGCTTAATGAGAGCAATGAAAAAATAATTTATATTAGTATACCAGTTCTAATTTAAAATAACCGTAATAAATCGCCCTTTTTTCCTTTCTATTTCAGAATAAAAAGAAACCATAGCTAAGGCTATTCTTTTAGTTTTGTTATTCATATAAAGAAAAAAATCATCATTTTATTTAAGAGTGATTTCAAACAAGAACTGGTATTAGTAACAAAAAAAACCGAGTGAAATATTCACTCGGTTTTTTGTTTTTATAAAAACAATTTTTATACGTTTTTACTACTTATGTGAAATTCTTCATAAGTTTCTAATAAGCTCATAAGAGCAGAAACTAAATCTTGAGTTTCAAGTAAAACACTAAAGTATAATGTTGTATTCTTAGGACTTGTTTCATCTGTTCTAATACGAGCTACTTGCTTTTCTATAGAATCAGAAACATCTTTTAATAACTCTTTCTTTTCATTAATAATGTGTGTTAAATTATTAAAAGTTCTATTCTCGAAAGTAGCACTAATATCATCTAACAATTTAGAAAGTGTATTATCAATATGTTTTAAGTCTTTTAACTGACCTTTCTTTAAATTCTTATGATTGTTATTTACGTGTTTAAAACTTGCTCTAGAAATGTAACTAATAGATTGTGCAACGTCTTGTAAATAACCTAAAACTAAAATGTAAAATCTACTAGCTTGTACTGAAGTATCATCTAATGATTTAATAAAGTAGAATACTCCATCTTTTAAACCATCAATTTCATCATTTAATTTACCAACGTGTTTATCTGTTTTACGTAGTTTATTTAAATCGTGATTCGCTAAATCATTAACAACACTAGTATATAACTTGTTAACGCGAGTTGCTACTTCAGCAATATGATCGGCACTTTCTTCAATTACCCCATTTATAGTAATTAATTCAGCTCTTTCAAAATGCATTTGTTTTTTAACTTCTTTCGATTTTCTTCTGTGTATTAATGTATTTCTTCCTATTAAAAGAGCTACTACTAATAATAAAACAGGAATCATAACCGTACTAAAGCTAATTAAATAAGCTACTACTGCTGCTGCTAAAAATGCAGTTAAAGCGGTTAAAAACCATCCACCAATAACATTAATTACACCAGCTACTCTATAAACTGCACTTTCACGACCCCAAGCTCTATCGGCTAAAGAAGTACCCATCGCAACCATAAAAGTTACATAAGTTGTAGATAATGGTAGTTTCATAGATGTTGCAATTGATATTAAAATACCAGCAACAATTAAGTTTACAGCTGCTCTTACTAAATCAAAAGCAGGCATTTCATAAGTTTTGTCTTTAGGTAATTCAATTACTGGTTTTTGAAATTTAGAATCTACAAAAGCTAATGTTTTTGCAGGGAAAACTTTACTAATACCAACATTAACAGCCATTGCAGCTCTTACAACAATTCTAGATAATGGATTTGGTTGAAATTTTTCATGCCCTTCTCCTTGTCTAGATAAATCAATACCAGTTTTAATTACGTTTTGAGCTTTACTAGAAGTCCATAAAGTAATAACCATAATAGCACCCGCTAATAAAAGTAAATAAACATTTGAAGGTACTTTCTTAGCTAAGATTCCCATAGAGAAAGCATCTGCTGAAACTCCAGAAACACTCCAAGCTTCATACGAATTCCACGCTGCAATTGGTACACCAACAAAGTTTACCAAATCGTTACCAGAAAAAGCCATTGCTAAAGAGAATGTTCCTACTCCAATAATTAATTTTAAAACATTTACTTTAAAGAAGCTAATTAATGCCTGAGAAATTAAACTCCAAACAACAAAACTTCCCGCAATAATTAATAATGTATTTCCTTCAATTAAGTGCTTAATATCTTTATAAAAAGGAGTTCCTTTCATTCCTTTTATAATAATAAAATAAGTAATTGCAGTAATTGCAAAACCACCAAATAAAGCATTGATATATGTGGCTCTTTTCTCGAAATTGAAAGAATATATTAATCTAGATACAAACTGAACAATAGCACCTACAGAAAAGGCAACTACAACAGAGAGTAGTATTCCGTTTATAATTTGAATTGCTTTTTTATGATTGATATAATTCCAGATATCTGAAATTGATTGCGTATCACTAGAAGAAATTTTAATTAAAGAGATACATACAGCAGCTCCTAATAATTCGAATACAATAGATACGGTAGTTGAAGTAGGCATACCTAATGAATTAAAGATATCTAATAATAAAATATCGGTAATCATCACTGCCATAAATATGAACATAATGTCTTGAAACATAAACATATTCGGGTTAAAAATACCCTTTCTAGCTACTTCCATCATACCACTAGATGTAACGGCTCCGAAGAACACACCTACACTAGCAATTATCATAATGTTTCTAACCTTAATAGCTTTAGAACCAATTGCTGAATTTAAGAAATTAACAGCATCGTTACTAACACCTACAACTAAGTCTACAACAGCTAAAATAGCTAAAGCGACAAGCATTAAAATATATGGATCTCCCATTTTTACTTTTTTTGTTTTTTTACAAATCTACAAACACTAGCATTGTGTGTATGTTAGGTTTATGTTATGTTATTGTTTCTTAAAAATGAATATCTACTTGTAAGCGGCACATTAACTGGTTTGTTTTATCAGCTAAATCTAAATAACTCACATCGGTTTGTACTTTTAATTTATGTCCTGCAATGTATTTTGATACACCTAATGTATATTGGTCTTCTGTTCCTTTTCCTGTTATAATTTCATCTAAGTTAATGTTTGTATAACGACCAGAAAGTTCCCAGTTTTTTGAAAATAAGTAACCAGTTTGTAAGTTTAATCCGCTACCTACCTGTACGATGTCTCCAGTAGCAGTACCATCTGAATTTTTAGCAATAGGATCTTTAGCATCTCTGTATGCATATTCTCCCATAAAAGAGAACCCTTTGTATTTAAACATAGCATCAACAAAAAATGTAGAAATGTTTGTTTGGTAAAAGCCAACATCGTTTTTCATGTAAGAACCTTGGTTACTTCTATTTTTAACAGCATTGTTATTAAAATCATAACTAGTAGCAATAGCTAATTTTGGAGATGTTTCTCTTTTTAAATCACTCCCCTTATAATCCCCTTTACTTTTAAATTTACCAAAAGGTAAAAATTCTAAATGAGCTGTGTATTGGTGCCCTCCAAGATTTCCTGTAGTAACATTTCGTCCTTCACCTTGTGCAATTGATAAAGCTTCACGTACAATAAAGTTATCAGATATATTAAAATGATGTCTTAATTGAATTCCCATATCTCTATCAATATTAAATCGTTTGTTTAATAAAGAACGATCTACCATTTGAAGATTAGCTGAAGAAACTACACGTTCTCTGTTTCCTGGTAATTTTGTTTGCCCCATCCACAATTCGAAATTTTCATAAAAATTCCATTTTAAAACGGCATCTAAAATATATCTAGGCGCGTTATTTGTGAATTCTGAAGCACCACCAATATCTCTATTAGTTAGTCCTAACTCCATTTTATATTTTAATTTTGGAGAAAAAGCAAAACCATTAAATTTTAATCTTGCTCTTCTTACTAAGAAAGAAGAAGAAGGATTTGATAATCCGTCAGCATTAGAGTCCCATTGTGCAATTGTTAAGAATTGCATTCTTGCTCCAATTTTCATAGACCAAGTACTATCTTTCCCTATTAGATTAAATAACCCTTTTCCAAATTTAGGGGCGTCTGTTTGTTGTGCATGTGCATACGATAACACAAACATACTTACACAAGTAAGTGCTGTTTTAAAATTCATTAGTGTTGTTTATTAGTTTTTGTCGCTGCAAATAACTAATACTAATGTTAATTTATTGTTAATAGGGTATTAAATAAAAAAACTGCCTTGGCCAAAGGCAGTTAGCCTGATAAAAAAGTCGACAAAAACTAATATTTACCTAACGACTCTTTCTTAAATTAAGATTTTTCAAAATTAATGGTTCATTTTTACCTTAATATTAAGGGTAATTTAAGAAACTGTTATCTATTGGAGGAAGTGAAAAATTAATTTATATATTCTGAAATATTGTTAGAAGTTTCTAAAATGGTTCTTTTAATCTGCATAGTACCATTTTCGTTGGTAATTACATGCCATTTAATAAGACTAATTTGATTGTTTTCTATTTCAAGACCTGTTATACACCGAGGATGCACACAGCTACCATCATTAAAATGCGGGAGTTCATTTGGGGCAGGAAAACGTGGGCGGTGTGTATGACCAGTAATAATCATTTGATTATTGTTTTTTTTAATCCATTCTTCAAGACGGCTTTCAACTTTTATGTGCCCTTTAAAATTTTGAGCAGGACTTGTAGGGTCTTTTATACCTACTAATTGTAATGGTCTCCATAAAATTTGAACTAAAAATCTACTTAATTTCCAAAATGTATAATTAAACCAATCTGCTTGATGACCGTGTAATAGAAAAATAGACCTTCCATTTTTTTGTTCCAATTTAATAGCTTCAGAAAAAGAAACATTTATCATTAATTCTTTTTCTTTACCGTCGGTAACATCATAATAATAGTGTAAGTTTTTTTTTACTTTTTTTGGATTTTTATAATCCATATCATGATTTCCCCAAATTAAATGGAGCCGATTTTTTTCATGAAATTTTTTTAAAAGTAAAAAAACATCCTTATTTGCATTAAAAATATTTACAAATTTATTTTCCCAGAGTTCATCGCCATCACCCAATTCAATATAAGTAAAATCTTTTTGTAAATATTGAGATAAGGCGTGATGAAATATTTTTCTGTTATGAGAAAAATCATCAGCAAAACTATTATCACCTCTATGACAATCTGAAAATAGAATGTATTTAGATTCCTTAGATAATTCTAACTTTTTGGCATTTAAAAAGGCTCGTGTTATTCGACTGTTAGATGGCATTTGCTCTTATAAATATTTAAAATATAAATATGCGTATTTTTTTCTAAACACTTAATAAGGTGTAAAAAAAATATTTTAAGATGTAATTAATAATTCTTTGCATTAAAAAGTCATGATCTCACTAAGTTTAATGGTAAAGATGAAAAGATTGCATTTTAAATTAGTTGTTAGTTTTTAATTTGCTTGTATTTAATCATTCATTTTAAGTAACTTACGCTTTGTAATATGCGTAAGCCACTATTGCAAAATATTTTAATAAAAATTAATTTTATAACCCTTCAAAAAATGAAAAAAAAGTATTTACTAATTTCGTTATTATTCTTGTGTACCATTGTATCAAGTGTTTTTAGTCAAGAAAAAATGTTTTATGCTACACTCGAAACTGCAGACGCTTTAAGTTTAAAAGCAAAAGCATCAAAAGAAATCAATATTATTTCCTCCTTAAATGGTTTTAGTGCAGTAAAGTTAAGTAATAAAGCTGCTGAAAAACTACATCACATGGTCTTAACACATGGGCCAGGTTTTATTTATGAAGCATCAGAAAAAGATGCACTTAATACACTTAAAAAATTACAAAGTAGAAAAGGCTCTCAAAAAAGAGCTAGTTATAGTATTTCCGAAGATCAATTAGTTAATCAAGGTATTAATTTGGTTAATAACACAAATATAGCAAACCATATTAAGGAGCTTGAAAATTATGGAACTAGGTATCATACTACTCAAAAAGCAAGACAATCTGTTCTTGATTTAAAACAAAAATGGGAAAGTATGAAAGGAAGTAGAACAGATGTTTCTGTTAGAATAGTTGAGCATAATAGTACTTCAATGCCATCTGTTATAATGACTATTCAAGGAAGTGAAACACCTAATGAATACGTTATAATTGGTGGGCATATAGATTCTGTAAGTCCCGAGCGTGAAACAAATGCTCCAGGAGCCGATGATAATGCATCAGGAATAGCGACTATTACTGAAGTTGCAAGAGTGCTTTTTGAAATGAATTATAAACCTCAAAAAACCATTGAGTTTATGGCTTATGCTGCAGAAGAAGTTGGGTTAAGAGGGTCTAAAGAAATTGCTCAAGATTATAAAAATAGAAATATAAACGTTTTATCTTATTTACAGTTTGATATGACCAATTATAAAGGTTCACCTAAAGATGTTTATATTTCTGATGATAGTTATAATAGTAGTGCGTTAAATGGTTTTTTAGCTCAGTTAATGGATCATTATAATTCTTCAGGAACAAATAAATTCACCTATGATTATACGCGATGTAATTACGGATGTTCAGATCACTATAGTTGGGCGCAACAGGGATATGACGCGGCTTTTCCTTTTGAAGCTTCTTTCAATGACTCTAATCCATATATTCATACCGTAAATGATACTTTTAACCGATCTGTTACTGCTAACGCAACACATGCTGCTAAGTTTGCTAAATTAGGAATTGAATATTTAATTGAGGTAGCAAAAAAAGAGGGAGCTGTTACTCCTGTTCCTGTTGTTTATTGTGATTTAAAGGGAGGAAATGTTAATGATGAATATATTCAAAATGTTACACTAGGTACAATTAATAATAATTCAGGAACAGTGAATGGGTATCAAGATTTTACTAATTTATCTACCAGTTTAAACAAAGGAGCTTCTTATACATTAACGATAACACCAAAATGGACAGGTACTAAATATAATGAGGGATATGCTGTTTGGATAGATTATAATCAAGATTCTGATTTTAATGATGCAGGAGAACAAGTTTGGACGAAAACTCCTTCGAAAACAAGTCCTGTAAGTGCTTCTTTTGTTGTTCCTGCAACTTCAAAATTAGGAAAAACAAGAATGAGAGTTGCTATGAGTTATAATGCTGTTCCTACTTCTTGTGGTACTTTTGATTATGGTGAAGTTGAGGATTATTCTGTGATTATAGCAGAAGGAAGTACAGCTGGTATTTGTGATGGTGTAGCAGCATATGATGCTTCTAAGAATTACCAAGCAGGTGAAAAAGTTGTGTATTCTAATTCTTTATATGAAAGAACAAATACTGGCTGGAATAAAATAGGAAGTTGTACTAGTGCTAATTTGTCTAAGAATAATTTTACCAAAAAATTGGTAAATGATAAAAACGTACTATTTTCTAATCCTAATCCTGTGGTAGGAGATAAGTTTACGGTTAAAGTTTATAATGAATTGTGGCAGCATAGAAATATTTATATTTATAATGTGAACGGAAGTTTAGTAAAAGAAGTAAAAATGTCTTCTGATACAAACAATATTGATGTTTCTAATATAAAAACAGGTGTTTATTTTATTACATTAGAAAAAACAGGAAAAAAATATACTCAGCAGTTTATTAAAGAGTAATGCCAGTTATTCTAAATTATAAATAGTTTAAAATAAAACCCCAAGCTTTAAAAGCTTGGGGTTTGTTTTGTTAAAGAAATTATTTTTTACCAACAGAAGAGAAATCGTCTTTATCTTTTACTTCCCATTCAGAATTTGAAGCGTTTGTGCCAGCACTTGCAGCCCAGTTTTTAGTACCCTTAGTAATTGTGGTTTTTCTAATTAAAGTATGGTCTTTGGTGGCGTTTTCGGTATCTGCAATTCTCCAACCAACCCCTGGGTCTTCACCTATTTTTCCGATAACATCTATTATTACGTCGTTTTTTAGAAGTGCAATAGCATCATCACCGTTAAAAATAGTTACAGACGATGAAAGATCTCCTTCATTTTTAATATGATTATTTGCGCTAGAATTATAGATAACGATTACTTCTCCGTTTGTTAAATATGTATTGGTTAAGGTATTTAATTCTAGTTCTCTAGTAGCTGCTGAAGAACCGTTACGGTATAATTGTAATTTATAGTTAGCTAAGTTTATAGTAGTACCAGTGCCGTTATAAATTTCAATATATTTATTATTACTAGACCCTTCCGCATATTCTGAGAAATATAAATCTGTATTAGATTCCGAGCCACCTCCAGTAGAGGTACAGGTATAAGTTTCTGTAAAATTTATATCTGTTTCATTTCTAATGTGTATTTGAACTCCGTTAAAATTAGTCATAACTCCTGTAATAAGTCCCTTTTTGTTACTTACTAGGTTGTTAGCAAACAAAGCATCTGTTTTTACTGAAAGAAGTTTTAATTCGTTAGTGCAATCATAAGTTAATATGTTTTCTGAGGTGTAATTTTTTGTTAAGTCTTTAAATTGAACGTTCTCAATTTTAACTAATTTACTTTCATAATTTCCTGATAATGCTTGTTCAATTGTTATTAATTCGGGAACAGGTAAGGTGCCAGTTGCTTTATTTATAATATTTGAAGAAGCTAGATTTAATTGCAGCACCCCATTATTTTTAGTTAAATTTAATCCGCCTACAGCAATTTCTATTGCATCACCTAGGTTTAAATTATGAGCATCACTAAAGGATAAAGAAATTCCAGCTGTTTCATCTTGAGCAAAAGCCTCTTTATTGGTTATGTTTTTTTTACTAAGGTCAGAGGTAATAATAATCTTTATTTTTGAGTTTTGAGAGATTTTTGTTTCAACTCCCGTAAATAAGGATTTTATATCAGCGAGAGAAGCTTCAGTAGGATTATTAAAACAACCATATTCTTCATTAAAATCAATATCATTCGTATTTCTAATAGTTAAATATTTTTTATCATCGAGCATATTAAAAACACCAGTAATACTTCCTTTCTTATCTGGAATAAATAATGATTTAAAAGATGTGAAAATGCTATTTGTCAGCGTTAATTTTTCGGAAGTATTACATGAAATAATCGACCTGTTAATCACATATTCTGAGCTACTGTTTGGAGTTGCATATTGTAATCCTTTTATTTCAGATTGAACATTGTTTATTTTAATAAGTGTATTTGTGTGCTTTTCATTTAATTCTGAAATATCCAAGAGTGTTGGTATTATGTCACTAATTTCAGAAGATCTATCTATAAAATAAACATAGTCATTTACACTTATTCTATCTACTCCGTTTCCAAAAGTATTTTTACTTCCTATTTGATAATTACCTTGAGTTTTATTTAAAAATAATCCTTTTAAGTTGATGAAAATTTTTCTACCGATAGCATATCTAGCACTTAAATTTGTGTCATTTATTTTTATTTCAACACCAATCGTTGGACTTGTGGGGGTATCTTGAATAAAAATTGATTTATAAAAATTACCACCCTTATCACTTGAAACTACATATCCAGAAGTTGTAATTTCTTCCTCGAATGCTACAAGATTTCCCTGGTATAAATTAGCAATGTCATTTAATGATGTTAGATTCACATATTCTTTGTTTTCCTCTAAAGTAGGAATTGAGAAATCTTCATTATTTATGCAAGAGCAAAGAATAATAAAAAATAGTCCAATGTATTTAAAAATGTTTTTTGTTTTCATGCTGTTTTTTTTAAAATCTATAATTTATATTTAAGAAGTAGGTTGCGCCTCTACCGTACCAGTATTTAGTTCCGAAATTGGGAGTTCCATTTACTTGATCTTTACTTTCTAATTTATAGTTTGCAGTTCTTCCTTGTTCGTAGCCTCCTGTTTTATATTTTTCATTAAGTATATTATTTAAACTCGCAAAGAATCCGATGTATTTGCCTTTACCAATGTTCCAAGTTTTTCCTCCAATAGCATTTAAGGTGAAATAGTCATCAAATCTTTCTTGTGAAAGTAATTCTCTTGCTATGTCAGGATTAAAATTTGGAAAAAATTGACCATCATCAGAAACAAAAGAAGTAGTTCTTTTTATTATTGAAGGAGATACATAGATGTTACCTAAATAATTAAGTGTCATTCCTATAAACCAGTAGTTAGGGTCTCTGTATTCAAAACCGAAAGAGTAGGCTGTTTGAGGGCCTGAAGCAACTCTGTAATTTTTTAGGTTTGCTGTTCCGTAATCTTTAATACCCCTATCATTAAAGCCAGTATTATTAGATTTTGTACTAATCTCAGAAGCTAAAGTTACATTAGGATTATTGTTATAAGTGTATTGCCCGATATTGGCAGCTGCTTTTAATTTAAAGCTAGATACTACTTGTGCTTCAATACCTATTTCTGTTCCAAAATGTTTTTTATTTATTCCTGTTGTAATTTCCTGAACAAAAAGATTATCAGCTCCAGTAAAGTAAAAAGCAATATTAGTGGCATCTTTAATTGTTGTGTAGTATCCTGATAATTTTGCGGTAATAAAAGGTGTTCTTACAATATAGCTAGCATCTAAAGATGTGATTTTTTCATTATTTAAACTACTCACATCTGCTACAGTCAAGTTATTGAATCTTGAATTTACAAATGAGTTTCGGATAGATGGAGCTTTACTAATATATCCCCCGTTAAAATCTAATAAATGACGCCCTGAAATTTTATAAGTGAAACCTGCTTTAATTCCGTAACCAAAGTGCTTTATTTTTTTAGATCTACCAAAAGAGTTTGGTATTGTGGCGTTTGTTGAACTTCCTGGGTAGATACCGTTTTTATACAAACCTTCTCTTTGGTATGCTTTATTATGAATAGCAGCAGCAGTATAAAAATCTATTTTATTGTATTTAAATTGTAATTGAGTAAAGCCACCATAAACTTGTGACATTAGTTTGTAATTGTACTTAAATCGATCCCCTTTTTTTACCACTCGATTAGGGGTTCGTAAATCGTTTTGAAGATTGTCATTACCAATATCTCCAAATTTATTAATGTCTAAATATCCGCTTGCGCCAAATAAATCTAATACATTGGCAAAGTTTTCAGAATTTAATTTTTTATATTCTAAGTTACCACTTAACGTAATATTGTTGGTTAATTCAGCATTTAAATTAGTCGTTACTGTTAATAGTTTATCATCGTTACGATCTTCATAGAGAGCAAACAAAGCGTTGTTATTGGTGTTTTCATTTCCAATATATAAATCAAGCCAATTTAACTGTCCGTCATTTTTAAAATTTACGAACGATTTATAGGCATTTGCATGATCTGGCCCATAAGAGTTGTTTAAAAAATAATTAGGTAGTTTTCTGTAATAAGTTGGGCTTGGATCGTTACCTCCATTGAAATCAATCCGACTATTACCAGTTTCCCCAAACTGATATGCAATTCCTGTATTTAAGGATATTTTACTACTTAATTTCCAATAGTGATTTAGCATAAAAATCGGCTCATTAACTCTTTTAATTCGAGCATTTCTAATTTTTCCGTTTTGATAGCCCCAATAAGGATTGTATGCTGTTCCTTTTAAATCAAAAACCTCCTGTGTGTTGGCAGCAGATTTTCCTCTGCTATTTTTAGCTTGAATGGCAGTGAAGTTTAAACTATGTTTTTTGTTAATTTGTTTTTCTAAAGAAGCAAAAATTGAATAAGCATTATATGAAGTTCCTTCAGTAAAGCCTTCGTTAGCGTGTCTTTTACTTGCCGATACGGTAAATGCCCATCCGTTTTTTAGTAAGCCCGAGCTGTACTTAGCCATTAAACGATGTGAATAACTTCTATTTGAAGATGCGTAAGAAATGCTAATGCTCTTTTTATAATAAGAAGCACGAGTATTAATGTTTGTAACTCCTAAAATACCACCGAAAGAATAGGCTGAAGGAGATAATCCGCTGCTAAAATCTTGATTTCTTAATACACTATTTAAACCACCCCAATTGCTCCACTGCGGACGACCGTTGTAGTGTTTATTCATTTCAATACCATTAATAAGAACCTTTGCGTTTTCAGACCCTAAACCTTTTATACTGTAGAAGGAAGCACTCCATTCATAAGCAGCAGCTAGCAAATAAGTGTCTTTTGATGATTGTAGTAAACCAGTAATGTTATCGGCAATGCTAGAATCATCATTTAGTTCATCATCTGTAAGCGTAATTATACTTAAGTCGATGTCATTGGAAGTGTCTTCGTCTATTGAAATATTTCCTAAATCTAGGAGACCTTCAGTTATTTGAATAGGAATGTTTTGAGTTTTAAATCCTTTTAAGGAAATTGTAATAACCAATTCTTTCTTAGGTAAATTATTTAGTGTAAAACCACCATTAAAGTTAGTTAAGCTATTAAAATTTGTTTTTTTTACACTTATTAAAACACCTTGTAAAGGTTTTTTAGAGTCGCTATTTATTACAATTCCTTTTATAGCGTTTTGTGCGCTTAAATTTAAAAAACTTAAACACAATAATAGTATTGTTACGGTAAAGATCCTCATAAACACTTATTTATAGTTTGTTTATTGGTCTTAATTCACCGTGAAAAGAAAATAAAAAGGAGGTGGGTAAAAATAATAAATAATAATTTAAATAATAATTTTTTTTATATTAAAATCTAGGTAAATTGTTGGTTGTTACATATGTGATGTTTTTTTGTCATATAAAAATTATGAAATGAAAAAGATATTAGGAATAATTAGTCTGTTTATTATACTGTTCTTAGGAAAGGTAGAAGCACAAAAAAAATATAAAATAAGAACGATAGGTTTTTATAATCTTGAAAACCTTTTTGATACTATAAATGATTTAGATAAAAATGATGAGGCAAGCCCTATAATGGAAATTAAAGGCGATCGAGAAAAAATTTATTGGGATAAAATAGATAAACTAGGGCAGGTTATTTTACAACTAGGAGCAGAAAAAACAAATACGAGTCCTGCAATTCTTGGAGTTGCTGAGGTAGAAAATGAAAAGGTGCTTGAAGATTTAGTAAACTCTAAAAACCTTAAAGATAAAAATTACGGAATTATTCATTTTGATTCACCTGATAAGCGTGGTATTGATGTTGGTTTATTATATCAGAAAAAATATTTTAAACCAATACATTTTGAGGTTTTTAATCCTAATATATACAAGGAAAACAGAAAAGTATATACGCGTGATATTTTATGGGTTTCAGGATATTTAGATGAAGAATTAATTCATGTACTTGTAAATCATTGGCCTTCAAGAAGAGGTGGAGAAGCAAAAAGTAGCGTATTGCGAGAAAAAGCAGCTTACAAAGTAACCCAGATAATAGCAGAAATTAAGAAGAACGACCCAGCTCCGAAAGTGTTTATTATTGGTGATTTTAATGATGACCCTACTAATGCTAGTTTTAAAAAGGTATTAAAAACAAAAGAAAAGAAACGTGATGTTAAAGAAGGAGATCTTTATAACCCATATGAAAACATGTTTCGTCGCGGTTTTAGTACCTTAGGATATAGAGATAATATTAATTTGTTTGATCAGATTGTAATAACATCTGCTTTATTAGATAAAGGAGAAAAAGATTTTTCTTCTTATAAAATGTTTAAATCGGGGGTTTTTAATAAAAGATTTTTAACTGAAAAGAAGGGGCGTTTTAAAGGGTACCCTTTTCGAAGTTTTTCTTACGGAAAATATACTGGAGGTTATAGCGATCATTACCCTGTGTATATGTATTTAATTAGGGAGGATAAAAACTAAAACCGACTCTCTTTTTTAACGTGAGTTCGATAGAAAATTAAAACGTATTTATTTACAATCATTTTATATCCGAATTGGTTACTCATTATAATCTAAAAGCTCTTGAAGCTTTGTTTGCTACTTTTAATAAAAAAAAGCCATTATGTTTTAATTAGTACTGTTTATGAAAAAGGTTTTTCTGTAATTTTTGTACACCGAAAGTTATAGTGAAAAAAGTGAGTGTACATAGCTGTACACTGAGGGAAAATAAAAATAAAATGGGTGTACATGCTTGTACACTTATTAATTTAAAAAATATACGAGTGTACATTAATAGACTTAAAAAAAATAAAAACAAAAAAAATTGAATTATGCTAACAGCTATAAGAACATGTTTTAAGATTACTAATATTTCATTAGCAAATTATACAGGAGCCTCGTACGATACGTTAAAATCGCTATCTTCAAATCGAAGATCGTACAAC
This sequence comes from Tenacibaculum ovolyticum DSM 18103, assembly GCF_000430545.1. Taxonomy (GTDB): domain Bacteria; phylum Bacteroidota; class Bacteroidia; order Flavobacteriales; family Flavobacteriaceae; genus Polaribacter; species Polaribacter ovolyticus. The sequence goes on from NZ_KE387164.1 coordinate 223,010, forward strand.
AATGCCCTATTTAATAAACTGCTAACAATATACAAAGCACTTGCCTTACAAACACCTATAGCAGCATTAGCACATGCGTTAAACTTTATAAAGAACGAAGAAGAAGTAGCGTTACCTAAATTAATGCAATTATTAAAAAAAGCAGAAAAAAAATTGCATAGAAAACATGCCTCGCTACAATTATTACAAGAAAAAAGAGCTAATTGGTTGCGTGGTATACATGCGTGTTTAGAACTATTACAAAAAGAGGGTTTAACAAGTAATGATACAAAATGGATTAATTTGCGTAAAAAACATTTAGAACTACAATTAGCCGATAGTTCACTTTTTAAAATAGTAGTATTACAAACGGAGATATCCGCTTTAAATACAGAAATTGCTAGTTTACATAATTTTATTAAAGAGTTTCAGAGTAATAGTACTTCATGATTTTTGTTATTACGTATTGGTATAATATGTATTGTGTTACCTTTTGGTTGTTAGAACTTTAAATTTTTAACAGACTTCTATTTAATGTCACCTTTATGCAAAATTGTTTTTTATTATAAACAATAAGTGATTATATTTACAACTCAAATTTGACAATTTGTAATTTTATAATTGCTATGTAAAATAAACTGTCATACTTGTATTTATATAGGCTACTAAAGCCTGTATTATACTATAAAAGTATCGTTATTGGGGATCTCCTGGTAGCGCATGTTTCTTTTTTTAGCTTATTATATAATTGCCTATTGTTATAGGAGAGTCCGTTTTATGTTTACATAATACTAGTTACGCTATGCATAAAGCAAAAGAAAATTTTAAAAATTAATAATTAAAAAACAAAATTATGGGATCGTTTAGAGCATCGCTAGAATTAGGAGGAAAAGAATTTGACGTATTAGCAACAGAATATTCTTTTAGTAGAGATACTGATAAGAAAGGTAAAATTGCATCTAATGTTTACGGAGGAAGAATCAACATTACAATAGAATCTACCGCAGATTCATCAGTAATCGAAGCGATGTTAAATAGCCAATTTAAAGCTATTGAAGGAAAAATTGTATTTAAGAAATCTGAAGAAGATTCAAAAATGAAAGAAGTTGAATTTAAGAATGCGTATATCGTATACTATAAAGAAAACTTACATGTAAACGGAGACGTACCAATGACTATTAACTTTACTGTTTCGGCAGAACAAATGACTATTGGTAATGCAGCTATCGATAATCGTTGGCCAGTAGCATAAGTACAAATTAATAAAGAGCAAACCTATAAGGTTTGCTCTTTTACTACTTATAAACGTGAGTTCTAACTAATAAAAAAGTGTCAGTTTGAGTGAAATTCTGGAATGATTTAGTATCGAGAACACTATTTTTTGGTTTAAATTGTCACTTCGAGTAATTTTCGTTAGAAAATTGTATCGAGAAGTATAATTTAAAAAATCAAAATATTTATAAAAGAGCTTTTGCTATAAGCTCTAATTTGAAAAAGAGAAAAATACTAATAGTATACGAATACAATAGTAGTAACAATAGTCTTGCTTAATTTATTTCAGTATTGCATACAAGCTAAGGCTATTTAGGTATGTAAATTAAAATAAGATATAATATTTGTAAACAAATGATGCTATTGTGTTGCGATTTTTACATGTTAAAGCTTTTTTGTTATGTGAATTCGAATACTACACAATATGTGTAAACAAATGATGTTATTTAGTTGAGTGGCAGTTATACATAATTTATTTATAGTAATACACAGTTTAACGGCTGTTTTAGTATGCTATTATTTCGTATTAAAAAAAATGAAAAATGAAACCAACAACAACGATTAATATAGACGGAGAAACGCTCTATAACTTTGAAAAAGTAACGCTTAACCAAGCCATAAACAATCATCATACCTTTAGTTTAATAGTAGATTATGATACTGTTGAAACCGTTGGTTCTTATACGCTAGACGACTCAAAAGAATGGTTAGGGAAATCGATTGTAATAAATTTTAACGATACCGATTTTTTAGGCGTAATAACCAATGTAAAACTACAACACAGCAATGGTTTTGATGGTAAATTGCTTGTTAGCGGATATTCTAAAACCATTTTATTAGAAAACGGTGCACACATGCATTCTTGGTTGCATAAAAGCTTAGATACCATTGTAAACGATACCGTTAGAGCAGCAGGCTTAACTGCCAAAATAAAACCTGTATTTAAAACACCAATTACTTACCAAGCACAATACAAAGAAAATCACTTTCAGTTTATACAACGACTAGCGAAACAATATAACGAATGGTTGTATTATGATGGTATACAATTGGTTTTTGGTAAACCAACCTTAGCAGCGGCAATAACGGTAGAATATGGAGCAGATATGGACACCCTTAATATTGCCATACAAACCATAGCAAGTACTGCCACTAGTTACGAATACAATGCATTGCAAAATGTTAGAGACGAAACAAAAACAAGAGGGCGTGTAGAGGGTTTAAACGAATTGGGTAGTTATGCTTTTGATGTATCTAAAGAACTATTTACCATAAATACTCAAGAAAATTTAGCGACTAAAGCAGAGAATAAAAGTGAAATAGACACTTTTGTATATAGCCAACAGGCAAGCAAAATAGCAACAGCTAATGTACTAAGTGCTACTAGTACCAAACAAGGTTTAACTGTAGGTACTGTTATAAAAGTAACAGGCGCTCAACGCGGAATTGATGCTTTTAATGTAAAAAATTATGGTGAGTATATTATTACTAAAATAACCCATACTGCTACAGGATCAAGTGAATATGGAAATGAATTTGAGGCAATTTCATCAGGTACAACCATATTACCCGTGCCAGAAGTAGCCTTTCCAGAAGCAGCTACTCAAGTAGCTACCGTATTATCAAATGAAGACCCGAACCAAAAAGGGCGCGTACAAGTACAATTTCAATGGCAAAAGCACGAACTAAAAACAAGTTGGATACGTGTAATGACTCCCGATGCAGGTAGTAGTGATCACCATGCACAAAACCGAGGACATGTTTTTATACCTGAAAAAGGAGATCAAGTAATGGTTGGTTTTCGTTACAACGACCCAAACCAGCCTTTTGTAATGGGAAGTTTATTTCATGGTAATAATGGAGCTGGTGGTAAAGATCAGAATAATTATAAGAGTATTATTACTAAAAGTGGGCATATTTTAGAATTTAATGATACCAATAATAGCGAGAGTATTACCATTACAGATAAAAATAATAATATTATATTTATTGATACTGCAAATAAAAATATACGAATTAGTGCGCCAGAAAACATTAGTATCAGTGCTAAAAATATAGACATTACAGCAAGTGAAAACTTAACGATGAGTGCTGGTAAAAATATGGGAATAAACACGGGTGATGATATGAATATTGGTGCGGGTGATAATTTAAATATGATTGCCAACGAAGCACTGTTAATTATGGCAAAAACAATTACCGAACAAGCATCAGAAAACTTTCAAACTCTTGCCACTAATTTAGAAGAACATGCCGAGGTAATTTCTAAAAACAGCACTAAAGAAAGTATCGATTTAAACAGCGCAGGTAGCGTAAATAATAATACAGGCGATAAAGTAAAATTATTTTAGATGAGTGGTACTATTATTAAAATAGGTAAAGTAATTACCAAAACAGCAGAAAAAATAATGCTGAACGCAACCAATGGAGATATTAATCTTAATGCTGCAAAAAGTGTAGTAGTTAGTAGCGATAAAGAAATTACTTACAGTAGTTATGAAGCTGTAACGCCAGATGCTCAAGAAGATTTATTGGTTAAAAAAGTAAAAGGTCCAAAAGAAGTAGTTGTAGGTAAAGAATATATTTTTACGGCAGCGGTGTTTTCTAGAAAAGCGACACCTATAGAGCTGCAATCTGTAAAATGGGCATATAAAATAGACGACGGGGCAATACAACATTTTAAAAACCCAGGAACTGTTATTGGTGGTGTAGTAACTAAAAAAATATACATTGATGAGGAGTTGTGGGATAATAAGACTTTAAAAGTATATGCTTATTTTCAAAACCCTAGTGATAGTGTTAGTGTAGCTTGTGATATTAAATTGTTTGAGAAGATATTTGTTGTTGGAACGGAACAACATTATAATACGCGTGAGAATAAATTGATTTTTGCGGCGCAAGCTATAAGAGAAGTCAAATTAAATAAAGAAAATAAAGCGGATTGTATTACGATTCTAATTTTTACAGACGGATATAATTCGAAAGAGTTAACAACTTTTGAAAGTAATGGAAAGACTTTTTTAGACCGATTAAATTTTATTAAGATTAATTCAGCCTCTGAAATGATTAATTATATAAATAAAGGAAATGAAGTTATATCAAGGGAAAATACAAAAATTAAAGAATTAAAAATATTCTCTCATGGATTACCTAGTAAAATAACTTTTGGTTTAGGCGAAGTTAATATCTTAAATATGAATATAGATAATAATTTAAACCAAGAGTTTAATAAAACACATGTTAATCAATTAAAAAAAGAATCATTTTCAAATGACGCAAGATTATATTCTTATGCCTGTAGAACAGGTAATAATAGTGAAAACGATAGTTTTGAAAAAGAAGGTTATGAGGTTGAATATTATCCAATAAATCCGAGAACATTAATAACAGCAACTGAATGGTTTGCAACAAGAGAAGAAGCGCAAAAGTTTTATGATAATAAAAATAGTTGGTATATTAATAAAGGGATAAGCATCAAACGCATTTCTGCTCCATTAAAAGTTGCAGACATAGAGAATAGTTTAGCACAAAAATTAGCAGATTATCTAAATATTTCTGTTTATGCTTATATAGTTCGATCAAATTATAGAAATACTTGGTATGATCATGAAGATAGAAACTACCAGAAAGAATACATTGAGATAGAAGACAAAAGTATTAGAATACAAAAAAAACCAACTTCTTGGGATGATGCAGAAGCGTTGTGGAATCCTAATGGTGCATATGGGGCGGTTGTTGGGGGTAATAGCCCTGAGAGATTACCAAAAAACTTGTTTAAATTCACTAAAGGAATGAAGCCTAAAAAAGAAAATTAAATAGGATACTAATGAAAAAAAATAAAACATATATAATTTTAATAACGCTGGCAATAAGCATAATCTTTTTGTATTTTATAGCTTCAAGTGCGTTTACAGAAATAACATTTCCTAATGAATTTGAAACCGATGATAAAGAAGCTTATTTATCTTTTTTAGAGACAGAAAAATACAATTGTAAAAATCAAAAGGATTTAGAAGTTATTTTTAGATATAAATTTCCTTTTGTTAATTTCAAAGGTAAGGTAGATATCACACTCCATGAAGATGAAAAAAAAAGAGTTATTTATTCAGGCATTTATAAAGATAAAATAAAGATAAAAAAAATATGTGTAGACTCTTTAAAAGGAGAGTTAGGGCTAATTTTTACTAGAAAAAAAGATGGAGCACGTTGTAGTTTTAACTACTATAATGATATTAGACTACATAGAGATAAAAAAAGACTTGAGTTTTATATAACAAATTTTAATGTAGGAAGAAATGATTTTGAGATTTTAGACTAAAAGAAGATTTTCTTAAAGCTAATCCAATGAATTGTAATAAAAATGGAGCAAAAATCAAATCAACACATCAAGGCGAATTTAACGACCATAGGAAAACAACTGTTACTACTAATTAGTTTAACTTTTTTTAATTGTACAAATATGAATACAGAACCAAAATTTAAAGTAATTGGCGAATCTGAAGTGTTAAAAGATTTAAGAATTAATTTACATTTAACACGTCAGACAAATCCTGAAGAAGAAATTTTTTTTACTTTATTGGATAAAGGAGTTTTATCTAATGTAGATACTCAATATACCTTTTTTCATAAAATATACTTTTCATATAAGGGGGCGTCGGTTGCAGTTTTAGAATTTGATAATATAGATGATAAAAGTGGTGATTATATTAATCATTTATATGTATCCAAAGAAAAGGATTCTTTATATGTACAGTATATTGGAAGAGAATCAGAAATTAAACACAAGAGTACTTATAAAAAAACACCTATGATTTCGCTGAAAGATTGGTATAATAATAAAACTATTACCTCTCAGAAAATGAAAGAATCTTATCATAAAATGTTTTTTGAATATTATAATCCCAAGAGTGCTTTATATCAAAAAATCAAATCAACACATTAAAGCGAATTTAATGACCATAGGAAAACGATTGTTACTACTAGTTAGTTTAACTTTTTTTAATTGTACAAATATGAATACTAATTTTACAATAGAAGGGCCAAAAGAGGTTTTAGATAAATTACATATCAATATTGAGTATACAGATTACCAAGAGAAGTGGCATTCATTCACAACATATCATAAAGGTAATAAGTATAAAAAAAATGTTGATGAAATTTTAGCTTATGGAGTTAGTATAAATTATAATAACACTCTTTTTTTTGAAGATTATTCTGATTTTAACCCAGATTATTTTAATTATTTGGGAGAGAAAAAAATATTTTTAAAAAAAGAAGGGGAAAGTATATATGCAAAAGTGGTATTCTTTAAAGAAGATGACCATAAAGAAAGTGGTTTTAAAAAATTGTTAACACTAGAAGATTTCTTTAAAAAAAATAAGATTGTAGACGACAGTATAAAAAACAATTATGAAAAATCATTTAAGGAAATACTTATACCTTAAGTAAATTTTAATGGGTAGTAGATTGGGATGAGGCTCTTTGGCATTCAAAAGGTGCTTTTGCTCCTCCAACAATTGGTAGTACACCTTATGGATTACCTAGTAATATGTATGTTTTTAAAAAGGGGATAAAGCCTTCTGAAAAATAATTAAAAGATGAAGAAATATAGAGGATACCTAATTTTAGTGGTTGTTAGTATAGTGCTTATAATTTATAAAATAATTCCTATCTCAGATAAAAGCTTTGAAGTTACTGATAAATGGATTAAAAAAATAGAAGAAGGTTATGAGGTAACAAAGAAAGAAGAAGTTATAAATAAAGGAACTTATATTAAAATTAAGCATATGCTACTTTATCCTTTAGATGACTATAAACTGGTAATAGAAAATCAAGATTTTAAAGTTCTTTATTACGGAGATTATAAACCTTCAATTAAACTAAATTTTAATATAGAATATGATAATTTAACTTTTAGCTTAATAGATAAGAATAATAATAGATTTTATTTTAGTAATGGTAAGAGTGGTTATGTAACATTTAATATTGTAGATAAGCCTATAAGAAATAGAAGTATAGAAATAACATTATATAATACCTTGCATCTAAAGTATGATACACGGTATAAAATGAATATTTCTGTTACTCGAGATGAATACAAAGAATTTGGCTGGGAAATGTAAAAGGAGGTAAATTAAAAGAGAGTTATATTATGTCAAAAAACATATAAAGCAATCAGAAAAGGGTACCCTGAAAATAACTTAGGTATTTTTCTTAAAGAACAAGATGTTAAAAAATATTTTAAATGAGAAATACTATAAAAACAGGTGTTATTATCACTTTTACCATATTAGCAGGATTGATTGCTATTTGTTTTCATGAGTTAGCAAGGATAATTTATGAGGAAAATTTTAATGTACAAAAAACAAATATTTCTTGGGGAATATTTGTTGAATATTTATTGTTTTATGTATATCCAATAATGGTATTAATAACTTCTTTTTTGTTATTTGCTAAAAAGAAATGGCTAGGTGTTATTCCTTTATTATTGCTCATTATTTATGTTTTGTATATAGGGGTGTTAAACAGACCTAAAAGAAGTTTGTTGTTAATCTGTTCTATTGTTGCTGGTTACGTAGTGCCTTTTTTTCTAACATATGTATATATATTTAAAAAGAAATGGAGATAATTTAATTATCATATAAAATGGAGCAAAAACCAAAAAAACAGTTTAGGGAGAATTTAATGAGTGTAGAAGATACAATAGTAAAATATTTACTGATGTTAACTGCTGCATTTAGTTTAACAAGCTGTACAACAATGGAACCTAAATTCGAATTATATGGAGACGCCGTGCTCTTGCAAAATATGAAAATTAACATGTTGAGCATAAAAGATGTAAAATACCCTAATAGTGCATCAAAAATTGAAACATTATTATTTGAAGGAGAAAAGTATAATGTTCAAAATAATGATGTTATGAGTTATGAGGTTTATTTTTCTTACAAAGACTCTTTGGTAGGAGTACTGAAGTTTGAAAATATAATGAAATGGGCAAACGATTATATTAATCACTTGTACGTTTATAAAGGTGAAGACGGAATATACTTACAATATATAGGGAGAGAAGCTGAAATAAAAGACAAAAAAGGATTTATAAGCCTTTCTGCTATGTCAATAAATGAGTTTTATGAAAAAGAAAAAATTGTATCTAAAGTAAAAAAGGAGCAAGTTGAACGTTTTTTTAAAAGTTTTTATAATCCAAGTATTGCTTCGTATAAAAAAAATTAAAGAGAAGTAGCGAGAAGAAAATAGTAACGAGATACTTATTGTTACACCCATTAAAAAAAAATGAAAATTGAAAAAAATTAGCAAAAAGAAAAAGAAAAAATATGCAAAAGCACAACCAAATTATAGAGAATCCACCAAAATATAAAACATCGCTAACTGAAGTAACCTATAAAGTTACGATACAACAAAAAACAGTAGGATTATCTAAAACAACCAGTAACTCGATACAATACAACTTACAAGTAGAAAAAAGCGGAGATCTTAATTACAGTACTTGGAAAAAAAGCGATTTTATACTAAATAATAGTAAGAATACTGTAAAAATGGACAGTCTGTATTTAAAAATAGCAACGCCATTAAATGACTTAGAATTTAGTGTAAACAAGTATAATGATATAGCAGAGATAGCTAATTATAAAATATTGCTTGACAATTGGAACCAACAAAAGCAACTAATTTTTAAAGAATACACTGGCGATGTTTTAGAAGTGCTAGCACAAAAAATGACTGATAAGCTAGCAAACTACAACATCTTAAAACAAAGTTTAAGTAACGATTTAATATTGCAACTCTTTTTAAATAGTACATTAAACGATCATTTAATTTACTATGGTGAGCGTAAAGATACTATTCATTATAAAGGGTTGATAGATACAGTATCGCTACCATTTAAAAGAACCACTACCTTAGGTTTAAAAGGAAAAGCATTAGAGCTACAATCGAAATCGATATTGAATACCCAAAAAATTGACACCGAAAAAATAACCAACTATTTTAAGAATAAAATAGCAGGCTTTGATATACAAAACTTACAGGCTACCATAAAAAGTGATTTACAATTAAATTACGATACTATTTGGATAGAAGCAGCTACTATAACCCATAGTATTTGGATAGCAGACACCAATTATGAAAAAGAAATTGTAGTAACCTTAAAAAAATTGAAGTAATTATAAAAAGAAGTGATAGGCACTTTGCAATACCTATAATACTATGGAAAAAGACCCAATTATACATACCATTACCAAAAATAAAGACTGGCAACGAGAAAATCGGAACGATTTGGTTATTAAATACCTTAATAAATATAAAAAAAACCACCCCGAAGCCAATTATTTACTGTTTGATAAGAAAATAAAAGAAGCAAACCCAACCATAAAAAATTGGGAAAACATACAACTAGGGCAAACCGTAAATATTCCTATGGATATACCAAAGGAAACAAAAAGCGAAGAAGTGTCACCTAAAGATGCTAGTAGCGAAACTACGGTCGTAAGCACCAGTAGTAAAAGTGATACAAAAGCAGCACCAGAAAAAAAAGAAGAAGCACAAGAAGATGTAAGTTCAGGAAAACCAAGCAAAGCAGGATTATATGTAGTTTGTAACGGGGCAGAATGCTCCTGTAATATGAGTGACGACGGTACCAAAGGAAAGTTAAAAGTGCTTAGTCAGAATAAAATATATGTAAACGATAAAGAAGGAGCAGAAAAACTAGTTGCCAATACCAACGATTTAGGAATTCCTTTTGAAGTACCAGTAAAAACCTTTGGTAAATGTAAAATGCAACCAACAGGTACAACCTTTTTACCATGTATACCTAATATAGCAAAGTGGAGCGAAGCCTACGACCCTATTGTTTTAGAAAATAAAGGAAAAGCTTTGGTAGATACCAGTGAAGGTACCTGTGCTTTTGGCGGTAAAATAACTTTCGATACCCATGGGCAAACCCAAGCCGTAAGCCAACAAGATGTAGCAGAAGCAAGTAACGATGTAGCAACTCTAATAAATCCAGCCCTAACCGAAGAAGATGTACACGAACTTATAGCAGGGAAGTTTAAAACAAAAACCGAAGATGAAAAAGGTGCTTCGGTAGCTACTATTAAAACTGAGGATAATAAAAACGCATATCAATTTACCAAGCCAGATATTGCCTTTACAGTAAAAAAATACAGTAGTAAAAAGAAGCCTACTGATGAACAAAAAGCAGGCATAAACTGGGCGGTATTTTATAGAACAACAAAAAAAGAAAAATATAAAGAAGTAGGTAAATATGTAGATATAGGCGAAACCTTCGATTTTCCTTTTCAAACACAAGGAGATTTTGTTGTAGAAGCTTACGGAGGTGCAAAAGGGCCTTATTATTTAACAGCTAGAGACAATTCTGCCTATAAAAAAATAACACTCGGTAGCCAAAAACTTACAGGAGTTTCTGGACCATTTGTAGGAAAAAGTGACCGAAGTGCCCAAGGCCGCGTACGTATAAACGAAACTGTAACTATAAAAGCAGGGCTTTTATACAGCCAAAAAGATGTAGAAACCGCATTAAGTGGTAAAGAACATATGAAAGGTATTGTGTGGGAAGCCACTGCTTATAAAAAGATAGGGAAAACTAAGAAAGAGATTCCTGTTACCATTGTAAAAGACAAAAACAACCCCCAACAAATAACAATTGCCCCTTTAGCACAAAGTGCAACAAGAGTAACAGTTACTGCCACCAACCCAAAAACAGGCGCCGTTAATACTCTAAAATATTCGGTAGGTAGCAACTATGTAGTTCGTGTAAAACAAAACAAAGAAACCATATGCGTTTGGGATACAAAAGAAGCAAAGAAAAAACGCCATACCGTAACCTTAGAAGTAGCTAAGTATGCGATAGAACCCGCATTGCAAGCCGAAAAAGACGCCGTAAAATGGACTAGCTATTGCAAAGGCGATAAACCACTTGCCGATAAAATAATAGCAACAGGCCATAGTACCACACAAATAAGTGAAGATTTGGGGGGTATTATTTACGAAGCCTATGGTATTTACCCTAGCAAAAAGGGAGGCGAAACCGCAAGTGCTAAACTTGTAACTGTAATAGCTCCAAGAATAATAAAAGCCTATTGGGCAGATAAAAACGGAAACCAAATACATCGTAGTGGTTTTAAACACGAGGTATATATACACATAGAAACCGAAGGGCTTACAGGTGAAAAATTAGAACTAAACATATGGGAAAGTGATAATAAAACAAAAGATGATTTTGTGAAAAATGCGGGGACTGCTATTGAGGTGAACGCAAAAAACGGAATTATACACCAAGCCTTTACCTTACCCGAAAATCATTTTTTTGAACAAGAATATTTTTTTACTATTAAAGAATTTCCTTGTGTTGTAGCGGGTGCCAAACAAGACAGTGGTTGTAAAAACGAATATGTATTGTGGAATAATTGGGAAAATAAAAAAACGCATTATCTTTACGTTGATAAGGATGAGAAGATAGTAAACCTACGCATGTACGAGAGTAATGGCAAACTACATACTGGTATTGTAAAATATGGCGATTGTATAACCGTAAAAGTAGCAACACGTAATTATGTTGGTAAAACCTTAGAGTTTAAGATATACGAAGATATTAATTGGGCTAAAGACCCAAAGAAAAATGAAACTATAAAAATACCCATAGACAAGCAAGGAAAAGGAGAAACAGAGTTTATGGTGCCTACCGCATGGGAGTCAGACCATAAAGATGCATGTACAGCACGTTATTTTTATTTAGAGCATAACGGAGACGATTTTCCACGTAGTTTTTATATAAAAACCAAAGGGAAAGAGGAAGATGAGGTAGAAAGCAAACCAAGAGTACGTGCTTTAATGCTTAAAGTTTCTACCACTTTAGAACTGGATGAAAAACTCGAAGCGGATAATGCAGTGGTTTTAGGAGAGGAGTTAAATGTACCTACAGGAAGCGGAAAAGCTTGTGAATCGTTAATATGGGGTGAAAAGTTTACGTGTGAAGAGCGCGAGAAAGTAATACAGATAGCTTCTGATTTATGGGGAGAAGATAAAAAAATAAAAATGGCAAATAATTTAATGGCTGTATTTGCATGGGAAAGTGGAGGTACTTTTAAAACGAATGCTCCTAATATGGATAACTCTGGAGGGACAGGATTAATACAGTTCATGCCAAAAACAGCTAAGTCATTGCTAGGTAGAGATATAACTATTGAATATGTTAAAAACTATTGGGGTAAAGAGAAAACTTTAAAAAGGGTTAAAGAGTTTGCGAATATGACTGTGTTAAAACAATTAGATTACGTGAAAAAATATTTTAAACCGCAGGCAGGTAAAGATTTAGAATTTGTAGATTTTTACTTGCAAGTATTATTTCCTGCTTCTAGTGGTAAAAAAAATCATGTTGTCTTTAGTGAAAATGGAGAAGGGTTGGATGTTAATGATAGACATTTTAAATTACGTGTTAAAGCATACGCACAAAACAAAGGAATGGATGCTGATAAAAATGGTAAACTCATGAAAAACGAGATTGCCCTAAGTGTTCAGAAATACTTAATTAAGGGAGAGGCTTTTAAAAATGATTGTTCTGATGGAAGTTGTACTTTGGGGGCTAAAGCTCATGATGGTGAAATTATAAAAAATGGAGTTACGCTTCATTTCATTGGTAAGACAGCAAAGGAATCATCATTATCTATAAAAACAAAAAATATATTGAAGGAGGTTGGTGAAATTTCATCTAACATGAATATTTATATTACAAGTGTTGCTAGAACAGCTTATGATCAGGCTAGAATAATGTACGATAATTGTAGTGTTGATATAGAGGAGCAAAGGGCTACTTATGCAACTGCTGGTCAAAAAGTAATTGATGTGTATCTCTCAGAAACAAAGAAAGGGAAAACAAGAGAAAAAATTATTTTACTTATGGAGCAGAAGATAAAGGAACTGGGACCTGCATCAGTCTCGAAACACTGTTCAGACCCTAATATTTTAAATACATTTGATATTTCTTATTCAAAATTAAATGATAAAAATAGTTTCTGGGAAGAAATGAAGAAGAGGTCAGAGTTAGATAAAATTTTAAAAGAGAATAAATGTTATCATATACAAATAGAACAATGAAAAAAATAATTAGTTATATAATATTAATCTTTATTTTTTTTGGGTGTAAAAATAAGAGTGATTTATCACAAAAGGTAATAATACAATCAAATGATACGATTATGATTAATCATAAAGAATGTGTTATTGATATTAAGTTTGATATTCAGAAAATGAATGACTTGAAGAATAAATATGGTGACGAGGATTTTTATGTGATAGCGGATGATGCTAATTTTTATACTGCGGAAGTAAATGATTTTTTGAAAAAAAAAGGAAAAAAGATAATTTATGTAAAAATGAAACCAAATACTATCTTGGGGTTTAATAACAAGTATTATATGAGTTATGCAGATATAGCTTATTGGGATTATATTTTATTTAAAGAAACAAAAAAACCGAAAGTAATAAGTCCTATCAATTTTGAATCTGCTTTTAAAAAATTCTTTTATAAGAAAACTTATATAGAGGAGATAGATGAAAAGTGGTTTGGTAAATATAATTTTTTTCAAGATCTAGGGAAGATCAATGATATTGGCGCTTTTATTGACTATAATATAAGAATAGAAAAGGATGATTGTTTCTTTTCAGGACAAGGTTATCAAACTAATTTTTATGATTTATGCTATGCAAAACAAAATAAAGATACTTTAGATATATACTATAAGAAAACAATAGAAGGAACAGATTATAATAAAAGTGATAATCCTATTGCAAAAATATTTAAAAAAGATAACAAGTACTTTGTTATAAGTTCTGCCATAAAAGATGTTCCTGTTTTATTAACTAAAGAATAAAATTTTTAAGCAAGGAGTTATATGACAAAAATTAAAATACTTTTATTATTTTTTATATCTTTAATTAGTGTTAATTGTAAAAAAGTGAAAACTGACAATTTAGCTTATAATATTAATACTGAAAATAAACTAAATCTGAATGGTACTTGGTACTGTAATGATTTTACTAAAGAAAATAGGATTAACACTAAATATAGCATAGGGTTTGCAAAAGAGAATGTGAAATATTCTAAATTTCAAATAAAAAACGATTCTATTTTTTTTGGTAATTGTTCAAAAAAAATATACAAATACTCTTATTCATTAGAGAAAAAAAAATATGATGAAGAAAGTGTATTTGTAACTCATTTTAAACTACAAAAAAAAGCAATTGATTTTTTTACAATAGATGATGAAGAGTCATGCGTGCCAATAGAGAGTCCTATTTTTTATATAAAAAGTAATAAAGAGGTTGTGATTCTAGATAGAGGGTATTTTTTTTCGTATAAAAATGAGAAAAAAAATAAGCCTCATTATTCTGTAATAGGTATCCCAAGCAATAATAGAGAGTATTGGGAAGTGAATGGTGTTTACAAAAATTCAAGTATTAATATAGCTTATAATAACTTTTTGAGTGAGTTTGAATATGGTGGAGAAAATCTACTTAAAGCCTCTCCTGATAAGAGTTTTATTGATGAAAAAAATTCAATAGAGTATTTAGTGGAAAATAACAGGTTAATTGTTGAAAAATCCGATCCAATGGGTACTATTTATATTAATTTCAAAAGAAATGGTGATCGTATAAATTTCACATATAAATTAGAGTATCCAGAATATTAGTATTAAGATATGTGAGAAAGAGAACAAACTACATACTGGTATTGTAAAATATGGCGATTGTATAACCGTAAAAGTAGCAACACGTAATTATGTTGGTAAAACCTTAGCATTTAAGATATACGAAGATATTAATTGGGCTAAAGACCCAAAGAAAAATGAAACTATAAAAATACCCATAGACAAGCAAGGAAAAGGAGAAGCAGAGTTTATGGTACCTACCGCATGGGAGTCAGACCATAAAGATGCCAGTACAGTACGTTATTTTTATTTAGAGCATAACGGAGATGATTTTCCACGTAGTTTTTATATAAAAACCAAAGGGAAAGAAGAAAACGAGGTAGAAAGCAAACCAAGAGTACGTGCTTTAATGCTTAAAATTTCTACCACCTTAGAACTCGATGAAAAACTAGAAGCCGATAACGCAGTGGTTTTAGGAGAGGAGTTAAATGTACCTACAGGAAGCGATAAAGCTTGTGAATCGTTAGTATGGGGCTCAAAAGTAAGTTGTAAATTTCGCGAAAAGCTTATTAAAATATGTGCTGATTTGTGGGGAGAAGATAAAAAACTCTTTATGGCAAATGAAATGATGGCATGTATGTATGTTGAAACCTCAGGAACATTTAGTTCTTCAGTAATCCGTTTGGTAACTAAAAACAGACCCAACCCTAAAAAAGGACAAAGTAAAACCATGCGAGTTTATGAGGGGTATAGTAAAGAAGCACATAAAAAAGATAAAAGTTTAGTAAATAAAAGTGCTGTAGGATTAATTCAGTTTACAAGTGTAGCAGCAGAAGAGTTGAAAATATCAAAACAGGAGCTAGCATTAATGACTGAAATAGAACAGTTAGATTATGTGAAAAAATATTTTGAGATAGGAGGAAGAAACAAAAAGATTAAAAACGGACAAGAAATGTACTTGACCATTTTTTGCCCAGCAGCAGTTCATAAGGATAAAGATTATGTGTTGTATAGTAAAGAAAAAGATACAAAACATGGAAAGTCTCATTATGAAGCCAACAAAAGTATAGATGAAGAAAATAACAACGATAAAAAAATACAACGCTGGGAAGCAGTATCACGTGTTTTAAAAGCAAAAACGCAAGGTGTTTCAAGAAAATATATAAACCAGTGTAAAATAGATATTAGTACTTGTACTAATATTGTTTATGAAGGTACTGAGGATGGAGGGTGTCCTAAATGTGGTGAAAAACACATAGATTTAAGAGGGGATAATAGTAAATGGATTTCTCAGTATAATTCAAAATTTGGGTCAAAAAAGAAACAGGATGTAGCATGTTGGAGAGCTTGTAGAGTTGTATTGAAAAATTATAGTGTCGAGGGGGGACTTTTGGATTATTCTAAGAATGTAAAAGGTGATGCTCTGTATCAAATAGGAAGGGAAGAAAATAAAAAACTAGTTATTAATTCTTCAATAGCGAAAACAGCTAATACTTACTTGGATAAACAACTAAATAAAGGTAAGCCAGTAATTGTTGGAGTAGATCATACTTATAAATATAAAGGAGGTTTTAATAATGATTTGAGTACGGATCATTTTGTAATCATTGTGGGTAAGGGATGTGAAAATGGCGCTGTTTTTTATATCTTTTATGAAGTTGCAACTAGTTATCCAGATAAAGGATGTAGTGATGATAACAAGTTGTTCTTGCAAAGTGATAACACATTAAAAGGGACAACAGTATATAAATCAAGTAGAACTTATACAGTTATACAAATTAGAAAAAACGAATAATTATGAAAACACATCTATTTACTTATTTACTTCATGCAATTCAAACAAAACTAGTGGTTTTAAAGAAATTGTATGGTGTGAAATCGTTAAAAACGATAATTCATTTTATAAAAGTTGTGGTGAATTTGGGAATGAAATTTCTTTTAAAAAAGATTTAATGCTGCTTGAGTATATGGAACCTGAACGAAAAAAAATTCTTGATATAAAAAAAGAAGAAAATGGTTATCGAATTAATTTGGGTAATTATAAAGTTACATTTGAATGGGTAGATAAGAAAAAAATAATTGGTCATTGGGTAATGTATCTAGCTAATGGAGAAGAAGGTTTTAATTATTTTGCTATTGATAAAACTAAATATGAAAGCTTATTAAAGCCCCCTTGTATAGAGTGTTTTGATAAAGGAATATGTGATGAGCTAGTAGGAGAAAAAAATACAATAAAAGAGCGAGTAAAAACCTTAATTTCAGATCAAAATATTTCCAAAAAATGGCAAGGAAAATATCATTATTTAGATGAAGAAGGAAGAACAGCTGGTGGAGATTGGACAGGCCATTATACAAATTATCGTATAACAAAAGACAGTGTTCATTTAACTACTAGTGGTCATATGTCTGGTAGAGAAGATTATTATTTGGCTGAAGAAAAGGGAGATACCTTAATGCTGTATCGTTACCAAGATATAAGAAATAATAATAGCCTTTACAAACAGATAGAGCAAGAAAAATTATATAAAAAAGGAGATACCTATTACTTTTTAGTTAATGAACAAGAGAAAAAAGGTGTTAAAGTTGAATAAGTGCTTAAAGTTATTGGCGTGGAATTATGATTAGATACAGTATACTTTTATTCATTTTATTGTTCATTTCATGTGGACAAGAAAAAAAATCTTTAAAAAATGAAGAGAAAGTAATCATTAATAAAAAAGAAAATATTTCTAATCTTATTACTACGTGGTATGAAGTAGAGCTAAGGAAAAATAGTTATATTTTAAATGATTGCGGCTATGAAGGTAGGAGGCTTAAAATTAAAAAAGATTCTATACATGAACACGGTATAATGGAAGATAGTGATTTTAGTATATATAAAATATTAAAAAATCAGGATAACATATTTTTATATATAAATGAGAAAGATTTTTACAGTATATCATGGGTAGATAAATTAAAAAGAATTATACGTGTAAATTCAAAATTTTATGGAAATAGTAATAGATACTATGTAAGTCAGGAAAACTTAAAGAATATAAAGAAAGTTCAAGAGAATGGAGATGATTGTATTGAAGATATATCTTTTGAGAGAGATATATCAATTAATGGTGATTGGAAAATAAATTGTGAGAGTATAGGTGCCCTGAAAATACGAGAGAAAGAAGTCTTTATTGAAGTAAACTCTAATCAAATATACATTGATGCGACTTTAGAAAAAAAGAATGATTCCATTTATAATATTTATTTAAATAAACCAAAAGATTTAGGGCGCGGTGGTGTAAATTTAGATTGGGGTTATTTTTCAAAAGATAGTATCATTTCGAGGATTAATTGTAATAAAAAAAGTGAATTTATAATTTTTAATTGGCTAGGTTTTTATAATGTATAAACAGGTAAAAGAGAATGGGTTGAGGATAGTGATTTTCAATTGCAATCAGAGAGATTAAAAGATATAAAATTAATAAAGTGTAAATATTAGAGTTTGTTTATAAGGTATTCCTCTCGGAATTTATTAGTAAAAGAATGATGTTCTATTTATTTTCTAAATATTAAACTTAGTGTGTATAGCTATGTCGTTATGTAAAAAACGAGGTAGAAAGCAAACCAAGAGTACGTGCTTTAATGCTTAAAATTTCTACCACCTTAGAACTCGATGAAAAACTAGAAGCCGATAACGCAGTGGTTTTAGGAGAGGAGTTAAATGTACCTACAGGAAGCGATAAAGCTTGTGAACCTTTAGTATGGGGTGAAAAATTTACGTGTACCGAAAGAAAAAAAGTAATACAAATAGCAGAAAACTTAGGTATAGGTAAAGATAAAATAGAAGGTGCTAATTGGTTAATGGCTGTAATGGCTTTGGAAACAGGAGGTAAATTTGATCCAAGTATAAGAAATAGTTTAGGATATACGGGGTTAATTCAATTTGGTAAATCTGCGGCAAAAAGTTTAGGGACTACGAGGGATAATTTACGTAAAATGACTGTTGTTGAGCAATTAGATTATGTTGAAAAATATTTTAAGCAATATAAATCTAAATTAAAAACGATAACAGATGTTTATTTATCTGTATTATATCCTGTGGCATCAGGTCATGGAGAAGAAAAAAACTATGTAGTTTTTGATGATTCTAAAAAGGCTTATAAGGCTAACCCTACTTTTTTTTATGAAGATGATGAGGTGGATAAAAATAGTAAAGGGAAAATAATCAAACGACATGGGAAAACAGGTGGTAAAACGTATATTTGGGAAGTTAAAATGGCTATACTAACTTGGTATAGTAAAGGAAGTGCCAAAAATAATATGTGTAAAAAAGATGCTAGCACTTGTGAATTTGGTAGTAGTGCTGGAAATACTGAGAGTTCTGATTTAAATATCCCCGCTGGGATTAAATGGCTTAAGAGTAAAGCAATATCTACGGGTTTTGAAGATAAATCTAAATATATAGTACTGTATAAACAAGACGATAATAGGGTTTCTTCGGAAGGAGAGAATACAATGGACTGTTCCGAAACAGTATGTAGGTATTTAAAAGAAATAGGTTGGAGTGAGAAAGTAATAAATTTAAATACTTCTGCATTATATAATTTTGCTGAAAAAAATATAAATTGGCTTGTTAAGCATGATTCTTTGGATTATAAACCTAAGAAAGGTGATGTTTTTTTATGGAAAAATGATAAAGGAACAAATGGGCATACAGGAGTTGTTGTTGATTATGATTCTGTTAATGATGTTGTAACTACTATTGAGTCTATTAATTTTAAAGAATATCCTATCGGATACTCCAATGGTGTGAAATTACAAGGTACTGTAGAGGTAAAATGGAAAAGAAAATCGAGGCATTTATTATCACATCCAACTTCAACGAGTAGATATACAGCTTCGACAAATAGGTTTTATACTCCAAAAACTCATTATACTAAACAAAAAAAGAAATAATATGCATTTTATAAAAAAAACAATTTTTACATTAACAGTCATTGTGTTGTTAAGTTGTAAGAATGATCAAAAAAAAAGAAGTTTTTTAAAATCAGATAGTTCAATTAAAAGAGACACAATTAGTTTTTTGAAAAAATCAAATGACTTAGGGAAAATACATAATGTGTTTTTTAAATGGTATAAAACAAGGAATAATATAAAAATAAAAAAATTAAATTCATCGTATAAAGTAGATCTTGTAAAAAGAATACCTATAAATATTGATAATATTGATATTTATTTACAAATAGATTTTTTTATGGCTTTTTTGGACTCAAAATTTAATAATGAAGATATTTATCAATTATTTAATAATGATGTAAGTCCATCATCTAAAGCTTTTAAATACGCTGAACATCCTTTTAACTATGAAGAAGATAAGATAGAAAATGTCCTAGAGAAAATAATTATAAAATCAAAAGATTCACTTTGGATCAAATACTATTTAGAAGAAGAGGGAATTAATAATATGCTTCTGTTTTATGATAATAATAAGGTGGAGAATATTTTTCATTACAATAAATTGGTTGGCCTTATTAATACACCTCCCAATAATTTAGATTTTGGCAGTACTAAGGAGCTAATTAATGGTATTAAAGATGAAATAAAATTTAAAACTCAATGGAAAGGTGAATATAGTTTTGAGTATGAGCATAACCATATGGGGGAATCTTCTGAGGGAAGAGCATTAATATCTGTAAATCATAAAGATGGTAAATCTAATATCGATTTATACTGGAAAACAACAGTAGACGAAACAGGAGAAATAACCGATAAGGGAGATATAAGAAAAGAATTAACAGTTGTCCGTATTACTAAAGATACATTAGAATTGAAAGGTGCTAAAAAAGAACAATATGTATTATATAAAGAAAACGGAGAATCTGATTACGCTATAAAAGGACAGAGTATATATACGTTGAGTCCTCCCAAGAACCATTATCCTTTAACAAAAAAGTAACAAATAATTGTTATTGTTGTAGCATTAATGAATTCTAAAAATGAGAATAAATAGACCCCTTTTAAAATTTTTATTATTTGCAACCATACTAATGAGTTGTAAAAAGAATAATAAAACAGAAGTAGTAAAACAAAAAACAGAAAATAAACAATTTTTAAAAATTAGTGATAATAAATCATTTGTTATAAGTTGTGGTTCTGGTTGCGCTATGACTTATTCTGAAACAGGTATTGTTTCAAATAATAACTCTAAAGAAGTAACATTTGAAGTTCAAATGTTTATTGATGAAGTCTTGACAGATGGATATTTTGAAACTTACGTTTTTAATTGTGATAACTCAAAGGAAATTAGTCTAAAAGGAGATAATACTTTTAAATTAGATAAGCAGGTTGTTTCAATTCAAGAAAATTTAAACTTATACACAAATAGACTATGCCTTAAAAAAGAAGAAATAGGTACTTCACAAGAGGCTATATCTAATTTTATTAATTTAAAGAAGGTCTTAAATCAAGTTAAGAATGTGAATTTACCTCTGAATACTAAAAAAGCAGATTTTTTAAAAGGTAATATTATTGAAGGTATATTAAAAAAATTTGAAGATTTTGATCGTTTATCTTTTTATAAAATTAAGACAATTAAAGAGGGTAATTTACTTTTGTTAAAATCAAGTGATTTAAGAGGCGAAGATTATTATTGTTTATTAACTATTAACAATAACTATGAAATAATAGATTATTTAACAATAAAACAATTAGAAGAATTTGAAGATGAAAAAGGCTTTGGAGTCAAACACACAATGTTTGAAGTTTCAGAAAATTATGTCATAACTATAAAAAAAAGCATTCATAATAAGTATATCGTAGATGCTAGAGAATACATAATTAATAGCATAGGAGAGTTTGAACAAGTTAAAAGTGAAAAAGAATTAACTGTTAATAATTATGACCTAAAATTAAGAGACAGCCATAATCTATTATCAAACACTCTAGAGTTATTAGCGAAAGAAACCTCACTTGATTATATCGAAAAATCAAATAATCAAACAAGCGTGATATTAAACGGAAAAGAAATAACAGACTATTGGTATAAAGTAAAAACTCCAAAAGGTAATATTGGTTGGGTGCATGGTTCTTGTATAAAAAATAAAGAATAAAAAATACAAAATTTTAAATAAAAATAGAACCTCTATAATTTAGAGGTTTTGTTTTTATTAGAATACAATTTAATGAAAAGCTCAATTAATATTTACGAAGGTATTAATTGAGCTGTAGACCATAAGAAAGAAGAAAACGAGGTAGAAAGCAAACCAAGAGTACGTGCTTTAATGCTTAAGGTTTCTACTACCCTAGAACTCTATGAAAAATTAAAAGCCGATAATGCAGTGGTTTTAGGTGAGGAGTTAAATGTGCCAATAGTAAGTAAAAAAGCTTGTGAATCGTTAATATGAGGTGGAAAATTTACATGTACTGAAAGAAATAAAGTAATAGAAATATGTGCTGAGCTTTGGGGAGAAGATAAAAAAATGAAAATGGCAAACAATTTGATGGCTGTTTTTGCTTGGGAAAGTGGAGGGACTTTTAAAACGAATGTACCTAATATGGGTAATTCTGGAGGGACAGGATTAATACAATTCATGCCAAAAACAGCTAAGTCTTTGCTAGGGAAAGATATAACTATTGAATATGTTAAAAACTATTGGGGTAAAGAGAAAACTTTAAAAAGGGTTAAAGAGTTTGCGAATATGACTGTGTTAAAACAATTAGATTACGTGAAAAAATATTTTAAACCGCAGGCAGGTAAAGATTTAGAATTTGTAGATTTTTATTTGCAAGTATTATTTCCTGCTTCTAGTGGTAAAAAAAATCATGTTGTCTTTAGTGAAAATGGAGAAGGGTTGGATGTTAATGATAGGCATTTTAAATTACGTGTTAAAGCATACGCACAAAATAAAGGAATGGATGCTGATAAAAATGGTAAACTCATGAAAAATGAGATAGCCCTAAGTGTTCAGAAATACTTAATTAAGGGAGAGGCTTTTAAAAATGATTGTTCCGCTGGGGATTGTACATTAAGAGGTGATAAACATGATGGTACAGTAAAAGAAGGTTATGATATAGAAAAAGCTGTAAATTATATAATTGCCAATGTAGAGCCTAAATCGATAGGTTATTGTGCGAAGTATGTAAGGTTAGCTATTGTTGCGGGGGGGATTAATACAGATGATCGTCCAGCAGGTACAAACGCTAAAGATTACGATACGTATTTAGTGAAAAAAGGATTTACTATTATTGATTCTAGCAATTATAGTCCTATTAAAGGAGATATTGCAGTTTTTGAAGCTTTTCAGGGTGAAAAAAAATACCATAAATGGGGGCATATAGAAATGTTTACAGGAGATAAATGGGTTTCAGATTTTATACAAAATGACTTTTGGGCTGGCTCTGATTACCGAAAAGCAAAACCAAAATATACAATTTTAAGATGGAAATAAAAAGAATATTACAGATAGCTATACTTTTTTTGGCTTTCAATGCGTGTGGTAGTAAAATAGATAATAATATTAGATGTATAAAGGACTTTTATAAGTCATATATAACGACTTTAGGATTAAATAATAATACTGAAAGAATTAATTTAATCAAGGAAACGTATCTAACTACTAATCTAATTAATAAATTAGAAAAATTGGAGTTGGATTATGACCCAATATTAAACGCACAAGATGTTGATTCTCGATGGGTAAATGATATCAAAGTTAAGAAAGATTTAGTAGAAGATAACGTGTATCATGTTTCTTATACAAATGGAGCATTTTTTCTAAGAATAACTATGGTGAAAAACATAGATGGAATCTCTAAAATTAACGATATAGATGATGTTTCTAAGATGTTTTTAAAAACAAATAAAATAGAAACTAATGAGAATTTATTTCAAAATTTTTGGGTTAATAAATTTTCTTATAAAACGACACCTTTTAGAGTTGATTCTGTATCTAATATTTCAATTTATTATAATATAAATATAAAGAAGGATAGCGTTTTTTTTTCGGGTCAAGGTTATAAAACTAATTTTTATGATTTATGTTATGCAAAAGAAAATAAAGACACTTTAAATATATTCTATAAGAAAACAATAGAAGGAACAGATTATAATAAAAGTGATAATCCGGTTGCAAAAATATTTAAAAAGGATAACAAGTACTTTGTTATAAGTTCTGCCATAAAAGATGTTCCTGTTTTATTAACTAAAGAAGAATAAGTTTTTAATCCTAATATATACAAAGAAAACAGAAAAGTATATACACGTGATATTTTATGGGTTTCAGGATATTTAGATGAAGAATTAATTCATGTACTTGTAAATCATTGGCCTTCAAGAAGAGGTGGAGAAGCAAAAAGTAGCGTATTGCGAGAAAAAGCAGCTTACAAAGTAACCCATATGAAAACATGTTTCGCCGTGGTTTTAGTACTTTGGGGTATAGAGATCGAATTAATTTGTTTGATCAGATTGTAATAACATCTGCATTATTAGATAAAGGAGAAAAAGATTTTTCTTCTTATAAAATGTTTAAATCGGGTGTTTTTAATAAAAGATTTTTAACTGAAAAGAAGGGGCGCTTTAAAGGGTACCCTTTTCGAAGTTTTTCTTACGGAAAATACACTGGAGGCTATAGCGATCATTACCCTGTGTATATGTATATAATTAGGGAGGATAAATAAATTCTTACAGAAATTATGCATGCATAACAATTAATTAACAAACCAATTTAGATAAGTACTTATCTTTGTGAGATTAACCTTCTAACTTAATTTTACAATGGATTATCATTATTTAAAAAAACAACTACTTTTTATTGTTTTTTTCTCATTTGCGTTAGTAAACGTATCAGCTCAGGTTCCGACTTATTATAATGGAACAAATATTACAAACACGGGGCAACAATTAAAAACAAATTTAGCTTTACTCATTCAGCAAGGAACAACAGGGTCATACACTCCTGGTGTATGGAATGTATTAAAACAAACAGATTTAGATCCAAATAACGCAAATAATGTGTTATTAATTTATGGATATAACGACACTGATGGAGATTCTAAAACTGATAGAACAAGAAGTAAAAACAACAACGGAGGTAACTCTGGAACAGATTGGAACAGAGAACATACGTATCCAAAATCTTTAGGGAGTCCTAATTTAGGAACTTCAGGACCGGGATCAGATATTCATCACTTAAGATCTTCAGATGTTAGTATGAATTCAAACAGAGGAAGCAGACCTTTTATAGATGTAGTTGGCGGAGGTAACGCTAGAGCATTTAATAATGGATGGTATCCTGGAGATGAATGGAAAGGAGATGTTGCACGTATGATGATGTATATGTATTTGCGTTATGAAAATCGATGTAAATTAACAAAAGTAGGTACTGGGGCAACTACTTTTAATGCCGAAATTCCAGATATTTTCTTAGAGTGGAATGTGCAAGATCCTGTTTCTCAATATGAAATTAATAGAAATGTGATTGTTGAGGGAATTCAAGGAAATAGAAATCCTTTTATAGATAATCCTGCTTTTGCTACTGCTATTTGGGGAGGGCCTCAAGCAGAAGATAGATTTAACAACACAAATCCAGACAATGAAGCTCCTTCTGTACCAACTAATTTGGTTGCCTCAGTAGTTGATAGTACGAGCATAACACTTTCTTGGGATGCTTCGACAGATAATATAGGAGTAATAGCGTATCAAATATTTCAGGATGGAATTCAAATTGCAGCAGTTGCCACTACAAATTATAATGTTAGTGGATTAGCAGCAAATACTACCTATAGTTTTAGTGTAAAAGCTATTGATGCTTCTAGTAATACCTCATTAAGTAGTAATACTGTTACAGCAACAACTTTACCAGGTGTTATAACACCACCTAATACAGGAGATTATATAGTTTTTCAAGGTTTCGAAGCAAATGATTCGTGGGGTTACACAGCTTCACCAGTAACATGTAACGATAATGGAAATGATGTTTGGGATGTGGTAACTAGTGTAGGATCTATAACTACTCCAAAAACAGCTACAAGTTTTTTTGGAGTTAGAGATTTAGATGGAAATTGTGGAACATCAACAGGAGGTTCTCTTTCTTTTGATGCAATAGATGTTTCTAATTTCGAAGATGTACAATTATCATTTTCTGTAAATGTAGTAGGTTATGATGTTGCTAATGGAGATACGATTGGATATCAAGTTGTGTTAGATGGGCAAATGCAGGCTGAAGAAATGATTACTGTAGGAAGTTCGTACACAACAACAGGTTGGGAAACGATTAATGTAGCGATACCAAATACGGTAACTTCTGTAAGTTTTGTTGTTAATGTGAAACAAAATGGAGGTAGTGATTATGCTGGTTTTGATGATGTAAGTTTATCAGGTACTGCAATTTCGACAACTCCTACTATTATAATAAATGAATTAGATGCAGATACTTCAGGTGCAGATACACAAGAGTTTGTAGAGTTATATGATGGAGGACAAGGAAATACTTCGTTAGACGGATTGGTATTGGTTTTTTATAACGGATCAAATAATTTAAGTTATAGAACAATTGATTTATCAGGTCAAACAACCAATGCAACAGGTTACTTTGTGATAGGTAATCAAGATGTACCAAATGTAAATTTAGTAATACCAAACAATGGTTTACAAAATGGAGCAGATGCTGTGGCATTATATTCAGGAACTTTAGCTGATTTTCCTAACGGAAGTTTAGTAACAATAGATAATTTAATTGATGCTGTTGTTTATGATACAAACGATGGTGATGATGCAGAATTACTGATTTTATTAAATTCAGGAGAACCACAATTGAATGAAGATGAATTAGGAGAAAAAGATACACATTCATTACAACGTGGTCCAAATGGAGTAGGAGGAGCAAGAAACACAAGTTCATATACACAATCGTTACCAACGCCAGGAGCAGAAAATGGAGTAGTAATTGTTGTGCCTCCACCAGTTGATACAGGAGATTTTATTGCTTTTCAAGGTTTTGAAGGTGATGATTCATGGAATTATACAGTTTCACCAGTAGTTTGTAACGATGGAGGAAATGATGTTTGGGATGTAGTAGCAAGTGTAGGATCTATAAGTACAGCTAAAACGAATGCTAACTTTTTTGGAGTTAGAGATTTAGATGGGAATTGTGGAACATCAGCAGGTGGATCTCTTTCTTTTGAAACTATAGATGTTACTGGTTTTGAAAATGTACAATTGTCATTTTCGTTAAATGTGGTAGGGTACGATGTTGCTAATGGAGATACTATTGGTTATCAAATAGTTTTTGATGGACAAACTCAAAGTGAAGAAATTATTACGGTCGGTAGTCCATTTTCAACAACAGGTTGGGAGGCTATTAATATAGCAGTTCCGGATACAGTAAACACTGTTGGCTTTGTTGTTAATGTAAAACAAAATGGAGGAAGTGATTATGCAGGTTTCGATGATGTAAGTTTATCAGGTACTGCTATTTCAAGTACCTCTACTGTATTAATTAATGAATTAGATGCTGATACTTCGGGAACAGATACACAAGAATTCGTAGAGTTATTTGATGGAGGAATAGGAAATACTTCGTTAGATGGATTGGTGTTAGTTTTTTATAATGGGTCAAATAATTCAAGCTATAGAACAATTGATTTATCAGGTCAAACAACCAATGCGACAGGATATTTTGTAATTGGGAATCAAGATGTACCAAATGTAAATTTAGTAGTACCAAACAATGCATTACAAAACGGAGCAGATGCTGTGGCATTATATCAAGGAAGCGTTACTGATTTCCCTAATAGTACTTCGGTAACAACAACGAATTTAGTAGATGCTGTTGTTTATGGAACAAATGATGCTGATGATGCAGAATTATTAATTTTACTAAATACAGGAGAGCCTCAATTAAATGAAGATGCACAAGGAACTAAAAATATTCATTCATTACAACGTTCACCAAACGGATTAGGAGGAGCAAGAAATACAAGCTCATTTACACAGTTATTACCAACTCCTGGAGCCAAAAATGCAGATGTAGTTACTGCGCCTACTTCACCAAGTACAATAGCAGAAGCTAGAAATAAAGTAGATGGTGAAAAAGTATTTATAACAGGAGTTTTAACAGTTGCAGATGAGTTTAGAGGATCTGCTTATATTCAAGATACTACTGGAGCAATTGCTATTTTTGATGAACAAGTTTATGGTGAGAATATTTTTAAAATAGGAGATTCAATCACGGTAAAAGGAACTAGAAGTTCATTTAAAGATCAAATTCAAATAAGTCAAGTAACAGAGGTTATTAACAATGGAGTGCCAAATAACCCAATAGAAGCTAAGGTTGTTACATTAAATGAACTGGTTAATTATCCAAGTCAATTAGTTAAGGTTTTAAACCCAACTTTTCCAAAAGCAGGAGATATTTTATTCGGTAATTCAAATTACAATTTAACTGATGCAAGTGGTAGTGGGCAAGTACGTATAGATTTAGATGTAACGGATATTGTTGGTTTAGGTCAACCAGAAACTTGTAATGAAATTGTAGGGGTAGTAAGTAGATTTTTAAATTTCTACTCATTATTACCAAGACAAGGAAGCGACATGTCTTGTGCTACTACTTATGTACCACCAACTTTTCCAGTGAATGATATTCCTAAAGAAAATACATTAGATGTTGTTACTTGGAATATAGAATGGTTTGGAGATGAAGAAAATTCACCTGCGGCAGGGAACCCAAACTCAGATCAAATTCAAAAAGAAAGCGTAAAAGCAGCGTTAAATAAATTAGATGCAGATGTAATTGCGGTTCAAGAAATCGTAGATGTACAATTGTTTGATGAATTATTAAAGGAATTACCAGCATATGATTATGTACTTTCTGATGCTATTTCTCGACCTAATTCAACAGATGGTATAAGCCAAAAAGTAGGTTTTATTTATAGAAAGGCTACAGTAAATGTTAAGAAAACTGAAGCGTTACTAAGATCTATTCACCCTTTGTATAATGGAGGAGATGATGCTGTTTTAGCTGATTTTCCTAATAGCGATAAAACAAGATTTTATGCAAGTGGAAGACTACCTTTCTTAATGACTGCTGATGTTACTATTAATGGTGAAACAGAAGAGTATAGTTTTGTAGCATTACACGCGAGAGCGAATAATAGTGGAGATGCGCAGAACAGATATAACATGCGTAAATATGATGTTGAGGTTTTAAAAGATTCTTTAGATACTAGATTTTCAAATGCAAACTTAATATTGTTAGGAGATTATAATGATGATGTAGATGAAACAGTAGTGGCTGATCTAGTTACAGATGCTACTTCTACATACGATGTTTATATAAAAGATACAGTAAACTATTCTATTGTTACAGAATCTTTAACAAATAACGGATTTAGATCTTTTGTATTTAGAGAAAATATGATAGACCATATTGCGATTTCTAATGAATTGGATGATAATTATTTGACAAATTCTGAAAGAGTACATTATGAGTTTTATAATAATACGTATTCTCGTACAACATCTGATCATTTCCCAGTATCTATTCGCTTGCAATTAAAAGAGCTTGCGTTAAATATTGCAGTTGCTAATGTGAATTGTAATGGAGCTAATGATGGTTCAGCTATAGTTTCTGCAGTTAATGGAGTGTTACCTTATACATATGTATGGAGTAGTGGATCTGAAACAACAACAGCAACAGGTTTAGCCGCAGGTGATTATACAGTAACGGTAACGGATGCAGTAGGTGCATCAATAACTCAAGATTTTATTATTGAAGAGCCAGTAGAGATGGAAGTTTCTGTGTCTGAAGATGCAACGGTTTATAAAGGTTACAGAAAACAAGCTTGTACTAGTTTAGAAGTACTTTCAATATCAGGTGGTGCAGCTCCTTATTCTTATGAGTGGGATAATGGAGAAACAACAGAGCGTATTAATGTGTGTCCAAAAGAAAACACAATTTATAGTGTTACAATTACAGATGCAAATGGTTGTAGTATTTCTAAGGAAATTACAGTAGAAGTAATAAATGTTTCATGTGGTAATTACTTTGGTTTTAAGAAGGTTAAAATATGTTTTAGAGGAAGAGTAAAATGTATTCCAGAATTTTTAGTAAAACATTTCTTAAGAAAAGGAGCAGTGTTAGGTTCTTGCGATGGGGGAGCTGTAAATACGCCAGCTATTACTAGAATGAGATTATATCCTAATCCTTTATATAGAAATGCTTTAACAATAAGTGTTGATGCTAACGATGATTCAATTGTAGAAATTTCAATATATAGTATATATGGAGGGCGTAAAGTGTTTTCTACTAACGAAAGTGTTGTTAAAGGTAACAATACCTTTAAATATAATTTAAATAATCTAAGAAGAGGTATTTATTATGTTAAGACATTTATTAATGGAAAACGACAACGTGTAAAAGTTCTTGTTAAACATTAAGCGACTATATATTATTGAAGTTTAAAAAAACGCTCTGGAAACAGGGCGTTTTTTTAATTTCTACATAAATCATCTAAATAGCTATTCATTCGAATTTGAAATAAAGTACCTTTAAGTAAATCATCTATTTGACCAAGTTCAATTTTAGAAACAGCCATGCTTACTTTTTCTGATGGAGTTTGTAATAATATAGATTTGCAATTATCACCTTTTATACAAGTAGCACAATTTTTTTGATTCTTAGAATCCAATACTTTTTCAGAAAATTCTTCTATTTCATTTATAGTTAAATGAAAACCAGTATCACGAAATATTAATTGAATTAAATGGGTGTTAGCATCTCTCCAGTGAAAGGAAATACCAATTTGATTGTCGTATATTTTAATTATATTTTCCATAATATGTTTTTTACGGAAACAAATATATAATTTATTTAGACTAATTCTAAATAAATTATTTTAAATCTTTTAGAAGTAACTGAATGGAAGTGTTTCCGTTCCATGTATTTTCATCTAGTGCATATACAATATCAAAATCATTTTGAACAGCAGATAGCTTGTTGCCTAAATTAAATCCAATAGCATTATAAGTTCGCTTATCCGACCCGTAAATAATATTTAGTTTTAAATGTGTTTTATCTGCACCAACTTGTTTTCCATAACCATTATCTCTTACAGAAGTGGTT
Organism: Tenacibaculum ovolyticum DSM 18103; assembly: GCF_000430545.1. Lineage (GTDB taxonomy): Bacteria > Bacteroidota > Bacteroidia > Flavobacteriales > Flavobacteriaceae > Polaribacter > Polaribacter ovolyticus. Next base: position 254,043 of record NZ_KE387164.1, read on the forward strand.
GAAAAAGCAGGTTTCATATTCTGAGGCCCAAAAGGAGCCATTTGTTGTAGAATTCTATAAAACTTTGGCGAAATTTCAGATAAATCTAACTCAGCATCAATGTTAATTTCTGGAATTAATAACTCCTTGTTTATAGTGGAAGCAACAACTTCTTCAAATTTATTTTTAAAACCCTCATATTGCTCTGGTAATAATGTTAAGCCAGCTGCATATTTATGACCACCAAATTGCTCAATAAAATCAGCACATTGTTCTAGGGCATTATACACATCAAAACCTTTTACTGAACGAGCAGAAGCTGCGAGTTTATCGCCACTTTTGGTAAAAACGAGTGTAGGTCTGTAATACGTTTCAATTAATCTAGAAGCTACAATTCCGATAACTCCTTTATGCCAACTCTCATCAAAAACAACTGAGGTGAATTTTTCAGTTTCCTCATTATTTTCAATTTGAAGTAAAGCCTCTTGTGTAATTTTTTTATCGAGTTCTTTTCTGTCAGAGTTAAATTTTTCTATAGAAGAAGCAAACTCAATAGCCGAATCAAAATCCATTTCAGTTAATAACTCAACAGCATAATTACCATGTTTCATTCTACCGGCGGCGTTTATCCGCGGAGCGATAATAAAAACAACATCAGTAATTGTTAGTACTTTTTTATCTAGTTGATGAATTATTGCTTTAATTCCATTTCTGGGTTGCGAGTTAATTATTTGCAATCCCCAATAAGCTAAAGTTCTGTTTTCGCCTGTCATTGGTACAATATCTGCAGCAATTGCAGTGGCAACTAAATCTAAATAACCAACTAAATCATCTATAGTCTGATTTCTTTTAGATGCTAGTGCCTGAATTAATTTAAAACCAACACCACAACCACATAATTCATCGTACGGATAATTACAATCTACCTGTTTCGGATTTAAAACGGCTACAGCTTTCGGGATTTCAGCACCAGGTTTGTGGTGATCACAAATAATAAAATCAATATTTTTTTCTGAAGCATAAGCAACCTTATCAATTGCCTTTATACCACAATCTAAAGCAATAATTAAAGAGAAATTATTGTCATGAGCAAAATCAATTCCCATATACGAAACACCATAACCTTCGGCGTATCTATCGGGAATATATGTTGCTATGCTATTCGGATGAATTGTTTTTAAATAAGATGACATTAAAGAAACGGCGGTTGTTCCGTCAACATCATAATCACCAAAAACTAAAATATTTTCGTTGTTGGTAATTGCATTTTCAATTCGCTGAACAGCAATATCCATATCCTTCATTAAAAACGGATCATGTAGGTCTTCTAAAGACGGACGAAAAAACTGCTTTGCTTTATCAAAACTATCTATATTACGTTGTACAAGAATTTTAGCCAATGTTTTTTCAATACCTAGCTCTTTTGCTAATTGATTTACTTTTATAGAATCGGGTTCTTGCTTTAAAGTCCAACGCATGTAATTAATTTCTGTGTTTTTTATTTATTGTGAAAATGATTGGTTGTTTTTACTTCAGCAAATTTTCTAAACATTTCCATAACACCACAATATTTATCTACTGATAATTGTACCGCCTTGTTAATTTTATCTTCATTTAAAGCTGTTCCATAAAAATGATAATCAACAAATACTTTGTCGTAATATTTAGGGTGTTCTTCTGTTAATTCACCTGTAATTACCACTTTAAAATCATCAATAGAAACGCGCATTTTATCTAATAAAGGAATAACATCTACACCTGAACAACCTGCTAAGGCAGATAACATCATAGCTTTCGGTCTTAAACCATTACCATTTCCTCCATTTTCTTCACCTACATCTATAAATGTTTTGTGACCGCTTGGGTTATCAGTTTCGAATTGCATGTTTTCTTTCCAAACGGTTGTAACTGTATGTGATGCCATAATTTAATTATTTTTTTGTTTCTTGCGTAAGCGAATTTAATAAAGAGTCAACATAATTTGTTGAAACTTTACACAAACTTACTGTAAAAATTTATTAATAAAAATAGAATATATGCCATTAGTAACACCATTATCAGCAGAGCATGATAAAGAAACCAAAGAATTAGCAGAATTTTTTAATGAAACACTTGGGTTTTGCCCAAATTCTGTTTTAACAATGCAGCGTCGTCCTGCCATTTCAAAAGCTTTTATAAATTTAAACAAAGCAGTGATGGCAAATGAAGGAAAGGTAACTTCAGCTTTAAAAAGAATGATTGCTTGGGTTTCGAGTAATGCTACTGGTTGTAGATATTGTCAAGCACATGCTATTAGAGCGGCTGAACGTTACGGAGCAGAGCAAGAGCAGTTAGATAATATTTGGGAGTACAAAACACATGCTGCCTTTTCGGATGCTGAGCGTGCTGCATTAGATTTTTCATTAGCTGCTTCTATGGTACCAAACATGGTTGATGATAAAATAAAGACTGAATTATATAAATATTGGGATGAAGGAGAGATTGTAGAAATGTTAGGAGTAATTTCTTTATTCGGATATTTAAATAGATGGAATGATTCTATGGGAACTTCTATTGAAGATGGCGCAGTTGAGAGTGGAGATCAGTATTTAGGAAAACATGGTTGGGAAAAAGGAAAGCATGTTTAAAATATTATAAAGAATAAAAAAGGCGATAAATTAATTTATCGCCTTTTTTTGTATAATTATTAAAGATTTATTTTTTTAATAAATCTCTAATTTCAGTTAAAAGATCTTCTTGACTAGGTCCTTTTGGAGCTTCAGGAGCAGGTTCTTCTTTTTTCTTTAAAGCATTAACACCTTTTACAACCATAAACATTACAAAGGCAACGATAATAAAATCGATAATGTTAGTTAAAAACTCACCATATAAAATAGCAACTTCACCTGTTATTTTTCCAGCTTCATCAGCTATCCCTTGTTTTGCTATGTATTTTAAATCTTTAAAGTTTGCGTTAAATAACAAACCTATTAAAGGTGATATAATTCCACCCGTAAAAGAAGTTACTACTTGTTTAAAAGCAGCTCCCATAACGAAACCTACAGCAATGTCGACTAAATTGCCTTTCATTGCAAACTCTTTAAATTCTTTAAGCATTCCCATGATTTTTGTTTTTAATAGTTAATTGAGTTGAAAATATATAAAAAAATTAGCGTTTTACCAATCTTTTTACGCGTTGTGATATTGCTGTAAGTATTTCATACGGAATTGTTTCGCACTTATGAGCAATGTATTCTATGTGTTGTTGGTGGTTAAAAACAATAACTTCATCTCCTTCTTTACAGTCAATTTTTGTAACATCAACCATAATCATATCCATACAAACATTACCAATAATAGGAACAGCTTGTTTATTTATAACTACAAAACCTTGTTCGTTTCCTAGTTTTCGAGATATTCCATCGGCATGACCAATAGGAATGGTAGCGCTACGAGTAACCTTATTTGCAACAAATTCTCTGTTGTATCCAACTGTTTCACCAGGTTGAATTATATGTATTTGTGAAATAATAGATTTTAAGGTATGTGTGTTTTTTAATTGAGCTGTTTCTTCTGGATTATTTCCAAAACCATATAAGCCAATACCTATACGAACCATATCAAACTGAGCTTGCGGATAATTTATAACACCAGAAGTGTTTAAAATATGAAGCATTGGTTCGTAGCCTAAATATTCATAAAATTGTTTTACGATATAAGCAAAATTATTTATTTGCCCAATTGTAAATTCTTGTTCATTAGTGTCTTCACTGGCAGCTAAATGAGAAAAAATAGATTCAACTTTTATGTTATTAGATTTTTTAACAGCTGTAATAATGTTAGGAACATCGGTATGCCAAAAACCTAATCTGTTTAAACCTGTATTAAATTTAATATGAACTGGGTAATTCATTAAAGGTTTTTCATCAGCTAACTGAATAAAAGCATCAAAAATTTTAAAATTATAGAGATTCGGTTCTAACCTGTGTTTTACAATTTCTTTTAAGTTTTGAATTTGAGGATGTAAAACTAAAATAGGAGTTTTAATACCTGCTTCGCGTAAAATTACGCCTTCATTAGAATAAGCTACCGCAAAATAATCAACTTTATCTTGAAGTAATTTAGCAATTTCTACTGATTCACTACCGTAACCAAAAGCTTTAACAACCGCTAGTATCTTAGTATTAGGGTTTAGCTTTTGCTTAAAGTAAGTAAGGTTGTGTTCTACTGCTTTTGCATCAATTTCTAAAATAGTGACATGATTATTCATCAGGTAAGTTTTCTTTTTGTTTGTTCTGTTCTTTCATTGCTTTATAATACGCAGCCCTACTTAAAGGCTCGTACTCTTGAGTTTCACCGAGTAAAACCAAATCTTCATTTAATGCTTTTCTATAGCTAAAATGTGCCAAGTTTCCAGTATGTGTACAAACAGCATGTACTTTTGTTACGTATTCAGCAGTCGCCATTAATGCTGGCATAGGACCAAAAGGATTTCCTTTAAAATCCATATCTAAACCTGCTACAATAACACGAACACCTCTGTTAGCTAGGTCATTACAAACAGCAACAATACCATCGTCAAAAAACTGTGCTTCATCAATACCTATAACATCAACGTTGTTGGCTAGTAGGCGAATGTTTGAAGAAGAGGGTACAGGTGTTGATCTAATTCTGTTTGCATTATGAGATACAACCTCTTCATCATCATAACGAGTATCTACTGCGGGTTTAAAAATTTCAACACGCTGTTTTGCAAATTGAGCGCGTTTAAGTCTACGAATTAACTCCTCGGTTTTACCCGAGAACATTGAGCCGCATATTACTTCGATCCAACCAAATTGTTCTGTGTGGTTTACTGTATTTTCAAGAAACATTTTGTAATTTTAAGCACTAGATTATTGATTTTTATATTACTTTCGAGTAAGCAACAAAATTATTAAAATTTAACAGAAAAAAATAAAATCAAACAACAACTTATGCACAAAAAACTAGCATCAGATTTAACCAGTTTAGCACACAGTATTTTAAAAATGAAAAAGAAAGATGATGTGTTTGAGTTAAAGCAAAAAGCCTATGAAGTTTATGAGAAACTTTCAGTTTTAGCATATGTAGAGGAGTATATTAATAATACGCCTAATCCTACGAAAACAAAAGCAGCATTATTAGCCGATGTTTTGTTGGCAGAAGAAAATAGAATTGTGAAAGACAAGGTTGAAGTGCCTTTGCCTGAAGAAAACAAAGTTGTTCATTATTTAAAAGAAGAAGAGTTTGTAGAAGAGGAACTTGTTAGTGAAAAGGTTATTGAGCCTGAGGAGATTGTTGAGGTTAAAGAAATTGTAGAGGTTGAGGAAACTGTAATTGTAGAAGATACTGATACTGTTGAAAAAGAGGTAGCTATAGAAGAGAAAGATGTTAATGAAATTTTAGAGCAGCCTTTTGATGAACTTGAAGATATATTATTTAAGGATACTAGCAATATAAAGAATGATGTAGAGGATGTAGGGGAGAGAAAAACACAGACCTTAGAAGAGGAATTACAGGATACAATTTCTGTAGATGTAATGGCAGATTTATTTAAAAAAGCTGATTCAAAATCATTAAATGATCGTTTACAAAATACGATACAAATAGGTTTAAATGATAGGATAGCTTTTGTTAAGCACTTGTTTGATAATAATCAGAATGATTTTAACAGAGTGATTTCTCAATTAAATACGTTAAAAACAGAAAAAGAGGCGAGAAGTTTTATTAATAAAATGGTAAAACCAGATTACGATTGGTCTGATAAGGAAGCATACGAAAATAGATTATTTGAAATTATAGAAAGAAGATTTGCTTAGATGGATACTGATCTAATAGTTATACATACTCATTTTCATAAAAGAAGAACAGGGGTTACAAGGAGTATTGAAAATGTGATTCCAGACTTAAAGAAATTATGTAACATATATATCTATGGTTACGGTATAGAAGGAAGTAAGTTAAAAAAACCAGCATTAAAAGAAATGCTCTTTTCAAACAAGAGAGTCGTAGTTCATTGTCATCGAAACAATGAAATTATGAAAATATTGTGGTATCGTTTCTTAGGTGCAAAATTTAAATTGGTGTCAACTAGGCATGCAGAGAGTGACCCTTCAGGTTTAACAAGGTTTTTGTTAAAGAAATCAGATGAGGTTATCACGTTAACAAAATCGATGCATGAGAAACTTGGTATTAAAAACACAAAAGTATCGCATGGAGTTAATACCAAAGTGTTTGCCCCATGTGAGAATATCAAGCTAAAAGAGATATCTCAAAAAAATATTATTCTTTGTGCAGGAAGAGTTCGAAAAGCAAAAGGGCAGAAGATTATGCTTGAGTCGTTATGCGAAGAGTTAAGTATGTATAAAGATTGGGCTATAGTTATTGTAGGTAAGGTAGATAAACCTGCCTTTTTAGATGAGCTAAAAGATGTAGTTCAGGAAAATGAAGTAGCAAGTCAAGTTTACTTTATTGATGAAACACCGAATATAATTTCTTATTATCAAGCAGCAAAAATTTCAATTGTCCCTTCTTTTACTGAAGGTTTTTCTTTAGTATGTGCAGAAGCAATGTCTTGCGGTAACACCGTAATTGCAACAAAAAATGTAGGTGTTCATTCTGAAATGATATCTCATGGGAAAAATGGATACTTATTTGAAGCAGGAAATGTCCAAGGCTTGAAAAGTTTGGTTGTAGAGTTGATTAAGGAAGAGTTGTCTAAATTTGAAATTGAAGCAAGAGAAGAAATTATTCAAAATTGGAGTGTTAAAAAAGAAGCGAATGAATTGTTGGCTGTTTATAGTGAAACGTAATAAGAAGAGTTTTTTGTTATTTTAAAGAAGCTTATTGTTCTGTTTTATAATTTCAAGTAGATAAAAAAAATGGGGGGACTTTTCATTTTTTGGATAAAACATATAATGTTGTTGTTTTATTTAGAGCTTAAACTTTAAAAGTAAGTACTGGTTTTAAAACGTTTTTTGATAAGTCTAAAGACACACTTCCGTTAAAAAAACGAGATAAACCACTTCTACCGTGAGTTGCTAATGAAACAATATCAATGTCATTGTCATTAGAGAAGTTTAAGATTCCATCTTGTACCGATTTATCATTGTATACTTTTATAGAATAGTTTGTTAAGTTGTATTTTTCAACAAAAGCGTTTATTTTGTTTTTCGAATCATTGGTGTTTTCAAATCTGTCAGGAGTGTTTATCTTTAAGAAATAAATTTTACTTTTAAATTTAGAAGCAAAATCTAAAAACCCTTCAAGAGCTTTTGCTTCGTCGTTTTCAAAAGTTGATGCAAAAACTAATTTTTTTAATTTAAAATCATCACTATCTCTTTTAGAAATAATTACTGGTATTTCAGAATTTCTAACAATCTTTTCGGTGTTAGAACCAATTAAAATTTCATCTAAAGCGGTTTGTCCCTTAGATCCCATTATAATTAGATCAGCACTAATTTTTTTAGAGTAATCTTTAATGCCTTCATAAGGGTTTTGAAAACGTATAGCATGGTGTACGTTGTCAACTTTAGAGAAATAAGTGCTCTTGTATTTAAGAAGTTGGTCTTTGATTTTTCTAATATATAGCATGCTCTCAGGTATGCTAATATTTGCGCCAGATGCCATGTCAGAAAATCCACTAGGTAATTCAACCATGTGAATTAGGTGTATTTCGCTGTCAGTTTTTCGCGCTATTTTAGAAGCAATCTTTGATGCGTACTCAGAATGCTTAGAGAAGTCAATAGGGAGTAATATTTTTTTCATAATATTAAGATTTAAAGGTTAATACTTGCTTCAAGTTACGATTTTTTTTCTGAATTAGAAAACCTAAAGACATTTGTGTGTTAATGAATAACTTACTATATTTGCAGCAAATTTATTAATCAGAATAGATGCAGGGGACGGAAGTCCCCTCTTTTTATACATTAGGATGAATCAAGAAACCGTAAAAGAATTATTAGAAGAAGCCCTGCAAGAGAACGAATCATTGTATTTAATTGATTTGCAGTTTTTGGCTAATAGCAAAATAAAAGTAATTGTTGATGGTGATCAAGGTGTTCCGTTAAATGAATGTATTCGTATTAGTAGAAAAATAGAGAATAATTTAGATAGAGAAGAAGAAGATTTTTCTTTAGAAGTAACAACACCAGATATTGCACATCCGCTTACGGTTAAGCGTCAGTATAAAAAGAATGTTAAAAGAATTCTAAAAGTTAAAACAGCAACTGAAGAATTTGAAGGTACATTAACCGAAGCAACAGATGCTAATATTACATTGTGTTGGAAAGCAAGAGAACCTAAACCAATAGGTAAAGGAAAGCATACGGTAGAAAAAACAATGGTTTTACCATATGAAGATATTAAGGAAGCAAAAGTGAAGATCATATTTTAATAAGAGAATGAAATGGAAAATATAGCGTTAATTGAGTCATTTTCAGAGTTTAAAGATAATAAAAGTATAGATAGAGTAACTCTAATGGCTATATTAGAAGAAGTATTTCGTGCAGCATTAAAACGTAGGTTTGGATCTGATGAAAACTTTGATATAATTATTAACCCAGATAAGGGAGATTTAGAGATTTGGAGAAACCGTATTGTAGTTGCAGATGGTTTTTCGGAAGATGATAATGAAGAAATAGAGCTTGCTGAAGCGAAAAGAATTGAGCCAGATTTTGAAATTGGTGAAGATGTATCAGAAGAAGTAAAATTAATAGATTTAGGTAGACGTGCAATTTTAGCATTACGCCAAAATTTAATTGCTAAAATTCATGAACATGATAGTTCAAACATATTTAAGCAGTTTAAAGAATTAGAAGGTAGTATTTATAGTGCAGAAGTACATCATATTCGTCATAATGCTGTAATTTTGTTAGATGATGAAGGAAATGAAATTGTTTTACCTAAAAGTGAGCAAATTCGTTCAGATTTTTTCAGAAAAGGAGATTCAGTTCGTGGAGTTATAAAATCAGTAGAATTAAGAGGTAATAAACCTGCTATTATTTTATCAAGAACATCACCAGCTTTCTTAGTGAAATTATTTGAGCAAGAAATTCCTGAAGTTTTTGATGGATTAATAACTATTGAAGGTGTTGCAAGAATACCAGGAGATAAAGCAAAAGTAGCGGTAGATTCTTATGATGATAGAATTGATCCTGTAGGAGCTTGTGTTGGTGTAAAAGGATCTCGTATTCACGGTATTGTTCGTGAATTAGGAAACGAAAACATTGATGTAATCAATTTTACAAAAAACGAACCGTTATTTGTAGCAAGAGCATTAAGTCCAGCAAAAGTTACTTCGGTAGATATTAAGCTTTATGATGAAGAAAAGAATGGGAAGAAAGGACGTGTAAGTGTTTTATTAAAGCCAGAAGAAGTGTCAAAAGCAATTGGACGTTCAGGAGTTAATATTAGGTTAGCAAGTGAATTAACAGGATATGAAATTGATGTTCAACGTGAAGGTCTTGAAGAAGAAGATGTTGAGTTAACAGAGTTTTCTGATGAAATCGAAGCTTGGGTAATTGCTGAATTCAAGAAAATAGGTTTAGAAACAGCAAAGAGTGTTCTTGAGAAAGACGTTTCAATGTTAGTACAAAGAACCGATTTAGAAGAAGAAACAATTTTAGATGTTCAACGAGTTTTAAGAGAAGAATTCGAAGACTAATAAAAGAATAAGGAAGTCAGTCTCCTGCAAAATTGATGATAATCAATACAAAATCTGATACACAAAGAAAAAAAACATAACTATACTAAAGTATAAAGTGTGTTTTTTGAATATAAAGTATAAAATAATTTATGGCTGAAGGCAACAAATTAAGACTCAATAAAGTATTAAGAGAATTAAACATTTCTTTAGATAGAGCTGTAGAACACTTGGCTAAAAACGGTCATGAAATAGAAGCTCGTCCTACTACTAAAATTTCTGATAAAGAATATCAAATATTATTTGATGGGTTTCAAACAGATAAATCTAAGAAGATAGCCTCTAAAGAAGTAAGCGAAGAAAAGCGTAAGGAGAAAGAGACTAATCGTCAACGTGTTGAAGAAGAGCAAGAAAAGAAGAGGGTAGAAGACGAAGCTAAGAAGCAAGAAGTTTTAAAAGCTAAAGCTAAAAAGTTAGCCTTTAAAACTGTAGGTAAAATTGATGTGAAAACTGGTAAAGCAGTTGAAGAGAAAAAAGAGCCTGCTAAAGAACCTATAAAAGAAGAGGTTAAAGTGGTCGTAGAAGCACCTAAAAAAGAAGAACCTGTTCAAGAAACCAAGAAGGTTGAAGTACCAACTGAAAAGGTTGTAAAGAAAGAAGAGGTTAAGAAAGAACCGATAAAAGTTGAAAAACCTACAATAGTGAAAACTGAAGAGCCTAAAAAGGTTGTTGTAGTAAAAGAAACTAAAAAGGTTGTGGAGACAAAAGTTGAGGAAGTAAAAGCTGAAAAACCAGTTGAAATTACTCCAGAGAATGCTGAAAAATTAAAAACTCAGTATAAAAAACTTGATGGTCCTAAAATTACAGGTCAAAAAATTGATTTAAAGCAATTTGAAAGACCTAAGAAGAAAAAACCTGATTCTAAAACTGACGCTGATAAAAAGAAGCGTAAAAGAATTAGTAAACCAGGAACAGCTAAACCAGGATCTACTGCAAGACCACCAGCAAGAGGTGGAGCAAGAGGCGGAGGAAATAGAGGTGGTGGTGTAGGCCGTCCAAGCGGTGGTAGAGGTAGACCAGGCCAAAGATCAGCAACACCGGTTAAAAAAGAGGAGCCAACAGAAGCAGAAGTACAAAAACAAGTACGTGAAACTTTAGAAAGACTTCAAGGTAAATCTAAAAGAGGTAAAGGAGCAAAATATCGTAGAAATAAAAGAGATGCCCATAGAGAGCATACCGATGCAGAATTAGAAGCACAAGCATTAGATAACAAAGTCTTAAAAGTAACAGAGTTTGTTACTGTAAGTGAAGTTGCTACAATGATGGATGTTCCTGTAACAAATATTATTTCTTCATGTATGATGTTAGGAATGATGGTAACAATGAATCAGCGTTTAGATGCTGAAACATTAGTTATTGTTGCAGAAGAATTTAATCATAAAGTTGAATTCGTTGGTGCAGAGGTTGAAGAATCTATTGAAGAAGTAGTTGATAAACCAGAAGATTTAATAACACGTGCACCAATTATTACGGTAATGGGTCACGTAGATCATGGTAAAACATCTTTATTAGATTACATTAGAAAAGCAAATGTAATTGAAGGAGAAAGCGGAGGAATTACACAACATATTGGTGCATATTCTGTAAACGTTGGAGATCAACAAATAGCATTTTTAGATACACCAGGTCACGAAGCCTTTACAGCAATGCGTGCACGTGGAGCTCAAGTAACAGATTTAGTAATTATTGTAGCTGCAGCAGATGATGATGTAATGCCACAAACAAAAGAAGCTATTTCTCATGCTCAGGCAGCAGGAGTACCAATTATTTTTGCAATAAATAAGATTGATAAACCAAATGCAAATCCAGATAATGTAAAAACGCAATTATCTCAGATGAATTTGTTAATTGAAGAATGGGGTGGAAACATTCAATCTCAAGATATCTCAGCAAAAATAGGAACAGGAGTACCAGAATTATTAGAAAAAGTTTTATTAGAAGCTGAAATTTTAGAATTAAAAGCAAATCCTAATAAAAAAGCTACTGGTGCAGTTGTTGAAGCATCGTTAGATAAAGGTAGAGGATATGTATCTACAATCTTGGTTCAAGCAGGAACTTTAAAAATTGGAGATTACTTGTTAGCAGGTAAGCACAGTGGTAAGGTAAGAGCAATGTTTGATGATCAAGGAAAAAATTTAAAAGAAGCTGGGCCATCAACACCAGTATCAATCTTAGGATTAGATGGAGCGCCACAAGCAGGTGATAAGTTTAATGTATTTGAAGATGAGCGTGAAGCGAAACAAATTGCAGCAAAACGTTCTCAATTACAACGTGAACAATCTGTAAGAACTCAAAAAACATTAACATTAGCAGAAATTGGACGTCGTATTGCGTTAGGAGATTTCAAAGAATTAAACATTATCTTAAAAGGAGATGTAGATGGTTCTGTAGAAGCCTTAACAGATTCATTCCAGAAATTATCTACTGAAGAAATTCAAGTAAATATTTTACATAAAGGAGTTGGAGCAATTACAGAATCTGATGTATTATTAGCAACTGCTTCAGATGCTATTATTGTAGGATTTAATGTGCGTCCGCAAGGAAATGCAAGAGTTATTGCAGATAGAGAAGAAGTAGATATTAGAACTTATTCAATCATCTATGACGCTATTAATGATCTTAAAGATGCAATGGAAGGAATGTTATCTCCAGACATGAAAGAAGAAATTCTTGGTAATGTTGAAATTAGAGAAGTTTATAAAATCTCTAAAGTTGGTAACATTGCAGGATGTATGGTAATGAGTGGTAAGATTACAAGAGATTCAAAAATCCGTATTATTAGAGATGGAATCGTTGTTCACGATGGTTTATTAACTTCATTAAAACGTTTCAAAGACGATGTTAAAGAAGTAACTAAAGGATACGATTGTGGTCTTCAAATTAAAGGATACAATGATATTGTAGAAAGAGATGTAATTGAAGCTTATACTGAAGTAGCAGTTAAGAAAAAGCTTAAATAACATAAGAATTATATAATCTATAAAAGACACCTTAAAGGTGTCTTTTTTTTTATGAATTTATTACTGTTTAAAACTTCTTATTCTTATTGAATATTTTTGTTAAAAATAACAAGAATACTAGTGTAATTTATTCATTATAAAACGATGATTTTACTGTTGTTTAAGATAGTAGAAGAATAACATTTATCGAAATTCTTGCTGCATTTATAGAAAAAGCAATGATTTTTATAACTGATCTACCTATTGTCAATTGATATTCATTGTTAGATGAGTAATCCGCTTCGTAGAGGCAATTATCCTATCTTTTCCATATATAGCTGTATTACACGTGATGTTTTTTACATTATTAATATTATTTATATTAATGAGTTCATCAGCATCTTGTTTTATTTCAGTTTGTACTATGCTTTCCATAAAACTTATTATCATCAACATCATTAAAATGATAAACATTATTTATAGCTAGTTTCAAATTAAATGAATATTAAGTTTGTAATATTCTATCTCTAAGTTACTACAGAATGATCCTGTTGTGCTTGAGAGGTTGTATTCTAATATTTTATTACATAGTATTTAGAATTATCCAAAGCTTAATAAAGGGATGTTTTTATAGTTAGCTATCATAATTTTTTTTAGAAATTATTTAGAAGTCATCAAAATATTAATATATAGCACAAAAAAAACCGAGCATTTAGCTCGGTTTTTATATAAAATTTTATTTAATTATAAACCTGCAGTTTTCCAAGACCAAGTTGAAACATCAACTTTAGTACCTGTCTTATAATCTGCAGTATTTGAAGCATCAGCCCCGTCTATTTGAACATTAACTAATGGGCCATCATCTTTCATGTCGATATTTTTACTATATCCTTCTAACCATATGTTCGTAATAGTAGCACCAGATTGTTTCTTAAACTGTAAGCCAGTACCTCCTACAGTAGAAATAGCTGTTAAGTTTTCAAATTGTGGATTACCGTTTGCTTTATCTCCTTCAAAAGCAGTAGAAAAACCATCTTTTGTATGAGAAATGTATGTGTTTTTTATTGTACCATTCCAACCTTCAGTCCAATCTACTGAATCATCTTCGTTGTTTTCTAAGTATAAGTTCATAGCAGAAACAGTTCCACCGAAAAACTCAACTCCGTCATCTGCACCATCAATAACAGCAATGTTTTCAACTGTTGTTCCAGAACCTACAGAATAGAAAGAAACTCCGTTATATTGAGATTCAGTATTAATTTGAGCACCAGTTCCTTTAATAACTAAATATTTAATAGAACCTGAGTTGTCATCATCTTTAGTACCACCATATTTAAATCCACCAACTTCAGCAGTTACATCAATTCCTGCAGAAGTAGTTGCTTTACCACAAATAGTTAAACCTCCCCAATCACCAGCTTTAGCATTAGCAGAGCTCATTACTACAGGAGCATCAGCAGTACCATTAATGTTAATTTTACCACCTTGTAAAACAGCGATATATACGTCTGTCCCTTTTGCATCAACAATAATTTTTGTACCAGCCTCTATATTTAAAGTAGCTCCGTTTTGAACGATATATGACCCAGTTAAATTATAGATGTTATTTGCAGTTAATGTTACATTACCAGTTACATTACCTACTAAAGGAGTAATGTTTATTACTTCACCGTTGATAAAAGACCAAGAAGAGATATCTACTTTAGTCCCAGACATGTATTCTTTACTAGCTTCTCCAGCAGCACCATCAATGATTACGTTAGCTAAAGGACCTGCATCTTTCATATCGATATTTTTGTCATATCCTTCTATGAATAAATTTGTAATAGTCGCACCAGATTGCTTTTTAAATTGTAATGCAGTACCACCAACAATTGACTTAGCAGTTAAGTTAATTAATTTTGGGTTACCATTTAATTTATCTCCTTCTACAACAGTAGAAAAACCAGCTTTAGTATTAATAACATAAGAGTTTTCAACTGTTCCATTCCATCCTTCTGTCCAATCGATAGCGTCATCTTCTAAGTTTTCTAAGTAGATATTTTTAGCAGATACTGTACCTCCAAAGAATTCAAGTCCGTCGTCAGCACCATCAAAAACAGCAATGTTTTCAACAGTAGTTCCTGATCCTACAGCATAGAATGAAACTCCGTTGTATTGAGATTCAGTATTAATTTGAGCACCAGTACCTTTAATTACTAAGTTCTTAATAATACCTGAGTTATCAGTATCATCAGTACCTCCATAGATAAATCCACCAACTTCAGCAGTAACATTAGTTCCTGCAGTTGTAGTTGCTTTACCACAAATAGTTAATCCACCCCAATCTCCAGGTTCACCTTCGCTAGAACTCATAACAACTGGGCTTGTATTGGTACCATTAATATTAATTTTACCACCTTGTAAAACCGCGATATAAACATCAGTACCTTTTGCATCAGCAACGATACTTGTACCAGCAGGAATTGTTAAAGTAGCTCCTTCTTTAATTATAAAAGAACTCGTTAATGAGTATGATTTATTTGATAAAGTGAAATTCTCAGTAAGTTCACCACTCATAATACCATTCTGTAATTTTTCTACCACATTTGAAACATCAGGAGGTAAAATACTTGGGTCATCACTACTACAACCTGTAAAAGTTAAAGCTGCAACAGATAAAGCTGCAATACTTAATAATTTAAATGATTTTTTCATCTTTGAATTCTTTATTTATTTTTTGTTTAACAAATTAACGATCCTTATTTCTCTTTTCTTTTAATTAAATATTAACTGATCGTTACTTAAAATGACTAATGTTAACTTAAAGTTTTGTGTGTTTTAAAAGGTGTAGTTTAAGCTTAATGTAAGCTGTCTTCCTTTTTTATAAGATGATACTGTTTCGTTAGTTTGAATTAAAGTATTTAAATCACGTACTAATTGTGTTTGATTTATAGCAGGGTTTAATAAGTTTTTTCCAACAAGCTTAACCGTAAAGCCTTTAAATAATTGTTTACTTGCTACAAAATCAAGTGTTATAAACCCTTTCTCAATAATTTCATCATTATAAAGAGTTGCGCTGTTTGTAAAATCTTCAGGAGAACCTAAGGCATAAATCTTATCTGAAGCGTAATTAGCAGTTAAGGTTGTAGAAAATTCATGTTCTTTATTATTTGAATAACTTAAAGAACCATTAGCTATAAAATCAGAAGCTCCTTGTAATTCAGATTCTTTTTTTCCTTTGTATTGATACTTGGCATCTAAATCTTGATTAAACCACATTTTTGTTATGTTGGCAGTAGCGCTTAACATGGTTTGATCATCTTCATTTTTTAATAAATTTAATCTACTTTCAAGTTCAAAACCTAAAATATCAGCTTGCTCACCAGTATTGAAAAATTTAAAATAACCTGATGAACCTTGATCTTGAGTTAAATTTATTGGATTGTTAATTTGTTTGTAAAAAGCGGTTGCAGAAAATAATTCACTTCTACTAGGGAAAAACTCCCACTTTAAATCAATATTATAAATATCTGATTTTTCTAAGTCTTCATTACCTCCAATAACACGACCAGTTGGTGAAACATATTCAAAAGGAGATAATTCTTTAAATTCTGGTAATGTTTGTGTTACACTTGATGCAAAACGAATAAAGTTCTTTTCGTTAAGTTCATATTTTAAGTTAACACTAGGATATAAACTCTGGTATACTTTATTGGTAGCTCCATATCTACCAGGGCGATTTGCAACATTCCATGACATATCTATTTCATCTCTTTCAAAACGTAAACCAAGATTACCAGATAGTTTATTGTTAAATTTAAAATCGAAATTAGTATATGCTGCTAATATCGATAACTCTCCTTTGTATAAATCTGCTTGTGGATTTCTTAGCGTTAAACCACCATTTACACCTTGTTGTAAGGTTTGTGATATTTCATCAATTGAAGGTGCTGTAAAACCTTTTGCGCGAAATCCAATGAATAATGAGTTGAAAGTTCTTTCTTTTTTACGGTAGTTTAAACCATAGTTTAATTTATAAGGTTTTGCTTCATATTCATCAACTGAAGATCCTAAAGCCCATTGGTTTTCAATAAAAGCATTGTATTCAATATCTTCTATTTTTTGTGAAGATTTTCTTTGTTGAAAGTCACCAACATGTGAAAATTGGATTAATGGGCTTGCGTTAATATCTAAAATATTTACTTCGTTTCTAATACGATTAGGTTCTTCTGCTAAGACGAAATTGTAAGCAGCGGCCCAATTTATTTTGTTGTTTTCTTTCCAGTTATGCTCTCCCATTAACTGATTAACAATCATCGTTGTTTGTCTAAAATTTTGGTCTCTAACAAAAGCTCCAGTTTCTTGTGGATCTTGATCAAATACATAGCCTTCACCATTTCTACCTTGCTCATATAAACCATCTTCACCTTTGTTAACAAATAGAGTATTGTATTTTAATTTATTATTTTCATTTAATTTTAAATCAACTCTAATATAACCTGTGCTGTTTGTTTTTGTTATGAAGTTTTCAACATCAGAAAATGAATTGTTTAATACATTTGATCTGTATGCTTTAAAGAAACCATTTCTATACTCTGATGATTTAGAGTGAGAAATCGACGTTAATATTTTCCAGTCTTTGTTCAGAAAATTAAATTTTTTAGCTCCTGATAATGATATTCCATAGTTTATAGGCTTGTCTGCATTATTAGTATCCCATCCTTGTAGGGTCATTAAATTTTGAAGAGCATATTTTTTTTTGTGAAATCCAAAAGTTACATCATTACTTACTATTGATTGTTTAAAATTATCAACTTTTAAAGCATTTGTATTTGCTCCTCCATTAATACTTATAGAAAACATATCTCTTGTGTATTCTTTTGAAGCAATATCAACATTACCAGATCCTTGATCTACATAACTTGAGGTTGAATATGTTTTGCTGATACCAACATTTTGAATAATATTGGTATTGAATAAACTTAAATTAACGTTCTTATTACTTACATCATCAGAAGGAATAGGTAAACCATTCATTGTTGTAGATAAATATCTATCACCTAAACCACGAATGTAAATATCGCCAGAACCTTCACTTTTAGCAACACCAGATATTTTTGTAGTTGCAGAAGCTGCATCACTGACACCTTTTTTAGAAAGTTCTTGAGCTCCTATACTTTCAACAATTACAGATGCTTTTTTTTGTTGTAATAATAAAGCAGACTCTTTTTCTCTACTAACAGTTACTTTAATTTCAACTTCGTCTAGTGAAACGCCTTCGTTAGCACCTAGCTCTTGATTTATAATTAAAGATTGATTTAATTTTACATCAATTTGTTTTTCTATAGTTTGATATCCTATAAAACTAAAAACAATAGTTTGTTTACCTACAGGTACGTTGATCGTGTATTTACCATCCATATCTGTCGTTCCTCCAATAGACGTTCCTTTTATAAAAACATTTGCAAAAGGTAATGCTTCTCCATTCATCTCTTTATCTGTAAGTGTACCAGATACAGTTCCTTTGTTTTGCGAAAAAGCAAAATTACAAAGACTTAAAAGAGCAATAATTATTAATTTTTTCATTCTAGATAACTTGATTTCTTAATTACACTGCAAATCTGATGTTAGATTGTAAATCTAATGTTACATGTAAATTATGGTTGTTTTATTAGAATGTTTCTAGAATGTTAATAGATGTATGTAATGTTATGAGAATATTAATTTAGCATTACGTAAAAAAGGAACGCCTATTTAGACGCTCCTTTTGAAATGATTTATGTTAAAAAAAAATTAAAAACTTGTAAATTTAATTCCTAAAACAAAGGTTCTTGGGGTAGCAGGACCGTAAATAAAATTACTATCACGCTCTTTACCAATATCAAATTTAGCTTGATAATTGTCAAAAACATTTTTAACACCAGCAGAAAGTTCAATATTAGTATGTAAATTTTCTACTTTGAAAGTATAAGTGCTATTTATTCCGAAGTTAAAAAAAGAAGGAGATTTAAAATACTCATCTTTAATTAAATTTTTATCTGAAGCTAAGTGTAATACATTCATTCTACCAGTATACACTAAATTTAAAGCAGTTTTAAATTTTTGGTTTGGTGTATAGGTTGCCGTTGCATATCCGTAAGTAGTTGGTGTGCGTAAAAATTCTTTTTTAGCATCAAGAATGTCTGAATTTTTTACTGCAGTATTAAATTTACTTGATTGGTACGTAAAGCCTGCATCTAATTGAATAATACCGTCATAGTTTAAACGAGTTTCTAACGTAACTCCTCTTACGATAGCTCCATCACTATTTCGTTTTTCAAAGCGTTCTCCATTTGTATCAGGAGTAATATTTTCTAAAACAAAGGCATCGTCTAATTGAGTATAAAAACTTTCAACTGTAAATCCATAAATATAATGTTCGGTTGGTTTATCATAATTAAATGAAACGGTATAACTGTTAGAACGTTCTCTTTTTAAATCATCAGCAAGTTGAACTCTTGATATTCCTCCGCCAGCAAAAGCAATGTGTAAATCGGTATCAAAAGCTTGAGGAGCTCTAAAACCAGTACCCCAGGTTGCTCTTAATTGTGCTTTTTCAAAAGGTTTAAATAAGAGTGAAGCACGTGGACTTGCCACATTGTTGGTAATTAATTTTCGAGTTCCGTCTTTTTTTAAGGCATCTAATTTGTGGTGGTCATAACGAACACCAGCCAATAAATTCCATTTTTCGTTAATTTCCCAATCACTTTGAAAAAAGAATCCATAGTTTTTTGTTACTTGATCTACGAAATACTCATATGCTTTAATTTCATCATAAACATCATCTTGAACAAATTCTCCACCAAGAGTTAATACATTATTTCCTTTAAAGAAATCATCTAGTTTATGGTTAAACTGAAGTCCACCTTGAAATGTAGTCGTTTCCGAATTACCATAAGGAGGTTTCGCTAAGTGTTCAGTATCCTCAGAGGTTCCTGTATCAGGTCTTATACCTGTATAATGTTCTCTTCCTGTGTACTGTGAAGAAAAATAAGTAATTAATGAACTTTTATCTTCATTGAAATTAATTTGATAATCAATATTACCAACATAGACATCGTGCGTTCTTTCTTCAGATTGCAATGCGAAATGCGGAGCGTTTTTAATCATTTCTCCACCATAACGATATTCATTCATTTTACTAAAATTAATTTCTAGCTTTTGATTTTCAGTAGGCAAGAAAAACATATTTGTTCCAAAAGAATTGTTCTTTAATTCTGGAAGTTCAGAAAAATTGTCTCCGTTATGATCATAAATAGTACGAGCTCTATTGTTAATAAAAAATGAAATTCCAGCATTTTTTTCTTCGTTAACAACGGTTGCGTTACCTGCAATAATTTGATCGGCAGCTCCTTTAAGGTTTTGGTAGGTGTACCCAATACTATAGTTGCTTTTTTTAGGGATATTGGTAATTACATTAACAGTACCACCAATAGCGCTAGAACCATAAAGAGCGGATCCACCACCACGTACAACTTCAATACGGTCTATCATATTCGTAGGTATTTGTTCTAAACCATACAAACCAGTTAATGGACTAAAAATTGGGCGACCATTAATTAATATTTGAGAATAGCCACCAGCTAAACCATTCATACGTAATTGTGTGTAGTTACAGGTTTGACAATCTGTTTCTACACGCAAACCTGTTTGGAATTTTAAACCTTCTGATAAATTACAAGCTTGTACATCAGCTAAGGTTTGACTGTTAATTACATTTACAATTACAGGGTTTTGGGTGCTACGTCTATCAGTTCTTGTTCCCGTTACGGTAATCTGATCAAGAAGTTCATCGTGTTCTGTTAAAGAGAAAATAAGTATATTATCTTCCGATTTAGAAATTTTTATATGTTTTTTTTCTGAAATATAACCAGTAAAAGAAGCAGTGATAGTTGCTTTTTTTAGTTTAAGTCCTTCAATTATAAATTTTCCGTTTTCATCAGCAGTAGTTCCTTTTTTACTGTTTTTAATGCTAATGTTTGCAAAAGGTAATACTTCTCCTTTCGAATCGGTTATTTTCCCTGTAATATTTTGACTCTGTAATGTTGCCGATATACATAAAATTGTTATCGCAATAAATACTCTCATTTTATTTTATTTTTTCGCAAATATAAAATAATATTTAGACAAGGCTAAAAATATGTTTATATAAAACAATATTTATATATTTGTATATCTAAAAAAAATGAAGTGTTTAGTCAGTCAGAAGAAAATTATATAAAAGCTATTTATCATTTAGATACTATTTCAGAAAAAGGAATAAGTACAAATGCTATTGCTAAAAAGATAGCAGCAAAAGCGTCATCTGTTACAGATATGATTAAAAAGCTGTCTGATAAAAAAGTAGTAATCTATAAGAAATATCAAGGTGTTACTTTAACGGAATTCGGAAAAAAAACAGCAGCTAATATTATACGTAAACATCGTTTATGGGAAGTTTTTTTAGTCGAAATTTTAAATTTTTCTTGGGATGAAGTTCATGATGTTGCAGAACAATTAGAGCATATAAAATCTCCAAAATTAATAGATGAGTTAGATGCTTTTTTAGGATATCCTAAAAGAGATCCGCATGGAGACCCTATTCCTGATAAAGATGGGAATTTACAGCAGATAGAAAAAAGTCTATTATCTACCTTAAGCAAAGGCGAACAAGGTGTTTGTGTTGGTGTAGATGATAGTTCTTCAGAGTTTTTGCGATTTTTAGATAAGCAAGGTGTTAAATTGGGGCAAAATATTGAGGTGATAGATATAGAATCTTTCGATGGATCTTTTCAAATAAATATTAATGAGAAAGAGATTACAATATCTAACAAAGTAGCAAATAATATATACATACAAAAAAACTAAAATGAAAAAACTAATAGTACTATTTGTAATTTTATTAGTAACAAGTTGTGGTAAAAAAGCAAAAAAATTAAACGGAAAATTAAATATAGTTACAACGACTACTATGATTACCGATTTGGTAAAGAATATTGGAGGAGATAAATTAGAAGTAAAAGGTTTAATGGGGGCTGGTGTTGATCCGCATTTATATAAAGCAAGCGAAGGAGATGTTTCAAAATTATTTAATGCAGATGTGATTATATACAATGGATTACATTTAGAGGGTAAGCTTGAAAATGTATTCGAAAAAATGGAACATCAAAATAAAAAAACAATTGTAGCCTCTAATGCAATCGATAAAGATAATTTAATAAGTTCAGAATTATTTGCTTCAAATTATGATCCACATATTTGGTTTGATTTAACCAATTGGACAAAAATAACGTTATATATTGCTGGTAGATTGGCGGATATTGATGCTAAAAATGCTGATTTTTATAATAACAATGCGAAAGTATACATAGGTAAGTTGAATATTTTAAGCAAGCAAGTTGAAAATAAGATAAACGAATTGCCAGAAGAAAAAAGAATTTTGGTAACAGCACACGACGCATTTAATTATTTCGGAAAACAACATAAATTTAAAGTTGTTGGTTTACAAGGATTATCTACAGCAACTGAAGCTGGGGTTCAAGATGTTCAAAAATTAGCGAAATTTATTATTAACAATAAAGTAAAAGCAATTTTTGTTGAAAGTTCGGTACCAAAAAGAACGATTGAAGCTTTGCAAGAAGCTGTGAAATCGAAAGAGCAAGAAGTTGTAATTGGCGGAACATTGTATTCTGACGCACTAGGAAGTAGAGGTACAGAAGAGGGTACTTATATAGGAATGTATACAGCAAATGTTAGTACGATTGTTAACGCACTAAAATAACATGGAAACAAAATACGCAGTAACAATTGATGATTTAACAGTAGCATATAATTATAAACCAGTTCTTTGGGATATTGATTTAGCAATACCAGAGGGCGTTTTAATGGCTATTGTTGGGCCAAATGGAGCAGGGAAATCTACTTTAATAAAATCTATTTTAGGAATCATAACCCCAATTGCGGGAAGTGTCTCAATTTATGGGAAACCGTATGATAAACAACGAAAGTTGGTGGCTTATGTGCCTCAGAAAGGAAGTGTAGATTGGGATTTTCCAACTACAGCTTTAGATGTTGTTATGATGGGAACTTATGGTGCTTTGGGGTGGATTAAAAGACCAGGTAGTGCTCAGAAAAAAACAGCATTAGAAGCACTTGAAAAAGTGGGTATGTTACCTTTTAAAGGGAGGCAAATTTCTCAACTTTCAGGAGGGCAACAACAACGTGTGTTTTTGGCAAGAGCTTTGGCGCAAGATGCAGCTATCTATTTTATGGATGAACCTTTTCAGGGAGTCGATGCTACTACAGAAATTGCAATTATTAATATTTTAAAGGAATTACGAAAAGCGGGTAAAACAGTAATCGTTGTACATCATGATTTACAAACGGTTCCTGAATATTTCGATTGGGTAACTTTCTTGAATGTGAAAAAAATTGCAACTGGGCCTGTTAAAGAAATTTTTAATGATGATAATTTAACGAAAACTTACGGAATTAATTATAAAGTAAGTGTGCAGCAATAATGGATTTTTCAGAATATTTTAAACTCGTTTTTTCAGATTATACACTTCGAACAATCACAATCGGAACTGCTATTTTAGGTGCTATTTGTGGTATGTTAGGTAGTTTTGCTGTATTAAGAAAGCAAAGTTTATTGGGTGATGCAATTTCACACGCTTCGCTTCCAGGTATTGCAATTGCATTTTTAATTACAGGAACAAAAGATACCAATGTTTTATTATTAGGAGCTTTGATAAGTGGATTAATCGGAGCTTTTTGGATACGTGGAATTGTAAAAAATACACATTTAAAAACAGATACAGCTTTAGGGCTTATTCTATCTGTTTTTTTTGGGTTAGGAATGTTGCTTTTAACGTTCATTCAAAAGATGCCGAATGCAAATCAATCAGGTTTAGATAAATTTTTATTTGGACAAGCAGCTACATTATTAATTAAAGATGTGTGGTTCATGGCTATAGTAACAGCCATTTGTTTAGCAGTATTATTGCTTTTTTGGAAAGAGTTTAAACTCCTATTGTTTGATGCAGATTATGCAAAAACCTTAGGTTTTAATATAAAATTTATAGATGCTTTAATTACAAGTTTTATTGTATTAGCAATTATTTTAGGGTTACAAACAGTAGGCGTTGTTTTAATGAGTGCAATGTTGTTGGCGCCAGCGGCAGCTGCAAGACAATGGACAAATAGTTTAAGTGTTATGGTGTTTTTAGCAGCAGTTTTTGGTGCTTTTTCGGGTATTATTGGTACGGGGATTAGCGCAAGTCAATCTAATTTATCTACAGGGCCCGTAATTGTATTAGTTGCAGCTGTATTTGTATTGTTCTCATTTATTTTTTCGCCTTCTAGAGGATTGCTTTTTCGTCAGATACGTTTTTTAAAAAACAGAAGAGATTTGCAATTACACAAAACCTTATCTTTTATGTTTGATCTTGTGAAAACACATGAGGATAAATCGCATCCGCATGCGGTAAAAATATTAAATAACTTTCAAGGATATACAAGAGGTACTTTAAAAAAATTAGAAGAGAAGGAATATATAAAGGTGCACGGGAGAATGTGGTCGATGACTGAAAAAGGATATCAATTTGCAGGTAATTTATATAATCAACATATAGAAAATGAATAGTGCTCAAATAGAAATACAGTTAATAGCCAGTTTGGTTGCGGTAGCTTGTGCAATACCAGGTGTGTTTTTGGTGCTACGAAAAATGGCATTAATTAGCGATGCAATTAGTCATTCTATTTTACCAGGTTTGGTAATAGGTTTTTTTATTACACACGATTTAAATTCACCATTATTAATTTTAATGGGAGCATTATCAGGAATTTTAACCGTTGTATTGGTTGAATATATTCAAAAAACCAAATTAGTAAAAGAAGACACTGCAATAGGTTTAGTTTTTCCAGTATTATTTAGTATTGGTGTACTTTTAATAGCTAAAAATGCAAATGATATTCATTTGGATGTTGATGCAGTTTTATTAGGTGAATTAGCTGTTGCTCCATTCGATAGGTTGTTTATTAATGATATTGATATTGGACCTAAGTCATTATGGATTATCGGAACAATTTTACTTATTACTTTAAGCCTCTTAGTTGCTTTTTTTAAAGAATTAAAAGTGAGTACCTTCGATGCTGGTTTAGCAACAGCCTTGGGTTTCTCTCCAGTTGTAATTCATTATGGATTAATGAGTGTTGCATCAATAACAACAGTTGGTGCTTTTGATGCTGTAGGTGCAATTTTAGTAGTTGCGTTAATGATTGCGCCTGCTGCTACAGCATACCTATTAACAAATGATTTGAAGAGAATGCTTGTTTTTTCAGTGTTTTTTGGTGTGTTATCTGCAATTACAGGTTTTTGGTTGGCATATTATTTGGATGCTTCAATATCAGGATCTATGATTTCTATACTTGGCTTTGTATTCTTTTTGGTATATTTATTTGCACCCAATAGAGGATTGTTTTCCGTTCTTTATCGTAATAAGCAACAACAAAAAGAAGTGCAGTTGCTTACTTTTTTATTGCACTTAAATAATCATCAAGAAGAAAAGGAGAGACATATTAATCATTTAAATGAGCATATTAATTGGCATAAGGTAAAAGCGAAGGCGGTTGTTGATTTAGCTGAAAAGAATAATATGATTGTTATTGAGAATCAAATTATATCGCTTACTCAAAAAGGGAAAACTTTTACTGAAAAAGCAATAGATTATATTATTACAAATGACGATTCAGAAATAGAATCAATGAAAAAAGATTTCTTTTTATTTAGGGGGTAGAATTTTTTGTTAAGTTTAGAGGTGATTGAAATATTTATGTAATTTAGAATTTGATTCTTGAGAGCTATGAATAATATGATATATAGGAAGGTTTAATTCGCGCAATTTATTTAGTAATGTTTCGCATTTTGCTTCTGCATCTTTATTATTTCTATTTCCTCTCCCAGAAGTCTTTATCATCAAAACCTTTTTGTAAATCTATTAATAGTAACGCTGTATTTTGGTTTCTTATTT
This sequence comes from Tenacibaculum ovolyticum DSM 18103, assembly GCF_000430545.1. Lineage (GTDB taxonomy): Bacteria > Bacteroidota > Bacteroidia > Flavobacteriales > Flavobacteriaceae > Polaribacter > Polaribacter ovolyticus. The sequence continues at coordinate 279,695 of NZ_KE387164.1, forward strand.
TCATTATTAATTTTAATTATCACTAATAATTTCAATAACCGATTGTCTTTCTTTATTTAAAGTAAGTTTAGTTACATCGGGTCTAGAATAATGACCAGAAGGATCAAAATTATGACGTTCCTCTAATACTTTCTGAAAATCTATCGTAGCAAAAATTAAATCCTCTTTTCCAGTTACAGGCGGAATAATCCACTCTCCATCTGGTCCTGCAATACAAGAACCTCCATTAGCTAATATTTGTGGTGCATTTTTAATGATTTCTTCATAATTAGGAGTGTCTTTAGGAAAATCATCAAGAGTCATATAACCACTCACAGAAACAACAAATGACCTTGCTTCTTTTGCTATAAATTTAGTAATATCTATAGTGTTTCTTTCAGCTCCAGGCCATACGGCAATGTGTAAGTTTTCTCCTTGAGCATATAAGGCTGTTCTGGGTAAAGGCATCCAGTTTTCCCAACAATTTAATCCGCCAACAGTAAATTGTTTTAATGAATGAACCTCTAATCCGTTTCCGTCACCAGGAGACCAACTTAGTCGTTCTTCATACGTGGGTTGTAATTTTCTATGGACAGATTTTATGTCACCTTTTTCATTAATATATACTAATGAACAATACAAACTATGTCCACCACGGTTTTTAGCTCTCTCTATAATACCTAAATAAATGGCAATTTTATGCTCTTTAGCGAGTGCACATATTTCATCTAGCTCTCCAGTTTCAATTTGAATTGCATTTTTAATATAATGTGCGTGAATTTCTTTCTGTACTTGAGATTCAAATTCTGAAGCATTAGTTATAGAGAGCCAAAACGGATAACCAGGTAAAAAACTTTCGCCAAAAACAACCAATTCACATCCTTCTTTGGCTGCTTTTATAATATAAGATTTTGTTTTTTCAATAGTAAGAACTTTGTTTAACCAAATTGGTGAAATTTGTGCCATTCCTATTTTTAAAGTGTTTTCCATCTTAATTATATTTTAGTCTTTAACGAAGATATATAAAATCAATGAACAGAATTTGTTAATTCATAAATGGGAGGTTTAATATAACAGATTGATAATTGTTGTAAATAATACAACAAAAGAGAGTTGTCTATGTACAAGTACGGTATGTGTACCTCAATACTCTTTGTTTTACGAGCAATATAGTATTGTTTTGTGTTTGTATTTAAAAACAATATTTTATGAGAAAATTATTTATGAAGTCGTTATTATTATTATTAGGAATAAGTGTTTTCGGACAGAGTAAAACAAAGTCGTTTAATTTTAAAAAAGGAGAAGTATTTGATGTTTTATTAATTTCGACATTTCCTGATGCAGGAACATTATTCGAGAAATATAAAAAAACAGCTTTTCCTGTAGCTTTTGAGTATACCTATCAACCACAACCCGGATTTGCAACTAAAAAACTAATATTAGGAAATCATTTACCAGCTAGTTTGGTTGTTGGAAAATGGAAAAATAAAAAAAATAGAGAAGGTTTTTTAGATAATATAGTGAGTAAAGTCCCCGATTTTCATGAGCAAAGAAAAGCGTTGTTTAGTTATTTCAAACTTACCTATTATGAAATACCTAAAGATATTACCTTTTCTGTTAATGCAGATAATTATAATGTAGCAACTGCATTATGGGGAAAGGATGAAAAAAGTCTTACAAAGTTTTACAGCCAATGGGTAAATAAAATAAAAAAGCACGGAGGGAAATTAATGATTAAACTTACAGATGGGAAATCACCAACAGGGTATTATCATAATGCAGATGTTTTTTGTATCATTGAATGGAGTAGTAAAGAAGCCTTTGATACTTTTACTAAAAAGCATCCTTTATCGAGTTATGAAGTTTTAAAGGATGTGCATCAATTTGTAATAAAGTAATTTGCTTTCGTAAAATATAATTCATCAATACATGCAAGAAATTTTAAATCAATTAATCTATTTTGGTTTTTTACAAAGCCTTTTTTTAATATCAATATATGCGTTTTCTCAAAAAAAGAGAACAAGTATTAATGGATTTATGTTTGTTTTTGTGTGTGTTGTTACAATCGGTTTACTTGGTAAAACTTTATATAATACAAATATTTGGGGTAATAACTTTAGATTGATAGCATTGTCTGAATTTTCAGCATTACTTTTTGGACCTACAATATATCTTTTTACACGTTCAGTATTAAATAGAACAAAATTTTCAAAATTAGATTTGATACATTACATTCCAGGAGTATCTTATTCTGTGTTTATTCTAGTCTATTTTATGATTCCAGAAGATTCAGTTATTAGCGACAGGATTAAAACAGGAGAATTACAAAGGGTTATTTACGCTTGCCACGCAGTGGGTTTAGTTGTGAATATCCTTTATTGGGGGTTAGGATATAGAGTTTATAAAGACTTTTCTGAAACTATAAAAAATGAAGTTTCTTACGTGCCACATATCCGTTTTTTAGTCACTTTTTTGTACGTAACAGGGTTTTGTTTACTAATATGGGCAATTCTTTTTCTAACAAGTTTTCTTGGTTTTCCTATGTTAGAAAGAAATACACGTCCTTATATCTGGATTATTTTAAGTTTTATAATTCTATTTATAAACTATTATGTAATTGTTTCTCCAAAGGTTTTAACCATTATTCCAGAGATACCTTTAAAGAAATATACACAATCTAAGCTAAGTTTAGATGATTTGGAGAGATTAAAGTTGGAATTAGATAAACTGATGTTAGATAAAAAACCATATTTAAATAATAAATTATTAAAAACAGAATTGGCACAAATGTTAGGAGTTAATAATCCTGAATTAGCTAGGTTACTTAATGAAAATATAGGAATGAACTTTTTTGAATATGTGAATTATTATCGCATTAAAGAGTTTGTGAATTTAGCAAGTACAGAAAAAGCAAAACAACTTACTTTTTTTGGGTTAGCCCAAGAAGCAGGTTTTAATTCTAAAACAACATTTAATAAGTCATTTAAAAAACTAATGGGAGTTTCTCCTACGGCTTATTTTAATCAAAACACATAAAATGAAAACACTATATATAACCATTATTTTACTATTTTCTTATCTAATAGTATATCCTCAATTAAAAATACCAAGTCTTAGTTCTTCTTCTGAAGTAAAACAAAAGGTAGGGCTTACAGAAATTACAATTGAATATTCAAGACCAAGTAGAAGAGGACGTATTATTTTTGGAGAATCAGGCTTGTTACCAAATAAAGAAGTTTGGAGAACAGGAGCTAATTCAGCAACAAAAATCACTTTTTCAAAAGCTGTGTTTATTAAAGGTAGTATGTTAGAAAAAGGAACATATACTATTTTGAGTTTTCCAAATGATAAAATATGGAAAATGAAATGGTATAGGTATATAGATTCAGATTGGAATTTTTATAAAGATAAAAAATCTGTTTTTGAAATAGAGCTTCCGGTAATAAAAAAGAACTCTAAAGTAGAAACATTTGAAATACATTTTCAGGACGTAACTTTAAATAGTACTGATATTGTTTTAGAATGGGAACAAAGAAAGATTAAAGTGCCTGTAAGAGTAAAAGAAAACGAGGAAATATTAAAATCTATAGATAGAGCTTTATATGGATCAAGTAGTTTTGATTTCTACCAAGCAGCATTGTATTTTCATGAAACGAAAACAAACTTGAATAAGGCACTAATATATATTCAAAAAGTAACTAAATCTAAAGAAGCATTGTTTTTTCAAGTAACAAGAGAAGCAATGATTCTTAAAGATTTAGGAAAGAACAAGGAGGCTGTAAAGGTAGCTAGAAGAGCATTGTTGTTATCTAAAAAAGCAAAAAACAATGATTTTATTCGATTGAATGAGAATGTTATTAGAACGTTATTTAAGTAATCTTAATATTTTGGAATATCAGATAGTTAATGGTTTTCTGTGTTTATCTATGTAAGGTTAAATTTTTATCTTAAATTTAAATAAATCACCTTTAGTTTTTTGTTTAAAAGAATTACTTTGCATCAAATTTTATTTGTGCAAAACTCATCAGCTTTTCAGGTATATAATGCATCTGCAGGTAGTGGAAAAACGTTTACGCTTGTAAAAGAGTATTTAAAAGTATTATTAAATTCTGATGATATTTTTACTTTTCAAAAAATACTAGCAATTACATTTACCAACAAAGCTGCTGGTGAAATGAAAGAGCGTGTGCTAGAAAATTTGCAAGAATTTTCTGAAGGAAAAGAAAATGATTTGTTTCAGCTTATTAGTAATGAAATTGAAGTAGATAAAGCTACGATAAAGTACAGAAGTAAGCAAATCATAGATGCTGTTTTACAAAACTATTCAGCTTTTTCTATAACAACGATTGATAGTTTTACGCATAAAATTATTAAAAGTTTTGCGTATGATTTAGGTTTGTCACTTAATTTTGAAGTAGAAATGGATGCTGTTTCTCTTTTAAATGAAGCTGTTGATGTATTAATTTCTAAGATTGGTACAGATAAAAATTTAACAAAATTATTAATAGATTTTTCTTTAGATAAAGCAGATGATGATAAGTCATGGGATATTTCTCGTGAGTTAAATGAATTTTCTAGAATTTTATTAAATGAAGATGATACAAAACATTTTAGGAAGCTAGCTGATAAAAAATTAGCTGATTTTACTGATTTAAAAAGTAAGTTATCTAAACATCAAAAAGAAATTAAAACCCGATTTATAGAAATTGGTAATAATGCTTTACAAATTATAGAGGATGCACAGATTGGTCATAAAGATTTTTATAGATCTATGTTTCCAAACCATTTTTTAGCATTAGCTAGTACCCCAGAGAAAGCAAAGTTTTTTGAAGATTCGAAACTACGTGAGCGTGTTGAAGAGAATAATTTTTATGCAAAATCAAAATCTGATGCTATAAAAAATGCTATTGAAGCTGTTTTGCCAGATTTATTGAGTTTATATAGGGAGTCTGAAAGACTGTATCAGCAATTCTTAATGAATAAGTTGGCATTAAAAAGTATTATTCCTTTAGCTGTTTTAAATCATATAAATTTAGAACTAACACGTATAAAAGAAGATAATAACATTCGGTTAAATGCTGAATTCAATCAATTAATTTCTGATAATATAAAAGATCAGCCAGCGCCATTTATTTATGAACGAATAGGGCAACGATTTATGCATTATTTTATTGATGAAATGCAAGACACATCAGTATTACAATGGAAAAACATAATCCCATTAATAGACAATGCGCTAGCACAAGAAAATAGTAATTTATTATTAGTAGGAGATGGTAAGCAAGCTATTTATCGTTGGCGTGGTGGAAAAGCAGAGCAGTTTATTTCATTGGGATCAGCTGTTGATAACCCGTTTCATGTTCCGAAAGAAATAAAAACATTAGAAACTAACTACAGAAGTTATACGGAGGTTATTGATTTTAATAATCAGTTTTTTCAACACACATCCAATTTCCTTCAAAATGAAAATTATAAACAATTGTTTATAGAAGGGAACAAGCAGTTAAAAACCGTTAAAGAGGGAGGGTTTGTTTCGTTGTCTTTTTTAGATAAGGAAGATGAAAAAGAAAATGAGGTTTTAAAATATCCGAAAAAAATTTTAGAAACGATTAGAGGTTTAGAAAATGATTTTTCTTTAAACGAAATTTGTGTTTTAGTACGTAAGAAAAAAGATGGGATTGCGGTTGCTAATTATTTATCTGAAAACGGAATAAATATTATATCATCCGAAACTTTATTATTACAAAATAGCGCTAAGGTTAATTTTATTGTTGGTGTTTTACAAGTTATTCAACATAGTAATGATAAAGAAACTTTATTAGAGGTGCTGTATTTTTTGTATGAACATTTGCAGTTAAAAGTTGATAAACATTTATTTATATCTGAAATTATCCATCAACCTAACGAGATTGTTTTTAAAGAATTAATAAAGTATAAATTATCTTTTGACTTGTCTACTTTTCATCAATTACCATTTTATGAGAAAGTAGAAGAGATTATTAGAAGTTTTAAATTAATTAATTCTTCGGATGCTTATGTGCAGTTTTTTTTAGATGTTGTTTTAGAACAGCAAAGAAAAGGAACGAGCATTCAAGAGTTTTTAGATTTTTGGGAAGTTAAAAAAGCAAATTTAAGCATTGTGGCTCCCGAAAGCGGTAATGCTGTTCAGGTAATGACAATTCATAAATCTAAAGGGTTAGAATTTCCTGTAGTTATCTTTCCGTATGATTTAGAAATTTATCGACAAGTAAATCCGAAAGTTTGGTTAAATCAACTACCTGAGAGTTTCGAAGGTTTTAAAGAGTTATTGGTTCCGTTTAATAAAGATTTGAAATCGATAAATAATCGAAGTTTAGAAATATATGATCAACAGCGTGAAGAATTGGAATTAGATAATTTTAATCTTCTATATGTTGCGTTAACTCGCTCGGTTGAGCAGTTACATGTTATTACAGAATATAAAATTTCGACAAAAGGTGAAGAGAATACCAATTTTTATTCAGGGATTTTTATCAATTATTTAAAAGAGAAGGGGCTTTGGAATGATGATGAATTGGAATATTCTTTTGGTAATACATCAAGAGTTAGTCAGCGGAAAGAAATAGCTTCTATTGCAGAAGTTCAGGAAGAATTTATAACAACACCATGGCAAGAACATAATATTCATATGTTAGCAAGTGCATCTAAACTTTGGAATAATGAGCAAGGTAAAGCTATTGAATTTGGAAATTTGATACATGAGATGATGGCTAAAATTATAACAAAAAACGATGTTGAAATAATAGTGAATAAATATGAGCAAGAAGGAATTATTAACAAAGAGCAAGCAAAGACTATTTATATAGATATTAATAAAATAGTAAACCATATAGAGCTACAAAATTATTATTCAAAAAATGTAACTATATATAATGAACGTGAAATTGTAGATGTAGATAATCAGATAATGATCCCTGATAGATTAGTTGTTGAAAATGATGAAGTTACCATTATTGATTATAAGACAGGGAAACCATCAAAGAGTTATCATCAGCAATTGTTACGATATGAGAGAGTTTTAAAATCTATGAATTTTAAAGTTGATAAAAAACTACTTATATATATTAATGAAGAAATTTTGGTTGAAGAAGTTTAACAACTAACTTTGACTTTTTAAATATAAATGTTAGATCAAAGCGTAGTCGAAGTATAAAAGATAATAATATGTACGGAAAAATAAAAGAACAATTACAAAAAGAAATTCAGGAAATAAAAGATGCTGGATTGTATAAATCTGAAAGAATTATTACATCATCACAAGATGCAGCAATAAAAATATCAACAGGTGAAGAGGTAATTAACTTTTGTGCTAATAATTATTTAGGATTGTCAAATCATCCAGAGGTAATTCAAGCAGCAAAAGATGTTATGGATACGCATGGTTTTGGAATGTCGTCTGTACGCTTTATTTGTGGTACCCAAGATATTCACAAGCAACTAGAAGAAAAGATAGCTGAGTTTTATACAACAGAAGATACTATCTTATATGCAGCAGCTTTTGATGCAAATGGTGGTGTTTTCGAACCATTATTAACAAAAGAAGATGCAATTATTTCTGATAGTTTAAATCACGCATCTATTATTGACGGAGTTCGTTTATGTAAAGCAGCTCGTTATCGTTATAATAATAATGACATGAGTTCTCTGGAAGAACAATTAATAGAAGCGAATAAACAAGGTCATCGTTTTAAAATTATTGTTACTGATGGGGTTTTCTCTATGGATGGGATTGTTGCAAAACTAGATGAGATTTGTGATTTAGCAGACAAATATGATGCTTTAGTAATGGTTGACGAATGTCATGCAGCCGGATTCATTGGTAAAACAGGTCGTGGTACTGTAGAGTTAAAAAACGTAATGGATCGTGTTGATATTGTAACAGGTACTTTAGGAAAAGCACTTGGTGGTGCAATGGGAGGTTATACAACGGGGAAAAAAGAAATTATAGAAATTTTACGTCAACGTTCTCGTCCATATCTATTCTCAAACTCATTAGCCCCAGCAATTGTAGGAGCATCGTTGAAAGTATTTGAATTATTATCAAATGATACCTCATTACGAGATAAGTTAGAATGGAATACGAATTACTTCCGCACAGAGATGGAAAAAGCTGGTTTTGATTTAGTAGGTGCAGACGCAGCAATTGTTCCAGTTATGTTATATGATGCAAAACTATCTCAAAACATGGCTAATAAGTTATTAGAAGAGGGGATTTATGTAATAGGTTTTTTCTTTCCAGTGGTACCAAAAGAAAAAGCAAGAATTCGTGTGCAATTGTCAGCAGCACATGAAAAAGAACATTTAGATAAAGCAATTGCAGCCTTTACAAAAGTAGGTAAAGAGTTAAATGTGATTTAAATATATTAATCGAAAACTTGCATTTATTGTAAGTTTTTGTAGATTTGCTTTTGTAAATAAGTTTTTACAACTTACATTTGCGGTATATATAAACGAACTTTTTAATTTAAAATTTTTATAATGAAACAAATCAAAATAGCTGTGATAGCTTTGTTTACGTTCGCTACTTTAGGGACGGTAAACGCACAGGATTCAGATAACCCATGGGCGGTTGGATTTGGAGTTAACGCTGTTGACGTTAGAATACCTTCTGAATTTGGAGAGTATGCAAAGGATTATATCGGTACTAGTGACTGGAATGTTTTACCTTCTATTTCAAGAATATCTGTAGATAGATATTTAAACGATGGTTTTTCTTTACAATTAGCTGGTTCTTTAAACAAAATTGAAACTTTTAGAGCTAAAAATGATAGCGATGAACTTTACTGGGCTATTGATGCTAACGTAAAGTACGACTTAAATAACTTATTCGGAGAAACTTCATGGTTTGATCCTTATGTGTATTTAGGGGGTGGTTATACTTCTTTAGCTGATGAAGGTGAAGGGATGTTAAATGCAGGTTTTGGATTCAATACTTGGTTTAATGATAACTTAGGATTAAACTTCCAATCAGGAGGTAAAAAAGAATTTGGAGATAAAGTGAGAGATCACTTTCAGCACTCAATTGGTTTAGTATTCAAATTTGGAGGTACTGATACTGATGGTGATGGTATTTTTGATAAAGATGATGCTTGTCCAGAAGTTGCTGGTTTAAAAGAATTCAACGGTTGTCCTGATACTGATAATGATGGTATTAAAGATGCTGATGATGCTTGTCCAGAAGTTGCTGGTTTAGCTGCTTTAAATGGATGTCCTGATACTGATGGAGATGCTATTGCAGATAAAGATGATGCTTGTCCTACTGTAAAAGGAACTAAAGCTAACAACGGTTGTCCTGATACTGATGGAGACGGTGTAGTTGATAGTAAAGATAAGTGTCCTGCTGTTGCTGGTCCTTCTGAAAACGGAGGTTGCCCTTGGCCAGATACTGATGGAGATAGCGTTTTAGATAAAGACGATAAATGTCCTAAGGTTGCAGGTGTTGCTTCTAACAATGGATGTCCAGAAGTAGTAATTACTAAAGCTGCTGAGAAAAAATTAAATGACTTCGCAAGAGCTATTTACTTTAACTCAGGAAGAACAACTTTTAAAGCTGGTGTTACTGATAACTTAAACAGAATTGCAGCGATCATGAAAGAATACTCTAAAGCTAACTTCAGTGTTCAAGGACATACTGATAGTCAAGGTAGAGCTTCTAACAACAAGAAATTATCTGAAAGAAGAGCTAAGGCTGTTTTAGATTATTTAGTTGCTAAAGCTGGTGTTTCTTCTTCTAGATTAGCTTCTGCTGGATTTGGTGAAGACTATCCAATTGCAAACAACAAAACAAGAGCTGGTAGAGCTCAAAACAGACGTGTTGAGATTAAATTAGTAAAATAATTTACTTAAACATCATATTTAAAGCCTCGCATTTGCGAGGCTTTTTTTTGTGCAATATTTTTATGAAAAATACTATGAAAGACTTTTTAAATTCCTTTAAAAAAATTACCTTTGCACCTTTAAAAAGGAGCTAACGCTCACATAGCAAATTAAATAACTTTAATTACATATAGTAATGTCTACAATAACAGGTAAAGTTTCTCAAATTATTGGTCCAGTTATCGATGTTGAGTTCAATATAGAAAATGCTGAATTACCAAGAATTTACGATTCATTAGAAATTAAAAAAGCTGATGGTTCTATTCTTGTTTTAGAAGTTCAACAACATATAGGTGAAGATACAGTTCGTACTATTTCTATGGATGCAACTGATGGTTTAAGTAGAGGTACAGAGGTTATCGCTACTGGTAGTCCAATACAAATGCCAATAGGAAATGATATTTATGGGCGTTTATTTAACGTTACAGGTGAAGCTATTGATGGTTTAGGTGATTTACCAAAAGCAGGTGATGCAGGTTTATCTATACACCGTCAAGCACCTAAATTTGAAGATTTATCTGTATCTACAGAAGTTTTATTTACTGGTATTAAAGTAATTGATTTAATTGAGCCTTATGCAAAAGGTGGTAAAATTGGATTATTTGGTGGAGCCGGAGTAGGTAAAACTGTATTAATTCAAGAGTTAATTAACAACATTGCAAAAGGACACGGAGGATTATCTGTATTTGCAGGTGTAGGAGAAAGAACTCGTGAAGGAAATGATTTATTAAGAGAGATGTTAGAGTCAGGAATTATCAAATATGGTGATGACTTTATGCACTCTATGGAAGAAGGAGGATGGGATTTATCTAAAGTAGATAAGCCTGGAATGAGAGGTTCAAAAGCTACTTTCGTATTTGGACAAATGAACGAACCACCTGGAGCACGTGCACGTGTTGCATTATCTGGTTTAACAATTGCTGAATATTTCCGTGATGGGGCAGGAGAAGCTCAAGGAAAAGATGTACTTTTCTTCGTCGATAATATATTCCGTTTTACACAAGCAGGTTCTGAGGTATCGGCATTATTAGGTCGTATGCCATCAGCAGTAGGATATCAACCAACATTAGCTACAGAAATGGGAGCAATGCAAGAACGTATTACTTCTACTAAAAAAGGATCTATTACTTCTGTACAGGCAGTTTATGTACCTGCAGATGATTTAACAGATCCAGCACCAGCAACAACTTTTGCTCACTTAGATGCAACTACAGTATTATCTCGTAAAATTGCAGAATTAGGTATTTATCCTGCTGTAGATCCATTAGACTCTACTTCAAGAATTTTATCTGCTGAAGTATTAGGAGATGAGCACTATAATACAGCAACAAGAGTAAAAGAAATTTTACAACGATATAAAGAGTTACAAGATATTATTGCCATTTTAGGTATGGAAGAGTTATCTGAAGAAGATAAATTAGTAGTACACAGAGCACGTCGTGTACAACGTTTCTTATCTCAACCTTTCCACGTTGCTGAGCAATTTACAGGTATTCCAGGATGTTTAGTTGACATTAAAGATACTATTAAAGGGTTTAACATGATTATGGATGGAGAATTAGATAAATATCCTGAAGCAGCATTTAACTTAAAAGGATCGATTCAAGAAGCAATTGATGCTGGAGAAAAAATGTTAACTGAAGCATAGTTAAAATAATAATTAACAATAATTAATTCTGTTTAAATTATGTTTTTAGAAATTGTAACTCCAGAAGCTATTTTGTTTTCATCGGAAGTAGATTCTGTAACTGTACCAGGTATTAACGGAGAGTTTCAAATGTTAAATAATCACGTTTCAATCGTATCTATTTTAACTAAGGGATCTGTAAAAATGCATGTGCACACACAAAATCATTTAGTTTTTGATGATTTACACGGTAGTATTGAAAGTTTACCAGAAGATGATAAAGTATTAACTTTAGCTATAAAATCTGGAACTTTAGAAATGAAAGGTAATAAAGTAATAATCTTAGCAGATTAATTATTTTAGAATTTATATAAAAGCCAAACTTAAAGTTTGGCTTTTTTTGTTTTATAAAGAGTTTAACTATTGATTTTAATTATATTTGCATTGATGAATGGAATATTTTTATTTATAGGAGGTCCTGAGATTTTTATAATCTTACTAATAGTTGTTATGTTATTTGGCGCGGATAAAATTCCTGAGATAGCTAGAGGGCTAGGAAAAGGTATGCGTCAAATTAAAGATGCCACTAATGACATTAAAAAGGAAATTAACGATAGTGCAAAAAATCAAGGCATTGATGCTGATTTCGTAAGAGACATAAAAAAAGAAGTTACGAAAGTTAAAGATAATATAGACGACTTTACTGGGCCTATAAAGAGAAAATAGTTGTTATTTCACTCTACTAATTGTTAAACCATCTCTTATTGGTAACAAAACAGTTTCTAAGCGATCATCTTCATTTAACTTACGATTGTATTCTAAAAGAATTTTAGTATCAATATCCTTTGGATTTAACTCCTCTACTACTTTTCCACTCCAAAGAACGTTATCAGATAAAATAACACTACCAGTATTCATTTTACCAATAATTAAATCGAAATAATTCAGGTAATTGGATTTATCTGCATCAATAAAAACCAAATCAAATTTTTGATTAATTTCTGGAATGATTTCTATAGCATTTCCAATGTACTGTTTAATTTGATTGTTGTAATCAGATTTCTTAAAATACTTAGATTGCAGCTCTTCTAACTCCTCATTTTTATCAATAGTATACAACGTACCATTTTTAGCTAATCCTTCTGCTAAAGATAAAGCAGAGTACCCAGTATAAGTACCAATCTCTAAAATAGATTTAGGTTGAATTAATTTTGAAATCATTGATAAGACTCTACCTTGAAAAGCACCACTTAACATTCTAGGGTTTAAAACCTTTTGCCAAGTCTCTTTGGTTAATTCTTGTAATATCTTAGGTTCTTGTTGAGAATGATTAACAACATAATTATCAATCTTTTCAGGAAGAAAATGCATAATTTTAAATTTAATTCAAAGGTATATAAAAACGGAATTTATTCTATAATAAATTCCGTTTCAATTTAATTTAACAAAAAATAGAACTTATTAATTAAGTTGATTTAATTGTTCTTTTAGAATCTCTTTATCATTTTGAGATAAGCACTTTGTTTCACTTTTACAATTTGAAGCTTTCATTTTAAAAATAGCTGACATTTTGCGATTTTGTTTTGTATACAAAGAACAAATTTTGCAAGTTAATAAATGCAAGTTAAGTTGTATTTTCTCATAAAATGAGGCTTCATTATATTGTGCTTTATCACAAATAGTAGTTGCTTCATCACAAGTTATTTTAAATTTCTTAAACATTATTTCTTACTTATTAAACCAGTTTTTTTCCATACAATTTCTTAGCTGAGTTCTAGCTCGGTGAATGATAACCCATAGATTTGACGGAGTGATATTTAATTCCTTACAAATTTCTTCAGTTTCAAACTCCTGAATAGTCTTCATTCTAAAAACCATAGCATATTTTTCAGGTAAATGATCAATACATGCATCTAGTTGAGACTTTAATTCATCGTTTTCAATGTCCTTTTCAGTCGTGCTATCCCAAGATTGTGGAACTCGCTCTTCAATCCAATTACCTTTATCTTCACCGTTATCATAAAAATTCATTCTAACTTCGGCTTGTCCTTTTTTAGAGTTTATTTTTCGATAATGATCAATTACTTTTCTTTTTAAAATTGATACTAACCAAGTTCTTTCAGTTGATTTTCCTTGAAAATTTTTAGCAGATTTAAGCCCTGCAAAAAATGTTTCTTGAACTAAATCTTTAGCTACATTAGAATCATTTACACGTGTTACAGCATAATTAAATAAATAATCAGCATAATCATCTACCCAATTATTAGGAGATAATGTGTTGGATTTGTTAGTCTGGTTCATTATGCCAAATATAAGTTATTTTTTATTTAATGAGACCTTATATATTCTACTTAATCCATTAGGAGTAGTATTAATATAATTAATAATTTCTTTTAACTTTCTCCTTTTCTTTAAACCTTTTGGAATAGTACTTTTACTGGTGGTAAAGTAGAGTGTATTATTTGAAATATCGACAAACGGACAATAATCTAATTTCTTTGTATTAATACTTTTAGAAAGATGTTTAGCAGGTAGCCATTGATTTTCTTTATCTTTTTTACTAATATATAAATCTCCACGTCCTAAATCGTCTTTCCTTCCATATGATGTAAATATTATAAAACTTTCATCAGGAGCAACAAAGGCATTAAACTCATATTTTTCTGAATTTATATTATTGCTTAAAGAAGTTGGCTTTGTGTAAGAATTATTAACAAATCGGCTTACATATATATCTTCTTTGCCTTTTGTATTTTCATACGAAGCTGTAAAATATAAATCACCTTTATTTGTTACTGAAGGATAAAATTCATCTGCAGATGTATTAACTATAAGGCCAGCGTTTATTGGAGCAGACCAATCATCAATCAGTGATTTTCTTGTTACATACCATATATCCATGTCTTTTTTTATTTCTGAAGAGTTATTATTTACCCTGTTAGAAGCAAAAAATAATTTTAAACCATCAGGAGATAAAAATGGTTCTAAATCTTTGTGTTGTCCAGAAAAAGATGCCGCTTTAGGAGTAGTCCATTTACCTTTTATTTTTTTAGAAAAGGCAATAAAAGAATATTCTTTTACATAACTTTCTACTGTAAAATAAAACTCATCATTATTTTTATTTAAAGAGAAATCTCTAACATTAGGTAGCCCATTAAATAACTCAGGTAAAAGCATTTTAGGCTCTTGAGCAAAAATTATTTGAGTTAAGAAAAAGATAAAAAGAAAAGATTTTTTCATGTTTTAGTTTTTTTGAATGTTACAATTTTTTCTACTTCTCATATCTACTAAATAAATTATTTCCCACTTTCCATTATTGTTAAATAGTTGAAAAGAATTTGCACCACAATGACTTAATTTGCCATTAAGATAGAATTCATATGGTGTCCATACAGAAGCTAAATTACCGTTAATCTTAATGTCCCATGAAAGTAATTTTTCTAAATAAGTGTTTTCAACTTTTTTATTAGCAATTCCTATTAATAACTTTTTTTTAGAATCAGTAATCAATTTTTTTTCCCCGTCCTTATTAGTAAAAGTTGTCTGTATTTTAATTGTAGTATGTAAAGTAGAACCAACAATTGTACTATCACCTTTATGAAGTCCGTCAAAAAAAGTTTCAATAGTTTTTTTTACAGCAATTCGTTCATTATTTGTTTGTGCATTTACAACAGTTGTAAGGACAAATATGATTAGTAACGTAATTATTTTAGGCATAGAATTTGGTTTTAAACTGTGAAGCTATTAAAAAAATAAAGGGATCAGTATATAATTAACAGAAGATTAACGGCTTTTACAAATAGAGATAATAAGACTGGAAGTTTAAGTTAAGGTAAAATTCAATCGATTAATTATGTATTTTTACAAAATAGAAAACATTAAATAATGTCAGTAGCAAAAAAACAATATAAAAGAATAACAACGAAGTCATTAGTAGAAATGAAAGCAAATGGAGAGAAAATCTCAATGCTTACTGCTTATGATTATACGATGGCAAAGATTGTAGATGGAGCAGGTATTGATGTGATTTTGGTAGGAGATTCAGCATCAAATGTAATGGCAGGTCACGAAACTACATTGCCTATTACACTTGATCAAATGATATATCATGCAAGTTCTGTAATAAGAGCAATTGAACGTTGTTTAGTAGTGGTAGATTTACCTTTCGGTACCTATCAAGGAAATTCTAAAAATGCATTAGATTCAGCTATTAGAATAATGAAAGAATCTGGTGGTCATGCTGTAAAGTTAGAAGGAGGTAGTGAAATAGGAGAGTCTGTATCTAGGATACTAACAGCTGGTATTCCTGTAATGGGACATCTAGGGTTAACACCACAATCTATTTATAAATTCGGAACATATACTGTTAGAGCAAAAGAAGAAGAAGAAGCTGAAAAGTTGTTAGAAGATGCATTGCTATTACAAGAACTTGGATGTTTTGCTTTGGTACTCGAAAAAGTACCAGCAGCATTAGCAAAGAGAGTCGCAGAAAGTTTAACAATACCCGTTATTGGAATTGGAGCAGGTGCAGGAGTAGATGGGCAAGTATTGGTTACACATGACATGATAGGAATGACACATGAATTTAATCCTCGTTTTTTACGTAGGTATTTAGATTTATATTCTGAAATGACTGGCGCTTTTGAAAATTATATAGCCGATGTAAAATCGAAAGATTTTCCTAACGAAAAAGAACAATATTAATTACACAAGTCTTCTGAAAAGAAGGCTTTTTTATTAAAACAAAATGAAAATACTTCATCTAGATTCAAACCATCCGTTACTTTTAAACCAACTAAACGATTTTGGTTTTACAAATGAAGAAGATTATAATTCTTCGAAAGCAGAAATAGAAGCTAAAATTCATAAATACGATGGAATAATTATTCGTAGTAGGTTTTCTGTAGATAAACAATTTTTAGATAAAGCAATCAATCTTAAGTTTATTGGTAGAGTTGGTGCTGGATTAGAAAATATTGATTGTGAATATGCTAAAGAAAAAGGAATATATTTAATCTCGGCTCCAGAAGGAAATAGAAATGCCGTTGGAGAGCATACATTAGGCATGATTTTATCTCTTTTTAACAAGCTAAACAAAGCCGATAAAGAAGTTCGAAACGGTAAATGGCTACGTGAAGAAAATCGAGGAATTGAATTAGATGGTAAAACTGTAGGTTTAATTGGCTATGGTAATATGGGGAAGTCTTTTGCGAAAAAGCTTCGTGGTTTTGATGTAGAAGTTCTATGTTATGATATTAAGCGAAATGTTGGTGACGAAAACTGTAAACAAGTTTCATTAGAAGAATTACAGAAAAAGGCGACTGTTTTAAGCTTACATACACCACAAACAGCATTAACGATTAAAATGGTAGATGCAGATTTTATTAATGCTTTTTCTAATCCTTTTTGGTTTATTAATACAGCACGAGGAAAATCAGTTATTACTTCAGATTTAGTAAATGCTTTAAAATCTGGTAAAATATTAGGAGCTGGTTTAGACGTTTTAGAATACGAAAAAAAATCTTTTGAGAACTTATTTCAGAAGAATAAATTATCTAATTTGTCATCTCAAGCGGAGTCGAGAGACGAGATGCCAGAAGCTTTTAAATATTTAATCGAATCTGAAAATGTATTATTATCACCTCATGTTGCAGGTTGGACAATTGAGAGCAAAGAAAAACTAGCGCAAACAATTGTAAATAAAATTAAAGAAAAATTTTGTTAACTTGTAAGTCTCTAAATCATTTGATATGCAATATGAGGCTAACACACCTGATGATTATATTGCTCAAGTTCCAGAAGAACGACAAGCAATTATGCAAAAATTACGTAAAACAATAAAAAATAATCTTCCTAAAGAATTTGAAGAAGGAATGAATTATAAAATGATTGGGTATTATGTACCACACTCAATATACCCTAAGGGATATCACTGTGATGCAAGCTTACCTTTACCGTTCATGAATATTGCTTCGCAGAAAAATTCAATTAATTTGTATCATAGCGGAATTTACGCTAAAAAAGAACTTTATGATTGGTTTGTAGCTCAATACCCAAACCATTCTAAACGTAAATTAGATATGGGAAAAAGTTGCATCCGATTTAAGAAAATTGAAGAAATTCCATTTGATTTAATAGCAGAATTATGTAGAAAAATGACAGTAAAACAATGGATTGACATTTACGAAACTAATATTAAAAGGAAGTAATGAAAAAAAAAGGTAAAGTACTAGGTATTGGAGGTGTTTTCTTTAAAACTAACGATCCCTCAGAAACAAAAGATTGGTATAAAAACAATTTAGGCTTTAATACTGATGATTGGGGATGTACTTTTTGGTGGAAAGACAATGACGATAAAAAAGCATCAACACAGTGGAGTCCTTTTGCAAAAGATACCAAACATTTTGAACCCTCTAAAAAAGACTTTATGTTTAATTATCGTGTAGAGAATTTAGTAGAGTTATTAGAAGAGCTCAAAGAGAAGGGAGTTACTGTGTTAGACAAGTTAGAAGAGTATGATTATGGTAAGTTTGGATGGATTATTGATTTAGATGGAAATAAAATTGAATTGTGGGAGCCAAAAGACGAAGCTTTTTTATAAATTTAGCACAAACTAATTATTAAAGACAAAAGAATGAATGTAATTGATGAGAATGGAACACCAGTTCCAAACCAAGAAAGTAAAAGAGTATTAGCAGGTGTATTAGGTATATTAATAGGTGCACTGGGTATTCATAAGTTTATGTTAGGTTATACTAAAGAAGGAGTTATTATGTTATTGGTAACTATTTTAACTTGTGGTTTTGGAGGTATGGTTACGGGTATTATTGGTTTAGTTGAAGGGATTATTTACTTAACAAAATCAGATGAAGAATTTATAGACACTTATCAAGTGAATCAAAAAGGTTGGTTCTAGTTTAAAAGTATGTAACAATGGAAGAAGACAAGAAAGATTTAAATGAGAATTTAAAAGAAAGTTTAGATAAAGCTAAAGAAGTTATGGATAACATAACAGAAAAAGCTTCAGAATTAGCTGGTGAAGCTAGTGAACATATTGTTGATGTTGTTGAAGATGTAAAAGCTACAGTTAGTGAAATTGTAACGGACGAATCTATTCAGAATATAAAAGAAAAGGCAACTGAATTTACTAATGAAGCTAAAGAGGTTTTAGATGATGTAACCGAAAAAGCATCCGAATTGGTAGGTGAAGCAAGTGAACATATTGTCGATTTTGCTGAAGATGCTCAAGAAGAAATAAAAGAGACAACAACAAAAACAAAAAACTTCTTCCAACGTTTATTTAAGAAATAAAAAAACCGTTTAAGAATTAATTCTTAAACGGTTTTTCTAAATGTATATTTTTTATTGTTTTCGTAACGCTAAAGCTTCTTGCTTTTTTTCTTCATTACGATCAATTTTGTGATTGGGTCTAGTCCATTTAGGTTTCTCTCCTAAGTTTTCAAAAGCAGAATCTTTCGCTTCTACAGTTTGAGGTTGTACTTTCTTCGTAAATGGTTTTTGCGGATTTAAACCTAATAATTTAAACATTTTCATGTCTTCATTAACATCAGGGTTTGGAGTCGTTAATAATTTATCTCCAGCAAAAATAGAGTTAGCACCAGCAAAGAAACACATTGCTTGTCCTTCTCTACTCATTTGAGTTCTACCAGCCGATAAACGAACTTGAGTTTCAGGTAAAACAATACGTGTAGTAGCTACCATACGAACCATATCCCAAATTTCAACAGGCTTTTCATCTTCTAAAGGAGTTCCTTCAACAGCAACTAAAGCGTTAATTGGTGTAGATTCTGGTTGAGGGTTTAATGTTGATAAAGCAACTAGCATTCCAGCTCTATCCTCTGAATTTTCACCCATTCCAATAATACCACCAGAACAAACAGTAACATTAGTTTTACGTACGTTATCAATAGTATCTAAACGGTCTTGATAACCACGAGTAGAAATTACTTCTTTATAGTACTCTTCAGATGAATCTAGGTTGTGATTGTAAGCGTACAAACCAGCTTCAGCTAAACGTTGTGCTTGGTTTTCGGTAACCATACCTAAAGTACAGCAAACCTCCATGTCAAGCTTATTAATAGTTCTCACCATATCTAAAACTTGATCAAATTCTGGACCATCTTTAACGTTTCTCCAAGCAGCACCCATACATACACGAGAACTTCCACTAGATTTAGCTCTTAAAGCTTGTGCTTTTACTTGACGTACAGACATCAAATCGTTTCCTTCAACATCAGTATGATAACGAGCAGCTTGTGGGCAATACCCGCAATCTTCAGAACATCCACCAGTTTTTATAGATAATAAAGTAGAGACCTGTACTACATTAGGATCATGACTTTTTCGATGAATAGTTGCAGCTTCATATAAAAGCTCCATTAAAGGTTTGTTATATATCTCAAGAACTTCTTCTTTCGTCCAGTTATGTCTTACTTCACTCATAAATTCAAAGTTGTTTGTGGTGTCAAAAATAAAAAAACTAATTGGCTTTCTATTTGTTTTTAGAAGCTATTTCCTGCTTTTACTACTCGCTTTTTTTAAGAAAAATAAAAAAGAGCTCAAACAAACCGTTCAATCAGGGCTAAGCACTTTTTCAAATCCACTATTAGTTCTAAAAATATATATTTTACTTAAAATAAAAAACTTGAGTCAATTTTTTTCTTATTATATACTATCTAGTTACTAAAACAGAAACAGCATTTCCTCCAAAACCAACAGCATTTACTAATATTTTGGTTATTTTTTTAGGGAGTATTTGTTTCTCTGCAAACGGAACTTCTATTGCTTTTTGATTTTGTAACATTAATACAGCCAATTCTAAACTAAGCAGTCCAGAAGTACCAAAAGTATGTCCTACCTTCCATTTATTAGTCGTTAAAAAAGGAATTTTATCATTAAAAACTTCATGAATAGCATTAATTTCTGATGAATCTCCTTTTATAGTTCCTGGGGCATGCATAACAATAGCATCAATATCATTTATAGAAGTACCTTTTAAAGCCATTTTCATAGATTTCTGAAAACACTCTGCATTTGCAGTAACCGATGTGTTGTGTTTTAGTACTTCAGTAGCATAACCAACACCCTTAATAAGAGCAATTGCGTTTTCTTTTGCTCCTTTTTCTAAACAAAAAACGGCAGCAGCCTCTCCTAAAACCATGGTGTTTTTCTTTTTTTCTAAATCGAAAGCTTTACAAGGATACTCGTCAGTTTCTTTTGAGTATACTTTTAAGGCCTGCATTTGAGCAATCGTAAAATCGGTTAAAGAAGCTTCACTTGCACCAATCATAAACTTTTCTGACATGCCAGATTGTAACCAAGCAACGCCGTTTAATAATGAGTGTAAACCAGTAGAACAAGTAATAGAATGAGAAATTTCAGGGCCGTTTGATTGTAAATCATGTGCAATCCATGAAGAAATGTTTCCCAAAGTTGTTGTAGGAGAACTTAATGTTGATGATTTACCAGTTTCTAAAAACTCTTTATGATATTTTTCAAATAAAGAAGTCGCACCACGAGAAGAACCAATATTAATTCCAAAATTATCTTCTGACTTCCAATCTGTACTGTCAATTGCTTTTCTAGCAACTAGTATTGTATATAAAACAGAAGCATCTAAGTTTTTATATTTAGTATCTGAATTTTTTATTTTTTCAATATTAAGTTTGTCATCACTTGTTAATTGCCCAGTCCAAACATTTTCTTTTAAAGTTAAGAAATGTTTAGTGTTTAAATAATTTTCCCAAATTTGTTCAGAAGTGCTTCCTAAAGCAGAAACTGAAGCAAAAGATGTAATAGAAATAGGTTCTTTCAACACTTTAAAGTTTTGACAAAAATAATGGTAAAATCAACTATTACGAAATAAATAAATATTTATCTTGTGGCTAAATTTAAAAAGAATGAGTGAACAAGAGGAAAAAAGTTGGTTTAGTAGAAATTGGGGATGGGTTGTGCCTGTGGGAGGCTGTGGATGTGGCTGTCTTGGGCTTATTTTATTGTTTGTTTTTGGAATTGGAGCTACTATTTTGGGAGTTTCAGAAATGATGACGAATTCTGTACCTGTAGAATATGCTATAGAACAAGCATCTAAAAACGAAAAAGTAATTCAATTTTTAGGTGAACCAATAGAAAGTTATGGTATACCATCTGGAAATATATCATTAGATAATGATGATGGAAATGTTGATTTCTCAATTTCAATAAAAGGTCCGAAAGGTAAAGGGACTTTAATTGTTAGCGGAATTAGAGTAAATGGAGAATGGGCTTATGAAGATTTATATGTTCGTATTAAAGAAACACAAGAAGAAATAAACTTATTAGTAAACGAAAAGGTTTTAGAAGATATCTAAAACCTTTTCGATTGTTGTATAAACTTTATTTAACTGCTCTTTTGTAATTACATAAGGAGGTTGAATATAAATGGTATTTCCTAACGGGCGTAAAAATACTCCGTCATTCATAAAATGTTTTAATAATTGGTCACGTAAAGTACCATAACGCCCCGCATTAGTTTTTAAATCTATGGCTAAAATCACTCCTTTAGAACGTGTATTTGCTACTTTAGGATGATTTTTAATTCGCTCTTCAAATGTTTTATGAGAGGTAATAATATACTGTATACTGTTTTGAATTTCTTTAGTTTGCAATAACTCTATACTAGCTAAAGCAGCACTACAAGCTATAGGATTTGCCGAATAAGTATGACAATGAAAAAAGCCTTTAGCAATATCAGTACTTAAAAAAGTACTGTAAATTTCTTCAGTGCAAGAAGTGATAGCCATTGGTACCAATCCACCAGTTAAAGCCTTACTTAGGCAAATAATGTCAGGTTTTGTAGCAACTTCATCAGAAGCAAAATTATTTCCTGTCTTACCAAAACCAGTCATTACTTCATCTGCAATTGTTAAAATAGCGTTTTCTTTGCAGAATTTTAAAACCTCATTTAAATCTGTAGCTTCATGAATTTTCATTCCAGCAGCCCCTTGCACTAGAGGTTCGTAGATAAATCCTGCAATTTTGTTTTCAGCAACAATTTGTTTTAATTGTTTTAAAATAGCTTCATTATTTGTTCCATTTGGAATAGGAATGCGCTTAATATCCATTAAAAAATCCTCAAACGGGCCATTATAAGCTGATAATCCAGAAACAGACATCGCTCCAAAAGTATCCCCATGAAAACCATCTTCAAAAGCAATAAATGTAGTTCGTTTTTCTCCTTTATTAAAATAGTATTGTAATGCCATTTTAATTGCAGCTTCTACGGCTGTGGAACCATTATCATTAAAGAAAATTCTGTTTTGATTTTTAGGAAGAATTTTAATTAGCTCTTCCGATAATTTCACCGCAGGCTCATGTGTAAAATCACTAAACATTATTTGATCTAATGTTTGCATTTGTTTGTAAACATGAGTAGTAATAAAATCATTGCAATGCCCAAACATACAGGTATACCATGATGAAATAGCGTCAATGTATTCATTGCCATCTTCATCAGTTAAAATACATCCCTTTGCTTTTACAATCCCTAAGCTATCTGGGTGTGTTTGGTGTTGTTTTAACGGATGCCATAGGTGTTTTTTATCTCTTTCTTGAAGTGTCATAATTTCTCTTTAAAAAGTTCAGCATATTCTCTAATTACATTCTTATCAAAATAAGGCTCTTCCTCAATTCGACCTATAACAGAGACGTTTGTCATTTTTTTGATAATCTCTTCAGTAGTCTTATGTTCATTTCCTGAGAAAATAATTGCAACATCAAACCCTTTTTCTTTTAATAAATTTAGGGTTAATAAAGTGTGGTTTATGCTTCCTAAATAATGTCGAGAAACTACAATTACTTTATATTCCTGTTTTATAATATCTAAAATTGTTTCAGAATTATTTAAAGGAACCAATAATCCACCAGCACCTTCAATAACCAAATTTTTTTGTGTTTTCGGTTCTTCGATTTTCGATAGTTCAATAGTTGTTTTATCAATTTCTGCAGCAGCATGCGGACTCATAGGCGTTTTTAATGCGTATGAATTTGGATGGATTACAGTATTTGAATTAGAAATCAATTGTTTTATTTTGTGTGAATCTGAATCTTCTAATTCCCCTGCTTGTATAGGTTTCCAATAATCAGCTTCTAAGGCTTCGGTTACAATAGCTGATGCTATCGTTTTTCCTACTTCTGTAGAAATTCCTGTAATAAAATATTTTTTCATCTAAAAGATTGTTTTACAATCGTTACAAATTAATTTTCTGCTTTCAAAAAAAGGAAATAACATATAGAAAAAACTTTTACGTTGAGATGGAGCAACTAATATTTTTGATGAGCTGCATTTTTTACAATGTATAGGTTTTCCACTATCATCTTTTTCATATACTATTATTTCATTATATATACGCAATGCTCTTTCTAAATCATCGTTATGTACTATTAATTTTACGCCTCCTATTGCTTGACTTATCAAAGGATCTGAGTCAATAGTTTTTTCGTCCATTAATAAAGTTCTAATGCCATCTGATTCTAATCTAGATTTTATTACGTGAGCTTCCGTGGAGTATTCAAAAACTGTAAGAATAGTATAATTATCTCGCATTATAATTTTTAAACAAATGTAGCAAGGTTCTCTAAAACACTTGTAATTTCTTTGTAAGAATTATAAGAGTGTAAACAAAAACGTAACCTTTCTTCGTTTTTATTTACAGTAGGAGATAAAATAGGTTTTACATCGAACCCTTTTTTCTTTAGTTGATTCGCAATTTCTTTTACTTTTTTGTTACCAGGGATTACACAGCAATGAATAGCTGAATTGCTTTTTATAAAATTAAGCTGTAATCTATTAATTTCTTGTTTAAAAAATGAAATATTTTTTTCAAGTGATTTTTTAGATTCACTCTTTGAAAGCTCCAAATATGCAAATTTAATAGTAGCTAAAGAATGAGGTGAAAGGCCAGTGGTATAAATAAAACTTCTAGAGAAATTAATTAAATATTGCTTTAGTTCATCAGTCCCTAGAATGACAGCTCCGTGGCAGCCAAGTGCTTTTCCAAATGTGATAATTTGAGCAAAAACAGCTTTTTCTAAATGTAACTTCTGAACTAATCCTTGGTTAAAAATACCAATGGCATGTGCTTCATCTATTATTAAATAAGCTTTGTGTTTTTTTGCTATTAATGAAATTGCTGTTAAATCAGGAGAATCACCATCCATAGAAAAAACAGATTCTGTAACTATATATATATCAGAATTGCTGTTTTTAATTTGTTTTAGAATTTTATTCTCTAGGTCTTCTGTGTTATTATGCTGAAATTTAAAAGATTTAGCATTTGAAAGTTGAATACCATCACGAATAGAAGCATGAATAAATTCATCATATAAAATAACATCACCTCGTTGTGGTACTGAAGAGAAAAAACCAATATTAGCATCGTAGCCAGAATTAAATATTAAAGCAGCTTCAGAATTATGAAATTGGCATATTTTTTTTTCTACGTTATCATATAGACTATGGTTTCCAGATAGAAGTCTTGAACCTGTTGCACCGTTTTGTTTAAAATTATTTTCTGTTAGGTATTGATGACTTCTATTAAAAATTATTTCAGAGTTAGCGAAGCCTAGATAATCATTGGAAGAAAAATCTATTAAAGCGTTTTTCTCTCCAAGAGTTCTTAAAGATTGGTTTTCTTTACGCTGTTGTAGTTTATTTGTAAGTTTTTTTGAAAGTTGCATTGTGTAAAAATAAAAAAGACTTACGAATATGTAAGTCTTTTTTTGCTCCTCCTTTAGGACTCGAACCTAAGACCCTCTGATTAACAGTCAGATGCTCTAACCAACTGAGCTAAGGAGGAATGTTCATATAGAACAAATATGTATGTTGCAGAAATTATCGGCTTCTACGTTGCCTTTGTTTATTTTGCTCCTCCTTTAGGACTCGAACCTAAGACCCTCTGATTAACAGTCAGATGCTCTAACCAACTGAGCTAAGGAGGAATTTAAAGCGGACTTGCTTTAAAAGCGAGTGCAAATTTAAGGGCTTTTTTGATATTTGCAAATTTTTTTTGATAAAAAAATGAATATTTTTTTTTGTTACTTGGTTTTTAGTGTTTTATGTTTTTTGAATGAATGTTTGTAAAAGTGTTAGGTTGGTCTTGTTCTCGTAATTTAAAGAAGCAAATTAAGCGTGAAAAAAAGTTTTATTTTTAGTAAAAGTTGTATTTTTGTCACCATTATTCTTATTGATAGAAAAGCATAGTAAAATATATGGACAAATTTTCGTTCTTAAACGCAGCACATACCGGATTTATAAGTGATTTGTACGAACAGTATCAAAAAAATCCTGATGCAATAGAACCAAGTTGGAGAAGTTTTTTTCAAGGATACGATTTAGCAAATGAAAATTATTCGTTGACAGATGAAGAAGTTTCTGTTGAAATTCCTGAAGAAGTACGTAAAGAATTTTTAGTAATAGACTTAATTAACGGATACCGTACAAGAGGGCATCTTTTTACAAAGACAAACCCGGTACGCGATCGTAGAAAATATAAACCAACGCTAGATATAGATAATTTTGGTTTATCTAATAAAGATTTATCTACCGTTTTTAATGCAGGTGAAATTTTAGGTATGGGTGCAAGTCCGTTATCTGAAATAATTTCACACCTACAAGCAATTTATTGTGATAGTATTGGTGTGGAATACATGTATATACGTAATCCTGAGGAGGTAAAATGGTGGCAAGGTCGTTTGAATAAAGACGAAAACCAATCTAACTACGATATTGATAGTAAGAAATACATTCTTACAAAATTAAATCAGGCATCTACTTTCGAAAGTTTTTTACAAACAAAGTATGTAGGTCAAAAGCGTTTCTCTATTGAAGGAGGTGAAACATTAATTCCAGGAGTAAGTGTTGCGCTTCGAGATGCTGCAGAAAAATATGGAGTAGAAGAATGTGTTTTAGGAATGGCACACCGTGGTCGTTTGAATACATTAGTAAATATCTTTAAAAAACCAGTTCGCGATTTATTTAGCGAGTTTGAAGGTAAAGATTTTGAAGATCAGGATATTGATGGAGATGTTAAGTATCACTTAGGATTAACATTAAGTAAAGAGTACAAAGGAGGACAAAAAATGAAGATGAATTTGGTTCCAAATCCATCACATTTAGAAACAGTAGCTGCAGTTGCTGAAGGAATTGTTCGCGCTAAAGTAGATTTAGATTATAAAGGAGATAATGGTAAAATTTTACCAATTATAGTGCATGGAGATGCAGCAATAGCTGGGCAAGGTATTGCATATGAAATAGCTCAAATGATGACCTTAAATGGTTATAAAACAGGAGGTACTATTCATGTAGTCGTAAATAACCAAGTTGGATTTACAACTAATTATTTAGATGCACGTTCTAGTACTTATTGTACTGATGTTGCTAAAGTAACGTTGTCACCAGTGTTGCACGTAAATGCAGATGATGCTGAGGCAGTTTGTCATGCAATGGAAATGGCTGTTGAATATCGAATGAAATTCAAAAAAGACATTTACATTGATTTATTAGGATATCGTAAATATGGACACAACGAAGGAGATGAGCCTCGTTTTACACAGCCAAAATTATATAAAGCAATTTCTAAGCATCAAAATGCAAAAGAAATTTATGCTGCTAAATTAGTTGAAGAAGGAAGTATTTCTTCTGAATTTGTAAAAGAAATTACAGATGAGTTTAAAACTCATTTAGAGGCTGAGTTTATAGAGTCTAAAAAGAAAACAACTTCTAAAATTCAAGAATTTATGCCAGAAGTTTGGGATGGATTCGTACGTAAGCAATTACAAGATATGTTACAACCCGTAGATACTACGTATTCGGTTGAAGCATTAAAAAATATAGCGAAAGTAATTTCGAATACTCCAGAAGGGCATAAGTTTGTTCGTAAGGCTGAACGTATTTTAAAAGGTCGTGAAAAAATGGTCTTTGAAGAAAATGCTTTAGACTGGGGAACAGCAGAAAACCTAGCATACGGAACATTACTAGAAGAAGGATTTAATATTCGTATTTCTGGAGAAGACGTAGAAAGAGGAACTTTCTCTCACCGTCATGCAATTATGCGTGATGAAGAAACTTTAGAGCGTGTTAATTTATTAAACACGAATCCGAATAATAAAGGAGAAATGACAATTTTTAATTCTCATTTATCAGAATATGGAGTTTTAGGATTTGATTACGGATATGCAATGGCAGCTCCAAATACATTAACTATTTGGGAAGCACAGTTTGGTGATTTTGCGAATGGAGCACAAATTGTATTTGATCAATATATTTCTTCGGCAGAAGATAAATGGAAACTACAGAACGGGTTAGTAATGTTATTACCTCATGGATATGAAGGGCAAGGACCAGAACATTCATCAGGAAGAATAGAACGTTTCTTACAGTCATCAGCAATTGATAACTGGACAATAGCAAACTGTTCTACTCCATCAAATATATATCACATTTTACGTCGTCAGATGAAACGTGATTTTAGAAAACCATTGGTTGTTTTTACACCGAAGAGTTTATTACGTTTACCAAAGGCGGTAAATACTATTGAAGAACTTGCTAACGGAACATTTGAAGAAGTAATTGATGATACTATTGATACTTCTATAGTTACAAAAATGGTTTTTTGTACAGGTAAGTTTTATTATGATTTATTGGATGAGCGCGAAAAGTTAGAAAGAAATGATGTAGCTTTGATTAGAATAGAGCAATTATTTCCATTACAGAACGATCAGATAAAAGTTATAATGGATAAATACCCGAATGTAAAACGTTATGTTTGGGCACAAGAGGAACCAAAAAACATGGGGTCTTGGAGTTATATGTTAGAGCGATTTGAATTTGCTAAGTTAGAATGTGCATCGAGAGATTACCATTCGGCACCAGCAGCAGGTTCAAGTGCTAGATATAAACGACGTCACCAAAAAGTGTTAGATAAAGTTTTCGATTAAGAAGAAAAGAAAGTATTTCAGAATAAAAATAAAAAACATGAGTGTTTTAGAAATGAAAGTTCCTTCTCCGGGGGAATCAATTACAGAAGTAGAAATAGCAACTTGGTTAGTTGAAGATGGTGATTATGTTGAAAAAGATCAGCCAATTGCCGAAGTAGATTCTGACAAAGCAACGTTAGAGTTACCTGCGGAAGAAAGTGGAATTATTACTTTAAAAGCAGAAGAAGGTGATGCAGTTGAGGTTGGTGCAGTAGTTTGTCTTATTGACATGAGTGCTGAAAAACCAGCTGGTGGATCTTCTACTGAAACAAAAACAACAGAAGCTCCGAAAGTAGAAGCTCCTAAAAAAGAAGAAGTAAAGGCTGCAACTTATGCAACTGGTACTGCTTCTCCTGCTGCTAAGAAAGTTTTAGCAGAAAAAGGAATGGATGCTGCATCTGTAAAAGGAACTGGTAAAGATGGACGTGTAACTAAAGAAGATGCTGTTAAAGCTGTTCCTTCTATGGGTACGCAACCTGCTAATGGTTCTCGTGGAACAGAGCGCAAGAAAATGTCAATGTTACGTAGAAAAGTAGCACAACGTTTAGTTGCTGTAAAAAGCGAAACAGCAATGTTAACTACATTTAATGAAGTTAATATGCAGCCAATTTTCGATTTACGTAAAGAATATAAAGAAGATTTTAAAGCAAAGCATGGTGTTGGATTAGGATTTATGTCTTTTTTCACTTTAGCAGTTGTTAGAGCTTTAGAATTATATCCAGATGTAAACTCTATGATTGATGGAGATTACCAAATTAAAAATGAATTTCAAGATATTTCTATTGCAGTTTCTGGTCCTAAAGGATTAATGGTTCCTGTAATTAGAAATGCTGAAGATTTATCTTTTAGAGGAGTTGAAAGCGAAGTAAAGCGTTTAGCTTTACGCGCAAGAGATGGACAAATTACTGTTGATGAAATGACAGGAGGAACATTTACAATTACAAATGGTGGTGTATTTGGTTCTATGTTATCAACTCCAATTTTAAATCCTCCACAAAGTGGAATTTTAGGAATGCATAATATCGTAAACAGACCAATGGCTGTTAATGGTGAAGTTGTAATTCAACCAATTATGTATGTAGCATTATCTTATGATCACAGAGTTATTGATGGTCGTGAGTCAGTAGGATTCTTAGTTGCTGTTAAAGAAGCATTAGAAAACCCTGTTGAGTTATTAATGAACAATGATATTAAGAAAGCTTTAGAAATGTAATTTTAGTTACATTTTCTATGAAATATAAATCCTGTACATTTTGTACAGGATTTTTTGTTTAAAAGAATTTTTTGGCTCGTTAATTCTCAGCTTTATTTTAGAGAGAATGTGCACTAGTATTTAGGGATATTAAAGTTAATATATTGTAACATAGGTTACTTTTTGTGAGCTGAACAGTCTTTATTTTTGTAATAAAAAAGATGAAGCCATTCATATTACTTTTAATGATTGTTTTTATATTTAGTTGTAAAAACACTAAAAATAAATTGTCTTCTAAAGATAAGACGGTTTTAGATACAAAAGGACAAATATATTCTGGTAAAAAGTTAATGGAAACAAACTGTTATGTATGTCATAGTCCTACAGCTACAAGCGAAGATAGAATTGCACCTCCTATGGTTGCTATAAAGAAACATTATATAAAAAGTAACACAACTAAAGAAGAATTTAGAAATTCAATGCAAAATTGGATTGAAAACCCTACGAAAGAGAATGTTAAAATGTTTGGAGCAGTAAAACGTTTTGGGTTAATGCCAAAACAAACTTTTCCTGATGAAACTATAAAGGTGATTTCTGATTATATGTTTGATAATGAAATTGAACAACCTGTGTGGTTTGAAAATCATTATAATAAAGAAGTAAAACAAAAGGAAGGAGCGCATAATAGTTTTAATAACCTACCATATAATGAAAGAGGACTAAAGTATGCACTAATGACAAAATCTGTTTTAGGAAAAAGTTTAATGAGTACAATTCAAAAAGAAGGAACTTTAGCTGCTTTAAATTTTTGTAATGAAAGAGCATATCCGTTAACAGACAGTATATCTATTATTCATAAGGCAACAATAAAAAGAGTTTCAGACAAGCCTAGAAACGATAGCAATACAGCTAATGAAGTAGAAAAAGGATATATAGCTGTTTTTAAAAGCGATATTAAAAATAAGAGAGAATCTAAAGCAATTGTTGTAGAATCTGATAAGAGTGTAGAATTTTACTATCCGATTAAAACGAACTCTATGTGTTTACAATGTCATGGGAAGCCCGTTTTTGATATAAAAAACAATATTTTAACTCAAATTAATAACTTGTATCCGAAAGATAAAGCTATAGGTTATAAAGAGAACGAAATGAGAGGAATATGGAGTATAAAATTTAATAAAAAATAAAAATTTTCTTAGGCATGAGTAATTTTTCAGAAATAATTAATAAAGAGAAACCAGTTTTAGTAGATTTTTTTGCAGAATGGTGTGGGCCATGTAAAATGATGACTCCAATTTTAAAAGAAGTAAAAGAATCTTTAGGAGATAAAGTTTCAATTATTAAAATTGATGTTGATAAAAACCAATCTTTAGCAGCAAAATATCAAGTTAGAGGAGTACCAACATTCGTTTTATACAAATCAGGTAAACAAGTTTGGAGAGAGTCAGGAGTAGTACAAAAAAGCGAATTGGTTTCTATTATAAATAGTTTTTCTTAATTATTTATAGCCACAAAAGAGGTGTTTCATTAATTTTAATTACAATCTAAACTATAAAAACCACCACAATTTTTTGTTCTTTTTTTAGAAAATTGAGTAATTAAATAAGCCGTAGTAATTAGGTTTCTTAATTCACATAAATCAACAGAAAGTTCAGAATAATCGTACAAACGTTTATTATCTTCATAGAGTACACGTAACCTTTTTTCAGCACGATCTAAACGTTCGTTAGAACGAACAATACCAACATAATTAGTCATTATTGTTTTTACTTCGTTTCTATCATGTGTAATTAAAATTTTTTCCATGTTTTTAATTACACCATTATCATTCCATTCAGGTATGTTTTTAGGTGTTTTGGTATTGTTGTATTTTTTAGAGATGTTTAAAAAAGCCTTATGAGCGTATACAATACCTTCTAATAAAGAATTAGATGCTAATCTATTTCCACCATGTAAACCTGTTTTTGTAACCTCACCAATAGCATATAGCTTCTTTATAGATGTCTTTGCTTTCTTATTAACATTAACACCACCACAAATATAATGTGAAGCAGGAACAACAGGAATAAAGTCTTTTTCAACATTTATATTTAAAGAAGCACATTTATCTGTAATATTAGGGAAGTGTTCTTTAAATTTTTCCATGTCAAGATTAGTACAATCTAAATATACATGAGGACTACCGCTCTTTTTTAATTCGTTATCTATGGCTCTTGCAACAATATCTCTAGAAGCTAATTCTTCTCGGTCATCATATTTATGCATAAAATGATTTCCATTGAAATCTCTTAGCTTAGCACCAAAACCTCTAACAGCTTCGGAAATTAAAAAGGCAGGATATTCACCTGGGTTGTATAAAGCTGTTGGGTGAAACTGAATAAATTCCATGTCCGAAATTTCAGCTTTTGCTCTATAAGCAATACCAATACCATCACCAGTGGCAACAGTTGGGTTTGTAGTTGTTTCGTAAACTTGACCATTACCTCCAGAGGCTAAAACCGTAAATTTACTTACAAAGGTTTTAACTTTAGCTTCTTTAATATTTAAAACATAAGCACCAAAACATGAAATCTTTCCATTTCGTTTTGTTTTTTTATTTTTTACTTGATGTTCAGTAATTAAGTCAATTGCGTAATGATGTGTTAAAAAATCTATATTTGGTAAAGCATTAACCTGTGCTAATAACGCTCTTTCTATTTCTGCTCCAGTAATATCTGTATGATGTAAAACTCTATTTTGTGAATGACCTCCTTCACGACCTAAATCATACTCTTTGTTTTCGTTTCTGTCAAATTTTGTACCCCAATCAATTAACTCTTGTAGTCTTTCAGGGGCATCTTCAACAACCATTTTTACAACCTCCTCATCACATAAACCATCACCTGCAATAAGCGTATCGTTTATGTGTTGCTCAAAACTATCTACAGTTCTGTTGTAAACACTAGCAATTCCGCCTTGTGCATACTTCGTATTAGATTCGCTCTGTTCATCTTTTGTAACAATGGTAATCTTTGCTTCTTTAAATTTCGTGGCCGTTTTTAGAGCAAAGGTTAATCCTGAAATTCCAGAACCAATAATGAGGAAATCAGTTGTAATTACTTTTTTATCTGACAGCATCTTTTAAATTCTTATTAAGAAAGCGCTAGCATTCTTTCAATTGGTAAAATTGCTTTTTTAGCTAATTCTTTATCAACTTCAATGTTCGGTAATTCGTGTTTTAAACATAAATACAGTTTTTTCATTGTATTCAATTTCATATAAGCACACTCACTACAAGCACATGTGTTATCATCTTTTGCAGGAGCAGGGATAATTGTCTTATCTGGATTTTCTTGCATCATTTGAAATAGAATACCAGCCTCAGTAGCAACAATAAATTTTTCTTTTTTACTATTTCTAACATGGCTTAATAAACCTGAAGTAGATCCAATATATTTTGCAACTTTAAGCATGTGAGCTTCCGACTCAGGATGTGCAATTAATTCTGCATCTGGATGATCTTTATAAAGGTCAATCAATTTTTCCATAGAAAAAGCTTCATGAACCATACAAGCTCCATCCCAAAGAAGCATATCTCTATCTGTTTCTTTATTTAGATAATCTCCTAAATTTCTATCAGGAGCAAAAATTAACGGTTGATCTTCAGGGAAAGAATCTATTATTTTTCTAGCGTTAGATGAAGTACAAACAATATCACTCAAAGCTTTGATGTCTGCAGAACAGTTAATGTATGTAACTACCTTATGGTTTGGGTGTTTCTTTTTGAAATCAGCGAATTTTTCTGGCGGACAAGAATCTGCTAAAGAGCAACCTGCTAATAAATCGGGTAGTAATACTTTTTTATTAGGGTTTAATATTTTTGCGGTTTCTGCCATAAAATGAACTCCCGCAAAAACAATCATATCAGCTTTTGTTTCAGCTGCCTTTTGAGCTAAAGCTAAACTATCACCTACGAAATCTGCAATTTCTTGAATTTCATCTATTTGGTAGTAATGAGCAAGTATAACTGCATCTTTTTCTTTTTTCAATTTTAAAATCTCCTCAACATAATCAATGTTTGGAGTATCGATATCTAAAAAACCTCTTTTATCAAGATTTTTTTTTGCAGCAACTAAAGTTTCCATAAAAAATGTTTAATTTTAACTATGGCACAAATATAAACCCTATTTTTTAACTAGGGGAATGATTAATGTCATACTATTAAAATAAAGAAAAATGAATTTGTCTAAAGATTTTTGGGAGAATAAGTATAAGGCTAATAAAACGGGTTGGGATTTAGGAGAAGTTTCACCGTCTTTAAAAGCTTATTTTGACCAGCTAGAAGATAAGGAATTAAAAATATTAATTCCTGGAGGGGGAAATTCCTATGAAGCAGAGTATCTTTTTAATAAGGGGTTTAAGAATGTTTTTATTGTAGATTTATCTGAGACAGCTTTAGAAAACATACAAAAGAGAGTTCCTAGTTTTCCTAATAGCCAATTAATTCTTGGTAATTTTTTTGATTTAGATACAACATTTGATTTGGTAATTGAGCAAACTTTTTTTTGTGCGTTAAATCCTGATTTGAGAAAGAAATATGCTCAAAAAATGAATGAAATATTAAATGAAAACGGAAAATTAGTGGGACTTCTTTTTAATGCCAAATTAAATGAAGATCACCCTCCTTTTGGTGGGGATAAGGAAGAGTATATAACATATTTTAAACCGTATTTTACTTTTAATGTTTTTGAAAAGTGTTATAATTCATACCATAACAGGCAAGAAATGGAGCTATTTATAAAGTTTATAAAACGTAAAGCTTAATTATTTATTAAGGTGAATATTTAGTTACCTTTTAAACGTACCCATAAGTCAGATATTAATTTTTTACCATCACGTTTATCTTTTGGTTCTTCAGTGAATATTACATTTGATGAATTATCAACTGTTATTTTATATTTAAAAACGAAATTTTCGGCTTTTGGTTTAAGACTTAAAAGACCAAATCGTAAATCGTTAAAATAAAGTTGATCGTCCTTTTTATTGATGGTAAACCAACCTTCGGAAATTGAGATCATACGCTTAACATTTTTGTCTTCAGTAAGATTTCCTAATAAATTATGGTTCTTTGGATATTTTGTAAAAGTAATAGGCTGCGTATCAAAAAATGAATAATTACCCAATAAAAAAGAATCTTCAGTCTGTACGTTAGCACTCCAAAGTATAGTATTTAAAGGTGAAGGTCTCGTATCAATTTCTGAGTAAGCAATATTTTGATTTTTTAAAGCTGTTTCAAATTGATTAAAGGCTATCCATTTTAATAGTAATGTAAGCACTAAGTAAGAAGAACTAACTATTAATCCCATTTTATTATAAAAACGACGTTTTTCAGAAGTACGTTTTTGTGTCATTGCAAAAATTAAAAACACTAAAAAAGGCAAAGTATAAAGAGGATCGATAACAAAAATGTTTTTAAAAGCTAACCGTATATCAAAAGGCCAAAATAATTGCGTTCCCCAAGTGGTATGCGCATCTAAAATAGGATGTGTTACAAATGATAAGAAAAATAGTAATGTCCAATTTTTAAAATCTTTATACTTTTCGTAACGTGAAACAATCCAGGCGAGAATGGGTGCGAAAAGTACTGAAAATATAATAGAATGAGTAAATCCTCTATGTATATAAAGTGCCGTTACTTTGTCTGTGAAAAATGAAGCAAAGACATCTAAATCTGGAATAGTACCAGCAATAGCTCCATATAACATTGCTTTGTTTCCAATTTCTTTACCTAAAACTGCTTCGCCAACGGCAGCTCCTAATACAATTTGAGTTAATGAATCCATAGGTTCACAAAAATAAACGAAGCAGGTTAAATAGTGTATAGAAGTTCAGCTAAGTTTTTTGTTAAACTTTATGAAAATAGAGATTTTTACTTTTTAATTATAAAATTTTACTCAAATAATCTTTATAGAAAGCAAATCAGATGGTAACAAATGTTACTAACAATTATTTATTATGCAGCTAAGTTTGCAGTAACTTAATGAAACTGTAGCATGAATAATAAAGTATTAATACTGTTTTTTATATTATTTACTCTTTTTGCAAAAGCACAAGAGGTAATAGTTATTACTAAAGAAGATGTTATATCTAAAGTAAAAGAAAATAACGACGCTATAAAAATGTCCCAACAAGATTTTTTAGCAGCAAAAGCAGATTTTAACCAAACAAATGCGGTTTTTTTACCAAATATTACAGCAAGTCATACAGGTATTTCAACTACAAACCCATTAATGGCATTTGGCTCTAAATTGAATCAAGAAATTTTAACACAAAATGATTTTAATCCAGCTTTGTTAAATGATCCTGAAAGAACTCAAAATTTTGCAACAAAATTAGAAATTCAACAACCATTAATAAATTTAGATGGTCTTTATCAAAGAAAAGCTGCAAAATCTAAAATGGAAGCAATGTCTTTAAAAACTGAGCGCACGAAAGATTATTTGTTATTAGAGGTAGAGAAATCTTACATGCAATTACAACTCGCATATAAAGCAGTTAGTGTGTTAGAGAAAGCTTTAAAAACTACAATGACTAATAAAAAAATGGCTGATAATCGTTATGAACAAGGTTTTTTACAACGTACAGATGTTTTAAATATAGAAGTACGAGTTACAGAGGTTAAAAACCAGTTGCAAGTGGCAAAAAGTAATGTGCAAAATGCATCAAACTACATCTCGTTTTTAATGAACGATAAGAGTTATGTTGTATATAAACCTACTGAGAATTTATTAGTTGCTAGTTTTAATATTGATGAAAGAGTCATTTCAGAAAATAGGGCAGACATAAAAGCGATGCAGCTAGCTTTAAAAGGATACGAGGAAATGAATAAGGCTGATAAAATGGCTTTTTTACCACGTTTAAATGCTTTTGGAAGTTATGAAATGTATGACGATAAGGTGTTTAGAGGTAGTGCAAATGGTTATCTGGTTGGTGCACAATTAAGCTGGGATATTTTTAAAGGGGCAAAACGTTTTGGAAAAATACAAAAGAGTAAAGCTGAATTAGAGAAATCTAAGTTAGCGTACAATCAATATGTGTCTAAAAGTAACTTAGAACTAAATAAAGTAAAACGTCAATTAGTAGATGCTAAAAATAAATTAACATTAACAGCTTTAGCAGTTGAGCAGTCTAAAGAGTCTTTAAGAATTAGAAAAAACAGGTTTAGAGAAGGTTTAGAAAAAACAGCTGATTTGTTACTCGCAGAAACTCAGTTTTTGCAAAAAGAATTAGCGTATAACCAAACTATTTTCGAATACAATTTTACACAAGTGTATTTAGATTTTTTAACTAAAGAATGAAAATAGTTGACAGTAAGCAGTTGCAGTTTTTAGTAAAATAATCTTAAAAAAAATGTCTGGTTGAGCGCAGTCGAAACCTAAAATTATAAATAAACTATAAAATGAAAAATATATATACAACTCTAATTTTATCTGTTGCATTAACATTTGCAAATTGTGGTAAAGAGCATAAAGAAGAAGCTGTAGATAATTCTCCACCGGTTAAAGTTAAAGTGAGTAAGGTTACTGAAAGCAATAATGGTCAATTTTTATCAGTAAGTGGAAAAATACAAGCTGTAAATAGTGCCGATTTAAGTACTAGAATGATGGGGTACGTTAAAAAAGTACACGTAAATGTTGGTGATAAGGTTAAAAAGGGGCAGTTGTTAGTTTCTATTAATAATACTGATTTACAGGCTAAAAAAGGACAGGTAAATGCAGGGATTTCACAAGCTAAAACTGCTTTTAATAATGCTGAAAAGAATTACAACCGTTTTAAAAATTTATTTGCAAGTACAAGTGTTAGTCAGAAAGAAATGGATGATATGACTGCTAATTACGAAATGGCAAAAGCGGGTTTAGAAGCTGCAAAACAGCAAAGGAACGAAATTAATGCTCAGTTTGCTTATTCGAATATTAGAGCTCCTTTTACAGGTGTTATTACAAGTAAGAATATAGAAAATGGTGATATGGCAACTCCTGGTGTTCCTTTAATTAGTTTAGAAACGCCTAAGTATTTTGAGGTAATAGCAATGGTTCCTGAAACAGAGATACCACAAATTAAAAATGGAGTAGCAGTTACTGTTTTAGTTAAATCGATGGATAAAACGATTAAAGGAAAAGTTAGTGAGGTTAGTATTTCTGCTAAAAATACAGGAGGTCAGTATTTAGTAAAAATAGCGTTAGAGAAAACAGCTGTGAATATTTTATCGGGTATGTTTTCTACAGTTCAATTTCCTGTAAAAAGGAAAGTAAAATCGTCATCGGTATTAATTCCTAAAAAAGCAATTGTTAAAAACGGTCAATTATCTGGTGTTTATACGGTGAGTCAGCGTAATACAGCATTATTACGTTGGTTGCGTTTGGGAAGAGTTTATGGTAATAAAGTTGAGGTTTTATCAGGTTTAAACTCTAGTGAATCGTATATCGTTTCAGCTGAAGGAAAATTATTTAATGGAGTTAAAATAAGTGTTCAGTAGGCATTGAACAGTAAGTAGATCGTCTTGAAGGAATAGATTAAGAATAGTAAAGAATTGCGTTAGGGATAGTAGTGAAAATCCTTTTTATGTCAGTTCGAGTGAATTTGCCTAAGCAAATTTGTATCGAGAACTGCGTAAAAAGATTGAAACGGATAGCCTGTTAAAACGCCCAAAAAAATATAAAAAAATGAAAGAAGGTTTAGCTGGGAAAATCGCAAAAGTCTTTATTGGTTCTAAGCTTACGGTGCTTTTAATGATCGTTTTTATGGTTATTGGAGTGTACAGTTCGTTTTTAATACCAAGAGAAGAGGAGCCACAGATTGATGTGCCAATGGCGGATATTTTTGTTGGATATCTAGGTGCGAGTCCTACAGAAGTTGAGTCTAGGGTTGTAAAGCCTTTAGAAAAATTAATTTCGAACATTAAAGGTGTTGAGTACGTGTATTCTACATCGATGAACGAAAAGGCAATGGTTATTGTGCAGTTTTATGTGGGCGAAGATATTGAGCGTTCGTTTGTAAAATTGTATAATGAAATTAATAAGCATATGGATCAAATGCCAAAAGGTGTTACGTTTCCATTAGTGAAAACACGTGCGATTGATGATGTACCAATGTTGGGGTTAACTTTGTGGAGCGAGCATTATGATGATTTTCAGTTAAATCAAATGGCGCAAGAACTAGAGTCGGAAATTAAAAAGATAAATGATGTCTCTATTACGCATAAAATTGGAGGAAGAAATCGTCAGTTAAGAGTAGTTTTAGATAAGGATAAATTGGCTGCAAGTGGATTAGATTTCTTATCAGTTTCAGAAATGATAAAAGCCAATAACACTCAGTTAAGATCGGGAAGTTTTGATAAGAATGATACTGAGTTTTTAGTGAATACAGGTAAGTTTTTAACTTCTGTTACTGATGTTGAAAATTTAGTGGTTGGTGTGCAGCAAAATCAACCAATTTATTTAAAGCAAATCGCTACAATTGTTGATGGCCCTGAAATACCACAAAACTATGTGTCTTTAGGTTTTGGAAAAGGAAGTGTAAAATCATCAGATTACAAATCGGAATATCCCGCGGTTACTTTGTCTGTAGCGAAAAGAAAAGGAGCAGATGCAATGAAAATTGCAGAATCGATTTTAGCAAAAGTAACACGTTTACGTACTACTTTAATTCCTAATGATGTACATGTAGAAATTACTAGAAATTACGGAGAAACTGCATCACACAAAGTTTCTGAATTATTATTACATCTTATTGGGTCAATCATTGCGGTTACTTTAGTAGTTATGTTAGCAATGGGTTGGCGTGGTGGTTTAGTGGTGTTTTTATCGGTGCCAATTACGTTTGCTTTAACACTGTTAAGTTACTACATGTTAGATTATACCTTAAACCGAATTACGCTTTTCGCCTTGGTTTTTGTAACGGGTATTGTGGTAGATGATTCCATTATTATAGCTGAGAATATGCACAGACATTTTAAAATGAAACGTTTGCCTTTTAAACAAGCAGCTTTATATGCGATAAATGAAGTTGGGAACCCAACAATTTTAGCAACATTTACAGTAATTGCTTCTGTTTTACCAATGGCTTTTGTATCTGGTTTAATGGGGCCTTACATGGCGCCAATGCCAATTGGGGCATCGATAGCAATGATTTTGTCATTATTTGTTGCTTTAACGATTACACCTTATTTAGGATACATTTTTTTACGTGAAAAAGATAAAAAGAGTAGTGTAGAAAAGGTTGAGAAACCATTAGAGGAAACATTTATTTACAGGGTTTACAATAAGTTTGAAAGACCTTTATTAGAGAATAAAACAAAAAGATGGTTGTTTTTAGGAGGAACATTTGTTGTATTGATGGCAACAATGCTACTATTTTTTACAAATTCGGTTGCGGTTAAAATGTTACCTTTTGATAATAAAAACGAGTTTCAAGTAGTAATTGATATGCCAGAGGGTACAACTTTAGAACGTACAGCGGTTGTTACACAAGAAATTGCTCAGTATTTAGCAACAAGACCAGAAGTGGTGAATTACCAAAACTATATTGGTACTTCTGCTCCGATAACTTTTAACGGATTGGTTCGTCATTACGATTTGCGTGGTGGATCTAACATGGCTGATATTCAAGTGAATTTGGTTGATAAAGGAAAACGAACGATTCAAAGTCATGGTATTGCAAAATTACTACGTCCTGAAATGCAAAAAATTGCAGCAAAATACAATGCAAATGTAAAATTGGTTGAGGTGCCACCAGGACCACCGGTTTTATCAACAATTGTTGCTGAGGTTTATGGACCTGATTATAAAGAGCAAATTAAAATAGCGAATAGCGTTCAGAATATTTTAAAAAACACAGCAGATGTTGTGGATATTGATTGGATGGTTGAAGATGATCAAACTGAATATCAATTTGAAATAAACAAAGAAAAAGCAATGTTGTATGGAGTAGCACCACAACAAATAGCATATACCATGAATATGGCATTGGCTAACAGCCCAATTACGAGTTTGTATGATGAAAATGCTGTAAGTCAGGTTGGGTTGATTTTGAGCTTGGATGAAAAAGAAAAATCAACCATTTCTGATATTTCACAATTAAAAATAAAATCGAAACAGGGTAACATGATTTCTATTGGAGATTTAGTAGATATAACTGAAACTATAAGCGCAAAAAGTATTTTTCGTAAAAATCAAAAGCGAGTGGTGTATGTAATGGCTGATATGGCAGGTGAATTAGAGAGTCCAGCCTATGCAATTTTAGGAATGGAAGCGAAGTTGAAAGAAATTAAACTTCCTGAAGGTTATAAATTGAACGAAATGTATTTAGGGCAACCTGATTTTGAGGATGATTATACCGTAAAATGGGATGGTGAATGGCAAATTACACTAGAGGTTTTTAGAGATTTAGGAATCGCTTTTTTAGGAGCAATTATCTTGATTTATATTTTAATTGTTGGTTGGTTTCAAAATTTTAAAGCACCAATTGTAATGATGGTAGCAATACCGTTATCGTTAATAGGAATTATTTTAGGGCATTGGATGATGGGCGCATTTTTTACAGCAACTTCATTTATCGGTATGATTGCTTTAGCAGGAATTATGGTGCGGAACTCCGTTTTATTAATAGACTTTATCAATTTACGATTAGCCGAAGGTATTCCGTTAAAACAAGCAGCGATTGAAGCAGGTGCAGTACGTACAACACCTATTTTATTAACTGCTGGTACTGTTGTAATTGGTGCTTTTGTAATATTATTTGACCCGATTTTTCAAGGTTTAGCAATTTCGTTAATGGGCGGAACTATTGTGTCAACGGTATTAACATTATTGGTTGTACCATTGGTGTATTATATGATTGAAAAGAAAAATTATAAATAGTATTGATTATAAATTAAAAACTAAATAAGATGTTAAATAAATATTTTAGAATTATCGTTGGTTCTTTTGTTTTAATAAGTGTAATATTAACGGTTTATGTAAATCCTAATTGGATGTGGTTTACTGTGTTTATTGGCTTGAATTTAATTCAGTCAGCATTTACAAAATGGTGTTTGTTAGAAACCATTTTGATGAAAGTGCTTAAGATTCAGAAATAGATTCCCTTTGAAAAATCAAGTTGTTTTTAAAACAACTTGATTTTTCCTTTATTATCTACTATCTTTCACTTAGCTATAAGTAATACTATTTACTGTCGTTTACTATATGAGTAAAGAAATACCTCACTTACTATTTGAATCTAAATCTTCTGAAATAAAAGGAATAGAAATAATTACTTTAGAGAATTTAGAAAGTAAAAAAGATATTTTTGATCATTTACCAGAAAGAGCGCATCAATTAGAATTTTACCAACTAGCTTTTTATACAAATGGAAAAACTGAACATTTAGTCGATTTTGTATGGCATACAGTAGAAAGTAATGCTATTATCTATGTCTCAAAAGGACAAGTGAATGCTTTTAAATTTAATAAAGGTGTAAAAGGGTATCTACTCCTTTTTACTGAAGAGTATTTTAAGAACCAGCTTGCTAATATTCCTCAAAATACAGCCATTAGATTATTAAGTCCTCAACTTTTTTCTCCAAAAGTTCAAGTTCCTGAAGCTTCTAATATCCTAACGTATATTCAACTTATTTTTAATGAGTTTTACAAGGCATCTAAAAATTTTAATAAGAAGCACATTATAGATTCGTTATTTAATATCATCTTTTCTAAGCTTGAAGAAATTAAAAAAAATCAAACAGATTATATTAAGGAGTCCGAAAAATTTAAACTCTTTTTAAGTTTTCAAACTTTTTTAAAAAGTGATTTTGTACTCAATAAAAATGCTGACTATTATGCTAATAAATTAAATATTACCTACAAGCATTTAAATGTAGTTTGTAAAGAGATAATTAATAAAACAGCAAAACAATATATAGATGAGTTTGTAATTTTAGAAGCTAAAAGAAATTTAATAAACTCTAGCATTAAAAGTACGGAGTTAGCTTATTTAATCGGTTTTGAAGAGCCTACTAATTTTGTAAAATATTTTAAAAAACATACAGGATTTACCCCAAATACTTTTAAAAATAATAACATTTAGTTTTTTAGGTTCGATATTTACCATTTTATTCGTCAGATCTACCTATTGTATATTTTACTTTCCTCTTAATTTTGTCCTATCATTTAAAATTAAATATAGGATGAAAAAAGCGATTATTATAGTGTTGAGCATCGCAGCTTTTACAAGCTGTAATTCAATTCAAAAAAAATCAACAATTAAAGGAAATAAATTAA
The DNA here is from genome assembly GCF_000430545.1 of Tenacibaculum ovolyticum DSM 18103. Classification (GTDB taxonomy): domain Bacteria; phylum Bacteroidota; class Bacteroidia; order Flavobacteriales; family Flavobacteriaceae; genus Polaribacter; species Polaribacter ovolyticus. The sequence continues at coordinate 322,736 of NZ_KE387164.1, forward strand.
AGAAAGAATCTAAAATGGAAAATTTAAAAACAATAGCACAAGAAGCACAAAAGGCTTTTTTTAAGGAGTATAGCTCAGAAGGAATTAAAAAATATTTTACAACTGATTATATTCAGCATAATCCTCATGTACCAACAGGAATAGCCCCAGTATTAGGATTTCTTCCTGTCTTAAAAAAAGCAAATACAACTTATACTACGCATAGAATTTTACAAGATGGTGAATTTATTATTTTACATAATTCATATCATAATGCTGAAGCTTTAGGAGGTAAAGAGGTAGTGGTGTTTGATGTTTGGAGAATGCAAGATGGTAAAGTTGCTGAACATTGGGATAATATTACGACTAAAGTTGAGCAAACAGCTAGTGGACGCTCTCAAGTTGATGGTGTTACTGAAATTACCGATATAAGTAAAACAGCTACTAATAAAGAAATTGTAAAAAATTTTGTAAATGATGTGTTGTTTGGTAAAGCACCAGAAAAAATTACAAACTATGTAAGCACTGAAGAGTATCATCAGCATAACCCTATGATTAAAGATGGGTTAGATGGTTTAGGAGAAGCGATTACATATTTAACATCACAAAATAATATGTTTAAGTATAAAAAACTGCATAAAGTATTGGGTGAAGGAAATTTTGTTTTAACTATGAGTGAAGGTGAATGGGGTGGAAAATCACAAGCATTTTATGACTTGTTTAGATTAAAGGACAGTAAAATAGTTGAACACTGGGATGTAATTCAAGAAATTCCTGCTGAAATGGTACATGCAAACGGAAAATTTTAATTTTATCTTTTTCAATTGAATCTAAGTATAAACCCTACACTTTTCGTGTAGGGTTTATTTTATGAAATTAATTTGAGGTAACTTCATTGTGATTGATTATTAAAAATTAAAGTAAAATGATCACTCTCGATTTTAGCAACATATTATCTTAAAAAAAGTACTTTTACATTTATTAGTAAAAAATTGTAGTAGCCTTTTGTGATGATAGAAAATAAAGAATTAGACCTTGCCATTCAGTTTATAGAAAAAACAGATAGAAACCTTTTTATTACAGGGAAAGCAGGTACTGGAAAAACTACTTTCTTACATAAAATAAAAAACGAATCGCTTAAAAGATTGGTTATTGTAGCACCCACAGGAGTTGCTGCAATTAATGCAAAAGGAGTTACCATTCATTCTTTTTTTCAAATGCCGTTTGGTCCTATTCTACCAAACCAAATAGCAAATACATCTAACCAACAACGAAAATTTGGTAAAGCAAAAATTGATATTATTAGATCTTTAGATCTTGTGATTATTGATGAAATTAGTATGGTTAGAGCTGATTTGTTAGATGGTATAGATCAGGTTTTAAGAAGGTATAAAGATAAAAACAAAGTTTTTGGAGGAGCACAGGTTTTAATGATAGGAGATTTACAACAATTATCACCAGTTGTAAGACCTAATGAATGGAGCTTGCTTCAAGAACATTATAAATCGGTATATTTTTTTAGTAGTAGAGCATTTCAAGAATCGAATACGGTAAGTATCGAGTTAAAGAAAATTTACAGACAGGATAATGATGAGTTTATCGAAATTTTAAATGAAATTAGAAACGATTCTTTATCTGAAAAGTCAGCTGCAATTTTAAATAAAAGATATAATCCAGATTTTGAGCCACAAAAAAATGATGGATACATTACTTTAACAACCCACAATAAAAGAGCCGATGCTATTAATACGCTAGAGTTAGATAAGTTAAAGAAAAAGAGCAGTTTTTTTAAAGCAGAGGTATCGGGTAAATTCAATGAAAACGCCTATCCGAATAGCGATAAATTAGAGTTAAAAGTTGGTGCCCAGGTGATGTTTATTAAAAATGACAGCTCACCAGAAAAAAGATATTTTAATGGGAAAATCGGTAAAATAACTTTGATTGATGATGATCTTATTTATGTGAAATGTCCGAATGATGATGATGAAATAGAAACAAAAAAAGAAATTTGGGAGAATATTAATTATTCGATAGATGAAGAATCGAAAGACATTAAAGAAGAAGTTACAGGTTCTTTTACTCAAATTCCATTACGATTAGCGTGGGCTATTACCATTCATAAAAGTCAAGGATTAACCTTTGAAAAAGCAATTATTGATGCCGAAGCTTCCTTTGCACACGGGCAAACGTACGTCGCTTTAAGTAGATGTACTTCTTTAGAAGGGATTGTTTTAAAAACACAGATTAGAAATAGTTCTATTATAAATGATAGAACGGTAGATTCTTTTAATAAGAATGTACACGAAAACGTTCCTGATGAAACAGTTTTAAGTGAGTCAGAAAAAAGATATCAACTTAACTTAATTTCAGAGTTATTCGATTTTAGAGCTTTTTTATATCCAACAACAAGAGCTATTGATATATATTATAAAAATCAAACGAGTTTAAATGGTATTATGATCAACCATTTAGAAACGATTAAAGATAGCGGAATTGTTCCTTTATTAAAAGTTGCTAATGGATTTAAAATTCAGTTGCAACAACTCTCCGAAGATGATATTTTAGCAGAGAATAGTGATGCCATTAATGAACGATTTATTAAAGCAATTGATTATTTTATTAAACAAACTGAAGAGTTTATTAAAAAGCCTTTAAGTGGAATTTCATTTTCTACAGATAATAAAGCTGTTCAAAAAGATTTAGAGAAACAAATTTATACGCTACAAGACTTATTATCTATTAAACTATTTTGTTTTCTTAAGTTAAAGAATGGATTTCAGGTTGAAGATTATTTACAAGTGAGAGCAAATGCTGTTTTACAAAATGTAGAAAAGCCCAAGAAAAAGAAAATAACATCTTCTAGAGATCCTATTATAGCATTAAGTTTACGTGAATTAAGAGATGAAATTTCAAAAAAGGAAGGTATTCCACATTTTCAGATTTTTACACAAAAAACCTTATATGCTATTTGTGATAGTTTGCCTAAAACAGCCAAAGAACTACTGAAAGTTGATGGAATGGGGAAAATTAGGGTTCAGAAATATGGAGGTGTAATTTTAGACGCAGTAAGTAACTATTGTAAAAAACAAGGAATTAAACAGCAAGAAGAAATACCAAAAGAAGATAAAGTACCAACAAGACAAGTAACCTTTAAGCTTTTTAAAGATGGTTTATCAGCTAAAGAAATAGCAACAAAAAGAGGATTAACAATTAATACAATAGAAAGCCATTTAGCTAGTTTTATTCCTGATGGTGATATTGATGTTCTAGAAATTATTCCATTAAAAAAATACACTAAAATGGTAAATGCTATTGAAAATGTAGAATTTAAAAGCTTAACAGATTTGAAAGAAAAAGTATCAAAAAGTTATAGTTATATGGAGTTAAGAATGGTTTTAATGTCTTTAGAGTTGTAAATGTATGTGGTTTTAAAAAAAAGAACGAAGAACTTTTAAAGGTTCTTCGTTCTTTTTTTAGGGAATTATTCAATTTTATAGGAAGGGTATGATGTATTATTTTCCGTTTAAATCCCAGTTATATTTCATGTAAACAACTTCAGCACCATCATTAACTTGAATATCAGAATATTTATTTATATAATCTACTAATGAGTGTTTTATTGTAAAGTCCTCTTGATACCACTCAAACATCTTAGAAACTTCAATTTTACCAGAAGATATTTTGTTTTTAGTAGTGTCGTTGATGAACTCTTTCATTAAAGCTTCTAGTTTAGTCTCAATGTTTTTAGTTGTAAAAGCATAGTTAGCAAAACGAGGTCCTGATTTAGAAGCTGCATTTATAGCTACATGAATTCTCGGATCATCATGCCAACGACGTAATATTTTATGTTCAATATAGTCAAGAGAATATGTTTTTTTACCGATAACAGCAAATGGAATTTTCCAGGCATTTCTACCTTTTCTTTTAATGTCAGTTATCTTTTTTAATGGATAGCTATCTAAAATTAGTTTAATTGTATATGCATTGTAAGCATTAATCCAAAAAGCTTTTGCTTTTGTAGCAGACCATTTTTTTCCAGGTACGGTTTTTTCTAAATGCTTTAAATATAGGTCTAATAAAGCACGGTTTTTTCGCAAGCCTTTATAGTCTACATTACCTTCTTTACTAACATAAGTTTTAAGAAGCGCATTAAATACATCTGTTTGTGCTTCTGATTGAATACTAATAAATAGTAAGCAGAAGAGTATAATAATTTTTCGCATTTTTTCTAGTTTTACATTTTAATTATTTCATTAGTTTGGACGAAGCACTTTTAAAAACATTACAGAATAAATAAGTAAAAATTATTATTTGCTATTTTATTTATTGAAACTTATGCTGAGGTTTGTTGATTATGAAATAATAATTTCAATTTTTTAGTTTGTTTGTGTGTTGGTTTTTAGTAGATTAGCGGAAGTTTAATAATTAAATACACCCTTCAAAAATGAAAAATCATTTTCTAAATGCAGTGTTAATCACTGCTATTTCCCTCTGTGCAATAAATTTAAGTGCTCAGAAAAAAATTAAAATTGGTGATGAGTTTGACTCTGATATCAAAGTAACCAAAACTTATCAAAAGTTTAAGAGAAGTCTCTCTCGAAAACAGCAACAAAAAGCTGAATTAGTTTACCAGAAAGAATTTTATTCCAAAAACGCGTCCTACATCAAATTATATTTTGAAAGTTTTGATCTTGCTCCAGGCGATTATATCGAAATAAAAGGAAGCAATAGTGATGAGGTTCTAATTTATGGTGAACAAGGAAAAATCATTGATAGTGAAAATACAATGATCAGTGATTTTTGGTCAAAAGTATTATTTGATGATAAAATTGACCTTAAGTTGTATTCTTTTGGGAAATCAGACAAGCATCATGGTTTTGAAATTTCAAAAGTAGCTTATGGATATAGTGAAAAGAAAATGATGAGAATAGTTATGAATAATACAGATCTTAATAGGTCTATCTGTTCAGTTGATAATAAGGAACGAATTGCTTGTTATAAAGGAACAGAAATGTATGAAAAAGCGAAGGCTGTTTGTCGATTGTTAATAGGAGGAAGCTCACTATGTACTGGGTGGTTACTTGGTAGTGAAGGAAATCTAATGACAAATAATCATTGTATAGGGTCTGCTTCTGATGCTCAAAATACCGACTTTATTTTCAATTATCAATATGAAAACTGTACAGGGAGTACTAATGCAACAAGAGATGTTGTTGCTTCATCGTCTACACTTATAAAAACTAGTTCTAGTTTAGATTATACATTGGTAAAGCTACCTGTAAACCCTACCAATACATATGGATATCTTAGTTTAAGTTCTGTAGCTACATCTGTAGGAAATAGAATTTACATTCCACAACACCCTGGAGGAAGAAGAAAAGAAATTTCTGTTAAGACAGATACTGATCCAAGTGCTGGTGGATTTTCAAGAGTTTCATCAAGTTCTACTGGCTCAGGAAGGCAAGTAACGTATTTTGCTGATACAGAAGGTGGAAGTTCAGGTTCACCTGTTTTAGATTACAATTCTAATTTGGTAATTGCAATACATAACACGGGTGGTTGTCCTAACGGATCTAATGGTAGATCTGATAATTTAATCAGTTCTATTGGAAGCGCTATGCCAAGTAATGGTGTTGATAATGGAGGTGGTAATCCTGATCCAGACCCAGATCCTACTTGTAGTTCAACAGTTAGTTCTTTTCCTTATTCTGAGAGTTTTGAATCAAGTGATGCTTGGACTCAAGTTACTGGAGATGATGGTAATTGGACAAGAGATGCCTCTGGAACTCCATCTTCAGGAACAGGACCAAGTTCAGGTTCAAACGGTTCTTATTACATGTTTTTAGAAGCTTCATCAAATAATAGTGCAGGTCAAATAGGAGCAAACGCAACAGCAATATTACAAAGCCCTTGTTTTAATCTTTCAACAGTATCTTCGGCTACTTTTTCTTTTAATAATCATATGTTTGGTACTAACGTAGGAACATTAAAATTAGAAGCATCTACTAATGGAACAACTTGGACTAACATATGGAGTGATTCAGGTAATAAAGGTAATCAATGGAATGATGTATCTGTTAATTTGAATTCATATTTAGGAAAATCTAAAGTTAGATTAAGATTTGTAGGAACTACAGGTGCTGGTTGGTCTAGTGATATTGCTATTGATAACGTATCATTGTCTTCAGGAGGAAGTGTTCCTGATCCTACGTGTGAAGCATTAAATTTTAATAATTTCACTATTACTGGATTTTCAAACCAAGATTCTTCAGGTAATTCTTCAGTAAGTTCTGATGGAAAAAAATTAGTATTAACCAATAATACATGGAAATATATTCCATTTAACTATACTGTTACTTCATCTACTGTAATTGAATTTGAATTCAGTAGTACTTCAGAGGGTGAAATTCATGGAATTGGTTTTGAAGATGATAATAGTTTAACACCAAGTAGGTATTTTAAAGTTCATGGTACACAAAATTACGGAGTTACTAATTTTGATAATTATGTAAATGGTAATAAAACATATATAATTCCTATTGGGAGTTCATATACTGGAAATATGGATAGGTTAGTATTCATTAATGATAATGATGGCGGATCAGGAAATAATTCTACTTTTTCGAATGTTAAAATATATGAAGGATCTTGTGGAAATGCTATTGCTTTAACAGAATCACTTACTTCAAGAATTGATGTCTTAGGAGATGAAGATGAAGGCTTATTTACTTCTATTAAAATAGCACCAAGTCCACTTAAAAAAGGAAATTTACTAAGAGTTTTAGGACCTAAGAGAAATCTTTCGGGAGCTTCATATAGTATTATAAATATGTTAGGTCAAGTTGTTAAAAATGGTAGTGTTAATGAAAATACAGCAATTAATGTTGATAACGTTAATTCTGGTATATACATACTAAGAATTAAAAATGATTTTACAACAACAAGTAAACGATTTATTATAGAGTAAGATTAACTTATAATTGAAATAAACAAAAATCCCTTCTTGAAAACTCAAGAAGGGATTTTACTTATGTTGTAATTATAATCTTATAAGTCAAAACCAATACTAACACCTAGTTTTTTTGCGATTAATTTATTAATACGCTTCTTTACTTCTGGTATTTTTACGCTTTCTAAAACTGTATTTGCAAATGCATACATTAATAATGCTTTTGCTTCTTTCTTTGGAATACCACGTTGTTGCATGTAAAATAAAGCATCTTCATCTAGTTGTCCGATAGTACAACCGTGAGAACATTTTACATCATCAGCAAAAATTTCTAATTGAGGTTTTGCATTAATGGTAGCTTTATCACTTACTAAAACATTATTGTTTTGTTGATAAGCATTTGTTTTCTGAGCTTCTTTTTCAACAACAACTTTTCCGTTAAAAACAGCTGTAGAACGATCGTCGTAAATCCCTTTATAATCTTGATGAGATTCACAATTTGGCTCAATATGATGTACTAAAGTATGATGGTCTACATGTTGTTTCCCTTCTGTAATTGTAATACCTTTTAATATAGAGTCAATATATTCTCCTCTTTGATAAAAGTTTAAATTATTACGTGTAATATTTCCTCCAAAAGAAAACGTGTGAACAGAAACAATACTGTTTGATTTTTGCTCTATGTAACAATTATCTACCAAAGAAGCATTCTCATGATCATTCTGTATCTTATAAATATCTACAGTTGCATCTTTTGCTGCAAAAACTTCAGTTACTGAATTTGTTAAAACAGGATTAGAAGTTAAACTTTGATGACGTTCAATAATTTGAACATGTGCATTTTGTTCAGCAACAATTAAATTACGAGGCTGTGTTAAGGTAGCATCTTCAGAACCAGTCGTGAAACTAATAATTTGTATAGGCTTTTCAACTTCAACATTTTTAGGAATGTGTATATATGCACCTTCGTTTGCAAACGCTGTGTTTAATGAAGTTAAATTGTCTTGCTTTGCTATTTTATTAAAATAGTTTTCAATGATAGCTTTATATTTTGACTTTGTTAATGCCGAAGACATTAAGCAGACATCTATAGTATCGTGTGTTGTATCTGATAAGAAAGAACTATATTTTCCGTCGATAAACACAATTTTATAGGTGTCAATATCATGGATGAAATATTTCTTTACATCAGCTAAATCTATAGCAGCTTCCGAATTTGGAAAAATGCTATAATCTTGTTTTAATACAGATTTTAAAGAGGTGTATTTCCAAGCTTCTAATTTCTTAGTAGGAAAGCCTAATTCTTCAAAATTTTGTAACGCTTTAGTTCTAATATCGTGTACATCAGAATTAACGTTTACGCCATTTTCAAAAGCGACGTATGATGCGGTTAGTTTTTCTTTTAACTCCATTGTTTCTTAAGAATTAACTTCTTCTTTAATCCAATCATATCCTTTAGCTTCTAATTCTAAAGCTAAAGAAGCATCTCCTGACTTTACAATTTTACCATCGTATAATACGTGTACAAAATCGGGAACGATATAATCTAATAAACGCTGGTAGTGTGTAATTACAATTACCGCATTGTCTTTAGACTTTAATTTGTTTACACCATTAGCTACAATACGTAAAGCATCAATATCTAAACCAGAATCGGTTTCATCTAAAATTGCTAATTTAGGCTCTAACATTGCCATTTGAAAAATCTCATTACGTTTCTTTTCACCACCAGAAAACCCTTGGTTTAAAGAACGAGATAAAAACTTACGGTCTATTTCTAATAATTCAGATTTCTCACGAATCATTTTTAACATGTCTTTTGCAGGCATGTCTTCTAAACCTTTTGCTTTACGGTTTTCGTTAATTGCAGTTTTAATAAAGTTAGTTACAGAAACTCCAGGGATTTCTACAGGGTATTGGAATGATAAAAACACACCATTATGTGCTCTTTCTTCAGGAGCTAACTCACTAATATCTTCTCCGTTTAACTCTATTAAACCATCAGTAACCTCGTACTCTTCTTTTCCAGCGATAACATTGGCTAAAGTACTTTTTCCAGCACCATTTGGCCCCATTATTGCGTGAATTTCACCGGCTTTAACTTCTAAATTCAATCCTTTTAAGATTGATTTATCTTCTATATTAGCGTGTAAGTTTTCTATTTTTAACATTCTTGATATGCTATTTGCTTTTAGCTTTTGGCTATAAGCGTGGTTTTAATTTTTTAATATTTCCTCTAATCTTTGAAAGCTCTTTGGAGAGTGTTGAATAATTACCTCTGCATTTTTTTCTTTTGCAAAAGATTCAAACTTATCCATGCTTTCTAATGTTTGTTTTACGTCATAATTAAAAGAAGGAACTCCTTTATTTGTCCTATTCTCTTCAAAATGATATAAATCACCAGTTAATAAAATTGGTTTTTCTAAACCTAAATCTATATATAATACTTGATGACCAACTGTATGTCCTGGCATATATTTTATAACAACTGTTCCGTCGCCAAAAACATCATAATCACCATTTAGTTTTTTCACCTTTTTAAGTGAAATAACAGCAGTGTTTTTAGTTTTTAACGTGTCAGAAGCCACAGCATTGTATTCATTTTCTTGTACTAACCATGTAGCTTCTTTCATGTAATTTGCATGGCCTGTATGATCGAAATGAGAATGAGACATTGCAAAGTATTTAAAATCTTCAATTTTAAATCCAATAGTTTTTAATTGGTTTGCTAATGAATCGGGTCTTTGCACTGCAAAAACACCACTTGGTTCATGAAAAGGCTCAGGAACTACTAAGTTTTCAGGTAAACCAGCATCCCACATTAAATTCCCTTTTGGGTGAGAAATTACATAATAAGCATCCGTAAATTGTTTTGTTTGCCCTGTGTAAGTTGTATCTTGAGAAAAAACTTCTAATTTTTTAACTAGAATAGATCCACCTACTAATTGATGCAACACTACTTTTGCTTTTTTCTCAACCGTTTTCTCTTCTTTTTTTTCTGTGTTTTTACAACCTATAATTGCTAAACCTAGAAATAATAAAAATACATTTTTCATTTGTTAACTTTTATCGATTATCCTACAGAACCTTCTAAAGATATTTCTAATAACTTTTGGGCTTCTACAGCGAACTCCATTGGTAGTTTGTTTAATACTTCTTTACTAAACCCGTTAACAATTAAAGCAATTGCCTTTTCGGTATCAATTCCACGTTGATTACAATAAAATAATTGATCTTCACCAATCTTACTAGTTGTAGCTTCGTGTTCTATCTGTGCCGATTTGTTTTTTGTTTCGATATATGGAAACGTGTGTGCACCACATTCATTACCCATTAATAAAGAATCACATTGAGAGAAGTTACGAGCATTTTCTGCACGTGGTCCGATTTGAACTAAACCTCTATAACTATTTTGTGATTTCCCCGCTGATATTCCTTTAGAAATAATAGTTGACTTAGTGTTTTTTCCTAAGTGAATCATTTTAGTTCCTGTATCCGCTTGCTGATAGTTGTTGGTTACTGCAATTGAATAAAATTCACCAACTGAATTGTTTCCTTTCAATATACAACTAGGGTATTTCCAAGTAACAGCAGATCCTGTTTCAACCTGTGTCCAAGATACTTTTGCATTAGTTTCGCAAATGGCTCTTTTTGTAACGAAATTGTATACACCACCTTTCCCCTCTGCATTTCCAGGGTACCAATTTTGAACTGTAGAATATTTGATTTCTGAATCATCTAAAGCTATTAATTCAACCACAGCTGCGTGTAATTGATTCTCATCTCTACTTGGTGCTGTACAACCTTCTAAATACGAAACGTAACTTCCTTTGTCAGCAACAACTAAAGTTCTTTCGAATTGACCAGTTCCACCTTCATTAATTCTAAAGTATGTTGATAATTCCATCGGGCAACGAACACCTTTAGGAATGTAACAGAATGATCCGTCAGAAAATACTGCAGAATTTAATGCGGCATAAAAATTATCGGTAGTTGGTACAACAGTACCTAAATATTTCTTTACTAATTCAGGGTGTTCTTGAATTGCTTCAGAAATAGGCATAAAAATAATACCTTTTTTACCTAATGTTTCTTTGAATGTTGTTGCAACAGAAACAGAGTCCATTACAATATCAACAGCTACATTGGCTAATTTCTTTTGCTCATCTAAAGAAATACCTAAACGTTTAAAAGTATCCAATAATTCTGGATCAACTTCATCTAAACTATTTAATTTTGGTTTTTCTTTTGGTGCAGAATAGTATGCTATGTCTTGAAATTTTGGTTTTTCATAATGAACATTAGCCCATTCTGGTTCTTCCATTTTTTCCCAAACTCTAAATGCCTCTATACGCCATTCAGTCATCCATTCTGGTTCGTTTTTCTTTTTAGATATAGCACGAACCACATCTTCATTTAACCCTTTTGCAAAGGTTTCACTTTCAATATCAGTATAAAAACCATATTCATATTCTTTGGTTTTTAACTCTTCTCTTAAATCGTCTTCGGTATACTTGCTCATAAAATTGAGATGTAATGTTATAAAGAAAAACTTTCCCCGCAACCACATGTGCGGTTTGCATTGGGGTTGTTAAATACAAATCCTTTTCCGTTCAAACCACCAGAATATTCTAAGGTAGTTCCTACTAGGTATAAAAAACTTTTTTTATCGACAACAATTTTTACATTATTCTCTTCGAAAACTTTGTCGTTTTCTTGAGTGCTTTTATCAAATGTTAAGTCGTATGATAAGCCTGAACAACCGCCGCTTTTAACACCTACTCGAACAAAATCGTTTGTAGCATCAAAGCCGTCGTCTGTCATTAATTCAATGACCTTCTTTTTTGCTGTGTCTGAAACTTTTATCATAATTTAAAATAGATTAAATCTAAATGAACTGCAAATATACGATATAAGTCTTACTTTATTGCATAGCCTTTCGTTGTGTGCTGAAATAAGTTTTTTATTCTTCTTGAAAATTTAGGTTATTAACAAAATCGTTGTCAGAAAGAGAAAGTAAAAAAGCTTTTAAGTCTGCCTTGTCTTTATTGGTAATATTTACACCTCCTTGTTTCACTTTTTTCATTAAAGGGTCTATCGTAGGTGAAGATTTTAAACCTGTTGAATAATGATCAATTACTTCATCTAGCGTATTAAAACGACCGTCGTGCATGTAAGGCGCTGTAAATTTTAAATTACGAATTGATGGAGTTTTAAATTTTCCGTTGTCATTCGGGTCTCCAGTAACTTTACCTAAACCTAAGTCTGTTAATACAGCGTCTAAACCATTATTATGAAATTTGTTATCTGTCCATAATGGGTTGTTGTTGCTTCCGTGACAATGAAAGCAATCTCCACGAGTTTCATCCATAAAAACATCAAAACCATTCTGTTCTTCTGGGCTTAACTGCGTTTTTCCTAATAGGTGCCTGTCAAATTTTGAATTACCTGAAATTAATGTTCTTTCGAACTGAGCGAGTGCTTTAGTAATTAAAGTAGAATCGATTTTTACATTACCGAAAGCTTCTTTAAAAAGAGTAGGATATTCAGAGTGTTCTTTAATTTTTTGAGCAACATTAGTCCATTTACTATGCATTTCAATAGGATTTCTAACAGGCTCTAAAGCTTGTCTTTCGAGACTTAACTCTTTTCCGTCCCAAGTAAAACGCTCATCAAAGTTCCATGCTAAATTAAATAAAGGCATTGAGTTACGAATACCGAGTTTACCATCAATACCATCACTAAAACGATCACTATCAGTAAAAGCTTTTTTAGGGTCGTGACAAGTGGCACATGATTGTGTATTGTCTTTAGATAGTATTTTGTCAAAAAACAATTTCTTACCGAGTGCGATACCTTCTTCTGTTAGCGCATTGCTAGTAGGAATAACTGGAGCAATTAATTTTTGTTGAAAAAGGGTAGGTATTTTTAAAGATGCAGATGTTGGAGTGTAAATTTCTTCTTCTTTTGACGAACAATTCGTTAAAAGAAGAAGAAACAATATATATATACTCCTTTTTATCATATAAGTTTATTGAGTAATTGTACCTAAGCTAAAAACGCCATTTTTACCGTTTGCAGACATTAATTTTTGAGCTTCAAAATTTGGCATTAGCATAGAATTTAGCTCATTTAAATCCCAATCATTAGGGTTTCTAAACCATTCAGCAGCATTCATTTTAATTTCAACAGTAGCATTGTTTTTAATAGAAATTACTCCTAGGTCTACTGTAAAAAAAGTATCATCAAACTTTAAGTTTACAGGGTCAGTTTTGTCCACAGCTCTAATAGCATGGTAAGCAAAACCTTGTTCTTCTATATCTTTATTAAGAAACTTACCTTCCATTTGCATGTAGTGGTAACCACCACCCAACATATCTGGTACATTCCAAGAAGCTGAATTTAAATCTTGATAACCTTCTGCTTTATAATTATCATCATTATTAAAGCCAAAAGTCATTGATAAATTATAGGTTCCTTCAGATATTTTTAATGTTGAACTGTGTATTAAGCTTTCGCTATCACTTAAATCGACTAATTTGTAGTCATCAAAAACAGTTGCTTCATTAGAGCCATTAGTCAATGTCATTTTAGATACTAAATAACGTAATTTTTCAATTGAAAGTTTCGTTCCTAGTTTATTGGTGAATTTTGTGTTAGCTAAATCTGATTTTTCAATTGTGGTACCATCCCAATTTTGAGAGAATTTTATTTTAACAGAAACTTCTTTGATTAGTTCGTCGTTATCAGAACTGCATGAAAAAAGGGCTAAACTTAAGAATAGGATTAAATATTGTTTCATTTTTATTTCAATTTGATAATTAATAGGTCTGAAAAACCTTTGTTAACTGTTATGTCTTGATTGTTACTACTGCTTTCTCCAACCGCAATAATTGTTCCGTTTGCCAATTCAATAGCATCATAGCAAAAATCGATTTCTGTACCTCCAACTGTTTGTTGCCACTGTTGATTTCCGTTGTTGTCTATTTTAAGGATCCAAGCATCGTTTTGACCTTTATTGGTTAATCCATTGTCAGAACTTCTTGAACTCCCTGAAATAAGAAAGCCACCATCTAGTGTTTTATGAACTGATCGTCCTACATCAAAACTAGAGCCTCCGTAATTTTTTTCCCAAATTAAATCTCCATTAGTATTTATTTTGATAATCCAAAGATCTGCTCCACCGTTGTTTTTTAAAACATCTTTGTTTTCACTACGAGTATCTCCAATAATAATGAAATTTCCATCATTGGTAGGTGTAATTGCTCTGGCTTCGTCAATCTCACTTCCTCCAAAAGATTTTTCCCAAAGAAGCGTTCCTGATTTATCAATTTTAACAATCCAAAAATCATAAGAACCTTTGTTGTTTTTTATGTCAACATCAACACTATCTGATGCGCCAATCATTAAATAGCCATCAGAAGTTTCGGTAACTCCGTAACAAGTTTCGGTATTTGTGCCTCCAAAATATTTTCGCCATTCAATATTTCCTGATGAGTTTAGTTTAATACCCCAATAATCACCTCCCGCATGTCGTCTAGCAGCAGATCGGGCATTTCCTAAGCCTCCAGAGGCGGTTACATCTAAAAGGCTTCCAATAAAAAAACCATTATCATTTGTTTGAATAATACTAAGGCCCTTATCTGTTCCAGAAAAACCAGTATTTGTTTTCCAAAGAATATCGCCGTTAGCGTTTAGTTTTAATATCCAAATGTCTTCAAAACCTTCGTTAGCGCTTAAATCGCCATCGTTACTTTTGTTGTAACCAATAATAGCAAAGCCATTATCGTTAGTTTTAATTATTTGATATGCCTTTTCATCTTTAGAACCACCATATGTTTTTTGCCATAGTAATTTATCGTTTTTATCAAACTTTAAAACCCAATAATCATATTGTACATTTGTTTTTGTTGTTGAAACATCACCATCAATACTTTGGGTAAATCCTAAAACAACATATCCGTTATCAGAAGTTTGAATAACACTTCTAGCTACTTCATTTTTTGTTCCTCCTAAGGTTTTTGCAAAACCTAGTGTTGGATTTTTAACAACGTTTGGTAGTTGGTCAACATCATTATTACAGCTAATTATTGCAAATATTATGACTAAAAGAGTTGAGGTTTTTTTTAACATTTATTGCTTTTGTAAAATAAATAAACCGCTATTAATATCACTCACTACAATTTTACCGCTATTAAAATAAGGGTATACATTCCAAACACCATTAAAATTTGCGGCATCATTATCTATATAAGTGTCAAAATAGCCAGTTTCTGTTATTGTTTTACTTTCAATAGCACTAATATCGATAAAACGAACACCTGCTGTGTAGTTCGCTAAATAAAAAGTGTTGTCTTTTATATATCCGTTATGATCTATAGCTGCTGTTGGACCTGTATAAGAAAAATGCTCAACAGGGTTGTCTAAATCTGTAAAATCAAAAATTATATTTCTTGTTTTATTTCCAAAATTTTGTTCATCTAACTCATCACCTAAAATAAAATATTTTTTATCATTTGTAAACCAGCCTTGGTGCGTATATCCAACATTTGCATACGATATTTTAGAGATATTTTTTGGATTCGATTTATCACTAATATCTACAATAACAACTTCATTTTCATTGCTGCCTATTAAAATTTCTTTACCTGTGTAATCAGTATCAGGGCCATCATAAATAACAACTTGTGCATCGTGACTATAATTGTCGGTTCCCCATTCTCCTTCCTTTACTGGGTTTTTAGGGTCTTGTATATTAATAAATAAAGGACCTCCATTGTTTAAAGGTGTTCCATTTAATTTCGTTCCTACTGGATATGCATAACCAGAATCTTCATTAATTACGATATTGTGAGCGCGTCCAAACTCTGTAAAATGCGCATCAGCGGTAAAAGTTTCTGGAGCATTAGCTACATTTCTCAATTTTGTTAAATCAAAAACTTGCATTCCGTGGTTACTTGCTTCGCTTACAATAAAAGCATGGTCTTTATAAACTTTTACGTCGTGCCAAGAACTGTTTACAGTTGCTGTAGGTAATTTACCAAGATATGTAGGGTTATTAGTATCGCTTATATCAATAAAAACAGTCCCGTTTTCCACTCCCATTATTGCGTATTCTTTATTGGTTGTAGCGTCTGTCCATCCCCAAGAATCATTTCCTTCGGTAGCTCCAAAAGTACTTAGAGGTATGTGTAAAAGTAAGTCGTAATTATTACAAGGATATATTCCTGCTTTTCCAGAAACGCAAGGAACTTTATTCCCCGTAGGAGTATCGTCACATACATCACCTTTTCCGTCATTATCACTATCTTTTTGATCAGGGTTTGCAAAGTCAGGACAGTTGTCTACAGTGTTTGCTATTCCATCCGAATCGTTATCAGCCTCAGCACTATCACACACATCACCTTTCCCATCATTATCAGTATCTAACTGATCAGGATTTGCAATTAACGGACAATTGTCATCAATATCTTTTACCCCATCATTATCATCATCATCATCACAAGCATTACCTATACCATCATTGTCAGTATCTAATTGGTCTTCATTAGCTATGTCTGGGCAGTTATCTGTAGTATTAGCTATTTTATCATCATCTCTATCGTCATCTATTTTTATGGTAGAAGTACAAGAAAATATAGATAAAAGTAAAGTAAGATAAATGATTGATTTAATGTGACTACTCATAATAATTAGTTTTGAAAAAGCTAAAGTTAAAAATTAATTAAGGAACTAGTTGTTCATTTTGATAAAATCTGTTAATTCAATTAGTATTACGGTTAAAATTTGTGAAAATTGTATTGAAAGAAATAATTTTGGTTGTTAAAATAATTACCATCACAATTTTATTGTGTGAAAATTACTTGTTTCTTTAAAAGAAAGAACCGTTTTAATGCTGAAATATTTTAAATTTTAGATTTATTTTAAAAGAAGTTGAAGATTTATCTTATTTAAGTACTTGTTATTATCTTTGCAAGATGTTAGAAGATAAAAACCAAGAAAGAACATCATTAGCTGAACTGGGAGAGTTTGGGTTAATTAACCACTTAACAAAGCATTTTAAAATATATAATTCGTCAACGAATAAAGGAGTTGGAGATGATGCTGCAGTTATTAGTCCGTCAGATAAAGAGTTATTAGTAACTACTGATTTGTTGGTAGAAGGTGTACATTTCGATTTAAGTTATATGCCTTTAAAGCATTTAGGCTATAAAGCTGTAATGGTAAATTTATCAGATGTATACGCAATGAATGGAGTTGCTGAGCAAATTACAGTCTCAATAGCTGTTTCAAATAGATTTCCTTTAGAGGCTTTAGAAGAATTGTATGCTGGTATTCAGTTGGCATGTGATACTTATAATGTAGATTTAATTGGAGGAGATACAACATCGTCTACCAAAGGAATGTTAATTTCTGTTACGGCAATAGGAACTGCAAAAAAAGAAGACATTGTATATAGAAACGGAGCAAAGGCTACCGATTTAATAGTTGTTTCAGGAGATTTAGGTGGTGCGTATCTTGGTTTACAGGTTTTAGAAAGAGAGAAACAAGTATTTCAGGTGAATCCTGAAAATCAGCCAGACTTAGATAATTATACTTATTTAATTGAGCGTCAGTTAAAACCTGAGGCTAGAAAGGATATTTCTGAATTATTAAAAGAGATAGAAGTAAAACCTACATCGATGATTGATATATCTGATGGATTGTCATCTGAAATTATGCACATTTGTACGCAAAGTAAAGTAGGGTGTAAGATTTATGAAGATAAATTACCATTAGATCCACAAGTAATTTCTACATCTGAAGAGTTTAAAATGGATAGTACAATGATTGCTTTAAGTGGCGGTGAAGATTATGAATTGTTATTTACTGTTCCTATTGCTGAGTTTGACAAGATAAAGGCAAACCCTAATTTTTCAATTATTGGTCATATAGTAGAAGAAAATCAGGGAATTAATTTAGTAACTCGAGCAAATCAAGAAATTGAATTAAAAGCGCAAGGGTGGAATTCATTTAAAGAATAAAATGATAATACTATAAGATAAAAAAAATCACACTTTTTTAAGTGTGATTTTTTTTTACACCTAAAATTTTAGGCATAAAGATTGATGTTTGTAGCCAAACTAAAATTACGATGAAAAAAGTATTACTACTGTTGTTGTTAATTCCATTTGTTTCCTTTTCTCAGGGAAAATTAAAGAAGGCGAAGCAGAATATAAATCAAAAATCAACCAAAACAACCGCTTCGGGTAAACGAGTTGTAAAAAGTTCATCTTCTTCAAACTCAAAATCAACGAGTCATTCCAACCTCTCTGATGATTTAGGCTTTTATTCTTTTATAGCGAAAACATTATTTTGGGGTACTGCTGGTATTGCAATAGGTGAAGCTGAGGAGCGAGATTTAAATCCGTATCCTTATTTTTATGATAATGAAGGAGAGTATGCAGCTGAGTTATCAGATACAGGAAGAAAGCAAGGGGTGAAATTGGGCGCAAACTATTTATTTAATACAATTAAAGGAATTGAACTTAATGCAACTTATAAGCCGATACCTATTATTGGAATAGCTGCTTCTTATATTCATTTTTCAGAGAAAAATAGAACAAAAAATGATGCTTTAGATATTAGCTCTATAATGGTAAATTACCATAGAGTACGAGAAAAAAATATTTCGCTTTGGTGGGGTTTAGGAGTTACGCATGTAGGAAACGAAGTTAATAAGTTGGGGTTTACTTATGGTTTGGGTACAGAGATATATCCTTTTAAGCCAATTAGTATTCATATATCATGGAAAGAAAGTTTTGTTAATAAGAGTGATATAGGTGTTTTTAAATCGCAATTAAAATATCATTTTAAAAACAAATCTTTCTTTATAGGATACCATCATCATCAAATAGCAGGAGAAAATATTTCTGCACCGATTGTTGGGTTTGAAATAACGTTTTAAAAAAAATCATTTTATAGAATAATAAAAAATGGTATAAAAATTGTATCTTGGTCTAGTAGAGAGTAAATTATTAATTAAAAAAATCAAAAAAGAATGGGAATTTTTTCATTTATTAAAAATGCTGGAGCCAAAGTATTTGGTATCGGAAAAACAACTGAAGAAGAAGCTACAGAAAAATCTGCAAAATTAGTAGATGCTGTAAATAGTTTAGAATTAACTGTTGAAAATTTATCAGTATCAATTGATGATGATAAAGCAACTGTTACAGGTGAGGCTTCAGATTTAGCAACAAAAGAAAAAGTTGTTTTAGTTGTAGGTAACACAGAAGGTATTGCATCTGTAGAAGATAATATGACTGTTGCTGAGGTAGAAGAAATTGAAGTTGCAGCAATGGCACAATTTCATTCGGTAGTAAGCGGTGATACTTTAGGTAAAATAGCAAAAGAATTTTATGGTGATGCGATGAAGTATACTGTAATTTTTGAAGCAAACAAGCCAATGTTATCACATCCTGATAAAATTTATCCTGGTCAATTATTAAGAGTACCACCTTTAATGGATTAATCATAACAGATTATTACAATCAAAGTATATAGCACTGCATTAGCAGTGCTTTTTTTATGGGAAAATTAATACCATTTCTAATTTAAAATAACCGTAATAAATCGCCCCTTTTTCCTTTCTATTTCAGAATAAAAAGAAACCATAGCTAAGGCTATTCTTTAGTTTTATTATTCATATAAAGAAAAAAATCATCATTTTATTTAACAGTGATTTCAAACAAAAACTGGTTTAACAGCATTTATTCATGTGTTTTAAACATATGTTTAGTTAAAAAAGGAGCATAATATTTTTCATCTTTGCATTTTTAAATATAAAAGTAAAAATGAATCAAAGAACGTTGGCATTAATAGCAGTATCTATTGCGACACTTATTTACGGAGTTACTTTTACGGTAGCAAAAGAAGTAATGCCAATGTATATTAAACCATTTGCTTTTATAGTACTTCGTGTAGGAGGAGCTGCGATTGTTTTTTGGTTATTAGGTCTTTTTGTAAAGGCAAAACCAATAGAAAAATCAGATTATAAAAAAATTGTAATGGCTGCATTCTTTGGGGTAGGGTTAAACATGCTCACTTTTTTTAAAGGATTGAGTTATACCACACCAATTAGTGCCTCGGTAATGATGGTTACAGCACCAATATTGGTTTTAATATTTGCAAGCGTACTTTTAAAAGAACGATTGGTATTACGAAAAATAATAGGAATCATTATCGGTTTAATAGGTGCAATTATTTTAATAGTTTATGGTAGTTCATCTGATGCGGATGCTAAAAATATGATGCTAGGGAATTTTTTAGTTTTTATTAATGCTGCATCCTACGCAATGTATTTAGTTCAGGTAAAAAAACTAATCGCAAAATACAATCCAATAGTATTTGTAAAATGGTTGTATTTATTTGGGTTGTTATTTGTGCTGCCTTTTGGTTTTTTAGAGCTTACTGAAGTTCAATGGTATTTAATGCCAACCTCAATATATTTAAAAGTAGGTTTTGTTGTTTTATTTACAACTTGCTTAACTTATTTATTTAACCTGTTTGCATTGTCAAAATTAAAACCAACTACAGTTAGTGTCTTTATTTATTTACAACCAGTTATTGCATCAATTTATGCTTTAATTGTAGGAAGCGATACTTTAAATACAGTAAAAATAGTAGCAACACTTTTAATCTTTTTAGGAGTCTTTTTGGTTACAAAACAAGTGGTTAGTAAAAATAAATAAATGTATCTTTGCGCTTCATTAAATTGATGATATGATACAATCTATGACGGGTTATGGAAAATCCGTATTACATTTACCTTCTAAGAAAGTAACCATTGAAATTAAGTCGCTTAATAGTAAAAATTTAGACTTAAATACTAGAATTCCATCTTATTATAAAGAAAAAGAATTAGCAGTTAGAAAAAAACTAGCTAGTAATTTGGTAAGAGGAAAGATTGACTTTTCTATTTGGATAGAAATGACAGCAGAAGAAACTTCAACAAAAGTTAATAAAAATGTTGTATTAGAATACATTCAGCAATTAAAAAATACATTGTTTACAGGTTCTGATAACGATGTGGAATTGTTAAAAATGGCAATAAAAATGCCAGATGCGTTAAAAACTGAACGTGAAGAATTAGATGAAACGGAATGGGCTCAGATTGATACTCATATCGATGAAGCTTTAAAAGAAATTATTACATATAGAGTTGATGAAGCTAAGTCATTAGAAGATGATTTTAAATTAAGAATAGCAAATATTCAGTCAGCATTAGAAGAAGTTAAGAAATTAGACGGAGATCGAATAGAAAATGTAAAAGTTCGTTTACAAAAGGCTTTAACAGATTTAAAAGTTGAAATTGATGAAAATCGTTTCGAGCAAGAATTAATTTACTATTTAGAAAAGTTAGATATAAACGAAGAAAAAGTTCGTTTAGAAAACCACTTAATATACTTTTTAGAACAATTAGCTACTGAAGATTCTAATGGGAAAAAATTAGGATTTATTGTTCAAGAAATAGGTAGAGAGGTTAACACTACTGGGTCTAAAGCTAATTTTGCGCCAATGCAAAAGATAGTAATTCAGATGAAAGACGAATTAGAAAAAATTAAAGAACAAATTTTAAACATTTTATAAGATGTCTAAAGATTTTAAAGGAAAATTATTTGTGTTTTCAGCACCGTCAGGATCAGGAAAAACAACAATTGTTCGTCATTTATTAAAACAAGAAAGATTTAATTTAGAGTTTTCAATATCTGCAACTTCAAGAGAAGCAAGAGGTGTTGAGGTTAACGGAGAAGATTATTATTTTATATCTACAAAAGATTTTAAAAATAAAATTAAAGGCGATGAATTCTTAGAGTGGGAAGAAGTATATCGTGATAATTTTTACGGAACTTTAAAAACAGAGGTTGAACGTATTTGGGCTTTAGGAAAACACGTTATTTTTGATATCGATGTCGCTGGAGGTTTACGTATAAAAAAGAAATTCCCAACAGAAACATTAGCTGTTTTTGTAAAACCACCAAGTATCGATGAACTTAAAATTCGTTTAAAGAAAAGAAGTACAGAGAGCGAAGACAAAATAAATATGCGCATTGCTAAGGCATCAGTAGAATTAGCTACGGCACCTCAGTTTGATAAAATTATAAAAAATTATGATTTAGCCGTTGCTTTACAAGAAGCAGAAGATTTGGTAGATAGTTTTTTAGACTTAAATAAAACGGTAACACAAGAATAAAAACAATTGTTTTAAAGCAGTTTATGAAAAATATTGGATTGTATTTCGGAACTTTTAATCCTATTCATATTGGGCATTTAATTATAGCCAACGAGATGGTTGAAAATTCTGATTTAGATGAGATTTGGATGGTTGTTACGCCACATAATCCGTTTAAAAAGAAAAGTTCTTTGTTAGATAACCATCATCGTTTAGAAATGGTGTATTTAGCAACCAAAGAATACGAAAAAATAAAACCATCTGATATAGAATTTAATTTACCACAACCTAATTATACCATAAATACATTAGCACATATTTCAGAAAAACACCCAGATTATAATTTTAACTTAATTATGGGTGAAGATAATTTAAAGAGCTTTCATAAATGGCGAAATTATGAAGCAATTTTAGATGATTATAAGGTATATGTGTACCCGAGGATTTCTGACGGAATTGTAGAGAACCAATTTAAAGAACATGCGAAAATTCACAGGGTGGCTGCACCTATAGTGCAAGTGTCATCAACTATGATTCGTAGGGGGATTAAAACTCAGAAGAATATTAAACCTTTATTATCTACTAAAGTTTGGGAATATATAGATACTATGAATTTCTACAAAAAATAATTATTTTAAAACTTTTTTAAAAAACTAAGGTCAAAGAACTGATTAACTTTAAAAATTAGTAATTATGACTTTAAGAATTGTACAAAAAAAAATAAGTAGCCTTTTTATTATTGGTTTATTAGTATTCGCATCTTGTGAATCTAACGATACTGTAAGTTTAGACGAAGTATCAATAGAAGAAGTTTTAAATGTTGTTTTGGCTGATGATATTTCGGCAGAAATAGATGCTGTAGTAGAAGATGACAGTACAGAGAATAATCTTGAAAGTAAAGGTACAACTGTTGTAAGTAACCACCCAAGTTGTGTTCAAAGAACATCAGAAGACACTGCAAATGGAAAAATTGTAACATTAGATTTTGGAGACGGTTGTATTGGAAGACGAGGAAAAGAATTTGCGGGGAAAATAATTATCGAGTATGTTAAAACGGATGATAATTTTTCTAAAACGCTAAGTTTCGAAAACTTTATGGTAGAAGGAAATACGATTGAAGGCGGTAAATCTATTGTGAAAATAAAGGAAAACTTAAATGGAAACCCACAAGCTACTTTTAATGTAGATATAACAATTACCTTAGAATCTGGTGATGAAATTATAAAAAAAGGAACAAAAGTAAAAGAGAAGATTGCTGGGGCTGACACAGATGATAGAGGAGACGATGTTTATTCAATTTCAGGAAATTGGGAGTCTATTGATAAAAATGGCGTTGTAAAAACAGCTACAATCACAACGAATTTAATAAGAGAGTGGGCTTGTAGGTATATTGTAAGTGGCGTTATTGAAATAGCTAAAGACGGTACAGAGGTTACTTTAAATTTTGGTGATGGAACTTGTGATAATGTTGCAACTATAACAGATGTTAATGGTGTTAGTAAAGAAATTACTTTAAAATTAAATAAGAAGAAGAAATAGTATTTTATTGAAGATTAAAAACCAGCTTTTTGGCTGGTTTTTTTTATGCGTATTATCCTAATAAATAAAAAAAGTAAAAAAGAACTAAACTTTTTTTAACTTTCAGGGTCTAACATAGGCAAGATCAATAAGAACAAATGAACGAAGCCAACTTTATAAGTCAATTAACGAGTAAAAAAGATAAAGAGCGAGCCTTTTCTAAACTATTAGATTTGTATCAAGAGCGATTATATTGGCATATAAGAAAGTTAGTTGGAACTCATGAGAATGCTGATGATGTACTACAAAATACATTAGTTAGAGTTTTTAAAAGTTTACCAAAATTTAAACAAGAAAGCTCTTTGCACACATGGATGTATAAAATTGCTTACAATGAATCGATGCGATTTATAGAAAAAGAGAAGCGAAAAACTTTTTCATCATTAGAAGATGTTGGCGATAAGTTTCTAGGAGATTTAAAAGGAGATGTGTTTTTTGATGGAGATGAAGCACAATTAAAATTGCAAAAAGTATTGGGGCAATTGTCTGATAAACAAAAGAAAGTGTTTGATATGAAATATTATGACAATCTTAAATTTAGAGAAATTTCAGATATTTTAAATATAAAAGAAGGAACTGCGAAAACACATTATTATGGAGCAGTAAAACATATAGAAAAAAATATTACTACAGTAGCGTATGTAGAAAAAATTAAAGCATAGTTTGTTATGAACTCACAAAACAATAACTTTAACATCCGAAATACTTTTGATGTGAATACCGAAAAAAAGCATAAATCAGACCTTGGGTTAAATATTCCTGAAGGATACTTTTCTAAATCAAAACAAGCAGTTTTAGATAAAACTGTGTTTGAAAAAAAGAGTAAAGTAATTCCTTTGTATAAAAACATGTATGCTTGGTCTGCAGTAGCAGTTGTTGCATTGCTGTTTATACTAACAGTTTATAGCCCTTTAATGAATACAAATGAAATAGATGATGATATTCTAATTGCATCTTTGGTGATTGAAGATTCAGATGTAGATCAATTGTTAGAAAATTATGTAAATGAAGAATTGTTAACAGACGATTTTTTTTCAGAATAAAATTAAAACTTTTTAAACAAATTGGGGTCTAAAGAATAGTATTTAATTATAATAAACAAATGAAACCGTTACAAATTATATCAGCAATTATATTTACTCTTTTACTGGGGATTTCTAATACTGTAGCACAAAATACAATAGAAAGCTTACAACTTTCTCTAGAACAAAAACAGTTGTTAAAGGCACAAAAAGAGTTAATAAAAAAGAATAGAACCTCTTTTAAAGAATCTCTTACTTCTGAACAAACCGTTTTGTTAAGAAATAAAGCGCTAACAAAATTAGAAAGACAACAGGCGCTGAAAAAAACATTAACAAAAACTCAGAAAAAACTATTAACTCAAAATAGTTTAAGTGTTAAGCAAGCTAAAATTAAATTTAGAAGCACGTTAACTAAATCTCAGAAACAGCAGCTAAAAAAACGGTTTAAATCTAAAAGAGGTAATTCGAAAAAAAGGATTAAAAAAAATATGCGAAATAGATTACAAAGAAGATAAAAAGAAATAACTTCTTCTTTTTTATTAATTGATTATAGTGCTTGAGATCTCTCAAGCACTATTTTGTGTTTTTATAAGATATATGAAAAAAACGGTTGTACTTTTCTTTTTATTACTCAGTTTTTTAAATTGTTATGGTCAAAATGAACCTAAAGCAAATGATGAAAATGACTCAATAGAAGAAAACGAAATAATAGATGCTATTTTAGGAAGAGAAGATGACGACGAATTTCTTAAATCGGCTACGAAATTTCAGTTTATACATGTTTCATTAGATTATAATAACAAGTCATATTTTTCAGGAAGAGATATAGGAACAGCACAGTTTAATGTTAGTCCACAATTAACATATTTACATTCTAATGGTTTATTTGGTGGGCTAAGCGGGGTTTATTATGATCAGTTTTCACCCGAATGGGATTATACTGCTTTAACAATTGGATACGGTAAAAATTTTGGTAAGAATGGAAAATATAGTTGGTCTACCTCTTATATAAGATATTTTTATACAGATATATCAGAAGAAAATCCATTTAAAAACAGTATTTCTCTAGAGGTAGAAATAGATAATAAAAAGAAAACATTAGGAACCGAAATAGTAACAACATATTTATTTGGAGACGACACTTCATTTCAATTAATGTCTTCAACTTATGGTGTTTTAAATTTAATTAAAACTAAAAAATATCATTTAAAATTGCGACCACAATTAAATATAGTTATAGCACAACAAACAATTCAATTAGCGCAAACATTTACTTTTAGAAATCAACAAGTTACAAGATATATAAAGAACAACGATTTTGGACTTATTAATACGCAATTACATTTACCATTACAGTGTAATGTTGGTAATTTTGATTTTGAATTAGGGTATATAATTAACTTTCCAACTGCATTAAAAGGAGAAACAAATTTGAAGAATACGAACTCATTTAATTTATCTATGTCGTATTTGTTTGATTTATAGTAAGTAATTCAACACAAAGTGTAATTTGTATAAAAAATAGTTTCGAAGTTTTTTCGTTGTATATTTGAATCCCAAACCTGTATTAACGTGACTAAAACTCATAAAAAGCGAAAGCTTAAGCAAAAACTGATTGATAAATATCGATTGGTAATTTTAAATGAAGATACTTTTCAAGAAAAGTTTTCTTTAAAATTATCACGTTTAAATGTATTTGTTTTTGGAGGTGTATTCTCAGTAGTGCTAATTGCATTAACATCATTATTAATTGCATTTACTGGTTTAAGAGAATATATACCAGGCTATGCTTCTACATCATTAAAAAAGAAAGCCACTCGATTAGTATATGAAGCTGATTCTTTAAAAACTCGCTTGGCAGTTATAGAGCGTTATACGAAAGCACTAAAACCTGTCTTAACAGGAGAAATTAGATCTGAAAAAATAGACTCAATAAAAATCGAAGCTCAAAACCTTACTTTTAACGAAAGTAAATTGCAAGCATCTAAACAAGATTCATTATTTAGAGCTAAAATTGAAGGTAAAGATCGTTTTCCTTTGTCTGAAGGAGCAGCAGGTAGAGCTAAAATTGTGTTTTTTTCGCCATTAACAGGTACTGTATCGCAAGCGTTTAATATGAACGATAAACACTACGCGCTCGATATTGTTGCAAAAACAGGAACTCCAGTAAAAGCGATTGCTGACGGAACAGTTATTTTAGCAGAGTGGACAGCTGAAACAGGTTATGTAATAACAATACAGCACCCTAATAAGTTTATTTCGGTATATAAACATAACGGAAGCTTATTAAAACAACAAGGTGATGTTGTAAAGTCGGGTGAAGCCATAGCTAGTGTAGGTTCAACAGGAGAACTAACTACAGGTGCACATTTACATTTCGAATTATGGAATAATGGATTTCCAGTAAATCCGACAGATTATATAGATTTCCAGTAATTAAAAGAGAAGAAAGTATAGCACATTATTTGTTTTTTGCAAACTGATGTCGTTTCTTACATCTAAATATTTTAAAATGAGTATCAAATCTAAATTGGCAATTCCCTTTGCTAAACAAGTACGAAAAAGAGTTTATAAATGGGCAAATAAGCCTCATGAAACACAAAAAAAAGTATTTCAGTATTTGGTAACTGAAGGCTGTAAAACAGCTTTTGGAAAAGATCACGATTTTATATCTATAAATAATTACGAAGACTTTAAAAAACGCGTACCTGTAAACGATTATGAAGGGTTGCGTACCTATGTAGATAGAATGGTTGCAGGTGAAGAGAATGTATTGTGGAAAGGAAAACCTTTGTATTTTGCAAAAACTTCAGGAACTACCTCTGGGGCAAAATATATTCCCATAACTAAAGAATCTATGCCTACACATATAAAAGCAGCACGTAATGCCTTGTTATTTTATGTGGCAGAAACAAATGATGCTAGTTTTGTAAATGGAAAAATGATTTTTTTACAAGGAAGCCCTGTTTTAGAAGAGGTGAACGGCGTAAAATTAGGACGATTAAGCGGTATTGCTGCGCATTATGTACCAAATTACTTATTAAAAAACCGTTTACCAAGTTGGGAAACCAATTGTATTGAAGATTGGGATACCAAGGTGAATAAAGTAGTTGAAGAAACCATTAATGAAGATATGTCTGTAATTAGCGGAATTCCGTCTTGGGTGCAAATGTATTTTGAAAAATTGATTGATAAAACAGGAAAAACAATTTCGGAGATTTTTCCGAACTTTAATTTCTTTGTATACGGAGGTGTGAATTTTGAACCGTATAAAAATAAGTTTGAAACTTTAATAGGTAAAAAGATTGATTATGTTGAGTTGTATCCTGCTTCTGAAGGGTTTATTGCTTATCAAGATTCGCAAACGGAAAAAGGAATGCTATTGCAATTAAACTCAGGTATTTTTTATGAGTTTATTCCTGCAACAGAATTTTTTGATGAAAACCCAACACGTATTTCTTTAAAAGATGTGCAATTAGGTATTAATTATGCAATCATCTTAAATACTTCGGCAGGTCTTTGGGGATATAATATTGGAGATACAGTAGAGTTTACCTCGTTAAAACCTTACAGAATAAAAGTAACAGGACGTATTAAACATTTTATTTCAGCTTTTGGTGAGCATGTTATTGGTAAAGAAGTAGAAAAAGCATTAAATGATGCCATTGTAGGAACTTCTATAAATGTAAGTGAATTTACAGTAGCACCACAGGTAAATCCAGAAAGCGGATTACCATATCATGAATGGTTTATAGAGTTTGAAAATGAACCTGATAACTTAGAAGAGTTAGCGGCTAAAATAGATGCGTCTATGCAAAGTCAAAACGTATACTATTTCGATTTAATTACAGGTAAAATATTACAACCGTTAATTATTAGAAGCGTTAAAAAAGGAGGCTTTCATGAGTATATGAAATCGATAGGGAAGTTTGGTGGACAAAATAAAATTCCACAATTATCCGATAACCGTAAAATTGCTGATGTTTTAAATAATTTTTTAGTGTAAGTATTATTACAAGGTAGAGCAATGATTTATAACAACTTCATTGCGAGGTACAAAGCAATCTTATTCAAAAAGCGTCATTGCGAACAAAGTGAAGCAATCTGTTTAATGTTGTGAATATATTAATCAACTGTAGCATAGTGAACTGACGTTTTTGTAGTTGACAATTTGAATAATAAAGTGTTCTTTTTAGTATTTTTCTAACATAAGAGTTTAGTTAAATTCATTTTTTATTGTAGATTTAAACCCTAACCAATAAATAAACAACATGAGTACAACGATTAATGGAGTAACATTAAATTTAGTGCAGTTTTTAGAATTTGACACAAATATTCCTGCTGCAAACAAACCTTCAGGACCATTGGTAAATATTTCTGACGTAGAAGGAGGTAATAATACACCATATACGCTAACTGTATTAGCTTACTTACCAAGCAACACATTAAATCAAGTAGAAAATACAACTGGTTTAGCTTTAAAAGAGGATTTAATTTACTTAGACTATTATGGTATTACCGATGTTAATGTATTGAATAAAGAGGGTAACACAATTACTATTCAATGCAGAGATTTTCGTGTAGAATTTAATTGTGAAGAAGAGGCTACAGAATACGATTTGTATTATGTGCAGTTTACGTATCAAATAAATGATGGAAGTTCTGCAGATGCTGTCTTATTAAGAGATGATGATGAAGATCCTGAAACTGACAGGGGTACTGTAACTACACCTAGAGATGGGGAGTAAAAAATTATATTTGTGTTTTATATTTGTAAATACTATAATGTTCTCTCAATCCCAAATTGGAAGTTTGAGATTTAAAATAGACAGTATTAGTAATATAAGAAGTGAAAATGATTTATTTAGAAAAGCTTCATACTTTTTCTTTCAGAAAGAGTATGATTCTAGTTATGTTTTAAGTCAAAAAGCTTTGTCTTCTACGAAGTATCAAGATGAAAAAGATATTTTAAAATATATACAAGGTTCTTCAGCTATCAAAAAAGGATTATATAGAAAAGCTTTGGAAAGTATATCTTCCATTTCAAACAATAATTATTATGTTTTAAAGGAATTTAAACTAGGTCGAATTTATATAAATTTGAAAAAATATAATAAGGCTATTTATCATTATAAAAGATGGGAGGGGTATAATGATTCTGATTTAAGATTCAAAAAAGATGGATATCATAATTTAGGTTTAAGTTATATACATTTAAAGAAGTATGATAAAGCAAAGCAATATTTTAATAAAGAACTAAGTCTAATTAATAAAAAAGATACTTTAGAGCTAGTAACGGTAAAAATGGATTTGGCTAATGTCTATTATGGACAATATATGGACGATAAGGCTATACCTTTATTTATAGAGAGTTATGAATTGGCAAAAATTTTTTCAAGTATAAAGTTAAAACAGAATTCAGCTCAAAATATGGCGGTAGTCGAGCGTAATAGAAAACGCTATAAAGAAAGTGTAGGGTATTATAGAGAATTTATTAAATGGAAAGATTCTATTTGGAGTAGAGACCGTATTTGGCAATTGACTGAAAAGGATAAGAAAATAGCAGTTGCACAAAAACAACAAGAAATAGTAGTGCAAAATGAGCAAATAAAGCGTCAAAAAGTAGTCCAAAAAGGATTACTTTTCGGTGCTTCTGGTTTGTTAGTTTTCTTAGGAGGTTTGGCTTTTTTTTATAGGAAATTACAAAGTAAAAATAGGCTTATTACCGAGCAAAAAGAGGCTTTAAATGTGGCTAATAACACTAAGAATTATTTGTTTTCGGTGGTGTCGCACGATTTACGTTCGCCTATAAATAGTATAAAAAGGCAGCATCAAAAATTAGCAAAACATATTGCTAATAATGATTTGCCTGCAATTAAAGAAGCTACGAAATCGGCTATTGCAGTTACCGAAAGTACGAGTCATTTATTAAATAATGTATTGCACTGGTCGTTAGAGCAAAGTAATATGTTAAATTTCTCTGAAGAAGAACATGCGCTGCAACCTGTTATAGAACAGGTGTTGTTCGATTATGAAAATTTAGCGGAGGCAAAAGCTATTTCAATTGCTAGTAATTTAGATAGTGATGTTATTGTGCTTACAGATAAAGAATCGTTGAAAATCGTAATTCGGAATTTAATTGATAATTCGATAAAATACATGGATGGTTCTGGAAGTATCTCTGTGAAAACAGAAAAGTATTCAGAAACTCAAGCACGTATTGAAATTAAAGATTCAGGTATTGGAATATCTGAAGAAAAACTTCAAAAAATAAATGCTTTAAAAGATTTGTCTATTGATAAGATAGACCGATCTAAAGGAATCGGATTAGGTTTACTACTATGTCAAACACTAATTAAGAAAAACAACGGAACATTATTCTTTAAAAGCGAAGAAGGAGCAAGTACCACAGCGGTTATATTGTTACCTTTAGCTTAATTTTATTATAATACGAGTGGTGTAAAAACTACTCGTATTTTTTTATGCCTTTTTTTAATTACTTGTTAACTGTCCGTCATTGCGAGGCACGAAGCAATCTGTTTTCTCAAGATAACCTTATATCTAAATCTAAAACGAAAAGAGCAACGAGCTGTCAGTTCGAGTGATTTTTATGTAGAGAAACGGAATAAAAATTATATCGAGAACTAATTTATGCAGTAAAAGTTGTTCTCGATACAAATCTTACTCATTTCAATCGTAAGATTCACTCGAAATGACAGTGTGTTTATCAAAATATATGGAAGGTTATTTAATCGTTTAAAAGCAATCTGTTTGCTTTCGCGTTCTAAATGTTGAGATTACTTCGTCGTTCCTTCTCGTAATGACGAGTGTATTTGTTGTTTTGATAAACAAAAGAATACTTTTTTATTATAAATTACTGAATAGTAGAGTTGCTTCATTATTTAGCCCTGTAAAGACAAACTATAATGTTTTTGCTGAGAATTATGACCAAATAAGTATCTTCGTAAAAACGAACATTATAAATATTTAGCCCCAATGAATAACTTACGATTGTTACTTTTAGAAGATTTAGATGAAGAAGCTACAGAAATCATTGAGTTTTTAGAAGATAATAAGTACGAAGTTATCCGTGTTAAAAATGCTTCAGAGGCTGAAAAAGAAATAAAAAATCGATTTTTTGATATCATTCTTTTAGATATTATGATTAACGGCAGCCCTGAGGGGATTTCGTTAGCACATCGTTTGAATAAAGAAAATATTGAAGCTCCTTTTCTATTTTTAACAAGTATGCAAAGTAAAGCGGTGTTTAATGAGGCTAAACTTACGAAACCATATACTTATTTATTAAAACCATTTAACAAACTAGAGCTATTGTATTCTTTAGAGCTAGCTTTAGAGAAATTTCACGAACAATCGAGTAGTATTAGTTTAAGTGATAAAAACGGAATTGTAAGTCCGTCGTTTTTATTCATAAAAAAGAAACGAAGCATCATGAAGGTAGATACAGCATCTATTATTTATGTTGAAGTTAAAGAGAAGTATTGTAGGCTTGTATGTAATGAAGGCGATTATTTAATAAAACTATCGTTAACAAAAGTTAAAGAACTACTTGGTGATACAGAGTTTACACAAACTCACCGAAATTATTTAGTGAATTTAAAAAAGATTAAAGAAATTTATTTTGAAGATAATTTATTGATTTTAGAAAACAATCATAAAATATCGTTTAGTGAACGTTTTAAAAATCAGTTTATAAAAAATAATACTATTTTTAGATAAAAAACGATAAAAAAACATAGTAAATCCCCCCGAATCTAGTTCTGTTAATTACCGCTTTTTTTAACTTATCTTTTAGTCGAAAAAAAATAGTAACCCTTAATTTTTTTTAACATCTCAAAAATATGCCTACACATGGGTTTTTAATATAGTATTTCCTTAAAGTAAGCAAATTCAGGTATAAGTGTATTAAAAAAAGATATAAGCGTATTGTTTTTTAAATATAAGTAATTATGAGTTTATTTCAAATAAAAAAAGGTAGGATATAAAATAGAATCTCCCCTTTATGGATTATATCTTATAACTACCTTTTTTTAGTATTCTGATTAAGTAAATATTCCCCAATATGTTATACTTAATACTTTTTAGCTGAAAATATACCCTTTATTATACCTTAGCTGATGTAAATATAATATGTAAAGGTTTTTCTTTAGACGCAAACTCCATGAGGTATTGTAAATTAGTAAAAAACGTATTTGAAATAGGTATAAGTGTTTTAAATATATAAAAAACGTATTTTTAAATAAAAATAAGATTAGATGAAAATTATAGCAACATGTGTAGGAGAACGTAAGGAGGTTGATTGGAAAGGAGAGAAGATAACTACAGGTATTTTTAAATATCCGGTTGATGAACCTATTTTTTTAGATACTGAAAAGGTAGAGGGTGATGCTGTTTGTAATAATGATTCTCATGGAGGGATTGATCAAGCGGTATATGGATATTCATTAAAGCATTATGAATATTGGAAGGAGTTGTATCCTAACTTAAAGTGGCATTTAGGTATGTTTGGTGAAAACTTAACAATTGATGAATTAGAGGAAACGGAAATTCATGTAGGAGATACTTATAAGGTAGGAGAAGTTATTTTAGAAGTAACGAAGCCTAGAGAACCTTGTCATAAATTAGCGATGAAATTTAACTCTAGAAAAGTTGTACGTCAGTTTTTAAGAGTGTCGAAAAGTGGTATTTATTTTAAGGTTTTACAAATAGGTTTCGTTAAAACAGGAGATGTGTTAGAAAAAATAAAATCATGTCCCGAAAATTTAACCATAGCTGAAATGTATAAAGAAAAAAACCTTGAAAACGGAATGTAGTTTTTGGTCTTAAACTTTATTTATATGAAAAATTATTTGCAATGAGCTTAAATAAAGACGTTGTGAATTTTAAAGAAAAACTATTGTTTTTTTTCTAACTCAAATACCTTTTGAAGCATTTTATCATCAGATTGATTTACTTTATATAAACCTTCGTCACTAAAAAGTTCTCTTGCAATTAGTGTTTTTAAATTTCGCTTAAGTTGTTTTTTTATCTTTGATGAAAGTTTGTATTCTTTTAATTTTGATAAAAACGTAGTGCTAATTTCATTGTTTTTGTCAAAATTCTTAATAAACTCATCAACTGTTGTATAATTGAGTTTCTTACGATTCGTATCAACGTAATTAAAAGCAAAATTATTTAAGGGCCTAAAAAATATTGTTGGTAGGTAAGAAGAGGTGTCAACACCAACAAAGTAATCAGGGATTATTCCTCCTCCACCATAAACAATTTTTCCTTTAGGTGTTGTAAATTTTAAACTATCAATTGTTTTTATACTGTCTTTACTATGTAATTCTCCATTAAGTAACCTACGTTGTATGTCTTGAGTATAATTATTTTTATCGGCGTCAGAAACTCCTTTTTTGTACGATTTTTGTATAGATCTACCAGTAGGAGTGTAGTAACGTGCAGTTGTTAAACGAACTGCTGATCCATCACCTAAATCCATTTCTTGCTGCACTAAACCTTTACCAAAAGAACGACGACCAATAATAATTCCTTTATCATTATCTTGTAAGGCACCTGCTACAATTTCTGATGCAGAAGCAGAGTTTTCATCGATTAAAACATATAAACCGCCTTTTTCAAAATCACCTTTATCAGTAGCAAATGATTTGTTAATATCTCCTTTATTGTTTTTTGTAAATACAATTAGCTTATCATCTTCTAAAAACTCATCAACAATACTATTAGCAATGTCAATAAAACCACCACCATTTCCACGAAGGTCAAGTACTAGATCTGTCATTTGGTTTTCTTTAAGAGCATCTAAAGAGGTTTTGAACTCTCGGTAAGAATTACGAGCAAAACGATTTAGTTTTATATAACCAACACTATCATTTAACATGTAAGCTACATCAACACTTTTAATATTTACTTTGTCTCTGTTTATAGTTACATTAAAAAGACTATCATTCGTTTTTCTGTAAATTTGAACATCAACTTTTGTGTTAGGCTTTCCTTTTAAGGCTGCCATTATTTTGGGAGTTTGTAACTTTTTACCGTACAATGTATCTTTATTTGCCAATAAAATTCTATCACCAGCTTTAATACCTACTTTAATACTTGGGCCTCCTTTAATCGGAGAAATAACAGTAATGGTATCACCTATCATACGAAACTGTACCCCAATACCTACAAAATTACCTTGCATGTTTTCGGTAATTAATTGAAGATTTTCTTTAGGAATATACACAGAGTGAGGATCTAATTTACCAAGCATTTCAGTAATAGCTCCATCTAATAACTCATCAGTATTTACGTTGTCAACATAATCACTTTGTATATAGTCGATTAAACGTTTTATTTTTTTTTCATTAGATGAGTTTTTTCCAATGAAATTAGTTGAATTTCCATTACTAAAAAAAGTTCCGATAAGAATACCGAAAACAACAGCAATTGATAAATATATAGGTAAATTATTTTTGTTCATATGGTAAATGAGTCAGTTCGACACCAGCTTTTTTTAAAAAATCGACACCAGAAGAATCTTTATATGCTTCGGCATACACAATACGTTTTATTCCTGCTTGATGTATAAGTTTACTGCATTGTTGGCAAGGAGAAAGAGATATATATAAAGTAGCTCCTTTGCAAGATTGCGTAGAGGCAGCTACTTTTAAAATAGCATTCGCTTCAGCATGTAAAACATACCATTTTGTATACCCTTCGTCATCTTCACAATAGTTTTCAAATCCTGAAGGCGTACCGTTATAACCATCAGAAATAATCATACGGTCTTTAACGATTATGGCGCCAACTTGTTTACGTTTACAATGAGATAATTTCCCCCATTCTTGCGCCATTTTTAAATAGGCTTTATCGTATTTTAATTGTTTTTTACTCAAAATTAAAAATTATGTGATATGCTAAGATACTTAGATTAAAAAAGGTGTGCCGTTAAATTTTTACCAAAAAACGCGGTTTATCATCATTTGAAAAGCAAAACCGATAACAATAGAAGATACTATCAAAATCCAATCGCGACGATTTACACCAAATATTGATTGTACTAATGTACCAACTAATAAAATTATTAAAACAATAATAATTTGAGCAGCTTCTACACCAACTGCAAACTCTATTAAAGGTATTAGTTTATCAGAAGTTTTTCCAATCATTATTTTAAAATAATTTGAAAAACCAAGTCCGTGAATTAGTCCGAAAAACAACGCAAAAAACAAATTCTGATTTTCTTTTCCAACAGATGCTTTTTTGGCAGTTAATACATTCATTAACCCTGTAATAAAAATGGTTGCAGGAATTAAAAATTCTATTAGTTTGCTATTGATATTTAAAATTCCGTAAGCAGATAACGCTAAGGTTATCGAGTGTCCGATGGTAAATAAAGTGATAAGCCATAATACTTTTGTCCATTGTTTAAATAAATATACAACGGCAAGTACTATTAAAAATAAAATGTGGTCATAAGCTCTAATATCAAGTACATGAAATAAGCCCATTTTAAAGTAAAAAATAAATTCGTTCATTCAGTATTTTAAATTTTTATTTGTCGATCTATTTGTTGGTCTAAAGATATAAAAGTTTCGGTTCTCGAAACTCCTTTTATGTTTTGAATATCTTTGTTTAACAAATGCATTAAATCTTCATTGTTTTTACAGAGTATCTTAATGAAAATAGCATAGTTACCAGTGGTGTAATGGCTCTCAACAATTTCAGGTATTTCTTTTAATCTTTTTATTGCAGATGAATATAAACTAGAAGAATCTAAAAAAACACCTACAAAAGCGGTCGTATTATAACCCAAAGCTTTAGGGTTTAATGTCATTTTATAACCATCAATTAAATCAGAAGCGTCTAACTTTCGTAAACGCTGATGTATTGCAGCTCCTGAAATTCCTACCTCACGAGCAATACTTAAAATGGGCGTACGCGCATCTTTTACCAATCTTTTGATAATAATTTTATCAATTCCGTCAATCTTTAACTTCTTAATCATGTAGCAAAAATAAGGAAAGTTGACTACATTTTTTTTTTGAATATTAGTTACCTTTACCAACATGTATGCTCTTGTTGATTGTAATAACTTTTATGCTTCTTGTGAACGCGTCTTTAACCCTGGTTTACAAGGGAAGCCAGTAGCTATTTTAAGTAACAATGATGGTTGTGTTATTGCTATGAGTGATGAAGCTAAAGATATTGAGCTTCCGTTTGGTGCGCCAATTTTTAAATGGGAACAGTTTTGTAAAAATAATAATATTACAGTATTATCTTCTAATTACCCGTTGTATGGAGATATGAGTACACGCGTAATGAAAATACTCGAACAGTTTTCACCAGATATTGAAGTGTATTCTATTGATGAAGCCTTTTTAGAACTAAAAGGGTTTGAGAAGTATGATTTAGAACAATACAGTACTCAAATAAGAAATAGGGTTTTACAATGGACAGGGATTCCTACCTGCGTTGGTATTGCGCCAACTAAAGCATTAAGTAAGGTAGCAAATAAAATTGCACGTAAATTTCCGGAAGAAACAAAAGGTGTTTATGTTATTGATTCTGATGAAAAAAGAATAAAAGCATTAAAATGGACTTCTATTGAAAATGTTTGGGGTATTGGTAGTAGGTTGCAAAAAACATTAAAAGGAAAAGGTTGTGTAAAAGCGTATGATTTTACACAATTAAATGACGAATGGGTTCGAAAAAAATTATCGATTACTATTTGGAAATTGAAGAAAGATTTAGAAGGTGAATCTAAAATATTACTAGATGAACCAACAACTAAAAAAGCAATTGCAACTACACGAAGTTTTGAATATACTTTTTCAGATATTGATAATATAAAAGAAAGAATAGCTACGTTTGCAGTAAGTTGTGCAGAGAAATTACGAAAGCAAAATTCAAGCTGTCATATGGTTATTGTTATGTTGCGTAGTGATCGTCATAAAAAAGACAGTGAGCAACACAGTATTAGTAAAACAGTTGTGTTTTCGTACCCAACAGATTCAACATTAACAATAAGTAAAAGTGCTGTAGAAGCGGTGCGTACTATTTTTAAAAAAGGAATAAAATATAAAAGAGCAGGTGTTATTGTTACAGGTTTGGTACCATCGGATAATTATCAAATTAATATGTTTGAAAAAGAAAATCCAAAGCATAAACCATTAATGTTAGTAATTGATAAATTAAATAAGACTTTTAAATCAGATAAGGTTAAATTAGCAAGTCAAGATTTACAACGTACCTGGAAAATGCGTCAAGAACGATTGTCGCCAAAGTATACCACAAATATTAATGATATAATAAGCGTAAAATAAACAATGAATACATCAAAAGGGTTAACTTTTTTTTCGCCTAAAGAAATGAGTAAAACTGAAGGTACAATTTTTAAGGATATAGGTATTTCTGCAGGATTTCCATCGCCAGCTGATGATTTTAGAGAAACACGTATATCGTTAGATGAAGAATTGATACGAAATAAAGAAGCTACTTTTTTTGCGAAAGTGAGTGGGCAATCTATGATCGGTGCAGGACTAGATGATAATGATTTATTAGTAATTGATAGAAGTATTTCGCCAGAAAACAATAAGATTGCTGTTTGTTTTTTAGATGGAGAATTTACTGTAAAAAGATTAAGAGTAGAAAAGGATGAGGTTTGGTTACAACCTGAGAATCCAGATTATCCGATAATTAAAATTACGGAAGAAAATAATTTTATTATTTGGGGAATTGTTACCAGTGTTATTAAAAAAGTATAAATAAAAAAACCAGCAAATTTGCTGGTTTTTTTATTTATACTAATGAGTTTATGAACAAAATTCATCATAAGCTCCTGCTAAATTCTGAGCAATAGCTTGAGCTGAATGCCCTTCAATATGATGACGTTCTAACATGTGAACTAAATTACCATCTTTAAATAAAGCAATTGCAGGAGATGATGCCGGAAAAGGAATCATGTGTTCTCTTGCTCTTGATGTAGATTCTTTTTCAACACCAGCAAAAACAGTTGTTAAATTTGTAGGAGTTTTATCAGCTCCTAAAGAAGCAATAGCTCCAGGTCTAGCAGTACCAGCGGCACAACCACAAACAGAATTTACCATTACTAAAGTTGTTCCTTCTTTTGCTAAAGCGTTATCAACATCTTCAGCAGTATATAAAGCATCAAAACCAGCATCGATTAATTGATCACGCATCGGTTTTACTAATTCTTCTGGGTACATATTTTTATTGTTAAAATTGTTTATACAAATATACTTCATTTAAAAGCAAGAATCAAGCCAAAAGAAATGAGGTTTTTTTATAAAGAGTTAATACTATCTTTGCATCTTTAAAATTAAAAAATGGGAAAATTTGCAAAATGGCTCGGAGCCGGAGCTGGATTTACAATGGGAGGTCCAATAGGGGCTATTATAGGTTTTGCTGTAGGTAGCTTTATTGATGGCGTATCTGTAGAAGATTTTACGCAAGAACAGCAAGATTACGAAAGGCAACCTAGGCCTCAACAAAGAGGAAGAGCTACTTCTGGGGATTTTGAAATAACATTATTAATTTTAGCATCAGTAGTTATTAAAGCAGATGGAAAAGTTGATCAACGAGAATTGGATTATGTACGTATGCATTTTGTTAAAATGTATGGTAAAGAGCGTGCTAATAATGCTTTTAAGTTGTTTAACGGAATTATAAAAAAACAAATATCAACACGTGAGGTTTGTTTACAAATTCGTCAGCACATGTCACATTCTTCACGTTTACAATTGTTGCATTTTTTATTCGGAATTGCAAAAGCAGATGATGAAGTAACAGCGTCAGAAGAGACAGAAATAAGAAAAATTGCTAATTATTTGTATATCAATAATCATGATTATTCATCAATAAAAGCAATGTTTTATGATGAATCAGATAGTGCTTATAAAATTTTAGAGATAACAAAATCAGCCACTAATGATCAGTTAAAAAAAGGATATAGGAAAATGGCAAAAAAATACCATCCAGATAAATTAGAAGGGTTAGGTGAAGAGCATAAAAAAGGAGCAAAAGAAAAGTTTCAGAAAATTCAAGCTGCTTACGAGCAAATAAAAAAAGAAAGAGGTATATAACCTGTTTTGTAAATTATTATTAATACTCCTGTAAATTTGCAATCAAGTTGTGAATTTATTGGAATGCACTAATATTACTCTTCCTTATCAATTAGGTTTCCAAACCCACCTCGCTATTTATTGATATTCGTTATTGACGACCTTTACGCCTTTTAGCTAAAATAGAAATATTATAGATATTTATTAAATTATTGATGTAATAACTGTTCAATAGAATAGGTTTTGCGAGAAGATATTTTATGATAATGATCTTATAAGATTTTAGTTGTTTTCTATGTCTTTTAACCTAGTACCGTGCGGTTAAATAAATGTTAAAGTTATTATTGTTTTTTTTAGTAAGTTTGTTATCAGAGTTTAACTAGTTTGTTTTTATGTAGATGTCATCTTAATTCCTTATTGTAAGGATAAGTTAAAATAGTATATGTCTTATGCTTTGGTCATTTTGGTTTATATTTTTCTACTGAAAATTGACATTTGAATTCTAAGTTCAAAATAAAAATGTAGTTTTTAAACTACACCCCTTCAAAAGTACTATACATGAGATTATTATTAGAAAACCTAAAAATAAATTTTTTTTATTTTTTAGTAAGTTTATTTGTTTTTTTTCTGTCAACTTTCAAAACGCAAGCGCAATTAAGTGACTTACATTATCTACCTCCACTAAAACAATATTCCAATAACAATGCAATTATTCAGCAACGATTCTATCTGTCAACACCTGAAACAACAGCATTCGATGTAAAAGTTTATCAAGGAACAAATGGAACTGCTATTGCTACTCTAACGGGTTTGTCAAAAACAAATCCATTGACATACAATGTAGCCAATGGGGATAACAATATAACATTGGTAACAAATGCAAATACTGGAAATGTTTTAACCAATAGTGGACTTAGATTTGAGTCAACAACAGGAGCTAAAAAGTTTTATGTAAATTATAGAGGTCGTCATACAGCTCAAGCAGCTTCATTAACTTCTAAAGGAAGAAGTGCGCTTGGTACTAAGTTTAA
Source organism: Tenacibaculum ovolyticum DSM 18103 (assembly GCF_000430545.1). Lineage (GTDB taxonomy): Bacteria > Bacteroidota > Bacteroidia > Flavobacteriales > Flavobacteriaceae > Polaribacter > Polaribacter ovolyticus. Next base: position 363,598 of record NZ_KE387164.1, read on the forward strand.
ATGGGGAGGAATACCTTTACGTTCTACAAACACAGCTTCTCAATCGGCTACTTTAGGAATAATGGCTACAGAAGCAAATACCGATATAACTATTTCAGGATATAATCCTAGTTGTGTTTTTAGACAAGGAACGAATGCTGCAGGAATAACAACTCCTACAATTAATATAAATCTAGATGCGGGTGAGTCTTATGTATTAGAAGCTATACTGGGTCAAGCTACAGCAAATTTAGATGGTTGGCTAGGAGCTAGTATTACATCAAATAAGGATATTGTAGTGAGTAATGGTGGGCTTTTAAATATGGTAAAAGCAGGTTCTGGATCTAGAGATGCAGGAATTGACCAGGCTGTTCCAGAAGATATTGTAGGTAGTGAATATGTATTTGTAAGAGGTAATGGAGTAGATGATATGGAAAGACCTATTATTATCGCCATTCAAGATAATACAGAGGTTTATGTTAATGGATCAGCAACATCAATAGTAACATTAAATAATGGGGAGTATTTTGATATTCCAGGATCAAATTATTCGACTTCTGCAGCTGGAGGTAATATGTATGTTACAACTTCTAATAGAGCCTATGCCTACCAAGCTTTGGCTGGTTCTTCTTCAGAAGCTACAGGTGGGTTGAATTTTATTGCACCAGTAAATTGTTTAATGCCAAAGGTTTTGGATAATATTCCAGACATACGAAATGTTGCGGGATTAAATTTTACAGGAGGTATTACTATAATTGCATCAACAAGTACGCCGGATGGTAACATTACAGTAACTGACGGCACTGGTTCAGTAACATTGCCAGCATCTTCTGCCGTAGCAGGGAGTTCTGATTGGAAGACTTTCTTTGTCTCAGGATTAACAGGAAATGTATCTGTAAATTCAACAGGGCCTATTTCTGTTGGTTTTCTAGGAGCTAGTGGAAGTGCAGGTATTGCAGGGTATTTTTCAGGATTTGACACCGCACCAATAGTGGATGTACAAATTACAGGAGGAGGATGTTTACCTAGTGGAACGGTAGAGGAAATGACAGGGGCTTTTGATGGTTATCAATGGTATATGGACGGGGTTGCGGTTCCTGGAGCAACATCATCGTCATATACACCTCCATCATATGTTACTTTTGCTGAATTGTATGTAGAAGTAACACAAGGAACCTGTTCTTTTAATTCAGACCCTGTTGCAGTATATGATTGTAGTCCAGATATTGTTCTAACAAAAATAGCTGATGCAACAAGTTATGGCATAGGTGATACTGTTACTTTTACCATTACAGCAGAAAGTAAAGGAATTGACCCCGTAACAAATTTAGTAATTAATGATGTTCTTCCTCCTGGTTTAACATTGATCAGTGGAACATCGACAGCTGGATCTTGGTTATCACCAAATTGGACGATAGGTACCATTAATTCTGGAGAAAAACATACATTAACAATAATAGCAACTGTAAATAATGACATTAGAGAACATTATTTAATAAATACGATTACAAATACACAAGATCAAGTTGACTCAAACAATACAGTCGATGATCCTACAGAAACCATTCTCATCGATTTTGATGGTGATAATTTAGCAGGTATTGATGATCTTGATTCTGATAATGATGGGATTTTGGATATAAATGAGGGTGTTTGTAAGGGTACTTCTTTAAACCCATTTACAAGTTTAGGTGCTGCAAGGAGTGTTGCGGTAGCAGGTATATACTATTTTAACCTTAACGGACAAACGTTTTCAACCTATGTAAATAAAGATGGTTATGTTCGTGTAGCTTTAGATTATGGTAATGGTTCAGGAAGTTTACCACAATCAACTAGTTTAACAAATAGTACACGAGGTTTGTTGAGTAATATAATTTTAGCTGAGTTGACAGATGCGAATGAGATTAGGTTTTCATCATCTACAGAAGAAATTGATGTAAGAACTCCTAATACTACCTTATTAACAAGGTTAGTGGCTGGGCAAACATTACATGGAGGAGTTGCTGACAATGGTCTGAATGACAGTTGGACAGGAACACAAGAGGAGTATTTAAAGGCAAATGCAAACTGTACAACATCTTCAGGAACTACTTTAGCCGCAAACATTTTTCATCCTTGCGGGAATACGTTTACAGTTCATTGGATCCCTTCTATAGGTTCAGTTAGGGTTAGAAATGATGTAGGTAATATAGGGGCTACTGAATCGTTAAGTTTATGGGTCAGAAGTTCTGTAGTTTCATGTTCTATAGATTCAGATAGTGATCTGGCACCAGATTATTTAGACTTAGACTCTGATAATGATGGGTGTAATGATGTTGTAGAATCAGGAGGAGTAGATACTAATTCAGATGGAGTATTAGATGGAAATGGATTTAATGTATCAGGTCAAGTAACAACTGGAGGCGCAATTTTAGGAACTAGTTATAATGGAGTAACAGGAAACGAAATTGTGGCAACTAAAATACAAATTGACACAGAGCCGTTAAGCAGTACTATATGTATAGGAGGTAATGCTACATTTACGACTGTAGCTTCTTCACTAAGTACAACTACATTTATGGGGGCTGCTCCAGGTACTACTCCAAATTATAGTGGTAGTACAGGAACAACTACTGGGTTAATATATGAGTGGGAAGAACAAGTAGGAGGAACTGGAGCTTGGAATACGGTAAGTAATGGAGGAGTATATAGTAACGCAACTACAGCAGTATTAACATTAACGAATCCACTTATAAGTGCTTCTACAAATAAATATAGGTTAATATTAACAAGTACAATAAATACTTGTCAAAGTGTTACTTCTAGCGAGGTTACTTTAACAGTAACACCAACAGTAACGATTGCAGCATTTAGTCCAACGACTAGTACACGATGTCAAGGAGCAGGAACGGTAACTACAACAACAACTGGAACAAATTCAACCGGAATCACTTATAGTTTAGATGCCGCTTCTTTAACAGGCGGAAACAGTATCAACGGATCAACTGGAGAAGTAACGTATGTTGCAGGATGGAGTGGAACAACAACAATTACAGCAAGTGCCGCAGGATGTAACGGTCCTGCAACTACGACGCATGTAGTAACAGTAACCCCAACAGTCACCATTGCAGCATTTAGTCCAGCAACTAGTACACGATGTCAAGGAGCAGGAACAGTAACAACAACGACAACTGGAACAAATTCAACAGGAAT
>NZ_KE387165.1:0-392 GCF_000430545.1 Tenacibaculum ovolyticum DSM 18103
GGACCGTTACATCCTGCCGCACTTGCTGTAATTGTTGTCGTTCCACTCCAACCTGCAACATATGTTACTTCTCCGGTTGATCCGTTGATGCTATTTCCGCCTGTTAAAGAAGCGGCATCTAAACTATACGTGATTCCGGTTGAATTTGTTCCGGTTGTTGTCGTAGTTACTGTTCCTGCTCCTTGACATCGTGTGCTGGTTGCCGGACTAAATGCTGCAATGGTGACTGTTGGGGTTACTGTTACTACATGCGTCGTAGTTACGGGACCGTTACATCCTGCGGCACTTGCTGTAATTGTTGTCGTTCCACTCCATCCTGCAACATACGTTACTTCTCCGGTTCCACTGTTTATACTATTTCCGCCTGTTAAAGAAGCGGCATCTAAACTATA
>NZ_KE387165.1:727-320230 GCF_000430545.1 Tenacibaculum ovolyticum DSM 18103
CCGGTTGTTGTCGTTGTTACTGTTCCTGCTCCTTGACATCGTGTACTAGTTGCTGGACTAAATGCTGCAATGGTGACTGTTGGGGTTACTGTTACAATTGGCTTATCAATAAGTTCACTACTACAAGTACCGTTTGATGCAAGAATGTTATATGTTGTATTTACTATTGGAGTTACATTAAAATTAATATTACCTCCAGTTCCTGCGATTACTGAACCTACGTTACTGTCATCACTATCCAATCTTAATTGGTAATTCACACCAGAAACACTCGAGCTTAGCGTTATTGTTGCTGTAGCTCCTAAACAAATTGTATCATCACTTACAGCTAGTGTGTCATCTACAACACACAAAGTAGCACTAGTTTTTTCTCCACATGAATTATTAGCATGTTTAACTACAACGTAATACGTTTTACCATTTAAACTTGCATTTGGATTTATTCCTAAAACTGAAGTTGTAACATTACTATATGGAGATGTGTTGGTAAGTATCGTTCCTCCTGAATCTGGATCTCCGTCATACCACTGATACGTTAAACCACCAGTTGCATTATTTGGCACACTATAATTAGGTGTTCCTGTTGTGAATGACGTCGCTTGATCAGCTGATGATACAACTGTAAAACTCACTGAACTTGTACTAACAGACGTAGAAACATTGCTTGGAGCAGTATCTATATCTATATTTACTGCTAATATTTCTCCACCTACTACTCCGTCATAACTAGTTCCTAAAATTGCACCTCCAGTTGTTACTTGACCTGATGCATTAAATCCGTCTCCATCTAATATACCATCTGAATTAGTATCTACTCCTCCTGATTCTAAAACATCATTACATCCATCCTTATCTGAATCTAAATCTTGATAATCAGGTGTTCCATCATCATCTGTATCAACAGATGTACATCCTTCAACAATAACCTCTATTGCATCTCCTCCACTTCCTTCTACTCCTGTTCCTGTCCAATTAAATGTAAGTGTCGTAAATGTTCCTATTACGGCCACAGATCCAGCAGCTGTTCCTTCTAAAAGCCCCATTAGAGCTTCTGTACCTGTACTCGTTAATCCTGTTTGGTTAGATCTTCTTATAAAATTACCTTGCACTTCAAAATCATCTGTTCCTGACAATCGAGATAATGTACCCCCTGAGGTTAATTCAAATTCTAAAGAATTAGAAGTCGTTCCACTTGCCCCTCCTAATCTATCTAAATGAATTACTGGATTAGTTACTGGATCAGTAAAGGTAATTGTAACAACACCTGAACCCTTATCATCTGCGGGTAAGTCAATATCTGTTGCAGATGCATCTGGTGTACTATCCCAATTAAGATCTAATAAAAAAGAGTTTGCTCCAACTAATGAACCTGATGCTGATGTCCAAAAATCAGTCGGTCCAAAATTTGCTGAAGTACTACTTCCAAAATTATTTGCATTTCCTGAAAAACTTGTTGTTACAGTTACTCCCGTTCCACTTCCTACCGTAGATGTAAATGAAAAAGGTGCTATTGAACCATTACTCGGGTTTGTTCCTGCCCAAACTCCACTCGCTTGCCCAGTACATAAACCTTCAGCAGTATCTAATATTCCATCATTATCATCATCTAAATCAGTAGCATCATCTATACCATCACCATCATTATCCGGTAAAACCGTAACCGTAACTGTAGATGAACTACAATTGGTAGGCGCTGGCTTACATGTACTATAAAATAATGTATATACACCAGGCGCTGTTCCCGGTGCTACATTAACTGCTCCTGTACTTGTATTTAAACTAACTCCCGCATTTGTTGAACCTACTTCTACCAAGTCTACCTCTGAGACTGGAGGGTTTGTTACAGACCCTACAGTATCATTTACTAAAACGTTTGCCACTGCAACTCCTCCTGAAGTTGTAACAACAGTTCCAGAGTCACTATTTGCTATAATAACTGGAAGCCCCCCTACGCTTGACACAAATACACCTGAATCTAAGCTTTGATCACCTACATCTGCTATTGCAATTTTCATATGATAAGTAACACCAACTATTAAATTTATATTTGTTGTAAATTTTTTAGTTATTCCATTAAACTCTACGTTAATAGGCTTTGCCTGATCATTTAAACTACAAGTAGCTGAATTATTAGGGTCTGCATCATTATCAAGACTATGCCCATTATTAATATATAAAGCTGATTGTGTTAAATCTGTTGGAGTTGTCCCATCTTGTGCACAACCTTTAAACCCCGCATTTAAATTATTAATTGACACCGCATTAGAAGTACCTGGTACTATTGCTAAATTTAAGGCAGGTGTTTCTCCAAAATCATAAGTATTGTTATTATTTATATCTCCATCTGGAACTCCAGGATCAGACCCTGTGGGATCTGAAACAAAGAAACCAAATACATCATTAAAAACTGACCCAACATAATCTGGAAATTCTTCTGAACCAAATTGATACTCAACCAAAACTCCTGTGTAATTTGGTTGCGCAACAAAATCAAATTCAAAAACAACAACATCTCTATTTGCTGTTGTATTTATATTTATTAAATCTTCATCATTAAAACCAAAGCCTCCATCAAATCCTTCGGAATTATAATTATTTAGATTGTTATTATTAAAAGTTGTTGCTATAGATGCAGTGGAAAATGCAATTCCACTATCAACTTCTAAAGCAGCTCCAGCAATTCCATTTGAGAAAATACCTAACTGAGTTCCTACTCCAGAAGTTATTACAGGATTACTAATAATAATACCTGATGACTGCAACTCCGTAGCTATTGCTGCGGCTGTAGGATTTGTACTATATGTTGCTTGTGAAAAGGTTGCATTTATTTTTATAAATAAAAATAGAATGAGTAATAAAGAAAGTTTGTTTTTAAAAAAGTACTTTTTAATCATAATTTAGAGGATTAGATTAATTAATTAATTTTGGTTGTTGATTATATAAGCTATAAACAGATAGTTAATCTGTTTATGAATTAATTTTTTATTTTAAATTTTTAAGTATACTTAAACAGCTTCATTTTCTTAAAACATTAATATACATTTTGGTCTAAATAATTCTTCTTTAACAGAATAAACAAAAGACATATTATTATTTATTTTATCTTGTTAACACACCACAAAACTACTTATCAGCTCCGACACAAAGAATAACAACATTTATACTTAACTGATACACTTACTTATCTTGAAAACTATTTTCAAAAAAAACGCACCAATTACTAAAAGTTAGACTACTTAACTATTAGCTAAAAATGTTAATAAAAAAATCATTTGGTAACTGATCCCCCCATTGGAAGCAATACTCAAAATATTAACAACAATTTAACAAATAATTCGGTTAAATCCAAAAAAATATTTTTCACTAAAAAAACAAAAAAAAACAATCATCTAACAAACAAACATTTAAAATATATTCTAATAAAAAAGTGTGCCTAAATAATTACTCAATGTATTTAATAAAAAAAGTAAAACAACTTATTTTACCATAAAAAAAGTATGGTAAAACCGTAAAATTCACAAAATAGTCAACACCTATATTAAGCGAGTATTAAACCGCACAAAACAAACATAAAGGACTAACATACAGTTTGTTGCGAAATTAAATTTCTATAAAACAGACACATACACAAGCTATTTCACAAATAAATTATGACTCTTCATTAAATACTTACTACATTAATCATAATAGTAAGACACTTTTATTTGTAGCAAGTCACATAAATTAATCTTTTAGTTATTGTTAAAAAAAATAAAATCAAGTAAATAGAAATACCATAAGAAAAAACCAAAAAGAAGAGGTCATAAAATTAACAGAAAGCAAAAAAAGAGCTTTTAAACTAAAATAACAATTACCATAAGAAGTCAATACTCTTTGTTACCTACAGAAAAAGAAGTGTAATAATTTATTATTTTCAAAACGAAATTACCAAGAAGCTAACACATAATTCATGAGCAATAATAATTTGCTCTAGTAGCACTACTCAAACATCTTTTATTAAATATTTAGAAACGATTAAAAATAGTATCATTGTAAGTCATCTTACTATACAGCCCTAAAACTGAAAAGAACTACTCTTTTTCATAATACCGAAAGAGAACTGTAAAATATACTGTAATAGAAAAGACCTTAAACTTTCGTTTAAGGCCTTTTCATCTAACCAAACTTAGTATAAAAACTAACTACTACTATTTTTAATCCCATAAAACATTTTAATAAACTTCTCCTTTTAGAGTTTCCTTAAAAAAGGTTTTCATCTTACTCAGAGAAGTTATGCAAGGGGATATATCTTTTAATATTTTCTTGACATATAACTTTGTCTACATTAAATAAGACACTCTTATTTATGATAAGTCACATAAGTTCAAAAAAAAACTCAAAAAAAGTTTTTTTTGAGTTTTTAATATAAATATTTTCTTAAAATGATTCGATGTTCTGGCTTAGACTTATCGTAATCATCTACGAGTACTTCTAATATTTCTGGCTTTTCGAAACCAACCTCTAATTTTGATTTATATTTAGAGACATATAATTTATAAACTTCTTTATTTTTTTCGAATATTAAAAAATGATGTTCATTTAAGATCGAAAAACAGATTTCATTTCCTGAAAAAACTTCTGATTTATCTTTTATAAAATCAGAAAATTCGTAGTATCTAAAAACACTTTCCATATTAAACAATCTCTGCCGATAAACCTAACTGTAATAATCTTGAGCACTTAGCTTCTAAATCTTTGTACTCACCTGTTTTTACCGCGCACTTACCTTTATAATGAACTAAAACAGAACATTGCTCTGCCTGCTCTAATGTGTGATCACAAACACTTACTAGACTATCAATAACAAAATCAAAAGTATTTACATCATCATTATGTAAGATAATTTCGTGCTTTTTTGTTTCCTGAATTAAAACATCTAGCTCTTCTTGTATTTTTTCTATCGTACTCATTTATGCCGTTTTTTGATACTGCAAAGCTACCCAATTATTTCTTTTAATTGTCTTATTTAATGTTAAACCATATTTAGACACCTCTTCATCAATAATTATAATATCCTCACTATAAAATCCACTTAACAATAATACACCTGTTTTATTCAAACAACTAGTATATATCTCCATATCACTTAATAAAATATTACGGTTAATATTCGCAATAATTAAATCATATTTCTTATTTACTAATAATGATGAATCTCCTTCGAAAACAGAAATATTTTTACAACCATTTCTTTCGACGTTTTCTAATGAGTTTTCATAACACCAAGCATCAATATCAATTGCATCAATTGGCTGTGCTCCTTTCATTTCAGCAAAAATTGCTAAAATTCCTGTTCCACACCCCATATCTAACACTTTCTTATTTTTAACATCTAAGTCAAGTAAGTGTTGTACCATCATATGTGTTGTTTCATGATGCCCTGTACCAAAACTCATTTTAGGCTCAATAACAATATCATACTTTAAATTTGGGTTTTCATGAAACGGCGCTCTTATACTCACTAAATCATCAACTTTAATTTGATTAAAGTTCTTCTCCCATTCAGCATTCCAATTTGTTTGCGCTATTTCTTTGTAATTAAAGTTAATTACAAACGCTTCTGATTTTAAAATATAAACGTCTTCTAGCATATTTTCTTTCCATTCATTTTTTTGAATGTATGCTACAACTCCGTTTTCGTTTTCAACAAAACTCTCAAAACCAACTTCTCCTAACTCAGCTATTAAAATTTCTGTTGCTGGTTCTTTAGGTGTTACCTCAAAAGCATATTCTATATAAATATTATCCATTAAATCGATTTAATAATATCAATAAAGTCGTCTGCTTTTAAAGCTGCTCCTCCAATTAATCCTCCGTCTACATCTTCTTTTGAAAAAATCTCTTTAGCGTTGGCTGGTTTTACACTCCCTCCATATAATACAGAAATATTATTCGCTACTTCATTTCCGTATTCATCTTTTATAATACCTCTAACAAAAGCATGCATTTCTTGTGCTTGTTCTGGTGATGCTGTTTCTCCAGTTCCGATTGCCCAAACTGGTTCGTAAGCCAAAATTATTTTAGAGAAGTCTTCTTTTTTAAGATGAAACAATCCCTTTTTAAGTTGACTTTCAACAACCTTAAAGTGATTATTAGATTTTCTATCTGCTAACAATTCACCAAAGCAAAAAATCACTTCTAACTTATTTACTAACGCTGCATTTACTTTTTCAGCAAGAAGCTCGTCCGTTTCTCCGAAATATTCTCTACGTTCTGAATGCCCTATAAGAACTATTTTCAAACCTAAAGAAGTTAGCATATCAGCTGAGATCTCTCCTGTAAAGGCACCACTTTTTGTTTGGTGCATATTTTGTGCAGCTACTTCTATTTTAGATTTTTTTGTTCTTTTTACAGCAGTACTTAAGTTTACAAAACTCGGTGCAATAATCACCCTAGTATTATCGTCTACTTTTTTCTTGATTCCTTTCTTAATTCCCTTAATTAACTTTTTAGTTTCATCGAGGTTATTATTCATCTTCCAATTACCTGCTACTATTTTTTTTCTCAAAATTATCTTATAATTTATGTTCTTATTTTTCTTTTAACGCTGCTTCTAACCTTGGGTCAAACGACTCCATTACACTAGCTAAAGAAATAATACCTCTCTCGTTTACCACCATGTAACTTGGTACATCATTAATACCTAAACTTTTTGCGTACCCAGATTTAAGAGATGCTGGCAAGAAATAATGATCTCCCTCAATATTAAAGAATCTCTCTATTCCTTTTTTCCATTGAGGAATGGATTTATCTATTGATAAAAACACAAAAACAACATCAGGATTTTCTGCTTTTAATTTTTTAATTTGTGGTATACCTGAAACGCATTCCGCGCACCAAGAAGCACAAACTTCAAACATTACTTTTTTACCTTTATATTTCGCAAGGATTTCTTTAAAAGTAATTGTTTCTTCGTTTAATGTTAAAAATTCTTCATTTAAAACCTCTTTTGAAAAAGCGGCTGGTTTTTCTGCATTACAAGATGCAAATAAAACAAAAACAGTTAAGTATAATATTATTTTCATTGGAAAAATTAGTTTTACAACTGTTAAAAATAAGTTATTTTTTTAATATTTCAGTTATTAAATTGTCAGTTATTTTAGTTTCGTTAAAAATAATTATTTTACCATCTTCATTTAGCACTAAATAACGAGGAATCCAGCTTAATCCAAGAAACTTACAAAAATCTCCTTCCCATCCCGTTTTTAGATAATAATGTTGTCCTTTTATTCCTAACTTATCAACTGCTTCTTTCCATGGTTTTACACCTCTATCTAATGACAAAAACATATATACAATTTCTGGATTTGTCTTTTGAAGCTTCTTTAGTTTTGGCAGCCCTTTTAAACAATCTTTACACCAAGATGCCCAAATATCAATCACAATTTTTTTCCCTTTATTTTGTGTTAAAATATTTTCAAACTTAATCTCTTCGTTATTCATTGACACAAAAGTATCTTCCAATGCTTTACTCGAAAACTCTACGGGATTATAAACTGAGCAACTTAACAATAAATAGGTTGCAATAACCAATACTAAATTTTTTCTCATTTTATTTTATTTTTCACTTTCTGTGACACACTTGATGATTTGTAGAGTTTTATTTCTCCGTTTTCATCTAGTATTAAAAACCTTGGTATTGTTTTTAGTTTTAAAAACGCACCTAATTTTCCTTTTCCTTTTTTAGGAATGTAATAATGTTGCCCTGTTACCTTTATATTTTGTAATCCTCTTTTCCAATCAAAATAAGAATGATCTACTGACAAAAAAGCATATTTAATTGATGGATTTTCTTTCTGAAAAGCAATAACATCATTAAAACTATCTTGACTTACCGGGCAGTAGGTTGCAAAAACCTGTATAAACAATTGTTCACCTTTATTTTTCGCTAAAATTTCTTTTAAAGTAATTGAATCTCTATTTATAGTAACTAATTTCTCTTCTAATGCTTGTTTATCAAAAGATTTAGGCTGAAAAACAGCACAACTATTTAGTGTTAAAAACACTACAAAAAATAAAAATATTTTCATTTTAATTTAGTTTAATTCGAGGGTCTAACCAACTATAAATAACATCAACTAATATATTTATAAGAATAAATAATGTTGCTACTACTAAAACACTTCCCATTATAACAGGTAAATCAAGCGTATTTAATGAGTTTACAATTTCTTTCCCTAATCCATTCCAGTTAAAAATATACTCCACAAAAACTGCGCCTGCTAACATAGAGGCAAACCATCCTGAAATTGCTGTTACAACTGGATTAAGTGAGTTTTTAAGAGCATGTTTATAAACTACTTGGTACATCGTTAATCCTTTTGCTTTGGCTGTTCTTATGTAATCTTGGTTCAAAGTTTCTAATAAAGAGTTTCTCATTAACTGTATTACAACTGCTAACGGACGAATACCTAGTACTATTGCTGGTAATAATAAGTTTTTCCATTGAATATGAGTTCCTTCTCCAAAATCATCAACCTCAAACAAACTACCCGTCATTTCTAAACTGGTATATTCATGTAATACAAAACCAAAAAACCATGCGAATAAAATTGCCGAAAAGAAAGATGGTACACTCATACCTAAAGTACTTATTATCGCAATAACACTATCGAAAAAAGTATCTTTATATAATGCTGATAAAATTCCTAAAAAAATTCCTAATCCTAAGGCGATGACTATTGCAAAAACAGCCAGAATTGCTGTATTAGGTAATGTTTCAGAAATAACTTCTGACACATTTTTTCCGTTTTTTTGAAAAGATTGTCTCAAATACGGATATTTAACAACCACATTTATATCGTTTATCGAAAACAATTTTAATGCGTCATATTTATCTTTAGTCAAAAACGTATAATCATCAACCTGCTTGCTATGTAATGACAATAAAGAAATATCATTTAAATAATATAAATACTGTGTAAATATAGGTTTATCAAAACCATATTTTTTTCGGATATTTTTAAGTTGCTCAGTATCTTCTCGTTGATCTAACATCATTCTAGCAGGATCACCAGGCAGCACGTTAAATAAAAAGAAGATAACAGTAACAACACCAAAGAGTGTCAAAAAACCGTATAAAAATTTATTAATTACATATTGAAACATATATAACAAAGATAAAAGAAAGTGTTAAAAAAGTGTACTTTTGCTTAACTTTTACAACAACTCATGACTACACAACAATTAGTTAACGAAATTAGAAAAAAGAAATCGTTTTTATGCATCGGTTTAGATGTCGATTTGACGAAAATACCGCAACATTTATTAGAAGAAGAGGATCCTATTTTTGCCTTTAATAAAGCCATTATTGATGCTACTCATCATTTATGTGTTGCCTACAAACCAAATACAGCTTTTTATGAAGCTTATGGAATTAAAGGGTGGAAATCTCTTGAAAAAACAATAAGGTACATCAACGAAAAACATCCTGAAATTTTTACGATTGCAGATGCTAAACGTGGAGATATAGGAAACACATCAACAATGTATGCAAAGGCTTTTTTTGAAGATTTAGCTTTTGATTCTGTTACTGTTGCTCCATATATGGGAAAAGATTCTGTTGAGCCTTTTTTAGCTTTTAAAGACAAACATACAATCATGCTTGCCTTAACATCTAATCAAGGAGCTTTCGATTTTCAAACAAAAGACGTAGAAGGAAAGGAATTATATAAACAAGTTTTAGAAACTTCTAAGGCATGGAAAAATTCAGAAAATTTAATGTATGTTGTTGGTGCTACCAAGGCTGAATATTTTTCTGAAATACGTAAAATTGTTCCTGATAGTTTTTTATTGGTTCCAGGTGTAGGTGCACAAGGCGGAAACTTACAAGATGTATGTAAATACGGAATGAACAGTAATGTTGGTTTACTAATTAACTCTTCTCGAGGAATTATTTACGCTTCTAATAAAGAAGATTTTGCAAACAAAGCAGCAAACAAAGCAGAGGAATTACAATTACAAATGAGTGAAATATTATAAAAAAAGCCAAGGTTAATGACTCCTTGGCTTTATAAATAAAATACTACAATTTAAAAATATAAGCTTAAAATTGGTTTACTTAAAACAAACCAATTTTAAACTTCATTAATTAAAGTGGATTTTGAACCATATTAGGGTTTGCATCCATTTCTAACTGTGGTATTAACCATTCCCATTTAATATCTGAAGCAGGAATGTTTATGTTATTGTCAGCCAAAGCAGCAGAATGATTTGCTCCTGATCTATCTAAAGGTAAATTTAACCTTTTAAGATCTAAAAATCTAAATCCTTCTCCCCATAATTCAACTCTACGTTGAATTAAAATTTCGTCAATCAATGCAGCTCCTGCATTCGTTGATAAAGTATAATTACTATCTCTCGATACAGCTAACGTAAATAATGCAGCAGCAGCTAAGTTATCACTACCTTGTCTTGCTAAAGCTTCAGCTTCTATTAAATACATCTCTGCAGCTCTCATATGAGACACATCAACCCTACTATCTCCATTATCAACTGCAATGAATTTTTGACTTGTATAAGGCTTTCTTGCATGAGAACCTAACAAAGAAACTCCTGATGGTAAATTTAAATGCAAACCAGTTGGGTCAAATAAACCTTTTCTTACATCTGTTGCAGAAATTTTATCATATAATAATGAGTTTATAGATCTAGGGTTTCCTCTAATTGCTGATGAACTAAAGTTTCTAGACATATAAGCGCCAAAGTTACCCCATTTATCTGTCTGATCTGCTATAATATGACTTGCCCACATAAATTCAGAATTACCTTGTGAATCAATACGGAAACCTTTTGCATAAGTTGATTGACTCATTAAAGGATATCCTGCTCTAGCTTGTGCTGCCATTGTTGCAGCTATAGGCCAATTTCCTTGAGTTAATGCTACTCTTGCTTTTAATCCCATAACCACATTAGCGTTAAAATGTGATTTATATTCTCTTGAATAACTTGCTAAAGCTATTAACGCAGCATCAAGATCTATATTAACCTGACTATAAACCTCTTCCACTGTAGAACGAGCCGAGTTTAAGGTTTTCGTATCCAACTTAATAGGAATTCCTAATTGTGTATTTCCTCCACCTACAACGTATCTACTTCCATACATTTGAACTAATTGATAATGACACCAAGCTCTATAAGCTAATGCCTGACCTTTAATAGCCATTTTATCTTCTGTTAATCCTTCTGCAGCATCTACACCATTAATTAAAATATTAGCATTCGCTATTAACTCATAATAATATTGCCATTGGTACCTATTGTAATTATCAGTAGTACTCCTCCCTGAATTCCATTTATAAACAGCATTAAACCATTGTTCTCTATGTACAATTTGATCTTCACCCAAAGCATCCATATAAATATAAATTGCTCCTTGTCCAGACCTTCCTTGCGCTCCAAAATCTTTTCTATAGTATAAAGACCTGTGTATTCCATTTAATAATGACTTTGCATTATCTGTTGTAGCTACAGTAGCACTAGCAGACACTTCGTCAGTAGGTACTGTATCTAAGAACTCTTCTTCACATGAAGTGAAAAAAATCATTCCAATAACTAATAAACTATAAATATATTTTTTCATTTGTTAAAATTTTAAATTAACCCCCATTGTAATCACTCTAGATGGCGTATATACATTTGATGTATTCCCACTAAACTCTTGCTGCGAATTAAACCCCTTACGTGCATTTAAAGAAAATAAGTTTTCTGCGTTTGCAAAGAATTTAACACTTGACATATTCAATTTATTTGCTAAATTCGATGATAAATTATACGAAAAACTAACTTGCCTTAAGTTTAAAAAAGAAGCATCAGTTAACCATCTATCAGAAGTAGCTCCCCATTGAGAACTAAAACTAGAATCTAATCTTGGAACATCTGTAACATCTCCTGGCTTTTGCCATCTATTTAATATATCAACACTTTTAGAGCCACCATAATCACCAGCGCTCATAATACCCGCATAATTAAAGTCTAAATTTTCTCCACCTATCTGATAGGTAAACATAAAATTCAAATCAAAATTTTTATAACTTAAAGAATTTGAGATAGAACCTGTTAAATCAGGAATAACAGTACCTGCATAGTGATATTTAGCATTATTAGAATCGGGGGTAACAGCTACCCCATTAACAGTTCTAACACCCGTTGCTGAAGCGTCTTCTGCAACAAACAAACCAGAACCATCTGTTGGATCTACTCCATACCAATCTCTAATCCAATAATCAAATAAAGATCTACCTACTTTTAGTTTTTTAGTTCCGTTAATAATTTCTTCCTGAGGTAAGAATGTAAACTCATTCTGTAAAGTAGATGCATTTACATTAATATTCCATTTAAAATCTTCTTTTTTAAATATATCATAACCTAAACTAACCTCGATACCCCTATTAAATAATGTACCTATATTTTCTTTTTTTGAACCAATTCCATCAGACAATGCAACAGGAACATCAAATAATAAATTATCTGATTCTTTATTATAAAATTCAACAGAAGCATTTAACCTTTCAAAAAGACCAAATTCTATAGCTACATCAAAGTTTTTACTAGTTTCCCATTGTAACTCTGGGTTACCTAAACTAGACCTTAAAAACCCTGATTCGCCTCCATTATTATAATCTAATTCAAATAAGGCCTGAAAAGGATAATACCCAATACCTCTACTATTACCTAACTCACCGTATGAAGCTCTAATTTTTAAATCATCAACCCAAGAGATACTTTCCATAAAGTTTTCTTTTTTCACACTCCAAGATCCACCAACAGACCAGAAAGTACCCCATTTATAATCTGGACCAAATCTAGATGAACCATCTCTACGTAAAGAAGAACTAAAGAAATATTTATTATTAAAATTATAATTAGCTCTACCAAAATAACTTTCTTCTTTTAATCTATCTACAACAGAACCTAAATCTGTAGTTGTAACAAAATTAATTAATTCTGTATTTCCATCTATAATTAACCCTGCTCTATTACCATATAATCGA
Source organism: Tenacibaculum ovolyticum DSM 18103 (assembly GCF_000430545.1). Taxonomy (GTDB): domain Bacteria; phylum Bacteroidota; class Bacteroidia; order Flavobacteriales; family Flavobacteriaceae; genus Polaribacter; species Polaribacter ovolyticus. The sequence continues at coordinate 13,759 of NZ_KE387165.1, forward strand.
TCTATTTTTAAATCTTGAGATTCATGTCCTAATAAAAAATCTAAATTATGATCTCCAAAAGATTTTTTATAACTTAACAACTGGTTAAACCCTAAAGTTGTAGTTCTTGTATATGATTTAGAAGCATCTCCACCTGGAGCACCATCACCAACTAATTTATTTCTAAAAGTACTTCTATAATAATTTTGTTCTTCATAAGATAAATTAGTTCTAAAAGATAATCCTTCTGCTAAAGTTAAATCAATATAGGTTTTGGCGTTCAAATTATTTGTTTCTCTGAGCTCCTTATTTAACAAAATTTCTTGTACTATATGTCTTCCTGCACTTGCTCCAGAAGGCCTTACCCCTTGATAATCAAATAACTTATCACCATTACTATCTAAAATATAATCTCCAGTAACTGGATCATGCTGGTGAATTGGGTAAATAGGCCCCATCCCTCTTGTAAATCTAAATGGGTTTACAAAAGAATTACTTCCTTCTGTTTGTGCTTGATTTCCTTTTGAAAAAGTACCAGCAATATTTAAACCTGCTTTCAACCAAGGTCTTGCTTCATAGTTTAAATTAACACGTGTAGACACTCTTTCAAAATCAGAATTTAAAAGATAACCATCTTCTTTTAAATACCCCATAGAAGCAAAATAATTTGCATTATCACTTTTTCCTTGATAACTTAAGTCATAATTACGCCTAATACCAACTCTGGTAATTGCCTTTTCCCAATCTAAATCATCAGCATATAACAACCTTGCATTTGGATTCAATTTACCATCAACCCCTACAATTTGATCATTGGGTACATTAAATGGATTGTATCCTAATAAATTAAATATACCATTTGTTGCTCCTGTATTAGCTGTAGCTAAATCCGCAGCTGAAGCTGTACCTGGTACTGCATTAGAATTACGTAAAGCTTCCCACATGATTGGATAATAATCTTTTGCATTAATTCTATCATATTCAGCTATACCTCTTGTAACAACACCTGTTGAAGCACTAAATCTTAATTCTCCTACTTGAGACTTTCCTTTTTTTGTTGTAACAATAACAACACCATTTGTCGCTTTATTTCCATAAAGAGCAGTTGAAGATGCATCCTTTAATATAGATATACTTTCAATATCATTTGGATTAATAGCATTTAAGTCTCCATTAATAGGGATACCATCAACTACATACAATGGAGAATTAGAAGCTCCAAACGAACCAAAACCTCTAATTCTAATAGATTGTCCAGATCCTGGCTGACCACTAGACGCAGTTACAATAACCCCTGGAGAAGCTCCTTCTAAAGCTGTTGATATATTAGAGACAGCTCGATTTTCAATATCTCCTGTATTAATAGTTGTAACAGCTCCTGTTAATGCCTCTTTGCTCGAAGTACCATAAGCTACAACAACAACTTCATTTAAAAGATTACGGTCTTCGACCATCATAACATTAACAATACCTAAATTACCTATTGTCTTTGTAACAGTTTTATAACCTAAGCTGCTAAAAAGAAGAATATCTCCTACACTAACTTTCAAAGAATACTTTCCATCAAAATCTGTTTCTGTACCAGATGTAGTTCCTTTTATAAGAATACTAACACCAGGAATACCTCCTAAATCTGAAGAAACTGTTCCTGAAATAGTTTTTTTTTGCGCCAATAATGATGTGGAAATAAATAAGAACATCAATATTAGAGAAATTTTTACTTTCATAAAATAAGTTTTTAATTATAAATTTATTTTTAATTAATCCGAGAAATAACCATTAATTCAATTAACCATTATCAATAACACTTACCTCCCCTACAATATTAACACTTTTTAGCAATTAATTAACACTAAAACAACTAAATATATCATTTTTTAAGAATCACAACAACAAAACCCCACAATCTATTATATCTCAAAAAGCTTCTCTAATACAGAATACTATTGAATAATAACTTGTTTCTATTTAATTTCAAAAAAATATAACCCTACAAGTTAATACAACCACTTACGAAACAATTCGAATAATCCTTCAGAAAGAAAAACACAAAAAAATAAAACTTTTTTAAAACTATTATATCAAACAAAAAGAAATACAAATCAATATAAAAACTATAGACATATAAAGAAAATCTAATATCGCAAAAAAGAAAAGTAAAACTATTTCATTAGAGTAAAACATAATTATATATTTGTTTCTAATTACCATGTCGAAATTTTCACAACAGATAACAGAAAATACTTATTAAGAGAGTCTTTATCTAGTATTATAAAAAGACTAAACTCTAGCCAGTTTATTAGAATACATAGATCTACAATTATAAACTCAAACTTTATAGATGAAATAATTGCATCTAACTACGGAGAAACAGATGTAAAAATAAATGATAATAAAACTTTTAGAGTTAGTAAAGGTTACAAAAAAGAGTTTCAAGAAATCATGGGAGTTAAATAGTATTAAACTTCACCTTATTCATGAATAAAAAAAGTGCAAAATCTTCATATAAAAGAATAATTTCATTAGTCCCTAGTCAAACAGAATTACTGGTTGATTTAGGACTTGAAGACTCTATTATTGGTGTTACTAAATTTTGTATTCACCCAAGTCATTTAATAAATAACAAAACGATTGTTGGAGGAACAAAAACCATTAAACTTGATAAAATAAAAGGGTTAAACCCTGATATTATTCTTTGTAATAAAGAAGAAAACACTAAAGAAATTGTTAAAGCTTGCCTACAAATTGCACCTACACATGTTTCAGATATTTTTACACTTGATGACTCTAAAAAACTTATAAAAGAATACGGTGATATTTTTTATTGTAAAACACAAGCTCAAAACATCATTAAAAAATTAGATTCTGAAATTTTACAATTTCAGAAATTCATTAAAAACAAAAGAAAAAAAACAGTTGCTTACTTTATTTGGAAAAACCCATGGATGGTTGCTGCAAATAACACTTTTATTAACCACCTTATAGAATTAAATAATTTTAAAAATATTTACAAGAACTTAAACCGTTACCCTGAAATTGAATTACAGGATATTAAAAAAGAAAATCCTAATTTAATTTTACTCTCATCTGAACCTTTTCCTTTTAAAGAAAAACATATTAATGAAATGGCATCAAACGACATTCAATCAAAAATAATTTTGGTTGATGGAGAAATGTTTTCTTGGTATGGTAGCAGATTACTAAAAGCTTTTGATTATTTTAAAAAATTACACAATAGTATTTGATAATTCTTTGTATAAATACTTTACTCGGTTCAACTTTTCTAATATCTGCATTGCTTTAAATGCAGATCGATCACTTTTACACTCGTCTTCATATTTATAATCATTAGCTCTTTCAACTAATTTACGATACCTATCTTCAAGATGTGTTCTATAATTCTGTAATTGATTAATTCTTGACATTTTAGATATAATTAAGGGCTTTATAAATATACGTAAATATTTGACTAACAAAAACATAAATCAAAAAACATTCTTTTTTAAAACAAAAAGAGTTCGCAAATTAGCGAACCCTTCTGTTGGTGTTTTCATAAAATTTTAGAACTTGTCTTGCAAAGCAAATACTTGCTTTAACAAAGCTGTATTACGTAAACCTACTTTTTCACGAATTCCTTTTTCTTCAACAGCTATCATTGTAAAAACTCCTTTTAAAGCTTCTCCTGTAACGTAATCTGTTAAGTCTGGATTTACTCTTTTTACAAAAGGAATACTATTATATTTATTAATCAAATTCGACCAAATTTTATCAGCTCCTACTTTCGCAAAAGATTTTTTAATTACTGGATTAAATTGATTGTACAATGCTGTATTTGTTTTTCCTTGTAAATAAGAAGTTGCTGCGTTTTGCTGACCTAATAAAATATTTTTAGCATCGTTAAAACTTATTTCTTTAACTGCATTTACAAAAATTGGTGTTGCTGTTTTAACAGCATCCTCTGCGGTTCTATTAATTGCTTTTAACCCTTCATTAGCTAAATTACTTAAGCCTATTTTACGTAAACCTTTATCAACAGCCTGTAATTCTTTTGGCAAAATAATTTTAACTAATTCATTTCTATAAAAACCATCTTTAGCTGTTAATTTAGTAACCTGATGTTTAATCCCGTTATCTAAAGCTTGGCGTAATCCATTTCCTATTTGTTGTTGCGATAAAACACCTCCACCTTGAGGTAATTGATTCACTACTTTTTGTAATTCTGCACATCCTGTTAATAAAACTACAAATGCTACTGCTACTATTTTTTTCATTCTTAATTTGGTTTATATATTTTTAGAAACAATTATCTATTAATTGTCACATTATTTAAAACTATCTGTTTTTTTATCGTAACCGTAAGGGCAATGTCTACAACCGCTTTTACAGCAATAACCTCTTTTTAAATGATAACTCTCGGTAAACACTTTATAACCATCTTCATTTAAATAGTAATCCTCTTCAGTTAACTCTATTCGTTTATTGTACATAGTTACAAAAGTATTCTTTTTTAAACACAAAAAGACTGCCAAATTTGACAGTCTTTTATTTTAACAACTAATTTTCATTACAATTTCCTTCTATTATCATCAGATTTAGTATCTATTAACTTATTGTAAGGATCTACACCTACCTCTATAGGTTTCTTGTCTACAATAATAGAAATTTTGTTATCTATTTGAGTAACCTTATGTTTTTGCAAATACAATTCTACTTCTTTTTTCTTACCATCAACTTCTTCTTCTCCAAAAACACCTATATCAATATAATCAGCTAACTTCACTGATAATACTGGTTTTTTCATTTTATCTGTTTTGTAAGTTAATGTGTCTCCTGCCTGTTCTCCATAATAACGTTTTCCTTTTTCATTATTACGATATTTAGAAACTTCAAACTCAATATCTACTTGATATTTACCATTCTCTAATTTTTTAGAATCAACTTTTGTTACTCTATTTTTATATAAAGTAATTGTTTCAAACATGTCTTTAATTACATATTGTAAACTATCTGGTGTTACTTTCCTTATATAATCAACCATTTCTATTGAAGTAGTATATGGCGCTTCTTGAAACTTCACTTTCTGTACATATTCTTTTAAAGTACCATTTAGTTTTTCTTCTCCAATGTAATCGCTCAATGCGTATAAAACCATTGACCCTTTTTGGTAATGAATATATCCTTGACCATCATTATACATTAACGCTTTTTCACGTTTACGCTCAAAAGTACGTTGCTGTAAATAACCATCTAAAGCTTTCTTTAAAAATTTTCGCATTTTTCCTTTACCGTATTCTTTTTCTAATACTTTTAAAGAAACATATTCAGACATACTTTCAGACATCATAGTCGCTCCTAAAACATCAGCACCTATTACCTGATGCGCAAACCACTGGTGCGCAACCTCATGTACAGTAACTGCAAACGGATAATCCACTCCTCCTTCATCAGTATCATCTACATCTGCAATAAAACCAATCGTTTCTGAAAACGGAATTGTGTTTGGAAATGATTGTGCAAAATTCACATCTCTTCTTGGAAACTCAATAATACGGACTTGTTTATGTTGATACTTACTAAAATTAGTAGAATTATACTCTAAAGATGCTTTAATACCTTTAAACATTCTATCTAAGTTATATTCATGTCCTTTTTGATAATAAATTTCTAAGTTCACATCGTTCCATCTATCTTTTTTAACTTCATATTTTGCAGAATTAAACGCATAGAAATTTAAAATTTTACTATCCATTTTATAATGAAAATAACGACGACCATCTTTTACCCACTCCTTCTGTAAGTACCCTGGAGCTATTGCTATTTGATCTTCAGATGTTGAAACAGTTGCTTCAAAATCTATCCAATCTGCATCTTTAGAAATATAGGTATCTCCTAAAGCTGTGCTATCTGATGGATGTGGACGTAATTCATTCTTTGGTAAATCGAATTTTTTTCGTGTTTTATCATCTCTTAATTCTCCTGAAGAAGAATACCCTAAAGATGGATAAATACTACTGTTCATAAACGTTCCATTTTCTAATACTGGAGAGTGGCTACGTAAAAAAGTGTTTTCTTTATTCTGAATCGTAAATTTTAATTCTAAACTATCCCCTGGTTGTAACGGAGTATTAAATTTATAAATATCAAAATTTTGTATAGAATCTTCTAATACCAATGTATTTGGCTTACTAAATTCAAACGTACTTGGGTATTGATTATGATTTAAGAAAACACTATCAATTGCTTCATTGGTTTTATTAATCATTTTATAAGTCCCTGAAGATTTGAAATTCCTCGTTTTAGGAAAAATATTCATAGCAACATTTACAGCTACAATACGAGGTTGCGCCTTACCTTCATACTTTTTATAGTCTTTTTCCCAGCGAACCTGTAATTGTTCACTTTCCTTAGAAGAACGTCGTGTGTTTAAAGTATTATTTTCATAATAAATACGTGCTCCTATGCTAAAGAAACCTATTAATAATAACGTTAAAACTCCAACTACTTTTAAATTGAATCGTTGTTTAAAAATTGCTAATCTCTCTTTAAACGAATGTGGTAAACCACGTACCCAAAATAAACTTGCCAAAACCAAGGCTATTAATCCTCCTAATAACCAATATATTTTATATGTAAAATACCTACCTAACGAAGCTCCATATCCATTCATATCTGAATACGAATAATTTGGACCTTGATTATACTTAAATACCGCTTGTTCTATACCTGCAAAGCTTAAAAATCGAATTCCTATTGACAATACTAATAAGACAAACAATCCTAAATATGGATTTCCAAACAACGATTGAATAAACAATGCTAATAATGCCCATATAACAAAGTGGATAAATTTTAAAGCGTACACTTCATATAAATAATGCCCAATTTCGAAATTATAATAACCTTTATAAATTTGAAATAATATACCTGCAACCACAATTACAGCCAACATTACTAATTGCATTTTTAATAAAGCTACAAATTTTGATACTAATAATGTCCAATTTTTAACTGGTGTTACATCCACAATATGATTTGCCCCAGCAATTTTTGCCCTATGAACTAACATACCCGCATATAAAAAGGTCATTAAATTAATAAACAAACTAAACGAACCTCCAGGAACTAATAACATTTGCCATGTAGTAGGATATGTTTTTGTACCAAACATTTCTCCTGCTGTTACAGCACTTATTAAAATAAAAATTAACCCAACTAATAAAATACTAATAAAAGGTAAGCTTGTAACAATGTATTTAAAATCGATATTTGATAATTTCCAAGTAGTTTTTATATCATTCCAAAATGAATACTCATATACTACCTTAGGTAATTCAACACGAGTTATTCCTCCAAAATTTTGTTTAATAACACGTTCTCCTTTATTCTTTTTAAAACTGAACGAGATTGCATTCTGACTGAATGAAAATAATTTATAAACTCCTGCCAACATCAAACTAGCTAAACCTAACCATAACAATCGGTTATAAACTACTACGCCTTTAAACGGCGGCATTAATTCGTTTTGCTCTGCAACGGTCCAATAACGTGTATAATAATTAGCTGCCTGACCTCCGAAAGGATCGAATAAAGCAGTCCAAAAACGATTGTCTGGATTTGCTAATAAACTCTCTGCCATTGCCTGAACAAATATCAATAATAAAACAGTTATAAAACCTGCTGCTATATTTCTTGTAAAAGTTACGACACCAAAAACAATAACTCCAAATAACAATACATTCGGAATAATATACACTAAATAAGAATGTGAATATGCTGAAAAATTAAAGGCTCCAACAATCTCAGAATTTGTTCCTGGCAATCTAAATCCTATAAACATACCTAAACCAGCAACTAAAATAATTAGTAACACAATTAAAAAAGAGCTTAAAAATTTTGCTGATAAATAATTAATTTTGCTAAATGGATAGGAGTATAAAATTGAATGCATATTACTTTTATAATCTCTATATACCGATGTTCCTATTATAGATGGAAATAAAAAGAATAAGAAAATTGCCAAGGTATTAAACATCCCGTTAATTGCCATTGGTGAATTTACAATTTTAGAGGATCCTGTTGTTACAGTTAAAAAGTCAAAAATACCCGCAGAACTTGCAGAAAAGGCTAATGCTAACAAAAAGAAAATTGCTGCATATATATAAATTGCTGGTTTATTAAACCAGTACTTTAATTCGTGTTTAAATATGGTAAAAAACATATATTTTATTTTTTAAGTTAAAAAATGATTTTGTTGATTAATTACGCCGTTACTGGCTGATCATCTTTTAAAGCGATAAAATACACATCGTCTAATTGAGGTGCTGTTGCTACAAAATCTTCTGTTGGTTTTTCATCTGAAAAAACACGGACATTTAACGTATTATCTTGATTGTAATTAGATGAGAGCACATTAAAAGTAGCTTCTACACTTTCTAAATCATCTCTATTGATAACTTTTGTCCAAATTTTCCCTTCAATTTCTGCTGTAGCTTCCATTGGTGTGGTATGCTTTAAAATACGTCCACCGTTTAAAATTGCCATTTCCTTACATAACTCCTTTACATCTTCAACAATATGAGTAGAAAAAATCACTGTACAGTTTGTTCCTACTTCACGAAGTACATTTAAAAAACGGTGACGTTCTGCTGGATCTAAACCTGCAGTAGGCTCATCTACAATAATTAATTTAGGATTATTTAAAAGTAATTGAGCAATTCCGAATCGTTGCTTCATTCCTCCTGAATAACCAGCTACAAACTTTTTACGAACTTCATACAAGTTTGTAATTTCTAATACTTTTGTTACTATTTTTTTTCGATCAGATTTTGAACTAACTCCTTTTAAAGTTGCAAAGTAATCCAATAAATCCTCAGCAGACATCTTTGGATACACTCCAAAAGCCTGTGGTAAATACCCCAATACTTTACGTAAAGACATCTTATCTTCTAAAACATTAATATCTCCAAAAGTTATTGATCCAGAGTCAGGACTCTGTAAAGTTGCAATCGTTCTCATTAAAGATGATTTACCTGCTCCGTTAGGTCCTAATAAACCAAACATACCTGTTCCTATTTCTAAATTTAAACCATCAATAGCTTTTACGCCATTCTTGTAGGTTTTCGTTAAGTCTTTAATAACTAATTTCATATCTTTTGGTTTTATTGATTCTTAATAGTTTACATATCAGTAGCCTTTAAGATCAAATTGTTACAAAAAAAAACTCTTTTCGGAAAAAACTTTTCTACATACGGAAACAATAAGCACAACTATTTATTTAAAAGTGAAATATTCGCCACAAATAAATTATACTATTATGAAAAAATTATTTCTATTACCAATTGCTTATTGCATGTTAATTATTGGATGTCAAACTACAGATTCTGATGTTTTAGATAACGAAAAAAAAGAAACACTAACTGTTAAACAACGATCGGAAGATATTCCTCTTATAAGAAAAGTTTCAGCTACTTTTAATAAAATTGTTCAAAATAAAGAGGCTTGGAAAAAAATAAAGGCTTTTGTTACTGAAAATCATGTTATACTTAAAAAGAATAATGTTTTCGAAGATCATTTTATAATGAATGCTTTTACTATTAAAGATGATGTTTTTATTGGGAAAACTTCTTTTAAAAATACTTTTTCAGAAACTTATAACGCTCTTTATCCTGAAGATAATATTAATTACACTACTGTTTTGAAACAACTTCCAAAACTTCATTTTGGTTTTCCTGTATCTGCTTTAAATAATTATGATGTATGGAAAGAAAGTGGTTTTCCTATTTTAGCTAAAAGTTATGATGTAGGCAATAATAAATTACAAATAATCAACAAAGAAGAAGCTATTAAATTAGTTGGTATCGATAACTTTAATGAGCTTATTAAAAATTATAAGCAAGAATATGAGAACTATTACGTTTCAAAATCAGATGTTATTTCAATAATAACGGCTAGAGAAAATCAAGGTCATATTATGACTCTTAAAGAAGGTAACTCTACCATTGCTTCCTTTGAAATTAATACTAAAAAACACTACAATCAATTTAAGATTAATGAAAGTAAAGAAACATACTCTATATCACAAAGTAACATGATGTATCAAACTTATATTGATCTACCTAATGGTTGTAATGGTTATTATAGTTTCATTTGTGGAAGCTTAGAAATGAATACTTATACTGAAAAAATGCAAGCTTTAGCCAATGAAACGTGTAATACTTTTTGGAGATGTATTCCTTGTTGTGATCCTTATTCTGGCGGCATCTCTTATTATACAATGATTTTTGAACCAACAGCAATAAAATGTAAAAAAGCACAAAACTATATACAAGCACTAAGTATGTACTCTTTAGAAATTAACAAATAAATAAAAAAGGGTACTTGAAATATTTCAAGTACCCTTTTTTACAATTTCAGAAAAAATCTTATTTCTTATCGCTTCCAGGAGGATATTTTGCCATTATTTCATTTACAAACTCCTTAATACGAGCTTCTTTTTGCATAACACTAGTTGTTTTTAAAGCTCCTGTTCCAATACCTTGCCATACCAATTCTTTCTTTTTAGCATCTAAAATATCTAAAAACAAAGTACCTTCTGTATATTGGTTTACATTTAAACGATTAGCTCCGTTCCACATCCAAGGATTCCAACCCAAACCATAACCATATCCCCAATTATTATCGGCAATATTAACTCGTTCTCTACTCTTTGTAAAAAGACTCACCAACACATCTGGAGTAGATGATTTTGTCATTCCTTTTGCTACTAATTCTGATTCAACAGCACGCATAATTCGTTTTTTATCTAAATCAGAAATTGACGCTTTATCAATTCCTTTTTTATAAAACGCAAACGTTTTGTATTGGTTAAAATTCACTTTAGTATCATAATCTGTAGCTACTCTTACAGAGCTACATGATGTAATAACTAAAGCAATAATTGGCAATAAAAGTAATTTATTTATTTTCATTTTCTTAGGATTTACATGTTATCTAACAATGCATCATCCACTAAATTAGGTACTGTTACTTGCAAGTCTTTTTCAGATTTCATTGCTCGTTTTATCGTAAAAACAGCTTCTTCATTTCTTGCCCAACTTCTTCTTGCTATTCCGTTATTAACATCCCAAAAAAGCATTGATTTTAAGCGTCTTGATGCGTCTTTAGAACCATCAAGAAGCATGCCAAATCCACCGTTAATAACTTCTCCCCAGCCTACTCCACCACCATTGTGAATAGAAACCCAAGTAGCTCCTCTAAAACTATCTCCAATTACATTTTGTATTGCCATATCAGCTGTATAACGAGAACCATCGTAAATATTAGAGGTTTCACGGTAAGGAGAATCGGTACCAGAAACATCATGATGGTCACGACCTAATACGACATTTCCTATTTTACCTTTCTTAATCGCTTTATTAAAAGCCTCTGCTATTTTCATTCTTCCTTCTGCATCTGCATATAAAATACGTGCTTGAGAACCTACTACCAGTTTATTTTCTTGCGCTCCTTTAATCCACTGAATATTATCAGCCATTTGTTGCTGAATTTCTTCTGATGAATTCTTTTTTATCTTTTCTAAAACTTTACATGCAATTGCATCCGTTTTTGCTAAATCTTTTGGATCTCCTGAAGTACACACCCAACGAAATGGTCCAAAACCATAATCGAAACACATTGGCCCCATAATATCTTGTACATAAGATGGATATTTAAACTCTCTTCCAATTGTTGGATTATCTGACATTACATCTGCTCCCGCTCTACTTGCTTCTAGTAAAAAAGCATTTCCGTAATCAAAGAAATAAGTTCCCTTAGCTGTATGTTTATTAATCGCTTTTGCGTGACGACGTAGTGTTTCTTGTACTTTTTCTTTAAACAGTTCTGGCTCATTTGCCATCATTTCATTGGCATCATCAAATGAAATATCTGCTGGATAATAACCTCCTGCCCAAGGATTGTGTAATGATGTTTGATCTGAACCTAAATCTACATGAACGTTTGCTTCATCAAACTTTTCCCAAACGTCAACAATATTACCTAAGTAAGCTAGTGATACTGTTTCTTTGTTCTCTTTTGCTTTCTCTACTCTTGCTACTAATGTATCTAAATCAGTAATTTTTTCATCAATCCAACCTTGATCTAAGCGTACTTGCGTAATTTTTGGATTTACCTCAGCACAAACCGTAATACAACCAGCAATGTTACCAGCCTTTGGTTGTGCTCCACTCATTCCACCTAAACCTGCAGTTACAAATAAGTTCCCTTTAGGTTCTTTATTTATTTTTCTAAATCCGTTTAAAACGGTTATTGTTGTTCCGTGCACAATTCCTTGTGGACCAATATACATGTAACTACCAGCAGTCATTTGCCCGTATTGAGAAACCCCTAAAGCATTAAATTTTTCTAAATCATCTGGCTTAGAGTAATTAGGAATTACCATTCCGTTTGTAACTACAACTCTTGGCGCATCTTTATGTGATGGAAATAATCCCATCGGATGACCAGAATACATGGTTAATGTTTGCTTATCTGTCATTTTAGACAAGTACTGCATCGTTAATAAATACTGTGCCCAATTAGAAAAAACAGCTCCATTACCACCATAAGTAATTAATTCATGTGGGTGTTGCGCAACTGCATAATCTAAATTATTCTGAATCATTAACATGATTGATTTTGCCTGCTCACATTTACCTGGATATTCTTTAATATCTCTAGCATGCATTTTATAAGTAGGGCGAAAACGGTACATATAAATTCTACCATATTGTTCCAATTCATCAGCAAATTCAGGTAATAAAACTTCGTGATGTTTTTTATCAAAATATCGTAAAGCATTTCTTAAAGCTAACTTTTTTTCTTCAGCAGTTAGAATTTCTTTACGTTTTGGCGCTCTGTTTATTGAAGAATCGTAAACTGGCATTTCAGGTAATTCGTTTGGAATACCTTGCTTAATCTGTTTTTTAAATGACATCATAATTTCTTTTTTTAACGGACTGTAAATTCTTGATTTTTAACCATACTTATTAATGCGTTTATATCATCTTTAAGTACACGATCTTCTTCTAATTTAGCAACTTTACTTCTAATTAACTTAAAGTTTTCTTCAATAATAGGAGAAAATGTATTTGGCCTTCTAAAATCCATTGCCTGCGCAGCGTACATAAATTCAATTGCCAATATCTTATCTAAGTTTCCTAAAATTTGATTAAATTTTCGTCCAGAGATACTTCCCATAGAAACATGATCTTCTTGTCCTAACGAAGTTGGAACACTATCTGCTGATGGAGGAAAACATAATGATTTATTTTCAGTAACCAATGCTGCTGTTGTGTATTGTGGAATCATAAATCCTGAATTTAATCCTCCAGCCTCGGTTAATAACCTAGGTAAACCGTGCTTTCCTTCTAATAATAAATAACAACGTCTGTCTGCTATATTTCCTAGCTCAGAAACGGCTATTGATGTATAATCTAATGCCATTGCTAATGGCTGACCATGAAAATTACCTCCTGAAATTGCTTCTGTTTCACTTAATACAATAGGATTATCAGTTACAGAGTTCATTTCTATTTCTGCTAATTCTTTTAAATGCGCATATGCATTTCTCGATGCTCCATGTACTTGAGGCATACAACGGATTGAGTATGGATCTTGTACTCTTGGAAAACTATCATCAGCTGCGTTTTCAGAATCTTTTAACAACATACGCATGCGTTCTGCTACTTTTAAATTCCCTTTAAACGGACGAATCTTGTGTAATTCTTCTTTAAATGGAGAAACATTTCCTGAATATCCCTCTAAAGTCATAGCTCCAGTAACATCAGCTAAATCTAACACATATTCCATTTTATTTAAACCTAAAATAGCATGCGCTAAAATAAACTGCGTTCCATTAATTAAGCCTAAACCTTCTTTTGCCATTAAAGTTAACGGCGCTAAGTTATTTTTCTCTAATACTTTTTTCGCTGATAAAATATCATCTCCTTGCCAAAATTCTCCTTCTCCTAATAACGGTAAAAACAAGTGAGATAATGGTGCTAAATCTCCTGAGGCACCTACTGATCCTTGTTCAGGAACAACAGGTAATAAATCGTTTTCAATAAAATAAATAATACGCTCAATCAATTCTATACGTACTCCTGAAAAACCTTGACAAAGTGCTTGCACCTTACAAATCATCATTATTTTAGATAATTTTTTATCAATAGGATTTCCAACACCAACAGCATGTGTAATTAATAAATTCTCTTGTAATTTACTTGTTTCTTCTGGAGAAATTTGCACATCACATAAAGGACCGAAACCAGTATTTATACCGTAAGTAGCAACATCTGAATTTGCCATTATTTCTACCTTTCTTCTACATTCATTTACCTTATTTTCTGCATCACTAGTAATTACAGCTTTTAAAGTACCCTCAGCAATTGCAATTACCTTATTTACAGTTAATTTATCTATTCCGTATTTAAACATCCGTTTTAGTTTTATTTTTAACAAAGTTATTTTTATTTTTGATAACCAACAAGACTTATAAAGTCATCAACTGATAACTATGAGTAATCAAATAGAACTTCGTCATTTACGTTATTTTTTAGCCGTTGCTGAAGATTTACACTTTAGAAAAGCTGCTGAACGTCTTTATATTTCTCAACCTGGATTGAGTAGGCAAATAAAACAAATGGAAGATGACTTAGATATTAAGTTGTTTATTCGCAATAATAGAAAAGTCGAATTAACTGAAGTTGGGAAATACTTAAAAAAAGAACTTACGCAAAATTTAAAAAACTTAGCGCACGTTTTTAACTACGCCAGATTATTACAAGATGGAAAAGATGGACATTTAAATTTTGGTTATGTAGGTTCTGCAATGCAAGAAATTATTCCTAACCTATTAATTGAATTTAAAAAAGAACACCCTAATGTTCAATTTGGTTTAAAAGAACTAGATAACGAAAAACAAATTGATAGCTTATTATCTCAAGATATTGATATAGGTTTTGTAAGATTAGATCGCGTACCAAGAGGACTTTCAATTAAACCAATTTTAAAAGAATCATTTTGTTTAGTATTGCCTAAAAATCATTTAGTAAATAAAGATAATTTTAAAGGTTTACATCAATTAAAAGATGAATCTTTCATTCTATTCGATCCCTCATATAGTCCCTCTTATTACGAAAAAGTAATGCAGATTTTTGATGATAGTAAATTTGTTCCTATAGTATCTCACAATACAATTCACGCTGCATCAATTTATAAACTGGTAGAAAATAATTTTGGCTTGTCAATTGTTCCTAAATCGCTACAGTATGGGTATGATATGAATGTTAAGTTTATTGAACTTTCTAACATTTCTCAACGCACCACGCTATCTGTAGTTTGGGATAAAAACAATAGAAATCCTATTGTTGACTCCCTTCTAAAAATAATTTAAATAAAAAAGGTTGTCTAAATATTTAGACAACCTTTTAAGCTTTACAACGAAAACTATATTATTATTTAATTCTAATTTTTTTAGTATAATTTACATCTCCTGAATTCATCTTTACGACATAAGTTCCTTTTGCTAATTGCCCTACATTAAAACCAATGTTATAAATTCCTTTAGCATGTTTTTTATTTGAAATTAAAGTTTTTATTTTTATACCTGCAAGATTGTATATCTCTACAGTAATACTGCATTCTTTTTGAACAAAATAGTGAACATTACCTTTTTCAGACATTGGATTAGGATATATTCCTAACACAACAAATGTTTCTTTAATATCTTTATTTTCTTTTGCTTTTATATAATTAACATAATCTCCATAATTTTTATCAGCAGATTTTTTTGACACATTACTTGTTAACTTCACACCGCATACTCCTTTATCTACGTAATAACTTTTGTAGTGATATTGACCTGTATTTGGCTTTGTAATATCTTTCATAAAATACCAATCTGCCTGTACTCTATCTTCTTTTACATCTAAAATATAATAACCATGTTTTGTTAAATTAACATCTTTCATGTGTTTATTTAACTTTTTGGTATACCATTCTGCAATACTTGCAGCAACACCTCCTGCTGCATCTAAATTTTGCGAGGTTACACTTGGCACAATAAATTCTGCCGCTAAACATTTATCATTGTACATTGTATTACCTATATAAGTACTATGAATATCTCCTGTTAACACTACAATATTATCAATACTATTATCGCTTATGTATTTATAAATCTTAGCTCTCTCTTCTGTAAATCCATCCCAAGCATCTTTTGTTGGCACTCCTTTATAGTACATCATCATTACTTGATTTCCTATAATTCGCCATGTAGCACTTGAACTTGATAATTTATTTAATAACCAATCAAACTGAGGTTTCCCTAATATTGATTTATAAGATGCGCTTCGTCCTGCCGTTTTTTCTATTGACTCTTTTTTTAAATCACCCTTCTTAAGTGATTTTTCAAGTAATGAAACTAATTTATCTTCATTAAACCTTGAATCTGCCCTTCTTTTTCCAACAGTTTTATAACTATATACCAAACTTGTTATTCCATCTAGTACAAATTCTTTTTCTGATTTTGTTAGCTTTGATGTTTCAATAAAATATGGCATAATTTCTTCTAAAGCTATTTTAATTTCTTCTGGAGTTTCAACAGCTTGTGTTTTAACCATCCTTTCTACCTTACTTTTCAGCTTTTCTTCTTTAGTATGCTTTTTCTTTTCTTTTACAACGACTCCTTTATTAGCTAATGTTTCCCCTCTTCCTTCTATTCGAGTATCTAACATTAACAAATCTGCTAAATTTCCATAAGAAAAACTTCTATATAATCGATATTCTTGTATTGAATTAGCTCTAACTGGTTGCCATTCAAAATATGCTTTGTAAGCATTATTTTTCCTTGTTTCCCAACTTCCTTCCTTTGATTCTGTATGATTTTCGGCTCCAAATTTATCTGCATCATTCGCAAACTCATGATCATCCCAAATAAGAATAAAAGGATGTTGTTGGTGTAACTCTCTTAACATTGGATCTAAACGATAATATGAATAACGAATTCTATAATCATTTAAAGTTACAATCTCGTTCTTAGGTAAATGCCCACGGCCTATAGATTTTTTATATCCATAACCTCCGCTTTCATATTCATAAATGTAATCTCCTAAATGAATTACAGCATCAATGTCTTTTCTTTTTGCTAATTCTTTATAAGCATTAAAATATCCATTTTGATAATTTGAACATGAAACCACTCCAAAACGTACATTACTCACGTTCTCTGTTGGTGAGGTTCTTGTTTTTCCTATTATCGATTTTTTTCCTAGTGCTTCAAATTGATAATAGTATGATGTATTGGGTTCTAAATCTCTAACATCTATTTTAACAGTATAATCTACCTTATCGTTTGTAACTACACTTCCTTGTTTTACAATGTTTGTAAAATTAACATCTGTTGCCATTTTCCAACTAACATTAACTGCTGCATTATTTGTTGTTATACGTGTCCATATAACCACAGCATCTTTTAAAGGGTCTCCTGAAGCTAATCCGTGATAAAACGGAGCTAAAGAAGTATCAAAATAATCTTCTATGGCTCCATTTTTAGATGATCTCGCAATTTTAGTTACAACACCTTCTTCTTGGGCATTAATCGTTGTAATAGCTAGCAATAAAACTGCTATTATAATGTAGTTTAATCTTTTATACATTTGTGTTAGTTTTTAATAAGTTAATTGGTAATCGTTTTATTAGTATTGTTTCCTTTTACTTTAATAAAGTATTCTCCACTAAAAAAAATTCAGTGTTAATCGTAATGGTTTGATTTTTTTAGAGCATAACTATCTTTATACATCAATTTCCTAAAGCTGAGTATATCGCTATTTCAATATTCCCAACTTCTTTAGAATCTTTAATTCCAAAACATAAGTTGCATTAGAGATTAAGTTCGATAACTTTACAAAACTGTTATTCATTAATTTAGAATTCACTTGCTTAGTGATTTCTTTTTATAAAGGATAATTGTATCAATCTATACCAAAAAAATTCAGCTTCATAATACGCTCTTAGGGTTGTTTTCTGAAGTTTGATGCCAACCAATTATAATAGTAGTTAAAGGATTCTCGGTTAAGACTAATCGGTATTTTATCATTACCTGCCAATGAGGTGAATACAATACTTAAATGAAGTGTCGTTAATAGTTTTTGAAGGGACATATTTTAAAATTTTTACACGAAACTAAACTATTATTAAAGTAAATACTATGCATGCATAGTAACTTAACCAAAAGTTAAATTTCATAACATTACTGTAACTTTTATTTAAAAAACTACTAACCAATAGTTAACACTTACAAAGGCAACATATAATAATTTAGCTAATTATTTAATTCGTTTTTATCAATACTTTTATTCAACTATTTATCAATTCCTCTTGGGCTATCTCATATACTTGTATATTAAATTTTAAATCATTCCATAAAAAAATGAGTATCTTTGGCCAGTGATTTTCATCTCTAAACATATCGTTCCCAAAGGGTTTGTTGGTATTACGCTCTTTCCTTTCATCTTTTTAAAACGAAAAGATTTAAAACTTAATTATGAGCTTGTAAATCATGAAAAAATTCATTTACGTCAACAAAAAGAGCTCCTTATTGTTTTCTTTTACCTTTTTTATTTTTTTGAATGGTTTGTTAAATTTTTAAAATATCGAAATAGTTTTAAAGCATATAAAAACTTAAGTTTTGAGCGAGAAGCCTATCTAAATGAAGAGAATTTGTATTATTTAGAGAAAAGAAAAACTTGGGCTTTCCTTTACTATTTATAATTAATGAAAGAATCCTAATTTCTTTTAAGAAATTCGTAAATTGCACCATCAATTTTCTATAAAATTTACGAATGGAACAAATAGCACCTTATAAACCAATACATAAAGTAAGAATTGTAACAGCCGCTTCATTATTTGATGGACACGATGCTGCCATAAATATTATGCGTAGAATTATTCAATCTACCGGAGTTGAAGTTATTCATCTTGGGCACGATAGAAGTGTTGAAGAAGTAGTAAACTGTGCAATACAAGAAGATGCTAATGCTATTGCAATGACCTCTTATCAAGGAGGACATACTGAGTATTTTAAATACATGTATGACTTACTAAAAGAAAGAGGAGCTTCTCACATCAAGATTTTTGGTGGTGGTGGTGGTGTAATCCTTCCTGAAGAAATTAAGGAATTAATGGATTACGGGATTACTCGTATCTATTCTCCTGATGACGGTCGTGAGTTAGGATTACAAGGAATGATTAATGATTTAGTAAAAACTTCTGATTTTGCTATTGGAAATATTTTAAACGGAGAAATTAATCATTTAGCAGAAAAAGAAATAGGAAGCATTGCTCGTATTATCTCTTCTGCCGAAAATTTTCCTGAAGTAGCTAAAGAAACTTTAGATACAATTCATGAAAAAAATAAAAATTCTAAAACACCCGTTTTAGGAATTACAGGAACTGGTGGGGCTGGTAAATCGAGTTTAGTAGACGAATTAGTTCGTCGTTTCTTAATTGATTTTCCAGAAAAAACTATTGGTTTAATTTCTGTAGATCCATCAAAACGTAAAACAGGTGGTGCTTTGTTAGGAGATCGTATTCGTATGAATGCCATTAATAACGAACGTGTTTATATGCGTTCTTTAGCTACCCGTCAATCAAACTTAGCCTTATCTAAATATGTAAACGAAGCTGTACAGGTTTTAAAAGCTGCTGAGTTTGATTTAATTATTTTAGAAACTTCTGGTATTGGACAATCTGACACAGAAATTATAGAGCATTCAGATACTTCATTGTATGTAATGACTCCTGAATTTGGTGCTGCAACTCAGTTAGAAAAAATTGACATGCTTGATTTTGCTGATTTAGTAGCCATTAATAAATTTGACAAACGTGGTGCTTTAGATGCAATACGTGATGTTAAAAAGCAATACATGCGTAACAACAATTTATGGGATGTTCATATGGATGACATGCCTGTTTTTGGAACTATCGCTTCTCAATTTAACGATCCGGGAATGAATACGCTATACAAACGTATTATGGATAAATTGGTTGAAAAAACTGGAGTTGATTTAAAATCTAGTATGGAAATTACCAAAGAAATGTCTGAAAAGATATTTGTAATTCCACCTAGTAGAGTTCGTTATTTATCAGAAATATCTGAGAGCAACAGAGCGTATGATAAAAAAGTAGATGACCAAGTTATCGTTGCTCAAAAACTATATGGTATTCATCAAACAATTCTTTCGATTGTAAATGTCACGTCGAGTGCGCTCGAGACGTCTTTCATTTCTAAAAATGGAATTGATCAGGATGAAATTTTATCTCTCGACTCCGCTCAAGACGACAAAGAGTTTTTAAAATTATTAATTGCTCAATTTGATAAAGTAAAACTAAATCTTGATCCACATAACTGGGAAGTTATTTTAAACTGGAAAGAGAAAGTTAAAAAATACAAAGACCCTGTTTATAGTTTTAAAGTAAGAGATAAAGTTATAAATATAGATACACACAGTGAGTCTTTATCACACACACAAGTTCCGAAAGTAGCCTTACCAAAATACCAAGCTTGGGGAGATTTATTACGTTGGAATTTACAAGAAAATGTTCCTGGAGAGTTTCCATATACCGCAGGATTATATCCTTTTAAAAGAACAGGGGAAGACCCAACAAGAATGTTTGCTGGTGAAGGTGGACCAGAACGTACAAACAGACGTTTTCATTATGTAAGTTTAGGAATGCCTGCAAAGCGTTTATCTACAGCTTTTGATAGTGTAACGCTGTATGGTAATGATCCAGGAGTTAGACCTGATATTTATGGAAAAATCGGTAATGCAGGAGTTTCAATTTGTTGTTTGGATGATGCTAAGAAATTATTTTCTGGTTTCGAATTAACACACGCTTTAACCTCTGTAAGTTTAACGATTAATGGTCCTGCGCCAATGTTGTTAGGTTTCTTTATGAATGCGGCTATCGATCAGAATTGTGAGAAATACATTAAAGAAAATAACTTAGAAGAATTAGTTGAAGCTAAATTTAAGGAAATTTATGATTCAAAAAATTTAGAAAGACCTGTTTACCAAGGAGATTTACCTCAAGGTAATGATGGTTTAGGATTACTATTATTGGGATTAACTGGTGATATGATTTTACCTGCAGATGTATATGCAGAAATTAAAAAAACAACACTAGCTCAAGTTCGTGGTACTGTACAAGCTGATATTTTAAAGGAAGACCAAGCACAAAATACGTGTATCTTTTCTACAGAATTTGCATTACGCTTAATGGGTGATGTACAAGAATATTTTATTAAAGAACAGGTACGTAATTTTTATTCAGTTTCTATTTCTGGATACCATATTGCCGAAGCTGGAGCCAACCCTATTACACAATTGGCTTTAACATTATCTAACGGATTTACTTATGTTGAATACTATTTATCTCGTGGTATGGACATTAATAAATTCGGACCAAACTTATCATTCTTTTTCTCTAACGGAATTGACCCTGAATATTCAGTAATTGGTCGTGTTGCTCGTAAAATTTGGGCTAAGGCTTTAAAATATAAATACGGTGCTAATTCAAGAGCACAAATGTTAAAATATCATATTCAAACTTCTGGTCGTTCTTTACACGCTCAGGAAATTGATTTTAACGATATCCGTACAACGCTTCAAGCTTTATACGCTATTAATGATAACTGTAACTCATTGCATACAAATGCCTATGACGAAGCTATTACAACACCTACTGAAGAATCGGTACGTAGAGCAATGGCAATTCAGTTAATTATCAACAAAGAATTAGGTTTAACTAAAAATGAAAACCCTATTCAAGGAGCTTTTATTATTGAGGAGTTAACCGATTTAGTAGAAGAAGCTGTTTTATTAGAGTTTGATAGAATTACTGAACGTGGTGGTGTTTTAGGAGCTATGGAAACAATGTATCAGCGTTCTAAAATACAAGAAGAGAGTTTGTACTACGAAACCTTAAAACATACAGGAGAATTCCCTATTATTGGTGTAAATACTTTCTTGAGTTCTAAAGGTTCTCCAACAGTACAACCTGCAGAAGTTATTCGTGCTACCGAAGAAGAAAAAAAGTATCAAATAAAAACAAAAGAGATACTAAACAAAGCCAATGATGGTAAAGTTCAAGAACAATTAGCGATTCTTCAAAAAGCAGCTGTTCAGAATGAAAATTTATTTGACAAATTAATGGAAGCTACAAAGTTCTGTTCTTTAGGTCAAATTACCGAAGCTTTATTTAAAGTTGGTGGACAATACAGAAGAAATATGTAAGCAAACAATGTTTGCTAATAATTATAGAACCTCACATTTACTTGTGAGGTTTTTTGTTTTTAATACGTAATGTTAATCATAAAAAAGAGACTACATTTTAAAATGTAATTATGACACTTACACAACAATTAAAAGAATTAGCCGATAATAGTGAAAAAAGGCATCCTGGTGAGCCTCAAATCATCATGAAAGCTGCTATTACCGAACTAGAAAAAACAAATATATTAGCCGAGGTTATAAAAACAGGTGATACATTTCCTGATTTTTCTTTACCTAATGCAACTGGTGAATTAACCGCTCTTAATACACTTCTTAAAAAAGGGAAAATAGTACTTACTTTTTACAGAGGCGGTTGGTGCCCATATTGTAATTTAGCTTTAAAAGCATTGCAAAACGCACTTCCTGAAATTAATGACAAAGGAGCTACGCTTATTGCAATTACGCCAGAAACGCCTGATAATTCTCTTAATTCAAAAGAAAAAAATAATTTAGAGTTTGAAATCTTAACAGATAGCAATAATGATTTAGCAAGGTCTTTAGGTTTACTATATAAATTACCAGAAAACTTAACAACTCTTTATAATAGCTTTGGAATTAACCTTCTTAAAAGTCAAGGAAATAATGAGAACGAATTGCCTATTGCTGCAACTTATATTATTGATACAGATAAAAAAATAACGTACGATTATATTGTTGAAGATTATAAATTAAGAGCCGATCCTTTAGCTATTATCGCTGCTCTTTAAAATATTTTAATAATGTATAAACACTTAAATAAACTTTCTGAGCAACTTTTACTTCATGTAAAACTAGATAAAAACGTCTCAGAAATTCGTTTAGAGTTAGCCTGTTTCGATTTTAAAAAATTAAATAATTCGCTTATTAATGATACTCAAAAAAAAGCATTTTGGATTAACATCTACAATGCTTTTTATCAAATATTAAGAGAAAAAGAGAAAGTTAACAAACAAATTATCTACAAGAAAAAGCTATTTACAATTGCTGGTACAATGTTTAGTTTAGATGATGTAGAACACGGAATATTAAGAAGGTATCGTTATAAATATTCATTGGGTTTTATTGCTAATTTATTTCCTCCTAAAATAATTAAAAAACTTGCCGTCTCTAAAATTGATTATCGTATTCACTTTGCATTAAATTGTGGTGCAAAAAGTTGTCCGCCAATTGCCTTTTACACTCCTTTAAATCTTGAAGAAGAATTAAACTTAGCTACTCAATCTTTTTTAGAAAGTGAAACCGATTTTTATCCTGATAAAAAAGAAATACATACAACAGCTCTTTTTAAATGGTTTTTAGCCGATTTCGGAGACATAAAAGGAATTAAAAATATATTTAAAACGCAACTAGGTAAAGATATTTCTGATTATAAAATAAAGTACAAAGAATATTCTTGGGAAGAAGATTTAGCGAACTTTAAAGATGAAATTTAAATACCATCGCTACCAAATTCTTCTTTTCTAAGTCAAATTACCGAAGCTTTATTTAAAATTACGTAAACAATATAGAAGGCAATGCCCTCACATCCATTTGTGAGTTTTTTTGTTTGCAAAATTTTCTATTTATAGAATATTTGTAGCTTTAAATATTTAACAAAAAACTATTCAATTTTAATGTGAATTCGACAGAAGAAAAAGGTGTCAGTTCGAGTGAAATTCTGGAAGAATTTATACCAATTCGGATATAAAATGATTGTAAATAAATACGTTTTAATTTTCGCTAGTTTAAGACATAAAATTGAAACATAGCCTTAGCTATATTTCAATTTTATAACGAAGAAATAGTAGAAAAGTAAATGTATTTTACCGATTATATTATGTCCGAATTGATATTAGTATCGAGAACAACCTTTTTCCTTTTTAAATTATACTTCTCGATACTATTTTCTATCAAAAATCACTCGAAGTGACAATTTAAAAATCAAAAATTTTCATGTCGAGCTCATATAATTTTAGGGAATGATGATAAAAGTCATTTTTCTAAAAAATTAGTAGTCGTAAATTAGTATAAACAAAAATCAAAAGATCAATTATGAAATTAAGTACAACAGAAGGACAGTTAAAAATTGTAATGGATAAACCTGCTTTTAACAAGTTTTCTTTAGAAGAGGCTGGTTTAAAAGAAAGTTCGTACACTGTTGAAGGTGGTAATTTACGTTTAAAAATAGAGTTAGGCTATATACAAGATTATCGTTTTTATAAAATGCCAATAATCGAATTAGAGTACGAAAAGAACATCAAAGAAAGTGGATGGATTATTGAATTTAATGGTGAGAATATTTTAGAAGCTAAAGATCATTCTGGTTCTAAAACTGTTTTATTATTAAACCGTAACAAAATGAGTAAATTAATTAATCGTCATGAAAATAATTTAATTATTCATGGTGATTTTTCTGAGGAAGTAAACATTAAAAATTCGAGTAGTTTTAACTTCTTAGAAGAACAAGGACACTAATTTAATTACCCCCAACCCAATAAATTGTGTAAGTTTTAAATTCTCAGGTAACATTTACCTGAGAATTTTTGGTTATAAATACAATAGGTTTAAATACATGTTTCAATAACAAAACTATCTAACATAAAAAAACCGTTTTATAGCTTATAAAAAAGTACTACATTTATTATTCAAAAATTCTACATAGATCTCTAATATGCCAGAATAATAAGGTAAGAAGAATATATATAAACAAGTTAAGAAACATTTAAAAATGACGAATAAACAGTGTAATTCCAATGGATTAGTTGGAGGTATTTATAACTATGGTACAAGGAACCCAAAAATTCATCGGATTTTAAGTATGTTAATTGACCATATAATAATGTGTCTTATAGTTGTGCCATTGGCAATTTTAATATTTGTTTTTGTGTTAAATTTTGAAGATAATTTGAATAAAGAATTTGGAATAGCCTTAATTTTCATTCCATTCTTTATTTACCTAAACAAAGATTTTTTCAATGCCAAAAGTCCTGCGAAACGGATTTTAGGATATCAAGTAATCGACCGAAAAACAAATAGTCCAGCCAATGAATTACAATGCTTCATACGGAATTTGACAATCTGTATTGCTTGGCCATTAGAAGTGGTTATTAGTTTATTAAGTCCTAAAAGACGAATCGGAGACTTTTTTGCTAATACAAAAGTAATCGCATCTGAAAAAGAAAAATTAAAATCGATTTGGACAGATTTAAAAAGTACAACATTGAAACTGAATTTTATCGGAATTTTAGTAATTGGTGGATTTTACTTTTATGGATTAAGTTTAATGTGGCCAAATATGAATTAAAAAAAACGATTTACCTACAAAGTATAAAATTAATTACTGGTTTTAACCTGTTTACAAAATTTTTCACGGATTTTATTACTTAAACACCATTGACCATACACAAACACGTTCTACACAATTTGAAAAAACTAACAATCATATCTATTTTAATTCTACTATTTAGTTGTAAACAGAAAGCTAAAAAAGTAACATCTGAATTTACCGAACAAGATGCGTATGAAATAATTAACGACCACTTTATCGAACAACTAAAAAAATATGAAGGAGACTCAATAATATTTTGGAATAATAGACAGTTGAAAAAACCCAAATTTAAACATACATTTATAGAATCTGATAAAGTTTTAAATTTCCCTGAAAACCCAGATTTTTATCCGATTTTCATTTCTGAATATTGGAAAACAGCCAAAATAAAAAACATAACAGTAGTGGAATGGGATGAATACAATACCTTCTTTAAAAAAAATGATTCTATAGATTTAAAAGCATTATGGAATATAAAATTTAATGGAAAACATGTTCATAATGTTTCCTATCCTATTTATAACCCTGAAACGAAAACTGCAGTTATTAGAGATTATGATTATCGACCATTTCTAATTTGTGGGACTGGATTAGATAACTTGTATCATTATGAGAAAACAGAAAATGGATGGATTATTTTGAAATAAAAAACTATGTACAACAAAGAACTGAGGTAAAAATAAAAACGAGCTCTTCATTAGTTTTACTCAATATTACGCTAAGCTCAAATTAATATCCTTCTCTATTTTTAGCTGTTTTTTTTTAGAACACTATTTTATTCTCTACTGAAATCTCTGAGCCTTCCATTAAAAATACGGAGGTTGGTTTCTGATTTTCTAACTCTTCAAAGCACTTTCCATAAGTTGCTAAAAAATCTATAGCAACTTTATAATCTTCCACCAAATACTGTTTCCATTTTGGGTGTTTCACTTCATACTCTGTTGTTATATTTTTATTTTTAGCATAGCCCCAATAATGTTCTGCAATAAATTCAGCTTCTGAATTCTCTTCAACTCCACACAAAATATTTGAAACCTCAACAGAAATTTCATTCCACTTCTTAGCTTTTTTCCATTGGTAAGAAACCTTTAATTTTTCATCAGACTCTTCCCATACATGTTTCATTGGTAAGGTTTCATAATTTTCATTATAAATGGTATTTGCAACAAATGTAATTGCCGATTTTGGTACGATTTCTTTAATAAACACCACACCTCTTTTGTATTCATTATTAACTTTCCTTTTTACATAAAACCGAAGGTTTACTTCTTCAAAGTTTCTATGAAACGGAATCTTCATTCCTAATATTTTAGTATCTAAAAACATAAAACCAATAACACTAACATAGCATTTATCATTAAAAAAATCGAGTTCAGTACCATTCGGCACATACTTTTGTAATATTTCTGGATTTACTTCGTAATTAATCATTACTAACTTTCGCCACTCTGCATTTAAAAAACTCATATTTTTTTAATTTAAATATATTATAAAAAAAACCGTACTTAAATACCCCCAAAACAGTGTAAACAAAACATGCATTATTGTTTCAAATATTTTCCCTTTCCATAACATCGGAGAATATACAAAGAATTGAAAAACGAGCCTCACAAACCAAAAAAGAGATAAACCAAAGGCTATTTTTCTGCCTAAGTTTGTTTCAATAATTTCTTTTGTTGATGTAAAACATAAAACACCTATTAAAAAAACAACAAAAGCTATAAAAAAGGTATGAACCTTCATCATTTGTTGATTAATTAAACTCAATGTACTTAACTCCTCTTTCCAATTAAAATATTTTGAAAATCCGATATGCAAAAAGGCTAGTAGAGTTAATAATACTCCTATTATTTTTAAATGAATATACATAGATATTTTTTATGGATTGCAACTAAAAACAGACATAAATGGCGTAAGTTTAACCTCTGAAACAGAATTAAAACCTGCTTTTTTGAATACTCTTTTCCATACTTTTCGAGAAAAAAAATGTGTAAATCCTATTGAAAATGCTAAGAAATTTGGAAAATCTCGTAAATGTTCTACCATTATTATTTTCCCTTCTGGTTTACAAATTCTGTAACACTCTTTTAAAAACTGAACTTTCTCAGATTCTTTCCTTATTTCATGAGCTGCTGACAACAAAAAAACAACATCTACAGATGCATTTTCTAATGGAATATAACTTGTCTTAATTTCTTGTGTGTTTGGATATTCCGTTGTTACCTTTCTAGCTCTTACAATAGCTGCTTCGGTATGTTCTTTTACATTGTAAAAATCAAAAACTTTTAAGCTTGCATTTGGAAATTTACGTTTAATAATAAAACTTGTTTCATCAAATCCTGCATTTATATTTACCATACTTTCAGGCTTAATTTTTATAATACTATCCAACCAAGACAATGTATAATACTTTGAAAAATCATACACATACATCGAGACTATTAATGGCATTATAAACCCATAAAGAAATAGTAATAGCCCCCCCAAGAACAAACCATTTGGCCATTTTAATAAAAACTGACTGCCAATTAATACTGCTAGAACGATTAAACCGACAATATAGAAGTGCCTATTAAAGCTTAAAATATTTAAAACTCCTTGAAATTTTCTTCTCGCTACTTCCATAACTCTACGACTCCTTTTTTCCAGTAATACGGTACGTTCTCTATTTTAAAAGCATTGGCTAGCACACTTTTTTCTAGTTTTAAATCATCTAAAAAAGAAATATCATACGCTGTTATATTTACAGGTTTTGGTTTCCAGTTCTTCCGTACTCCTTCAATAATTAAGACTTCTTTTGATTTTTCATTATACGTAAACGTAAAGGGTAACGGGCCTGCAAACCTTCTTGCTTCTTTCCAACTATCAAAAGGTGATAATTTAGGTAAATCAATAGCGCCTATAGTTTCTTTCGTTACGATCTTAAATTTAGATTTTTTTGAATATATTTCTGTAACAACTTCTTTTTTAATTTGATTAATATCTGTAGTTGTATAATTATAATGTGTGAATATATTCCCCATAAAAGCCATCTTTTTTTTATTTGTTTCTGACTTTAAAATATACAACCCTCGTAATTTTTTTCCTTTTGCATTCGTATAGCGAACGAAAACACGGTAGCCTATTAGAAAGAAATCATTTCCTAAAAACTTAGGAAACCCTTTTGGTCTTAAGTTTTTTGTTTGCACTGTTGCCATTGCTATAAACGCCCATTTATCTTTAAATAAATCCAACTCTAAACATTCTGGTATTAACTCTGCTAATTCTTCTTTTGGTACAGCAAAAGTTAAAACAAGTGAACTTTCAAAAAAAGCCTCTACTCCAAATAAATGATTCTTAAGAAACGACATCTTTATTTATTTTTTTAATTAATACAAATTCATTGTAATACACCAATACAACAAACAAGCAGGCATAAACAATATTGAATTTACCCCAAAGTAATATATCTGAAGCAAAGAAGAATTCTATAACATTCATTACAAGAACTATTGTTATTTGAAAAATAGCATTTAATCTAGATTTAAATTGGCTTAAAATCCAAACCACCATTACTAGTTCTGATAATCCTATTAATAGGGTTAATTCACTAGCATATTCACCACCTAAAATTCTTGAAACAATTTGTTGATGCCTTGGTTCAAAATTTAAAATCTTGCAGAAAAGTCCATTTATTAGCCAAATAGCACTAATAAAATAAGTTACTAAACTATTGATTACTTTTAAACTCATGTAAGTATTTCTTTCCATTTGTCTGTTTCTGCAAATTCTTTTATGGTATCATTTCTAAGAATTAGAAAGTTGGTCATATACCTTTTCAAAAACAATAGGTCTGCTAATTTACCCAACATTCCTAATGGAGAAACATACTGTAAAACATCCACCAAAGTTGTTATATTATCTTCATATGAAAAATAGTGTTCATGCCTAAAACTTTTAAAAGCACCTGAAAGCATTATGTCTGCAAAATAATCTGGTGAATCACAACCTATTACTTTTGATGTGAAATTCTGATATATACCCAAATGCTTCGCTCTCCAAGTAACCGTTTCATTTAACGCTATTAATCCTTCCGTTTTCCCT
Organism: Tenacibaculum ovolyticum DSM 18103; assembly: GCF_000430545.1. Classification (GTDB taxonomy): domain Bacteria; phylum Bacteroidota; class Bacteroidia; order Flavobacteriales; family Flavobacteriaceae; genus Polaribacter; species Polaribacter ovolyticus. The sequence continues at coordinate 43,480 of NZ_KE387165.1, forward strand.
GAAATTGCTTTTTCATTTGTTTTTTTAGTAGAAATTTTATGTAAATCTATACTTCTAGAAAGGTCAAAAACTAATTTTTGAGCTGCTTTTACTTTGGTGAATAATACAATTGTAGGCATAGTTTTTCTTTTTAGGTGATCATTATTTTTTACACGAACTACTTACTCTTTTATTGTTTCAGTTTCTCCTTGCCTACTTGCTTTTCTTCCTTTTAAGAAAAAGAGAATGAAACAGATCATTACAACTCCTAAATAGATTGAAAAACCACCTATTTTACTACTTAAGGTTTCAACTAGATCTTTATAATCTACCAATCCATAGATTTTGATAATTCTTAACGCAAAACCAATATTTAATAAATAAAAACCAATTTTAAAAAGCTTATTGGTTGCCATAGCTATTTCAACTTTTTGATGAAATATATCTAACATAAAAATTTTACTATTTTTAAAAAGATGTTGAGATACAAGTGTTGTTAATCCAATACTAATTGGTAAATAAATTAAATACGCGATTAATTCTAATGATGTGTTCATAATTTTATTTTTAATTGTTTTTATTATAATTCTCTAGTCATTTTACCTAGGTTTATTTTTTCTGCTTTGGTAAACTTTACTTCACGTACCATCGGCATATCTCCCCATAAATATTTATTTCCTTTTAATATTTTGGTTGATTTTACTCTTCGTTGCATAGCGCGTAGTTCATTACTTGTAGCTATTCTTTTTACACCTAACTCACCATACAATTTCACAGCTGGATATTCAGAAAAAACACCTTTAAACAAACTTTTAAGCCAAAGCCATTTACTTGAATTCACTGCTAGTATGCAAACACTTTTATTTTCTTTAGCATTTTCACCTAGTTTCGTTGCAAATTTTTCAAAATAAAAACCTGTTTGATTTTTATTTAAAAACAAAGAACCTATTGGTGTAACTGTTGGTTCATTATGTACGTTTACTGAAGCTATAGAAACGTGCATATTTACTCCGAAACTTTTTTTAAAGTGTACTTTAATTTTTTGCCAATCTTTTTCTAAACTTAACTTCATACTGTTTTGTTTTTAAATTGTTTATGAATTAGATATACTGTATAAATATTTAGCATGTGTAACAAAGCTATAATCAATAAAATGTAACTCAATCGACTACTTATTTCTAGAATCATTGCTACTGTACTAGTAATTTCTTTTAATGAATGTAAACTCCAAACAGCTAAACCTATATTCAATAAATAATATGCAATTCTTAGTAGTTTGTTAATACCATTTCCAAAAGCTATTCTATCTGGAAAATAATTTAAAATATATACCTGTCCGTTTTTATAGCACATATTTCCTACCCAAATAACGATAGCACTTGATAATAAAATATAAATAACATAAGTGAGTTGATTCATATTTCTTTTTTTAAAGTTTCTAAAATATATGTCCAAAAGATTGATAACAATACTGGTATAACACACATTGTTATCCAAATAAATCCTTCATTTATAGAGTTTTTATAAAAATAATCTACAACATACAGTGAAATAAAATAGATTATTACCATACTAAAATAACCTAGAATTAGCCTGCAGTATTTCATATCTATAAACCTCAAATAAAAAAGAGTCATTAAAAATGAAAACACTTGATAAATACCAATAAAAAAAGCTAAAACAGCTGCTAATGAGAAATATTCTTTTTCTACGATTCCAATTAATAGTAATACTAAAAACGGAATTATTAAAATTCTATTAATCCACGTCATAATTGAGATATTTATTTTCATAGTTTCAGAAATTATTGAAAGTTTATTTTCAAATTTTTTTACTTTTTTATCATTTTTGTAAAGCTTGATAATAACCAGTGTTCATCAGCCTTTATCGTTTTATCAAGAATATTATTTACAGTAGTTGTTACGGTAGATAGGTCTTTCATTACCTTTTTAAAAGCTTCTACATCTTCCGATTCTTCTTCAACATCCGTTTGTAATTCTTCTAAAACTTTTAAAACAGGTTCAATCTCACGCTTCTTTCGCTCTTTGGTAACTTGCTTAAATAACTCCCAAATATCTTTATCTGCTACAAAAAACTCTTTACGTTCTCCCATTACAAATTCCTTGCTTACAATTCCCCAATCAATCAATGCCCTTACATTCATATTTACATTTCCTCTCGAAATTTGTAAAGTTTCCATAATATCATCTGCCGATAAAGGTTTTGTAGACACTAATAATAGTGCATGAACTTGCGCCATTGTTTTATTTATACCCCAGCTAGTTGCTAAACTTCCCCAGGTATGTATGTACTTTAATTTTGCAGCTTCTAAATTCATACAGCAAATATATAACATTTTATTAAACTTTCAATAATTATTGAAAATAAAATAATTTATTTTTTTACGCTATCTTGTAATACTTTTAATTCTATGAATACTAATCAATAAAAAACAATTTTGAGTAACGACTTTTACACAACATCTATAATGCCGCATGCAGGGCTTATAATTAAAATTTGTAGAGCATATACAGATTCTCAAGAGGATTTTGAAGATTTTTATCAAGAGGCATGTTTGCAAATTTGGAAAAGTAAGGATGCTTTTAAAGAAAAATCGAAGTGGAGTACTTGGATATACAGAATTACCCTAAATGTTTGCCTAACATTAAATAAGAAAAACAAACGAAGAGGTACTAATGTAGAAATACTTCATGAAGAGTCTGAAAAAAACACCGCTTTTAAGGATGAGAATTTGAATTTACTGTATGACGCTATAAAAAAATTGTCAGAGACAGACAGAGCGGTTATTTTATTGCATTTAGAAGAAAATCCGCACAAAGAAATTGCTGCAATTATTGGTACCAGCCCAAATAACATTGCAGTTCGTATTAACAGAATTAAAAAACAATTAAAAATTATACTAGATGGAAAAATCAATTGAAAAAATATGGAACGAAGCATTTATTAACGAACAGGCCTTAATTGCTCCAAAAATAAATGGATTATACAATCAAAAATCAAAATCGGTTATCAATAAAATAAGAAGAACCTATGAGATAGATAACAAAGGGTTATTACCTATGGCAGGAATTGTTCTTATTGGCGGTATTCTTTTATCAGAGCCTATTATTGGAGCTTACGGAACTTTTTTAATTTTATGTTTATATTATTTTAATAGCAAACTACTAAGTCAATTTGATAGTATTGATGTAGGATCAGATAATTTAACCTATTTAAAAAATTATAAGAGCATTATAAACTCAATAATGAGGGCAACAAAAAAGTTATTTATGTTTGCAATTCCTTTAGCTGTATTATCAATTTTTACACTAGCCTATACTGTTAAAGAAAAAAGCTTCTTTTCTAATTTCATATCAAGTGATACTACAATTTTTGAAGTTTTAGGTATTGGTTTAATCGTTGCTATTATAGTTTTTTTTATTGGAATAATCGTTTATAAAATATCTACTAAAATTTTATACGGTACATTAATTTCGAAATTAGATACTATTATTAAAGAGATGGAAGAATTAAGTTACTAAAACGTATAACTGCTATTTAAGTTCTGATTTTTTTGTTTTCCACAACTTATTTTTTCATAATAAATAATAAAACTACGGCATAAATTTTATTACTTTTTTTACTTAAAACATTGTGTATTAAAGTGTTTTGTTTGATATTTAACATAATTAATGTATAACCCCCGTAAAACTTAATTATTTATTATGAAAAAATTAGCTACAATAGCTTTATGCTTATCTTTTAGTCTCTTTTCATTTTCTCAAGACCTAAGTAAAAGAGTAACAATCAAAAGCCCATCTCAACAAATTCAACAACTTTTAGTAAAAAACGGAATCGATCTCAGATGTGGTAGCACTCACAAAGAAAATAGTATTCAGTTAGAACTATCTACATCTGAATTAAATATTTTAAAAAAAGAAAAGATTCCCTATTCCATCGATATTGAAAATTTAACCAGCTTTTACCAAAAAAGGATCTCAGAAAACTTACCAAAAGCAGTTCGTAATCTTCAGTTAAGAAAGAGTAGAAAATTAGCTAATAAAACTGCTGTTTCAAATACTATAATAAATAGTAGTTTACAATATAATGGCTGTAGTGAAATAGACTGGCAAGTGCCTACTAATTTTAACTTAGGTTCTATGGGTGGTTGTTTAACTGTTAGTGAAACAATTGCTGAACTTGATGAAATGAGAACAAAGTTCCCTAATTTAATTTCAGCTAAAGCTGATGCTTCTCCTACAAATCAAAAAACACATGGAAACCAACAAGGAACAACCACATGGAATGGTCAAACAGTTTACTATGTTAAAATAACGGGAAACCAGAGCTTACCAGAAGGCTCTAAACCTCAAGTATTATACACTTCAATGATTCACTCTAGAGAGGTTAGCAGTTTAATGAGTAACATCTACTTTATGTGGTATTTATTAGAAAATTACGCTACCGATACTGCTATAAAAAATTTAGTAGATAACAACGAATTGTATTTTATTCCAATAGTAAATCCTGATGGCTTACGCTGGAACGAACATGTAGCACCTAATGGTGGAGGTATGCAACGTAAAAACTTAAAACCAAATACTGGCGGTACAGGTAATACCGCTGTTAATAGAGGTGTAGATTTAAATAGAAATTTTGACTATTTCTGGGGTACTGCTGGTAGTGGATCTTCTGGAACTCCAACTAGTGAATCTTACAGAGGGCCTAGTGCTTTTTCAGAACCAGAGTCTCAGATTTTAAGAGATTTTGTTTTAAATAGAAATATTAAAACATGTTTAATGAATCATTCATATGCAAATGGAATTCCTCATCCGTATGGAGGAAATCCTACATTTACATCTGGTAGAGAAGATGAAATGCACAAATGGCATGAAGACATGACTAAATATAATAGATATGTTTCTGGTGCTACCATATTTTCTGCCGCTAATGGTGTTGCCGACGATTGGATGGTAGGCGGTAATACAGATACTAATGGTTCTGCTGGTTCTGGTAAAAACATTCTTGCAACGACTCCTGAACATGGTGATTCTGGTTTTTGGCCAAATCCAACAGAAATAGTACCTATTGCAAAAAGAGCCGTACGTATTTATTTAATGAGTGCTTATCAAGCAGGTAAATATGCAAAATTGCATGATTTAACACAAAGTAACATTACCTCTCTTACAGCTAATTTAACTTTTGGTATAGAACGAATTAGTCAAACTTCTAGTGACTTTACAGTTACTATAACTCCTATTTCTACAAATATTAGCAGTATAATCGCTCCTACTCCAATAACTGGAATTAATATTCTAACACAACAAAATGTAACAGGAAGTTTAGTCTTAAACAACAATATAACTGCTAATGAAAAAATAGAATATAATGTTAAGCTATCTAATGACGAGGGAATCTTTTATGATGCTAACTTCGAAAAATATTATAATCCTACAGTTTTATTAAGTGATTCTCCTGATACTGATGGACTTTCTAACTGGAATAATAATAATGGTTGGGTAAGTAGTACAACAGATGCTTTTTCTGGCAACACAGCATTAAGAAGTAATAGTACTAGTCCCTACCCTAACAATAGTACTAAAACACTAACTTCTAAAAATTCATATGATCTCTCAACCTCTAGCAAAGTGCTTATTCAATTTTATACAAAGTGGGATATCGAAAGGAATTTTGATTTTGTAGAAATACAAGCAGCCACTAATGGAACTAACTGGCAAGCTTTATGTGGTAATTATAACAAACCAAACGCTACTTCTTCTACTAATAGCGCTCATTCTCAAAAAAACGGTACTAGCAAAGCTTTTCAAAGCACAAATAGTTCAGGTAGGGTATATGATGGTGACCAAATGAATAAATGGGTTATGGAAGAAATAGTAATAGATGCTAACAATAATAGCTTTTTATTAAACGCAACGAATGCTTCCTTTAGATTTAGATTCAAGTCTGACGCAAATAATAAAAAAGAAAGTTATTCAACCACTTATGATGGTTATTTTATAGATGATTTCAAAATTATAAGCATTAGTGTACCCTGTGAAGTTAGCATACCAAATAGTATAACAACAAGTAATATTACGAGTAATACTGCAAAAATAAACTGGAGTAATGTTCCTTCTGCTAATTACGATTTAAGATATCGTAAAACAGGTACTTCTAACTGGTCTGTTGTTACAGACATAGTAGGTGCTACAAATACCATAACAAACTTATCTCCTAGTACCGAATATGAAGTACAAGTTCGATCAAAATGCGATACCAATAACACCTCAGCATATTCAGCATCGGTAAATTTAACAACTACAGCTATAAATTATTGTACCTCTAAAGGAGCTAATGTTAACGTTGAATATATTCAAAAAGTAGTTTTAGGAACAATCAATAACACCTCTACAGGAGGTAATGGTTATTCTGATCATACATCAATTTCTACGAATTTAACAAAAGGTGAAACTAATACAATTACAATTACTCCAAAATGGACAGGAACTGCTTATGATGAAGGTTATGGTGTTTGGATTGATTATAATAAAGATGGAGACTTCTCTGATGCTAACGAAACTGTTTGGACAAAAGCAAAATCTAAAACAACTCCAGTTAGCGGAACGTTTACTGTACCAACTTCTGCTATAGAAGGGCCTACAAGAATGCGTGTTATTTTAAAATACAATGCTACACCAGTAGCCTGTGAAGCATCCTTTTCTTATGGTGAAGTAGAAGATTATACAGTAACTATTATTAGTGCCGCACCAGATACACAAGCACCAACTGCTCCAAGTAGTTTAGCTTCATCTAATATAACAGAAACAAGTTTAACCTTAAATTGGGTAGCTTCCACTGATAATGTAGCTGTAACATCGTATGAAATATATAACGGTAGTACAAAAATAGGCACTACGACTAATGCAACCACCTATAATGCAACAGGGTTAACAGCAGCAACAGCATATACCTTTTTAATAAAAGCAAAAGATGCAGCAGGAAACATATCACTAGCAAGTAATACTCTAAATGTAACTACAAATGCTCCAGATACACAAGCACCAACAGCTCCAATAGATGTAATTGCTTCTAATATTACACAAACTACAGCGACATTAAATTGGACAGCTTCAACAGATAACGTAGCTGTAACAGCCTATGAAGTTTTTAATGGAGCTACAAGTATAGCAATCGTTAGCGGGACTTCGGCTAACATTACTGGGTTAATAGCAAATACATCGTATACCTATACCGTAAAAGCAAAAGATGCGGCAGGGAATGTATCAATACCTAGCAGCAATGTAACATTTACTACTTTAAATGCAGTAATTAACTATTGCGCATCAAAAGGAAATAGAGTAACCTACGAATGGATTGATTATGTTTCTTTTGGAGGAATGACCAATACAACTGCAGCAAATGGAGGTTATGGAGATTTCACCTCTAAAATTGCTACGGTAACAAAAGGAAGTACTACTCAACTAGTGGTTAGTGCAGGTTTTAATAATTCAGCTTATTCAGAGTTTTTTACTGTATGGATTGATTATAATCAAAACGGGACTTTTGAAATAAATGAAAAGGTAATGTCTAATTCTTCAAACAGTGCTACAAATAGATCTTCAAACGTAACCATTCCAACAACTGCACTTTTGGGCGCAACAAAAATGCGTGTATCTATGAAATATAATTCAGCATCGACAGCCTGTGAAACTTTTGCTGATGGAGAAGTTGAAGACTACACTGTAAATATTACTGATAATATTAGTAGACAAACAAATATTTTAACCTCGTCAGACTCTCATTATATTATATATCCAAACCCAGCGGCATCGTTCATAACGATAAAAAATTTAGATTTAAAAAGAACCACTTTCAAAATTACAAATGCAATTGGTCAATTAGTAAAATCTGGTCGTCTTATTAATGATAATTTTATCGATATCTTATCATTAAAAAAGGGTGTATATCTGATAGAAATAAATGATGGAGGAAAAAAAACAATAAAAAAGTTCATTAAAAATTAAATACCCAGTATTATACCCTCATCTTATATGATGAGGGTATAATTATTTAGTTCTTGTTCTTTTTTTTAATTTAAAAATACGATCACTGTAATAAGCTACTAATTCATTTACAAATAACATTGGTTGTGTATAAGATGTTAAAACGGTATAGGTATGTGACGATACTAAGTTTTCTAACTGATATTCTAACGTTGTTATTTCGTTTTTTAAATAGGCATTGGTATCAATACTATTCTTTTGTTTTGAGCTATTTTTTAGTACAATTGATGTATTTCCACTAAAAATGTGTGCATGATACGCCTGTAATTCTTCTAAAGTACCTGTTTTATATATTTCTATAAGTTTAGTAGTAATATCTGTCGCTAGTTCTTGTTCATTTTCTTTTAAAGAAAACTTATCAGGATGTACATGAAACATAGCCTCTTTGTATAATCGCTTTTTTTCTTGTTGATTAGAAGCATCAGAAAGTGACGCACTTTTATCAATTACTTTTAAACCTGTTGAAGCAACATAATTTTTTCCTTTCTTTTTCTGCGCTAAACGTTTTTCTTTTTTAGCTTTCTTTTGATTTTTATATAAAGTAGTTAACTCTCTCTCTTCAACTAATAAATCTGAAATAGCATTTCTTAAAGATTGTTCAAACGGAAATAATCTATTTTCTATTTGACTAATTTCATTCTTTAAATAAACTATTCTTTCTTTTAAATCTAAAAAGTCTACATCTGTTTTATTGGTAGGAGATTCACTTTTTTTCATTGAACAATCTTATCTTTTCTTTTGTAAAATAGTAAGTCCTATTCTTATTTGCTCATACGGAACTTTTTCTCCTAAAAACTCAAAATAAGGTTTTAAAGTAGGTTCGTTTTTTAATACTTTTTTTGCGTTTGCTATTAATTTAATCGTGTTAGCATCAATAAACTCATCTAAACTCACGTCTTTTCCTTCTAAATATAATTTAGATAGATGAGAAAAAATTGTTTGTGCTTTTAAATTACGTTTATCAGCAATATCATCTATTGAAAAACCTTCTTTATATAAAGCATAGGTTTCTAAAGTTGTGTCTTTTTTACCTTTCTTTTTTTCTTTTACAAAGGTTTTAATCTCTTCCATAAACTCACCTCCATAAACTTCTAACTTTCGTTTTCCTACTCCGCTTATTGCCATAAATGCGGAATCTGTTTGTGGTCGTTCGTTTTCTAATTCACGTAAAGTCGCATCACTAAAAACTAAATATGCTGCAATATCTTCTTCTTGTGCTATACGGTAACGTAATTTTCGTAAACGTTCGAATAATGTATCCTTTACAGCTTTCTTTGCTACCTTTCTTCCTTTGGCATTCGTTACCTTTTCTTCCTTCTTAAGTTCAACTGGTATTGTTAATTGAACTTTTTCGCCATCAAAAAGTACTTTTTTAGAAAAATCAGTTAATTGCAATGTGTTATTTAAATGGAATGCGATTTGACAAAATCCCTGATTTATTAACTGAATAATATAGTGCTGCCAATCTTTCCACGAAATATCTGCTCCAATTCCGTAGGTTTTTAAAGTTTGATAATTTTTATCTAAAACACCCGCATTTTTGGCTCCTCTTAATACATCAACCACTGTACCCATTGCTTCTTTTTCTCGTAATCGGTAAATGGTAGAAAGTGCTTTTTGTGCTATAATTGTTCCATCAAAAAACTGCACTGGATTTTTACATACATCGCAATTACCACAATCGTTTTCTATTAATTCACCAAAATAACTTAGCAGAACTTTTCGTCTACATGCAGTTGCTTCAGCAAACTGCTTCATACGATCTAACTTTGCTTCTTGTACTTCTTTATTGCTTGTATTTGCAATAAATTGACGCAATTGAATTACATCGGCATAACTATGAAACAACAATGCTTTTGCCGCTAAACCATCACGCCCTGCCCTACCTATTTCTTGATAATAGCCTTCAATATTTTTGGGCATATTGTAATGAATTACCCAACGTACATTCGATTTATCGATTCCCATACCAAATGCAACAGTTGCACAGATAATTTGAACCTCATCTTTAATAAAATCTTCTTGGTTTTTAGCGCGTTCTTCAAAAGTTAAACCAGCATGATATGCCTTTGCATTTATATTTTGCTGCTTTAACTTCCCTGCCAATTGCTCAGTTGCCTTTCTACTTAAACAATATACAATACCAGCTTCATTTGGTTTTTTATTAATAAATTTAATGATTTGCTGCACCCTATCATTTGCAGGTCGTACTTCTAAACTTATGTTTTCTCTATTAAAAGAACTTACATATTTTGTTGCATGAGGTACCGCTAATTGTTCTAAGATATCTTCTTGAGTTGCTTTGTCTGCTGTTGCGGTTAATGCAACAATAGGAACATCAGGTAGTGTTCTTTTTAAAAATGATAATTGCTTATATGACGGTCTAAAATCATGCCCCCAAGCAGAAATACAATGTGCTTCATCAATAGCAATACAGCTTATATATGTTTGGTTTAATATATTCTGAAGCAATGCTAAACTTTCAGGAGCAACATATACTAGTTTAACTGTTTTATTTACAATACCATCAAAAACTTGTTGTTGTTCTTCTGGTGATTGACTACTATTATAGTAAGTTGCAGCGATTCCGTTTGCCTTTAAACTATCAACTTGATCTTTCATTAAGGCTATTAATGGAGAAATAACTAATGTTATTCCTTCAAAAAACAATGCTGGTAATTGAAAACATATCGATTTCCCTCCACCTGTTGGCATTATTACTAACGTATCTTTTTTTGCTAAAACATTTTCAATGATTTTTTGTTGCTCTAATCGAAAGCTATCATATCCAAAATTTTCTTTTAACTTCTCTAATAAATCGTTCGCTGTTATCTGCATCATACCTGCAAAAATAATCATAAAAAAAGCATAGAAAATAATTTCTATGCTTCATTTTATTTTTAATAAAACTGTTTCTTATTTTAAATCTTTTAATAAAACATCAACCGCCTTCTTTAGTTGTGCATCTTCACCTCTTTCTTTCCATCCTGGTGCGTTTTTAACTAAATAATCTGGTACTGCTGGAGCTTCATTCTCCATATTTTTTCCTGATTTTTTAACAAACCAAGCTCTAAAAGGCATACGAATTGCTCCGTTTTGTAATCTTTTTCCTCCAGTAGAAACTACTGCTCCAAATGTTGGTTGCCCTACTAACTTACCTAATCCTAAGTTTTTAAAAGCATGTGAAAAAATTTCAGCATTCGAGTAACTATTCTCATTACACAAAGCAACTACTGGTTTTGTGTTTACTGATAAGATTGCACGCTCATTAAACGGGTAATTCCCTGCAAATTTCTTATTATTTTTCAAACTCTTAACCGCTCCTCTAGGTATTGTATAAGCATGTTGATCTACATTTAAAACAGCCATTAATCTGTCGGTTGTCCAACCACCGCCATTATAACGCACATCAATTACAATTCCTTTTTTACCATAACCACTAGCTTTTAATTCACGCTCAAAACGCTCGAAACTTGGCATATTCATTCCTTGAATATGTATATACCCTAATTGTCCGTTAGAATATTCATCTACTAATTTTTTACGAGAAGTTATCCACGCTTCATACTGTTGTCCTCTAATAGATCTTTGTGGTCTTATTACCACATCTTTTTTATTTTTTAAACTCAATAACACTTCGTTTCCTCGAGTTTGTTTTAATAATTTATAAAAATTAGTGTTTTTATAAATCTTCTTACCATTTACAGCAACGATAATATCACCTTTTTTCAATTTACTTTTTGACTTGTCGGCAACTGTATTTTCTAAAACATAGTTCACTTTTACTCCATCATTGGTATTTGCTACCTCTAAACCTAATAAACCAACTTTATCACTTGTGTTTCTAGGTGCTGATCCTCGATACCCCATATGACTTGCGTTTAACTGACCTAACAATAAATTATACATATACGTATAATCTTGATGTGTGGTTGCAGATAATACCCAAGGTCTATATTTTTTAACCAAGCCACTCCAATCATATCCATGAAATTCAGGATCATAAAAACCAGCCGTTAAAGCTCTTATTCCTTCATTAAAAACTTGCTCGTATTCTTTCTTTACGTTTTTAGTATACGTAGCTGAATGTGGTAATTTGGTTACTTTATCAGACTTTGTATCTAATTTACTTAAACTCCCTCTTGAGGTAAAGTAAACTTTTCCTTTATTTTCTGAAATGCCTCTAGCGCCACGTACTGCTTTAATTGCTTTCGGTTTACTACCATCCCATTTTACTTTGTAAGTACTTCTTTTTTTACTTGCAGGGTCTGTTGCTGAAAAATAAATAAATTTACTATCGGCACTAAATATAGGACTGTACTCATTGTCTTGTAAAGATGTTACCTGAACTAAACGGTTATATATTCTATCTTCATCAATCTTAACAATTACTTTTTTCTTCTTATCCTTTTTACTAGATTTTCCTTTTTTCGTGTCTTTTTTCTCTGGATAATAAGAACCTTCTTCATGATCTTTCTTAGATTTTTCCCAGTCAGATTTGTCTAACCAAACCATCCAAACATCATAATTAATTCCGCTTCTATTAGATAAAAATGCTAACTTTTTACCATCTGCACTCCAAACGGGATTTCTATCACTTCGTGGATGCATTGATACATTCATTTTAGTTGAAGGATTTTTTATCGATTGAATAAATATTTCACTATCAAAATTTAAATCTTCTTGTGAGTATGCGATATATTTACTGTCAGGACTCCATGAAACGCTTTCGGCCGCTGCCCATGAATTTGAATATTCTTTTGATTTAACAATTTTACCGTCTTTTAAATCGGCAATCATTAAAATTCCTCTACCAACTTGATATGCTATTTTCTTACCATCAGGAGAAACCAAAGAACTTTCTACATCTTCCTTACTTTTGGTTAGCTTCGTAACTTTCGTTTTTAAACTTCGGTGTAAACCGACTAATGTATCTGTAGAAACTACACTATATAATTGATAAACACCATCTCTATCTGATGAAAAAACAACCGTTTTATCATCTATCCATTGTGGGTTTCTATCTCTAAACGAATGTTTACTTACATTATTAGATCGTTTCTTTTCTTTATTATTTTCTTTTACAAAAATTTCTCCATTAATTTCAAGTGCTATGCTTTTTCCGTTTGGTGAAATTGCATAACTACTAACACCGTTAGAAACTGTTTTTGTTTCTTCTTCTTCAAAACGATTGTCTGAAGGAATTGCTAAGTTTATTTTTTGTTTTGATCCGTTTGCAACCTTAAATAAGTTTACACCACTTATATAAACAAATGTTCCATTATTACTTACCGAAAATGCTCTAACTCCATCTTTTTTTTCAGATGTTAATTGAGTAGCAACACCGTTTGACGTTCCGTTTGAAGAAATTGATTGCTTATAAACATTATATCTTCCACTTTTTGCACTTATATAATATAAATTACCTGTAGCATCCCAAATAGGTGAATAGTCATTTATTTTGTTATCGGTTATTTGAATGTATTTTTTCGTTTCTGTATTATAAATCCAAATATCTCTTTGTGCTGAACCTGAATAATCTTCACGAGCAATACGACAAGCTCCTTTAGTAAAAGCAATTAATTTTCCGTTTGGTGAAACCGTAGCCATTTCTCCGTAGGCTGTTAATAAACGTTGTGGAGTTCCTCCTTTTTCGTTTACAGTATACATTTGTTTATCCCATTCTGGCCCACTATACGCTCTTTTAGTTGTAAAAACTATCTCTCCCTTTTTAGTCCAATTTGTAGGAATATTTGCCGTAGGATAATACGTTAACTGCTTAGGTACTCCTCCGTTTACAGAAGTTGTAAAAATATTATCATTTCCTTTTCTATTTGATGAAAAAGCTAATGTTGTTCCATTGGAGTTCCAAACTGGGTTACTTTCGTACCCTTTATGAATTGTTATTCTTTTTGACTCTTTACTATTAAAATTATATACCCAAATATCTCCATGATAACTAAATGCCATTTTAGAAGCATCATTACTTATTGCGGGTTTTCGAATTAAAGCATTTTGTGAAATTGATACACCTATACTAAATAGTGCACCTAGCAGGAATAAAGTTTTTTTTAACATCCGTTCAGTTTTATACCAACGAAATTAAAGTTTTATGATTCTTTTACATAAACTTTAAGATATTTTAACTTTTTATGAATAATTTTTCTTTTTCTGTTAATAATATTTTTTCACTAGTCTTTTTTAAATTACTAGGTATATTTTCATAAAAAGGTTTATTAAAATCAATGTTTCCTTTTTTTATTTTTTCACCTAACTTACTTTCATTAATAAATAAACTTTGTTTAGCCCTAAAGCCATTAATATATCTTTTTGTTTTTATTACTCCATTCATTTGTGAAATAGAATAACTTATACCATACTTATTGTTTTTCATTTTATTAAATGAAAGTTCAATAGTATGGCTTTTCATCTTAATTTTATAAGGCTTCTTAGTTCTCTTTGTCGTTGCATCCTTAAAATCAGAATTATAAACCATATTAAGCTTCAAATTCTTTATAGATTTGTAATCTTTATCAAATACAATTAAACTGTTTTTTAAATTAAAAATATTTTTTCCATTTTGAATACAAGTAGCATTAAAATATACATTAATAGTATTCTTGTTTTTTTCAATAACTTCTATCTCATAGTCTTTAGCTGAGTTCACTAAAATATATTGTAATAGAAAATCTAAATGTAAGAACTTAAAAAATGATTTATTTTCAACATGACCACTATTCGAGTCGACAAAATCCTTTTTTATTTCTTTAATTTTTGAGAAATCTATAGATTGAAGAGTTATTTTATTCTCTTTTTCAATTGTTATATCAGTTTTAAACAATGAGTTTTTACTGTACCAATCTAATTGAACTTGAAATAGTCTAGTAAGTGAATCATTAACACTAAAACTTTCCTTGTAAGTAGCGTTACGAATAACCTTCTTAGTTGAATATTTTTTTGATAAACCATTTTCTAAAATATCAATAAATTTTTGCTTTAAATCTAGATTATAAAGTACGATTTCATCTAATTGATTTGCTTTTCGGGTAAGTAACAAAGTGTCTTTATTTTTAAAATCTTCAAAAATAAAGACACTTTCAATATAGTTTATATGAGATACAACAATTCTATTATTTTTTAAGGGAATTTTTATTTTACCATCTGCATTAGAAACACTTCCCACTTCTATATCAGGATAAAAAACTTGAACTAAATCTATTGGTTTTTTAGATAAACTATCTAGAATTAAAAACTCTTTAGATTGTGCTAAACTTATGTAGGCTATAAAAAACAGAAACGAAGTAAACTTTATTCTCATTTTATTAACTGGTTAATTGTATGAAATTTATAACACTACCTCAAAATTATTGCCAAAGTATTAAATTATAAATTTATTCTTAATAATCAACAGAAAATGTGTTAAGAATCATTCCTTTTTTCACTAAAATTACCATAATTATATATGCCATAGATTTTATTTTTAAACTTTTGAAAATTAAATCACATTTTACAATACCACCCCAACTTATTCGTTCTAATTATTCCATCTTTTCTCCTAATAAAACTACTTTTTTCAACCATTTTTCTCTAAAATTTAAAGTAGAATCTTTAATTACTGAAATAAAAGTAACTTTAACAGGGTTTATTCCGCAAAACTGTAGTGTCCCTTTTTTAAACTGATTAATAGCTGGTCGTTTCATAATTAAAAAATCATACCATTTTGGTGTGTCTGAAGTAATAATTAACCGTGCAGATTTTCCTTTTAAAAGTTTCTTAGGTAATGGTTTTCCTTCAATTGGTTGAAAAGTAACTCCTGGTAAAAATGTTCTATCAATAAAACCTTTCATTAATGCAGGATAACCTCCCCACCATATTGGAAATATCCATACAATGTGATCTGCTTTTTTAATTTTATCAATTGCATCAACAAGGTCTGGTTCTAACTCCATTCTTTTTCGGTAACCAAACCTCAAATTAGGATTAAAATCTAAATCAGAAATATTAATTTGAGTAAGTTCAGCATCCGTTTTATTTACTCCTTTTATATAAGCTGCTGATAAAGCGTAATTAAAACTCTCTTTATCTGGGTGCCCGTTAATTATTAAAATTTGTTTCATGCTTGTTCTATATCTTTTTACAAAGAACTGCACCTTTTAACTTTTTTGAAAGGACATATGTCTAATTCGAAATAGACTTTCGTATTCTACTTAAATGTCTTTGAGTAATACCTAAATATGAAGAAAGATAGATTAATGGAATTAACTGTAAGAGTTCTGGCTGATTGGTAAGTAAATCTCGATATCGCTGCTCTGCTGTTTCCCTTTGTAATAAGAAAACTCTTTTTTCTAGCTTAATATACTCTTGCTCTGCAATAACCTTTAAAAACTTTAACCAGTTAATACTTAACTCTTCTAATTTTAGAATATCTTCTCTTGAAATAGTTAATAGTTCAACATCAGTTAAAGCCTGAACATTTTCAGCTGTTTTATTTTGTAATAAAAATGAAGAATAAGCACTAACAAAAGTATTAGAGAAAATAAAACAGTATGTAACTTCTTCTTCTGTTGAGGAGTGATAAAATGACCTAAACAATCCTGAAGTTACAAAACTAACTTCTTTACAAACCTGACCTTCTTTAATGTAAAAATCTCCTTTTCTAATTCTTTTTTGCGTTACTTTTTGTTCAAATAAATCAATATCCTCACTCGTTAAGATATTAAATGCTTCTAAATAACTTCTCATTTTACTTATCACTTCGACCATAGCTTATATAAAAAAGGTTTTACACTGAATGTAAAGATACACAAGTCATCAAAATAGTGTATCTAAAACCACATTGTTTATAAATACTTCTTCTATCTTACCTTTTTCAAAATAAAGTAAACGCATAAAAGCTATTCTTTTAAAATTTCTAATTTTACTATCGAAGGAAGGTAAGCTTTAACAATTGTATAATCACCTGAACAACAAGGAAAAGGTGAAACTTTCCAGCTCCAAAATATTTTAAACGATTTCCCTAAATATTTTGGATTATCGTTTAATTCTTTTTTATCAAAAAGTGATATACCTCTAAAATCATTTTGTCCAAATCCAAAATCATATGTTTTTCCTTCTGAATCTTCAAAATTTATGTGATGATAGTCTCCTATGTCATTCCCTTTATAAATAACGATAAGAGGATTCGGAACATCTTGCCATTGCTCTCTTTCATATTCAATAAGCTGTTCTAGTTCTAATTTATAATTCTCTGAACACTCAACTATAAAATCATGAACAGTCCATTCATTCATGTTTGATTCACTCTTTTTATTTATTAGATATTTATCCAAAACATACCCAAAAATGGAGTCCCTCTCAACGCAACTTATTTTAAGCCATTTTTCATCTATTTTTTTAATAACCTGAATCTTTTCTAAATAATTAAGTTGACCTATTATACCAGAGCTTGAATTTGGTTTTTCTCTTATATTCAAACCATTTTTAAGATTAACATATTTTATCTTTTGACTAAAAGAAAAAGTGCTAACTAATAATAAAATTATGTATACTATTCTCATTATTTTTAAATACAAAGTTCACATAAACCTAAAATTTGAAGTAATGATAGGTCTTATTAATTATTTTCTATTTTCGCTACTACTCGTAAATTTAATACCTCTTTTTTGAATTTATATTCTAATTCTTCAAAATTTCTTTCCTCAATTATTTTTCTTTCTTTTAAATCGATAATAAAACTCACTTTTGTAATCCATGTATTTGATACATTTGAAAAATCAGATTCAATAGTTCTTTCATCTGAATTAATTTCTATTTCATAGTCTTCAGTTAGTAAAGTTATTTTAGCCCCTTTAAATGTTTTTAAATCAATTCGACTTAAAATGGTAGAGTTCATAAATAAAACTTCATTTAATTCTTGAAATTCAACCCAAAATTGACCGTCTTTTGATTCCGAAATTTTAATACCTGAAACATTTTTTATTTTATTCTCAGTAAAAGTATCAACATGTAACCTTTTCATTGCTCTCATGTTACCAAGAGATGCTAATATTTCATCTTTTTTTCTAAAAATATTCATTTTGGATTTACTTTTTTAAGTTTAGCTAAAATTAAAATTCTTATTTTATTATTTATCTAGTTTTAGAAAAAATATAGCCTTTTACAATAGCTATCTTTATTAATTGCTTTTTTTAATTTTCTAAAGCATTCTCAACTATAGAAAAAGTCTTATTTATTGGATCTATTTCAGCTTTTATTCCATAAGGAATCGTAAAAGTAGGACAAGTATGCCCAAAATCCATTTCAGTAATTATAGGTAAATCTGTTAAACCAGATTCGTTTCTAATTACTTTTATTAATGCATTCTCATATTCTTTTATATATTTATTATCATAAGGTCTTCCTACTATTAGCCCATTAATATTATGCATTATGCCAGAGGCTACATAATTTCTTAATATCCAAAGAAAATAATGAGGTAACATAGTTGCTTCAGATGTTTCTAAAAACATTATTTTACCTTGCCATTCAGAAGGGCTCACCCACAATTTTGTATCTTTTAAAGTTTCTAAAACATCAAAACACCCTCCTAATAATTCTCCTGAAACAATTTTAGAACCCTGTAAGAAATTCCAACCATTGGATTTTGTTAACTGTCTAGATATATTTTGATTTTTTGGATTATTCCATTCAAGTCGTTCAGATGTCCACCCCTCAATATTTGGTTTAATTTCATTTCTAACTCCATTAGAAAATAAGGTGTTTTTTATATCTGATATTTGATAATTATGCATTCCATTATTTTCTGCAAACCCAACAAGTGTTGATGTTCCATAGAAAGATGTTACTCCTGCTTTATAAAAGCAAAAATGCGCCACTGTTGAATCAGAAAAACCAATAAAAATCTTAGGTTTTTTTTTAATAACATCAAAATCAATAAATGGTAATATTCTTATGCTATCATCACCTCCAATATTAGAAATAATTGCTTTTATTGAATCATCTTCAAGAGCCTCCATTAAGTCTTCTGCTCTTGCTTTAGGATTTTCATAAATCCATTTAGCTGGTTTCAATGCATTTTTGGTTTCAAGAACTTCTAATCCAAAATTGTCATATATCTGCCTTTTACCAATTTCATATCTACTAGGAATTTCACCTGCTCCACCCCATGATAAAGAAATGGTAGCTACCTTATCTCCTTCTTTTAATTTTTTGGGTTTTATCATAGTTATTTTTCTTTCTATACAACGTTATTAAAAATACAATTATACAATAACTAATTATATTCAGTACAAGCTAAATTATTAAAAAAATAAGGAATCAAAGTTGTTTCTAACCGCAAACTTTACAATCGTCTTTATCTTGAATTTCACCAACTAATTTACCATCATCATTTAAAATAAAACCACAACAATCCATAAACCCTTTAGCTATTAATTTACGTGCTCGCTGAATTTGTGATTTTGTGGTTGGTAAACTTTGCTTTAAAGTCGTTGCAACTTCTTGTTGTTTTAATCCTTTAATATCTGATAAAAATAAAGGATCTCTATATTTTTTTGGTAAGTTTTGTAAAATACCACGCAAACAATCTTTTTCTGTATGCGTATGCTCTTCTATTTTTGTTTCCGTTTCAAAATTAGCTAGTTCAAAAGTTTTATTTGTACTTTTAAAATAGTCCATTATAGCGTTTCTAGCAATGGTGAATATCCACGCCTTTAATTTCGTAATATCTTTTAGCGTATGAAGCTTTGTGTGTATTTTAATAAAAGTGTCTTGCAAAATATCATCTGTAACCGTAGCGTCTTTAACCTTACTTAAAATAAAGTATTTAACGTCATCAGCATATTTTGTCCAAACTTGATTTGTTGTCATTTTATAAATTTACAAAAATGTTATTACGAAGTCAAGGCTAATTTTCAATGAAACATTAGAAAAAACACCTTATACTTCGTAATAACAAAAGTTAACAAATTTGCGATTTAACAATTGCAGTTATTACATGAACAGCTTTCGCATGTGCAGTTTGTACAACTTCCTGTTTTACAACCGTCACAATTACACGTACATTGATTTTTATATTTCATGATATTTAATCTTTAAATTCATATAGTAGACTTATTTATATTTAAAAAGATGCATTTATTTATAAAAATATTTTTGAAGTTCTTTTCTAATAGGCATGGGCTTTATTGGCGAAATATTTGCTCCTCCAGTATTTCCTTTTGGTACCCAAATGTTTGTAAACAATATAGCAGCTAAAATTCTAGTAAACTGCCCAATTATTTCTTTTACGCTTATTATTCTAATTCCGTAAATAAACATCCAACAATGAGATAACGTGTGCCTATACAAATGTTTTTGACCTAAAACATGAGCGTTTTCTAAATGATAAAAAGACACTTTAAAGCGATTGCTTTTAAGTGCCTTTTTAGCCAATGTTAATTGATTGTAATATTCTTGTTTACGTTGTAGCTGTGTCATAATTATATCGTTTTAAGAATATGACACTCACTTATATAAAAAGATGCTTTTTAATGTATTTTTAATAAACTAATATCAAAAATTAAAACAGATCCTCCAGGGATTCCTGCATAGTTTTTGCTACCGTATCCTAATTTTGATGGAATTAATAAAATACCACTTCCTCCTTCTTTAAAATAAGTAACACCTTCCGTCCATCCTCTTATTACGCTTTGTAAATTAGTTTTAAACGTTGAGTTTTGATCAAATACTTTTCCATCTAAATAATAACCTTTATAAGCTATGGTTACAGTTGAGTTAGATGTTGGCTGCCCACCAGTACCTTCAGTATTTATAACGTAGTATAAGCCTGAATCGCTTTTTTTAGCTGTTAGGTTATTATCCGCAATATATTTTACAATTTCAGCTTCATTTTGTGCGTCAAAATTAGGTTCTTCACTTGAACAAGAAAAGAATGCTGAAATAATTGTTAATAGGGATGCTATTTTTTTCATTTTTAATAATTTAATATTAGTTCTAAATTCTATTTAACTTTTTCACCGTTTACATAAGTTGCTATAACTTTTGTATTCGGGATTTTATCTCCTTTAACTGTCATAATATCATTTTCTAAAATGATAAAATCGGCAACTTTACCAACTTCAATACTTCCTTTCTCTGCTTCTTCAAAATTACCATAAGCATTCCAAATAGTCATTCCTTTTAAAGCATTTTCTCTAGATAAGGCATTATTCATTTGATATCCGTCTTTAGGATACCCTTTTAAATCTTTTCGTATCGTAGCTGCGTAATAGGTATAAAGTGGACTTACATTTTCAATAGGAAAATCTGTTCCTAAAGCAACTTTACCATATTGTTTTAATAAATCGTTATACGCATATGCTCCTTTAATTCTTTCTGCTCCTACACGGTCTTCCGCCCAATACATATCAGATGTTGCATGCGTAGGCTGAATAGATGGCAAAATGTTTTTAAAATGATGAAAGTCTTTTATAGCTACAATTTGCGCATGTTCTATTCTCCAACGGCGATTTTCTTTATTTTTAAGCGCTTTATTATATGTATTAAGCATTACATAATTAGCTGAATCACCAATAGCATGTGTGTTCATTTGATATTCTGAAGCTGCAATTCTTGTTGCTAAATTTTGAAGGTTAGCATACGAGTTTACTAAAGCTCCAAAATGACCTTTTTTATCAGAATATTCACTTTTTAATGTTGCTCCACGAGAACCCAAAGCACCATCAGCATAAACTTTTACCGAACGAACATGTAGCCTATCTGTTTTTATGATTCCTTTTTTCAAATAATAATTTAAATTGGTTTTATTATTTGAAATCATCGCATAAATACGCATTTTTAAATCACCTGACTGCTGTAAACTATCTATTAATTCTATTACTTGCTTATCTAAGCCAGCATCATCAACAGTGGTTAACCCTAAATCAAAACAAATTTTCTCAGCATCTTTTAATGCTTGAATCTGTTCTCTTTTACTTGGCTTTGGAACTTTAATAAAATTCATAGCATTGTCAATTAATACACCAGTAAGTTTTCCATCTTCTTGTAAGAACTCTCCGCCTTCTATTTTTGAGTTGATTGAAATTCCTGCTAAATTAATTGCTGCTTGATTTACCAACATTGCGTGTCCGTCAATTCTACGAACGGCTACAGGAATTTCAGGAAACAATTTATCTAACTTTTCTTTTGTTGGAAACTCTTTTACCTCCCAATCATTCTGATCCCAACCACGACCTGTTATAAATGTTGTGTTTTTCTCTTTTTGAAACTCAACTAGTTTTTGTAAAACTTCATCGTAACTTTTTGTTCCTACTAAGTTTACTTTTTGTTGCTGTAAACCAAGTCCATAAAAATGACAATGTCCATCTATAAACCCTGGATATATTGGATTATTTTTCGCATCAACAGTTTTTAAAGCAGCATACCTAGCTTTAATTTCTTTATTACTTCCAATAGCTATAAACTTACCATTTTTAATTGCAAAACTTTCAGCTTTATCAAAATTTGAATTTACGGTATAAGTGTTCGCGTTAATAACAATTACATCTGCTTTTTCTTGTGTTTTACAAGAGAAAAATAAACTTACACAGACTACTAATAATACTTTTTTTTTCATTTATTTAATTTCATTTTTATAAATAACATATGCCCACACAATAAATAACACTTGTACTGCAATTCTAATATATGCTGCCATTTTTGAACCTATTGCTGGTACTTCTTTAAAAGCATCCCAGATATGAATAGGCATAAAAGCAATCATTAATAAAAAAATACCATAGGCAGATTTCTTCTCATAACCTTTTTTAAACAACCCAATACCTAACAGAATTTCTATAATACCCGAAATATAATTTACACCTAGTTTTGGTAAAAAATCAGGAATAAATCCATTATAAAACTCTGGGTTTTGAAAATGATTGTACCCTCCGTAAATTAAGAAAACAGCTAATACTATTTTTAAGGCTAAAAAAACATATTTCATATATCAATTAAGGTTTTAATGTTTCGTTATTGTATAAGTATTTATCCATTAAATAAATAATACTCGCCATAGATGCACTTCCTAACTCTAATTCTCTTTTATTAACCTTATCAAACGTATCACTAGCAGCATGATGATAATCAAAATAACGTTGACTATCTGGTCGATATCCTACCAAGGTAACATGCTCATCTTTTAATGGTCCAATGTCAGCACCGCCGCCACCTGCTGTTATATCATGTAAACCATAAGGTGCTAATAGTTTTTTCCAGCTTTGTAATAATTTTCTATTTTTATCATTTGCATCAATTGAAAAACCTCTAGGCGTATGACCACCTGCATCTGATTCTAATGCACCGATATGAACCTCTTTATTTTGTTTTGCTAAACGTGCGTATTCTGTAGCACCTCGCAAACCATTTTCTTCATTCATAAAGAATACAATTCGGATTGTATTTTTTGGTTTAATATTGTTTTTTTTAAGTAAATAAGCAACCTCTAATGACTGTACAACCCCTGTTCCGTCATCATGCGCTCCATCACCTAAATCCCAAGAATCTAAATGCCCTCCGATTACCATAATTTTATCAGGGTTCTCACTTCCTTTAATTTCTCCAATTACATTATGTGAAGGAGCATCTGGTAATGTTTCACAACTTTGTTTTAAATAAAACTTAAGTGTAGGGTTTTCTTTTAAATGCTTACTTAAATTCTCTGCTCCTCTCGAACTAATTGCCGCAGAAGGAATATATTCCGATTTTGGAATATCTCCATACCCCATAGAACCTGTATGCGGATAGTCATCAATTCCATTAGTCATCGAACGAACAATAACTGCTTTAGCCCCAAATTTACCAACTACAGATGCTCCTGCATATCGCTGACCAACACAACCTCCATAAGCTTTAAATGTTTGAATTAAAGTATTATCAAAAGCGCCATTAAAGAAAATAATTTTACCGCTTGCTTTATCTCCTAATCTTTTTGCTTCTTCTATACTTTTTACTTCTATAACTTCGGCTGTAATTCCGTTTATAGGCGTAGCAATAGAACCTCCTATTGCACAGACAGGTACATTTATTTTTTGCCCATTAAAATTATAATTAGCAACTTCTTTTTCTCCACGAACCCAATGTGGAACCATAACAGGTTGCAACCAAACAGAATCTAACCCAACGCTTTTCATTAATTTTTCACTCCAAACTACTGATTTAGCTGCGCCTTCTGACCCAGATAATCTACTACCAATATTGGTAGTTAAATCCCGTAACCATTCATACGATTTACCTTCGGTTAAGGCTGAATTAAAAAGGTGTTTTATTTGAGTTGAATCTATTTTTTCTTCAACAGAGAAAGTAGATGTTATTTTTGATACTTCTTTATGTTCTGGTTTGCAAGATGCTATTAGTAAACTGGATATTAAAAGTAGCGATATGTTTTTCATTTAGTTTTGTAGTTTAAGATTATAAATCTACAAAATTGAATTAAGCTTTTGGTTGTTTAACATTTACAATTTATTTTGAATAGCATTTTTGTATCGATTAAGCTCTTTAACTACTTTAGGTGCTAATAAGATTAAACCAATCATATTCGGAACCATCATTGCAAACACCATAGCATCTGAAAAGTTAACAACGGCATTTAATGTTGCTGACGCACCTATTATAGTAAAAATGCAAAAAATGATTTTATAAACATTTCCCGTTCTTTTTTCTCTTCCAAATAAATAAGACCATGCTTGGTACCCGTAATAAGACCAAGAAATCATTGATGAAAAAGCAAATAATATAACTGCAATTGTTAACACATAAGGAAACCATGATATACCACTTTCAAGAGCTTTTGAAGTAAGAATAGCTCCTTGTTCAAACGATACCTGACTTCCCACTGTAATTTGCCCTGTAATAACTAATGCTAAAGCAGTCATAGTGCAAACTACAACGGTATCTATAAAAGGCTCTAATAAAGCAACCAACCCTTCACTTGCAGCATAGTTTGTTTTTACTGCAGCATGTGCAATTGATGATGAACCAATACCTGCTTCATTTGAAAACGCTCCTCGACGAAACCCTTGAATCATCACTCCAATAACACCTCCTGCAATACCATTAGGATTAAATGCTCCTTGAATAATTTGATTGATCGCATTTGGTATTTGTGTGTAGTTCATTACCAAAATAGTTATAACTGCCAATACGTATACAACTACCATAATTGGTACAACTTTATCTGTAACTTTTGCTATTTTTTTTATGCCTCCTATAATAACAATTCCTGCAAAGATTGCCATGATTAATCCAAATAACCATCCTTTTCCATAAATAAAACTTTGCTCTCCTCCCGTAACGTATTCAAACAATTTAAAAGCTTGGTTTACTTGAAACATATTTCCTCCTCCAAAAGAACCTCCTACACACATAATAGCAAATAGAATAGAAAGTCCCTTTCCTAATTTACTATACCCTAATTCTTTTAACCCTTTTTTTAAATAATACATAGGGCCTCCAAACACTGTTCCGTCAACTTCTATTTCACGATATTTCACTCCCAAAGTACATTCTACAAACTTTGAAGCCATACCTAACAAACCAACAACAATCATCCAAAAAGTTGCCCCAGCTCCGCCAATAGATAATGCTATGGCAACACCTGCAATATTACCCAATCCTACAGTTGCCGAAAGAGCCGCTGTTAATGCTTGAAAATGCGAAACCTCTCCTTCACCTTCCACCTTTATAGTTTCTGAAATATCTATTTTATTTTCAGGCTTATCTATATCATCATACTTACCTCTAACCACATTAATTGCAGTTACAAAACCATTAAAGTTAATTCCTTTAAAATAGAAAGAGAAATAAAGAGCTCCGCCAACTAAAATTATTAACACCCACGGAATAGTTATATTTTCACTTATTGGTATTTGATATAATATAATATCTGTAAACCAACTTGTAGCATTATGAAATGATTGATCGATTTGTTGATCTAAAGATTGAGTTTTATTTTGAGAGATCGTAAAAAAAGAACTGCAAAATAAAGTAATGAATGTAAAAAATTGTTTCATGGTTTTTAAAATTGATTTTGGCTAAATTGCCTATAATCAACATTAAAAAAAAGGTTACGCATTGATGAAAGTTAAATACACTAGTAGTTAAGTATATGATTAAGTAGTAATCTAATCACAAGAAATAGTGGCGAAATCTATTAATTTTTTATCAGTAGCATAAGTGATCAATTGTTCTTTTCCGTCAGCCCCTGAAATGTTTAATGCCTTTTTAATTTGATAAATATGTGCTTGAAAACCATCTACACTTATATTCATAGCCTCTGCAATTTCAGTGTATGATTTTTCAGATCCACAAACACCAAGGTTTGCTAAAACTTCTTTTTGACGATCGGATAACTCAACCTTTGAAGATTTTTTTAATTTTTTATATTTCTTTTTTCTACTTGTTATTTCATATTTCAAGTGCTTGATTGTATCTAAATGGCTTCCGTTAGCTATTAATAAAATTTCTTTATCTTTTTCTAAAGACTCTTTTTTAGTTTTAATTTTTACAAACTCTGACTGTTGTTCTTCTTTTTCTAAGAGTAGTTTCCAACTATAAAGTAAAATGATAAATAAAAGAATAAATAAAAATTTAAAAGAAACTGCAGTAATTACCCCAAGTGAATTCCAAGTATTTAAATACCCCAAAGTTTTAACATATTCAATTGGTATAATTCGATGGGTAACAGCAATAATTATCAAAGTAAATAAAGCAAATGTAGGTAAATACATAAATTGCATTCCTCTATTTTTAAACGCTTTATTTAATTCTTGTAATAAAGAAAAAGCTACGACTAAAGATATAGGGATATCTATCAACCAAATAACATTATTACTTGAATTTTCTTGATTATTACTATAAAAAGAAATCAAAAATACTGACGCTATCATTAATAAAATTCCACCAAAAATGATAAACACTTCTTTATTTGTGAATCGTTCTATAATTCTAATAACCAAATTTCTTTTTTCATAATGCTCTATAGAGGGTATAGACATTAAAATAAATAATGAGTTTATTAATGAAATAAAAACACCTAAACTAACAATGATTTTATGATTACTACTTACATCAAAAAATAAAATTATAAAGATGTTTAAAAAAGCCCCCAATCCCCATGAAAAAATAGCTAATGAAAACCATTGAATACCCTGTACAGATTTACCATCTACATTTTTAGCCCTCTCTTTCACATACACTCGTTGAATTACGAAAGCTGTAATTAAACAAACAATGGCTGTGATATAATTAGATACGATGGCTAACATTCTTCGAATGTAAGACTTTTCTATTAATTTTTAAAACAGCGTATCAAACTTCCATGTTAATCCTCCCATTGCTTGAAAACCTTGAACATTAAAATTATTAAATCTTTGATAACTATTATTTAAAACGTTATTTAAGTTTAAAAACACTGAAAAAGAATCATTAAAATGGTATCCTCCATTAAAGTTTATATCAAAATAACTGTCTATATCAACTGTTGTAAAAGTATCTAATGGTAAAATCTCATGCAATTTCCCTTTTCGTTGACCAACAAAAAATAAATTAGCTCCTGCAAACCATTTCTCTACTTTATAAGTACCAAAAAGCTCTCCTTCAATTTTTGGCGCATTCCAAGCTTCTAATTCATTTGTTAAGGTAAACTTGTTAAATTTCCCATTTACTCCTAGCGTTAAATTTTTAATTCCGTCATAAGCTATTTCTCCAAAAAACGTCATTAATTTAATATCATCATATGTTGTATTAAATGAATTTCCATATTCATATCCTAAAAATGAAAAAGCATTGGTACCCGCATTGTTCGTTCCATTAGATTTTGATTGATTTAATGAAATAAATGGATTGTTTTCTATAGCTGCATAACTTGCTTTAAAGTTATAACTAAACTGAAAATCTAATTTACCTCTAATTCCAGCAAAAGCATCATACTTCTTATTTGTTTGTAATACTTGTTGCGTAGGCGATATATGCGGATTTTTATCTACAAGAGATTTATACGAATTTGTTTCTAAATCACCCGAAGCTCCAACAAAAATATTTGCAAATTCATTTACAATAGGGTATGATATTTCTACATCAGGATAAATGAAAAAATTATTTCCTTTATTTTGAATATCTAATGAGAAATAAGACTTTGCTCCTATTTTTATAGCTAAATCTTGTACTAAAAACTTATAAGTTGGATGAACTCCTACCGTAAAAAAGCTATGCTTTAACTCATCTTGAGTATTATATGAGTTCTCAAACTTACCTCCTAAATAACTAAAAGTAGTGTTTATATATAAATCGTTTAACTCACGGTGAAAACGATCTAAAGAAACTTTAAACTTAGCATTTCCATCAATTAAAAACTCACTACTACTTAACACATCTGAGAAAAAAGAAATGGAACCATTTGCCTCTTCTATATAAGAATCATCAAATTTAATTGTCCCAAAAACCTTAAAAAGATTGTGTGCTTGCTCTTCTTCTATACGGCTAATAGTAGCATCTGTAAAAGTTATATTTTTTGGCAAACCATACCAATTGTACTTGTTTCTTCCCGCGCTTATACCTGCTCTCCAATTAAGGTAACGTTCTTGCTGGGCATAAAACAAGTTTAAATTCATATTGTAATAAGTACTACTAAGTTGTGTTTTTTCAACAGGATCTGCTGAAAGAAGAAACTTTAAATGCACTCCATATTCACTATCATAACTCTCATTTCGTCTCACATACGCCTCAAGAAAAGGAGTGATTTTATTTCCTAATCCAAGAGAAAAATAATTAGGATATAATTGTTCTCTTTTACCTAAATCTACTTTTTTCATAACACCACTTTTAGGAATAAAAGTAGAAGCAACTGGCACTGAAAATATTTTATATTCTAACTCTTTTTTCTGAGTTTCCTTTGTATGCTTTATTACAGGTTTTTGCTTTATTTTAAAAGCGTCAGTTATTTTAGGCACATAAGATGTTACTACTTTAACTACTTCTGTTTTAATTATAGTATCTTTTGTTTTTTCTGGTGCGTTTTTCTCTTGCGAATTTGCAATAGATATTACAAATAAAACTAGTAAACTTAAATGCTTTTTCATTGATCTAATCATTGAACTCTTTTTTGTTATTAACAAATTTTAGTTTTGTGTAGTTACAGATTTGTTTGTTTTTGCTTCTTTATTTTTAATAGTACTAAGCTCATTTTTTGCTTCTTCTATTACATCCTTATACTGCGTAAAATTTTTAACAATGTTCTCTAAAATATAAGTAGCTTGGTAAGCATCTTTTAATGCATAATGATTCTTAGCCATTATAATATAACTTTTAACTCCCCAATATTTATATGATGAGTAATTTGCTATTAAACTTTGCACTGCTTTATTAGATGCTTCATAATCTTTATGATCATTTAAAAAGAAAGCATTATAATACAAACTTTCGGCCTTTAATTCTCCCGTTGCATTTTTACTAACTTCATTAAAAAACTCTTCAGCGTTTAAAAAGTCATTTGTTTTAAATGCTGAACGTGCAAGAATTACTTTTGCATCTTCAGCAATACTCGCATCCAATTTGCTTGTTCCCAAAACTTTCTCGGCATAACTAATTGCTTTTGAATACTCTTTTTTATTATAATAGCCTTTCATTAAATTACTTTGTGCAAAAATGATGTTCTGCGGATAATTAGCTATTTTTTCTAATTTTTCTAAAACTATAATTCCTTTCTCCCAATTTTCTTCTTCTAAATATATTTTAGCAAGCTTATTTAAAGACTCTTCTGAAAACTCACTCTTTTCTTCACTAATTACATGTGCGTAATGAGGAACTGCTTTCTTAAATTGACTTGTATTATTATATGATTCTGCTAGGTAAAAATTAGCTTTTAAAGCATTTAATCCAGCAGGGAAAGCCTGAAGATATTTAGCAAATCCTTGTATTGCTTTAGCGCTATTATTTTCTAAGAATTTATTTTCAGCAGATTGATATGTTGCATTATCTAATTCAGCATCTGTAACATTTACAAATTTCACATTTTTAACCCAAGCTGCATATTCATCTACTTTACCAATATCAATATATACATTTTTAACATTAGTAACAGCTTGTTTAGCTTCTTTAGAGTTTGGATGCTTTGCTACAACTTCTTTATATTTTTCTAAAGCCTTTTTACTATTATTTTTATTGTAATACAACAATCCTTGTCTTAACAGCACATTAGGTACATAGTTACTATTTGAATGTTTTAATAATAAACTATTGTATGTTTTTTGCGCCTTTGATACGTTATTTAAAGTCGTATATGTTGTTGCTAATTGAAACAATGCGTCATCTTCTAATTGAGAACCTGTATATGTAGTAATAAGATTTTTTAAATTTTCAATTTTCTTATCGTTGTCTCCCATAAACCCATTACTCATTGCTGTTTGATATTGTGCGTAATCTGAACCTACACCTCCTTCTTGAATTACCTTATCGTAAGAATTTATTGCCTTCGAGTAATTTTTAGAAGCATAAAAAGAATCTCCCAACCTATTTGAGGTATCATCGTTTAAGTCGTTATCATCTAATTTAAGGTCTAAGAAGTTTTTAAAATATTTCGCAGCATTCGTGTATTTTTTTTGTTTAAAATAAGTGTATGCTATATTATAGTCTAACTTTTTAGCTTCTTCAATATCTTTATCTGTAACCTTTAAAAAACTAGTTAAAGCGGCTTCATAATTACCTAATAAATACTCAGTTTCAGCCAACCAAAAAGCTCCTTTACTACTAACAGTTGAATTTTCTGCTAAAGTGGCTTTTGTAAAATATGGTTTAGCTTGTTTTAGTTTACTTTCATTAAATAATTGAATTCCTCTATACAAAGAAACTTCATTTGCTAGTTTTTCGTTTTCTACAGACTTCGAACTACTTATATAATCTAATGCACCTTGATAATCTTGTTGATATAAATAAGAAGTAATTAATAAATTATTTATTTCAATAGCATTTGGTGAATTAGGATATTTAGTTAAAAAGCTTTTTAATACATCTGGAACACTTTCATATGGGTTTCCTTGCTCATAACTTAATTTAGCATAACTCAACGAAGCACTTTCTGTTATTTTTAAATCAAAATCCATTTCACTAGCATTTTTAAATGCATTTAAAGCTTCAGGTTTTTTCTTTAATTCTAAATAACATTCTCCTAAGTGATAATATGCGTTTTGTGCTACTTTATTATTACCATTTATAATTTTATTAAAATTACCAATAGCTAATTCATATTCCTTTTGCTGATAATAAGCATATCCTAAGTAATAGTAATCAGTATTTGTCCATTTACCCTTTGTTCCTTTATATGCTTTCAAGTATGGAATTGCCTGATCATATTTTTTAAGGTTAAAATAGCTTTCTCCAACTATTTTAGAAACTTGAGAAATTTCTTTTTCGTCTTTTGATTCTTCTAAAAGTTTCTCTCCAATTTTTACTGACTTATCAAAACGTCCCGCTTTAAAACTAATATCTAAAATATAATAGTTTGCTTTGGCTTGATATGTTGCATCGTTTGCTAATTGACTTAAATTATCTTCGGCCTCTCCAAAATTTTCTTGTTTATATGCTATAAAACCGAAATAATAACGAGCATCTGTACCATAAATAGGATTCCCTAATAAAGTTTGAAAACGAGATTTTGCTTCCTTCAAATAATTAGAAACCAACATTGCGTACCCCATTTTGTAATTAAGCTCATCTCTTTCTGGCTGACTTAATAATTTTTCATTTACTTTTTGATACCATCTTAACGCGTGAGCCGCTTTTCTGTTCGCAAAATAATAGTTACCCACATTTAAAAAAGCTTTCTCTTTTTTATTACTATATGGGTAGTTTTCTACAAAATTCAGCACTTTTTCGTTTGCATCATCTTGTATTAATTTTATAGCACACATAGCATCATAATAATCCGCATCAGCTTTAGCGCTTCTATGTTGCTCAGCCTCTTTAGAAACAGCTACAAACAACTGCTGTGCTGCTGCATACGCTTTATTATTGTAAAGTTTTACAGCTTTGTGTAAATTAGATGTAACAGCTGAATTAATTGCTGATTTTTGTGCCACTATAGTTGTTGAAAAAGCAATTAAAAATAACAAATAACAACTCTTCTTATAACAAATAAATTTCATACTTTTTAGTTCTCTAAGGATTATAACGTTCCTTTTTTGTTTTTGTTGGGAAACAATGCATCAAAAGTAAGAAATGTTATAGAATTACATAATAAAATTTTAGATTTGTAAAAACAATTTGATATATGGAAAGACCTGTTTTACATCTTGAAAATGCCGATATTTATCAACAAGATAATTTAGTGTTGTCAAAAATTAATTTCAAATTAAATAAAGGTGGCTTTTATTATTTGATAGGAAAAACAGGAAGCGGTAAAAGTAGCTTGCTAAAAACCCTGTATGGTGATTTAAGACTACAACGAGGCTTAGGTGAAATTGTTGGTTTTGATTTAAAAAAAATTGAAGAAAAAGATATTCCTTTTTTACGAAGAAAGTTAGGTATCGTTTTTCAAGATTTTAAACTATTAAATGACCGAAATGTTTTTGATAATTTAGAGTTTGTTTTAAAAGCTACTGGATGGAAAAATAAAATGGATATGAAAAGTAAAATTCATGAAGTTTTAGATAAAGTAGGAATGAAAGAAAAATACTATAAGAAAACTTTTGAACTTTCTGGAGGTGAACAACAAAGAGTTGCAATAGCACGAGCTTTATTAAATGACCCTGAATTGATTTTAGCTGATGAACCTACTGGAAACTTAGATCCTAAAACGTCATTAGAGGTAATGGAATTACTAAATGAAATTCATAAAAGCGGTAAAACAATATTAATGGCTACTCACGATTATCAATTAATTGTAAAATTTAAGCAAAAAACAATTAAATGTGAAGGCGGAGAACTATTTGAAGTAGTACAACAATCTATTTAAGAAACATTCATAAAAAAAAACCCACTCCATAAAATGAAGTGGGAAAATTGCTATGAAAAACTATGAAAAAAGAAACATTACTAATGTTTCTCTTATACTTAAAGACGTGTTTCTCTAAATAAACTTACAGTTTAGTATAAACTTTAACATTTTTTATAAAAAAATCCCTGAATAATATAATTATTCAGGGATTTATATATTACAAGAAATTAATATCTCTTTATAAATTTAAAGCAGCATTGTTATTCTTAACAGCTTCTGCAGAAGATGCTAAATGCTCTTTTTC
The DNA here is from genome assembly GCF_000430545.1 of Tenacibaculum ovolyticum DSM 18103. Taxonomy (GTDB): domain Bacteria; phylum Bacteroidota; class Bacteroidia; order Flavobacteriales; family Flavobacteriaceae; genus Polaribacter; species Polaribacter ovolyticus. The sequence goes on from NZ_KE387165.1 coordinate 76,790, forward strand.
TGCATCAGATAAGTTAATCTCAACGATTTTTTCAATTCCGCTTTTTCCTAAAACAACAGGAACTCCAATACATAAATCAGATAAACCATATTCACCATCTAATAATGTTGAACAAGGAAAAATCTTCTTAGTATCACAAGCAATAGCTTGTACCATACCTGAAACTGCTGCTCCTGGAGCATACCAAGCTGAAGTACCTAACAAACCAGTTAAAGTAGCTCCACCAACTTTAGTATCTTGCATAACTTGTGTTAATCTTTCTTCTGATAAAAATTCAGAAACAGGAACTGAATTACGAGTAGCTAAACGTGTTAAAGGCACCATTCCTTTGTCAGAGTGACCACCAATTACCATTCCGTCTACATCAGAAATAGGCGCTCCTAAAGCTTCTGCTAAACGATATTTAAAACGTGCAGAATCTAAAGCTCCTCCCATACCTATAATTCTGTTTTTAGGTAAACCAGTTGCTTTATGAACTAAATAAGTCATAGTATCCATTGGGTTAGAAACTACAATAATTATTGTATTAGGCGACTGTTCTACTAAACTAGAAGCTACTGTTTTTACAATACCTGCGTTTATTCCTAATAACTCGTCACGAGACATACCTGGTTTACGAGCAATACCAGAAGTAATTACACAAATATCAGATTCAGCAGTTTTACTATAATCACCAGTAGTACCGGTAATTTTAGTATCAAAACCATTTAAAGAGGCTGTTTGCATTAAATCCATTGCTTTACCTTCTGCAAAACCTTCTTTAATATCTACCAATACAACTTCTGATGCGAAGTTTTTAATAGCAATATACTCTGCACAACTTGCACCTACAGCACCTGCTCCTACAACTGTTACTTTCATTTTTTTATATTTTTAATTGTGATGATTAATTCTTACCTCAAAAATAAGAAAAAAACAAAAAAGAGCACTGTTAATCAGCGCTCTTTTTCTTTCTATTTAAAAATTTTAACTTGATTTTTTCTTGAATAATAAATTATATCTGTTGCAAAATCAACATCATAAACAGGTTTATTATTCTCTAAAACTATTTTATCAATTTCTTCTCCTGTCTCTTTATTTACTTTAACAAGTAATTTAGCTTTGTTTTCACCTTTCGCAAAAATCAAAGCGTACTTATTGGTTTCTTGCATTGCATTGAATCTATCTTTAAGAAAGCTTGTTGCAACACCTGCAGCAATATAACCTGCCTCTCCAATTGCTTTTGTTCTTTCACCAAATAAAGCTGAAGTATTAGAATTCTTCACTGAATTCCCCTTAGGATCCTTGTATTCAGTAGTAACAGTAACTTCAGCAGTAGCTACTGCTGAAGCAGCTTGTGCTGCTTGCGATAATCCTTTAAATAATTTCCTTCCAAATTCCCCTGGTTGAGAATACTTCTTATGAAACAAAAGTTTTCCACTAAAATCAACTCCTACAACCTCACTCTGCCCTGAAATAGAAATATTATTAGGAAAAAGAATCATACTAGAGATTGTCTTTTCACTCTTAAGCTTTAGTTTTGAGAAAGGCTTTGGTCTTTTAGTTGAATTTTCATTAAACTTATACAATTCTTCATCGTTAAAAACAATAAAATTTCCACTTTTCGCATCATAATCCGCAAATGTTGGTCTTTTTTCATTAAGCTTTAAATTCTTACTCCAAACTTTTTTCCCTGTCTTATAGTCAACCATGTTAGCATAAGTAGAGGTAACATATAATATTCTATTATTATTTGTTTTTTCTAAGAAGAAAATAGGATCATCGTCGTTATCTGATATAGTAACATCTCCTCTCCATAATTTTTTACCATCTTTATCTATTAGCATCATCTCATCATCATACACATAAAGAAAATCACCATCAATAGGAATTACAGATTTAATACCCTTTCCTTTCGGATCTTTTTTCCACAACTTTTTCCCTGTACTATAATCATAAAAATTAAAACCCTTATAATGTGCTAAAAGCATTTTATCTTGCCAATCTTCAAATAATATTAAGAATTTAGTGCTTAAAGGTTTTTTCCATATTTTATCCCCTGTAGGAACATCATAAAGTTCTATTTCATTTTTAAAACCAAAAAAACCTTTTTTCTTAATCGTTATTAATTTATTACCATCTAAAGAATTTTTATAATCAAGAATATTCTTCTCTTCTGATTTCCATAACAATTTCCCTGTTGATTTATCTAAAGTATAAAACTTAGTTTTTATTAAAGCAAAAACTTTATTTTTAGTATACGTAAGCTTGTCTTTAAAAGCTGTAGGGTTTAATTTCAAAAAAGATTTAAAGAAATTTAGAAATTGGTCAGATACAGGAGTCTTCCATGCGAATTTTTTATCAGAAAGCAAATACTTAGCTACTATTAATTTACCTTTGGTAACACCGTATAATAACAAAGCGTTTTCATCAAATAAATATTTAGAATCAAAGTAACTTTCATTATTCGAAGGCTTAAAAATTAGCTCACCACTAAAACTATTGTAAACATATAATTTATTTGAGTAAAATAATTGAATGAATGGAGTGTCGTTAATTATTGAAAACTCTCTTTTACCTGGAAATAAAGAACCTAACACATCTAAATTAACTTTTCCATTAGCTTCAGTAATATCTAAAGTTATATTTTTCTCTTTTAAAACAGTCCATAATATTTCATCTTTAGTAGAATCATAACCATGTATATTATCTCCTTCAGAAATAACACTAATACCATTAAAGGGTACTACTATCAAATCTTTTACTTTATCCTTAAAAGTTAACGTCTTTGATGCTTTACGCTGTGAAAAAGCAACAAATGATACTGTAATTATTAATAAGGTTAGAAACCTCTTTAAGTTAAACATTTTCTATAATTTTTATTGTTTTTTTTTACTAAATTTTTACCTAAAACTAAAAGCAATACCTGCATTTACAGAGTTGTATTCTTGCATAGTATAACTTCCAAATATTTTAAAGAACCCTAAACTTAAACGAGTACCAATTGTAGCATTAAAACTACCTGTATTATTTTTTACTGAAACAGGATCTGTAATTGTATCAACAACTCCACCTCCATAATTCAAATTAAAATCACCTAACATATTAACCTTTGTATTACCTCCATTATACCCTAAACCACCATAGAAATTGATAATCGGAAAATTTATAGAAGCAATTGCCTGAACTGTATAAGCATTTAACCTAAATTGAGCATTAGCGTTATCTGTAGTTATTTGTGTAGAATTTTCGGTGAAATTATAATCTACTGACATATTTGTGTATGCTGCTAAAAAAGATAAATGTAATGGTGTTTTTCCTAAAGGACTTAATAAATCTGTAAACTCCTTTTTTAAACCAAGTCCCCATACACTTCCTTTTGCATCATCAGTTCCGACTTTTGGAACCAAACGTAGCATAACATCAAATTTATAAGGTAACCCTAGTCCTACCTGTACAGAAGGAGCAGGAACTGCATTTACAGGTAAATCAGCACCTTTTGGAAGACTTATTTCTATAGGTGTATTTATTGTTGTACCATCAGCAATTACCGAAATTCCTAATCTAGCAGGAATAGCATCATCACCACCCGCTATAGTAGGAGATGTAGCTCCCTCTGGAATAGCTGCGCCGTTAGGAAAAGTTAAACCTTTTAAACCTAAACTAGAAATATTAAAAATTTCGTCTTTAGCAGGAACAAAAGAAGCGTTAGCTCCAATAGAAATATCAAATCCGAATTTCTTATGCACTTTAGCCGTATGATACCAACCATTATTCATACTGTAAACAAGTCCTTTCATTGCAGGAGCCATATACGCAGATGTTAATTTAGAAGCATCCTCGGTATTAGCTAAAAAAAAGTCTTGAATATTCTGTGCTTTTGCATTAAAAGCTAAAGCAAAAATAGTTAATAGTGATAAAGTAGTTTTTTTCATTTTTCTAAGTTTTTATTTTACAAATATATAAAAAAGCTCAATTCTATTGAAATTGAGCTTTTTTATATATTTAATTTAAATTGCTGTTACGCATCAATATTTGCATATTTTGCATTACGTTCAATAAAATCTCTACGAGGTGGTACCTCATCTCCCATTAGCATAGAGAATACTCTATCTGCTTCTGTTGGACTATCAATAACAACCTTACGTAAAGTTCTAAATTCAGGGTTCATTGTAGTATCCCACAATTGCTCCGCATTCATCTCTCCAAGACCTTTATAACGTTGTATATTTACATTACCGCCTAATTTTTGAGCAATTAAATCACGTTGATTATCATCCCATGCATATTCTCTTTTCTGTCCTTTTTTAACTAAGTATAAAGGTGGAGTAGCAATATAAATATATCCTTGCTCAACCATTTCTCTCATGTACCTAAAGAAAAAAGTTAAAATTAAAGTTGCAATATGACTACCATCTACATCGGCATCACACATAATAACTACTTTATGATAACGTATTTTAGATAAGTTTAAAGCTCTCGGGTCTTCTTCTGTTCCAATTGAAACACCTAAAGCTGTAAACATGTTTTTGATTTCTTCATTCTCAAAAACTTTATGTTGCATCGCTTTCTCTACATTCAATATTTTTCCACGTAGTGGTAAAATCGCTTGAAAATTACGATCACGTCCTTGTTTTGCTGTTCCACCTGCCGAATCTCCCTCAACTAAGAAAATTTCACATTGAGCTGGATCTGTTTCAGAACAATCAGATAATTTACCAGGTAAACCACCAATACTCATTACAGTTTTACGCTGTACCATTTCACGTGCTTTGCGTGCAGCATGACGTGCTTGTGCAGCTAAAATTACTTTCTGAACAATTGTTTTTGCATCATTAGGGTTTTCTTCTAAATAGTCAGTTAACATTTCTGACACTGCTTGAGAAACCGCAGAAGTTACCTCTCTATTCCCTAATTTCGTTTTTGTTTGCCCTTCAAACTGAGGTTCTGCTACTTTCACAGAAATAATAGCTGTTAAACCTTCACGAAAATCATCACCAGCTATTTCAAATTTCACATTTTTAAGCAACCCAGATTCATCTGCATATTTTTTCAACGTATGTGTTAATCCACGTCTAAATCCAGATAAATGTGTTCCTCCTTCATGTGTATTAATGTTATTTACATATGAATGTAAGTTTTCAGAATACGATGTATTATATACCATCGCTACCTCAACTGGAATTCCATTTTTCTCACCTTCCATTGAAATAACATTCGCTGTTAATTGCTCGCGAGTACTATCTAAATATTTGATAAATTCAGGTAATCCTTCTGTACTTCTAAAAGTTTCTTGAATATAATTACCTTCATCGTCTGTATTTCTCTTATCTGTTAAAGTAATTGTAATTCCTTTATTTAAATAAGCTAGCTCTCTTAAACGTGCAGATAATGTATCATAATTATACTCTGTAGTTTGAGCAAATATTGATTTATCTGGTAAAAATGTTACAATTGTACCTGTAAAATCAGTTTCTCCAATTGTTTTAACAGGATATAAAGCTTTTCCTTTCTCATATTCTTGCTGCCAAACCTTACCTTCTTTATGAACCGTTGCTGTTAAATGATCAGATAATGCATTTACACAACTTACACCAACTCCGTGTAATCCTCCAGAAACCTTATAAGAATCTTTATCAAATTTACCTCCAGCTCCAATTTTTGTCATTACAACCTGTAATGCAGAAACACCTTCTTTTTTATGAATTCCGACAGGAATCCCACGACCATTATCTTTGGTCGTTATAGAATTATCTTCATTAATAGTAACATCAATCATATCACAATGACCTCCCATTGCTTCATCAATAGAGTTATCTACAACTTCATATACTAAATGATGTAAACCTCTAACACCAACATCTCCAATATACATTGATGGACGCATTCTTACATGCTCCATTCCTTCTAGTGCCTGAATACTAGAAGCATCATAATTCTTCTTTTTTTCTTCGCTCATTATAAAAAGTAAATGTTTTAATTATTATAATTATAGATAGTGTATTTTAAAAAATACTACACATACAAAACTAAGCTATTTATAGCTCGAATAAAACTTTTTTAATAAATATGAACAAAAATAGCTGTAAAAACAAAACACCTTTAAACCCTTCTTAAAACACCTTAAAGATCCATTGAAATATTTTTCACACTTTTCAATCACTCATAAAAAGCAAAAACCTCGCATAAGCAAGGTTTTTAAAGATTGTAATTTTATAAAAACTTGTGATTTAACCTAAATTAATGGTTTTTTGCCCTGCCGAAAGGCCTTCTATTGAAACAATTACTTTGTAACCGCCTGGTTTAACATTTTCTCTATCAACCTCAATATACGAGGTAACACCTAGTAATTCATTTTTGTAATCTACAATTAGGTTGTTTTTAGTTCCGTTTTTAGCAACAACTATATTATTCTGAGAATCTAAAATTTTTATAGAAACTCTTTTTTTTCCTGGAGCAGCCATTTCATTTTCTAAAACAGAAAAACTAACTTTAAAAGCATCTACCTTATTCTTGTTAGTTGTTTTTGTAAACTTACCACTATTCCTTTTCTTCATCGTTAGGATTTCAGAAATATTTACTTTTAGTAATTTAGCTTTATCTATTTTAGAAGCTAAAAAATTAACTTTTTTTGAAAGTCTTTTAGTTAGCGTTATTTTTTTAGTTAATGCATTTTTATCTTTTTTTAAATCATTATCTAAATCATCTACAGAATCTTTTAAATCTATAATTTTGTTTATTTCAGAAATAACTCGCTTAGATAGTTTTTTATTCCGGACAGCCAACTTTTTATAACTAGCTATTTTTTCATCTAATTCAAGTTGTAATTCATTTTTTTCTTCTACAGATTTTTTAAGTTTAGAACTCACAACTTTATAATCGTAACTCTTATTAAATGCATATATAAAGGAAAATACTGTTGCTATAAATAATAATACAAGTAATAATTTTTTCTTAAATATTGGGGTACTCATTCTCTTTGGGGGGTATTAGTTTCACAAAAGATAAATCTAAATATAGATATAAAATAGTAATAATAAAAAATATTTTTTCTTATCATCCCTAAAACACCATAAAATTAATGGTTTAATTATTTAAAAAACACACAAAACACTTTAAACTTAAAACAAAAAAATCTCGCAAGTGCGAGATTTTTTCTTACCTTTTTATATAAAAAACAATTAAACTAATTCAATTACCAAATCTTCTGAGTTCACCATTATTCCCGATTCTAATACTAATTCCTTTATCGTTGAATCTTCAACAGCAGTAATAGTAGTTTCCATTTTCATTGCTTCAATAATAAATAAAGGTTGATTTTTTGTTACTTTTTCACCTTTTTTAACCAAAACAGTAGATAACATCCCTTGCAAAGGAGCCCCTATTTCTTTTGAATTGTTTTTAGCAGCTTTCGTATTTACTACTTTAGTTATTTTAATTGATTCGTCTTTTACCTGAACAGACCTACCTTGCCCATTTACTTTAAAATAGACTGTTACCATTCCATCTTCATTTGGTCTTCCAACAGAATCTAAGGTAATTAATAACCTTTTACCTTTATCTAACTCAACAATTATCTCCTCACCTCTTTCCATTCCATAAAAGAAGTTCTTTGTTGGTAAATTTATTAAACTATCATATTTTAAGTGCTTGTTAAAAGCATCAGTAAATACTTTAGGGTATAATTTATACGATAAGAAATCTGTAAAATCTATAGGCCTACTTAAATCATTTTCAAATATTTTTTTAAAATCATTATACTCTTCTTCAATATCTAAAGGCTCAATATGTGCATTCGGCCTATCGGTATATGGTTTTTGATCTTTTAAAATTAATTTTTGAAGGTCTTTCGGAAAACCTCCTACAGGCTGACCTAAATCACCTCTAAAAAAACTTACTACTGATTGTGGAAATGAAATTGTATCTCCGCGCTCTAAAACATCCTGAACAGTTAAATTATTACTTACTAAGTATTGTGCCATATCACCAACAACTTTAGAACTTGGCGTTACTTTTACGATATCACCAAAGAGTAAGTTTACATCTCCGTACATTTTAGTAATTTCATGAAAGCGATCTTCTAAACCTAATGCCTGTGCTTGTGGTTTTAAGTTAGAATACTGCCCTCCTGGTATTTCATGCTTAAAAACCTCTCCAGAACCTGATTTTAAACCAGATTCAAACGGATAATAATACTCTCTTACAGCTCCCCAATAATTAGAGTACTCATTTAAGGAATCTATATTCAAATGACTTTCTCTATCATTAAATTTCATCATTTCTACAACCGAATTGAAATTAGGTTGTGATGTTAATCCAGATAAACCACCAAGAGCTACATCAACAACATCAACTCCCGCTTCAATAGCCTTTAAATAAGTTGCCGACTGAATAGATGAAGTATCATGTGTATGTAAGTGAATAGGAATATTAACTTCTTGTTTTAAAGCAGAAACTAATTCAAAAGCTGCATATGGTTTTAATAAACCAGCCATATCTTTAATAGCCAAGATGTGCGCTCCTGCATTTTCAATATCTTTAGCTAATTGTGTATAGTATTTAAGATTGTATTTTGTATTCTTCGGATTTAAGATATCACTTGTATAACAAATTGAACCTTCTGCTAGTCCCTGAGTTTTAGTACGAACATGTTCAATACAAGGTGCAATAGATTTCATCCAATTTAAAGAATCAAAAATTCTAAAAATATCAACTCCATTTTCCCAAGATTGCTCAACAAACTTTTCAATTAAATTATCTGAATATGCTGTATATCCTACACCATTTGAACCTCTAATTAACATTTGAAGCAAGACATTTGGCATAGATTTACGCAACAAACGTAAACGTTCCCATGGGTTTTCTTGTAAAAAACGCATACAAACATCAAATGTTGCACCTCCCCAAACTTCCATACTAAAAATGTCAGCGTTATTTTTCGCATAACCTTCTGCTACTTTTAACATATCAAAAGTTCGCATTCTTGTGGCTAATAAACTCTGATGCGCATCACGCATTGTTGTATCAGTAAAATGAATTTTATTTTCATTCTTTAACCATTCAGAAAACTTTTCTGGACCTAATTCAGTTAATAAGTCTTTTGTTCCTTTGGGGTAACTAGCATTTGCATCAAACGAAGGAACTACTGGTTGAATAAACTTCTTCGTTGAGTCTAACTTTTTAACATCTGAATTTCCGTTTACAATAACATCACCTAAATAAGTAATTAACTTCGTAGCTCTATTCCTTGGTGCTTTAAAAGAAAATAAATCAGGGGTCTGCTTAATAAAATTAACTGTTACTTCTCCTTTTCTGAAAGTATCATGTTTTAAAATATTATCAAGAAAAGGCATATTTGTTTTAACACCTCTAATTCTAAACTCTGCTAAAGCACGACTTACTTTTCGGCATGCTCCATCTAAAGTTCTACTATTTGCAGTAACTTTAACAAGCATAGAATCAAAAAACGGTGAAATAATAGCTCCTTGATATACACTACCCGCATCTAATCGAATACCAAAACCAGAGGCACTTCTATAGGCCGTAATTTCGCCATAATCTGGTTTAAAATCATTCTGAGGATCTTCGGTTGTAATTCTACATTGTAAAGCATAACCGTTAATCTTTACAGCTTCTTGGTTTGTTATTTTTATTTGTTGGTCAGCTAATTTATAACCTCCCGCAATAAACAATTGTGTTTTTACTAAATCGATGTTTGTTACTACTTCAGTAACCGTATGCTCCACTTGAATACGTGGATTTACCTCTATAAAATAAATAGAACCATCATCATCTACTAAAAATTCTACCGTTCCTATATTATTATAATTTACTGCCTTACAAATAGCTATTGCATATTTATAAAGAGCTTCTTTTGTTTCTTGTTTTAAACCGAATGATGGTGCAAATTCAATTACTTTTTGATAACGGCGTTGTACAGAACAATCACGTTCAAATAAATGAACTGTATTCCCATAATTATCTGCTACAATTTGAATTTCAATATGCTTTGGATTCTCTACAAACTTCTCAAGAAAAACCGTATCATCTCCAAATGCATTTAAAGCTTCACGCTTACTTTCGTTAAAAGCTTTTTTTAACTCTTCAGCCTTTCTAATAACACGCATTCCTCTACCTCCACCACCAGAAGCGGCTTTTAGCATTATAGGATACCCTATTTTTCCTGCTTCTTTTAAAGCAACCTCAATACTCACTAAAGCCTCTTCGTTACTTTTAATAATAGGAATATTGTTTGCTAAAGCAACCTCTTTAGCTGTTATTTTATCTCCTAGTGATTTTAAAACCGACACTTTAGGTCCAATAAAAATAATACCGTTGTTTTCACATTCTTGGGCAAAATTTGCATTTTCAGACAAAAAACCATAACCTGGATGAATCGCATCTGCACCACACTCTAATGCAACTCTAATTAGCTCATCAATATTCAAATACGGCTTTAAAGGTTCGTTGTTTTGACCTATTTGATATGCTTCATCTGCTTTATATCGATGCAATGAATATCGATCTTCAAAGGTATAAACACCTACAGTTTCAACATTAATCTCAGTACAGGCTCTAAAAATTCTAATAGCAATTTCTCCTCTATTTGCAACAAGTACTTTTTTTATTTTCATCTTAAGTGGTTTATTTTGAGTGTAAAAGTATTTTTTTGTTTAAAAAAAATCAAATTCGTGATAATTTACAACGAATTGTTTAAAACTGTGTTATTATTCTTATTTTACTCTTAATCGATTCTATTTTAAAATCAATTTTGCGACAACTTATTTAAAAGTATTTCTTAAAATCATTAAGAATACAAACTGATATTAAATTTAATATGCATCATCATGTACACTCATTATTGCTCTTCCTGAAGGCTCATTCATGTTTTTAAATGCTTCATCCCACTCAAGTGCCGTAGCAGTACTACAAGCTACACTAGCTTCTTGCGGAACACTTAAAGCAGCAGTATCACTTGGAAAATGCCCCTCAAAGATTGAACGATAATAAAACTCTTCTTTATTGGTTGGTGTTTGAATTGGAAATCTAAATTTAGCATTTGCTAATTGCTCATCAGTAACTTCCTTATCAACAACTTCCTTTAATGTATCAATCCAACTATAACCTACACCATCAGAAAATTGCTCTTTCTGTCTCCAAGCAACACTCTCAGGCAACATATCTTCAAAAGCTTTACGAATCACCCACTTTTCCATGCGCTCTCCGTTAATCATTTTGTCTTGTGGGTTAATACGCATAGCAACATCCATAAACTCTTTATCTAAAAATGGCACACGACCTTCAATTCCCCAAGCCATTAAACTTTTGTTAGCTCTTAAACAATCATACATGTGTAATTTATCTAATTTACGAACAGTTTCTTCATGGAATTCTTCTGCACTTGGAGCTTTATGAAAATACAAATAACCTCCAAAAATTTCATCAGCACCTTCACCCGACAACACCATTTTAACTCCCATCGACTTAATAACACGTGCCATTAAATACATTGGTGTAGAAGAACGAATTGTTGTAATATCATATGTTTCTATGTTATAAATAACATCTTTAATTGCATCTAAACCTTCTTGAATAGTGAATTTTATTTCATGGTGAACAGTACCAATATGATCTGCTACCTTTTGAGCAGCAGCTAAATCAGGCGAACCTTCTAACCCTACAGAAAAAGAGTGTAATTGAGGATACCAAGCTTCTGATTTATCGTCAGATTCAATTCTTTTTTGCGAGTATTTTTTAGCAACTGCTGATATTACAGAAGAATCTAATCCTCCAGAAAGTAAAACACCATAAGGTACATCACTCATTAATTGCCTGTGTACAGCAGCTTCTAGAGCTTCTTTAACTTCTCCAATACTAGTTTCGTTTTCTTTTACCGCCTGGTAGTCAGACCAATCTTTTTTATACCATTGTACAAATTTCCCATCTTTACTAGACATATAGTGCCCTGGAGGAAATAATTCTATTTTAGAACAAACCCCTTCTAAAGCTTTTAATTCAGAAGCAACATAAAAAGTTCCGTTTATATCCCAACCAATGTATAAAGGAATAATTCCCATATGATCACGAGCAACAAAATACTCGTCTTTTTCAACATCATATAAAGCAAAACCAAAAATCCCGTTTAAATCATCTACAAAATCAACACCTTTTTCTTTGTAAAGTGCTAAAATCACTTCACAATCAGAAGCTGTTTGAAACTCATAAGAACCTGTAAGGTTTTTAGCTAACTCTCTGTGGTTGTATATTTCTCCGTTTGCAGCTAAAATTAGTTTTTTATCAGCACTAAATAAAGGTTGTTGACCAGAAGCAGGATCAACAATTGCTAATCTTTCATGAGCCATTATAACTTTATCATCACTATAAACACCACTCCAATCTGGGCCACGATGCCTAATTTTTTTAGCCATTTCTAAAACCTGAGGTCTTAAACTATCCGAAGTTTGTTTTAAATCAAACGCACATACAATTCCACACATAACTTTATATTTTAATTACTTTCTTAAAAAAGAAGATTTGTTTCTATTTATGACACAAACTACGGTATATAGTTTCTTTTTGAAAACACAAAACAATATTTTAATATAAATTTGAAACAAAAAAATAAATAAAAACAATAATATGTAATGACATTAGCTAATTATCTATAAAAACAACAACACTTTAATAGTTATTAATAAAAAAGCAAAATAAAGTTTGTGAAATCAAAAATCTATTTTACATTTGCCTTATAATGATGAAACAAAACAACATATGGTGGTGGAACTCTCTTAAAAGTTAAGTGAGAAGAAACCCGTATGTATATAATATAACGAAAAGGCTTATCTCACGATAAGCCTTTTTTTGTTTTTAATACTAAAAATGTCACCTCGAGCGCAGTCGAGAGGCCATTAAAATAAAAGAGATTAAAACGGTCTCGACTGCGCTCGACCAGACAAGATAAAATGAATAAAATAGCATTCAAAACAGTTAGTAAAAAACGTATTTCAGATACGATTACCCCTGTAGGTTTGTATTTGAGGTTTAGAGATAAATATGCAAATACATTATTATTAGAAAGTTCAGATTATCATAGTAAAGAAGAAAGTTTTTCTTTTATTGCTATTGAACCTATTGTTACGATGAAAGTTGACAATTATCAATTTTCTATTTCTCATAAAGGTACAGAAACCGACAAACAACCTGTTCATAAAAATTTTTATCAATTATTTGATCAGTTTACAAATTCGATAACCTTAGATTGCCCTGCTGAATTAAAATCATTTAATGGTTTGTATGGTTATTCAACTTTCGATTCTGTTCAATATTTCGAAAATATTCAGTTTAAAAACAAAAAAGCACCTTCAGCAATTCCTGAAATGCAATACAGTTTTTATCGCTTTATTATTGCTATCAATCATTTTAATGATGAAATGACTTTGATTGAGAATATCGAAGAAGGAACAACTTCAAGAATTTCAGAAATAGAAACGATTATTGAGGCACAAACATTCAATACTCAAAAATTTGAAATCAACGGAGAAGAAACCTCAAACTGCACAGATGAAGACTTTAAAGAATATGTAGTTAAAGCAAAAGCTCACTGTAAACGAGGCGATGTTTTTCAATTAGTTTTATCACGTCAATTTCAACAAGAATTTAAAGGAGATGAATTTAATGTATACAGAGCGTTACGTTCAATAAATCCTTCTCCTTATTTATTTTATTTCGATTACGGATCATTTAAATTAATGGGTTCTTCACCTGAGGCACAAATTAAAATTAACGCAGGTAAAGCAATCATCAACCCAATTGCTGGAACATTTAGAAGAACTGGCGATATGGCTGAAGATATTAAGCTAGGAAAATTACTATCTGAAGACAAGAAAGAAACTGCCGAACATGTAATGCTAGTTGATTTAGCAAGAAACGATTTAAGTAAACATGCCGAAAACGTAAAAGTTGAAGTTTTTAAAGAAGTTCAATATTTTAGTCATGTAATTCACTTAGTATCTACAGTGCAAGGTAAAATTAAAGGAAACCCAATTAATATAGTAGGAGACACATTTCCTGCAGGTACATTAAGCGGAGCTCCAAAATACAAAGCCATGCAATTAATTGACAAATACGAAAATCAATCTCGTGGATTTTATGGTGGTGCCGTTGGAATAATCGGTTTAGATGGCTCTGTAAATCTAGCTATTGCAATACGTTCTTTCGTTAGTAAAAATAATGTATTGTACTACCAAGCAGGTGCAGGAATTGTAATTCATTCTGATGAAGAAAAAGAATTACAAGAAGTAAACAACAAACTAGCAGCATTAAAAAAAGCATTAACCTTAGCAGAAAACATTTAAGATGAATATATTAATACTAGATAATTACGATTCGTTTACCTACAATTTAGTACATATGGTAGAAGATATTACTGGTAATTTACCAGATGTATATAGAAACGATGAAATTTCTATTGAAGAAATAGATCGTTATGATGCTATCATTTTATCTCCGGGACCAGGAATTCCTGATCAAGCTGGTATTTTAAAAAATGTTATAAAGCAATATGCAGGTAAAAAACCTATTTTTGGCGTTTGTTTAGGACTGCAAGCAATAACAGAAGTTTTTGGTGGAAAAATTGAAAACATGGGAGAAGTTTTTCATGGAGTAGCTACAGAAATGGAAGTTATCGATGAAAATGCAACAATTTTTAAAGGAATTTCAAATAAATTTGATGCAGCAAGATATCATTCTTGGATTGCTTCAAACGAAAATTTTCCTTCAGAGATTATGATTACTGCAAAAGATGAGGACGGAGGTATTCAAGCGATTCAGCATAAAATATTTAATTTATCAGCAGTACAATTTCATCCTGAATCAATATTAACTGAAGTTGGCGAGCAAATAGTTAGAAATTTTTTAGATACTATTAAAAACTAACACTTTCACAAATATAACGAAGTAATCTCTTAATTAATAAACAAATTAACATAGCAAATCATCACTTACTTCGCTATTACAAGATTGAATTATGAAACAAATATTAAACAACTTATATCAACATAAAAGATTAACAAAACTTGAAGCTAAACAGGTTTTAATTGATATTGCTTCAGGAAAATTTAACGATGCACATTTAGCATCTTTTATGACTGTTTTTATGATGCGTCCGATTTCTGTTGATGAACTTTCAGGGTTTAGAGATGCTCTAAAAGAACTAGCCATAAAAGTCGATTTTTCTGAATACAACACCATAGATATTGTAGGAACTGGCGGAGACGGGAAAGATACTTTTAACATATCTACAATGACTTCTTTTATTGTTGCAGGCACAGGACAAAAAGTAGCTAAACACGGTAACTATTCAGTTTCTTCACAATCTGGATCCTCTGACATGTTAGAAAGTTTCGGTTATAAATTTACAAATGACGAAGCTATTTTAAAATCGCATTTAGAAAAAGCAAATATTTGTTTTTTACACGCTCCTAAATTTCATCCCGCAATGAAAGCTGTGAGCTCAACAAGAAAAGCATTAGCATTAAAAACCTTTTTTAACATGCTAGGGCCATTAGTAAATCCTAGTTCACCGCAAAATCAGTTATTAGGAACATTTAATTTAGAAGTTGCTCGCCTATACAATTACATTCTACAAGAAGAAGGCAGTAACTACGGAATTGTACACGCCTTAGATGGTTATGATGAAATATCATTAACAAGCGGATTTAAATTATTTACCAAAAACGGAGAACAATTAATTAACCCTGAAGATTTAGGGCAAAAAAAATTACAACAATCAGATATTTTTGGAGGAATTTCTGTTGCCGATGCTGCAAAAATATTTAAGAATATTATTGAAGGAAACGGTACTGAAGCACAAAACAGTGTTGTTTTAACAAATGCTGCTTTCGCTTTAAAAATTATTGATCATAAAAAGAGTTTCATAGAAGCTTATGAGGAAGCCAAAAACTCATTACTAGGTTTAAAGGCTAAAGAATGTTTAAATAAATTAGTAAATTAAAATATCATTACAAGAAAGAATAACGAAGTAATCTTATAAATAAAGGTTACCTACTTTGTTTGAATGACAAAAGAATAAAAAATGACAATACTAGATAAAATAATCGCATTTAAGAAAACAGAAGTTGCTAAAATAAAAGCAGAAGTACCTGTAAAAAAATTAATTGAAAGCCCTAATTTTAAGAACACTTCGTTTTCACTAAAAAAGTCTTTACTTTCAGTAGGTTCAACTGGTATCATTGCCGAGTTTAAACGCCAATCTCCTTCTAAGGGGGTTATTAACGATAAGTCTACAATTATTGAAGTAACAGAAGGCTACTTAGACGCAAACGTTGCTGCACAGTCTATTTTAACAGATACTTCATTTTTTGGAGGAACAATGGCTGATTTACTAGAAGCTAGAACTGTAAACCAGATAAAACCTATTTTAAGAAAAGATTTTATTGTGGATGGATTTCAAATTGTTGAAGCCAAAGCTATCGGCGCAGATGTTATTCTTTTAATAGCAGCTTATTTAACACCACAAGAATTAAAAAATTACGGTCAATTAGCAAGTGATTTAGGCTTAGAAGTTTTATACGAAGTACATACACAAGAGGATTTAGATAAAATTAACGATTTAGATAATAAAATTATCGGAATTAATAATAGAAACTTAAAAACTTTCGAAGTTGATTTAGAGCATTCAATTAATCTAGCCAATCAAATTCCAGACACAGCAATTAAAGTCTCAGAAAGTGGAATTTCTGACCCTAGAATTATTACTGGATTAAAAGAACATGGTTTTCAAGGTTTTTTAATTGGTGAGACCTTTATGAAAACAGATAATCCTGGGCAAGCTTGCCAAGAATTTATTGATCAAATACGATAAGCTATGAAGCTAAAAGTTTGTGGAATGAAATACATAGAAAACATCCAACAAGTTGCAGCACTGCAACCTGACTATTTGGGGTTTATTTTCTATGATAAGTCGAAAAGAAATTTTGAAGGGATTATTCCTGATTTACCTAAAGAAATAAAAAAATCGGGTGTCTTTGTAAATGAAATTCCTGAAATAGTAGTTTCATTAGTCGAAGAGTATGGCTTAAACATGATACAGTTACATGGAGATGAAACACCCGAATATATAGATCGTTTAAGATCAATATTTAAAGAAAGTATCGCTGAAAAACACCCAAAGGCTAAATATAAAATGCCAGAAATTGTAAAAGTTTTTGGAATTAAAGATGATTTCGATTTTAACATTTTAAAGCCCTACGAACAGCTAGTTGATTTCTTTTTATTTGACACCAAAGGAAAAGAAAGAGGCGGAAACGGAATTACATTCGATTGGTCGGTTTTAAAAAGTTATAATTCTAACACACCTTTCTTTCTTAGTGGAGGAATTGGCTTGGAAGAAATAAATGAAATTAAAGAATTACAAAAAACAGATTTACCTATTTATGCTTTAGATGTAAATAGTAAGTTTGAAACCGAGACTGGCTTAAAATCAGTAAAAAACATAGCGAAATTTAAAAAACAAGTCATTACAAGTAAAGCAAAGTAATCTATTTCTTAATTAAGAGATTACTTCATTCTTCTCAATGACAGAAAATTAGAATATGGAATCAAAATTTCAACCAACTAAAGAAGGGTATTACGGACAATTCGGGGGAGCATTTATCCCTGAACTACTATACCCAAACGTAAAAGAGCTAGAAGATAATTATTTAGAAATTCTTGGTTCAGAAGCTTTTCAAAAAGAGTATAAAGACTTATTGCAACATTATGTTGGCCGACCAAGTCCGCTATACTTAGCAAAACGTTTATCTGAAAAATATGGAGCTACCATTTATTTAAAACGAGAAGACTTAAATCATACTGGTGCTCATAAAGTAAACAACACTATAGGTCAGATTTTAGTTGCTAAACATTTAGGTAAAACTAAAATTATTGCTGAAACAGGCGCTGGTCAACACGGTGTTGCCACAGCTACTGTTTGTGCGTTAATGGATTTAGAATGTGTTGTTTTT
This sequence comes from Tenacibaculum ovolyticum DSM 18103, assembly GCF_000430545.1. Classification (GTDB taxonomy): domain Bacteria; phylum Bacteroidota; class Bacteroidia; order Flavobacteriales; family Flavobacteriaceae; genus Polaribacter; species Polaribacter ovolyticus. The sequence continues at coordinate 94,792 of NZ_KE387165.1, forward strand.
ATGGGAGAGACTGACATTAAAAGACAAGCACCAAATGTAGCACGAATGAAAATGCTTGGTGCAAAAGTAATTCCCGCAACCAGCGGAAGTAAAACTTTAAAAGATGCTACAAACGAAGCTATCCGTTACTGGATTCAACATCCTGAGACATATTACTTGATAGGTTCAGTTGTTGGTCCACACCCATACCCAGATATGGTAGCACGTTTACAAGCTGTTATTTCAGAAGAAATGAAAGCACAGTTGAAAGAGCACACAGGGAAAGAAAACCCTGATACAATTGTTGCTTGTGTTGGAGGAGGCTCTAATGCAGCAGGTGCTTTTTACCATTATTTAAACGACAAAGAGGTTGAACTAGTTGCTGTTGAAGCTGCTGGTTTAGGTGTAAATTCAGGTGAAAGCGCAGCTACCTCTCAACTTGGTGAAGTTGGTGTTATTCACGGTAGTAAAACAATTTTAATGCAAGATGAATATGGACAAATAGTAGAACCTTATTCAATATCAGCAGGATTAGACTACCCAGGAGTTGGCCCTTTACACGCCTATTTACATGAAACTAAGCGAGCAAAATTCATGAATGCAACAGACAAAGAAGCTTTAACTGCGGCTTATGAATTAACTAAAATCGAAGGGATTATTCCTGCATTAGAAAGTGCACATGCATTAGCTGTTTTACCTAAAATGGATTTAAAGAAAGATCAAGTTGTTGTAATTAATCTATCTGGTAGAGGTGATAAAGATTTAGAAACCTACATTAAACATTTAGAAGAATAAAATGAATTCAGTAAAAAATATATTTCAAAATAAAAGTCAAGATTTACTCTCTATTTTCTTTACTGCTGGCTTTCCAAAACTTAACGACACTAAAGATATAATCTCAGAACTAAGCTCAAGCGGTGTTGATTTTATAGAAGTAGGTCTTCCTTACTCCGATCCTTTGGCTGATGGCCCAACAATACAACACAGCAGTGCTGTTGCTTTAAAAAATGGGATAAACCTTGATGTTATATTCAATCAATTATTAGAAATAAAAGAAACTAATAAAACGCCATTAGTATTAATGGGGTATTTAAATCAGATTATTAAATACGGTGAAGATCGTTTTTGTAAAAAAGTAAAAGACTGCGGAATAGACACCGTAATCATACCTGATTTACCAATGATTGAGTATGAAAATCATTACAAAGAACTATTCGCTAATTACGGAATAATTAATGTATTTTTAATTACTCCACACACTTCTGAAGAACGAATTCGCAAAATAGACTCATTAACCGAAGCGTTTATTTACGTAGTCGCATCTGCTGCTATTACAGGCGCAAAAGGAGAAATATCACAACAGCAAATTGATTATTTTAATCGAATAAACGCAATGAAACTAAAAAGTAAGTTAATTCTTGGTTTTGGTATTTCAGATCGCAAAACATTCACAACTGCTTGTAGTTATACCAACGGAGCTATTATTGGATCTGCCTTTATAAAAGAGTTAGATAAGAATGGAATTACTGGTATTTCTAATTTCATAAAGCAAGTAAAGTAAAAAACACCTTTACAATGTTAAATTTTATTACGCATAAAAAATCCTGAACTTTAAAGTTTAGGATTTTCTTTATTTTGTTTAAAAACTATTTATCTATAGACCCTAAAACACGTTTCATAAAGCTATTTAACGCCTCTTTTTTAGGAGTACCTTCTTTTATCATCTTATCTACTTCAATAGCTCCATACATATTAGAGATTAACTCTCCTATAACATCTAATTCTTCGTCTTTTAACGATGGAACTTCAGTTAAAGCTTCTAATGTTTCTATTGTTTCAAGTAAATAATCTTGATCATTTTCTTCAATAAAAGAAGTTAAATGTTTAATAACTGGTAATTTCATAAGAATGTGTATTTATTTCTAAGTAAACTAATCATTTACTTTAAATATTTTTATTTATTAAGATTATTGATTTCTTAATAAAAGCATTAAACAACTTCGTTTACCAAGCCTTTTAATACATCAAACTTATTGGTTTGTACTTGATTCACAATTTTACCATTTACAAAAGTTGCAAAAGTAGGTAAGTTACTTACATCTGCTAATTTTCTACTCTCAGAAAATTTTTCTGCATCAACAATTACAAAAACCATACTCTCATTCTCTGAAGATAGCTTTTTAAATTTTGGTTTCATAATACGACAATTACCACACCAAGTTGCTGAAAATTGCACTACTACTTTTGGATTATTTACAACTAACTCTGCTAAATTATCATTGCTTAATTCTTGTATCATAATTTATATTTTTTTCGAAAGGAGTTCGTGCTTAGTCCCTTCACTTACCGCGCACGAACTTATTCCCTTCTTTATTTTAATTTCTTAGTGACTTGCTAAATATGCTGCAGTTCCTTTTGCGTTTGGTTGCATAGCATCTTTACCTTCTTCCCAGTTTGCAGGACAAACTTCACCTTTTTCTTGTACATGAGTATACGCGTCAATTAAACGTAAAAATTCATTTACATTACGACCTACTGGCATATGGTTTATACCTTCATGAAAAACAGTTCCTTCTTCATCAATTAAATAAGTAGCTCTGTATGTTACATTATCTCCAACTACTTGTACTGTTTGAGTAGCTTCGTCAAAAATCTCTTCAGAAATATCTAAGATACCTAAAATCGATGATAAATTACGATTACTATCTGCTAATAAAGGATATGTTACACCTTCGATTCCACCATTATCCTTAGATTGGTTTAACCATGCGAAATGTACTTCAGGAGTATCACAAGAAGCTCCTATTACAATCGTATTTCTTTTTTCAAATTCACCCAATGCTTCTTGAAAAGCATGTAACTCTGTAGGGCAAACAAATGTAAAGTCTTTTGGATACCAAAATAACAATACTTTTTTCTTATTATTTACTGCTTCTTCTAATACATTTAATTTAAATGTATCACCCATTTCGTTCATTGCGTCAACGCTTAAACTTGGAAATTTTTTACCAACTGCTGTAGCCATTTTATATGTTCTATTAATTATTATTCGTTTTTACAGCCACAAAGATATTTTATTATGAAAGTATTTAAATATTAAAACCAACTTTATTTTCTATCATACTATAGTTTTTACTGATCAAAATAATACACTTAAATATATTTAACTTATACGTAGATAAATTTTCTTATTTTTTATAATAATATTTTATACATAAAGTAAAAGCCATAAATTAAAACTATTTACTCTAGAATTGAACCTCAACAAACTACAAATTATGTAAGACACAAATCTACATCCATCTTCTATAAGTGAAACTAAATACTCTTTTACGGGATGTAAACAAAACAAAGCTGTTAGAAATTATTTTTCTAACAGCTTTTTCATAGTTATTAAAACTTAAAAGGAATCTCTTAACAATTAAAAAGATTAGTCTTTCCATCAAAACATATACCAGAACCCGGTGTTGAATCATCTTCTTCACAAGGCCCCATTCTACCAGAACTTACATCAAGACAGAGTTTCAACCCTCCACCATTAACTTTTTGTTGTTCTAATTTACTCAACTGCTTTACTCCTGATAAATCTGAAATTGTCTTTAACATATTTTTATTTTTTAATTCGATATAAATATAAAATTTTATTTTTCACCAAACACTTTTTTACTTTTTTTAACATTTATTTAATAAACTCATTTTCAATATTATAAAAAACACAATACAGAGCATAATCATGCTTTCAAGTTCATTTTTTTTGAGTAAATAATCTTAATTCCATCCAACTTCTAACCTTTACTTTTGATCAATAATTTTGTTAAAGAATCATCCTTTAGCATATTTAGAGCTATTTCAAGAAGTATAGTTAAGTTTCATTAGAAGATTAAAAAAAATAAAAATGCCCCTATTTACTTAGTTGCAAATAGTTTCACGTCATTCTCTGAGACTATTTTTTCCCCTAAGATAATTAAACGCTCTACAACATTACGAAGCTCCCTAATATTACCCGTCCAATCGTATTCTTGTAGCAACTTAATTGAAGTTACTGAAAATTCTTTTTGAACCATTCCTTGTTCTGAAGCAATCTTCTCAGAAAAAAAATCAACTAACAAAGGTATATCTCCTCTTCTATCGTTTAGAGCAGGAACCTTTATTAAAATAACTGCTAAACGATGGTATAGATCTTCTCTAAATCGACCTTCTGCAATTTCCTTTTTTAAATCTTTATTGGTTGCAGCAACAATACGTACGTTTACCTTTATATCTTTATCTGAACCTACTCTTTGAATTTTATTTTCTTGTAGAGCTCGCAGTACTTTTGCTTGAGCAGACAAACTCATATCACCAATTTCATCTAAAAAAATAGTACCTCCGTTTGCTGCTTCAAACTTACCTGCACGGTCTTTGTTTGCTCCAGTAAAAGAACCTTTCACATGACCAAATAACTCACTTTCTATTAATTCAGAAGGAATTGCAGCACAGTTAACTTCAATCATTGATGCTTTTACTCTATCTGATTTTTCATGTAACCAATGCGCCACCAATTCTTTTCCTGTTCCGTTTGGCCCAGTAATTAAAACTCTTGCGTCTGTAGCTGCTACTTTTTCAATGATTTCTTTAATATGAGTAATTGCATCACTCTCCCCAATCATCTCGTAACTCTTACTAACCTTCTTTTTAAGACGTTTGTTTTCAACTACAAGCTCTTTACGATCTAACGCATTTCTAACTGTATTTAATAAACGGTTTAAATCTGGCGGCTTAGAAATATAATCAAATGCCCCTAAACGCATTGTATTAACAGCAGTATCTAAATCTCCATGCCCAGAAATCATTACCATTGGTGTTTCTGGTTTTATTTTCTTAGCTTTTTCTAATACCTCAACACCATCCATTTTTGGCATTTTAATATCACAAAGTACTAAATCGTAATCTTTATTTTTAATCATTTCAATCCCTGCCAATCCATCTTCTGCCTCTTCAACTTCATAAGCATCATTCTCTTCTGAAATGATTTTCTTTAAAACTCTACGGATTGCCGCTTCATCTTCTATGATTAATATTTTTGACATTCTTTTATTTATATTTTTAGGATAAAGAAAGAAAAGTTTTTTTTATCATTCTTCTATTCTTTCTTCTACACCGATTAACTTCTTATTTTTATCTATTCTTTGTGATTGGATAAAACAACTAGTGCTTGTAAATCAAAAAGCGAGCCAAGTACTATTACTAATTTTTCAACTTATTTAAATCAACTTTAAAATAAGTAATTTGCTTTGGGCTATAACATAATACTTTAAAATAAACTACTTCTTCAAACAAATAGTAATTCTCTATTTCCCTATTATTTAGCGAAAAATAGAAATATGTTTTCCTCTCAAAATTATTATACTCAAACTCATCTTCACCATAATAGTGATTTAATGAAATCACCTCGTTTTTATTTAAAAACATAGGTGAACTTGAATACACTGAAATCACACAAGAATTTATATTTAACATAATTGTATGTCCCTGTTCATAACTTGTAATATCAAAAACTAAGTTTCCTTCAATAGTATAGGCTTCAAAAAATTGAAAATCTCTATCATTTGTTAAAGATTTATAATTTTTTATCAACTCTTTATTATTAAGACCTGTAATTTCAATAGAATCTTTAGAATAGACTTTAATTAAATTCGGATATTCTTTTGCTATTTTTCTAATATCATTTATTGATTGCTTATTATATTTTTTATAATAATCTTCAGAGAACTTAAATCCTTTACCTGCATTTTTTGAGAACTCAGACTTATCAATAAATTTTATTTTATTAAGATTCTTTTTATTTTTAGAATAGAATATAGAATCATTACCCTGACTATAACAATAATTCAAGCTAAACAAAGTTAGAAAACTAATAATTAAAATACTTCCTTTCATCTTTCCTCTTTTATAATATGTATATCTCTTTGAGGAAAAGGAATTGAGATATTATGCTCCCTAAATAGTTCATCAATTCTAAATCTAATTTCACTCTTAGGTATTAACGCCTGAAAACTGTCATTTAATGTAAAAACGACCTTAAACTCTAAAGCACTATCTCCAAAGTTTTCAAAAACAACCAATGCTGCTGGATGTTTAAAAACTTTAGGGTGTTCATCTACCGCTTTTAATAGTAAACTTTTCACCAACTGCGTATCACTACCGTAGGCCACTCCAACTGAAACACTCTCACGCGTTGTTGTGCCGTTTTGAGTCCAATTATATAAACTATTAGATAAATATTTATGGTTTGGTATTACCAATACCTTATTATCAATAGTTACAGCTCTTGTTGTACGTAGTTTTATCTCTTCAACCCTTCCAACCTTATCATCTAATTCAATAATATCTCCAACTTGTACACTTTGATCCACAATAATAAAAATACCCGATATTATATCTTGAAAAAAAGTTTGAAGTGCTAAACCAACACCAATTAACAATGCTGCTGAAGCTGCAAAAACTGCCGTAACATTTACACCTGAAGAGTTTAATGTTGTTAAGAATATAACAATATATAATAGCCAACTAACAAAAGAAAAAACAGTATCAAACTTATTTTCATCCTCCTTTTGCAATCTCTTTTTTACAAATTTCTTAAAATATTTAATTAAAAATGAAGCTAAAATCAACACCAATATTAGCATTAAAATCGACTTTACACTTATACCAATCTCTTTATTAAACTGAAATGTGTAGTTAAGTATTTTATTAAGTTCTTTCACTAAAATAATTTTATAGTAAATATATAGTTTTTAGATAAAAAAAGCAGCTATCTTTTTATGATAACTGCTTTTTTTATTATCCGTTATAACGAATCCATTTCCATAAGTCTTTATATGTTGGCTTTTTCCCATACATTAAAATACCTACTCTATAAATTTTTGCTGCAAACCACACCATAAACATAAATGTTATTACTAGTAACAACATTGACAATGCGATTTCCCACCAAGCTACACCAAAAGGAATACGCATTAGCATAACAATAGGTGAAGTAAATGGAATATATGAAAAGATAACAGATATAGGTCCGTGAGGATCATTAATTACGGTAAAGAAACCTACATAAATCCCCAACATTAAAGGAAGCATAATTGGCATCATAAATTGTTGCGTATCTGTTTCATTATCTACTGCCGCTCCAACTGCTGCAAATAAAGAACTATATAACATATAACCTCCTAAGAAATAGAAAATAAATAAACAGAATATTTTAAATAAAGGAAGGTTTAATACCTCTTTCATTATTTGCTCTAATTTACCGCCACTTGCAGCTTGCTTCATTGCATCCATTTGCTCAGCAGGAACTTTAGAAGTTTGCATTTCTACCATATCAATTCCTAATAAAGAAGATGCAACAATGCTTATTATAAATAGTATAATTCCCCAAATTAAAAACTGCAATAAGCCTGCTGATGCATTACCTATAATCTTACCAAGCATCAATTGAAAAGGTTTTACAGAAGAAACTATTATTTCAATAATTCTACTTGTTTTTTCTTCAATAACACTCCTCATTACAGAAGTTCCGTAAATCATTACAAACATAAAAAGTAAATAACCCGCAGCTCCTCCTGCAATAATACTAGCTACATTTTTCGCTTTTGAAGATTCTTCTCCTGAGAAATTAAACATTTTAATATCTGAAGAAATCTTTGAGGCTTTTATCTTCGCTAAATCAATACCAAAATTATTAAGCTTTAAATTTCTAAAGCGTGTTTCTATCTTTCGCTCTATATTTCCTAAAACCGACATCCCAGGTGAATCTTTAGAATAAAACTCAATCGATTTAGCTAATACTTCTAAACTATCTAATTGTGGAATATACAAAGCTCCATAATAATCACCTTCTTCTACTTTCTTTTTGGTATCAACTAATCCTAGTTTTGTAAAATCTTCGTATTTAATAGTCTTAGAATCTTTAAATATGTCTTTAGAAAACAATCCAGATTCATCAACATAAACTATTTTCTTAACTTTTTCATCGTTTTTTTTCATTAAGAAAAAAACCAATGCCCCCATACCTACCATTAGTAAAGGGCTTAAAAAAGTCATCATTAAAAATGATTTATTTCTAACCTTAGCAATAAACTCACGTTCTATAATTAATCGTAATCTGCTCATAGTTTAACTGTTTTTATTTATTGCTTGAATAAAAATATCATTTGCACTAGGTATTAACTCAACAAAATGCTGTACCTGTCCTTGAGTTGTTAAAAATGATAAAAGCTCGTTAGCTGATTTACCTTCAGTTAACTGAACATTTAACTTTAACCCATCATTTAACAACCTAAAATCAGCTGGTAAAACTTTAAAATTCTCTTTTAGTTTCGCTTCTACCTCTTTTTCATTTGAAGTATTTAATCCTACTTGAAACGTGTTGGTTCTAAATTGACGCTTAATATCATCTAAATTACCATCTAATATTTTATTAGACTTATCAATTAAAGCTATATTATCGCACATCTCTTCAACACTTTCCATACGGTGTGTAGAAAAAATAACCGTAGCTCCTTCGTCTCGTAATTGTAAAATTTCTTTCGCTATTAACTGTGCATTAATTGGATCGAATCCAGAAAAAGGTTCGTCAAAAATTAATAATTTAGGCTGATGCAAAACTGTAACAATAAATTGCACTTTTTGCGCCATTCCCTTAGACAACTCTTCTACCTTCTTATTCCACCAAGCACCAATATCAAACTTATCAAACCAATATTTCAATCGCTTTTTTGCTTCCGATTTACTCAACCCTTTTAATTGTGCCAAATACAAAGCCTGCTCACCTACCTTCATCGATTTATACAAACCTCTTTCTTCTGGTAAGTACCCAATATACTCTATATGATTAGGAGCTAACTTTTCTCCATCTAAAATTATCTCTCCACTATCAGGCATTGTAATTTGATTAATAATTCTAATCAAAGACGTTTTTCCTGCGCCATTAGGCCCTAAAAGTCCAAAAACACTTCCTTTTGGTATATGCATTGACACATTATTCAATGCTGTGTAATCGCCATAGCGCTTTACTACATTATTAATTTCTAATAAATTATTCATTGATTTTATAGTTGATTAACTGCTGTTTGTCAAAAAAACCAGCTATGACAAACTTACATATTTTACAATGATTAGTAGTAATTTTAAAACAAACGTTACACATAATTCCATATTAAATTTACTATGCATGCATAACTTTTTTACAAAATACTATGCGTGCATAATAAATTTCTGTATATTTGGCATCAGTATGGATAAAAACAAATCAATAGATCATCAATTAAGAGCCACTTGGCAAGCTGTTGCAAAAATGTACAACGAACAAGCTGCAAAGCATGATAGCACTATGGCAACTGCTTTTGTTTTATTGAATATAGATTTTGAGAAAGGTACACCTTCTACTGCCCTTGGCCCTTTAATGGGAATGGAACCTACAAGTCTTTCTCGATTATTAAAAACGATGGAGGATAAGGGCGTAATTTGTAGAGAAAAAAGCCCGACTGATGGAAGGAGTGTTATCATAAAGCTTACAAATTATGGTAAAGAAATGCGTGAAATTTCAAAAGGTCATGTATATCAATTTAATAATGAAGTAAAAAAACATATTACTGAAGAGGAGTTAAACACTTTCTTTAAAGTAACTACAACAATAAACAAACTTATTACAGACAAAACGGTGTATAATGATACCGACAAAAAAGCTGTATAAATAAACCTGTAAACAAATGACAAGAAGAATTAAAAAAGTAGCAATTATCGGTTCCGGAATTATGGGTAGCGGAATTGCATGTCATTTTGCTAACATTGGCGTTGAAGTCTTATTACTAGATATCGTTCCTAGAGAACTTAACGACAAAGAGAAAGCAAAAGGACTAACGTTAGAAGACAAAGCTGTACGTAATCGTTTGGTAAATGATGCTTTAACTGCTTCTTTAAAATCAAAGCCTTCTCCAATTTACTCTAAGAAATTTGCTAGTAGAATTACTACTGGAAACTTAGAAGATGACATCGCTAAAGTTGCTGATGTAGATTGGATTATGGAAGTTGTTGTTGAACGATTAGATATTAAGAAAATCGTTTTTGAAAAATTAGAAAAATATCGTACTCCAGGTACTTTAATTACCTCTAACACTTCAGGAATTCCTATCAAATTTATGAACGAAGGAAGAAGTGAAGATTTTCAAAAGCATTTTGCAGTAACTCACTTTTTCAATCCTCCGAGATATTTAAAATTATTTGAAGTTGTTCCAGGTCCAAACTGTAAACAAGAAGTTACTGATTTCTTAATGGATTACGGTTCTAAATTTTTAGGAAAAACTTCAGTTTTAGCAAAAGATACTCCTGCTTTTATTGGTAACAGAATTGGAATCTTCGGAATTCAATCTTTATTTCACCAAGTAAAAGAATTAGGATTAACTGTTGAAGAGGTAGATAAATTAACAGGTCCAGTAATCGGTCGTCCAAAATCAGCAACTTTTAGAACTGTTGATGTTGTAGGATTAGATACTTTAGTGCATGTTGCTAACGGTATTTACGAAAACTGCCCTAACGACGAAGCACACGAATTATTCAAATTACCAGATTTCATCAACACCATGATGGAAAACAAATGGTTAGGAAGTAAAACTAAGCAAGGATTCTACAAAAAATCAGTAAATGCTGAAGGAAAGAAAGAAATCTTAACGTTAGATTTAGATACGATGGAATATCGTTCTAAAAAACGCGCAAAGTTTGCTACTTTAGAATTAACTAAAACTATTGACAAACCAATTGATCGCTTTAAAGTATTAGTTGGTGGAAAAGATAAAGCGGGAGAATTTTACCGTAAAAACTTCGCAGCAATGTTTGCGTATGTTCAAAATAGAATTCCAGAAATTTCTGACGAATTATATAAAATTGACGATGCTATGAAAGCTGGTTTCGGTTGGGAAAACGGACCTTTCGAAATTTGGGATGCTGTAGGTGTAGAAAAAGGTATCGAATTAATGAAAGCTGAAGGAAAGGAACCTGCTGCTTGGGTTACCGAAATGGTAGCAAAAGGAGAAACTTCTTTCTATACAGTAAAAGAAGGAGCTACCTATTATTATGATGTTCCTGCAAAAGCACAAACTAAAAAACCTGGTCAAGATTCATTTATCATCTTAGATAACATTCGTAAAACTACTGAGGTATTTAAAAATTCAGGTGTTGTAATTGAAGATTTAGGAAACGGTATCTTAAACTGTGAATTTCAATCTAAAATGAACACCATAGGTGGTGATGTTTTAGCAGGATTGAATAAGGCTATTGATTTAGCTGAAAAAGATTTCCAAGGACTAGTAGTTGGTAACCAAGGAGCAAACTTCTCGGTTGGTGCTAATATCGGAATGATTTTCATGATGGCTGTAGAGCAAGAATATGACGAATTAAACATGGCTATCAAGTATTTTCAAGATACAATGATGCGTATGCGTTATTCTTCAATTCCTACAATCGCTGCTCCTCATGGTATGGCTTTAGGTGGTGGATGTGAATTGTCATTACACTCAGACAAAGTTGTTGCAGCTGCTGAAACTTATATGGGATTAGTAGAATTTGGAGTTGGAGTTATCCCTGGTGGTGGTGGTTCTAAAGAAATGGCATTACGTGCATCAGACACTTTCCGTACAGGAGATGTTCAATTAAACGTATTGCAAGAGTATTTCTTAACTATTGGTATGGCTAAAGTTAGTACTTCTGCTTATGAAGCTTACGACTTAGGTTTATTACAAAAGGGAAAAGATGTTGTTGTTGTAAACAGAGAACGTCAGATTGCTGAAGCTAAGAAACATGCAGTATTAATGGCTGAAGCTGGTTACACGCAACCTGCTGCTCGTAAAGATGTATTAGTACTTGGTAAACAAGCATTAGGTGCATTTATGGTAGCTACCGATTCTATGCAAGCAAGTAAATTTATTTCTGAACACGATCAGAAAATCGCAAATAAATTAGCCTACGTAATGGCTGGTGGAGATTTATCAGAGCCAACAAAAGTTTCTGAACAGTATTTATTAAACTTAGAACGCGAAGCATTTTTAAGTTTATGTACAGAGCGCAAAACATTAGAGCGTATTCAACACATGTTAAAAACTGGTAAACCATTAAGAAACTAAAAGATGAAAACAGCATATATAGTAAAAGGATATAGAACCGCCATAGCAAAGTCTAAAAGAGGTGCGTTCAGATTTAAAAGAGCTGATGAGTTAGCTGCTGAGACTATCGAATATATGATGGAACAGTTACCTGAATTTGATAAAAGTCGTATTGATGATGTAATCGTTGGTAATGCAATGCCAGAAGGTTCTCAAGGTTTAAACATGGCTCGTTTGATCTCTTTAATGGGATTAAAAACTGAGGATGTTCCTGGTGTAACTGTAAACCGTTTTTGTTCTTCAGGAATAGAAACTATTAGTATGGCAGTTGCAAAAATTCAATCAGGAATGGCTGAATGTATTATTGCAGGTGGAGCTGAAAGTATGAGTTCTGTACCAATGACAGGTTTTAAACCAGAATTAAACTACGATACGGTTGCTGCAGGTCATGCAGATTATTACTGGGGAATGGGAAATACAGCAGAAGAAGTTGCCAATAAGTACAATATTTCTCGTAAAGACCAAGATGAGTTTGCTTTACAATCTCATTTAAAAGCATTAAAAGCACAAGAAGAAAACCGTTTTCAAGATCAAATTGTACCAATTAAAGTTGAAGAAACTTATGTTGATGCAAAAGGAAAACGTGCTACAAGAGAATATACAGTAACTAAAGATGAAGGACCTCGTAAGGGATCAAACATTGCTGGCTTAGAACGTTTACGTCCTGTATTTGCTACAGGTGGGAGTGTTACTGCTGGTAACTCATCTCAAACAAGTGATGGTGCTGCATTTTTAATGGTTATGAGTGAAGATATGGTCAAGGAATTAAACCTTAAACCAATTGCTCGTATGGTAAGTTATGCTGCTGCTGGTGTTCCTCCTAGAATTATGGGAATCGGACCTGTAGCTGCAATTCCAAAAGCATTAAAACAAGCAGGATTAAAACAAGAAGATATTAGCTTAATTGAATTGAATGAAGCATTTGCTTCTCAATCATTAGCTGTAATTCGTGAATTAGGATTAGATGCAGATATCATTAACGTAAATGGTGGAGCAATTGCATTAGGACATCCACTAGGTTGTACTGGTGCTAAATTATCAGTTCAATTATTTGATGAAATGCGCAAGCGTAATATGCAAGGGAAATATGGAATGGTAACGATGTGTGTAGGTACTGGGCAAGGTGCTGCTGGTATTTTCGAATTCTTAAACTAACAAAAAAACAAAACAAAAATGGCAGATTTATTAAGAGGAGGTCAATTCCTAGTTAAAGAAACAAAGTGTGAAGATATTTTTACTCCAGAAGATTTTTCTGAAGAGCAAAGAATGATGAAAGAAGCGGTTATGGAGTTTAACGATCGCGAAATCATTCCTCACAAAGAACGTTTTGAAAAGAAAGATTATGCTTTAACCGAAGAGACTATGCGTAAAGCTGGAGCCTTAGGTTTCTTAGGTGTTTCAGTTCCTGAAGCTTATGGCGGATTAGGAATGGGATTTGTTTCTACCATGTTAACTTGTGATTATATTTCAAGTGGAACAGGTTCTTTTAGTACTGCTTTTGGTGCACATACGGGTATTGGTACTATGCCAATTACTTTATACGGTACCGAAGAACAAAAACAAAAATTTGTTCCTGCTTTAGCAATGGGTGAGCGTTTTGGTGCTTACTGTTTAACAGAGCCAGGTGCTGGATCAGATGCTAACTCTGGGAAAACTACCGCTGAGTTAACTGAAGACGGAAAAAACTATAAGATTAACGGTCAAAAAATGTGGATTTCTAATGCAGGTTTTGCAGAAGTGTTCATTGTATTTGCTCGTATTGGTGACGATAAAAATATTACTGGATTTATTTTAGAATATGATAAAGCAAATCCTAACGGGGTAACTTTAGGTGAAGAAGAACACAAATTAGGTATTCGTGCATCTTCTACACGTCAAGTATTTTTTAGTGATACTTTAGTTCCTGTTGAAAATATGTTATCTGTTCGTGGTGGTGGATTTAAAATTGCCATGAATGCATTAAACGTAGGACGTATTAAATTAGCAGGAGCTTGTTTAGATTCTCAAAGAAGAATAATTACTCACGCTACACAATATGCTACCGAACGTAAACAATTTAAAACTCCTATTGCAGAATTTGGAGCTATTAAATTAAAATTAGCAGAAATGGCTGCTAATGCTTATGTAGGTGAATCTGCATCATACAGAGCTGCTAAAAACATTGAAGACAGAATTGCTATTCGCGAATCTGAAGGAAACTCTCATCAAGATGCAGAATTAAAAGGTGTTGAAGAATATGCTATTGAATGTTCTATCTTAAAAGTTGCTGTTTCTGAAGATGTACAATCTTGTGCTGATGAAGGAATCCAAATTTTTGGAGGAATGGGATTCTCTGAAGAAACTCCAATGGAATCTGCTTGGAGAGATGCTCGTATTGCTCGTATTTATGAAGGTACTAACGAAATTAACAGATTACTTTCTGTAGGTATGTTAGTTAAAAAAGCAATGAAAGGTCATGTTGATTTATTAGGACCAGCAACAGCTGTTGGTAACGAATTATTAGGTATACCTTCTTTTGATACCCCTGATTACTCTGAGTTATTTGCAGAAGAAAAAGAAATTGTAGCGAAGCTTAAAAAAGTATTCTTAATGGTTGCCGGTGGTGCTATTCAAAAATACGGAACAGAATTAGAGCAACATCAACAATTATTAAATGCTGCTTCTAATATTTTAATTAAAGTGTACATGGCAGAATCTGCAATTTTAAGAACTGAAAAGAATGCAAAGCGTTCTGGTGAGGCTTCTCAAAAAGAGCAAATTGCTATGACGCAGTTATATTTATACAATGCAGTAGATGTAATCATTAAAAATGCGAAAGAAGGAATTGTTTCTTTTGCTGAAGGTGATGAGCAACGTATGATGTTAATGGGACTTAAGCGTTTTACAAAATACGCAAACTATCCTAACGTAGTTGAACTACGTAATACAATTGCAGAAAAGTTAAAAGCAGAGAATAAATACTGCTTCTAATTAATAATATATTTAATAATTAGTAGAAAGTACTAGAATAACTTTTATATTCTATTTACAAAAGCTGATTACTTATTTAAAATCTTCTACAGCCAATAGGTTTTAGAATTTAGTTGTTTGTTTAAAAGATCGTTGAATTAATTTTTAACGATCTTTTTTTATATCAAAGTAACTTAATAGGCTAGAGTATTTTCTTTTAAACTGTTTACAAACTTAATAAGTACACATTACCATATCTAATTCAAAAAACTAAATATCAAAATCAATAAAAATGCTCTGGAATATCTCCAGAGCATTTATTATAACAGATTTTTTAATTTAATCTATTAATGAATTTAGTTATTAATTAACTACCGCCTCCACTACATGGTCCAAGGCTATTCCATCCACTAGCGGTTCTCTCATACAATGTTCCTTTGTAAACCATTAAGTCTCCAACGGCATAAGAAGAATCATCTCCATTATACTCACCAACACCATCACATGGACCTCCACTAGTACCACACGTGGCTACAAAATCCCATCCAATAGCCGTCTTAACATATAAAGCTCCTAAATAAGTTACCGTATCTCCTATAGAATAAGAAGAGCTATCTCCATTAAACTCAGCAACCCCATCACAAGGATCTGCCACGAGAGTAGTAAATTCATTAACACCAATATTCTGTTTCGCCATCGGAATTATAACATCTGCTGGAGTTAGAACTTGATCGGTTTGAATAATGTCTTCTGCGTTATTAGCACAATTGTACAATAAAACTGAAAGTGTTAGCACGAAAATTAATTTAATTAATTTTTTCATAATTTTTAAGTTTAGTTTGGTTAAAATTATTATTCTAAAGATAACGATTAATAACGTAAAAGACTAACAATCAGTAAATTATTTAAAAACCATTTACTTTAAAAGATCAAAAAAACATTTATTTATAATAAGAATTAATAATAATTACAGATATAAACTAGAGAAATAAAGCTTAGTAGCATGCTATTCATTTTTAAAAGAGGGAATAATAAATCTAAATAAAAACAACACGTTGCAAATCAATTAGTTACATTTAAAATTATTTTCATAACTTTAGTGTGCTATGAAAAAATTGATTGAATATTTACCCTTACACTTTCTTATATGTGTAATATCTGGAATTATTATACAATTCTATACTAACCTTTGGGAACATAACTTCATACTACTAGTAGGTCTGATGTTATTAATGCTTTGTTTATTGTATATTTTTAAAAGAAATGGAAACCGTAAGACTTTTACGGTAATGTCAATGATATTATTCATTTTAATTGGAACATCTACAACCTTTATAAATAACCCTAAAAATTATGCTAATTATTACCAACATAATACTTCTAAAAATACAAGAACAACATTATGCATAAATAGAATATTAAAATCTAGTAAATACTATCATAAACTTGTAGCTGAGGTAGTTCAAATTAACAGTAGACAAACTATTGGTAATATATTAATAAAGTTAAAAAAAGATAGCACTACTACTCAATTAAAAGTGGGAGATAAAATTTATATAGCTAAGAAATTTAAAAACTTATCTCCTCCATTAAATCCTTATCAATTTAACTATAAGGACTATTTAGGTAAACAATACATTTATCAGCAAGTTATTATTAATAAGGAAGATTATAGAAAGTATAAAAAAGGTACTACATCTATTTATTCCTTATCAGCAAAATTTAGAAATATAATTATAAGTTCATTAAACGAATATTCATTTACTAAAGATCAACTTTCTGTAATAAACGCACTATTATTAGGTCAACGACAAGATATTTCAAAAAACATACTTAATAGTTACTCAAAAGCTGGTGCAATACACATATTAGCTATTTCAGGGCTGCATATAGGAATCATTCTATTAATTTTATCATATCTATTAACCTTTATAGAAAAAGTAAAACATGGTACTTATATAAAAATTATACTCATTATTATATTGCTATGGACATTTGCTTTTATTGCTGGTATGTCTGCTTCGGTAGTTAGAGCAGTTACCATGTTCTGTTTTGTAGCTGTTGGTGAATCATTTAAAAAGAAAAAAGTTGTTGAATTTTCATTAATTAGCTCAATGTTTTTCTTATTATTAATAAAACCTTTATTTATTTTCGATGTTGGATTTCAACTAAGTTATTTGGCTGTTTTTGGAATTATTTGGATACAACCACTTCTTTACAAATTATGGAGCCCAAAACTTTGGTTATTTAATAAAATTTGGAAGCTTGTTACCATATCTTTAGCGGCACAAGTAGGTATATTACCTATAAGCTTATATTACTTTCATCAATTCCCTGGTTTATTTATACTTTCTAATTTATTAATAATACCTTTTATAGGAGCCATACTAATTGGAGGCATATTAATTATAGTACTTTCTTTATCAAAAACATTACCGAGTTCATTAGCCAACCTATATGGAGCTATTATTTCACTAATGAATAAATATGTTAATTGGATTTCAAACCAAGAGTCATTTTTATTAAATGAAATTTCAATGTCATTTAATGAAATGATTATTTGGTATCTTATAATTATATCTGCTTACCAATTAAGCATGCATAAAAAAACTAAACAACTTCTATTCTTGCTAATCTCGATAGTCATACTACAAACTGCTTTACTTATTAATAAATTTGATAGGGAGTCTAAACAAGAAATAATAGTTTTTAATAAGAGTAAAGAAAATTTACTAGGTTATAGAGATGGGAAAAAATTTAAATTATTACAATATGGTGATACTTTAAAAAAGTATAACAATAATGTTATTAAGGCATATCGAATAAATGAAGATATCAAAAGTACTTTTTCTCCTAAAATAGCTAACGTTATTCGTTATAATTCGGATATTATTTTAATAGTAGATAGTTTAGGAGTTTATGATTTAACACTAAAAAAACCGATAGTAGTGCTACAAAATTCTCCAAAAATAAATTTAAGTAGGCTAATTGAGACTTTAAAGCCTAAACAGATAATTGCTGATGGCAGCAATTACAAAAGCTCTTTAAATCGATGGAAATCGACTTGTAAGAAACAAAAAATTCCGTTTCATCAAACTAGACAAAACGGAGCGTTTATTATTAAATAAGGTTGATTAAATAGAACCTTTAAAAGCTTTTGAAAACTCAGACCACTTTTTTGTTTTATAATTATCTTTTGTAAAAAAAGCTAAAACCATCTCGAATTTTTTTTCAGCTAAATAACCTGGTACAGTTTGAATTAACCTTTCTTCTAAATCGAAAAAAGCTGTAGAAGGGTAACTCATTTTACCTTTCATAATAGCAGCTGCTAATTCATGATATTTGCTCTTACCTTCTTGTACATATTTATAAGTTTTACCTTTAAAACTAATGTCATCTTTTCCTTCACCATCCATTTTTACAGCATAATAGTTATCGTTAATAAACTTAACGATAACATTATTTTTGTAAGTAGTTTTATCCATTTTCTTACACCAACCACACCAGTCAGTATACAAATCTACCAAAATAGGTTTTGGATTTTCTTTATTTTTTTCTAATGCTTCTTCAAAAGTTAACCAATTAACTTTCTCTTGCGCCTTTACTCCTACTGAAATAATTGCTAAAACTGCTACTAAAATTAATTTCTTCATATCTCTTAAGTCTCAATAAGTATTCCAAATTTACAAAAAACCTGTCAATTATTTATTATTGACAGGTTTTTGAAATATTATATATGTTTGATTAAACTTATTTAACCCCGTGCATTAACTTTTTTACTAATGGAGTTAACCCCATTAAAATGAAACCAGCAAGTATTGGTACAATAGTAAAAATTAAAAAGAATGTACTCATATCATATGTTGCAGTAATCTTATCGATCATACCTCCCATAGATCCTGCTGCTTTATTACCCATACCTACTGCAATATACCAAAGTCCGAACATTACACCAATTGTAGACGCTGGAACAAGTTTTGATACATAAGATAAACCAACAGGCGACAAGCATAATTCACCTAAAGTATGAAGTAAATATGCTAATATTAGCCAAACCATACTTACAGATGCTGTTTGTGCTCCTTGTGGAATCTCAGAAGATCCATAAGCTAACACACCAAAACCT
Source organism: Tenacibaculum ovolyticum DSM 18103 (assembly GCF_000430545.1). Taxonomy (GTDB): domain Bacteria; phylum Bacteroidota; class Bacteroidia; order Flavobacteriales; family Flavobacteriaceae; genus Polaribacter; species Polaribacter ovolyticus. The sequence goes on from NZ_KE387165.1 coordinate 114,037, forward strand.
AACCCTAAAAGAACTAATCCCAATCCAAACTTTACAGTAGCTGGAGGATTAAATTTACTTTCCCATATTTTTGAAATTAAGGGAGCAAAAGCAATAATATAAAATGAATTTAAGATAGAGAACCAAGATGCAGGAACTTCAGTTTTCACATCACTAAATTGATTCTTTAGCATCCAAATAACAATACACCAAATAATAGCAAAACTAGCTCCTAGAAAAAGGTTAGATAAAGCATATTTTTTAAAAGTTATTTTAAATAATTGGAATAAAACATATGTTATTATCAATAAAGGAACAACTGTTAATAACGTATTTGCAACTCTAAATATATTTGCAGAATCTCCTTCTAAAACTCTATTTGTATAATCTCCTGCAAAAATAGTCATAGAACCACCAGCTTGCTCAAAAGCAGCCCAAAAGAAAACAGTAAAAAATGCTAAAATAGCGACAACGATATAACGATCTCTTTGAACATTAGCTGGTATTTTCTCTTCTTCAATTGTTGCTTTTTCTTCTACATTTTCAATTGCATCATTATATTCAATTGTCTTTGATGGTGATAATCCTATACGTCCAAAAATTCCTTGAGCAAACCAAAATTGCAACATTCCTAAAAACATAAATACACCTGCTAATCCAAACCCATAATGCCAACCAGCAGTTTCACCAACATATCCACAAAGTAAAATACCAACAAAAGCACCAGCGTTTACTCCCATATAGAATATGGTAAAAGCACCATCTTTTTTATCTTGAGCATTTTTGTAAACACCATTAATAATAGATGTAATATTTGGCTTAAATAATCCATTTCCCGCAACTAACAAACCAATACCTAAATACAAACTCCACGGTGTATTTAAAGCCATTGTTGCATGCCCTAAAGTCATTATAAAAGCACCAATTGCCACAGCGTATCGATATCCTAAGAATTTATCTGCTAAAAACCCACCAATAATTGGAGAAAAGTACACAAGCATTGTATATGTACCATATAATCCTAACGCATCCTCTCTTGACCATCCCCAACCAGGATTATCTCCGGTGATAGCTGATGTTAAAAATAATACTAAAATTGCACGCATTCCATAATAAGAAAAACGTTCCCACATTTCAGTAAAAAAAAGAACAAATAAACCAGATGGGTGTCCCATCAATAACTTACGATTCATTTCTGAACCTTCAAATCTAATCGTGTCTGTACTCATATTTTTATTATATAATTTATAAATAAAAAGCCTTGTAATATTTACTATTACAAGGCTTTAATTTTATTCTTAGTTATTATCTGCTAATTCAAATCCTTCAGCTTCTTCGTTTGAAGTTCCTTTAATATCCTCAGCTCCATGTGTTAATCGTTTTAGAGGCTTTAATATTAAAATTATTAGTATTCCGAAAATAGTACAAAAAACTGCAATACCTGTAAAAACCTGAAACTCCCCTGCTCCTTCTGACATTGCTCCAACTAATCCAGCTACTTTATTACCTAAACCTGTAGCTGCAAAATATGCCCCCATCATAAATGATGCATATTTTACTGGTGCTAATTTTGTTATAAATGATAATGCTACTGGTGAAGCACATAACTCTCCTATAGTATGGAATAAATAAGCTAACACCAACCATATCATTGCTGATTTTTCAATAACATTCTCACCGTCCATAACTACTTCTGTACTCGCTTTACTCATAAAGAAAAAACCAAAAGCCATAATTATTACACCTATTGCCATTTTAAATAAAGAAGAAGACTCTTTACCTTTTTTACCCCATTTATACCAAAAGGCACCAACAGCAGTTCCTAAAATAATAATAAAGAATGCATTTACAGATTGAAATACAGCAGCAGGAACTTCATAATCTAAAAAAGAAAGAAGTCTATCTGTTTTTTGCTCAGTATATAAACTCATTAATCCACCAGCTTGCTCAAAAGCTCCCCAAAAAACAATGATAATTAAGAAAGATAAAAACATTACTAACATTCTATCTTTCTCTACAGCTGTTAAAGGTTTTTTCATTAATTCTTTATCTGGTGAATCATTTTTTCCTAAAAACTCTCCTACTCCTTCTAAATATTTTAAACCATACATATACACTATTTGCCCTAAAGCCATACCAATACCAGCTAATCCAAAACCATAGTGCCATCCATATTCCGCAGCTACAATACCTACAGCTAAAGCACCTAAGAAAGCACCTAAATTTATTCCAATATAAAAAACATAAAACCCTTTATCTCTTCTATCATCACCTTTTGGGTATAACCCACCAACCATTGTTGAAATATTTGGCTTTAAAAACCCTACTCCTATTACAATAAATAATAAACCTGTAAAGAAAGCCCATTGTGTATCAATAGCTAAAATACCATGACCGATACATAAAAGAACACCTCCTAGCATTACTGCTTTTTTCTGACCGATATATTTATCAGCAATCCAACCTCCTGGTATTGATGTTAAATAAACTAACATTGTATAAGTTCCGTAAAAAGATATTGTTTCTGCATTTGACCACCCAAAACCAGATTGAGGATTCCCTAATAATATAGGTGCTGCTAAATATAATGTTAAAATGGCACGCATACCGTAGTATGAAAATCGTTCCCACATTTCTACAAAAAATAATACATACAGTCCTTTAGGATGCCCCCAAAGATCTTCTTGCTTTACAGTGTTCATATTTGTTATATTTTATAAATTATTTTTAATGAAATTCGTCATTTTGGTATATAAATGTAAACGAGTATTACCACCATAAATTCCGTGATTTCTATCAGGATACATTCCCCATTCAAATTGCTTATTCGCTTGTATTAATGCTTCTGCCATTCTATAAGCATTTTGCACATGTACGTTATCATCACCTGTTCCGTGAATCAATAAATACTTCCCTTTTAATAACTCTGGGTAGTTTAATGGTGAATTTTCATCATATCCTGCTGGATTCTCTTCTGGAGTTCTCATATAACGTTCAGTATAAATACTATCATAAAAACGCCAAGTTGTAACAGGAGCTACTGCTATTGCTGTTGCAAAAACATCATTTCCTTTTAATAAACAGTTAGTACTCATATGTCCTCCAAAAGACCATCCCCAAATACCAATTCTCTTTGCGTCTACATAAGGTAAATCAGCTAGTTTCTTTGCAACTGCTATTTGATCTTCAGTTTCGTGTTTTACCAAGTTCATGTAAGTAACTTTTTTAAAGTCTCTTCCTTTAAATCCTGTACCTCTACCATCAACACAAACAACAATATAACCGTCTTGTGCTAACATTTGATGCCAGTAATCATTTGCTCCGTTCCAGCTATTCTTTACATTCTGCGATCCTGGGCCAGAGTACTGGTACATTAATACTGGGTGTTTTTTATTTGCATCGAAATTAGCAGGCTTAATTGTATACATATTTAAGTCGTTTCCGTTTACATTAATAGTAGAAAACTCTTTTTTACTTAAATTATACTTCGCTACCACTTCTTTTAAAGCTGCATTATCTTTTACCGTTTTTAAAACCTTTCCTGCATCATTTCTTAAAGAATACACTGTTGGAGTAAATGCATCAGAAAATGTATTGATAAAATAATGCATATTTTTACTAAACGATGCGCTATTAGTACCTAAAGGATTACTTAAAACTTTTTTATTCTCTCCTTTTAAAGAAATACTATAAACACCTCTGTTTATTGATCCATTTTCAACTGACTGGTAGTAAACTGTTTTTTTATCAGCATCAAAACCATAATAAGAAGTTACCTCCCAATTACCTTTTGTAACTTGATTAATCAATTCTCCTTTTTTATTGTAATGATAAATGTGATTGAAACCATCTTTTTCACTTGTCCAAATAAAACTATTATCATTTAAAAAAGTTAAATCATCATTTACCTCTACATAGGCTTTATCTGTTTCATTTAATATTAATGAAGTATCATATGTTTTAGCATTTATAAAATACATTTTTAAATCATTCTGATGACGATTTAAAGTACGTACTGCTAAAATATTATCATCTTTTGTCCAATTAATTCTTGGTATATATTCATAGTCTCCAAAAATAATTTTGGCAGTTCCGTTTGTTGCTAAAGAATATACATGTAAAGTAACCTTCGCGTTATCTTCACCTGCTTTCGGGTACTTAAAAACTTCTTGTGTTGGGTATTTTCCTTTACCATACACATCCATAGAAAATGTTTTTACAGCACTTTCATCAAAGCGTAAAAAAGCTAAATTACTTCCATTTTCACTCCATTCAAAAGCTCTTACAAAACCAAATTCTTCTTCGTAAACCCAATCAGTAATACCATTTATAATTTTATTTTTTTCTCCATCAGTTGTTACTTGAACAAGTGAATTACTTGAAAAATCTCTTATAAATAAATTATTATCTTTTGCATATGCTACTCTTTTACTATCTGGCGAAAAAGTGGGTCTTTGAATATCTTCTCCTATTAGCCTTAATGTTTTTGAAGCAATGTCATACATATAGAATGTCCCTAAAAAAGAATGACGAAATATTGGCTTAAAGTTAGTTCCTAAAATTAACTTCGTTTCATCACTATTAAAACTATATGATTGAAACGTTTTTAACTCGTTTAAATCTTTACTATCTACAATTGTTGCAACTTTCTCTAAAGTTTTATAATCGTATTTATCAACAGAAGAGCTACCTTCTTTATAGTTCAATAATGAATAATAATCTCCATTCATTGAATTTAAAGAGTTCATGTAATCAGCTCTAAATGTGCCTTTTCTCCATATATCTTCTAAAGAAATATCTTTTTTTTGTGCTTGTAAGAGCGTAGATATCCCTATAAAAAGTAGTACTATTTTTTTCATATTGAGTTGTTGTTTACCTAAAAAGTTTGCCAAGTTTACGGAAAAATCACCAAAAAACGCACCAAAAAACTAGAAATCCTAAATAAGAACTCTATTTTAACAAGATTCATTTATCTTTGGAGCACCTAAATTTTACTAAGAATGTCTAAAATTATTGCTGGATTTTCTAAACTTACGAAAGAAGAAAAAATAGACTGGTTAGCTAAAACATATTTCAATAGCCAACCTGAAATTACACAAACATTAAAACAGTATTGGAATGTAGATGCTAAATTACAGCAACTACATGATGATTTTATAGAAAATACTATTTCTAATTTTTACATGCCTTACGGAATTGCGCCAAATTTTGTTATAAATGGCCGTGATTATGTAATACCAATGGTTGTTGAAGAAAGTTCTGTCGTTGCCGCAGCATCTCTGGTTGCTAAATACTGGAGTACTCGAGGTGGTTTTAAAACTGAAGTTATTTCAACTACTAAAATTGGTCAAGTACACTTTATGTACGAAGGCAATAAAACCGATTTAGAAAACTACTTTAATCAGCAAAAACCCTTATTATTAAAAGCCACAGCTTCTATCACCAAAAATATGGAGAAACGAGGTGGAGGTATTTTAGATATTCAACTTATTGATAAAACAGATAAACTTAACAACTATTATCAATTACATGTCACTTTTGAAACAAAAGATAGTATGGGTGCGAATTTTATTAATTCGTGTTTAGAAGCTATGGCTAATCAATTTAGGCGTAATGATATTGAAATTGTAATGAGCATATTATCTAATTATGTTACTGACTGTATTGTTAAAGCAGAGGTTAGTTGTAAGATAGAAGATTTAGGTGGTGAAAACCCACAAAAATTTGCTCAAAAATTCCATCAAGCAATTCAGATAGCTGAAATTGAACCCTACAGGGCTGTTACCCATAACAAAGGAATTATGAATGGTATTGATGCTGTTGTTTTAGCGACTGGAAATGATTTTAGAGCTATTGAAGCCGGTGCACATGCTTACGCTTCAAAAGATGGACATTACAAAAGCTTAACACATTGTGAAATTAAAAATGGTATTTTTCGATTTTGGATTGAAATTCCATTAGCATTAGGAACTGTTGGTGGCTTAACAGCATTACACCCAATGGCAAAATTATCATTAGATATGATGCAAAAACCATCAGCAAAAGAATTAATGGAAATTATTGCCACTGCTGGTTTAGCTCAAAACTTTGCTGCTTTACGTGCTTTAACAACTAAAGGTATTCAGCATGGGCATATGAAAATGCATCTGCAAAACATTTTAAATCAACTAGAAGCAACGACTAAAGAGAGAGAAGTTATCACCACTTATTTTGAAAGTAAAACTGTTTCTCACAGTGCAGTTGTTGATAAATTTAACGAGTTAAGAAAATAGTGCTACTTATCGAGCGCAGTCGAAAAGTTTTAATTTTAATAAGGTATCGACTGCGCTCGACCAAACATTTGTAAATGAATTTTTATTCTAACGGAAAACTATTATTAACTGGCGAGTATGTTGTTCTTGATGGAGCAACTTCTTTAGCAGTACCTACAAAATTTGGGCAAAATTTAATTATTGAACCAATAGAAGAACCGCAACTTATTTGGGGAAGCTTTACGAATACTGGTGAATGCTGGTTTGAAGCCACCTTCGATTTACCAAAACTACGCTTAACCTCAGCTACTTTTAATTCGAATAAAGAAGGGAGCGCTGAGTTTATTGCAGAAACGTTATCGGATATTTTACTAGAAGCTAAAAAATTAAATCCAGAATTTCTAACTACTAAAAACGGCTTTGTTGTAAAAACAAATTTAACTTTCCCTCAAAATTGGGGACTTGGAAGTTCATCTACTTTAATAAATAATATTGCTACTTGGGCAAATGTAAATCCTTTTACCTTATTATGGAATGCTTTTTCTGGTAGTGGTTATGACATTGCTTGCGCAAGTAATAATTCACCTATTTTATATCAATTAAAAAAGAGCCTCTCAACTACGCTCGAGATAACACCTATTATCGAGGAGGTAGAATTCAAACCGATTTTTTTGGATGAGTTATTTTTCGTGTATTTAAATCAAAAACAAAATAGTAGAGAGGGAATTGCTCAATACAAACAACATAAAGAAGAAGCACATACATTAATTTCTGAAATTGACATACTTACTCAGGAGTTTTTAAAAGCAGACTCTTCTATAAATTTAAATAAAATAATATTTGAGCACGAACAATTAATTAGTTCAATTATTAAACAGACACCTGTAAAAAAACGATTATTCCCTGATTATTTTGGAGAAATAAAAAGTTTAGGTGCATGGGGTGGCGATTTTGTTCTGGCTACAGGAAATGATGACACCTTACCTTATTTTAAACAGAAAGGCTACGATACAATTGTACCTTATAAAGAAATGGTTTTATAATTTAATGTCATATCGAGTGAATTTACTGAAGAATGAAATAAATTTGCATCGAGATAATTTAATAAAAAGTTCTCGGTACAATTTTGAATAAAAATCAAAATTACTCGAACTGACAAAATACAAAATGAAGAAAGTAATTATAATTGGTGGTGGTGCAGCAGGATATTTCACAGCAATAAATGCAAAAGAAAATAATCCTGATTTAGATATTACGATTCTTGAAAAAGGAAAAGAAGTTTTACAGAAAGTTAAAATCTCAGGAGGTGGACGTTGCAATGTTACACACGCTTGTTTTGAACCTAAAGAACTCGTAAAGTTTTATCCTAGAGGAGAAAAAGAACTTTTAGGGCCTTTTCATCAATTTATGACCGGTGATACTTTTGAGTGGTTTGATAACAAAGGGATTCCTTTAAAAATTGAAAGTGATAACCGAGTATTCCCAGAAGCAAATACCTCACAAGCTATTATAGATTGTTTTGAAAGTACTGTTGATAATCTTGGAATTAAAGTATTGAAAAACCACGGAGTAAATTCAGTTAATCAACAGGCTAATAAGTGGATTGCAAAAACCAAAGATAAACAATTTGAAGCTGACTACTTAGTAATTGCAGCAGGTAGCTCTAAAAAAGTTTGGGACTTGTGTAAAACATTAAGTCATACTATTATAGAACCTGTACCTTCTTTATTTACTTTTAATATAAAAGATAAACGAATTATTGATTTAGGTGGAATATCGGTACCTAATGCTGATGTAAAATTAGTAGGAACTAATTTAGAAAACTCAGGACCTCTATTAATTACGCATTGGGGGTTAAGCGGGCCTGCTATTTTAAAACTATCTGCTTTCGGAGCACGTATTTTAGCTGATAAAAACTATCAATATAATGTTGTCGTAAATTGGCTAGGTCAAGATTTTGATGTCATTTTAAATGAATTAACTGAATTAAAAAAATCACAAGCAAGAAAACAGGTGAATTTAAAATCTCCTTTCTCAGATATTCCTCGTCGTTTATGGGAGCGCTTTGTTGCTGCTTCTGAAATAAAAACATCTCAAAACTGGGGTGATTTAAGCAATAAACAACTTAATAATTTAACCTCTCAATTAACAAAAGGGTTGTTTAATGCGAACGGTCGAACAACTTTTAAAGATGAGTTTGTAACAGCTGGAGGTGTAGATTTGAAAGAGATTAATTTTAAACGATTTGAAAGTAAATTACACAAAAACTTGTTTATAGTTGGTGAAGTTTTAAATATTGATGCCGTTACTGGTGGATTTAACTTTCAAAATGCTTGGACTGGTGGATTTATTTGTGCTAGAAGCATTTCTGAATAATACTATTTTACATATAAAAAAAGACCATTTACTAAATTTAGTAAATGGTCTTTTTTTATGTTGTTCGATTTTAGACTAAACCGTAGCTGACGCTTTCATTGACTTTCTATAAGTAAAAGAATTAAAAATATTTCTTTTACCAAAGTTATTAATAGACTTCGCGTTTATAAACTTAAGAAATATTTTTTTACTTACTCCAAAATATTCATATGTATTACCATCTGTAAAAGTCACCTCTAATAACATACTTTTATGCTGATAATCTTCTACTCTAAATTCAGTAATAGTAGTATTATATGCTTCTAAGTTATCTTCTTTTGTTTTTGGTGCTATACTTACTAAAAAATGATATCCGTCAATAATTTTAGTACTTACCTCTTCTGCTTCTAACTTTTTTTCTTCGTCTTGAAACTTATCTGGATGCCATTCTTTTACCAATCCACGATAAGTTTTCTTTAATTCTTTTAAATCAATCGCTCCTTCAACATTAAAAAGCTTCTTATATTCTTTGATACGTTTCATTTGTATGAAATAATTTAGCCCGCGAAATTAATCAAATTATCTGAATATGAGAGAGAAAGCTCTTTTTATTTAAAAGTTTTTATTTTACTTAAAAACAACACTTAATAACTCATAACTGTTCCAAAATACAATAATTGAAAAGTTTTTACATCTAACAATAAACAATTCATAGCCATCATAATACCGTAATTTGATTTATCATAAAAATGATATTGAAAATAATCTAATTCATTTTCATCAAAATCATAAAAAACATCAGCTGTCTTAAAATGATCATTATAAAAATTCTCTAGCTGAGATAATTTATGAACATTAATTTTAACTGAATGATTATATAAACTATCTATTTTCCTCTTAAGCTTCCTACCTTTATAAGACAAGTTTTTACTATCATTAAAAAGAACTTTTTTATAAAAATCACTACCTAACATGTCATATAAAACCTGCTCAGTATTTACCTCTTTCTGAATTGTCTCAATATATTTTGATAAGCTATTTGACAACCTGTTAAATTCTTGTATTTTTATTTTTGTATTTTGAAACATAAGCGGCTTAGCCGCTGCTTGTTTTTCGAAAAAAGAAGTTCTCCCTGCTATAAGTTCGTTATTTACCCGAATAGCCTCAGTTATTGATTTATGAGCAGTATATGTAGAAAAATTATACTGAGTGAAGCCTTTAAAAGAGAGAAAAATTGCGGTAAAAAAAAGAAAACTACCTTTCATTATAAATAATTTTAGTGAAAGATAGTCTATTTTAATTAACCTTTATATAAAAATTACTCCTCTTCATAACAATTAAAAACGATTGTATAACCGTACTCCACAGCTTCATTATACAATTCTATTTGATCCTCATCAACATCATCTATAGAATCTAGCGTAAAGTACTCTTCTTCTATTTCTGTCACTTTCCAACCTTCATCTTTTATATAATGTTTCGCTAGCTTAAGCGCTCCTTCAATATCTTTATAATCTATATACAAGCTTACATAAGCTCCGATAACTTCATCATAATGTTCTGATGATTTTTTTGGTTTTGCTAAGGCATTTATTAAAAACATAATTTTATTTTTTAAATTTTATTTAATTAAGCTAATTCTCCTCGATGAGGCTTTAAAGCGTCTCTAAAAATTTTCATATTACTTTCATCAACTATAATAAAAGCAATAGTATGCATAGGGTTAAACTCTTTATGATTTACCTCATGATAAGCTAAACCATCTATTTGAGCAAATTCTTTTAAATGAATACAATGGTGCTTTGCTGTTGCTAATCCATCTGGCCCTTTAAAATCCCAAATTAATTTTATTTTTCTACTCATTATGTTCAATTGTAAATTGCAAAATTAACGTATAATTTGCACTTCAACTCTTCTATTATATTTATCTTCTCTACCTAAAGGTTTTCTATACGCCATTCCTTTATAATAAAGCCTGTTTTTACGAATACCTTTATCTATTAAATATTTAAAAACTTTCTTTGCTCTGGCTTCTGAAAGATTTCTTTTCCCTGTTAATGAATTATAAGCATCTGTCTTAGGGTTATCTGTCTTAGGGCAGCAAATATGGCCTGTTATTTTTATTCTTACTTTAGAATTTTCTATTAAGAACAAATAGAGTTCTACTAATGATTTAGCACTACTTTTCTCAAAAGAATTTGTACCAGGTAAAAATAATACGTTTTTTAAAACTACCTCATCTCCTAACTTTAATTTAGCAAAATTATTTATTCTTTTTTCATCAATACCCTGAATCACTTCAATTAAAACTTTTCTATTATTATAGGTAACTCCTCTTAACTCTCCTCCTGCCTTACTATTTAAAACTTTATAACCTTTAAATAGTTTCTTAACAGCATTTACTCTTTTTTTTGAAAGAATTAAATTATAGTTACTACTACCTAATTCATCTGCGTATCCAACTAAATTTAACACTACTTTTTTTGAATTGTATTTATCTTTTATGCTATCTATTTTTCTTGTTTGCAATAAATCAACATCAAATTCATTAAAGTCAAAAAATATTTTATAAGTGTTGTTTTTTTGAGAATGAACTGTTGTACTTATAAATATAATTAAGAGTAAGATCGTTTTTATTTTCATAATATCATTTTTCTTTAGCAAATTATATAACAAAAATACCCAATTCAAAATTGAATTGGGTATTTTATTTTTCTGTAAAATATTAATTCGTATTAAAAAACTACGCTTCTCTTTTCCACAATAACAAGAGAGCTCCTAATCTCCCCATTAAAAAAATCACTAAACCAAAAGTTGGAGCATATAGACTAATCCTCATACCTCCCGCTAAAACTTGTGGTGCTATATCTAGTGCTATTGCAATCTTCTCCAATCCATCTAACCAACCTATAATAAAACATAAAACACCAAAAACAATAGCCAATAAACTAATTTCTTTTATTAAATTCGAAATTTTCTCTGTGTTATTTTTCAATCCTTTAAAAAAAAGGAGCAATATAAACATTAATAAAATTAATAATGGAAGCATAAACTCCAAAGGTGAATCTGTAATAAATTTCATAATATATTATTTTAAATTATTTTAGGTAAAAGTATACCCAAATCATATTTACTTTCATTTAAAATCGATGAACTAATAATTTAAGCAGGCAAATGACAAAAACTAATTTTTGATACCTAATCTGGTAAAACATCTTATAAAACAGTTACTTCATCTATTGTTACCCTTTATTTAATAAAAAAACACCTTTTTTGCATAATGAAAGAAAAAATTCTACAAATTTTGAAAAAATCCATTGTACATTTATTTTTTTGGACAATAGTATGGTATTTTTTTTATCTTTTTTTCAGTATTGGTACCAACACTCCTCTTTTCTTACTTTATTTTTCAACAACACTTTCCTTAATAGCAATAACCTCATCATATGTAGCGGGATACAAACTAATACCTGATTTCCTAATATTAAAAAATTATTGGAAATTTTCACTTTACACAATTTACCTTATAATTTTCATAATTTTTGGTGTTTTAATTACTGTTCTTTTTGGGTTTATTTTCTTTTTTAACTTGGAATATAAGCAAATGCCTGAACTAACAAAAAACACTTCTGTTATTTTTATCTGTGTTATATTAATAGTAGTATTCTTTTCTAGCTTTAAAATATTAAAACATAATTATAAATCAGGGGAAGAAAAGAAAATTATAGAAAACAAGTTCCTACATACTCAATTACAACTAAAAGAGCAAGAGCTTAAGTTTTTAAAAATGCAAATTCACCCACACTTCTTATTTAACACATTAAATACATTATATGGGTTTGCTTTAAAAAAATCTGACGATACACCCAGTATGATTTTAAAACTATCTAATTTATTAGACTACATTTTATATCAAGTAGATAAACCTTTCGTATTATTAAACGATGAAATTAAACACATTGAAAATTATATCTCTTTAGAAAAAATGAGATTTCAGGATAGTTTATATGTTATTTTCAAAAAAGAAACTCGTCAAGTAAATATTGAAATCTCACCAATGCTTTTATTACCATTTGTTGAAAATGCTTTTAAACATGGAACACAAATCAATGGCGTTTTAAAAGTTATTCTCGAGTTAAAAACAACAGAAGATTTTTTAATTTTTAAAATAACAAATTCAACAAAAATTAATTTTAAAAATAAAAAAGGAATAGGATTAGAAAATATTAAAAAAAGATTAGAAATGCTATACGGAACGGCCTATTCTTTAAACATTTATCATACTGAAAACTCTTTTAAAATTAAATTAAAAACTCCTTTAAAAAATGTCTAAAAAATTACAGTGTGTTATTGTTGATGATGAACCTGTAGCTAGAGAAATAATAGCCTCGTTTATTGAAAAAACTCCAAATATAGAATTAATTAAAATGTGTAAAAATGCTTCAGAAGCAATCCTTTTCATGCAAAAAAATGAAATAGATTTATATTTTTTAGACATTAATATGCCCGAAATTACAGGTTTAAGCTTAGCTAAAATAATTGATAAAAAATCAAAAATAATTTTCACAACTGCTTATAGGGATTACGCTGTAGATGGCTTTAACTTAAATGTAGTCGATTATTTATTAAAACCGATTTCCTTTGATCGCTTTTTACAAGCAATTCAAAAAGTATTTAACTTACAAATAAGTAAAAAAACTAATGATATAAAAAAAGAAACCTCTAACAACTATATATTTGTAAGAGCAGATAGAAAAATGGTTAAAATAAACTTCAATAACATCCTTTATATAGAAAGCTTAGGTGATTATGTTAAAATATTCACAGAAAACTCAATGATAACTACAAGAGAAACAATTAGCAATTTAGAAACAAAGTTAGCATCTTATAAATTTATTAGAATCCATAGATCATATATTATTTCGCTTGAAAAAATTACTTCTTACACAAATGAATTCATAGAAATTAGCAAAAAAGCATTGCCTATAAGCAGAAGCTACAAAAAATATGTTTTTCGAAAACTAGAAAACAAATAACCTCTATTTCACCAAAAAAAACAACAAAACATACATTATTACCTAAAGAAAGTACCTTATTACCATTAATTTGTTAATTGAAATTTTATTCTCTTTTTTTGAGAAAACAATTTAAATTTTCAAACTATGAGAGTAACATTATTATTGTTGTCTTTTCTGATTACGCAAATTACATTTGCTCAAGAAAAAACAATATCTGGGATTGTCTCAGATGAATCTGGGGGACTTCCAGGTGTTAGTATTATCATTAAAGGGACTACTTCGGGAGTAGAATCTGATTTTGACGGAAACTTCACTATTCAAGGAAAACAGAACGACATACTAATTTTTAGTTTTGTTGGAAAAAAGACAATTGAAAAAACAATTGGATCTTCTAACAGAATTAATGTTTCAATGGTCGACGATGAAAATCTATTAAACGAAGTTGTAGTTACCGCCTTAGGAATAAAAAGAGAAAAGAAATCTTTAGGATATGCAACTCAAGAGGTAAAAGGAGGTGATCTAACAAAGGTTAACTCAGGAAACGTAGCTAATTCTATTTCTGGGAAAATTTCGGGTATAGAAATTAGAAGAAATGGAAATATTGGAGGTTCTACAAATGTTATTATTAGAGGTAGTTCTTCTTTAAGCGGAACAAACCAAGCTCTATGGGTAGTTGATGGAGTCCCTTTAAATAACTCAAACACAAATACTGCTGATCAAAGAGCAGGTGGAAATACAGGTGGTTACGATTACGGTAATGCTGCATCAGATATTAACCCTGATGACATAGAAAGCATGAATGTGCTTAAAGGTGCAGCTGCTACAGCACTATACGGAGAGAGAGCTTCGAATGGTGTTATTATCGTTACTACAAAAAAAGGGAAAGCAGGTAATGGATTAGGTGTAACAATAAGCAGTGGTGTAACAATAGGATCTGTTGATTTTAACACACTTCCTAAGTATCAAAAACAATACGGAAGTGGATGGTGGAATCCATTTACTGACGCTTCTAACAATATTGACTTAGGGGATGGATCACATCCTTATGAACTTACAGATGATGCTTCTTGGGGACCTGCTTATGATGCTAACCTTTTAGTATATAGATGGAATTCATTTCATCCATCATTATCTACTTACGGAAAAGCAACTCCATGGACAGCTCCTGTAAATGATGCTAATAGCTTTTATCAAAATAGTATTGCATATACCAATACTGTTGCTTTATCTGGTGGTAACGACCAAGGTAACTTTAGATTTAGTTATTCTAAATATGACTTAGACCAAGGTATTCTACCTAACAGTTCTTATAATAGAGATATATTTAACCTATCATCTAGCTACAACCTAAGTGATAAAACAACAATTACTGCATCAGCAAACTATACAAAAACTAAAGGTGAAGGATTAAACGAAACTGGTTATGGTGCTGGAGGAAATAATTTTTCTAGTAGTATTCGTCAATGGTATTCTTCAAGTGTTGATTTTAACGATTTAAAAAAAGCCTATAACGAAACTGGTGAAAATACCACCTGGAATGTATGGGGGCCAAACAACTTAGGTGTAGCATTTCATGACAACCCTTACTTTCAAAGAAAAGAGAACTACAACAACATGAGTAGAAGTCGCTTTTTCGGAAACTTTAGCCTTACTAATGAAATTAAAGACTGGGTAAGTGTAACCGCAAAAGCAAGTATTGATACCTACAGTCAATCTCAGGAAGAAAGAATAGCTGTCGGTTCAAAAAGAAACGCTCAATTAGTTGGAGCATACTCAAGACTTGACCGTACATTTTCTGAAATGAATTTTGACTTAATGCTTAACTTTAACACTGAAATTACTGATCGCATATCTTTTCTTGGAATGCTTGGAGCAAATGCAAGAAGATCAAAAATTGATCAAACCCAAGCTTTTACCAAAGGAGGTTTAGTAATCCCAGGGATTTACGCTATTTCAAATTCAAAAGAAAACCCTAATGCTCTTACAGAAGCAGTTTCTTCAATAGGAACTAATAGTGTTTTTGCTAGTGCTTCTTTTAGTTATGATGATACTTTTTTTATTGAAGGAACTTATAGAATTGACAAAAACTCAACTCTACCTGCCAGTAATAATGTATATAAATATCCCTCAATCTCTGGAACATACCTTTTTAGCAAAAACTTAAAAACTGATTGGCTTTCTTTTGGTAAATTAAGATTAAACTATGCTGAAACAGGAGCTGGAACAGGATTTGATAACATCGTATCTGGCTATGATAAATTCACTAATTTCGGAGGTCAAATTCGTTTTTCTAATCAAAACACAAAGAAAAACGCAAATTTAAAACCAGAAATAACATCAGCATATGAAGCTGGTTTAGAATTAAAATTATTCAAAAGCAGAGTAGGTTTAGATTTATCTTTATACACAAAAAGTACAGTAAACCAAGCAATAGCTATTGGTTCTTCAGCTTCTACAGGATACACAAATGCATGGGTAAATGCTGGAGAAATTGAAAACAAAGGTATTGAAGTAAGTTTAAATGTAGTACCTGTTAAAACAGAAGATTTTTCTTGGGAGACACAAATAAACTGGTCTAAAAACAACAGTAAGGTAAAAAGTTTAAATGATGGAAGCCAACAAATGGAAGTAGGTCGTTTTCAAGGAATATCATCTGTTGCTAAAGTAGGAAGTCCTTTAGGATTAATGGTTAATACAGGTTACGAATATTTAGATGGTAAACGTGTAATTGGAAATGATGGGTATTACGTTCGAGTAAATGATCAAGTAATTGGTGATGTAAATGCCGATTGGTCTGGAGGTATCAATAATAAACTAAGCTACAAAAAACTTAGCTTTAGCTTCTTAGTTGACATGAAAAAAGGTGGTGATGTTTGGTCTTTAGATCAAAAATACGGTCAAAGAACAGGTATTTACGAAACTTCTGTGGGAGATAATAATTTAGGAAACCCTATGAGAAATCCAATTACTACAGGTACAGACAGTGGAGGTATTATACTACCTGGTGTATTAGCTGACGGAACTGTAAATCAAAAAAGAATTCCAGTATACTACAGTACTAAATACCCTGAACAACAATTTGTATACGATGCTTCTTACATAAAACTAAGAGAAGTTTCATTAAGCTATAGCCTACCTTCATCTTTCCTTGAAAAATCAATGTTCAACGATATTACTTTTTCAGCAAGTGGAACTAATTTATGGATTATACACAAGAATTTACCTTATGCAGATCCAGAAGCAGGAGCGTCTTCAGGAAACTTACAAGGTTTTCAAACAGGAGCAATGCCTAGCACAAAAGAGTATAGCTTTAATGTAAAAGTTAAATTTTAAAAAACAATAAATATGAATTTATTTAAAAAAATAAAAGCAATTATTGTCGTAGCACTATCAATAGTACTACTCAATTCTTGTGAGAATTTAGAAGATTTAAACGTTAACGGAAAAGGGTTTTTAAATACCGTTCCAGAAGCTTTAATGACAAAAGCTCAAGTATCGTATGTTACATTTTTAACAAACACCGATCCTAATAGCAATAATTTCAGAAAATATGTTCAACAATGGACAAATACTGAGTTTGCTGATGAAGACAATTACAATCAAGAAAACAGAAGTTTAGGTCTAGGGTTTTGGACTTTATACAGAGATGTTTTAGGGGAATTAAATACCGCAAAAAACCTTGTAACAAAACAAACTGTTACACCTGATAAGATTGCTGAGCAAAAGAATCAAATTGCTATCCTAGAAATACAAATGATTATAGTTTATCAAACTTTAGTTGATATTTTTGGAGACGTTCCTTATACAGAAGCTCTTGATTTTGAAAACTCTCCACAACCTAAATACGATGATGCAAAAACTATATACTTAGACTTAGCTAATCGCTTAACTGTAGCAATTAATACTTTAGACACAAGTAGTGGTAGTTTTGGTACTGGAGATCTTTTTTATGCAGGAAACACTTCTTCATGGAAAAGACTAGGAAATAGTGTAAAATTAAAAATGGGAATGCATTTAGCTGATATTGATGCTGTCTTAGCAAAAAACATGGTAGAAGCAGCTTACGCTTCAGGCGTTATTTCTAATAATAGTGAAAATGCTTTATTAGATTATTATTCAGAAGCAGGCGAAAGAAATCCAATATTTGCAGCTCTTACAACTGAACAACACTACGTACCTACTACCTATTTAGTAGATGAGATGAAAGCAAAAAATGATCCAAGAATGGACATCTTTTTCGACCCTTCGTCAAAAATTGGAGGTGAATATATAGGTTTTCCATATGCCGAAGCTGGTGCATTAGGTAAAAAATATGCAGATGTATCTAACACAGGTCCTAAGTTTAGAGACCCTACTTTAGCTGGTGTTCTTTTTGACTATGCTGAAACAAGTTTTTTACTTGCTGATGCCGCTGACAGAAACTTTAATGTTGGTGCAACTGCTGATACTCATTATGTAAACGGTATTACTGCTACTATGGAATACTGGGGTGTATCAAATGCAGGTATAACTACTTATATAACTAGACCCGATGTAGCTTTTGCAACAGCAGCTGGAACTAATAAAGAAAAAATAGCTTATCAGTTATGGATGGGGTATTACAATAGAGGGTTTGAAGCATGGACAGAGTACCGTAGATTAGACTTCCCTAATTTTGTAGCTCCTGCAACAGCAGTGGCGGAATCAAACGGAAAAGTACCAGTTAGAAACATCTACTCTAATCTTGAATCTACATTAAATACAGCCAATTACAATTCTGCTTCAACCGCAATTGGAGGAGACTTAATGACAACCAAAATATTTTGGGATGTTAATTAATAAAAAGATAAAATAAATATTGTGTAATTATTTGAATGTATATTTTTTTATCTAAAAAGAGGCTACCCTAAAAAGGTAGTCTTTTTTATTTTTTAATATCTACTACAACATATATCTTTGTCATAAATACTTAAAGCAATTGAACACAGTACAATTCATTCCAAAGTCATTAGAAAAAAAGGTGGAAAAAGCAACTTATACATGGCAAACACCAAGTAACATTGCCTTAGTTAAATATTGGGGAAAGAGCAATCCTCAAATCCCAAAAAACGCATCTATTAGCTTTACACTTAACAATTGTCACACAATTACAACAATCGATTTCGAAAAAAAATCGAATACAAATAAAGTTTCCTTTGAATTATTCTTTGAAGGAAAAAAGAAAGATGATTTTAAACCTAAAATCTCAGAATTCTTTAAGAGAATAGAAAAATACTGTCCATATATTTATGAATATAATATGGTTATTAATTCAGAAAATTCTTTTCCGCATAGTAGTGGAATCGCTTCTTCTGCAAGCGGTATGAGCGCTATAGCGATGTGTCTATTAAGTTTAGAAAAAAAACTAACTCCTAATTTAACTGAAGAGTACATTAATAAAAAAGCATCTTTTTTAGCTCGTTTAGGTTCTGGTAGTGCTAGTAGAAGTATTGAAGGACCTATAGTTGTTTGGGGAGAACATCCTGATATTATTGGTAGCTCTGATTTATTTGGTACAAAATTCCCGTATAAGATACATTCAATTTTCGAAAACTACTGCGATACCATTTTATTAGTTGATAAAGGAGAGAAGCAAGTTTCTTCAACAGTTGGGCATAATTTAATGCATGATCACCCATATGCTGAACAACGCTTTAAACAAGCAAACGAAAACCTAGCTAAGTTATCTAACATACTTCAAAACGGAAAAATTAAAGATTTTATTAATTTAGTTGAAAGTGAAGCCTTAACCTTACACGCAATGATGTTAACGAGTAACCCTTACTTTATTTTAATGAAACCAAATACACTAGAGGTTATTAATAAAATTTGGGAATATCGTGCAGAAAACGATAGTTCAGTTTGTTTTACTCTTGATGCTGGAGCAAACGTACATGTATTATATCCTGCATCTGAAAAGACTGAAATTGAGCTTTTTATTAAAAATTCATTAATTGATTACTGCCAAAAAAATCAGTATATTTGTGATAATGCTGGTTTTGGAGCTAAACTCCTGTAACCCTAAACCTTACTTTATGAAAAATTCAACATTACTAATACTATTGTTTATTGGATTTTTATCTTTTACAGCAAAAGCCCAAGATACTGCTTGGTTTGATGAAAATTGGCAAGAAACCTCTAAAGAGAATCATACATTTTATAGACCTACGCCAAAAAAAATAAAAGACGGTTATTGGATTGTTGATTATTATAAAAATGGTCAAATTCAAATGGAGGGCTATAGTACTATTAAAAAATCTAATGAAGAGCAGTTTGATGGCTTAGTCTTATATTATTACCAAAATGGAAAACCTTTTCATAAAGCAAATTATAAAAACGGAAAGTTAGACGGTGTTAGAAAAGCATATTATGAAACTGGAGAACTAAAAGAACAGGGACGATACAATAATGATAAAAGGCAAGGTGTATGGAAAACCTTTTACAAAAACGGAAAAATAGAAACTAAGGGGAAATACCGCAACAATGAAAAAGTTGGCGTTTGGAAAACTTTCTACAAAAATGTATACTAGTTTGTAAACTAACTCTTTTACTTGTACTTTTGTCTCGCAATTAAAACATCTATGAAAGGACCTTTATTTTACGCAAAAATATTACTCTTTGGTGAGTATGGAATAATAAAAGACTCTAAAGGGTTAGCAATTCCATTTAACTCATATAAAGGTGGTTTAAAAACGGTTAGCAACCTAACAGGTGAAGCTAAAAAATCTAACACTAATTTAGTTAAATTTTACAGCTACTTAAAAACGTTAGATTCAACTTTAGTATCTTTCGATTTAACTTCATTAAAAAATGATATTAAAAACGGAATGTATTTCGATTCATCTATCCCTCAAGGATATGGAGTTGGTAGTTCAGGAGCTTTAGTTGCATCAATTTATGATAAGTATGTTAATAATAAAATTACTGTTTTAGAAAATTTAACACGCGATAAATTATTAGCCTTAAAGCAAATTTTCTCTTTGATGGAATCATTTTTCCACGGAAAAAGTTCAGGGTTAGACCCTTTAAATTCTTATTTGAGTTTACCTATTCTAATTAACTCTAAAGAAAATATTGAGGCAGCTGGTATTCCATCACAAAAAGAAGGAAAGGGCGCTGTATTCTTATTAGATTCTGAACAAGTTGGAGAAACAGAACCTATGGTAAACATCTTTATGAATAAGATGAAAAATGAAGGTTTTCGCGAAATGTTGAGTGATGAATTTTCACTTCATACAGATGCCTGCATTGATGATTTCTTACATGGAAATGTAAAATCATTGTTTAAGAATGTAAAAAAATTATCAAAAGTAGTTTTAACAAATTTCAAACCAATGATACCTTCTGCTTTCCATAAAATTTGGGAAAAAGGAATTCAAACCAACGAATACTATTTAAAACTTTGTGGTTCTGGAGGTGGCGGTTATATCTTAGGTTTTACTGAAGATTATGAAAAAGCTAAAACAAGCTTAAAAGATTATAAATTAGAATTGGTATATCGATTTTAATCAATATTACCATGAGTACATTAAAAACGAGTACAATAGTCAAAAAACTTTTTAGTCTTTTATCTGTTGTTAGAGGATATAATATTTTAGTATTAATAGCAGCCCAATATTTGGCTGCTATTTTCATTTTCTCTGAGCAAAAATCAATAAAGCCTGTACTTTTCGACTGGCATTTGCTATACCTGGTTATAGCCACAATAACAACAGTTGCTGCAGGATATATTATCAATAATTTTTATGATAAAAATGCAGATAAAATTAACCGACCTATAAAATCTGGGCTAGACTCATACGTTAAGCAAGAAACAAAACTATCCTTATATTTCTTATTAAACTTTACAGGTTTTGGCTTTGGCTGGTTAGTTTCTTGGAGAGCTGCTTTCTTCTTCGCTATATACATATTCGGTATTTGGTTCTATTCTCACAAATTAAAAAGATATCCTTTTATTGGGTTAATGAGTGTAACCATATTAACAATACTTCCTTTTTTTGTGATTTTCGTGCACTATAAAAATTTTTCAAAAGTTATTTTTGTACATGCAATTTTTCTTTTTCTAATTATAATGATTAGAGAATTAATAAAAAAACTTGAAAACATTAAGGGAGCTATATTAAATAACTACAATACTTTTCCAGTAAAATACGGTGAAAAAAACACCAAAAAGTTAATCATTCTATTAATGATTTTAACATTAGTTCCGGTTAGTATTCTATTTAGCTATCCTGCTATTGAGTATATGAAATACTATTTCTACCTAACTGCAATTATTTTGTTTTTCATTGGTTTCTACACTTGGAAAGCAACAAAAACCAACCAATATCGACTGCTACACAACATATTAAAAGTATTATTATTAATTGGAGTATTCAGTTTACTATTTATTGACAAATCCTTAATTTTAGACAAAGTAGTCACAGCTTTAGATTAAAAATCAAATAATTACTGTACCTTTGCGCACTTTTTAAAATATTATTATGAATTCAAAAAACTCGTCGAGAGGACGACAGGCTGATAAGAACAGCAATCCTCGTGAAAAAAAATCATTTAGAACTGATAGGTCTGAAAAAAACGATAAACCTGAGAGAACTAATAACCTCTCAAGTAAAAAAAGATTTGCGACTAGCTCTTCTGATAATAAAAAACAATTTAAAAGAGACCATAAAAGATCTCAATCTAATAAACCAGTTCAGAATACAACTGAAGATGCAACTGGTATTCGTTTAAATAAATACATTTCCAATTCTGGAATCTGTTCACGTAGAGAAGCTGACACCTACATAGAACATGGTAGTGTTGCTGTTAACGGTAAATTAATGACTCAAATGGGCTACAAGGTACAACCTACCGATGAAGTACGTTTTGATGGAACATTAATTTCGATAGAGAAGAAACGTTATATTTTACTAAATAAACCAAAAAACTATATTACCACCATGGAAGATGATCGTGGTCGTAAAACGGTAATGGAAATTATTGCTGATGCTACCAAAGAGCGCATATACCCTGTTGGAAGATTAGATAGAAACACCACTGGTTTGTTATTATTCACAAACGACGGTGAATTGGCTAAAAAATTAACGCACCCAAAGCATAACGTCCGTAAATTATACCACGCTTCTTTAGATAAAAAATTATCAATCTCTGATTTAGATAAATTACGTGGTGATGTTGTTATCGAAGGTAAAAAAGTTTTTATTGATGCTGTTTCTTATGTAGAAGGAGAAAGAAAAACTGAAGTTGGAATTGAAATACATTCTGGAAGAAACCGAATTGTTCGTAAAATATTTGAAAGTTTCGGATATGCCGTAACAAAACTAGACCGTGTTGTTTTTGCTGGTATGACTAAACGTAATTTACCTCGTGGTAGATGGCGTGAGTTAACAGACCAAGAAGTTAACACATTAAAAATGTTATAAATAAAAAAAATCCCGAGTTTTAAACTCGGGATTTTTTATTTACATTTTTTTCACTTTATGATCTTCTTTAATTTCTTCATCTCGGTATTTACAACACGGATGTAAATTATCATAAGCTTCTTTTGTCGCTTTAATCTCTTTCGTATCATGCCCCACATTTGCTAAACTCTGCTGAATCGTTTTAACGCTTGTTTTACGTTCATCAACAATTAACTTTAACTCATGTGTGTTTACATTCCATTGCGCATATTTAACTCCTTTACAGTTTAAAGCAGCTTTTTCTATACGTCCTTTACACATTTTACAAACCCCATCAACATCTAAAGACACTTTAGCATTCTTCTTCTTTTGTTGTGCTGATGCTGTAACACTTATCAATAAAATCGATATTACTAATACTATTTTTCTCATCTTAATCTATTTTAAATCTTAAACCTGTATAAAAATTACTTCCAAATACTGGCGCATATATAATTGTTGTATCAAAATTTGAACCAAAAGGATCATCGCTACCTAAGATAGGATTTTTTTGTTTATAATTTGTAATATTCTCTGCGCCTGCATATATCTCAAACTTTTTTGAAAATACTTTTGTTACCTGTATGTTTACCAAATTATAACTATCAGAATACTCAGGCAATCTATATTCTATAGCATTGGTTTGTGTATTAGGCAATCGCTGCTCTCCCACCCAATTATAAGTAACATCAAATTTCCAATGAGCATCATTTTCTTTTTTCTCAGTTTCATAAGATACATTTGCAAAGAATCTATGTTTTGCCTGTAATGCCTTATCTAAATTACCAGACTTGTAATCAGTATTTACATCGTAATGTTTATATGAAAAACGAGTATTAAAATACGGTATTATATTCTGATTAACCTCTAATTGAAAGCTATTAGCAATACTATTTCCGTTTAAATTATAAAATGAAATTTCCTGTGGGTTTTCCCAATCTACTACAACCTGATTTTTAAAATCAGTTCTATAAAAATCAAACGTAATATCACCTTTCTTTCCAAACAACTTATATCCTTGCAAAAAAGAAACTCCATAATTCCATGCAACTTCAGGGTTTAAACCGTAAGCCTTATTACCCACACCATCAATTTTAACCTGTCTCGATGAAGCAAAAAACTGTTGGTTTTCAGCAAAGATATTTGCAACTCTCCTCCCCTTTCCTACTGAAGCTCTAAACACTCCTTTTTCCCATGCTGTATAACGAATATGCAATCGAGGTGTTAAGAAAGTTCCTAGCAAACTATGTTTATCTATTCTTAAACCTGCCGTTATACTTAAATCATCAGCATTATCATAAGCATACTCAAAAAAAGCACCAAAAGAGTTTTCTTTACGATCAAAATTACGAGCTACTCCTACTTTCACAAACTCATCATATTTATCATACGTAAAGTTAATCCCTGTCTTAAATTTACTACGAGTATCACCTATTATTGAATTAAAGATAAAATTACTGTAAAAACTTTGGTGTTGAATATTATAGTCACTTAAACCGAAATAAGAATCTTGCTTATGATTGCTATATGCTGCTTGAATACCCATGCTTTGAAATGGTAAATCAGGAAAAACATACCCCAATTTAGCAGAAGTATCAAAACGCTTCGTTTTAATTTCGCTCCCCCAAACAATATTAGAGCCTTTATGAATACCCGGATTAAAGTTAAATTGACCAACTTGCTTATTATCGTCTAAATATCTAAAATTAATAAAACTTACCCATCCTTTTTGTGCATCTACATATTGCCAACGATTCATTATATTAACTTGCTTTGCTAATGGATTGTCTAAAAAATCATCATTGTTTTTATCAAACTTCTCTCCCCTATAATTTCCATGAACATAAAGCCCAGTTTGCCATTTATCGCTTACCTTTTGATTAACATGAGTATTAAATTCCAATCTTCCTCCTGCCGAAGCATAGGCATTTGCAAAAAAGCGATGATTTGTATACGGCTTCACTAATTCGGCATTTATTTGCCCTGAAATACTTTCGTAACCGTTTACAACACTACCCGCACCCTTAGTTATTTGAATACTTTCAACCCAAGTACCAGGAGTAAAAGACAACCCAAATCCCTGAGAAGCTCCTCGTATAGATGGAATATTTTCTTGTGTTATCAACAAATAAGGACTTGTTAACCCTAACATTTGAATTTGCTTTGTTCCTGTTAAAGCATCAGAAAAATTAACATCTATTGACGGATTTGTTTCAAAACTTTCTGCTAAATTACAACAGGCAGCTTTTAGCAACTCTGCGCTATTAATCGTCATCACATTTTGAGATTGCAAGTATGATTTTTGAGTTGCATTTTTTTTCGATTCAATCGTCACCTCCTCTAAGGTATTATTTTCTTTTAAAAAATGATGCATTGGTTTTAAACCATTTACAATAATAGTATCAGTTTTAAACCCCACAAAACTAACAACTAGTTTTTTGTATGTTGATTTGTATGGTATATTAAACCATCCTTTTTCATTTGTTGTTACTCCTACATTTGTATTTAACCAATGAACGCTTGCTCCGTAAATTCCTAGATTATTCTTTGGCCCGTTTTTATCCATAATCATTCCCTTAAGTTTTTCTTGTGAAAAGGAAATTGTGGATACCAGTATTAGTATACTGAGTATATATTTTTTCATTATTTTATATCATTTTAATTCTACAATTCTTATTTATTAAAAAAAAGAACTATAAAATCATATGATAAAAACTTCGTGAAGTACTTGAATGTCTGAAACTAAATTTGGGGGGGAATAATATTCACTTGAAACCGTTTGTTTATCAAAATCTTGAAATAACAGCTCATATGAAGCATAAAAAGCAACAAAAAGTTTAACTTGATGAAAACTTATCTTATCTAAAGAAACTTTCTGTATTTCATCTTGCCCTTTAATTTGATGAACTTCATCTTTGCAACACTTCTTTTTCTTGATTATAGTTCCGCAATCATCTTTCATACCTTCATTACAGGTATCTGCTTCACCAACATAAGATACATCAACCAAAAAATCACCACAATAATGTTTTTCTACTGTAAAAGAAAAAGTAGAAAACAACACTAATAAAGCTAGTGTTATGGTTGATATTTTTGTAAATGCTTGTTTCATTGATTGCAAAGGTACAAAAAAATAGAATTTTATTTTTTAAAACAATTGTTAAATCTATTTTTGTAAGTTCTTAATTCAAAATACGAATAAGATAAAAACCAATTAATAATGAATTTACAAGAATTAAAAAATAACATAAACAAAATAGCAGATAGTAATTCTGTTAAAGAAGAAAAATTACAACAAATTTGTGACTACTTAGCTTCTGAAGTTTCTTATTACGACTGGGTTGGTTTTTATTTTAAAAATGGTGATAAAGATGAGTTAAAACTTGCACAATATAACGGAGAACCTACCGACCATACAATTATACCATTCGGTAAAGGTATTTGTGGCCAAGTAGCTGTTAGTAATGAAAATTTTATAGTCCAGGATGTACAAGAACAAGACAACTATATTTCTTGCGGATGGAAAGTAAAAGCAGAAATAGTGATTCCTATTTTTGTTAACAATGAAAACATTGGTCAGATAGACATTGACTCTCATACCATTAACCCTTTTACTTCAGATGACGAGCTTTTATTAAAATACACTTGTGAAAAAGTAGCTCTCTTTATATAATTACCCTCTAAACACTTGATTGTTAGGTTTTTTTTTCTTAAGTTTGCAAACTTATTAACCCCACATAATCCCCATATTATGAACCCTAAAAAACACCCCTCATACGCTGCGCTAGGCAATACTAGTGCTCGTACAGAATCTCAACAATCTTTACTAGAAAAATTTACATCATGGTTTCGTGATTTCTTAGAAAACGCAGAATAACCATTTTTTTCACAAGAAAAAACACCACCAAAATCCTATTAGATTTGGTGGTGTTTTCATTTACTAATAAGCCAAAATATTTATTGCGTAACCTTTACTGTTTTAGTAGCTTTGCAGGCTTAACAACACAACAACAATGAACAATACAAAAACTATTAAATCTGCTCTTATTTCGGTATTTCACAAAGATGGATTAGCTCCAATAGTGAAAAAACTTGACGAATTAGGTGTAACAGTTTATTCTACAGGTGGAACAGAAAGCTTCATCAAAGAACTAGGAATTAATGTCGTACCCGTTGAAGAAGTAACTTCTTATCCTTCAATTTTAGGGGGACGTGTGAAAACATTGCATCCAAAAGTATTTGGAGGTATATTAAATCGCCAAGATCATGATGGAGATATTACTGAGATGCAAGAGTATAATATTCCTCAACTAGATTTAGTTATTGTAGATTTATATCCTTTTGAAAAAACAGTAGCTTCAGGTGCTCCTGAACAAGACATTATTGAAAAAGTAGATATAGGTGGTATTTCATTGATACGTGCAGCTGCTAAGAACTTTAAAGATACTGTAATTGTTTCTTCAATGGAACAGTACGAAGGTTTCTTAAATTTAATTACAGAGAATAGCGGAAATACAACGATTAACGACAGAAAGAAATTGGCTGCAAAGGCATTTAACGTTTCTTCTCATTATGACACAGCTATCTTTAACTACTTTAATGAAGATGAGATTGCTTATAAAGCAAGTGAAAACACTTCTAAAACTTTAAGATATGGAGAAAATCCACATCAAAAAGGTTATTTCTTTGGTGATTTAGATGCTATGTTTGATAAGTTACACGGAAAGGAACTTAGCTACAATAATTTACTTGATGTTGATGCTGCTATAAATTTAATGAATGAATTTAAAGGAGAAGCACCAACTTTTGCTATTTTAAAACATAATAACGCTTGTGGTTTTGCTCAAAGAGAAACTATTTATACAGCGTATGTTGATGCCTTAGCTGGTGATCCAACTTCAGCTTTTGGAGGAGTTTTAATCTCAAACTCTAAAATTGATAAAGCTACTGCTGAAGAAATTCATAAATTATTTTGTGAAGTAGTAATAGCTCCTTCTTTTGATGACGAGGCTTTAGTTATCTTAAAAGGGAAAAAGAATAGAGTCTTATTAATTCAAAAAGAAATAGCATTACCACAACAAACTGTTAGAACCGCTTTAAACGGTGTTTTAATACAAGATAAAGATAACGTTACTGATAAATTAGAAGATTTATCTTACCCTACCAACAATAAACCAACCGATAGTGAGTTAGATGATTTATTATTTGCATCTAAATTATGTAAACACACAAAATCTAACACTATCATCCTAGTTAAAAACAAACAATTACTAGCAGGAGGAACTGGTCAAACAAGTAGAGTTGATGCATTATCACAAGCTATTATTAAAGCAAAGAGTTTTAATTTTGATCTAAATGGCGCTGTTATGGCAAGTGATGCTTTTTTCCCTTTTCCTGACTGTGTAGAAATTGCAAATAAAGCAGGAGTAAAAAGTGTAATTCAACCAGGTGGTTCAATTAAAGATCAATTAAGTATTGATTATTGTAACGAACATAATGTTTCGATGGTTTTTACTGGAACTAGACATTTTAAACATTAATAAGAATAATGTAAAATACCCGCAGATTTTTATTAGATTTGTGAGAATACATTAAAAATAAGTAAAACAACGGACATTATATGGGATTCTTCGATTTTATGACAGAAGATATTGCTGTCGATTTAGGTACAGCAAACACACTTATAATCCACAATGGTAAAGTTGTCATAGACAATCCATCTATTGTTGCACGTAACCGACTGACAGGTAAAATTATTGCTACTGGTCATGAGGCGAACAGAATGCAAGGGAAGACTCATGAAAATATTAAAACTATTCGTCCGTTAAAAGATGGTGTTATTGCAGACTTTCAAGCATCTGAAGAGATGATTAAAGAATTTGTAAAACAAATTCCTGCAATAAAAAAGAAACTTTTTCCACCTTCTTTAAGAATGGTTATTTGTATTCCTTCAGGAATTACCGAAGTCGAAAAACGAGCAGTTATCGATTCTGGACGTCATATGAACGCAAAAGAAATTTATTTAATTTACGAACCAATGGCTGCTGCTATTGGTGTTGGCGTTGATATTATGGAACCGAAAGGTAATATGATTATTGATATAGGTGGGGGTACCACTGAGATTGCTGTAATTGCGCTTGCAGGTATTGTATGCGACCAATCAGTAAAAGTTGCTGGAGATTTATTTACCAGCGATATTATGTATTATATGCGTACGCAACATAACTTATATGTAGGTGAAACTACAGCTGAGAAAATAAAAATCCAGATTGGTTCTGCTACTGAAGATTTAGACACCCCTCCTGAAGATATGATGGTACAAGGGCGTGATTTATTAAGTGGAAAACCGAAACAAGTACAAGTTTCATATAGAGAAATTGCTAAAGCTTTAGATAAATCAATCTTACGTATCGAAGATGCTGTTATGGAAACTTTATCTAAAACACCACCTGAATTGGCTGCCGATATTTATAATACTGGTATTTATTTAGCTGGTGGAGGATCTATGCTTAGAGGTTTAGACAAGCGTTTATCTAGAAAAACGGACTTACCTGTTTATGTTGCCGAAGATCCTTTACGTGCTGTAGTAAGAGGAACAGGTATCGCATTAAAGAATCTTGAAAAATACAAATCTGTATTAATCAAATAAATTGAAATGATTATTTATGCAACAGCTTATTTATTTCTTTCAGAGGTATAAAAACTTCTTGTTTTTTCTATTTCTAGAAATTATTGCTGTTGCATTAATATTTAATAATCATAGCTTCCATAGAAGTAAATTCATTAGCTCTACTAATTATATAACTGGGAGTTTACATGAAAAATCTTCAACTATTTCAGAATATTTAAACTTAAGAAATAGCAACGAGGAACTTGCTGAAGAAAATACAGATCTAAAAAATAAACTAGCTAAACTATACGCTCTTATTGATACTGTAAAAACTAGTATTAGCTATTTAGATTCAGTACAAAAGTACACATATATCAACGGAAAAATAATAAGTAATACATACAGTAATGCCAACAACTTCATTTCTGTAAACAGAGGAATCAAAGATGGTATTACTACAGAAATGGCTGTTATTAATAGCAAAGGTCTTATTGGTATTACAGACAATGTTGGCACAAATTATTCTAGAGTACAATCTATCTTAAATTCTAAAAGTAGAATAAACGCAGGTTTTAAAAACAATAATCATTACGGTACTTTAAAATGGAATGGTAAAGATTATAATACTGTTCAGTTAACTGATATACCACGCCAGGCTGTTTTTAAAATAGGTGATACAATTGTTACAAATGGTAAATCAGCTATTTTTCCTAAAGGTATTCCTGTCGGAACAGTTAATCAAGTCTCGGAAAAACTAACAGCTTCAAACACTATCGAAGTGAAATTATTTAATGACATGTCTAATTTAAGTCACATATATATAATTAAAAACTTTTATAGAGAGGAAATTAAAAAAGTAGAAAACAAAAATGAATAAGACAATTTACATCATATTTTTATTTATTTTCTTACTATTACTACAAGTTCTTGTTTTAAATAACGTACTATTTTTAGATTATATAAACCCTTATTTATATATTGTTTTTGTTTTCCTATACCCTTTAAATACAAACAGGGTTCCATTCTTAACCCTATCTTTCTTATTAGGCTTATTTGTAGATACCTTTTCAAATTCAGGAGGCATACATGCCTTTTCTATTTTATTTATAGCATATATAAGGTTATTTTTTGTCAAAGCTATTTTTAAAAAAAATGAATCTGATTACCTCTTATTTAACCTAAGACTACAAACATTTGGAAGTGTTTTTAATTATACGGTAATTTTAACACTTATCCATCACTTCATCTTATTTAGTTTAATTAATTTTAGCTTTTACAATTTTTCAGACGTACTTATAAGTACAATTTTTTCAAGTGTATTTACGTTAGTATTATATTTTCTAGGAAACTTTCTTTTTAGAAAAAAGCTTGTATAAAAAAAGCAATTAATTAAAGTCTTTTCATCAGAAAAAAAACAATAAATGAAACGGAGTTTCTTACTAATTTTCTTAATTACCGCTATTGGTTTAATTTACATTAGTAGGTTATTTCAACTACAAATTATTCGTGGGAAAAATCAGAACCCAACACAAAGTTCTGCTGTTAAAATTGAATATGATTATCCAGAACGTGGTCATATATACGATAGAAACAACAAATTACTTGTTGCTAATCAATTATCATACGATGTAATGATTGTTCCTAAAGATGTTGAACCTTTAGATACTTTAGAGTTTTGTTCTCTTTTAAAAATTGATAAAGAAAGTTTTAAAAAACGTTTTAAAAGCGCCGTAAAGTATGCTCGATGGCTACCTTCAAAATTCCTAAAACAATTAGCTAAAGAAGATTTTGCTTATCTACAAGAAAAGTTACCTAAATACAAGGGGTTCTATATTCAAAAACGTATTATTAGAAACTACCCTGTTAAATCTGCAGCAAATATTGTTGGTTTTATTGCTGAAGTAAATGAAAAGAAAGCTAAAACAAATGATTATTACGAACAAGGAGAATTAATTGGTAAACTTGGTATTGAAAAGCAATATGAACCTGCTCTTAGGGGTGTAAAAGGTAAAAAACATTTTAAAAGAAATAATTTAAATAAAATTACAGGCTCTTATAAAAACGGAAAATACGATACACTTGCTGTAACAGGAAAAGATTTAACACTTACCATCGATAGTGACCTTCAACAATACGGAGAGTTATTAATGACAGGAAAAAGAGGAGGAATTGTAGCGATTGAGCCTAAAACGGGTGAAATTCTAGCTTTAATAACCGCCCCATCCTACGACCCCAATTTATTAGTTGGTAGAAAACGTTCTCCTAACTCAGTAAAACTATTTAATGACACTATTAACATGCCTACTTTTGATAGAGGATTACAAGCAATGTATCCACCAGGCTCTCCTTTTAAAATACTTAATGGTTTAATTGGCTTACAAGAAGGTGTTGTTGATGAAAAATTTGGAGTTTATTGTCATCACGGATATAAATATGGTTTACGAAAAAATGAATTTATGGGATGCCATTGTGGTATAACAGGTAGGCTTATTCGTTTAAAAACTGCAATTGCAAAATCATGTAATAGTTATTTTGCAACAACCTATAAAAAAATCATAGACAAAACAGGAAACCCTAAAGAAGGAATGGATAACTGGAACAAACATGTAGAAAGTTTTGGTCTTGGTAATTATTTAGGCTATGATTTACCTGCAGGTAGAAAAGGAACCATTCCTGATGCCGAGTTTTATAACAAATGGTATAAGAACAGATGGAGATCTACTTATACTATTTCCAATTCAATTGGCCAAGGTGAAATACTTACCACCCCAATGCAATTAGCAAATATGACTGCTGCAATTGCAAACAAAGGTTATTTTCACACCCCACATATAGTAAAGAAAATAGATAATAAAAAAATAACTGACTCTATATATACTACTCGTAGAAATACCACAATAAACCCTGAACATTTTACAATTGCAATTGAAGCTATGCATGAAGTTTTTACAAATGGTACAGCTAGCTCAAGTCAGATAAAAGGTATTGAAATCTGTGGAAAAACAGGTACTTCTGAAAATAAGATTAAGATTATAAATGGCGAAAAAGTACAAGCTAGTGATCACTCTATCTTCATTGCTTTCGCTCCTAAAGATGATCCAAAAATTGCTATTGCTATTTTTGTTGAAAACGGTGGTTATGGTTCAACCATTGCAGCTCCAATCACTAGTTTATTAATTGAAAAGTACCTAAATAAAACTATCTCAAGAAAACATATTGAAGACCGCATGATTAATCTAAGTCTTCAAAAGGAATATGAGAAACTAATTAAAAAGAAAGATACCCTTGCGCCAGGAACGAAATAATATTTTTGAAGGCATCGACTGGATGCTTATTTTACTATACGCACTACTTGTTGGTTTTGGATGGATGAATATTTATGCTTCATCATCTACAGATGAAACAAGAGAAATATTTGACTTTTCGACTAAATACGGAAAACAATTTATTTTCATTTGCTGTAGTGTACCTGTAATTATTCTAGTTCTCTTTTTTAATTCAAAGTTTTACGAACAGTTTTCAAGCGTTTTATATATATTATCATTAATTTTATTAGCCGGAGTATTAATCTTCGGAAGAAAAATTAACGGAGCAAGATCATGGTATAATTTCGGAGGTATAGGACTACAGCCTTCCGAATTTGCAAAAGTATTTACAGCATTAGCACTCGCAAAATTAATGAGTGATAGACAATACGACTTAAAATTAATTAAAAACCAAGTAAAAACGTTTGTTGTTATATTTTTACCTGCTTTTTTTATTGCTTTGCAACCCGACATGGGATCTGTCTTAATCTACTTTTCCTTCTTTTTTGTTTTAAATAGAGAAGGGTTGAGTTTAGTCTACCTTATATTTGGTACTTTATCAATCATATTATTTATATTAACCATCTATTTTGGTGCAAATTGGATTCTTTTAATCTGTTTCTCAATAATTACATTAGCCATAATTTATGGTTTTTATAAAAACAAGCATTTTATTCGTTTCAATGCGATAAAAATAGTGTGTCTATATCTTTTTACAAGTATATTTATTTTTGGTATTGGATACACCTATGACAATATATTAGGACCTCATCAAAAAGATAGATTTGACATTCTTTTAGGTAAAACAACAGATCTTAAAAACAAAGGATACAATACTTATCAATCTGAACTAACAATTAGCTCTGGAGGTTTCTTTGGTAAAGGTTTTTTACAAGGTGATAGAACCCAAGGGAAATTTGTTCCTGAACAAGAAACAGATTACATCTACAGTACAGTTGGTGAAGAATGGGGTTTTTTAGGTAGTTCAATCGTTATCATTCTCTTTATGCTACTCCTATATAGAATCATTTACTTAGCCGAAATTCAAACAAATAAGTTTGGTAGAATATATGGTTATGGAATTGCTTCAATTATATTTTTTCATCTTATTGTAAACATAGGAATGGTTATCGGCTTATTGCCTACTATTGGAATTCCTTTGCCTTTTTTCAGCTATGGAGGATCATCTCTCTGGGGCTTTACATTACTTCTTTTTATTTTCATAAGATTGGATGCTCATAAGAAATACGATTGGTAATCAATTTACCTTCATACAAGCTATTTTAACAACTTGTTACAACATAAGTAAAGACTAGACTTAAACTATATAATAGAGTCAAAACATGAATCTATATTTAGTTAATTTTAATTGTATTAAGTAAAAATACAAAAGCTACTACAATAGGAGATATAAGCAACTAATTTAATTAACCAACTTTACGGGAGCTCCTCACACCCCAAAGTGATCACATACTAAATATTTTATTAACAAGATTTCATAAAAAATTAAATGCATAAAAAAACGTTTCAATAAAATTGAAACGTTTTTCAGGTATTTAAAAATACTTTTTTTTATAAAGCAGCTACGTGTTTAGCTAATTTAGATTTTAAGTTAGCTGCCTTATTCTTATGAATAATGTTGTTTTTAGCTAATTTATCTAACATAGACACAACTTTAGAAAACATTCCTTCTGCTTCTTTTTTGTCTTCAGTAGCTTTTAAGTTTCTAACAGCATTACGTGTAGTTTTATGCTGATATTTATTTCTTAAACGCTTTACGTCGTTACTTCTAATTCTTTTAATCGCTGACTTGTGATTTGCCATTATACTAATTCTTAATTGTTTATAAAAAACTTTGTAGTCCGTACGGGAATCGAACCCGTGTTACATGGATGAAAACCATGCGTCCTAACCCCTAGACGAACGGACCAAAACAATCGTTCTGATTGCGGGTGCAAATATATAAAAAATATCTATATCTGCAATGTAATTTTAATATTTTTAATCTTCTTTTGATAAAACTTTTAACTCTTATCTAAGTTAATTAAACTTGTAGTCCGTACGGGAATCGAACCCGTGTTACATGGATGAAAACCATGCGTCCTAACCCCTAGACGAACGGACCAGAACAATCATATTTCCTGATTGCGGGTGCAAATATAGAAACACTTTTTCACTTGCACAATGCTTTTTTAAAGTTTTTTATTTTTTATTAATTTAAATTCAACAAACACATAAAAACCAACTAATTATAAAATAATTTATTTTTCGTTAAATATTTGTTTTGAAATAAAAACATGGTAAAACAACAATAACACTCTATTAAAACATTAACTTATTAAAGAACCTAGATGAAAATTATTAGTCACTCTTTAGCTTTATCTTTTAAAATGAAGCATAAAAAACATTCTAGTTTAGTTATTTAATAACAACTGCATAAGACTATCCTAATATTACTAATAAAAAAACCTGCAAAAGCAGGTTTTTTTATTAGTATGCCTTTGCAAAAAGGACTCTTTTAGAAGATGGGTTGCCTGTAAAGACACATTTCCCTATTTCTTCTTTAGCATCGTTAGGAATACACCTAATAGTAGCCTTTGTTAATTCTTTAATCTTATCTTCGGTTTCAATCGTTCCGTCCCAATGGGCAGAAACAAAACCTCCCTTATTTTTTATTACGTCTTTAAACTCATCAAATGTATCAACCTCTGTTGTATGATTACTCCTATAGTCTAAAGCCTTTTTAAATAGATTTTCTTGAATATCTTCTAATAGTTTAACTGCAACGTCTACAACTTCATCAATAGCAACTGTTTTCTTTTCAAAAGTATCGCGACGAGCAACTTCAACGGTACCATTTTCTAAATCGCGATTACCCATTGCAATTCTTACAGGAACTCCTTTTAACTCATACTCAGCAAACTTTGCTCCTGGCCTATAAGTATCTCTATTATCAAATTTAACAGAAACCCCTTTTTTACGTAACTCCTTAACAATTACATCAACCTTTTCAGTAATTGCATTTAATTGATCATCTCCTTTATAGATAGGAACAATTACAACTTGAATAGGTGCTAATTTTGGTGGTAGCACCAAACCTGCATCATCAGAATGAGTCATAATCAACCCACCTATTAAACGTGTTGAAACTCCCCAAGAGGTTGCCCAAACATGCTCTTTTTTTCCTTCTTTAGAAGTATACTTTACATCAAAAGCCTTCGCGAAATTTTGTCCTAAGAAATGAGAAGTTCCTGCTTGTAATGCTTTACCATCTTGCATTAATGCTTCAATAGTTAAAGTATCATCAGCTCCTGCAAAACGTTCACTCTCAGATTTAGCTCCTTTAATCACAGGCATCGCCATAAAATTCTCAGCAAATGTTGCATACACTTCTTGCATTTGTTTTGCTTCAGATATTGCTTCTCCTTTTGTTGCGTGAGCAGTATGTCCTTCTTGCCATAAAAATTCAGCAGTTCGTAAAAACAAACGAGTACGCATTTCCCAACGGACGACGTTTGCCCATTGATTTATTAATAAAGGTAAATCACGATACGATTGTATCCAACCTTTATATGTATTCCAAATAATTGCTTCAGATGTTGGGCGAACTACTAGTTCTTCCTCAAGTTTAGCGTCAGGATCTACACGTAATTTCCCTTCATTATCAGGGTCGTTTTGCAAACGATAATGCGTTACTACAGCACATTCTTTAGCAAAACCTTCTGCATTTTTTTCTTCAGCTTCAAACAAACTTTTAGGAACAAATAGTGGAAAATAAGCATTCTCATGCCCTGTTTCTTTAAACATCCTGTCTAATTCAGCTTGCATTTTCTCCCAAATAGCATATCCGTAGGGCTTAATTACCATACATCCTCTAACCGCTGAATTCTCAGCTAAATCAGCTTTTACAACTAATTCGTTATACCATTTAGAATAATCTTCATCTCTTTTTGTTAAATGTTTACTCATAATCAAAAGTTTGGCACAAATATTGTTATTTAATCAACGTAAAATTGTCTATGCAAAACTACATTAAAAAGGGTACAAGCCCAACAAAGAAATACTATTTTGCGCTCCAATTTTCGAATTTGTTTTTTATAACCTTAAAAATTTAAGCAATGAAGTTACATTACACCAAGACCAAACTTCCTTTTTATATACTATCATTATTTATAATGACGACACTAGTTTCTTGCGGAACAATGCAAACTGTTGCTGGTAATGATGATGGAATTTATGCTGACGACGAACAACAAAAACAACCTCAGCGTAGAATTATTGTTGCAAATAATAAAGAATATAAAGAGCACGAAGAGAATTACTTCGCTAAAGAAGTTGAACGTCTAGAAGATTTAAATGGAACTGATATTATTACTGATATAGATGATTATTCTTCTGAAGACCCTCTTTATAATAATGAGCAGGACTTAATTAATGAAGAAGAATCGGAAGTAAGTATTAGCTACAATAATAATGAACCTTGGGGGTATAATAATAACTCTAGTGATGTTGTAATAAATATTAACACATCACCTCAATGGGGATACTACAATAATTGGGATACTTATTATGGTTATAATTACAACAGACCATGGTGGCGTTCACGCAACTCATATTACGGGGGTTATAATAATTATTGGCATCCTTATAACTACGGACATTATTACAACTATGGAGTCTATTCTAATATAGGTGGTGGTTTTTACAATTCTTTTTATTGCCCTCCTTACTACAGAAATAATTATTATCGTTCAAATAGATATTATAACAACTCAAGATATAATAA
Source organism: Tenacibaculum ovolyticum DSM 18103 (assembly GCF_000430545.1). GTDB lineage: Bacteria > Bacteroidota > Bacteroidia > Flavobacteriales > Flavobacteriaceae > Polaribacter > Polaribacter ovolyticus. The sequence continues at coordinate 151,802 of NZ_KE387165.1, forward strand.
TCGCTATTACAGATCATATAGAGGGTCAAATCCATATAGAAAAAATAGAACCGCATATAACTCACGAAGAAGTTATAATAAAGCAAGACGAAGTGCTACAAGCTCAAGAAGATCTTCAAAAGCTTATAATAGAAATAACAGAAGCACTCGTTCAAGAAGTACAAGAAGCTATAACAAAAAAAGAGCAACAAGAGGCACAAGAAATACGAGAAACTATAATAATAGGTCTACTAGAAACACTAGAAGTTATAACTCTCGTAAAAACAATACAACTAGAAATACAAGAAGTACAGGTAATGCAAATCGTAGTTATAATACAAGAGGTCAAAAAACAACTCGTAACACAAGAAGTGTAAATTCAACAAGAAAAAGCACTAGAAGATCACAAAGTAACGCTACTCCTAAAAGAAGCAGCAGAACTTACTCTTCTAACAGAAATTCAGAAAGCTCTAGAAACTCTTCTTATACTCCATCTAGACAAAGCTCAAATACAAGCACTAGAAGTTCTTCTCCATCAAGAAGCAGCTCTAATAGAAGCTCAAGAAGCTCTTCTTCTAGTCGTAGAAGCTCAAGAGGTGGTCGAAGATAATTTTAACCAAATTTTCTAAATAAGTTATAAAACTAATTTAACGAAAAACATGAAACGAATTTTAATTTTTGCGATAGTTATCGCTAGTACTCATACTGCCTTTTCTCAATCTTTAGGATATAATGATTTAGGTATTCTATTTTCTAAAGATGACAATTATGGAACTGCTCGCTTTGAAGCGATGAGTGGTGCCTTCGGTGCTTTAGGTGGAGATGTTTCTTCTTTAGGAATTAATCCTGCAGGAGCTTCAGTTGCTAAGAAAAGTGTATTTTCTGCTACACTAAGTAATCGTAATACAGAATACTCTTCTATGTATTATGGAAATACAACCAATATACAAGACAATTACCTAGATATTAGTCAGGCAGGTGGAATTTTATCTTTTGATACAGCATATAATTCTGAATGGAATCGTTTTGCTCTAAGTTTTAATTATAGAGTTAAAAAAGATTTTGATGGTTTTTACTCTGCTGAAGGAAATAGTAATAACTTATTTTATAGTGAGCATGTTGCTGATAGCAAAACTGTAAAAACACAGTTTGATGGTAGTATAGAACAATATAATTCAAGTAGAACCCAAGGACAAACAAGTGTTTTTAACGTTGGTTTTTCTGCAGTGCATCAAAATAAATTATTTTTAGGTGCTTCTGTAAATTTTCATGATATAGAATTTTACAGAGAAGCTTACTTTAATGAAGTAAACGATGACATTAATGGAAATATATTAGATGTTGAAAGCTATTCTGAGACATCTATACAAGGAAGCGGAATCTCTCTTGGCTTAGGTTTCATTTATAAACTAAACCAGAACCTTCGTGTTGGATTAGCATACGAAACCCCAACTTGGTATCAAGAAGTTATTGAAGATTACTATGATGAATTGATAATGAATGAAGTAAAAAACTTAAATATTGATTCAGATATTGATAATATAACTCCAGAATCATATTTATACAAATTTAGATCTCCTAGTAGAATTACTGCTAGTGGTGCTTATATATTTGGTAAACAAGGACTAATTAGTTTTGATTACACATATAAAGATTATAAAAATACAAAATTTAATAATGGTAATTTTTCTCAAGAAAATGCAAATTTCGCAAACAATTATCGCAATACACAATCGTTAAACATTGGTACAGAATGGCGTTTTGATAAAATGAGTATTCGAGGTGGATATCATTATGAAAAAGACCCTAACCTTCTTTTAGGAGGTAATACAAATAAAGATAATGTTAAAGGATATTCTGCTGGTTTAGGTTATAATTTTGGAAATATGAAATTTGATTTAGCGTATAGCAATTATGAAAACAAACAATATTACACTATTTATAATACTGAAGATTTAAATATAAAAAACAACACCTCAAGAATTTCAGCTACTGTTACTTTTAGCTTATAATCGTATAGATAACAACTTTATATAAAAAGTCCTGCTTTCGCAGGACTTTTTATATTCACATATATCAGTTTTTTACCGTAATTTTGCACTTCATTTTACAACTTATGAGCTCAATTAAAATAAACATACAGGAAACGAATAACGAAACCATTCTTAAATTTGTAAGTAATACAATTTTAATAAACGGTGGTAGTTATGAATTCAACAATATAGATGAAGCTAAAGATTCACATTTAGCACAACAACTTTTTTATCTTCCATTTGTAAAGAAAATATTAATTACAGCAAATTTTATTGCTATTCAACGTTATGACATCGTTCAATGGGATGATGTTGAAGAAGAGGTTCGTGAACAAATTGAAAACTATTTACAAGAAGGAAACACACTTGTAAAAGAAGAAATAAAGAAAAAAGATGCCGTTGAAGTATATGCCGAGGTTACACCAAACCCAGCTGTAATGAAATTTGGCTCTAACAAAGCACTTACTCAAACAGATGTTGAATTTAAAAATATTGAAGAGGCAAGTAAATCATCACCATTAGCACAAGAATTATTTAGTTTTCCTTTTGTAAAAGAAATTTTCATTTCTGAAAATTATGTATCTATCACAAAATACGATATGATAGAATGGAATGAAGTGCATCAAGAAATTCGTACTTTTATAAGAAGTTATATTCAAGATGGAAAAACGATTATACAAGAACTTCCGAAACAACAAACCAAGCAAAATGTTGAAATACCTAAAGAAGATTTAACTGAGACTGAGGCTAAAATTGTTGATATTTTAGACGAATATATTAAGCCAGCTGTTGCTTCAGATGGTGGTAATATTGCATTTCAATCATACGATAAAGAAACAAAAAGAGTTAGTGTAATTTTACAAGGAGCTTGTAGTGGATGTCCTTCATCAACCGTAACTTTAAAAAACGGTATTGAAACAATGCTTAAAGATATGCTACCAAATCAGATTAACGAAGTAGTTGCAATTAACGGATAATTCTTAATTTATATGTCAAAAACAATCAAACCGTACAAAAATTCTGAATTAGGGAAAAAAGAGCAGGTCGCTAAAATGTTTGACAATATTTCTGAAGACTACGATGGTTTAAATCGCGTTATTTCTTTAGGAATTGATGTTAGCTGGAGAAAAAAAGTAGTAAAATTGATTGGCGAAAATAATCCTCAACAAATTTTAGATATTGCTACTGGAACAGGTGATTTAGCTTTAATGATGGCAAAATTGAATCCTAAAAAAATTGTTGGTTTAGATATTTCTGCAGGAATGTTAGAAGTTGGAAAGCAAAAGATAGAAAAAGCTAACTTAACAGATAAAATTGAAATGATTGTTGGTGATAGCGAAAACATCCCTTTTGATGACAATACTTTTGATGCTATTACTGTTTCTTTTGGAGTTAGAAATTTTGAAAACCTTGATAAAGGTTTAACTGAAATATACCGAGTTTTAAAGCCTGGAGGTAAATTTGTAGTTTTAGAAACCTCTAACCCTACTAAGTTTCCTTTTAAACAAGGCTATAAATTTTACACTAATTTTATCCTACCTGTTATTGGTAAAATATTTTCAAAAGACAAAGTTGCATACTCATATTTATCTGAAAGTGCTAATTCTTTTCCTTTTGGAGAAGCCTTTAACAATATTTTACAAAAAAACGGGTTTAATAGTGCTAAGAATTTACCCGTAACTTTTGGTGTTGCATCAATTTATACCGCTTTAAAATAATATGTTAAAAAAACTCATTCTTCTCGGATTCTTCGGATTTATTTCATACAGCTCTCAAGCACAACGTGAAAAAATACTAAACCTCCCTAGTTTTGATAAGGACCTTTTTCATTATGGTTTTTATTTAGGTACTAATAGTAACAACTATAAAGTATCTTATAAGCCTAGTTCTTTTAATAATGCAGAAATAGAAGCTACATCTTCTATTGGTTTTAATGTTGGTTTAATTGCCGATTTACGGTTACACAACAACATAAACTTAAGGTTTGAACCTGGTTTAATGTCTAATACCAAAACATTAACATTTAAGCATATTTCTGGAGCAGATAATGTAAAAACTAGAGAAGTTGGAGCTACTTACCTACACTTACCAATAATATTAAAGCTAAGCACTAATAGACTTAATAATGTAAGACCATATGTGTTAGGAGGTATATCGTATGATTATAATTTTTCGAGTAATGAAAATAATGATAACGATAATTTTACTGGAGAGTTTAGAACAACAACAAGTAATATGATGTATGAAATAGGTGTTGGAGTAGATTTTTATTTCAGTTACTTTAAGTTCTCCCCTTCTATAAGAGGTGTTTTTGCGATTAACAATGAAATTGTACATGACAATAAAGCCTTAAGTCAATGGACAGATCCTATTGACTATCTAGGTACAAGAGGTGTGTTTCTACATTTATCTTTTGAATAATAAAAAAAGCTACTATATTAATAGTAGCTTTTTTTTATTCTAGTAACTACCCTATAAATAGAAACTAAAACACAAAGAAAATGACTTCCGTTTCCGAAAGTCATTTAAATAACCAAGAAGGCAGGAGTCCCCCGAATTCTACCTTCTTGGTATGTGACACAATTATTTATTTCAAGTCACATATATATCAAAAAAAAAATGATCATCTTTCGATGATCATTTCAGTAAAGAAAAACTTTACTAATAAGATAGAAGTCCCCCGAAATCTATCATATTCTTTTAAAATTTGATGTATCAAAGATATAAAAAAAACTTAAATTTATTTATTTTTTAACAATTATTTTACTATCTACGACGTCCTTTATAGGAAAGACTACTTTCTCATTAGCAGTTGTAACTGTTAAACATATATTATCTATTGCTGTTATAACTCCCTCAACATCACCTATAATTACCTTTTCACCTATTCCTATGTTTTTTCTAGAATAATAACCATAAAGTAATTTTGCTACAACATCTTTAGCTCCAAGACCAAATGCCAAAGTAAACGCCAAAAGAACAGAACCTATTAAAAGAGTTAAGTTACTTTTTATAACAGATGTATCTACACCGGCTTGATCTAATGCTGTTATTGATAAAAATACTACTATTAAATAAAAAGCAATATTACCTACTAAATTACCTCCTGAAATCTCAAAAGACTTAAACATCGTTTGAACAGCCTTCTTCACTACTGTACCTAAATAAGCACCAACAACAAATATTCCAATAGCTGTTAATAATCTCGGTAAATAAGCAAAAAAGTTTTTAATTCCTTCCGATACGATTTTTAAACCAAACATTTCAGCGCCAACCATAACTAATACAAAAATCAAAAACCACTTTAATACTGCTAATATTACATTAGTTAATACAATATTTATAGTTGAATTTCCAAATATTTCTGTTTTACTTAATTTTTTTGACCATTCATCTATTTTTGTTTTTGATAGTGCTTTTTTAATAACATATAAAAAAACTTTTATCAATAACCATGAAGCTACAACAAAACCTATAAACCCAGCTACTGTAGGTAACTTGTCTATTATACTTTCAAAGGTATCTTTAAAGGGTTTAAAAAAATTAATTTGTAATCCGTACATAATAGTTAGTATTAGTTCTTAGTCTATTTTAATTTATTCTTTAGTCGAAGCTTCCCCTCCACCTAATAGATCAACGATTGTACTGGGATATTTCACCACAAATAAATCAGCCATATCTATAGTTAGCTTTATCATAGCTACATCATTAAGTACTTTTTCTTTAAGTACTTCTGGTAACTCTTCGTTATGTAATATTTTCTTAAATGGGTTATCCATAATTATTACAATTCGTTATAGGCTTTTATAACTTTTCCTTTCGCTCTTTTCAAACGCATTTTTACAGCACTCTCTCCCAAGTCTAATGTTATTGAAATATCTTTAATACTCATATCATCTTGATATTTCATTAATAAAATCATTTTTTCGGAAGCAGCAATTATTTCTAGAGCCTTCGCTAATTTATCTGATTTTAATTCAAATAATGTAGCGTCGTCAATTTCATCTTCATTACTATTTTCTTTAATTTGATCAGTAACTACCGTTACTTTTTCTTTTCTTTTCTCTTTATTTCTTTGCACGTAATTTACACAGAAATTATAGGTAAAAGAATATAACCATGTAGAAAATTTCGATCTACCTTTAAAAGTTCTTAATTTTCCAAATAAAAGAATAAATACATCGTGTGTTAAATCTTGTGCTTCTTCTTTATTTTTAGAAAAACCATAACATTTATTATACACCACGCCAGCATAACGGTCATATAAAACTGCGAATAAATGAGTATCATTTTTTTCTACAATTTTACTAACCAGCTCTTCATCGCTTAGTTTTGTTATATCAAGACTTTTCAATAGCTAAGTTTGGTTCTTAATTTATAATTAGGCTTGCAATTAGTTAAGACCCTTTTATTTAAAAAAGTCACTTTTTATTCTTTTAGAGTTTCGCAAATTTAACACTTCTTTAACTAAAAAAGAAATTAAATAAAAAAGACTATTTAAAACTACTCTTTAATATTATTATGATATATAATTTTACCAATACCTAAATAAAAAACATTTACAAATAGGTTAATAAAACAAATCATCTATGTTCTAAAAAACGCTTTTCAAATAATGTAGTAAATTTAATATGCTAGGCATAAAATGTTATTTCAATATATTTAAAGGCAAACCATGTTTTTAACTTATAATCTACTATAAACTTTTACAACTTTTTGCTTTGCTCTTTTTATTCGCATTTTCACAGCACTGTGTCCTAAAGCTAACATTTCAGATATATCATTAATGCTCAAATCTTTTTGATATTTCATTAAAAGAATATTTTTTTCTGAAACAGGTATAATTGCTAATGCTTTTTTAAGTTTTTCAGATTTTAATTCAAAAAAAGTTACATCATTAACATCATCATTATTATCTTTAATACGATCTGTTATTACAGTAATTTTTTGTTTTTTCTTATAACTATTACGGTTCACATAGTTTACACAAAAATTATAAGTAAAAGAATATAACCATACAGAAAACTTAGAAGATCCTTTAAAAGTTTTTAACTTAAAAAACAATCTTATAAATACATCATGCATTAAATCTTCTGCCTCATGTTTATTTTTAGAGAAACCATAACATTTATTGTATACAAGCCTATAAAAGCGCTTATATAATATTGCGAACAACGCTCTATCATTTGTTCTAATTATTTCAAAAACTAAATCTTCGTCGGTTATTTTAATTGCTATACTATTCATTTTGGTTAGGTTTAGACCATAAATTAAATGAATGACTATTATTTAAAAAGTTAAAAAAGTTTAAATAACATTATGTATCGGTAAATGACCAAAAACAAACTTTTTAATAAAAAACAAACTTTTTTGTAACATAAACACTTTTTCTAACGTATAATGTTATGTAGGGAGATTGATGAATTAATAAAAACATTACTTAATCAGATGAGACAACTTAAAATTACCAAGCAGGTTACTAATAGAGAAACCGCTTCTTTAGACAAATATTTACAAGAAATAGGAAAAGTAGATTTAATTACTGCCGATGAAGAAGTAGAATTAGCACAAAGAATTAAAGCTGGTGACCAAAGAGCCTTAGAAAAATTAACTAAAGCAAATTTACGTTTCGTTGTTTCGGTAGCAAAACAATATCAAAACCAAGGATTAACATTACCAGATTTAATTAATGAAGGTAATTTAGGTTTAATTAAAGCTGCAAAACGTTTTGATGAAACTCGTGGATTTAAATTTATCTCATACGCTGTATGGTGGATTCGTCAATCTATATTACAAGCATTAGCAGAACAATCTCGTATTGTACGTTTACCATTAAACAAGATTGGATCTATTAACAAGATTAATAAGATGTATGCTTTCTTAGAGCAAGAAAATGAAAGACCTCCAAGTCCTGAAGAAATTGCTAAGAAATTAGATATGACAGTAAATGACGTAAAAGAATCAATGAAAAATTCTGGTCGTCACGTATCAATGGATGCTCCATTAATTGAAGGAGAAGATTCTAACTTATACGATGTATTAAACTCGGGAGAATCACCAAACCCAGATAAAACGTTACTACACGAATCTTTACGTATAGAAATTAATCGTGCCTTAGAAACATTAACACCTCGTGAAGCTGATGTTGTTAAACTTTACTTCGGTTTAGGTGAACACCAACCAATGACTTTAGAAGAAATTGGAGAAACTTTCGATTTAACTCGTGAGCGTGTTCGTCAAATTAAAGAAAAAGCAATCCGTAGATTAAAGCATACATCTCGTAGTAAAATATTAATGACTTACTTAGGATAGTAATCGCAGATTACATTAAGTATCTCACTCATATTTTTTAGAACATGAGTATATAAAATAAAAAACTCTCGAATTAATTTTCGAGAGTTTTTTATTAGAAGCTATTTCCTGCTTTTTGCTATATCTTTTTTTCATACTTCAAAAAAGGATGCCGCTTCAATCAGGGCTAAAATAAACACAACAGCTATTATATATTTTTTATAACACTAATTATTTATATTTGCAAGCTAACAATACAACAACAAACTAATGAGTAATTTAATTGCACCTTCAGTGTTAGCAGCAGATTTCGCTAACCTACAAAGAGACATCGAAATGGTAAACAATAGTGATGCCGATTGGTTTCATATTGATATTATGGATGGTGTATTTGTACCAAATATATCTTTCGGAATGCCAGTTTTAAAAGCGATTACAAAACACGCTAAAAAAACAATCGATGTGCATTTAATGATTGTAAATCCAGATCAATACATTGAAACCTTTGCTAATTTAGGTGCAGATATTTTAACAGTACACTACGAAGCTTGTACTCACGTACACAGAACAGTTCAGGCTATAAAGGCAGCAGGAATGAAAGCAGGAATAGCTTTAAACCCTCATACACCAATTGCTGTTTTAGAAGATATTATTCAAGATTTAGACTTGGTATGTATTATGAGTGTAAATCCTGGTTTTGGAGGACAATCATTCATCGAGAATACTTACAAGAAAATAAGTCAACTTAAACACCTTATTGAATTTTCAAAATCTGAATGTCAAATAGAAATAGATGGTGGTGTAACCGATAAAAACGCTAATAAACTTATTGAAGCTGGCGCTAATGTACTTGTTGCTGGTAGTTATGTTTTTAAAAGCGATAACCCTACCGAAACTATTAGAAGCTTAAAAGAATTGGTAAATTAAAATAAAGAAAAGAGGAGGTTTAAAAACCTCCTCTTTTTAGTTTAAAATTGTTCTAATAAATAATTAATTAAATCGGTTGTAGTTACAATACCAACTAATTCGTTATTATCAACAACTGGTAACGCATGAAATTCTTTTTTAGATAAAATTTCGGCAACCTCTTTTATTGTTGACGAAGAATTTACTGTTACTAATGTTTTTGCCATTACCTGATCAATAGTAAACATATTATAAACCACTGTATCTACATCTTTTTCATCTTCATCAGCAGCATCTGCAAAACTAATTCTTAACAAATCAGTATAACTCAACATTCCTTTTATTTCAGTACCGCTTACAACAGGAATATGTCTTATTTTTTCTTTCTTAAATAACTTTTCAGCAAGCATTAAATCATCACTACTACTTAATGTAATTACATTTTTACTCATAATAGCTGATACTGGTGTTCTTTTTTTCATAATTGTTCTCTTTATATAATCAGTTTACCTTTAATTTCAATATCAAATTTCAGCAATAAATTCAACTAAAAACCTGATTGAAATCATGCTTTATTATTTAATTTATTTGTAAATTATGCTTTATAAATACGCATTAAATTGATAGAAAAACTAGAACAGCATTACGGTTATTTATTTGAAGACGATTTAATTAAAGAAATAGCTGATGTTGCTATTTACAAGGAGTTTAAAGCCAATTCAATCATTATTGATATTGATAGCTATTTGGTTTCTATTCCTTTAATAATTAGTGGTGCAATTAAGGTTTTAAGAGAAGATAAAGATGGTGACGATCTTGTTTTATACTATATAGAAAAAGGTGACACTTGTGCCATGACACTTTCTTGCTGTATGGGTGCAACCAAAAGTAAAATTAAAGCAATTGCCGAAACGGATGTTACCGTATTAATGATTCCTAAAGGTAAAATGTCTGAATGGTTAAGTAAATACAAAAGTTGGCAAGATTACATTTTACAAAGTTATCATTCTAGACTTAACGAGTTTATTGAAGCTGTAGACTCTATTGCTTTTTTAAATATGAATGAACGCCTACATAAGTATCTAAAAGATAAAGCAATGGTTATTGGTGATGACACTTTAAATGTTACTCATCTGCAAATAGCAAACGACCTACATACTTCAAGAGTTGTTATTTCTAGATTATTAAAAGCTTTAGAAAAACAATCTAAAATTGAACTACATCGTAACCAAATAAAAATACTAGAACTTTAATTGTATTGATTTATAATTAAGCATTAGTTCAATTTTAGTATAAAGCTTAGGAAATTTTCGTTCTAAATCTTTTGGTGTTTCAAAAAAGTGTTCCATAATTACAGCTACAAATTCTAATTTATTTGTTAATGCATATTCTCTAAAGTAATTTGAATCTTTAATTACACTTGTATTATTCTTATCATTCATAAATGCCGTTATTTCTTTAAAAACTTTATAGAAAATTCTAGCACTAACATCTTTAGATTTATGGCCATGAAAAGTTAAAGCATGTGTAAATTCATGAATACCTAAATTCAAATTATCGTTTAATACAACATCTCCTAACAAAAAATCTTCCCAAGAGAAAACAATCATTTTAAAACCAGGATTAAACTCTCCTTTATGATACTGTTTTGTAATTAATGAATAAAAGTTATTAGGGTAAATAACTATTTTATCGAAAGTACTTGTTAAATACCTTCTCATTCCAAAAGTTAGCTTAACGTATGATGCTGCTATTAAAACTTTCATTTCGGGAGTTAATTCAAAATTTTCTCTTTCAATAAAATCATAATTTCGTATAAATCTAACTAGTCGATGCTCAAAATATTCTTTATGCTTAGTACTTAACCGCTGATAAAAAGATACGTTTTTTATTAAAAACGCTTTCTTTTTTCTTGGTAATTTTTTCTTGACTAAATAAAAATGTACAAAAATTGGTTTGTTAAATGCATATACATAAATAGATTCAACAAAATTTACTCCAACTCCAAAAAAACTAACCAAAAAAGTTAGGTATTTTATTATAGCTATATGTTTCATTATAAAATTAACTAAATTATTTTTTGTGAAACCAAAACGGTACTATTATAATGATTACTTTATCTAAAAAACCTTCTTTTATAAAGAAGAATCTATAACAAATATACTTTATAAATTTACGCTAAAACAAAAATACGTAATAACCCAATTTTCCCCTTCTAAGATATAAATACTCTCACCTATAGTTTTTACATTATTTAAATACAGACAGACTTGTCTGACTGTATTTAAATTTATACCTTTGTTTAATAAATAAAAAAATATGAGTACTCCTCGCGAGAGAATATTAGATGTTAGTTTAACCTTATTTCATCATCAAGGATATAATAAAACAGGTATTAACCAGATAATAAAAGAGGCAAAAGTTGCAAAAGCAAGCTTCTATCAACACTTTAAATCTAAAGATGATTTATGTGCTGAATTTTTAAACACGAGACATAAATATTGGTTCTCTGAATTACAAAAGTTTGTTTCTACAGTTAAAATCTCAAAAGAGAAAATACTAAGTTCATTTGATTTTTTAATGTATATGAATCAAAAAGAAAATTACAGAGGTTGTAGTTTTTTAAATATTATTTCAGAAATATCCGAAGATCAAGAGAGAATATTCATAATCATCCAAAACCACAAAAAGGATTTAAGAAACTTCTTTAAAGAACTAATTAAAGATGAATTACTGTCTGCTCACGTTTATTTACTTTTTGAAAGTTCTATTATAGAAAGTCAACTTTTCAAGTCCAACGAATTAATAGAAAAATCGAAAACAATAATTAATAATATATTATAATATTATGGAACAGAAACATCCTCTTCCTCCATTTACATTGGATACAGCAAAGCAAAAAATTAAAATGGCAGAAGACGCCTGGAATTCTCAAAATGCAGAAAAAGTAAGTCTTGCATATACAATTGATAGTGAATGGCGAAATCGAAGTACATTTGTTACTGGGCGAAAAGAAATTGTAACTTTTTTAGCAGACAAATGGGAAAATGAATTAAACTATAAACTAAAGAAAGAATATTGGTCACATTCAAAAAACAGAATTGCGGTTAGATTTGAATACGAATATCAAAATAAAAAAGGACAATGGTTTAGAGCATATGGTAATGAAAACTGGGAATTTGACAAAAATGGCCTAATGAAAAAAAGATATGCTAGTATTAATGACCATGAAATAAAAGAACAAGATAGATACTTGTAAAATATAATAGCCTAAATCTCTCCTATAACAACCTACACGAAATTATCACAATTAAGCTCAATACACTAAAGGGCTTTATATTTACACATGATAAAACAAATAACCTCTTAATAATTGTCTTATTAAGAGGTTATTTAATACAAAATGTGACCTCGAAGGGATTCGAACCCCCAACCATCAGAGCCGAAATCTGATATTCTATCCAGTTGAACTACGAGGCCAATATTATTTTAAGCTAAAGTTTGCTTAACAATGCTTGAAATGGTTTTTCCATCAGCCTGTCCTGCCAATTCTTTAGATACCATACCCATAACTTTACCCATATCTTTCATACCTGAAGCACCTACTTTGGTAATAACCTCTTTTACAACTTTCTCAATCTCTTCATTAGATAAAGCTTCTGGTAAAAATTGCTCTAAAATAGTAGCTTCTGCTAATTCAGGAGCAGCTAAATCGTCTCTTCCTTGTTCAGAAAAAATATCTGCACTATCTTTTCGTTGCTTAACTTGCTTTTGAACAATTTTTAACTCATCTGCTTCAGAAATCACTCCAGAACTTGTTTCGGTATTCGCCAACATAAAAGCAGATTTTAATGCTCTAAGAGCTGTTAAAGCTACTTTATCTTTCGATTTCATAGCTTCTTTCATCTTATCCATTACTTGTTTTTGCAAACTCATAGTTATAATTTTTTTTATGAAAAAATTCCCGACGAATCGGGAATTTTAAAATTTTATTACTTTTTTTATTAATCTACATTATCATGTAAAAATGAATTATTTGAACGTAATAAGTCGTTGTTATCTGTATTTAAAGCAGTATCTGACTTACTAATTTCTGAATCGGTATTAATATCTACCCCTAATCTTTTATAGGCTGGTTGACGTTCAATCTCATCAATATTTTTACTTACTTGATCGTTGAATTTATAATTAAAACCTTTCATTTTATCACGTCTTTCTTGCGTTCTCTTTTGCAACTCAGAAATTGTAATACTTAAAGGAGAAACCTCCTCACCTGAAGCTTCAATATTATTATTTTTATCTTCAGTTTTTGTTTTTACTTCAAACTGTAACGCTTCTTCAACTTCTTCTTTTATAACAGGTGTAGAGCTTTTTCCAATAGTTGGCTGTGCATTAAAATCATCTAATACATAACGTTTTTCAACTTCACGTACTTGAGGTTTAATTTCTTCAGCTGTTACATTAATGTTTTTTATTTCATTCGTAGTTTCAGCAACTTCGTTAACCGGTTCTATTTCTTCATAAGAATTAACAGGTAAATCAAACAATAAATCTTGTTGAATTGGTTGCTGTTTTACTTCTTTTTGAACTATTTTTTGCTCTGTAATATTAGTAATGATAAAATCGTCTTCAGAAATTGTTTCAACAGCAATTTCGTCATATACAACATTTACATTTTTTAAAACTTCAGTAGTTGGAATTAAACCTAACTTAGGTTCTTTTGGCTCTTCAACCTCTTCTTCTAATACATGAACAACTTTTGTTGGTGTTGTTGGTACTGAAAGAGGTTCGTTAATCGTTGGTGCAACTTGAACTTTTTGCTCTCCAAAGTTATACGTAGCCTTTTGTTCGTCTTCTAAAGTGTGAACAATTTTTTTTATCTCAGTATTCGTAATAGTTCCTTGTTGATCAGCTGTAAAACCTGTAGCAACAATTGTTACTGCAATACCATCTTCTAATGATTCATCTTCACCAACTCCCATGATTATGTTTGCATCATAACCTGCTTCATCTTGAATATAATCATTAATCTCTCCAATTTCATCTAAAGTTACTTCGTTAACACCAGAAACTATTAATAATAATACGTTTTTAGCTCCTGTAATTTTATTATCATTTAATAATGGAGAATCTAATGCTTTTACAATAGCATTCTTAGCACGATCTACACCTGTTTCTTTAGCAGACCCCATAATTGCAGTTCCACTATTAGAAAGCACCGTTTTAGCATCATGTAAATCTATATTTTGCTTGTAGTGATGTGTTATTACCTCTGCAATACCTTTTGCTGCAGTTGCTAAAACTTCATCAGCTTTAGAAAACCCAGCTTTAAACCCTAAATTTCCATAAACTTCTCTTAACTTGTTATTATTAATAACAATAAGTGAATCTACATTTTTACGTAATTCATCTATTCCGTTTTGAGCCTGCTTGGTACGCATTCTTCCTTCAAACTGAAAAGGCATTGTAACGATACCAACCGTTAAAACGTCCATATCTTTTGCTATTTTAGCAATGATAGGTGCAGCACCAGTACCTGTACCACCTCCCATACCAGCAGTGATAAACACCATTTTGGTATGTGTACTTAACATTTGCTGAATTTCTTGTATACTTTCAGCTGCTGCTTGTGCACCAACCTCTGGATTTGCTCCTGCTCCTAAACCTGATGTTAAGTGCGCCCCTAATTGAATTTTATTAGGTATCGGACTATTTTCAAGTGCTTGCGCATCTGTATTACAAATTACGAAATCCACACCGTGAATTTGCTGACTAAACATGTGATTTACTGCGTTGCTACCTCCCCCACCAACTCCAATAACCTTAATAGCATTCGATTGTGTTTTTGGCATGTCGAATGAAATGTTGTTTAATTCTGTGCTCATACTCCTATTTTTTTTATTCTTATTCACTAACATTCCCTCTTTTAGGGGACAAAAAAAAGAATGTCTATTTATATTTATTTATTCTGCGTTGTCTAAAAACTCTTTGAATCTTTCTGTAAATTTTTCAAAAATAGATTTAGACTTATCTTTTGTAACGTGCTTGTTATCATTTAAAACTTGTTCTGATTCGAATTCCGTTTCAATGTTTTCTTTATCCTTAACTCTTATGTCTTCATCTATAATTTCTACTCTCTCATTTTCATAAGAATTCTTTTGTAAACCTTCCATCAATAATCCTACTGCTGTTGCATAAGATGGACTTGATAAAACTTCATCAGACTCACCTGCTAAATGCTCATTAGGATATCCAATACGAACGTCCATTCCAGTAATATATTCTACTAACTGACGTAAATGCTTTAACTGAGATCCACCTCCTGTTAAAACAATACCTGCAATTAATTTTCCTTTTTGTGTTTCGTGCCCATAATTTTTTATTTCTAAATATACATGCTCGATAATTTCTTGAACTCTAGCATGAATTATTTTTGATAAATTTTTAAGCGTAATTTCTTTAGGCTCTCTTCCTCTTAATCCAGGTATTGAAACTATTTCAGTTTCTTTATTTTCTCCTGGCCATGCAGATCCGAACTTAACTTTTAATAATTCCGCTTGTTTTTCAATTATTGAACAACCTTCTTTAATATCTTCAGTAATTACGTTTCCTCCAAAAGGAATTACTGCTGTATGACGAATAATACCGTCTTTAAATATTGCTAAATCGGTGGTACCACCACCTATATCAATCAAAGCAACTCCTGCTTCTTTTTCTTCTTGACTTAATACTGCTGATGCTGATGCTAAAGGCTCTAAAGTAATGTCTGACAAACTTAAACCAGCACTTTTCACACATCTACCTATGTTTCTAATAGACGAAACTTGACCAACTACGACATGAAAATTAGCTTCTAATCGTCCGCCATACATTCCTATCGGCTCTTTAATTTCCGACTGACTATCTACTTTATAGTCTTGAGGCAATACATGAATAATTTCTTCACCAGGAAGCATCACCAATTTATGAACTTGACCAACTAAACTTTCAATATCATCATCATTAATTACTTCATCCGATTTTTCTCTCGTAATATAATCACTATGATGTAAACTTCTAATATGTTGCCCTGCAATACCAACAACTACATTTTCTATTTTCTGCCCAGAAACACTTTCTGCTTCATCAATGGCTTGTTGTATAGATTTAATTGTTTGCGTAATGTTATTTACCACACCTCTTTTTACACCTAAACTTTTGGCTTTACCAATACCTAAAACCTCTAATTTATCGTATTCGTTCTTACGACCAATCATGGCAACAATTTTGGTTGTACCAATATCTAAACCTACTGCTATTTTATTGTTCTCCATCTAGACTTTGTTTTGTGCACACAACTTGGTTGTGGTATTTTACATTTATTGTCTTATAATTTTTAATCGTTTTATCGACCAATGCTTTATTATAAAATGCAATAAGTTTTTTTATTTTCTCATTTTCATTTTTAAGCTTCCCAAAAATAATTTTATACGCCCCGCTACGAACAGTAAAAACATATTCCTTTTGAGTATTTTTTTGAATTGCAATAATTTCTTTCACTAAAAAGTCATTACTCTCAATTACTTTTATTAGCTTTATTAATTCGTTGATATCTTCAGGCTCCTTCATTCCTGAAACTAATGGCACTCTTGCTGAGAAATTTACTGACAACGGAATTTCTATTCCATATTTATCAATATAATAAGATTTACTCTTATCAACAATACGTGCTATTGGACTACGCTGCTTTATCACGGTTTTTAACACCCCATTTACGTTTAAAAAAACAACTGCTTTTTCAACGTACGGATTCTCCGAAACATTCGTCTCTAAAAAGTGTAAATTTACTACTCTTTTTGGTTGGTTTTTAACAAATTCTTTATTTTGTATTAACAATTTATCAACTATACTGTGTGTCAAAAAGTTATTATCTCCAGCTTCAAACTCTACTACTGTTTCTTCTATCTTTCTTACACCATTTCTAGCAGTTGTGAAGCTGTATAAAAAGCCCAAAAAGACTAACAACAAGAAAAAAGACAAATATGTAGCTACTTTTTTCATTTCTATTTTTTGTATTTCTTTTCTAAATCTACCTTTACTTTATCTACTAACAATCCAATATCTCCTGCTCCTAACATCGCTATTATTTTCGACTCAGATTTTAAGATTTCGTCACTTATTTTTTCTTTAATAACTAGCTTTTTTTTATCTAAGCTCATTTTTTCCAACAACCAAGAAGATGTAACTCCTTCAATTGGCAACTCTCTTGCTGGATAAATATCTAATAATAAAACTTCATCAAATTTTGAAAGTGCATTTGCAAAATCGTCAACAAAATCTTTTGTTCTACTATATAAATGCGGCTGAAAAACTGCCAATACTTTCTCATTCGGGTACATTTCGCGTATTGAATTTGAGACAGCACTTATTTCCGTTGGATGATGCGCATAGTCATCAATTAACACAATGTCTTCCGTTCTAATCTTATATGAAAACCTACGTTTAACTCCTTTAAAAGTTTTTAATTGCTCTTTTATATCATTCAATGAAACACCATAAACATCCGCCATTGCTAAAGCAGCTAAAGCATTCATCATGTTATGTTTTCCAGGTAAGTTAAACTCTATATTTTTTATTTCAGCCGTTGGAGTTTTTACATCAAAAATATATTTCCCTTTACCAATCCTAACATTATGTGCTTCATAATCTGCTGATTCATTTACTGCATACGTCAACCCTTCTAATGGCAATCCTTTTGCTACAATTAAAGTATCAGAAACCATATTCGAAAAGTCTCTAAATGTTTGCTGTAATATTTCATTTTCACCATAAATATCTAAATGGTCAGCATCCATAGAAATAACACACGCAATGTTTGGTGACAACTTTAAAAAAGACCTATCAAATTCATCTGCTTCAACAACTGATATCTTATCTTCTCCCAAAATCAAATTAGAATCATAATTCTCTGCAATTCCTCCTAAAAAAGAAGTTGCTTTATGAGGCTGCATAATGTGCCCTAAAATTGATGATGTTGTCGTTTTACCATGAGTACCTGCAACAGCCAAACAGAAAGTATTCTTAGTTATTTCACCTAAAATATCTGCTCTTTTTAAAAGCGTAAACTCATTATTTATAAAATAATTTAGCTCTTCATGCTCACTTGGAATTGCTGGGGTGTATACGACTAATGTACTCTCCTTATTTAAACACGAAATTGGTATATTTTTAACAGCATCATTAAAATGAATTTCTACCCCAATATCTTCTAAGCTTTTTGTTATTGGACTTGGTGTTTTATCATAACCAAAAACTTTTTTTCCGTTTACAGAAAAATAACGAGCAATAGCACTCATACCGATTCCTCCGATTCCAATAAAATAAACGTTATGTATTGTTTTAAAATTCACTAACCTATTAATTTTTCTATTTCGTTAACTATATCATTCGTTGCATTTGGCAACGCTAATTCATTTATATTTTCACTTAAACTTTGCTGCTTTCCTTTATCTTTTAATAATGTCTCAATTACTATAGGAAAAGTATCTAGTTCGTTTTCTTTAACTAGAATCGCCCCATGTTTATCTACTATAGATTTTGCATTTTTAGTTTGATGATCTTCAGCAACATTTGGTGACGGTATAAAAATTGTCGGCTTACCAACCACACATAATTCTGAAACAGAACTTGCCCCCGCTCTCGAAACAACAAAATCTGTTGCCGCATAAGCTAAATCCATTCTATTTAAAAACTGATGCACTTGCACATCCTCAACTTCATTATATTTTTTATATTCCTCGAAATACAACTTACCACATTGCCAAATTAACTGAACTTCTTGCTCTTTAAAAAACGCCAGATTCGCTTCAATTAATTGATTAATTTTTCGAGCACCTAAACTCCCTCCTAAAACCAAAATTGTCTTTTTTGTTTTATCTAACTCAAAAAACGCTGCACCTTCTTCTTTTTTCGCATGAACAAGTAATAAATCTTGCCGAATAGGGTTTCCTGTTTTTATAATTTTATCTTCTGGAAAAAAACGCTCTAAATTATCATAAGCTACACATATTTTACTTGCTTTTTTACTTAGTAATTTATTCGTAATCCCTGGATATGAATTCTGTTCTTGTATTACCGTTGGAATTCCCTTACCACTAGCAACCATAAGTGTAGGCCCGCTAGCAAAACCACCAGTACCAACAACTACATTTGGTTTAAATTTTTTAATAATTCTATAAGCATTCCATAAACTACTTAATAATTTAAAAGGAAATAATAAATTATTAAAAGTTAGCTTTCTTTGAATCCCTGAAATCCACAACCCTTTAATATCATACCCTGCTTGTGGTACTTTTTCCATCTCCATTTTATCACTTGCCCCAACAAACAAAATGTTGGCTTCAGGATACCGCAACTTTACTTCATTCGCAATTGCAATTGCAGGATATATATGACCTCCTGTTCCACCGCCACTTATAATAATGTTAATCGACTGTTTCATGTAAAATATCTAAAGGATTATCATCTAAAATTGTTTCTTCAGTTTCATTCTTAGAAGCACTTACACTTAATATCATTCCCAACGCAAAACAAGTCATCCAGATAGAGGTACCTCCACTACTAATTAACGGAAGTGTTTGCCCTGTTACTGGTAATATATTTACAGCTACCGCCATGTTAATCATTGCTTGAAAAACAATTGGAACTCCAACTCCTACGACCATTAATGTCGCAAAAACCGTAGTTGCTTTTTTTGCTGTAATTAAAATTCGAAGCAACAATAAAAAATAAATAAACATAACTACTATGGCTCCTACAAATCCATACTCTTCAACAATAATTGCATAAATAAAATCGGACGATGATTGTGGTAGGAAATTTTTCTGCACACTTTTACCTGGTCCTTTACCAACTACACCTCCAGTAGCGATTGCTATTTTTGCTTTTTCAACTTGGTAATTTTCTTTTCCTTCTGGCTTAGAAAAGCCTTCAATTCTACTCTGCCAAGTATTTACACGATTTGGCATTGCATCTGGGAAAGCTTTTGCTACTAGTATAAAGAACAACAAAGAAAAAAGCCCCATACTTACAATATAACCGATATATTTTAAAGGATATCCACCAATATAAGTTAACAACAATATCATTGAAAAAACAATAGCTGTTGTCGAAAAATTTGCTGGAAGTACTAAAACCAATACTAAACCTACCGGTAACCACAACTGCAATAAACTTTCTTGAAATACAATTACTTTTTCTTTATTTTTTGCCAAGTACCTAGAAACATAAACCATTAACACTAAACCAGCTAGTGTAGATGTTTGAAAACCAATGCCTACAAACGGAATCCGAATCCATCTACTTGCATTTGCACCTCCTATAACTTTTCCTTGCGCCAATGTAAACACTAATAATAAAACCACAACAGGTATCATTAAAACTGCACCTCCACTAAAGTATCTATAAGGAATTCTATGCACCCCATAAATCACAGCAAATCCAGTAATTAACAATACAATGTGCTTTACCAAATGCCCAAAAGTAGAACCGTTACCAACTACATAAACTAAATTAGTACTCGCACTATATATTGGCATAAATGAAAATATAGCCAATACAGCAACAATTGCCCATATAGCTCTATCTCCTTTTATATGTTGAAAAATGGTTTTCATTAATCAATTTTCTTTTTATAAACTTTTAACTGCTTCCTTAAATTTATCACCTCTATCTTCATAACTCTCAAACAAATCAAAGCTAGCACAAGCTGGAGATAACAAAACAACGTCTCCGTTCTTAGCAACCTTGTTTGCTACTTTTACAGCTTCTTCTGCACCTGCTGTTTCCACTAAAACATCTACAACACTACCAAATGTTTCAATAATTTTTTGATTGTCTAAACCTAAACAAACTATTGCTTTCACTTTTTCTCTTACTAACGGCAATAGATCTGTATAATCATTCCCTTTATCAACTCCTCCTACAATCCAAACTGTTGGACTATCCATACATTCTAAAGCATAAAAAACAGCATTCACATTTGTAGCTTTACTATCGTTAATAAATTGTACACCATTAATTCTTTGCACATTTTCTAAACGATGCTCAACACCTTCAAAATCAGACAAACTTTCTGCAATTGCTTCTTTTCTTACTTTCAACAACCTTGCCGCCATAGCTACAGCCATTGCATTCTTGGTATTGTGTTTTCCTTGTAGTGTTAATTCAGAAACATTCATTAATATATCCTCTGTTTTTAATTTCATAATTATTTTGTCTTGCCTTAAAAAAACTCCATATTCCAATTCTTTCTCTATCGAAAATGGAATTTTTTTTGCGTTAGTTTTATTTTTACTTAGCCAATTTTGCATGGCTTCATCATCGGAATCGTATATTAAAAAATCGTTTTCTGTTTGATTTTTTGTTATTCGAAACTTTGAATTTATATATTTATCGTAATCATAATCATACCTATCTAAATGATCTGGCGATATGTTTGTCATAATCGCTATATGTGGTTTAAAATCAACGATTCCGTCTAACTGAAAACTACTCAATTCTAATACATACTCTTCATAATTCTGCTCAGCAACCTGCTTCGCAAAACTATCTCCTATATTTCCTCCAACACCTATTTCTAACCCTGCCTTTTTTAGCACATGCCCCAAAAGCATTGTTGTTGTTGTTTTTCCGTTTGAACCTGTTATACCAACAACTGTTGCATTGGTATAGTCAGAAGCAAATTCAATCTCAGAAATTACGCTTACTCCTTTTAAATTTAATTGCTGTATTAATGCAACTTTATCAGGAATACCAGGACTTTTTACAACTACATTGGCATTAAAAATTTTGTTTTCAGTATGCTGATTCTCTTCAAAATCAATCGAATTAGCAACTAATATTTTTTTATATTTATCAGAAACACTTCCCTTATCAGAAACAAAAACATCAAACCCTTTTTGTTTTCCCAATAATGCAGTTCCTACACCACTTTCTCCACCACCAAGAACTACCAACCGCTTCATTTTATCTTAATTTTAGGGTTACAATTGTTAATACTGCTAACAAAATTCCTACAATCCAAAAACGGGTAACTATTTTAGTTTCGTGATAGTTTAATTTTTGATAATGATGATGTAATGGTGCCATTTTAAAAATCCTTCTTCCTTCTCCAAACTTCTTTTTAGTGTATTTAAAATAAAAAACCTGAAGTATCACTGATAGATTTTCAATTACAAAAACTCCAGCTAAAACAGGCAACAATAATTCTTTTCTAATAGCTATCGCGATAACCGCTATAACTCCACCAATAGTTAAACTTCCTGTATCTCCCATAAACACCTGAGCAGGAAATGTATTATACCAAAGAAACCCGATTAAAGCACCTGCAAAGGCAAAAATAAACACGGTCATTTCTCCAGAATTAGGAATATACATTACATCTAGATAATCAGCGAAAATTATGTTTCCTGATATCCATGCTAGTATTGCTAAAACAACAACAATAATTGCTGATGTTCCGGCTGCCAACCCATCTATTCCATCGGTTAGATTTGCTCCATTTGAAACCCCTGTTACTATAAAAACAACCACAAATATGAACACAATCCATCCATAACCTGAATAATCACCTCCTAAAAAATTAAACGCTTTTGCATAATCTAATTCATTATCTTTTAAAAACGGTACTGTTGTTTTTGTTGATTTATGAGCCTCTCCAAACACTTTTACCTTTCCGTTTTCTTGCACTATTTGCTGTGAAGCAGGCAACTGTTCTTTAATTGTTACATCTGGATGAAAATACAGCATCGTTCCTACAATCACCCCTAATCCAACCTGACCCAAGACCTTAAACTTTCCTTTTAACCCAGCTTTGTCTTTTTTAAACACTTTTATATAATCATCGGTAAACCCTATTAATCCCATCCAAACCGTAGTTATTAATAGAATAATAATGTAGATGTTTTCTAGTTTCGCCATTAAAAGAACAGGAACCAAAGTTGCAAGGATTATAATAATTCCACCCATAGTTGGAGTTCCTGCTTTTTGAACCTGACCTGCCAAACCTAAATCTCTTACCGTTTCACCTACTTGAAGTCTTCTTAAATAATTGATGATTTTTTTTCCAAAAATCATTGAAATTAACAAAGACAATATAAAAGCTGTAGCCGCACGAAACGTAATAAACTGAAACACACTCGCCCCAGTAAGATTAAATTCACTTTCTAAATAT
The DNA here is from genome assembly GCF_000430545.1 of Tenacibaculum ovolyticum DSM 18103. GTDB lineage: Bacteria > Bacteroidota > Bacteroidia > Flavobacteriales > Flavobacteriaceae > Polaribacter > Polaribacter ovolyticus. The sequence goes on from NZ_KE387165.1 coordinate 175,223, forward strand.
TGAAATATATAATACAGCATTCTATGAGTTTATTAATTGATTAAAACAATTCACTACTTCTTCTAAATCATCAAAATGATGCTTCACACCATTTATTTCTTGATAATTTTCATGTCCTTTTCCTGCAATCAATATGATATCTCCTGTTACCGCCAATTTACACGCTGTTTTTATAGCTTGCCTTCTATTTAAAATTGACAATGTTTTTTTATAATTTTCTGCTGACACTCCTTTTTCCATCTCATCAATAATCATCTGTGCATCTTCATTTCTAGGATTATCAGAAGTAAATATTGCCTGATTACTTAACTGAGAGGCTATCATTGCCATTTTAGGTCGCTTCGTTTTATCTCTATTTCCTCCACAACCAACAACAGTTATCACTTTTTCATTCCCTGTACGAATATCATTTACTGTTTGCAATACGTTTTTTAGTGCATCTGGCGTGTGTGCATAATCAACAATTGCTGTTACCCCTTCTTTTGAAATAGTATATTCAAAACGCCCACTAACACTTTCTAACTCACTTATAAGCCTTAACGTTTCTAACTTCTCTAAACCTAACAAGTCTGCTACACCATAAATTGCCAATAAGTTAGAGGCATTAAACTCTCCTATTAACTTCGTCCAAACCTCAATATTATTTATCGTTAGCAAACTTCCTGAAAAACGCTTTTCCAAAACCTTTGCTTTAAAATCACCTATTGTTTTTAACGCGTATGTTTGCTTATTAGCCTTAGTATTCTGCAACATTACTTGCCCGTTTTTATCATCTATATTCACCAAAGCAAACGCTGTTTTAGGCAACGAATCAAAAAATGATTTTTTCACATCTCTGTACTCTGCAAATGTTTCATGATAATCTAAATGATCGTGAGATAAATTTGTAAAAACACCTCCTGCAAAATACAAACCTTCGGTACGCTTTTGATGAATTCCATGAGAACTCACCTCCATAAAACAATAATCTACCTCTTCTTTAACCATTAACGACAAATACTTATTTATCGCTAATGAATCTGGCGTTGTATGTGTTGCTTTATGCTCTTCATTACCCACCATCACCTTAACCGTTGATAATAAACCGACTTTATATCCTGCTTTTTTAAACAAGTCATATAGTAATGTAGCAATAGTTGTTTTACCATTTGTACCTGTAACACCAACCAATTGCAATTTAGTTGATGGATTATCGTAAAAACTAGCAGCCATAACCGCCAAAGCTGTATTAGAATCTTCAACCCCTACATACGTTACTCCCTCTTTTTTATTTACTGGAACATTTTCACAAACAATAACAACTGCACCTAAACTCAATGCTTTCTCTATGAACTGATGTCCATCAACAGTAACTCCTCTTTGAGCAACAAATATGTCTTTATCCTGCACCAACCTACTATCAAACTGGATCTTATTGATTAGCACATTAGCATCTCCATAAATTTCATTTACAGATACTTTAAATAATATGTCTTTTAAATTTTTCAATTATGATAACTTTAAATAAACTGTTGCTCCTTTTGTTAATTTCACTCCTTTATCTATCGATTGCTCAGTCACTTTTCCCATTCCAGAAAACTTAACTTTCATCCCCATATTTTCTAACAACGCAATTGCATCCATACCGCTCATTCCTAAAACCTTAGGCATAATCGTTTTATACTTTCTTAATTTCTCATAATAGTTTTGATATTCTTTATCAACACTTGCTGATGTAATTTTATCTGACACTAATTGATTATTAACAGGATTTGTTGTATAAATTTTCTGAGCAATCTCTTTAAAGACTGGTGCTGCAACGATAGCTCCATAATATCCCTTTTCTTTCTTCGGACTATGAACTACCACAATACAAGAATACTTAGGGCTTTCTGCTGGAAAGAAACCCGCAAACGAAGCCACATATTTTTTATTAGAATAATGACCATAAACAGTTTTACCTGCTTTATCTTTATGCTTAGGTATCCATTTTTTAGCTGTTCCTGTTTTTCCTGCCATTGAAAAATTAGAAGAATATATTTTTTTAGCTGTTCCTTTAACCACAACATTCTTCATAACTTTTCGAATCTTATTTATAGTACGTTGCGTAGCAATTTTCTCTTTCAAAACTTCTGTTCCAAAGCTTTTTTCAACCTTTGCACCAACTCTTAACTCTTTAACAAAATAAGGTTTCACCAATTTCCCATCATTTGCTACAGCATTATAAAAAGCTAATGTTTGCAACGGAGTTAAATGAATACCATAACCCCACGCCATCCACTCTAACGAAATTGGACTCCAACTTTTCTCTGATGGCTTAGGAATATAAGGTTTCCCTTCTCCCTTTATCTTAACTCCTGTTAACTGATCTAAACCAAATGATTTAATTCTTTTTATAAACTTTCTTGGATTCTTATCGTAATGCTTCTTAATCACCTTAACAATTCCTACGTTTGACGAGACTTCGAAAACACGAGCTAATGAAATTTTACCATGACCATCTCTTTTACTATCTTCTACCTTCCTATTGTTTATAAAAATCTTTCCTTTTTCACAATCAATAACATCAGACGTATCAGCAACTTTATCTTCTAAAGCAGCCATTAAACTTGCTAACTTAAAAGTAGACCCTGGCTCATGACTCTCCCAAACCGCATAATTCCTTTTCTCATAGTACTTCCCTTTTGAAGTTCTACCAAGATTTGCAATTGCTTTTATCTTACCTGTATTAACCTCCATCACAACCGCACAACCATGATCTGCCTCAAAGTATTCTAACTGCTTTAATAATGCATGATGCGTTATATCTTGAATATTCACATCAATTGTAGTTATAACATCACTACCATCAATAGGTTCCTTTTCGTTTACATCATTAATCGGCCTCCACTGCCCTTTAGCTATCTTCTGCTTTAACCTCCAACCATTTTCTCCCTGCATATAATCCGCAAAAGCACCTTCAATCCCTGCTCCTCCTTTTGAATTATCATAACCTATTGTTCTCGCTGCTATTTTCCCTATTGGATGCACTCGAATCGTTTTTTGTTCCGCTATAAAACCACCTCTATAAACCCCCAATTTAAAAATAGGAAAGCTTTTCATCTTCACATAATCATTATACCCTATATCACGAGCAATTAACAAATAACGATTTTTACGCGTTTTTGCTTCTCGTATTTTTTTCTGATAATAACTAGTTGGTTTTCCTAACAATTTAGATAAAGCTTCAGAAAGCGCTCGTATATTTCTCTCAAACACTTCTGATTTCACCGCCACAACATCCATTCGAATCGTGTACTTTGACATTGAAGTAGCCAACAAATTACCGTCAGCAGCATACACATTACCTCTATTTGCAAATATGGTATCGTTTCTTTCAGTTTTCTCCTGAGAAAGCTTACGGTATTTATCCCCATCTACATACTGAAGATTAAAAATTCTAAAAACAATAACCACGAAGAAAAGCGTCATTAAAACCACAACCACATAGAGCTTGTTTAATATACTTTTCTTTATTACCATTTTTATCTACTCTTTATTAGTTGTTACTTTTATTTTTTGCGGTGGCTTTTCTGCAGGAAACAGCCCTTTAGATTTAACCCTTTTCCGAATATTACTCTCTAATTTCATCCTTGTTAACTCCGTACTCGTATCAAAATCTTCTGCCCGATACTCTCTTTTATTTTTCTTCAACTCAGCTATCTTAACTACTTTAGCATTTAAACTATGTGAGCTCGATATCATTATTAACAACAACACCACAACAAAAATTAATATCCTCCAGTTATTAAAAGAGCTATCATCTGTTAAAAAACGCCCTTGTAATATTCCATAAATACTCTCTTTTACTCTAGACATTACTTTAATGTTGCTGCTCGTAGTTTTGCACTTCTTGCTCTATTATTTACTTTTATCTCCTCTTTAGTCGGAATAATCATTTTCCCTACCTTCTTTAAAGGAACACTAATATTTCCGTAAAAATCTTTTTCTGGCTCTCCCACAAACAACCCTGTTCTTATAAATCGCTTTACCAATCTATCCTCTAGCGAGTGATACGAAATAACACTTAAACGTCCTTCTTCACTCAACAAACCAGGCATTTGCTCTAAAAACTCCTTCAACACCTCCAACTCTTGATTCACCTCAATTCTTACCGCCTGAAATATCTGCGCCAAAATCTTATGTTCTTTTGCTTGCGGAAGAAACTCTTTTAACACTTCTTTCAACTGAAAACTAGTATTAATTTCTTCTTCTTCTCTTGCTGCAATAATCTTCTTAGACAAAACTCTTGCATTCCTCAACTCACCATACAAAAACAACACATCAGCCAAACGCTCTTCACTATATTTATTGATAATTTTTTTGGCTGACAAATCAGATTTCTGATCCATCCTCATATCCAAATCAGCGTCAAACCTTGTAGAAAAACCTCTTTCCGCCTCATCAAACTGATGCGAAGACACACCTAAATCAGCCAAAACACCATCTACCTTACGAATACCATAAAAACGTAAAAACCTCGAAATAAATCGAAAATTCTCACCTATTAACACAAACCGATCATCTTCAATCTTATTCCCCTGTGCATCTGGATCTTGATCAAAAGCAAACAACTTCCCATTCGCTCCCAACCTACTTAATATCTCTCTCGAATGACCACCGCCACCAAAAGTCACATCAACATACACACCATCTTCTTTAATATTAAGCGCATCTACACTTTCTTTCAATAAAACCGGATTATGATAACTCATCTACATCTATATTACCCATTACCTCTTCTGCTAAATCAGCAAAATCAACAACAGCATCATCTATTACTTGTTCATACTTATCCTTATCCCAAATTTCAATAATATTAACAGCCGACGAAAACACCACCTGCTTATCTATACCTGCGAATTGACATAAATCTTTTGGAATTAACACTCTACCAGCAGCATCCACCTCAACAGGCTTTACACCCGCAGTAAACCTCCTAATAAAATCATTATTTTTCTTTACAAATCGATTTAACTTATTAATCTTTTGCATCATCAAATTCCACTCAACTATCGGATACAACTCCAAACACGGCTGAAAAACTGACCTCTTTACAACAAACCCGTCCTGCAACACAGAAGATAGCTGCTTCTTAAAAGCCGATGACATCATCACCCTCCCTTTAGCATCTATTTTACATTCATATGTTCCAATTAAGTTTACCACGCCAAGTATTCATAGTTTGCATCAAAAATAAAAAATATTTACCACTTTTTACCACTTTTCACCACTTTGTTCATAAATTTTGACTTTTTAGCTAAAAAACTGAATACAAGGCGTTTTAATATCCTAAACATGCGCTAAATAATAAAACCGAGAATTCAACAAAAAAGGACTACATTTGTGGTTGAGTCAAATCCTATACATTAATGACTGAATTTTTAAAAAAAGAAGGTAATTTTACATATGCAGAAGCAGGGAAAGGAAGAGCATTAATCGTACTGCACGGTTTAATGGGAGCCCTTAGTAATTTTGATGAAACCTTTAAATATTTCTCAAAAAAAGGGTACCATGTTTTAATACCTGAACTACCTTTATATACGATGCCTTTGTTAAAAACAAATGTAAAAAACTTAGCAGAACATTTACATGATTTTATTGAATACAAAAACCTTAAAGACGTTGTTCTTTTAGGGAATTCTTTAGGTGGTCATATTGCTTTGTACTATACAAAACACTACCCTAAAGATGTAGATGCACTAGTTTTAACTGGTAGTTCTGGCTTGTACGAAAAATCTATGGGAGATAGTTACCCTAAAAGAGGTAATTACGAATATATCGAAACAAAAGCCCAAGAAGTTTTTTACGATCCAAAAGTAGCTACAAAAGAACTTGTTGACGACATTTATGAGATTGTAAATGACAGAATTAAGGCTTTAAAAACATTATCTATTGCTAAAAGTGCTATTAGACACAACATGGCAAATGATTTACCAAATATGCACCAACCAACATGTCTTATTTGGGGAAAACAAGATGGTGTAACTCCTCCAGAAGTAGCTGAAGATTTCCATAAATTATTACCAGATTCAGATTTATTTTGGATTGATAAATGTGGGCATGCAGCAATGATGGAAACTCCTGAAGAATTTAACGCAATTTTAGAAAGCTGGCTTTCTAAGCGAAATATATAATAGCAGAAATAGCTTAACTTATTTTTATGAAAATAAAATCTGCAGATTTTGTGATGAGTAACAGCAATGTTATGAAAGCACCCAAAGACAGAATACCTGAGTATGCTTTTATAGGTCGCTCAAATGTTGGTAAATCTTCGCTAATTAACATGTTAATGGAGCGAAAAGATTTAGCCAAAACCTCTGGGAAACCTGGAAAAACACAACTTATTAATCATTTTAAGATAAATAATGAATGGTTTTTAGTTGATTTACCTGGTTATGGTTATGCTCAAATTTCTAAAAAGAAAAGAACTATTTTTCAGTTTTTTATCGAAAACTACTTTAAAGAAAGAGAGCAGCTAGTTTGTACTTTTGTTTTGATTGATTCTCGTCATGATCCACAAAAGATAGATTTAGAATTCATGCAATTTTTAGGCGAAAACCAAATTCCGTTTTGTATCGTTTTTACAAAAGCAGATAAACTTGGTAGCTCTAAAATAAACAAACAGATTACTACCTACAAAAAGAAATTATTAAATCACTGGGAAACATTACCAACATCATTTCTTACTTCTTCATCTACAGGTTTAGGTCGCGATGAGTTTTTAGGTTTTATTGACGGTGTAAACCAAGATGTAGCCAAAGATTTCGAATAATTTCTCGAGTTAAATCGAAGATATATTACAAAAATGCACTCTACCAAAAACAACTTACAAGTTTTACATGAAGACAATCATTTAATTATTGTTAACAAAAGAGCTGGTGACATTGTACAAGGTGATAAAACTGGTGATAAACCACTTTCTGACGTTGTTAAAGAATACGTTAAAGATAAATACAATAAACCTGGGGCTGTTTATCTAGGAACTGTTCATCGTTTAGACAGACCCACTTCGGGTGTTGTTATTTACACACGCACCTCAAAGGCTTTAGAGCGTTTAAATAAAATGCTACGCGAAAAAACTATAAAAAAAACGTATTGGGCTGTTGTAAAGAATCAACCTAAAAAATCAGCAGACACTTTAATAAATTACTTAAAAAAGAATCCTAAAAACAACAAATCTACTGCTTACCTAAAAGAAATTGAGGGTAGTAAAAAAGCAATTCTTCATTACACTACTCTTAAAAAACTAGACAACTACTCATTAATTGAAGTTGATTTAGAAACAGGTCGTCATCATCAAATACGAGTACAGCTATCTAACATAGGCTCAAGTATTAAAGGTGATTTAAAATACGGCGCAAAAAGAAGCAATAAAGATGGCAGCATTCATTTACACGCACGAAAAATTGAATTTATTCATCCAGTAAGCAAAGAACTCATTAAAATTACCGCACCAACTCCAAAAGAACCTATTTGGGATGCTTGCGTATAACACCTAAAAACATCTTTTAAAAAATCAGTTAAATTTGTACCTTTAAGCAAATTCTAACTATGCGTATTCCTGAATTAGTTCAAGCACAAAAAAACTTTTTTTCAACACAACAAACTAAAGAGATTTCCTTTAGAAAAAATGCTTTAAAAAAGCTTCAAAAAGAACTCATAAGAAGAGAACGAGACATTATAAAAGCATTGTACGATGATTTTAAAAAATCAGAATACGAAGTTGTAATGACCGAAACCTCTATTGTGTTAGCTGAATTAAAAATGACTCTAAAGAATATAGATTCTTGGAGCAAACCAAAACGAATCTTACCTTCTCTATTAAATTTTCCATCTTCAGCAAAAATACATAAGGAACCATACGGAACCGTTTTAATTATTGCTCCCTGGAACTACCCTTACCAATTGGCTTTTGCACCTCTTTTAGGAGCAATAGCCGCAGGAAATACCGTAATTTTAAAACCATCAGAATTAACACCGCATGTAAGTAAAATAACCAAAGAAATTATTGAATCTGTTTTTGATAAAAATCATGTTTTAGTAATAGAAGGAGGCGTAGAAACTTCTCAAGAATTACTTACGCAACGTTGGGATTACATTTTCTTTACAGGAAGTGTTCCTGTAGGAAAGATAGTAGCCAAAGCGGCTGCCGAACACCTTACACCTGTTACCTTAGAACTAGGCGGAAAAAGCCCTTGTATTATTGACGACACTGCCAACATTAAACTTACAGCTAAACGATTAGTTTGGGGTAAATTTATTAATGGAGGGCAAACATGTATTGCTCCTGATTATTTATTAATTCATACTGCAGTAAAAGAAGCCTTTGTAAATTATTTTAAAGAAGAGCTAATTAAAGCTTACGGCAAAAACCCTCAAGAATCAGAAGATTACCCAAGAATTGTAAATACTCGTAATTTTGATCGTTTAGCACTTATGTTAAAAGACCAAAAATATTTAATTGGTGGAAAAACAGATAGAGATGATAATTATATTGCTCCTACCATTATAAATGAACCAAGTTTAAATAGTGAAGTAATGAAAGGAGAAATTTTCGGGCCAATATTACCATTAATTTCATATAAAACTGAAGAAGAATTTGATGCCATTATTACTAAATACGACAAGCCTTTAGCATTCTATGTTTTTACCACTCGTAAGGGTTTTGCTAAAAAAATGATTGCAAAGTATTCTTTTGGTGGCGGAACAATTAACGACACTATGGTTCATTTTGCAAATCATCGATTGCCTTTTGGTGGTGTTGGAGAGAGCGGAATTGGTAGTTATCACGGAAAAAAAACTTTTGATGTTTTTTCTCATAGCAAAGGCGTGGTTACCAGAGGTAACTGGCTAGATGTACCAACTCGTTACGCTCCTTACAAAGGAAAACTAAAACAATTAAAAACCTTATTAAAAATAGGATAAGTAAACACTATTTCTATTCAAAAAACATTAAATATGCCTAAAACAGTTTCAGAAGCTATTAATTATCGCCGTTCTGTTAGAATATACGATGCTAAAAAAAACATTGATACCAATATTGTAAAGAAGTGCATTAAACAAGCAAGTTTAGCACCTACAAGTAGTAACATGCAGCTATGGGAGTTTTACCATATTACCTCTAAAGAAACAATTGCAAAAATCGCTCCTTTATGTTTTAATCAGAATACAGCCAAAACAGCGCAACAATTAGTTGTTTTTGTTACACGAAAAGATTTGTGGCGTAAACGTGCTAAAGCTAATTTAGCTTTTATGGACACTACGTTTGGGAAAAACAATAAAAAAACAGAACAAAGTAGTCGAGAAAAAGTTGCTCGTAATTATTATGGGAAAATTATTCCTTTTGTATACTCCGATTTATTTGGTCTTTTAGGCTACCTAAAATACTTAATGGTTTTAATTGTTGGTTTATTTAAACCAATGTATCGTGAAGTTCGTAATAGCGACATGAGAATTGTTTCTCATAAAACCGCTGGGCTTGCAGCACAAACTTTCATGTTATCAATGGCTGCCGAAGGCTACGATACCTGCCCTATGGAAGGTTCTGATACTTGGCGAGTAAAACGCCTATTAAATATTCCACGTGGTGCAGAAATAAACATGATTGTTAGTTGTGGTATCAGAACAAAAAAAGGCGTGTATGGCGAGCGTTTTAGAATTCCTTTCGAAGAAGTTTATAAGGAGGTTTAGTTCTCTGAAAAAGACAAAAATTTATTTTCTTCATTAAAATCATCCATAAATATTTCTGAAACTTTATCATGGACGTTAATTATTTCTTCCAAAGTTAACTCCACACTTGTACTGTGTATTAATTCTGGAAGATTAGTTAATTTATTATAGTTGTAAAAATTTATATTCCCATACCTTACCAACTCGAACTCTCTAACGAACTCCTCCCCAAAACCTAATCGATCAATCAAAATAGTTTTTAAATTAGTTTTATACAACCCATAATCTAAACCACTACTAATTGACTTTCTATTAACAATAACAACCTCTTTGCCAAATAAATTCCAAAGCACGTATCTTATTAAAAAGTAAAATATCAAAACAGGAATTATAATCATTGGAAGAATCAACTTTGGCACTTCTTTTATATCTAAAGCAGAAAATAGAAAACCTAACAAAACAACTACAAAAAGCAATACTATTACTAATAACACTTTTAGAGTTCTACTAGTTTTAATTTCTAAACTCAAATAAACATTAATTCCATCAGAACTAATATCAAACACATTTCTCATAATTATTATTTTACCTTAAACACTAGCATATTCTTACTCTTCTCAATTTCTGACTGATTAATTTTCATTTTCTCAAACTTACCATCTACATATTTTTCAGCTTGATCTTTATAATGCTCACTAAACACATTACCTGATTGACCCGTTGGTAAAATTGCTAAACTATTTTCTACATCTGAAAAATCAATAATTCTTCGTGTTGAAGGTCCTGCTTTTACTTTATAAAAACCTGTACTATCAATATCATAAATTTGGTTATTTATTACTTGATCACCTCCATTTGTTTTAAAAGGCCCTACATTAAATAATTTTCTCAATAATCCTCCAGCTTTTCCTATTGGATGCTGATACTCTACAGAAGCAACCCTACTCCATTTCCAATCATCAACATTTTCTCCTAATTGGTTTTGTAAAAAAGAGAATGTCTTTTTAAATGATTTAGTAATAATATCTTTTCTCGTTTCTACTTTTTCTTTTGTTGAAATATCATCCCACCAAACAGATTTTATTCTTCCCGCTTGAACAGGGACTACCTTTTCTACGAAAGGGGTATTTACAAATTGCACATATGCTTCACCCATTTCATCTCTAAAAGTATTCTTTTGAAACTCATATAATAAACGATTATAAATTACAGGAGCAACCTCATCTTTTCCGTAATAACCATTCCATTGCTTTAATATTTCAATTGCTTTTTTATCACTTGCTGAAAATTCAGAAATAGTTAATGCTTCAATTAATTTTTCAGATATCTCAGGAGCTGTCGGTGAAGTTACATCGTAAATCATTTCTGCAACATCTTCTTTTGTCCAATCATTTTTAGGCGCTAATAACTCAACTATTCTTCTTGCTCTATCTTCTACTAAATAATATCCTGGGTATAAAATACCTGCAATAGAATCTGGTTGATTATTCGCCGAATACACATAATTTAATTTAGGATTTATTGCTTGTGGATTCTCCTCAAAATCTAACCATCTTTTTATTTCATCTTTACCTGAAGCTCCGTCTAAAATTAACTTCGTATTTAAACTATCTCTATATTTATATAATTTACCTGAAGCAAACCATGCAATATTACTTTGAGCATCTCCATACATAATATTTAAACCAGGTGCATGTAACTTACTTGCTCCTTTTTTAAATTCAGATAATGATTTTGCGTGCGACAATTCATAACTTGTTTCTAATAATTGATTATCTAATTTAGTATAAATCCATTGCATTGCAATAGGACGTTCATCTCTAATAAAATCAATTAAATTATTCATTATTGGCCCATGTTTACTTACCTTAATTTGAAAAGTAGTGTCAACACCATTTTTTACTTTAATCGTTTTATCAATTAATTTATATTTTCTATAACCATCAATAGTTTTATATTCTTGCTTATTATCAGGATTATTCTGCTCGTAATAAAAATCAATATCATCATTCTCAAACATTGTTAACCCGTATGCATAATTTCTATTATGTCCCAACAGCGGAAATGGTGTTAAAGCTAAATTAAATCCATAAATTTCATAGGTTGGTGTTTTAATGTGTGATTGATACCAAACAGAAGGTTGTGAAAAACCAATATGTGGGTCGTTTGCAAAAATCACTTTTCCGTTTTTTGTTTTTTCAGGTCCTAAAACCCAAGAATTACTTCCTATAAATGGTGAAATTGGCAATTTATCTAGTAAAGTATTCATTGCTTTTGCAAAGGCTCCTTTTATTTCTGAATTCTTCTCATTCTTAATAAGCGTTAAGTTCTCATAATTTACTCCGTTTAATTCATTAAAATAAACCTCCCCTAATTTTTCTTTAACTTCTGTTAATAATGGATCTGTTTTGTGCGCCACAGCAAAACTAAAAGCCATATAACCGAAAACATTATATATATCTTTAATTGTATATTTCTCTTTTTTAATACCAGTCAAATAAAACTCTAATGGTGTTGCTCCTTCATTCATAAACTGATTCACCCCATTTAAGTAAGCTTCGGTCATTTTATAAACCTCAGAAGTTTTATCTAAATTTTTAATTGTTTTTTCGGCTGCCTCTTCAATCCCTAATCCTAAGAAAAATTTATCTGTACGTACTAGATCTTTTCCAAAAACTTCCGCTAATCTTCCTGCGGATATTCTTCTAACCAATTCCATTTGCCACAATCTATCTTGCGCATGTACATAGCCCAATGCAGTATATGCATCTTGTTGATTTTGAGCATTAATATGCGGAACACCAACTTCATCGTAGTGAACCGTAACTTTATCAGAAATATTAGCTAATTCTAATGTTCCATTATATGTTGGGTACAATGTCATAGAAAACAACCAAACTCCAACAACTATTAAGATAAATAGTAATAATACAATTTTAAAAAGTTTCTTAAATAACTTCATTAACTAAGGTTTTTTTTCAAAGATAACAGAAATATAATTCGTCTATATAAATCAATAATATTCATTAATGGAGTAATAATTACACAATACACCTACTGCATTACACACTCTTTATACACAGCTAGTTAAAAGAACAAACACATAAAAAACCACAAACAACTAGCAAACAACAGAATAACCATTAAAACATGTTTTTAAAAAACAAATGGCACATTTATTTCTATATATAAATCGAACAATAAAAACTTAAATCATGAGAAAATTATTTTTAGCAACAGCAATCTTAGCAAGTGGAGTTTCAACATATGCAACTTCTAACAACTTATTCCCTATCGAAGTTACTTGCTCTATAGTAAACGACGATTTTAAAGAGGTTTCTATCAAAAAAATACCTGCTGTAGTAGCAAAAACTATTAAAGAATATTTTCCAAAAGCTACTATCAGTAAAGCTTTTGTGAATAGCAAAGAGCAGTATAAGTTTGAACTTCTTTCAGGTAACAAACCAACAATTGTTTACACAAATAAAGAAGGTAACTTACTAGATGAAAAAGAATTGAAAAATAAAAAATAAAAAACGTGTTTTTATTTGAATTTTAATTGAAAAAGAACGTTATTTTAAATAAGCGTTCTTTTTTATTTTAATAAAGAGTTGCTTTAAAGACTAAACACTTTTTATGAAAAAAATTTTACTAGTAGAAGATGACGTTACTTTTTCTGATATTTTAAAGCGTTTTCTTGAACGTCACAATTACATTATAGATGTTAGCTACACAATTAGCAGTGCTTCTTCCTTATTAAAAAAGGAAAAATACAATTTAGTGTTTACCGACTTACGTCTTCCTGACGGCGATGGCATCACTTTTTTAAAACAAATCAAAAAAAACAATAATGATATCCCTGTAGTTTTAATGACTAGTTATGCTGAAATTTCAACAGCTGTTCAAGCAATAAAGCAAGGTGCATTTGATTACATTTCAAAACCTTTTAATCCTGATGAAGTTTTAGAGGTTATTAACAATGCTTTAGAGGAAAAGCCTACTAATAACAATTCTCCTTTAACAAATAAAACAAAAGAACAAGCCTCTAGCACTAAATTTGTTTCAGGAATAAGTGCTACATCAAAAACACTGTATGAATATATTCATTTAGTAGCCCCTACCAATATGTCTGTTCTTATAACAGGTGAAAGCGGGACAGGAAAAGAAGTCGTTGCCCAAACAATTCATACTGAAAGTACACGAAAAAACAAACCTTTTATCGCCGTAGATTGCGGAGCTATACCAAAAGAAATTGCTACAAGTGAATTCTTCGGTCATAAAAAAGGTTCATTTACTGGTGCTACAAATGATAAGACAGGGCATTTTGAAGCGGCTAACGAAGGAACGTTATTTTTAGATGAAGTAGGGAATTTAAACTACGAGAGTCAAATACAACTATTACGTGCTTTACAAGAAAGGAAGATTAAACCTTTAGGTAGTAGTCAAGAAATAAAAGTCGATATTCGTTTAATTACAGCTACAAATGAAGACTTATTGCTAGCTGTTGAAGAAGGTAATTTTCGAGAAGATTTATACCATCGTTTAAATGAATTTTCGATAAAAGTACCTAGCTTAAAAGACAGAAATGATGACTTAATTTTATATGCTGATTTTTTTCTAGATAAAGCAAATAAAGAACTTAATAAATCTATTGTCGGTTTCTCTAAAGAGGTAATTGCCTTATTTCAGGGGTATCAATGGCCTGGTAACTTACGTGAATTATCTAATATTATAAAAAGAGCAACGTTATTATCACAAACTGAAATCATCGAAAAACATGTGCTTCCTGAAGGATTATTTAACGTTAGAAATCAATCTAACGTTTCTAAAAAATTCTCTACCAAAGAAAATGAGAAAAAACTCATTATAAGAGCTCTAGAAGAAGCCGATAATAACAAAACTCAAGCCGCAAAATTATTAAGCATTACAAGAAAAACACTTTATAATAAAATAAAAGAATACGATCTTAGCTAAGATAATTTTCTAATTCTAAAATAAACTCATTAAATATTTTTTTAAAATCCGCAAAAAGAATATCGTCAATTTCTTTACTAGTTTCGAATACTTCTAAAAAAGGAACAAGTGCTACCGCATTTATTTGCCTAAACATACTTATCATTTTATGACTAACATCATTAAATATTTTTAATTCATTGTTTACTTGTGCCTTCTCCAATAGTAAAAAATCATTTTGAGTCTCTTTTAAAAAGAGACTCAATGTATTCTTTATCAAAAGCACATCGTTATTTAGAAAAGCTCCTAATGAAACAACATCAAAAGAACTTGTTTCTTTTACTTTACTATCTATTTCACTAATATTATTTGATTTTAAAATACAACTACTAAAATATTTTTTTAGAACACATTCTAATTTAGTAAGATCAAATGGTTTTATTAGCACATCTGAAAAACCTGCTTTAACATATTCTCCCATAGACAAACTAGTTCTACCTGTCATTGCTATTATTGGTTGATTATTATATGAATCATGATTTTTTAGGGTTTCCATAAAATGAAAACCATTCATTTTCGGGAGTTGAATATCAGTTAAAACCAAGTCGTAATATATTTCACTAACCCTCTCCAAAGCAGTTTGCGCATTAGTAAAAAGACAAACTTCTATTCCGAATTGTTCTAACCTCTCCTTTAAAAGGGTTCCCATAGCTACATCATCTTCAACAACAATAGCTTTTAAATTAAATACAGTAGCTTCATTTAAAACTGAAGGCTTACTTAATGATTCTTTTGAAAAAACTACAGGAATCTTTAATGTAAATACACTTCCTTCTCCTAAATCGCTACTTAAGGTTAACCCTCCTCCTAATAATTCAGCAAGCTTATTAGAAATTGTTAACCCCAAACCAAAACCATTTCGGCTATTATTTCCTATTTCAATCTGAGTAAAAGCTTTAAAAACATTTTGCTGTTGCTCTTTATCAATACCAACACCTGTATCACTCACTATTATTTTTAAATAAGTTTTAGTATTCTCTTTTTCAACACTACTCTTAATTGTAATAAACCCTTCTTCTGTAAATTTACTAGCGTTAGTTACCAAATTATATAAAATTTGCTTTATTCTAAACGGATCACTAATAATAGGTAAGGCTATTGTTTCATCATGTTTTAAAATTACAGAAACAGGCTTATCTTTTACTAAGTTTTCGGTATTACCTGCAACTTCTATCAAGTATTTTTTTAAATCAAAAGAAATAGACTCTACGCCTACTTCCCCACTTTCTAACTTAGAGAATTCTAAAAGATCTGCTACCAACTGCCTCATATACACAGATGCATTTTGAATATGCTCTGTATAATTTTTTTCTTTAACATTTTGCACTTCTTTTTGAAGCAACTCACTATAACCAATGATAGTACTTAAGGGAGTTCTTAAATCATGACTTACCATAAACATCAATTGTTCTCTACTTTTTAAAAGAGATGAAGCTCTAGCACTTGCCTGTTCTAATTCATTTCTATAATGCTGACTTTTCCAGAAATCATCTAAAATAATAAATGAAAAAAGAAGTATAATAATAAAGCCAATTGCCGCTGCGAATAAAATTATATTCCTACTACGATTAAGAGTTTCTTCTCGTTGCTTATAAATATTATTAGTATAGATAATAACATCGTTTTCTAAAACATTTAACATTTCTCTTAGCTTCCTAGAAATAATTAAATCATTTTTAATTAACGCTCGCTCTTTTACTCGTAAAGATCTACGTTTTCTATTTGTTTCTCGCTGTGCCTTTTTAAGTATGTTTTTAGAAATATAAACTAGAGAATCTATTTGTTTTTGATCAACTTTATTAACCTTAGCATTGGTATCTTGTTTATTTATTACCTGAAAATATTCTTCTAAATCCCTAAGGGTTTTTTCATCTAAAAACGAGGAGTTTTTTACAATTTTCTTAACTGAACCACCTCCTAAAAGGGAATCAATCGACCCTAATTTATCTAAAGCTTGATTAATCGATTCTTCTGAATTATTTTGCTGCTTTAACTTCTTTAAACCCGTAATATTTTTACGTTTTTTAGTTAAAACTAACTTTATACTATCTAAAATAAATTTTTGAGAACCATTATTTACAATAAAATTAAGTGAATCTATTTTCAATAATAATTGTTTATTTTCATAAACATACTCCTTAAACCTTTTAGTAGAGTTTAACTGAATAGCTGCCCTACCTAAATTTTCATTTTCATAAACCTTCGCAATTAAACTACCTGTTCGTATAATTTTCTTTCCGTCTAAAACCCCCTGTCTTTGTAATTTTGTAAAAGTTTTGATTTCAGAAAGTAATAAAACTCCTGAAATAGTAGCCAAAACAGCAAGTATTACATATCCTATTAAAACTTTAAAAGCAATTTTCTGTTTTGATGATTTCATAAAAATAAATATCTTCCTTTAATACTCCAATCTCTTTTACTGAATTTATAGCAACGTTTTTTTTGAAAATTTGTTGCCATAAATCAGAAATCCTTTTTTTGAAAAAAAATTAATTTATCTTAATGAAATCTCCCTATTAATTTAGGCTTCATTGATTCATTATTTTCTTCAAATGCGGAGAAAGATAAAAGATTGTTCGTATTTTTGAGCTCTAAATTTTCGTTTTATGAAAAAAATTCAAATGGTTGACCTACAAGGTCAGTACGCAAAAATAAAACCACAAGTAAATAAAGCTTTTGATAATGTATTAGACACTGCCTATTACATTGGTGGCCCAGAAGTTAAAGGGTTTGGAAGTGATTTAGAAAAATATTTAGATGTAAAACATGTAATTCCGTGTGCTAACGGAACCGATGCTTTACAAATTGCAATGATGGGATTAGGCTTAGAGCAAGGTGACGAAGTTATTACTGCCGATTTTACTTTTGCAGCAACCGTAGAGGTTATTGCCTTATTAAAGTTAACTCCTGTCTTAGTTGATGTTGAGCCAGATACTTTTAATATTGATATTGAAGCATTAAAAAAAGCAATTACACCAAAAACAAAAGCAATTGTACCAGTACATTTATTTGGACAATGTGCTAATATGGAAGCTGTAATGCAAATTGCTAAAGAGCACAACTTATTTGTTATTGAAGATAACGCACAAGCAATTGGTGCTGATTATACTTTCTCTGACGGAACAAAAAAGAAATCTGGAACTATCGGAAACGTAGGAACAACTTCATTTTTCCCTTCTAAAAACTTAGGTTGTTATGGTGATGGTGGTGCTATTTTCACAAACGATGATGACTTAGCACATACAATAAGAGGTATTGTAAATCACGGAATGTACAAACGTTATTACCACGATGTAGTTGGGGTAAATTCTCGTTTAGATAGTTTACAAGCTGCTGTTTTACAAATAAAATTACCTTTATTAGATAGTTTTTGTGATGCACGTAGAAAAGCTGCAATGTATTATTCTGAAGCTTTTTCTACTAATTCGAACATTATAACGCCTGCTATTAGCGTTTTTACCACTCATGTTTTTCATCAATATACTTTAAGAATAACAAATGGTAAACGAGATGAATTACATCAATATTTATTAGACAATAATATTCCGAATGCAATTTATTACCCGGTACCTTTACATGCACAGAAAGCATATAAAGATGAGCGCTATAATGAAAATGATTTTGCTATTACCAATCAATTAATTGATGAAGTAATTTCTTTACCTATGCATACTGAATTAGATGAAGAACAATTAATGTTTATTACAAAAACGATTAATGATTTTGTTTCTTAAAAACAGCTATGAATCAAAAAATAAAAACACTTAAAATAATTCACCTTGCATTAGTTGCCGGAGTAACTTTAGCCTATTTTTTAATAGGTAATTTTAAAAATATTTTAAATTTAGAAATAGATGATTCTTCTTTAATATATTCTTTTATTCCTGCAGTTGCTTATGTACTAAGTAATTTTATATTTAAAAAAGTTTTAAATAATATAAAAAAGGGTACTAGTGATGATGAAAAATTCATGATCTACCAAAATGCTTCTATTTATAAATGGGCTGTATTGGAGGTTGCTTGTTTTTCAATTCTTTTCTTAAAACCTGATTTTATTCTTTTTGGTGTAATTCTTTTATTTTATATGATTCTTTTAGCTCCTAAAGAAGATAAAATATTTTCTCTTTTAGAAATTAAAAATCCTAATTTATAGATAAAAAAAAGCGAACTTAATTAAGTTCGCTTTTTTAGTTTATAATATCTCTTCTTGATATATATATTTATAAAATAACAATCTAAAATTTTATCATTACTCTCTACCAACTATTAAATGTGGCACTTTATTAACATCCCAATCTATCACCAAACCACCTGCTAAAGATTTTGCTATTTCTTTACCATATAAATATTCACATAAATACAAAGCAGCTTCAAAAGACTTTGCTCCTCCTGCTGATGTAATATATTTACCATCATGAACAAAAAGCACTTCTTTTTTAATATCTAAATCAGGAAACATTTCACGCATTTTATCAATATCTGAAGGAAATGTTGTTGACACCTTTCCTTTTAAAATACCTGCCTTTGCAAGCACAAAAGCACCGTCGCAATGAGAAGTTACAAACTCAGCTTCTTTATCAACCTCTTGCACAAAACTAATTAGCTCTTTATTCTCTAAATCAGAATCTAAATGATGTTCTGCACTTGGTACTACCAAAATATCGATCTTAGGCAAACTATCTTTTAAATAATTAAAATCAGGAAGAATTCTCATTCCTTCAAAAGTTGTAACAGGAGTGTCTGTATTTGCAACAGTAAACACATTCATTTGCTTAATTCCTTTTCTAAATATGGTATGCTGAAAAATATCGAAAGGAGCTGTTAGTTCAGTATTAAAAGTCCCGTCCATAATTAAAAAAGCAACATTATATCTACCTTCTTTTATATGTGGAAACACTTTTTCTACTTTACTTTCTTTAGCTACACAACTAAAAGCAACAACTAATACACACAAATATAATATACGTTTCATATTGTTTATTTAATAATGTTTAAAAATACATATAAAATCTATGTTGTGTCAATATTAAGAAACCCCTTTTCCCCTTTAACATTTAATTATGATTTTACGAGTAGTAATTCAATAAATTCGATAAAATTTTCTAAAAATACATTCATGACTAAAAGATTACTTTCTAAAGTACTTTTTACTGTATTTCTTATAATTTTTTCGTTAAACTTAAATGCACAACGTAAAAAAAAGAAAAAAAACAGTAAAAAAGTAACTCAAACAAAGCCTAAAAGCAAGCCAAATAAAAATGCGATTAAGCCATATGCTAAAGTTGTTACTAAAAAGCATAAAACTGACGAAGGATTATTTAAAGTACACTCTAAAGACCAACAATTTTTATTCGAGATACCAAATTCTCTATTAAATAGAGAAATGTTAATGGTAACTCGTATCGCCAAAACAGCTAACGGTATTGGTTTTGGAGGTGGTAAACAAAACACTCAAGTTTTACGTTGGCAAAAAAAACAGAAAAAAATATTATTAAGAGTCGTTTCTTATAACGTTGTGGCCGACACATTACTTCCTGTTCATAAAGCAGTTGTAAATTCTAATTTCGAACCTATATTATATTCTTTTCCTATAAAAGCTTTTAGTAAGGATTCTACGGCAACAGTAATTGATGTCTCTTCTTTATTCAACTCTGATGTAAAAGCTATAGGATTCCCTCAAAACAAAAGAAAACAGTATAAAATTTCTAAGATGGATAAAAGCCGTTCTTATATAGAACGCATTAGTAGTTACCCTAAAAACATTGAAGTTAGAAATGTAAAAACATACATATCTAACGCTGCTCCTTCAAATAGAAGCGTTGGTGCAGTTTCTATGGAATTAAGTAATTCTATGATTTTACTTCCAAAAACACCAATGAAACGTCGTTATTTCGACGAACGAGTAGGATGGTTTGCTAGATCTCAAACAGATTACGGATTAGATGCTCAAAAAAGTAAATCAGTTAAATACCTAGATAGATGGCGTTTAGAAGTTAAAGACGAAGACTTAGAAAAATTTAAAAGAGGTGAATTAGTTGAACCTAAAAAACAGATTATTTACTATATAGATGATGCTACTCCTAAAGAATGGCGTAAATATATAAAGCAAGGTATAGAAGATTGGCAAGTTGCATTTGAGGCTGCTGGTTTTAAAAATGCGATAATTGCAAAAGATGCTCCTACTAAAGAGGAAGATCCTGAATGGAGCCCTGAAGATGTTCGTTACTCTGTAGTACGTTATTTAGCTTCACCTATTCCGAATGCAAATGGCCCTCATGTTAGTGATCCTAGATCTGGTGAGATTCTTGAATCTGACATTAACTGGTATCATAATGTAATGTCTTTATTACACAACTGGTTTTTTATTCAAACAGCAGCAATAAATCCAGATGCTAGAAGTAATGAATTTAAAGAAGAAGTAATGGGGCGTTTAATTCGTTTTGTTTCTTCTCATGAAGTTGGTCACACTCTTGGTTTACCTCATAATATGGGTAGTTCTGTTGCATACCCTGTAGATTCTTTACGTTCTGCAGTATTTACTAAAAAAAATGGTACTGCTCCTTCAATAATGGACTATGCGCGTTTTAACTACGTAGCCCAACCAGAAGATAAAGGTGTTGCATTAATGCCAAATATTGGACCTTACGATAAATACGCTATTAGTTGGGGATACCGCCCTATATTCAACACCGCTGCTAAAGATGAGAAAGAAATTCTAAACAAGTGGATTCTTGATAAAGCAGGAAATCCTGTATACAGATTTGGTCATCAACAAGTACGTAATGTTATAGACCCTAGTTCACAAACTGAAGATTTAGGTGATGATGCTATAAAAGCAAGTAAATATGGAATTAAAAATCTACAAAGAATTTTACCTCGTTTAGAAGAATGGACAACTAAAGATGGAGAAACGTACGATGAACTAAAAACAATGTACGGACAATTACTAGGTCAATTTAATCGTTATATGGGGCATGTAAGTTCTAACATCGGTGGTGTTTACGAAAATTATAAAACTGCAGGGCAAGATGGAGCTGTATACACACATGTAGATAAAAATCATCAAAAAAATGCAGTCCGTTTTGTAAATAATGAATTATTTAAAACGCCAACTTGGTTATTAAATAAAACTATTTTCAGTAAAACCGAATTTTCAGGTTCTGAAGAACGAATTAGATCACTACAAGTAAGAACTTTAAACCGTATCTTAAAAACAGGGAGAATGGCTCGTATGATTGAGAACGAAACTTTAAACGGAGCTAGTTCATACACTCTTTTAAATATGATGACTGATTTACGTAAAGGAGTTTGGAGTGAGTTATACAGCCATAAAGCTATTGATACTTATCGTAGAAACTTACAACGTGCACATTTAGATCGTTTAAGTTTTTTATTAAACAAAGCTAAAAGTCAAAAAGGATCAAATAACGGAGGTTACTTTAAACAAACTGCTGTTAATATTAGCCAATCGGATATTAAACCTGTGGTAAGAGGTGAATTAAAACGTTTAAAACGTGATATAAAACGTAGTCTTACAACTACAAAAAACACACTAAACCGCTATCACTTACAAGATGCTATTGATAGAATTGATAGCATTTTAAATCCTAAATAAAGAATAAGCGTTTTTAATAAAAATAATTCTTTTTAAAAACTTCTTTGAAGTTGTATTAGCTCCGATTTTTTTAATCTGCTTTAATACAACTTCATTTTTTTTATATTTACCTTTTCAAACAACAAAATTCTATGAAATACCTTTTTAAACTATCAATACTTCTTTTACTTTTTATTAGTAGTTGCACTCCAAAAACAGCAACTGAAAAAGAAGTAAAAACAACTATAAAAGACACTTACGTTAAAGATAATTACACAAAAAAAGAGGTGAGTATTACCATGAGAGATGGTGCTAAACTACATACAACTATATACTCTCCTAAAGACACTAGTAAAATATATCCTATTTTGCTACAACGTACTCCTTATAGTTGTAGACCTTATGGTGGCGATAAATTTAAAACTAAAATTGGTCCGAATTTAAATTTAATGAAAGAAGGGAATATTGTCGTATATCAAGATGTTCGTGGTCGTTGGATGAGCGAAGGTATGTATGATAACATGCGTGCTTATATACCAAATAAAACAGCGAAACAAACTGATGAGACTAGCGATACTTATGACACAATTGATTGGTTAATAAAAAACGTAACAAACAATAACGGTAAAGTAGGTACTTGGGGTATTTCATATCCTGGGCATTATGCAACTATTTCAACGATTGATGCACACCCTGCTTTAAAAGCAGCCTCACCACAAGCATGTATTGGAGATTTCTTTTTTGATGATTTTCATCATAATGGTGCTTTTTTACTAAGCTATTTCAATGCGATTCCTTTATTTGGTACTTACAAAGACCAACCAACAGATTCTGCTTGGTATTCTTTTCCTAAAATGAAAACTCAAGACCAATACCAGTTTTTCTTAGATAAAGGTCCTTTAAAAAATTTAAATGAATACTTTCAATATGATAAGTTAGATGTTACTACAACTGAAGATAAAAACAGAATTGATGATTTTTTCTGGAAAGAAATGGTAGAACACCCAAATTACGATTCAATTTGGCAAAGTAAAGGTATTATTCAACATTTAAATAAAGTGCCATCAACAGTAGCAACAATGGTTGTTGCAGGTGAATTTGATGCAGAAGATTTATACGGACCTTTAGAAACCTATAAAAATATTGAAAAACATCAACCAAACAATTACAATACCTTAGTTTTTGGTCCTTGGGATCATGGCGGATGGGCTAGAAACAAAGTGCAAAACAAAGTAGGAAACTATTATTTTGGAGATTCTATTTCTTTAAAATTTCAAAAAGAAATTGAAACAAAATTCTTTAATCATTTCTTAAAAGGAGATGGTTCTAAAAATAGTGGATTACCAGAAGCCTATGTTTTTGACACGGGTAAAAAAGAATGGAAATCGTATGATGTTTGGCCTCCTAAGAATGTAAACAAAGAGTCTTTTTATTTATCAGAAAATCAAGAATTAAGCGCTTCTAAAAAAGGAGATTCTAAAACACAATTTATAAGCGATATTAAACGACCTGTACCGTACTCTGAAGATATTAAAACTGTTTTCACTCCTCGTAAATACATGACCGATGATCAGCGTTTTGCTGCAAGAAGACCTGATGTTTTAGTTTTTCAAACTGAAGAATTAACCGAAGATTTTACACTTGCTGGAGATATTTTAGCAAAACTGAATGTAGCAACTACAGGTTCTGCTGCCGATTGGATTGTAAAAGTAATTGACGTACATCCTGCTGATTTAAAAAATGATAACAAAGAAATGCAATCTCATTTAAAATTAAGTAATTATCACATGATGGTTCGTAGTGAAGTAATGCGTGGTCGTTTTAGAAATAGCTTTGCAAAACCAGAAGCATTTACCCCTAATAAGAAAACATCAGTAAATATTAAACTGCAAGATGTTTTTCATACATTTAAAAAAGGTCACAAATTACAAATACAAGTACAAAGCACATGGTTCCCGTTAATTGATTTGAACCCGCAAACTTATGTAGACAATATCTACAAGGCTACTAAAAAAGATTTTAAAACGCAAACACACACTGTGTTTTCAGACTCTAGCATTGAATTTCCTGTTCTAAAATAAAAACAATGAATTGTAAAAACTGTAATGAAATATTAGAAAACGACGCTCTTTTTTGTGATAATTGCGGAGCAAAAATTGTTAAAAACAGAATAACTTTTAAGTTTTTAATGCTAGAACTTTTTTCGGTACTAGGATTTAACAATTTGTTTTTTACAACCTTAAAAAAAATGTTTTTAGCTCCAAATGAAGTGCTAAATGAATATTTAAACGGGATAAGAAAGCGTTATGTAAATCCATTTGCATATTTAGCTGTTGGTGCAGCATTGTCGTTAATTATTTTTAATTTCTTTTCTAAAGATTATTTAGAAATGCAAGCAACAGTGAATCAATCTCAAACTAAAGAAATTAAAGAGCTCGCTAATAAAGATTTATCAACAATTAAAAATTTATCTACAGAAGAGTTTAACAAACTTAAAGCTAAACAACAATTTGCAAAAAAACAATTAAGATACCTAGACAAATGGGCTGGTTTTATACTCCGTAATTTTAATATTATTACATTCCTATTCCTTCCTTTTTATGCGTTATTAAGTAAATTAACTTATACCAAACCTCATAATTTCGGAGAGCATATTGTAATAAATTCCTATATTTTAGGAACAACAATGTTTCTAACTTTATTTTCTTTTCTTTTAGGTATGCTTATTCATCCTAGCCTTTTATCCTATAGTATTCTAGCAACATTAGTATATTACCTTTACTCTTTTAGTAAATTATACAAACTTAGCTTTGGTAAATCTTTATTAAAACTATTACGTTTTATAGGTGTGTTTATTTTAATTTCTATTGTTATTTTAATAATAGCAAGTATTATTGGTATTATAATTGGTAAATTTTTCCCTAACCTAATTAATATAAAACCTTAAAACATTATTAAGATAACCTTATTATAAATACTCATTTACACAAACCTCATAATATAAAATTATGAGGTTTGTAGTTTAATTCTTATCACAAAAACCGACCTTGTACATATAGTAAATAAATCTATTTTCAAACGCATCAGTTTTCACTTTAAATTATAAAAACTACCTCGTTAAAGGTGGTTTCTTTCTTATATTTCTTGATCTTTACCACCACTAATAAATACTAGCGACATCCATTCTAGGAACAGCGAAAACCACAAAACACTTCGTTTTCTTTAATTGATTTGAATCCGCAAAACTCATGTAGACAACATTAACAAAAGCAGACAAAAAAAATTTCAAGACGCAAACACATGCTCTATTATCAGACTCTAATATTGAACTGAATAGATAGCTAGATTAAAATAGCACACATTTTTTCTATTTTAATTATTATATTTGCTTTTAAAAAATTAAATTACATGAAAAAAATTACTCTATTAATTTTATTATTAATTAGTACCATAACAATTGCTCAAGACTTCAATATTACTAAAAGTGATATATTTAAAGACAAAAAAAAACACAGTTTTCTATCCTTTTCTATAGATGACAAAGAAGGCGGTTTAATTACAATCAGAGAATATCTAGGAGGCTTCCCCCTTAAAACAACAAAAGGTTATTATATTCAACATTTTGACAAAAACCTTAAACTAAAAAACGAATTTGATTACAAGGTTAAAAGAAGTAGAATTAGAAATGCTTTTATAAAAGACAGTAAATTACATTTAATTGAACTTGAAAGCGTAAAGAAAGAAAACAGAATTGTATACAAATCGGTAAGTTCTGATATCAATAACTTTAACTTTAAATCTAAAGAACTATTATCAATTTCTGAAGACAATATCAAAAAGTATTTTGGTGTAGTACTTTTCCCTTTTTTTATTAACAATTATAATCAAATGGATGGTAATCATCTAGGCGAAGTTGTTATGTCTAAAAATAATAATTTTTTTGCTATAAATTTTGATTTCAAAGACAAAGACAAAGAAACACATAAGATATTTGTATTTAATGATGATTTAGAAATGGTTTATGACAGACTAATTGTTAAAGACATAAAAGATCATTTATTTAAGTACAATAGTTTTGATATAGATGACAAAGATGGATCTGTATACTTTTTAGGAAAATCGTTTGAAAATAACTCAAACAGATCCAAAAAGAAGGGAAAAACAAATTATCATTTCGAGTTAAGTAAAATAAGTAAGGATGATGAAAAAACTGTTAGCTTTAAAAACCCAGAAAAATTTATTGGATCACTATCTTTAGTTAAAAATAATGGTAAGCTTTCTTGCGTTGGTTTTTATGGAAACAAGGATGAAGGAAAATATAATGGTGTTTGTTTGTTTAATTTAAATTCAAACACTTTAGCTCTAGAAACTAAAAAATTCAACCCTTTTTCAGAAGCTTTTTTATCAGATAAATATGGTGATCGAGCTGGAAAGAAAAAACGTAAAAAGAAAAAAGGTTTAAGAAATATTATATTTAAGAGTGTTGAAGTAATGCTTAATGGTGATCTTGTTATTAATGCTGAAGAAGATTATATTACTACTCACACTAATTTTGGTCCTAATGGAACAATGCGTACAAGAACTACACAACATTATGATGATATTATTTCTTTTCGATTAAATAGTAATGGTGATTTAAAATGGGCACGAAATATTAACAAAGCTCAAACAGGTAACCAAAACAGTTCTTTTACGCCTATTTCAATTGGTGAAAAAACATATTTTTTTATTAACTGTTCAGATAAGTTAAAAAAACTAAGTGATGATCGCATTCAGTTTAAACAAACTTCAGCAAAAAACTCTAATCTATATGTTATCTCAATTAATGGAAACGGAGCTTATGATATTAAAAAATTAATTGACAGAAAAGATTCTAAAGTTTATTACAAAGTTAGTAACGGAGTTGTTTCAGATCATAAAAATGAAGTGATTCTTTTAGGTAAACGAAAAAAGAATTCCCAAATCATTAAAATTAATATTTAACGAAAAACTGTATTTAGGACACAGAAAGTTTTTTTAAACTTTTTGTGCTCCTTTACAACCACTTCAAAAACTCACCTCTACCAATCTCACGAGCACCTAAACTTTCTAAGTGTTCATTATGTACTTGGCAATCTATTAATTTATAACCGCAATTTTTAACTAAATGTATAAAAGCAACTTTACTCATATTACTAGCTTTACTAAACATACTTTCGCCACAAAAAACACCGTTATTTAAATCAACACCATATAAACCAGCAACTAATACATCTTCTACCCAAACTTCAATCGATTTTGAGATTCCTTTCTCGTGCAAGTTAATGTATGCGTCTTCCATATCATCAGTAATCCAAGTACCTAATTGATCATTTCTATCAATATGACGGCAGTTAAAAATCACACCTTCAAAAGCCTTGTTTTCTGTTATCGTAAAATTATTTTTTCGCAATACCTGGCGCATCGATTTTGACACTCTCAACTCATCAGGAAACAGCACCATACGTTCTGGTGGTGAATACCAAACAATAGGTTCTCCTTCACTAAACCAAGGAAAAATACCGTTTTTATAAGCATAAATCAAACGTTCAGCAGATAAATCTCCGCCAAAAGCTAAAACACCATCTTCATTTGCAAATTCGTGTAGTGGAAATACTATTTCTTCAGGTAACCAAATCATATAAATACAATAATAAAATCGTTAAGTGTTTTCGAAAAATTTTGTCAATTCGAGTGAATTTCACGATTAAAATGAGTGAAATTTGTATCGAGAATAAAAATTTTACTTACTAAATTAGTTCTCGATACAATTTCATTCCGTTCTCACTTCATAAAATCACTCGAACGGAAATTTCTAAAACCATTTTCTATTCAAAAAAACAAGCCAATAAAACTAACAAAGATAGCATAGTTCTTATCACTATAACTGATAAAACTACATTCCTCATTTCATTTTTATAATTCTTAACAAAATGAAAACGTATCAATTCAAATTTCCATAATTTTGCAACATGGTAAAAGAACTTCAACTACGTGTTAATTTAATAGAAGAAAAGAAAGAAGATATTCTAAAAAAGAAAGCTTCTAAAAAATTAGACATTGCTCTTTCTACAATAACAGCTATAAAAGTGTTACGTAAATCTATTGATGCTCGTAAGAAAGATATTATTTTCAATTATAAAGTTGCAGTGTATATTAACGAACCGCTACCGAATACGCCTGACTATATTTTCGAATATAAAGATGTTTCAAAGGCAAAAGAAATTCACATTATTGGTTTTGGGCCAGCTGGTATGTATGCAGCACTTCGTTGTATCGAATTAGGTTACAAACCTATTGTTTTAGAAAGAGGTAAAAATGTACAAGACCGTCGTAGAGATTTACGAGCTATTAATCAAGAACATTTTGTAAACGAAGATTCTAATTATTGCTTTGGTGAAGGTGGTGCAGGAACATATTCTGACGGGAAATTATACACGCGTAGTTTAAAACGTGGTGATGTTCGTAGAATATTTGAAAACTTAGTATATCATGGTGCTGCTGATGATATTTTAATTGATGCACATCCACATATCGGAACAAACAAACTTCCT
Organism: Tenacibaculum ovolyticum DSM 18103; assembly: GCF_000430545.1. GTDB lineage: Bacteria > Bacteroidota > Bacteroidia > Flavobacteriales > Flavobacteriaceae > Polaribacter > Polaribacter ovolyticus. The sequence continues at coordinate 204,092 of NZ_KE387165.1, forward strand.
AAAATTATTCAAAACATTCGTGAGAATATTATAAAATATGGCGGAGAAGTTCATTTTGATACTCGCGTTACCGATTTTGTTATAAAAAGCAGTAAAATAAAAGCTTTACGGTTAAAAAACGGAAATGAGATGGCAGTTAATTCTGTGATTTTAGCAACAGGACATTCCGCTAGAGATATTTACGAATTATTAAACAGAAAAAATATTTTATTAAAAGCAAAATCTTTTGCTATGGGAGTTCGTGTAGAGCACCCTCAAGAAATTATTGATCAAATTCAATATAGCTGTTCAAGACAAAGAGATGAATTACTACCAGCCGCAGCTTATAGTTTAGTACAACAAGTAAATAACCGAGGGGTATATTCATTTTGTATGTGCCCTGGTGGATTTATTGTACCTGCTGCGACTGCAAATGGTGAAGTTGTTGTAAACGGAATGTCACCTTCTCGTAGAAATAACAAATTTGCAAACTCAGGAATTGTTGTTGAATTAAATATTGATAAAGATTTTAAGAAATACGAACATTTTGGACCTTTAAAAGGGTTAGAGTTCCAGAAAGATTTAGAAAAATTAGCTTTTAATGCAGGAGGAAAAAGTCAAGTTGCCCCAGCGCAACGTTTAACTGATTTTGTTGAAGGAAGATTATCATCATCTTTAAACGAAACTTCGTATCAACCTGGGTTAAAATCTTCTCCACTACATTCATTACTTCCAAAAATAATTGGAGGTAGATTACGAAAAGGGTTTGATGCCTTTGGTAAAAAAATGCATGGATATTATACTGCTGAAGCTAATATTATTGGCGTAGAATCTCGTACTTCATCTCCCGTAAATATACCTAGAAAAGAAAATTTAGAACACCCAGAAATTGAAGGTTTATTTCCTTGTGGTGAAGGTGGTGGTTATGCTGGAGGAATTATATCTGCAGCAATGGATGGAGAGCGTTGTGCTGAAGCAGCTATTTCTAACTTATAATTAACGATATTTCTTTGATTTATCTGTAATTACCTCGTATTTTTGTATTTTCTAAGAGATGATTTAGAAAATCAAGTAACAATTAAGGTGAATAAGAAAAGAAAGAAAAAAAATAACAAACCACACGTAAAACGTTTACACAATTACTATCAACGTACTGGTTTTTATATGTTTATTTGGGAAAGTTTAAAAAAAGCTTTTTGGCCAATAGTAGGTGCTGTTATAGCTGTATTTTTATTTAATAAATACGTTTATAATATTAACGATGGTTTACAAACAGTAACTGAAACTTTTTCTAGAATTGGAGTATTAACCGTTTTCTTTATTTCAGAAACGATATTAGGTTTAATACCTCCTGAGATTTTTATTGCTTGGTCTAAAAAAACTGGAGCCCCTGTTTTAAACTTATCTCTCCTAGCAACCTTATCTTATTTTGGTGGCTTAACAGCTTATTTTATAGGAAGAGCTTCTTTAAAAATTGATTCAGTAAAAAACTATTTAGAAGTTAAAATGGCTAAAAACCTTAAAAACACTAGTAAGTGGGGAGGTTTTTTAATTTTAGTAGGAGCTTTATTACCATTACCGTTTGCAATTAGTTGTTTAACAGCAGGTATGATTAAGTATCCTTTTAAAAACGTAGTGATTTTTGGATTATTCCGTTTTTTACGTTTCGCCATTTATGCTTGGGCTATTTTTAAAATGGTTAATTAAAATAAAATTTTATATTATTACTATGGGTGGATTATCTAACAACGATATTTTTAAAAAATTAAGAGTAGCGCACAAATTACGTGATACTGATATTATTGGTATTTGTGCTTTAGTAGATTTTAAAGTTTCTAAAGGTGAATTAGGTGCTCTTTTTAGAAATGAAGAACATCCTAAATACATGGAATGTGGAGATCAAATTCTTAGAAATTTTTTAAACGGCTTGGTCATTCATTTAAGAGGGCCAATGCCTAAAAAAGAAAAACCAAAGACTACAAAATAACAAAAAAGCTTCTGATTTAAATCAGAAGCTTTTTATTTTCCACTTAAAACCTTCATCCAGCAAATCAACTCTAGATGATGATTTTTCAAAGGTATATTAAAGAATTGAGTTAAAAAACGTGATTTCCGCAAGAATAAATGCAGATTTCCGCAAAATAAAAAAGAGAGCTAAAAGCTCTCTTTTTTATTTTTATGTCCTTTTTATTAAAAAGGTAAATCATCTGGTTCGTTAGCTGATAAATCTGGAGCAGGTTGAAACTGATCTACAGGTGGTGTATTTTGAGAAGCAGCTTGCGCTAAGTTTTCAATTCTCCATCCTTGAACAGAGTTAAAGTATTTTGCAACTCCTTCTGGGTTAATCCACTCTCTACCTCTTAAATTAATAGAAACTTTTACATCTTGACCAACAGCATAAGTATTTAAAATATCACATTTATCCTGTACAAACTCAATCATAATCATTTGTGGATATTGTTCATCAGTAGTTACAACTAATTCACGTTTTCTAAATCCGCTAGCTCCAAATGTTTGTGTTTCGTTAATTAATTTAATCTTCCCTATAACTTCCATTTTCTTATCTATTTAATTAAAAGTACTTTCCAAGCACTCTCTACATCATTACTCTTTAAATAATCTTGTGCAAATGTATGTCTTTTTTCAGTTGAAAGCGAAACATATTTTGGGTGTTCTACAGCAAAGTTATTAACACTTTCTTCACTTGGTAATTGCTCTACATTACCTAACATACCTAAGTTATTACCTGTTAAAACAGCACTATCTCTAATTTCTGTAGGTATTTGATCTACTCCAATACCTAGTGTAGAAATTGGTTTAGGTATTTCAAAAAAGCCATCTCTAGCACGAGTATAGTAACTACCTCCTGCCCTGGCCACTAAATCTATTTTGTGTTGATCTATACTTCCATCTTCTGCTAAAACAGCTTCATTAACATGTAATTTAACCACTTCACAAACTATTAAATTACCAGCACCACCTTCAGTACCTGTATAAATAATATCAGTCACTTTACATTCAAACTGCACTGGCGATTCTGCCACTCTAAAAGGTTTTACCTCATCAGATGCTAACATCGTAAATCCTGCCTTTTCAAACTCATTTACTCCTTTAGGGTACATTGTGCTACTTAACGACATTTGCTGTACAATATCATAATTAACAACATTTATTACAACCTCTCTAGTTTCTTCAGCATTATCTAAAGTATGCTTTGTTTTATTACCTCTTACACTTCGTGCTGGTGAAAAAATTAACATTGGTGGATTTGCTCCAAAAACATTAAAAAAACTAAAAGGCGATAAATTAGGGTTTCCATCTTTATCAATTGTACTTGCAAAAGCAATTGGTCTAGGTGCAATAGCTCCTAATAAATAACCATGTAATTTACCTACTGGTAACTCTTTTGGATCGAGTGTTAACATATTGTTTTTTTTAGTGTAAATATACTACGCTTTTACAAATTAAGTTATTCTACATAATAGTTTATATTTGGCTAATGACATTTTTCAATAATACTTACTGGATAAAACGAATTATTGTTTTTACTTCTTTAATAATTGTTTCATTTATTTTATGGAATACCTATGTCTTTTTTCAGAAATTTAAAGAAGAAGAGAGAGGTAAAATAAAAATTTTTGCTGCTGCTTTTAAAGAATTAGCCTCAAATCCTGATTTAGACGAAAACACCAATTTAATTAACAAGGTATACCAAACTATTGAAGATGTACCAACTATTCTTGTTAATAAAGACGGAAGTATAGATATACATAGAAACCTAGATTCTATTAAATCTAAAAAACCAATATACTTACAAGAGCAATTAACAGTAATGAAAGGACAAAACGAACCTATTATTATTGAATATTTTGGAATTACTCAATACTTATATTACAGAAACTCTGATTTACTATACAAACTAAAATATTACCCTTTAGCATTACTCTTAATTTTAGGACTCTTTTTAACCATTATGTATATGGTTTATAAATCCAGTAAAGTAGCTGAACATAATAAACTTTGGACAGGCATGGCTAAAGAAACAGCACATCAAATTGGTACTCCTTTATCTTCTTTATTAGGTTGGATCGAAATTTTAAGGTCTGAAAATGTTAATGAAGAATATATTATTGAAATTGAAAAAGATGTTGATCGATTAAGTACTATTGCCAATCGCTTTTCTAAAATTGGCTCTTTACCCAAACTAAAAAAACACAATATTGTTAATGAAACAGAGTTAGCTTTTAATTATTTAAAATCAAGAAGTTCTAAACAAATTAAATTCTCTTTCTCTTCGGATAAAAAAGAGCTTTCAACACTGTTAAATATTGAACTGTATGGTTGGGTTATTGAAAATTTAATTAAAAATGCTATTGATGCTATGCAAGGAAAAGGCAGCATTGCTTTAACGATTAAAGAAACTACTAAACTTATAAAAATTACTGTTACCGATTCTGGTAAAGGAATTAACAAATCACAATTTAAACAAATATTTAAACCGGGGTTTACCACAAAAAAACGTGGTTGGGGATTAGGCTTATCGCTTTCTAAACGTATTATTGAAGATTATCACAGTGGAAAAATATTCGTAAAAAAATCAGATTTAGGAAAAGGAACTTCTTTTGAAATTCAATTAAATAAAATATAAATAACTTGTTTTTTAATTATTTACACCTTTATTTAATTGTAGTAATAGGAGTACCTTTAATACCTGCATAAAAAACAATTATCTCAGCAGGCTCATTTTCATTATTTTCTCCATAATGCCATTTATCTACTAACTCAACAATTGGATCACCAGCATTTAAATATAATGTATCCTTACTTTCACTAATAACCTTTAGCTTGCCTTTTAGTAAAACACCTGCATTAATTTCAGAATGTTTATGTAATTCTAATTTTGTTTTAGCTGGAATTGTTATCTTTAAAATAGTAATTTCTGGTTTACCTTCAGGATATTTCGGAAGTGTATCTCCATTCCAACTATTAGATGTCTTAACTAATGTTACTACTTCGATTTTCGTTGATTTTGTTTTACACCCTAATAAATAGATTGCTATAAAACATAAGAGTATAATTTTAATATTCATTTCTACTTTTTAATAAATTCAATTTACCCTATCTATTTATTAAACTTCACATCAAAAAGGGCTTAATACATTATTCAAAATTACTAGAAATTGCTTTAGTTACTTCAATAAACTCTTCATTAGATAACTTTACTTTTTCTATAAATTGAATATCTGACATTGTATTTAAAGGAATTAAATGCACATGTACATGCGGCACTTCTAATCCTATTACACTCATACCAACACGCTTGCATGGAATTGTTTTTTCTATAGCTTTTGCTACTCGATAAGAAAAAGACATCAACTCAGTATATTCTTCTTTCGATAAATCAAAAAGTTTATTTTCTTCTCTTTTAGGAACAACCAGCGTATGCCCTTTTGCATTCGGGTTAATATCTAAAAAAGCAATAAAATTATCGTTTTCTGCTATTTTATATGAAGGAATCTCTCCTGAAATTATTTTAGTAAAAATACTTGCCATGTTTTTTGTTTTATCGTTTAGTAAAAATAAAAAAAGCGTTGCTAACGCAACGCTTTTCTTTAAAAATATTTTCTAAAAATTAGCGAGAAATATTCATAACTTCAAACTTCATAATTCCGTTTGGCACTTTAATTTCTGCTACATCACCTAAACTTTTACCTAATAAACCTTTTCCTATTGGAGAATTTACTGACAGTTTCCCATTCTTAATATCAGTCTCAGAATCTGCAACTAAAGTATATGTAAACTCCATACCATTAGTCGTATTTTTTAATTTCACGATAGAGTGAATTAGTATTTTTGATGTATCTAACTGGCTCTCATCAATAATACGTGCATTTGCAACTACATTTTTAAGTTTAGCAATTTTAGTTTCTAATAAAGACTGCTCTTCTTTTGCTGCATGATACTCTGCATTTTCACTTAAATCTCCTTTATCTATAGCATCACCAATTTCTTGAGATACTCTTGGTCTTTCAGTATGCTCTAAATGAGATAACTCATCTTTTAATTTTTTTAATCCTTCTGCACTATAATATGATACTTCACTCATAATTTTTTAACTTTAAAAATCTCACACCGGTAGGAATGAGATTGCTCTACAAATATACAAAATATTTGTAAATTCGTAGCGTTAGAGATATAACACTATTTTAAAATAATGAGAAAATTACTTTGTTTATTAAGTTTAGTTACTGCTTTAAGTTGTAGTGACAACACAACTGTTAACGACTGTTTTAGAGGAATAGAGATGAACGCTATTATTGATTTAACACTGCCTGAATTTCAAGGGTTATTAGTTCCTAATGGAAGTTCTAAAAACACAATTCAAGGAAGAAATGTTTATCTTTTTAGAACAGGCAATAATAGCTACAAGGCTTTTGACAGACAATGCCCTGAAGCAAATTGTAGCGGTTTAATGATTTTTGACGGTATTTATATTACAACACCATGTGATAGTGAACCATGCGACAATAAAAAATATAATTATTTAGCTAATGGTGCACCAATTGACAACCAAGGTTGTCCTGCTTTAATGTACTTCGTTACTAAAATTAGTGGCTCGCAACTAAGAATATCTCGTTAATTGTATTTAAACTATACTTTAGATTCTTATTTTTGCGGTAACAACAACACATTAAAATATTTATCTTGAAAAATTATTTTTCTTCTGACTTTAAATTGGGCGTTCTTGGTGGCGGTCAATTAGGTAGAATGCTACTTACTGAAACACAAAAACTTGATATTTATACTGTTATTTTAGACAGTAACGCTGAAGCTCCTTGCGCACAAATTTGTAATGAATTTCATCAAGGAGATTTATTTGATTTTGATACTGTTTACAACTTCGGAAAAAAAGTAGACGTATTAACTATCGAAATAGAAAATGTAAATATTGATGCGCTAGATAAACTAGAGGCAGAAGGTTTAACTATTTACCCAAAACCTTCTAACTTAAGAGTAATTCAAAACAAAGCACTTCAAAAAAAGTTTTATAGTAGTAATAACATCCCTACTGCTACTTTTTCTCATTATGCTTTCCTAGAAGAATTAAAACATTCATACGAGAATAATAGTATCGAGTTCCCTTTTGTTTGGAAAGCGGCACGATTTGGTTATGATGGTACTGGTGTAAAAATTGTTAGAAGCATTAACGATTTAAATAATTTACCTGCTGTAGAGTGTATTACTGAGAAATTAATTCCTTTTAAAAATGAACTTGCAGTAATTGTTGCTAGAAATCCTAGTGGAGAAATTAAAACATACCCTGTTGTTGAAATGGAATTTCATCCAGAAGCAAATCAAGTAGAATATGTAATTTGTCCTGCAAGAATTAATGATTCGGTTGCTAAAAAAGCACAAGAAGTGGCTTTAAAAGTAGCTGACACTTTAGATTTCGTTGGATTATTAGCTGTAGAAATGTTTCAAACTTCAACTGATGAAATTTTAGTTAACGAAGTAGCTCCAAGAACACATAACTCTGGGCATTATTCTATTGAAGCCAGCTATACTAGCCAATTTGAACAACATTTACGAAGCATCTTAGATCTTCCTTTAGGAAATACCGAAAGTAAAGTTGCAGGTATTATGGTAAATTTAGTAGGCGAAGAAGGTTATACAGGAGATGTTGTTTACCAGAACATGAACGAAGTCTTAAAAATTGATGGAGTTACACCACATATTTATGGAAAAAAGACAACCAAACCTTTTCGTAAAATGGGACATGTAACAATCGTTAATCAAGATATAAACGAGGCTCGAAAAATAGCGCAACAAGTTAAAGAAACATTAAAAGTTATTTCTAAGTAAAACCCTTAAGAAATTGACCACAATTGCATTTTTACATACTTCGGATGTTCATGTTGAAAGATTTGAAAATTTAGTGAAAAAATTTGACAAAAACATTCAAACAAAGCATTATGTAAATGAAAACTTACTTAATTATGCTTTAAAAAATAGTCAATTAGATTCCGAAGGTTTTAAAAAAGAATTACAAAATATAAAAAAAACAAATCCAAATCTTATTATTTGCACATGCTCTACCTACGGTGAAGAATGTGATAATAGTAATGATATTAAGAGAATCGATTTTCCTATTGCAAATTACTTAGTTTCAAAACATAAAAAAATAGCGCTCGTTTACACTGCTATTTCTACCGAGAGAGTAAGCAGTAATTTAATACAACGTATTGCTAATAAAAAAAATAAAGAGATAAAGATACTAACTTGCAATTGCTCTGAATCTTGGGTTCATTTTAAAAATAATGATTTCGAAAAATACGAAAAGACTATTGCTTCTAAAATAAAAAAAATAGCAACAGAAGCCGATGTTATATTTTTAGCACAAGCATCAATGGAAGGTGTAAAAAAACACCTTCCAAATTTAGGAATAGAAGTTTTATCAAGTCCTGAATTTGGTATTAAAAATTATTTAAATAAATAAAAAACGTACACAACAACACATAATTATGGTAGGAATTATAATGGGAAGCGATTCAGATCTTCCAATCATGCAAGAAGCAATTGATATTTTAGAAAGTTTTGATATTCAAATTGAAGTAGATATTGTTTCTGCACACAGAACACCTGAAAAATTAGTTGAATATTCAAAAAATGCTCATACTCGTGGTTTAAAAGTAATTATCGCGGGTGCCGGGGGAGCTGCTCACTTACCAGGAATGGTAGCAAGTATGAGTCCACTACCTATAATTGGGGTTCCTGTAAAAAGTAGAAACTCTATCGATGGATGGGATTCTGTTTTATCAATATTACAAATGCCTGGTGGAGTTCCTGTAGCTACAGTTGCTTTAGATGGCGCAAAAAACGCAGGTATTTTAGCTGCTCAAATTATTGGAGCTTCTGATAAATGTGTATTAGATAAAATCATTGCATACAAGGAAGGTTTAAAGTTAAAAGTTGAAAAAGCTTCTGAAAGAGTTCGTAAATAAAACCGAACACTAAAAAATTATCAAACCTCATCAACTTTAATATTGGTGAGGTTTTTTAATTCAACAAACCTAGTCGCTACCTATTTTATATAAAACTGAAATAAATTCAGCTTTACATTGCTAAATTTTTCATTATTTTTACTTTTTTATTCATTTTAAAACGCACCTATTTAATGAATCCATTATTACAAGATTTTAATACACCTCCTTTTTCTAAAATTACAAATGCTGATTTTAAACCAGCTATTGAAGAAGGAATAAAAATAGCAAAATCAGAAATTGATGCAATTGTAAACAATTCTGAAGATCCGACTTTTAAAAACACCACTGTTGCTTTAGACTTTACAGGTGAAAAATTAAATAAAATTACATCAATTTTCTTCAATTTAAACTCTGCAGAAACTAATGATGAAATTCAAGAAATAGCAAAAGAAGTTTCTCCTTGGCTAAGTGAATTTAGTAATGATATGATTTTAAACGAAGCATTGTTTAAAAGAGTAAAAACAGTTTACGATACTAAAAACAGTTTAAATTTATCTCCAGAACAAACAATGTTGTTAGAAAAACAATATAAAAGTTTTGCTAGAAACGGTGCTAATTTAAATGATACTGATAAAATTGAATTACGTAAGATAGATGCATCTTTATCTAAACTATCTTTACAATTTGGTGAAAATGTACTAGCAGAAACCAATGCTTTTGAAATGCACTTAACTGATGAAAATGATTTATCAGGATTACCAGAAAGTGTAAAAGAAGCAGCAAAAGAAATTGCCAAATCAAAAGAAAAAGAAGGATGGATTTTTACTTTAGACTACCCAAGTTATATTCCTTTTATGACCTATGCTGATAATAGAGAGTTACGTAAGAACTTCGCTATATCGGCTGGTAAAAAGGCCTTTCAAAATAACAAATACAATAATGAAAAAATTGTTTTAGACATTGTAAAACTTCGTTACAAAAGAGCTAATTTATTAGGATATAAAACGCATGCTCATTTTGTTTTAGAAGAACGAATGGCAGAAACACCTAACAAAGTTTTATCGTTTTCTAATGATTTATTAGCAAAAGCCAAACCAGCAGCACAACGTGAGTTTACTAATTTAGAAAACTATGCTAAAAAGTTAGATGGAATAGATCAACTTCAAAAGTGGGACGGTGCTTACTATTCAGAAAAACTTAAAAAAGAGCTTTTTTCTTTAGACCAAGAGTTACTGAAACCTTATTTTAAATTAGAAAACGTAATTGATGGTGTTTTTGAAATAGCAAGTAGATTATTTGACTTACAATTTGAAGAAATTACTTCTATCGATAAATACCATGAAGACGTAAAAACATACTCAGTTACTGATGTAAAAGGAAATTTCATTTCTCATTTTTATGCAGATTTTCATCCAAGACCAGGTAAAAGAAATGGTGCATGGATGACTTCTTACAAATCACAACAAATTAAAAACGAAGTTAATGAACGACCACAAGTTTCAATAGTTTGTAACTTCACAAAACCGACAGAAACTAAACCATCTTTATTAACATTTAACGAGGTTACTACGTTATTTCATGAATTTGGACATGCGCTTCACGGAATGCTTGCTAACACAACTTACAATAGTTTATCAGGAACTTCAGTTTCTTGGGATTTTGTTGAATTACCAAGTCAGGTTTTAGAAAACTGGTGTTACGAAAAAGAAGCTTTAGAATTGTTTGCGAAACATTATGAAACCGGAGAAGTAATTCCGATGGAATATGTTACAAAAATAAAGGAATCAGCAAGTTTTCATGAAGGAATGCAAACTTTACGTCAATTAAGCTTTGGCTTACTAGATATGCAATGGCATGGTGGTGAATCACCTGAAAAAATTACTTCAGTTAAAGAATTTGAATCAAAAGCTTTTGCTGATACTCAATTATATCCTGATGTTACCGAAAACTGTATGAGCACAGCTTTCTCTCATATTTTTCAAGGAGGGTATTCTGCTGGATATTATTCATACAAATGGGCCGAAGTTTTAGATGCTGATGCTTTTGAATATTTCTTAGAAGAAGGAATTTTCAATAAAGAAGTTGCCGATAAATTTAAAAACAATGTTTTATCTAAAGGAGGTACTGAAAAACCGATGGAATTATACAAACGATTCCGTGGAAAAGAACCTAAACCAGATGCATTATTAAAACGTGCTGGATTATTATAATAATAAATAAAGCCTTTCGAAATTCGAAAGGCTTTTCTTTTATAGTTAATTTAACAAATAATCAAGCATAAAAAATAAAAATTTATTTTTAAACCTACTAATATTATATGTTTTTTTGGAAAAATTTAACAAACATTCACATCTTAAAAAAGCAATTATAAATTACTTTTGCTTTTCGTTTACATAAAAGATAAATGACTTCAAGAAACAATAATATACTAAGTAAAATAACAGCACTCTTTTTGGTGTTTTTACTTATGCTCCCTATTATTATTAAAGCTAGTCATGAGCATAAAGATGAAGGCCATCAAAATTGTAAAGAAAAACTAACGCACTTACACGAGTACGAAAATGAACATTGTGATGTTTGTTACTTTTCTTTTGCCTCATTTAACTTATCTCCTAAAACTTTTATACAAGTACTCGTTCTTAACACTAGCAAAACGATTATTGATAATTACAAATCAATTTCTTTATCTTTTTGTTATTCTTCAACTAAAAGGCTAAGAGCACCCCCAGTAATTTCTTAAGTATTTTTTCTTTATTTCTATACAAACCATATAGAACACATATGTCTTATAATTAATTTTATAGAATATCGTGCACTACTTGTTTATGTAGATTTATTTTAAAATTTACCTCAATCAATCAATCTGTAATTAAATACTAAGTTATTTAATTACGAACCTGAACCATCCATTTATCTATTACAACAATGACAAAACTAAGCCTAAGTGCTTTATTTTGTGTATTGTTTCACACACTACTTTTTAGCCAACATACACATAGTGTTACCATAAAAGTAATTGATGAAGCAACACAAAAAGAGCTGCCCAATGCCCATGTAAGTATTGGCTTAAAACATGCGTACACAAATTTAAAAGGTACTGCTACTTTTTATAAAACAGCTACTAAAAATAAACAGCTAAACATTACTCATGTAGGATACATCTCTTATAAGAAGCAATTTAATTTTGCTTCAGATATATCTGTTATATCAATAGCTCTGAAACAAGATGACTCAGTATTAAATGAAGTAGTTATTACACAAAAACATAAACAAACTTCAGTAAAGTTCTCTAAAAACAAACAAAAGGTAAGTAAATTATTTTTAGCAAAAAACAGAGATAATAGTTTAATGCAAACTCTTAAAAACATACCTGGAGTTAGTGCTATAACAATTGGTTCTGGGCAGTCTAAACCAACAATAAGAGGTTTAGGGTTTAATAGAGTTGTTGTGGTTGAAAACGGAATAAAACATGAGGCTCAACAATGGGGAGCTGATCATGGCTTAGAAATAGATCAATACAATATAGATAACATTGAAATTACCAAAGGAGCCGCATCTTTAATCTATGGGTCTGATGCTATAGCCGGAGTAATTAGTTTAAAAAATAACTTATTACCTAATGCAAACTCTTTCTCTGGAGAACTTAATCTTACCAATAGAAGCAATAATGATTTATATGGTATTTCGCTTGGTATAAAACAGCGTTATAATCATTGGTATTACAAAGCAAGAATAACGCATGAAGATTATGGAGATTACAAAGTTCCTACTCGTAAAATAATCTATGATAATTACATTTTTAATTTACATAAAAACTATTTACGTAATACTGCTGGCTACAACCATAATGTAGGGATTTCTATAGGATATGTATCCGATAATCTAAATTCTACAACTACTTTTAGCAACGTAAACTCCAAAAATGGTTTTTTTGCAAATGCTCACGGTTTAGAAGTAAGAACTTCTAAAATTAATTACGACACCAATAATAGAGATATTGATTTACCCCTACACAAAGTCAATCATTTTAAAATAACCAACAATACTAACTTCTTATTCCCTAACAACACCTTAAATATAGAATTTGGGTTTCAAAAAAACCACAGAGAAGAACATTCAGAACCTGTTCCGCACGGCTATATGCCTAAGCCCAAACACACAATGGAGCGTTTGTTTAAGAAAAACACATACAGCCTTAATATAAAAAACCACAGTCATGGTTACAGCAATCATAAAATAACAACAGGTATCAATCTAGAATATCAAGATAATACTATTAATGGCTGGGGATTTCTTATTCCCGAATACACACGTTTAACAATTGGTGGCTTTGCATACGATCAAGTAAAAATTAATAACAATTTATATTTAGATGTAGGCATACGCTATGATTACGGTAACATAAAAACGCAGCCATATTACGAATGGTTTTCATCTCCCGTAATTAACAAAAATGGTAATACTGTGCAGCAACAACTACAACGTTCAACTAAAAAGAATTTGAATTTTCAAAATTTTAGCGCTTCTACAGGCTTAAGCTATTCGCTAAACAACATGATCTATAAAATAAACTTGGGTAAAAGCTTTAGAATTCCTTTAGCAAATGAACTAGCTTCTAATGGTGTTAATTACCATATGTATCGTTATGAAGAAGGTACTTCTAATTTACAACCCGAAAGTTCATACCAAATAGATGGTGAATTTAAAGTCGATTTTAATAAAGGTAGCATTCAAATTACACCTTTTGCAAACTATTTTGATAACTATATTTATTTAAGTCCAACTTCTGAATACTACGAAACACTTCAAAAATACCAATATAACCAAAGTAAAGTTTTCAGGTATGGTGGAGAAGTTACACTAAAATATAATCCTACTAAAAAACTAGCGATTAATGGTTCTTTAGAATATGTAAAAGCAAAACAATTAAACGGAAGAAAGAAGAATTTCACATTGCCTTTTTCTCCCCCTTTAAGCGGAGTTTTATCACTTGAATACACATTTAACCCTTGGCTAATTTTCGGGAAAACTAATTTTTTCACCGATGCAAGAATAACTTCAAATCAAAATGATATTGTTCCTCCCGAAAAACCAACTAAAGGATATTCCCAAATTAACATTGGTTTACATACTAACATTCCTATTTTTTCTAAAAAACATCCTCTTAAGTTACAAGGAAAAATAAACAATCTTTTTGACAATAAATTTTTTAACCACACGAGTTTCTACAGGTTAATTGAGGTCCCTGAACCAGGTAGAAATTTTTCAATAACAATTATACAAACATTTTAATCATTTATTTTTTTAATCATGAAAAACATATTTAAAACTGCAACACTACTCTTAGCTACTTTTTTTATCATTTCTTGTAGTGATAACGAAACTTTAGTTAAAAAATTTGCAGAAAACGTAAATCCAGAAAATTTTGAAGGTATAGAACTGGGTAATTCAGATCTTATCTTACCACAATCAAATGTAGATGTTCATATAGAATTTGATTATTCTGGGACTAGTAAAGTAACTAAAATATATTTTGATGTTGAAGCTCTTAATGTTCCTAAAGTTAATGATGGAGAATTAATATGGGACTTAAGAAATCACCTGGTTCCAGTTGAACGCTATGAAGGTCAGTTAAATCCACATATACATTATCACGTATATTTTGATGAAGAAAACAGGTATACTCCATCTTTTAAACCAGCAGAAGGAATTTATAACTTTAAAATTACCGTTGAACACGAAGATGGTACAAAAAGCATTGTAACCAAACAACTAAACATAATTCAAAAATTTAAGCAATTAGAAGTTGGAGAAAATAATAGTATTGTTTTCGGAAACGATGTATTACCTACTAAATTCGAATACGTATCAGAACCAAACATTGTAACTGAAATTACATATGAGTTATGGTTTGAAGAATGGAGAGCAGGACAAAATGTAGCAATTGGTAAGTGGGATAAAGTTATAAAAATAGTCCCAAAAGAATTATATGAAGGTGTTAAAAATCCTCAAATAAACTACGCCCTTGATTTAATTTTAGGATCACCTAAAGGTGGTTACTGGTTAAACATCTACGTAAAAGAAGATGGTGAGAAAGAGAAGGTTAAATTATCAGTGCCTTTTGAAATAAAATAATATTAAAACCAAGACTACCTAAACCTCTTTAGGTGGTCTTTTAATCTTAAAAAATGAATCTATTTAAAAAAACAATTTTTACGCTATTTTTCAGCTTACTATTAATAAATTGTAGTAGTGATTCTGAAAATATTGACCAAGAAAAACCAACTATAACAATCAATTATGACAATGGTTTCCCTAAATCTTGCACAGTCTTAGAAAAAGGCAAACAGTACACTATAAAGGTAAAAGTTTCAGATAACATTGCCTTAGCAAAATATGCTATAGATATTCATCATAATTTTGACCATCACACACATGACGACCAAGGAAGTTTATGTGAATTAAACCCTATTAAAACTCCTATTTCTCCTTTAATTTTTATGGAGAATTATAATATCGACAATGAACGTAAAGAATATGAAATATCACAATCTATAACAATCCCTACAAATATTGACTCTGGTGATTATCATTGTCAAATTTCAGTAATAGATATTACTGGATGGCAAAGTAGAACTTCTGTTGATATTAAAATTGAATAATTGAAACTAAAAACATAACCCAATGATAAAAACAAACAATCTAACCAAAAAATATGGCGATTTTACGGCATTACATAATTTAAATATAGAAATAAAAGAAGGTGAAATTTTTTGCTTACTAGGAGCAAATGGTGCAGGAAAATCAACAACTATAAATTTATTATTAAATTTCATTACACCTTCTTCTGGAGAAGCTTCTATTAATGGATTAAATGTTGCTAATAATGCGAAAAAAACAAAATCTTTTTTAACCTATATACCAGAAAACCTAATGCTCTACCCCACTCTAACTGCATTAGAAAATCTAGATTATTTTTTAGGAATTGGAGGTAATAAATTTTCTAAAATAGAATTAGAATTCTTTTTAGAAGAAGCGGGCTTAAAGCAAGAGGCTTTTCATAAGCGAATACAATACTTCTCTAAAGGAATGAGACAAAAAGTAGGTATTGCCCTAGCTATTGCAAAAGATGCTAAAGTATTATTGCTAGACGAACCTACATCTGGTTTAGACCCAAAATCAAGTAATGAATTTGGAAAGCTTCTAAAAAAAATGAGAGCAGACGGAGTAGCCATACTAATGGCAACACATGATATTTTTAGAGCAAAAGATATCGGTACACATATTGGTATCATGAAACAAGGAACTTTAAAACATTCTTTTTCTAACAACGCTGTATCTCTCCATGAGTTAGAAAATTTATATCTAGAAACCATGAATTTAAATGAAGAAGTAATATGATTTTATATATAATAAAAAAAGAACTTCGAGAAATATATAGAGATGGACGTTTTAAAATATCAATAGGTATTGTTCTTGCTTTATTAGTTACTGCTATTTTAGTTACTACTAATCAATATAAAACTACTATCAACCAATATAACAAAGCAAAAAATAATGAACGAAGCGTTTGGGAATCTCAAGGGGAAAAAAACCCACATTCTGCGGCTCATTATGGAAATTATGTATTC
The DNA here is from genome assembly GCF_000430545.1 of Tenacibaculum ovolyticum DSM 18103. GTDB lineage: Bacteria > Bacteroidota > Bacteroidia > Flavobacteriales > Flavobacteriaceae > Polaribacter > Polaribacter ovolyticus. Next base: position 220,686 of record NZ_KE387165.1, read on the forward strand.
AAACCCAAATCACCACTATCGCTAATAGATCAAGGTGTAGATAAATATACTGGGGTTTCGATATTTTTAGAAGCGCATAGTAGAAACGAAGCGTTGTTTAGTGATGCTACCGACCAAACTACTTTATCTCGTTTTGGAGAACTAACTCCCAATTTTATTTTACTATATATACTTCCTCTAATTATTATCTTAATAGGGTATAATACTTTCACCAAAGAAATAGAAGGAAATACGTTTTACATTTTAAAAAGCCAAGGAATAACTGGATGGAAATTACTATTAGGTAAATGGATTGCTACATTAATTCCTGCAATGGTTATTACTACATTATTATTTGTTTTTGGAGGTATTATATTTTCTAATATTAAAGACTATGGAGTTCTTAATTGGAAAGCATTTGGTATGCTTTACCTTATTTATCTTATTTACTATTTAGTTTTTACTAATATCGTTTTACTAATATCTTCCTTAGTTAAAAAATCTGGAGTAGCTTTGGTTACTAGCTTATTCTTTTGGATTTCAGCTTGTTTTATTACTCCTAAACTAGCTAGTAATATAGCCGACACTAAATACCCATACCCAACCCATCAAGAGTTTTCTGAAAAAGTGTATCAAGAATACAAAAAAGGATTAGATGGACATAGTCCATGGAGCAAACAAGCAAAAAAATTAGAAAAAGAAATTCTTGAAAAATATAATGTAGATAGTGTACACAAACTTCCTTTTAATTTTAGTGCCTATAGAATGCAAAAAGGAGAAGAGCAACAGGCTGAAATATATGCTAAACATTACGGTTTATTAAAACAAATAGCGATAAAACAAAATAATGTTTATAAAACATTAGCTATGATTTCACCTTTCTTGCCTACACGATTTTTATCAATGTCAGTAGCAAAAACCGATTATCAATACCATTGGAATTTTTCAGAAGCTGCAGAAAAATATAGAGTTGAAACACAACGATTTTTAAACGGAACTACCGAAAAAAACTCTAAATATAGAGAACGCTATATCGCCCCTGCTAATACTTGGGCAAAACTACCAAAGTTTAAATACGAAGCACCTTCATTTTCAGAAACTTTTAAAGAGAATTCATCTTTACTCTTAATACTATCACTTTGGTTTGCAATTACAGCTACTGTATTAATATTCACTAACAAAACTTATTAAACATGTTTACACATAATTTTAAACACGAACTAAAAATTCTGTTACGTAGTAAGTGGCTTTTAATACTATTTTTCACAATTTTAGTTACATTTTTATATGCTGGTTATAATGGAAAGCAAAAAACTAATAAACGAATTTCTAATATTGAAAAAATAAATAGCATTGTTAAAAAGAAGGATACAAAAATGCTACAGGCATTAGACTCTATAGAAAAAGGTCTTAAAAAAAATGACGGTAACCCATGGAGAGCGCCTACACGACCTATGACAATTGGGCAATCACATCCAAGAGTAGCTTCAATGCCACCACAAGCACTGTCCTTTCTTTCTACAGGTCAAAGTGATTTATACACAAACTACATACAACCTAAAGCTTATGGAGATAGTTTTTTATTAAGCTACACCGAATTATCTAATCCAGTTCAATTACTTTTTGGAAGTTTTGACCTTGCTTTTGTGATTATATATCTACTACCACTTATCGTTATTGCCTTTAGTTATAATATATTTTCTTCGGAAAAAGAGTACGGCTCGTTAAAGTTATTAGCTTCACAACCTATATCTGTATTCACATGGTTTATTCAAAAAATTAGTTTCCGTTTTTTTTGGTTAACCATAATCACTTTAACTGTTTTAACGATATCATTCGGAATTAATAATTTTAATTTTAGCACTAACTTTTCTCTCTATATAAATACGATATTACTAGTTACCTTTTACTTACTTTTTTGGTTTTCAATTGTTTTTTTAGTAAACATACTTTTAAATAACTCAGCAAAAAATGCTGTAAGTTTATTAGCTATTTGGGTCTTTATTATTTTAATAATCCCTGCGTTAATAGGACAATTAGGAAATAGCTTTTACCCTATTCCTTCTAGAACAAAATTAATTAGTGAGGTAAGAGAACTAAAAGATGAAGTATCAAAAAAACAAGATAAAATTTTAGATAATTATTTAAGAGATCACCCCGAGTATGCAGCAAACACAGCCACAAGTTATTCTTTTTGGCACAAATACATGGCGTCGCAAGATTTGGTAGAAGATGAGCTTAAACCTCTGATAGATTCATATGAAATACAATTAAAAAATCAACAAAAATGGATTCAAAAATGGCAATACATTTCACCTGCAATTGTTTTGCAACAAACATTTAACTCCATAGCTGGTACTTCTACGCAACATTATCAAAACTATAAAGAGCAAGTAAGTGCTTTTTCTAAAGAATGGCGAAATTTTTTCACACCTCTTTTATATAAAAACGAGTTATTCAGTACTAGTTTATACAACAAATTACCAACATTTAAGTACCAACAACCAAAACCTTTCTCTATTGTTAAAAAATTAATCATACTACTAATTTTTTCGTTCTTTTTATTAATCACAGGGTGGTGGTTTTTTAAAAGAAAAATAAAAAAAGGAGTTCTAATTTAACTAAAAAAAATCCCCAATTATTACGCTAATGATTGGGGTTATATTATTCTTTATTTTTTTTAATGAAATAATTCAGAACTTTAAAAAGTCTATATTCTAAAAAAACGAATAGTTTTTACTTAATTTTATTGCTTGTATAAGCTGTAATATTTTATACTAAAAACCACAAAAAAGCATATTATTAAAAAGTAGTGTTAATTTATTATTTTTGGCGTTAATTTATTAACTATTTATTTTTTAATTATGAAAAAAATATTACTTATTCTTCTGACAATTTGTTTAGTTAAATGTTCTTCAAATGAAGATGTTACTGAAAATTTTATCAATCTTAAAATTGATGATATTCATAACATAGTAAAAGGTAATTATAGCCTTAATGATATTAAAGTTATCATTTATCTTAATGAAAGTGATTACCTTAATGAGGTTAATCCTTTTTACAAAGGTAATTTTAATAGTACTGGTGAATTTTCAATTTCTAAAAATGTAATATATCAAGAATATTTTATTGATGTTTTTACTGAAGATAATCAAATTAGCAACTTTGGAGGTAATCATACTTTTTACCCTAATACAAGTGCTACTTTTCATGAAGTAATTCAACCAACAAAAGGACGACGCATTTTTCTTGGTGAATGGAGTTTTAGTTCATACAATCAAAACCACTATGGTCACACCACTCATGACAGAACTGAAAGAAAAAAACTTGAAATTAATAAAGACCTTTCAGTTATTTCTACAGAAACGCATAATAATATTGATTTTATAGTTCAATATAAAATCACAAATTTACATGATGGTCAAATAGGTTTAGAACATATTTCTACAACTCCGTCAGACATGAATCTTTATCCTTATTATAGTAGTGCTCCTAGCTCAGTTACTGTAAACGAAGATGCCATCCATATGAATTATAGAAGTGATTTAAAAATGATAGATTTTTATGACTACGCTGATGAAAATGTGTACTATGCCAAATAAATATTAATTTTTACTCTTAGCCTCAATCCACTTGCTCATGTATTTTGTAGCTTGTAACGTTTGATGTTAAAATAGACTTCCAAGGAAATTTTGCTAATAATATTTAGCTAAGTTTTCTTGGATTTTTTTTATCTACCCCATAAAAAACTGTTACACCTCCCCTTACCATAGATAACTTTAATTATTTGAATTCTTTTTTTGGACATTACACTACATATTTATTCTGTAATAAAATTTGTAATATAAATAAGTATTCCAAACTTACTTAAAAGGTTTTTTGAAATACATTAATCACTTCAACTATATATTTCAAAATTATTTATTTATCAATAAACAATCTTTATACAAAAAAAACGTTCTACACCTGAAAACACATTAGATGAATTATTTGTAAAATTTTAGTTAAATTTTCATCAAAAAACACCATTATTCTGCAATTAATGAATTTACTGTTTTTCAAAAAAATAATTAATAACAAAAATTTAATCATTCTATTATGAAAACCCTTCAAATTTATTTAATCGCATTTATTACTTCGCTAATGTTCTTTTATTCATGCCAAGAAGAAACAACGGCCAATATAGATGACACTCTTCTTACAAATTCTAAAAAGAATACTCCTGAAGAAGCTTACCCAGGATTAACTGGAGATTTACATTCTTTATATTATGGAAGTCAAAATGTTAAAGTACAGAAAATTGAAAATACTTATGTTTTAGATGGAGACATTATTTTTTCTATTGACGAATTAAAAGAAACTCCAAATATCATTGGAGAGCCTTCTATTTCAAAATTATCTAACAGGTCTGTTGGAAGAACAGGAGGAAGATGGCCTAACAATACAGTTTATTATTCTGTAGAATCATCTTTAGCAAATAAAAATCGTGTAACTAGTGCTATTGCTCATTGGGAAAGAAACACTGCTCTACGATTTATAAAAAGAACAAATCAATCTGATTATATTTATTTTAGAACCAGTACAGGATGTTCTTCTTCTGTTGGTAGAGTCGGCGGCCGTCAATCTATTAATTTAGCCCCTGGATGTTCTACAGGTAATACAATACATGAAATAGGGCACGCTGTTGGACTTTGGCATGAGCAAAGTAGAACAGATAGAGATGACTACATAACAATTAACACTCAAAATATTAAAACAGGTAAAAGTGGTAATTTTTTAACTTACGCACAACAAGGGAGAGATGGTGATGAGTATACCTCTACATTAGACCTTGGATCAATAATGATGTACGGATCATTTTTCTTTTCTAAAAACGGTCAACCAACTATTGTAAGAAATAATGGTACTACTTTTAATGTTCAAAGAAATGGTCTTTCTGCTCAAGATATAACGGGAATAAATCAAATGTATCCTGCTTCGACAGGAGGTAATATTTGCGATGGTGTTCAAGCATACGTAAGTGGAAGAAGCTATTCGGTTGGCTCACGCGTAACATACAAAGGTTCTTTGTATGAAAGAAAAACAAGCTCATGGGATAAAATTGGACAATGTAACTAGTAAACATTAATTATATTTCAATAAAAAATAGATATTACCATAATAAGGTAATATCTATTTTTCTTTATCAGGTAGGTTTTTCAACCTACTAAAAACACGAAAATATTATCTACTTAATTTATACAAATTAAATACTATTCTTAGCCTCAATCCACTTGCTCATATATTTTGTAGCTTGTAGTGTTTGATGTTGTAATAAACTTCCAAAAAAATTTTGTTGACGATGTTTAGCTAAATTTTGTTGGATTATTTTTACATGATTCATAAAAGGCTGTGCTATTTTATTCTTATCATAAATAGCATTGATAATTGCTATTCCATTCAATTGAAATTGCTTCCATAGCTCTTCATTTGAATATAACTCAACACTACGTTCTGAAAACTCTTTAAAATTATCTTCAATAAAACCATTCCAAGATAAATCACCATACATTCCCTCTGCTCCAATAGTTGTTGTAACACTTGGTGTTCCACAAATCATTGCTTCTGTAAGTTTACCTTTAATACCTGCACCAAAACGAATAGGAGCTAATACAATTTTTGCACTTCGTACAACCTCTACCGCATCTTCGGCATAACCTCTTATAATAAAACCTTCTTTTTTATTATGTAATTGATTTATTTGTTGCGTTGCATAAGCTCCGTAAATATGAATTTCAGCTTTTGGTAATCGTTTTCTAATTGCTGTCCACACATACTTCTTTAAAGTTAAAACAGCATCAACATTTGGTGCATGAAAAAAATTTCCGATAAACACAAAATTCTTTCTCTCATCGAAAGATTTCCATTTATTAACAACAGTTTCATCAATCTTATTATGTAAAAAAGGAAGGTAATACAATAGCTTTTCATCAACTTTAAAAACTTCTTTTAGTAATTTTATTTCGTAAGCTGAAATAACCAGACTTATATCACAACGTAAAATTGAAGCTATTTCACGTTTGGCATCATCAGAATTTAATAATGCTTCATTTGAAAACTCTTCCTCCTTTTTTAATTGTTGATGTCGTGTTTTTCTTAAAAAATGTAAATCTTCAGTATCTAAAATACGTAATGCTTCAGGACAATTTTCGGCAACTCGCCACCCAAATTGTTCTTCCATCATAAAACGATCAAACAACACTACTGTCGGATTTAATTCAGTTACAAAATCATCAAAAGAAGTCGAATTTAAAGTTATTGCAACCTCATCAGCTCCTATTTCTTTTAAATTCAACGATTTTTCACTCTTTTGAGCTGGTGAGGCAAAGGTTACTTTATAATTGTTCTTTAAAAACAATTCAATTAATTGTAACATTCTACTTCCTGCCGCAGAAGATTTTGGTTCTACCCAAACATACCCGATAATTAATAGTTGTTTCATACGGTTTCAAAGTTAAAATAATTAATGCTATTTTTTCATAAAAAGTAATCGAAAACATACTTCAACAAATCAACTTTTATGTGTAATTTTGCACTTATTATTCTGAAAAACAAAATATAAACTGATAGAAACATAAGTTTCGTCAGACATACATAAATAATAAAAACACGACTTATGAAATACGATTTAATCGTTATTGGTTCTGGTCCAGGTGGATATATTGCTGCCATTAGAGCCGCTCAATTAGGATCTAAAGTAGCAATCATCGAAAAATATTCAACTTTAGGTGGTACTTGTTTAAATGTAGGATGTATTCCTTCAAAAGCATTATTAGATTCTTCTCATCATTATTACGATGCTGTACATCATTTTGAAGAGCATGGAATTTCAGTAGAAAAGCCATCTTTTGATTTTGGAAAAATGGTTGATCGTAAAGCAAAAGTTGTTGAAACTACAACTGGTGGAATTAAATATTTAATGGACAAGAATGCAATTACTGTTCATGAAGGTTTAGGTTCTTTTGAAGATGCTACACATGTAAAGGTTACTAAAAATGATGGAACTTCTGAAATAATTGAAGGAACAAATATCATTATAGCTACAGGTTCTAAACCATCTACTTTGCCTTTTATTTCTTTAGATAAAGAACGTGTAATAACTTCTACCGAAGCATTAAAATTAAAGGAAGTTCCTAAACATTTATTAGTAATTGGTGGTGGAGTTATTGGATTAGAATTAGGTTCAGTTTACAAGCGTTTAGGTGCTGATGTAACTGTTATCGAATACGCTCCGAAGATTACTCCTACTATGGATGCTGATATTTCTAAAGAACTTCAAAAAGTTTTAAAGAAACAAGGTATGAAGTTTAACACTAGTCATGGTGTAACTTCTGTAGAAAGAAACGGAGACGAAGTAATCGTAAAAGCAACCAACAAAAAAGGTGTTGAAGTTGAATTTAAAGGTGATTACTGTTTAGTTGCTGTTGGTCGTAAAGCTTTCACACAAGGTTTAGGTTTAGAAAAAGCGGGTGTAAAACTTACCGATAGAGGTATGGTTGATGTAAACGATCATTTACAAACAAATGTTTCTAATATTTATGCAATTGGTGATGTTGTTCGTGGAGCAATGTTAGCTCATAAAGCTGAAGAAGAAGGTGTTGTTGTTGCTGAATTTTTAGCAGGACAAAAACCTCATATTGATTATAACTTAATTCCTGGTATTGTTTACACATGGCCAGAAGTTGCAGCTGTTGGTAAAACAGAACAAGAGTTAAAAGATGCTGGAGTTCAATATAAAGCTGGTAAATTTTCAATGCGTGCTTTAGGTCGTTCTAGAGCAAGTGGAGATACTGATGGTTTTGTTAAAGTATTAGCTGATAAAAATACTGATGAGGTATTAGGTGTACATATGGTTGGTGCACGTGTTGCTGATTTAATTATGGAAGCTGCCGTAGCAATGGAGTTTAGAGCTTCTGCTGAAGATTTAGCTAGAATTTGTCATGGTCACCCAACATATTCTGAAGCTATTAAAGAAGCTGCTAAAGCTGCTTGGGATGGTAAACCTTTAAATGCTTAATACAAGGCATTAAATATATTAAAAAGCAATCTCAAATGAGATTGCTTTTTTTATTTCAACTAATCTAGTTAAGTCTAAAAGCAAAAAAACCTTGAATTTCTTCAAGGTTTTTTTTTATATAACTAAATATACTATTCAATTAATGCTGCTCCACTAGCAGTAACACTTCTATCAATTTTACGCATTAACCCTTGTAATACTTTACCAGGACCAACTTCAATAAACTCAGTACCACCATCAGCAATCATCGCTTGTATACATTGCGTCCATTTTACTGGTGCTGTTAATTGTACCATTAAATTTTCTTTAATCTCAGTAGGATTTGTAACAGCTTTTGCTACTACATTTTGATACACTGGGCAAGTTGGCTCATTAAATGTAGTTTCTTCAATTGCTTTTGCTAACTCTTCACGAGCAGGCTCCATCATTGGTGAATGAAATGCTCCACCAACAGGTAAAACTAAAGCTCTTCTTGCTCCTTTTTCAGTTAACACCTCGCAAGCCTTTTCTATCGCTTCAACTTCTCCTGAAATTACTAACTGACCAGGACAATTGTAATTTGCAGCAACTACAATCCCATCAATTTCAGCACAAGTGTCTTCAACTATCTTATCATCTAAACCTAAAACAGCTGCCATTGTTGAAGGCTTAATTTCACATGCTTTTTGCATAGCCAACGCTCTTTTAGAAACCAAAGTTAATCCATCTTCAAAAGATAATACTCCGTTTGCAACCAAAGCTGATAATTCTCCTAATGAATGTCCCGCAACCATTTCTGGTTTAAAATCATCACCTAATACTTTTGCTAAAATTACTGAATGTAAAAATATTGCTGGCTGTGTTACCTTTGTTTGTTTTAACTCTTCAGGAGTACCTTCAAACATAACATCAGTAATACTAAAACCTAATATATCGTTAGCTTTTTCAAAAAGTTCTTGAGCTAATGAAGATTTTTCATACAAATCTAATCCCATACCTGTAAACTGTGCTCCTTGACCTGGAAAAATATATGCTTTCATTTTGTTTCGTTGTTTGTTTATTATGCAGCAAAAATAATCATTTTTATTTGTAGCTATTTCTTTCTTTTCATTATAAATTATTTAGATGTTTTTTAGTATCGTTTTTATTAGTAGGAAACTATTTTATTAAGAGAAAAAAAATACTATTTTCGTTTCATGACAGCACAACAAAATTCACAGGCACAACTTATTTATTTAATTTTAGCTGCTTTATTTATTGCCTCGTTGGTAACTTCTAATTTAATATTTCAAAAGTTCTTTTACTGGGAACCTTTCAACTTATATCGTTTTGAAATTTCAGTTGGAATTTTACCATATCCTATTACTTTTTTAATCACTGATATTTTATCTGAGGTTTATGGAAAAAAGAAAGCAAACCAAGTAGTTATTGCGGGGATATTCGCATCTTTTTTTTCGATGTTAATTATTCTTATTGCTGATTATGTTCCTGCTCTAAACAGCTCACCTATAGACAATACTACTTTTTCTAAAGTATTTGGATTATCTCCTTTGGCCGTTTTAGCATCTATGTTAGCATATTTATTTGCACAATTTATTGATATTCGTATTTTCCATTTTTGGAAACACTTAACTAAAGGGAAACACTTATGGCTACGTAATAATTTTTCTACTTTTTTCTCTCAATTTATAGATACTTTTACTGTCTTATTTTTATTGTGTTCTTTTAAAATACTCCCTTGGAATATTTTTACAGGCTTATTAATTAGTGGTTTTTTATTCAAAATAATAGTAGCTGCTTTTGATACTCCTATTCTATATCTTATTGTATTTTTGTTTAGAAAAAAATTCAACTTAAAAATTGGTGAAGAAATACCAACTTTTAATTCTTAAATAAAATTATGTCAAGTAAGTTTTTCTATCATATATTCAAAAATCAATTTTCTACTTCAGAGCAAGTCGCAATTTATTTTAATTTAATTGTAAACTTATTTATCCTTGCAGTTTTAGGATACGTATTTTTTAAAATATTCCGTTATTTCGGAAGTCAGTTTGTAAAAAAAGTAGCTGCAAAAACCAAAACAAATTTTGATGACTTATTAATTAAAAACCGTGTGTTTTTAAATATTTCGCGAATTGTTATTTTTGTTATTCTTTATGGACTTTTATCTTCTCTTTTAACAGATTTCCCTGAACTTTTAAAACATGCTGAACGTGTAATTAATGTTGCAATTGTATATTCTATAATTTGGTTTATTAGAAGTATTTTATTAACAGTAAAAGATTCTTTAAGGAATCTAACTGCTTTTAAAGATAAACCTCTCGAAAGCTACGTTCAAACATTTATGATGGTATTATGGATCATCAGTTTTATAATATCTTTTTCTATTATTACAGGAAAACCTCTTATTCGATTTTTAACAGCTTTAGGTGCTTTTTCTGCCGTATTACTACTTATTTTTAAAGACACAATTTTGGGTTTTGTAGCTAGTATACAAATCTCTGTAAACGATACAGTACGTTTAAATGATTGGATTACAATGGACAAATACAATGCTGACGGAAATGTAACTGCAATTAATTTAGCTTCAGTAATCGTAAAAAACTTTGACAATACAGTAACTAGTATACCTACATATTCATTAATTTCTGATTCTTTTAAAAATTGGAGAGCTATGGATAATTCTGGCGGTCGTAGAATAAAACGATCTATCTTAATTAAAATAAATAGTATTGATTTTTTAACTGATAAAGATGTTAAACATTATAAGAAAATAGCATTACTAACCAACTATATTACGGATGCATATAACGATGTTACAAAATATAATACAGCGCATAATATTGACAAATCTTTACTAATAAATGGTAGAAACCTAACCAATTTTGGTATGTTTAGAAAATATTTAGATGAATATTTAAAACAACATCCAAAAATAAATCAAGAGTTACTTTTTATGTCTCGTCAACTACAACCAACTGCAAACGGAATTCCATTAGAAGTGTATGCTTTTTGCAAAAACAAATCTTGGGCTGTATACGAGAGAGACATGGCTGATATTTTTGACCATATTTTAGCTAGTATAAAATACTTTAACTTAGAGGTTTTCGAAAATCCATCGGGAACTGATATTTTAACTATTAAAAAGTAAGCTTTGGTAACTAAAAAACCTACTTCATTATGGCAATTAGCTATTCAGAAATTTAAGCGAAGTAAAACAGGAATGCTTAGTTTTTTGTTTATCGTTTTTTGTGGATTAATTGCTGTTTTTTGTTATACAATTGCCCCAGACAATAGCAATTCTGCCAATCAAATGCATTTAGAAATTCACTCTAAATCACCAGGCTTTTCTGTAATGATGCTAAGTATTCCTTCTCAATCTAAGAAAGAACAATCTTGGTTTTCTATCTTTATGAACGGAAAGCAAAATTCACCTACAGAAATCCCTATAAAATCTTACAAACTAATTAACAATCAATTAGAAATTTTAAAGTATTCAGATGGTTTAGCTAAAAACTATCCTTTAGCATTATTTAATGATCAACCAAAAAAACACATTCAACAAAAAACATTCTGGTTTGGAACCGATAAATATGGTCGTGATTTATTAAGTAGATTATTAATTGGTGCTAGAATTTCATTTTTTATCGGATTCATAGCAGTTTTCATCTCACTTTTAATAGGAATTCCTATTGGGGCTTTGGCAGGGTACTTTGGTGGTAAAATAGATACTTTTATTATGTGGGTTATTAACATTACTTGGTCTATACCTACCTTATTATTAGTAATCGCAATAACTTTAGCATTAGGAAAAGGTTTTTGGCAAGTATTTATAGCTGTTGGATTAACAATGTGGGTAGAAGTTGCTCGTGTAGTAAGAGGACAAGTAATTACTACAAAGCAACAACAATATGTTGAAGCTGCAAAAGCCTTAGGTTTTTCTGACTTTAGAATTATCTTTAAACATATACTCCCAAATATTTTAGCACCAATAATTGTAATATCTGCAGCAAATTTTGCCGCAGCAATTTTAATTGAAAGTGGTTTAAGTTTTTTGGGTATTGGCGCTCAACCTCCCACTCCGTCATGGGGAGCTATGATTAAAAATCATTATAATTACATCATCTTAGGAAAGCCTTTTTTAGCATTAATTCCTGGGCTAGCAATTATGAGTTTAGTAATGGCATTTATGCTTATAGGAAATACACTTCGAGATTCCTTAGATGTAAAATCTTAAAAAACAAACACCTACACTTATCAAAAGCACTAATAGTTTTTAGATATTTTTTTTAAGTTTCTTCATCTATTTTTTTCACTTTCGAGTAACCTTAGCAGAGGTTATAAAAACTTTTAAAAATAAGTTATTTTTATTAACTCTAAATAAAAATAATACATATTTTTGCGCCCAAAATAATCTAAATGAAACTATATAAAATTATATTTTTGGCACTTTTTACAGTATTCAGTGCTTATTCTCAAAATATCTTAACAGGAACAATTAAAGATACACATGGAGATGGAATTGTAGGTAGTTCTATCTTTATAAAAAAAGATAATAAAGGAACAACAACAGATCTTGATGGAAAATACGAACTTAAAAATTTAAAAAAAGACACCTATTTAATTACTTTTCAATCTTTAGGCTATAAAACACAAGTTAAAGAAGTAAATATCACTACTAATATTACTACTTTAAACATAGTTTTAGAAGAAGATAAAAGCATTTTAGATGAAATTGTTGTTTCTGCAGGAAGAACTTCAGAAAAAATTTCAGAAATACCTGCTTCTATAACAATTGTAGGAACAAGAGAATTAGAAAAATTAGGAACAACAACTACGAATATTAATGATATTTTAGAGTTTTCTGTTCCTGGATTGGCTTCTAGTACAGGAACCTATTCTAATTGGGGACAAACACTTCGTGGTAGACAGTTATTGGTAATGGTAGACGGTATACCACAATCTACTCCTTTACGAAATGCTAAAGTGGGTTTAAAATCTTTAAATCCAAATGATATTTCTAGAGTTGAAGTTATAAAAGGAGCTACTGCTATTTATGGTAATGGTGGAGATGGTGGTATCGTAAACTATATTACTAAAAAACCAAATAAATATAAAAAAATAAGTGGTAGAACTAACTTATGGCAAACAGCAAATTTAAAAAGAGTTAAAGATGCTTTAGGCTGGGGAGTATACCAATCTTTTTCAGGTGTTGTTAATGATTTTTCATACTATGCTTCTGGAAGTTTTGAACAAACTGGTAATAAATACGATGCAAATGGAGAAGTATTGCTACCAACATATGGCTTAGACAATACAAAAATATTTAGTGGTTTATTAAAATTAGGATATCAACTTAATGACAATCAAAAGTTAAGCTTAATGGCAAATCGTTATCAAACTCGCCAAAGCTCTCCTTTTGTTCCTACATTAGGATCAATATCTGTAACAAATGAAGCAGGAGATTACGAAATTATACCAGGAACTGGTGTATTACCAACTGTAACAAACCCTTTATTAGGAAGTGCTACAGGAGTAACAACCACAAATGCACAATTAAAGCACGAATTATCTGATATTTTTAACGGTACAACAAGTTTAGATACTGATTTATTTTATCAGAAAAGTAAAAACATATTTTTCTATTCTGATAAATTTGTTGGTGGTGGGCAATCTGTAGTAAATTCTGAAAAAATGGGACTTAGACCTAATTTCCATACTGTTTTAAACACTAATTCTCCAGTGAACATGTCTTTTACCTATGGTATTGACATTTTAAAAGATAAAACTAATCAAGGGTTATTAGATGGACGCTTATGGGTTCCTAATTTAGATTTATTTAGCTACGCACCATACTTACAAGCTAAATTTAAATATAATGAAGATTGGGTTTTTAAAGCTGGCGTACGTTACGATGCTATGAACCTTAATATTGAGAACTTTACTACATTGCCTTACTCATCTAAGTCTGATAATAATTTCACAGCACCTGTTAATGTTATTGGTGGCGATTTAGATTTTAAAAACACATCAATAAACTTAGGAATTAGATATATCAAAAATGATGAATTTATACCTTATGCAAGCTATTCTCAAGGATTTTCATTACCAGATTTAGGTAGAACATTAAGAACAGCAAAAGCTGATAATGTAAATCATTTAGATATTAACGCGATTAAAACAAACAATTACGAATTTGGATTTTTATCAAAATTTAAACATGTACGTTTCGAAGCTGTTGGTTTTTACAGTACTTCAAACTTCGGCTTAGGGCTTGTTTTTAACGATGATATTAATAGATTTGAACAATCTAAAAATCCACAAAAAATATATGGAGCTGAAGTATCTACTGATTTCACTTTTTTAGATGATAAATTACAGTTTGGTGGTTCGTATTCTTTTGTTGAAGGATTAAAACATACTCCTGGAAACCCAAATGACTTAAGTTACATTGGTGGAGACGTTGTTTCTCCTCCTAAAACGACAGCTTATATTAATATTCAGCCAATAAAAAACTTAACATCATCACTGCGTTTAATCTATACGGGTAATCGCAATCGATTTAACCCTAAAGAGAAAGCTGGAGTATATTCTTATAGCTATAGAGAAGTACCAGTAAAAGGATACACAATGCTTAATTTTTCAAGTACATATGCTGTAAAACCTAATGTAAAATTATCAGTTGCAGTAAACAACTTATTAAATGAATTCTTTTTACCTGCAAGAGCTCAATGGGCAGCCCCATTAAGAAGTCAAACTACCGCAGGTGAAGGAATAAATGCTAAATTAGGAGTGGTTTATGAATTTTAAAACCTATTCAAATAAATAATAACTTTATCACAAAAAAAGCGAATGACAATCATTCGCTTTTTTTAACGAGTAACGTAGCAAATGAAACCTTATAAAATAATTAAAACACTTCATTTATGGCTTGGTTTAACAGTTGGAGCCATTGTTTCTTTCTCAGGGATTACAGGCTCTTTATATGTTTGGCAACCTGAAATTTCTGCTTACTTAACAAATAAAGAATTAGCCATACATAACTCTAGTAAAACCTCTTATGCAAAAAGTGTTCATACTGCTATAAAGTTAAAAGAAGTACATAGCGATTCTATTAAAAAACTTCAGCTCCCTTATCGAAAAAGCAATTACATTCTGTTAACCTTTTTAAATGGAACCACATATTATTACCATCCTAAAAATGGCGCTTATTTAGGATCTAATTTAAAAACAGCTTCTTTTTTTAAAACTCTTTTACAACTTCATCGAAACCTATGTATAAAACCTTACGGTAGCTATATAATGGGGTTTTCTTCTCTTTTATTTTGTTTTTCTATACTAATTTCAGGTTTTTTATTATGGCGTAGAAGCTACAAAAGAAGATGGAAAAAAGGCTTTACAATAACCTGGTCTTCTTCTAAGAAAAAATTTAATTACAACTTACATAAAGTAGCTGGAATCTACTTTATAATTCCACTAATGATCATATCTTTTTCAGGAGCATATTTCACTTTTTATAAAGAGTATAGAACAATATTTTCAGTATTACCAGACTTTAAAATAGAAGATACTTCTTCATTAACAAAAATTAAGATAGGCACCTACTTTTCTATTGAAAAACAAACCGAAAAATCACTTCAAAAGTATAAACTCTGGTCAATTCATTTTCCTTCTAAAAAAGATGAAGGCTATAGGTTTAGATTCATAAATACTCTTGAAATTGAAAGTGGACTTAGAAAAACCGCAGATATTTTTACCGATAAGGATTTAATTACAACAAAGATAAACTCTTTTAATACCGATCCATTATCTTTAAGAACCACAGCACAAATGTATCCAATTCACATTGGCGAATCATTTGGCTTTCTTCATCGTTTTTTAGTTTTTATTAGCGGGCTAATTCCATTAGCTCTCTATATAACGGGAATACGGTTTTACCTATTCAAAAAACGCTAACAAATAACACAAATCATTTTTTTAAAACGCACTTAACTAGAATTAAAACATTATAAATTATAATGTATTTTAGCAAAAAAAATAACAAATGAGTTTTAGTATACAGTTTAAAACACGATGGTCAGATTTTGATGCTAATATACATATGCGTCATACCGCTTATAACGACTATGCAGCTGAAGTAAGATTACGTTTTTTTAAAGAACATAACATTACTATTCAAGACTTTACAAAAGAAAATACAGGCCCAATTCTATTTGAAGAAAACACCAAATTTTTACGTGAAATTCATATGGGAACAGATATTTCTATTAATTTAAAGGTGCTTGGGCTATCTAGTAAAGGTGAACGTTGGAAAATTCAACACGAAGTATTTAATGAAGCAGGAAAATTATCGGCAGTAATAACTGTTTACGGAGCTTGGTTAGATTTAGTTAAAAGAAAACTATCTGTACCTCCTACTAAATTTCAAACAATATTCAATCAAGTTGAAAAAACAGAAAACTTTAAAGAAATTTTACTTAAAAGTTAATGAGTACTTCAAAAAAAATAAAATTAGTTGTTGCCATCATTGTTTTAGTTGTTAGTTATTGGTTAAATAAAAAGGAAACGCCTAGTAATTCAACTTCTGAAACACCTGTTGAAAACATAAAAGGGTTTAATTATTTACCTAGTACTACAACAGGTGTCGTTATAAAACATAACGGATACCAATTATCTTACAACGAGCAACACGAACAAGCTGAGTGGGTTGCTTACTCACTAAGTAAAAGTGATATTATTTACAACAACTTTAAACGACCATATTTTATTAACGATCCCAAAGTAAAAACAAAGTCTGCTAATTGGAGAAGTTATAAAAAGTCTGGTTATGATAGAGGTCATTTATGCCCTGCTGGAGATAAGAGATATTCTAAAGAAGCACATGACGAAACTTTTTACACCTCCAACATTACACCTCAAAAGCATGATTTTAATGCTGGTATTTGGAATAAATTAGAACAGAAAACTCGTTATTGGGCTAAGAAATATAATCAACTATATATAGTTACTGGTGGAATTTTAAATCCTAATTTAAAAACAATAGGAAAAGACAAAGTAAGTGTACCTAATGAGTTTTATAAGATAATATTAGATTACACTAAACCAGAAATAAAAGCTATCGCTTTTTTGTTTCCTCATAAAGAAAGTAAAAAACCTTTATATGATTTTGTTGTTTCTATTGATGAGTTAGAACAAAAAACAGGAATTGATTTCTTCCCTAACTTACCAAATGCTATTGAAACTAAGTTAGAAGCTTCTAGTAGTTACAAAAACTGGAGTTTTAGATAATATTTTACTACTAATACTTTCTTTATAGTGACAAATAACACAATACAACTACAATAAGTAAGTACAAATTTGTATTCAAATTTACTGTATTATAAAACACAGGTCACTTTAATAAATATTTAACATTCTGCCTAAATTTTATTTTGCAACTTAGTTGCAATGAAATTAGCTTACTTAAAACAGCATATTACCTATACTTTTATCGCTATTTTTCTTTCTTTAAAAGTAGCTGGTTTACATGTGCTTACTCATGACCACAATGATACTATTGAGCATTGTGAAGTTTGTGACATAATCTCAAACAATAGTTTTACGCCCATAATTAACGATATTACCCAAAGCTTTATAAGCAATAATTACATATGCTACCTTCAAGAAAAAGTAATAAATTATTATAATTTTACTTACATCACCTCCACAAATATTACAAACCTATTTTCAAGACCTCCCCCTTTTTTTAAGTAATTACCTTACTCTATTCTTTTTACTCACCTACAGTTAAATACTGTTAGCTTAATACATATGATTCTATTCATGTTTTTAAACTTATACAGGTTATAAGCATAGTTAACAGCTAAATATTTCACGAATATTTTTTGTTTTAGCATATAGATTAAGTGAGAGTTTTAAAAAAATTACTCCTCCTCAATTAAAAAATACGGAGATATGTAAACGTTTATTCTAAGCAAATCTTCAATAAATATGAGGGACAGACTATGTTTTTTTTAGAGATCTAAAAAAAAATGCAAGAGAATAATCAATTTCAAAACAACTAAGCAACAATTAATTCAATGAAAATAAATCATTTACGCATCGTAATCTTTAGCCTCCTAACATACATTTCACATGTTAAAGCACAAGAAAGCGGTAATTTCCCACCTCCTGAAAATCCCCAAGAAATACAAGCAACAAAAGTAACTGGAACAATAACTATTGATGGTAATTTAACAGAAAGGGATTGGGAAAACGCCTCAATTGTATCCAATTTTTTTAAAATTGAACCCACTCAAGAAGCAAATCATCGCTACAAAACTGAAGTGAAGATTCTTTTCGATGATAAAAACCTCTATGTAGGAGCTTTTTGCAAGGATTCATTAGGTACAAAAGGAATTAGAATTCAAGATTTAAGACGTGATTTTTCATATGGTGAGAATGACATTTTTGCGATTCAAATAGACGCACAAAACACCAAGCAATATGCTGTTTCTTTTCAAACAACACCCTATGGTAATAAAAGAGATTTACAAAACTTTAATGATAGTTATACTGATAATGACTGGAATGCGCTATGGACAGTGAGAACACAACGTACGGAACAAGGTTATTATGCTGAGTTTGCTATTCCGTTTAAATCTTTACGATACGATAAACCTAAAAACGATGTTCCTGTAAATTGGGGAATTACTTTTTTCAGATTGGCACGTAGAGATTATGAACAAACAGTGTTTCCTAAAATACCTCAAGCTTTTTCTCCATACCGTATGACTTATGCAGCAAAACTAACCGGATTAGAAGTGCCGCCTCCTTCTGCGAACGTTCGTATAGATCCTTATGCTTTATATTTATTAGACGAAACCAAGAATGGTAATATTGTAACCAATTCACAAAATGACTTTAAAATTGGCGGTGATGTTAAATGGGTAGTTTCACCAAATACTGTGGTAGATTTAACTATTAATACCGATTTTGCTCAGGCAGATGTAGACAGAGCAGTAAACAATTTAGATAGATTTAACATATTTTTTCCTGAAAGACGACAATTTTTCCTCGAAAATTCAGGTATTTGGGCAGGGGCTTCAGAAAAAAATATAGTTCCATTTTTTAGTAGACAAATAGGATTACAAGGTGGTTTTAATGCTTCACCAGCACCCATAGATATTGGCGCTAGATTTACCAATAGAAATAAAAAAAAGACGCTTGCTGGATTATACGTACACCAAGGAAATACAGATGCTTCGGCAGCAGCAAACTTTGGAGTTTTTCGATATTTACAAAATTACAACAAGGAAAATAATATTGGATTAATGCTTACACATCGTTTAAATGAAAAAAGTAATGCATTATCCTTAGATGAAAACAATAATACTACCATTACCATAGATGGTTTAATACGCCCAAGAAATGAATGGACAGTTTCTTACCTAGCATCTGCATCTAAAGACGAAGCCATCGACAAATGGGGATATGCAGGTACATTTTCAGCAAAATACACTACTAATAAAATATATGCAAGTTGGAAATCTAACTTTGTAAGTAAAAACTATGAGCCTGCTATGGGGTTTGTTTATCAAAAGAATGTAATACAACACAATCCTGGTGGATATCTTATTTTACGTCCCAAAGCATTACCATGGATTCGTCGTTGGGATCCTGGTGTTTTCGCGAAATATTATCACGATTTTAACAATCCTTCAAAATTTCAGCAAGCTAGTTTGTATTTCTTTCCAGTATATATCTTTTTTAAGGATAATAGTTTTGTAGAATATGCTATATCTCCTACATGGCAGAATATTAATTTTAATTTTGCTCCTTTAGGGCTCTCTATTGCTCAAGATCGTTATTTCTATACACGACAATTTGTTCGGTATAATTCTGATCGCTCTAAAAAGTTTTCTTTATCTGGAAAATTTGAATGGGGCGATTTCTACAATGGTAAACGAGAAACGTTAACATCAGGAGTACGTTATGCTCCAATACCGCATTTTTCTGTATCAATTGATTATGAATATAATCATCTGAAAAATATTGGTTTGCAAGAACAAAATTTAGAAACCAATCTATATTCTGGAGGTTTTCGCTTAGCATTAAACCCTAGAGTACAGCTATCAACATTTTACCAACACAATTCTTTTAATGAACAAGGTAGATGGAATGCTCGTTTTAGTTGGGAATACAAACCAAACTCTTTTATTTACCTAGTATACAACAACACTCAAAATAATAGTTTTGACCCTATACAAACTAACACGCAATTTATAGGGAAATTAACCTTCTTAAAACAATTTTAAAAGTTAATACTCAATTATAAAAAAATCAAAATCAGAGTTGTAGTGTTTTCAATAATACGAAAGCACTATAACAATGACTTTATCTTTTGTTTTTTAAAATGATTTTCAGCAATAAGAATTCTGAAGAAGTGAAGGCTTAAAAGCAAAGTACATATTTGTTTTTATAACAAAAAAAAGCCTTTCAGTTTCCTGAAAGGCTTTTGCTAATAGTAGCGGGAACTGGACTCGAACCAGTGACCTTCGGGTTATGAGCCCGACGAGCTACCTACTGCTCTATCCCGCGATTTCGAGTGCAAATATACCACTATTTATCTGTTCTACACAAATAAATCATAATTATTTTTTTTAACACGCTAAGAGTAAAATTATAAAATGAAACATCGAAAATTTAGTTTTCGATGTTTCATTTTATTAAGTACTATTTTACAAGACATTATCCATTATATCCTGAACACATTCTGGATTTAAAAGTGTACTTGTATCTCCAAGGTTACTCGTATCTTTACTTGCTATTTTACGTAAAATACGTCTCATAATTTTTCCGCTACGTGTTTTTGGCAATCCTTTTGTAAATTGAACCTTGTCTAATTTTGCAATTGGTCCAATTTGTTCGGTTATAATCTGGTTAATTTCTTTGCGCAAATTATTATGATCTCTTCCTTCTCCTGTTTCTTTTAAAGTAACATAACCATATAACGCATTTCCTTTTATATCATGTGGAAACCCAACAATTGCACTTTCTGAAACTGCTGGATGCTCATTAATCGCATCTTCTATAGGTGCGGTTCCTAAATTATGCCCTGAAACAATAATAACATCATCAACTCGCCCAGTTATTCTATAATATCCTACTTCATCTCTAAGCGCTCCATCACCCGTAAAGTACATATTCTCGTAAGCAGAAAAGTAAGTATCTTTATAACGTTGATGGTTTCCCCAAATAGTTCTAGCCATACTAGGCCAAGGGAATTTTATACATAAACGACCGTCAACTTGGTTTCCTTTTATTTCTTCCCCTTTTTCATCCATTAATGTTGGCTGAATACCTATAAATGGTAATGTTGCATAAGTTGGTTTTGTTGGCGTACAAAAAGGAATTGGTGTTATCATTATACCCCCTGTTTCTGTTTGCCACCAGGTATCAACAATAGGTGATTTTTTCTTACCTATATTATCATCATACCAATGCCATGCTTCTTCATTAATAGGTTCACCAACGGTTCCTAACACCTTTAAACTTGACAAATCGTACTTTTCTACATTCTCTACTCCTTCTTTAGCTAATGCTCTAATAGCTGTTGGTGCAGTATAAAATTGAGATACTTTATGCTTTTGTACAATTTCCCAAAAGCGCCCATAATCTGGATAACTTGGCACTCCTTCAAACATAACAGTTGTTGCTCCATTTGCTAATGGACCATACACAATATAGCTATGCCCTGTTATCCAACCAATATCAGCAGTACACCAATAAACATCGTTTTCTCTATATTGAAAAACATTTTTAAAAGTATATGCACTATAAATCATATACCCCGCTGTAGTATGAACCATACCTTTAGGTGTTCCTGTAGAACCAGAAGTATACAATATAAATAAGGGGTCTTCAGCATTCATAACTTCAACCTCTATTTCACCTGAAGCTTCTTCTAATAAAGGCTGTAACCATTCATCACGTCCTTCTTTCATATTAATGTCAGTATTAATACGTTTTACCACTAAAACAGTTTCCACACATTTACAATCTTCTAAAGCTTCATCTACAATTCCTTTTAAATCAATAGTTTTAGCTCCACGATATGATCCGTCGGATGTAATAACCATTTTACAATCTGAATCATTTATTCTTGTTGCTAGTGCATTAGACGAAAAACCTGCAAACACAACAGAATGTATTGCCCCTATTCGAGCACAAGCCAACAAAGAAATGGCTAATTCTGGAATCATTGGCAGATAAATACAAACTCTATCTCCTTTTTTAATTCCTTTAGCCTTTAGAACATTTGCAAATTTATTAACACGATGATATAATTGCCTATAAGAAATGTGTTCAGCCGCTTCTTTTGGATCATTTGGCTCAAACAAAATGGCTGTTTTATCACCTCTCGTTGCTAAATGCCTATCTATACAATTCTCAGTAATGTTTAATTTCCCTCCTTCAAACCATTTTACTTCAGGTTTCTTAAAATCCCAACTTAAAACATTATCCCATTTTTTTCGCCAAACAAAATGTTCTTCTGCTATTTCTTCCCAAAATGCTTCAGGACTTCGAACTGATTTTCTATATATTTGATAATACTCTTCAAAATGTTTTATGTGATAATTACTCATTATTCGTTAATTTTTTAATTATAAATTCTGGTATTTTAGTATTGATATATTTATCTTATACTACCTATTACTGTAATATTCTTTTTACCTACAACAACATCTTTTTTATTTTTAATAAAGACTATATTTTAGACAAGTAATATTCTCCTTATAAAAGGTTGAATAACTTATTATTTAGAATTATTAGAGTTAAATAAGCCGAACCAATTAGGGTTAAGAACCTTTAGTTTTATAAGAGACCAAGGCATAACAACAAGACATAAACCGATTACAAGAGATTGTAATACAGTTACGCCTGTTTCACTTTCGAACTTTATTCTATAAAATAAAGTGAGTACAATATAGATAGTAATAAGAATATCTGATGTACGTGGTTTTATTTGGTAATTCACGTCTTAAAATTTTAATTAAACATTGTTTGTTTGCACACAAAACCAATATTTAAGAAAGACTTACAAGACTACTTTTAAGTCACAAGTTCCATAATTTCTGAAACTATTTTCTTTACTGAAAAAGGTTTTATTAAATATTTATCTGCTCCAAGACTTAACCCTTTTTCAATATCTGAAGCTTTATTTTTTGCTGTTAAGAAAACTACCTTCATAGCCTCTAAACTTTTTGTTTCCTTAATATATTTTAATGTTTGATATCCGTCAACATTTGGCATCATAATATCTAACAATACTATTTTTGGAATATTATTTTTTAATATCTCTAATGCTTCACTACCATCTCGTGCAATAAACACTTCAAACCCCTTCTTTTTAAAGGCATATTCTAGAGTCATTACGATATTAGGCTCATCATCAACTATTAAAATTTTGTTCTTCATAAATCAGCTTACAATTTAACTAATTGGCAGTGTAAAAACAAATTTTGCTCCTGATTTTATTTCCTTTGATGCCCATATTTTTCCATTGTGTTTTTCAACAATTTGTTTTGTAATGGCTAATCCTAATCCGCTACCTTCTGGTTTTATTGTATTTTGATGTTGAGATTGATAAAATTTATCAAAAATATAATCAATATCTTCTTCTGGAACCCCTTTTCCATTATCACTTACAGCTATTTCTAGTAGTTCACCCCTTAACTTAGTGTCAATTTCAATATACCCTGATTCTGAATCACAAAATTTAATAGCATTAGAGATTAGATTGTATAAAACCTGAAGAATTCTATCTTCATCATAATATATCTTATAATTATTTACATTTTTTACCGTTATTCTGATTTGTTTTTTTGCAGCAATAGGCTGTATTCTCTCCACTGCTTTTTTAATAGTTTCTTGAATATCTAGAAAATTTATGTCTAAACTCAACCTTCTTGTTTCTAGCTTTTCAAAGTCAAGAATATTATTAATTAACCTTCCTAATCTATCTGAATCTTGAAGTATGTTTGTAAGAAATTGTTTTTTTATTTCTTTAGGCATATCATCATCTTCATCCATTAAAAGTTCAGTTGCTGCTCTAATTCCGGTAATAGGCGTTTTCAGTTCATGAGCAACAGTATCTAAAAACTCATCCTTTTGCTTATCTTTAACTACAAGCTCTTTATTAGCATCTTTTAATTTTGAAGATAATTCTGATAACTCATCTGATTTTTCAAGAAGTATCTTATTACTTACAATATTATCTTTTGATTCTTCTAGTATTCTAAGCACCTCAACTAGACTTATTTGTTCTTCTTTTACAACACTTGCTATTAATATTTTTGCTGAAGCACTACCGATACTTCCTGTTAGTAATTTTTCAGAAAAATTAATTAATCTAGAATCAGCCAACTGTATATCTTGCGGCAACTTATATTTAGTAAAAAAGAGTTTTAAAGCTCTCGTTGCTTTTTTCTCTCCTAAAAACCGAACAAGTACACTTTTGATATCTGCCACATAAGCTTCTCCTTTCCAAACCAATGCATTGTCTTGTAATACCGAAAAGTTCTTACTATCTACAAACATTTCAGCATAATTACGCTCTCTATAATTACCTTTTGACACAATAGAAAACATCAAATATGCTAATAAGTTAAATAAAATACTCCAGAAAAAGGCGTGTGCAGGTGGACTTAAAAAATCGATACCAAACAGTGCATAAGGCTTGAGTGCGGCAATATTATTTAATCCATAGACTATAAAATCATCTGTTCCTGTATAAACAGCTAATGTAAATGGGAGTATTAATGTATACACGGTAATGCAAAAACCTATAATTATACCAATTATTGCTCCTTTTGACGAACCACGGTTCCAGAAAAGCCCAATGAAGAAAGAAGGTGCTAGCTGAGCTATAATCACGAAAGAAATTAAACCTATAGAATACAAGGATAATTCTCTTGAAAAAGAAACATAAAAGAAATACGCTATTATGATAATTGTAAAAATAGAAATACGTCTAATATTCTTAATATACTTCTCATTTCGTTCTGTTTGATTTTTTATGAATTTATCTAAAAAACCATAAGGAATAATAAGGTTATTACTCACCATTGTTGACAATGCTAATGTCGAAACTACAACCATAGAGATTACTGCAGAAAATCCACCAAGAAAAACCAATGTTGCAAGAAAAGAATTACCATTTTCCAAAGGAAGTAATAAGGTATAATATTCTGCATTTGCATCCTCTCCAAAAGTTATTTTCCCTGCCCAAGCAATAAAAATAACAAACACATTAAATAATAATAGATACAATGGAAATAACCAAATAGCTTTTTTTAAATATTTTTCTCGATTATTTTCTAACACAGAAACCTGAAACTGCCTTGGTAATAAAAATATTGACATAAAAGATAATGAAATCATAAAAAACCAATTAAAACCATCTTCTAATCCCGAGAGAGTTGTTAGATCTTTAAAATTAGCTACGTTCACTATTTTATTATAAATAGCTGTTGTGCCATCGAATAAATAAAAAGTTACATAAAACCCAATGACCAAAAAGAATATTAATTTTAATACAGACTCAAAAGCTACCGCGGTAATTATTCCTGTATGTTTTTCAGAAGCATCTGCTTTTTGTGTTCCAAAAAAAGTAGCGAATATCGCTAAAATTAATGCTACATAAAATGTAGAATCATCTAATATGCTTATTGAAACATCACTCGTTCTCCCAGCCATAATTTCAAACGTTTCCGATACAGCCTTAAGCTGTAGAGAGATGTATGGTAATGTTCCCAGAAGACAAACAACAGTAACTAAAGCTCCTAAAAATCTATTATTTCCATAACGTAATGAAATAAAATCGGCTATCGATGAAATTTTATTCTGTTTAGAAATTCGTATTACTTTACGTAAAACTAAAATCCATAAAGGTGCAGCAATTACAGGGCCTAAATAAATAGGCAAAAAATCAATTCCAGAATTAGCAGCAATACCTATGCTTCCATAATATGTCCAGGCAGAGCAATAAACTGCTAGTGATAATGTATAAACATACGGATTATTTACCCATTTACTTTTCTTCTTTTTTTCTGCAAGAAAAGCAATATAAAATAACACTGCCAAATACACTACAATAATAATTATAAGTGTAAAATTATTCATAGTGTCGTTTTAATACTATTGCTGATATAATAATAGATAGTAACCAAATAGAGAATATAAAAAAATAAAATGTAGGAATACCGAATACCGCTCCTTCAAAATTAAAAATTAAGACAAAGGGGACATTAAATAGTAAAAACAACACAATCGAAAGAACGATTAGTTTTTGTTCGTGACGTTTCTTCATTAAAATTATACTAATTGTTCATACGTTTATTCGGATGGTAAAAAGTAGTAAAAAAAATCAGCATTACAAAAATTGTAATGCCGATTACTTTTAACTAACTAGATTAAAAATAGTCCTCTTATTCTTTTAGCTTAATATTTCAGAATAATAGTTCCTTTCTTTTAATGAGCTGAAGCTTCTCCTGCTCCCGAAGGTATTCTAATATTCTCTACTATTTCTTGAACATTTTCTGGTGGCGCAGGTGTCATTCTTGAGATAACTACAGATATCACAAAGTTTACAAACATTGCTACAGTACCAAATCCTTCAGGAGAAATTCCAAACCACCAACTAGATTTTAAACCAGCTACAGCAGATTTACCTCCATCAAAAATTCCGAATTTGAATTTCAACATATAAAGCAACATTAAACTTAATCCTATAACCATACCAGCAATAGCTCCTTCTTTATTCATACGTTTATCAAATATACCCAGTACAATGGCAGGAAAAAAGGAGGCTGCCGCAAGACCAAAGGCCAAGGCGACGACGGCGGCGACAAATCCTGGTGGATTTATACCAAAATACCCAGCAATTACAACTGCTACAGCTGCTGCTAAACGCGCAGCAACAAGCTCGCCTTTTTCACTAATTTTTGGCATTAGAATTTTCTTAAATAAATCATGAGAAATTGAAGATGCAATCACTAATAACAATCCTGCTGCTGTAGATAATGCAGCTGCTAAACCACCAGCACCTACCAGTGCAATTACCCAATTAGGTAGTTTTGCTATTTCTGGATTTGCGAGTACCATAATATCTCGATCTATTGTTAATTCATTTGTTGCTTTATCAGCAACATACTGAACTACACCATCACTATTTTTATCTTCAAAACCTAACAACCCTGTTTTTTCCCAATTACCAAACCATTGCGGCAATTCTTCATATTTTTCGTTACTTACCGTTTCTACAAGATTAACTCTTGCAAATACCGCTACTGCTGGAATTGTTGTATACATAATAGCTATAAATAACAAAGCCCAACCTGCTGATTTTCTTGCGTCTTTAACCTTTGGCACTGTGAAAAAACGAACAATAACATGAGGTAATCCTGCTGTACCCGCCATTAGAGCCAATGTTATAGCAAAAACATCCATCATCGATTTACTCCCTGTGGTATATTGGCTAAATCCTAATTCAGCATGTAAACTATCTAATTTATCTAATAAATAAACGCCATCTTTTCCTGCCCCTCCAAATCCTAATTGAGGGATAATATTTCCTGTCATTTCATACGAAATATAAATAGCAGGTACCATAAAAGCAAAAATAAGTACACAGTATTGCGCTACTTGTGTATAGGTAATTCCTTTCATTCCTCCCAATACAGCATAAAAAAGTACGATTGTCATACCAATATAAACACCTGTATCAATATCTACTTCTAAATAACGAGAAAACACAATTCCTACTCCTCTCATTTGACCAGCTACATAAGTAAATGATACAATTAAAGCAGCAATTACAGCAACAATACGCGCTACATTAGAATAATATCTATCTCCAATAAAATCGGGCACTGTAAATTTCCCGAATTTCCTTAAATAAGGTGCGAGTAACAATGCTAAAAGCACATATCCTCCTGTCCATCCCATTAAATACACAGAGCCATCATAGCCTCCAAAGGATACAATACCTGCTAGTGATATAAATGATGCTGCAGACATCCAATCGGCAGCAGTTGCCATACCGTTAACAATGGGGTGTACGCCACCACCTGCTACATAAAATTCTTTTGATGATCCTGCTCTGGCCCAAATTGCAATTCCAATATAAAGTGCAAAAGTGATTCCTACGAGTATCCAGGTCCAAGTTAATAGTCCCATAATATATTTGTTTAGTTTTTTGTTAGTTTATTCGTCAACTCCATATTTTTTATCCAACTTATTCATCAATCTTATATAGACGAATATGAGCACAACAAATACATAAATAGACCCTTGTTGCGCAAACCAGAACCCTAATTTAAACCCTCCTATTTTAATAGCGTTTAACTGATCAACTAGTAATATTCCAAACCCAAAAGAAACCACAAACCAAATTGCTAATAAAATGGCTAAATACTTTAAGTTTTCCTTCCAGTACGCTGTTGCGTTATTTTGTTTTTCAGACATAGTTTTATATTTTATAAATAAATCATCGCTTGAAGCGATATGATATTAGAATCTGCTACTCCAAATTTTTGTTTTTTATATTCTAATGTTAATTTTGAATTATGACCACTCATATAAGTATTCACACCAATACCTAACGTACTTCTATTATCGCTTACAGCATCATAACTGTGTGTTCCGTAACTTAAATAAGGCTGATATCTAGTTTTACTTTTATCTCCTTTAAAAACATACCCTACGTGACCATATACCATATTTCCTGTTCCATAAGCACTAAATAAATAATCTTTTCCGTAATCACTTGATTGAAACATCGCATACGCTGTTAAAGCACTACCTTTTTCACCAATTGGTGTATCGTAAAATGCGTCTACCGCAAAAATTGAAACATCTTCTCCTACAATGTTAGGAGCTACAATTGTTCCGTTGTCAATAACGGATCCTTTTGGATGCAGAAAGAAACCTGCTCCAACATTAAAAACTTTTTTCCCTCCTAAGTAGGTTCCTACTTTATATGGCAAAAAATTTGATTCTTGATCAAAAAATTGATAATCGAAATACCCTGCATAAGACCTACCAGCGTCTTTAGACCCTAAAGTAGCACGACCATTATAAACAGCATTTCCACCCGCTTCTGTAGTTCTACTATCTAAAGATGAAACTGAGGCATCATTTATTGCAACACGGTATTGAAGGCGATTAAATTTTCCTTTTACAAAAACACCTAAGTGTCGTGCAAACTGGTCTGATAATCCTATAGTTGCCCATGCTTGACGATGATTATCTAAAGTCATCATATTTAAAGTACTTTGATTATTCAAACGAGAAATACCATTAAAATAATGCAAACCAGCTCCTACAGCATGATTATCACCTAGATTATATTGCCCCCAAACATCATGAAAGAATAATTGTGATCCATTTCCTTTACCTGTTGGACTTAGCGAAGAACTTGTTAAGCTGTTTAGGCCGAAATGAGTTAAAATTAAAAAGTCTTTATTAATCTGTGCAAACATTAAAATACGAGCACGTCGTAAATTAAAACTTAACGAACTATTTTCATTTCCGTTTGCATCAAAAGTATCATCTGTATTATAGTTCGCTTGTACTTGTGCCCAGGAAATGACTCGAAGATATTTTGAGCCATCTTCATTGAATTTTATTTTAAGACCCCCTGTATAGTCTGGAGATCCTTGGGCATTAATAAACTGAAAGGATAAAAGAAATAATCCCATCATTAAAAGAGCTTTATTTTTCATTAGTTTTTAAGAGTTTGGTTAATCAATATTAGTTTTGTGTGCACCACTAAACTCTTAAAAACAATCAGTTAATAAAAAATCAATATATTTATTTGTTAAATAACTATACTTAATCTTTAAAACGCTCCCATTTAATAAGCATAAATTTATCTCCTAACTCAGTAACAATTACACCTGCACCCTTAATATTCTTGGCATTTTTAAAATAATCTCCAAGCTCATTTGCATTTAAAATCTTATACGTTGGATGGTAATTAACATTGTTGGGGCGTTTGATATTATATTTCTTTACCCAGTTCATAACACTTACATGAGAAATCCCTAGGATACGTTCAATTTCACGATAAGTTAAACCTTCTAAATACAATTGAAGTGATTTGTTTACATAATAGTCGTCAATCTTCTTACCTATCTTATTTACAGTAAAGAAATAATTGCATTTTTTACACTTATAACGCTGTCTATCATTAACAATTCCACTTTTTATTTTATGGTCAGAATTACAATTTGGACAAACGTCTATTTTCATATATACTAAATTAGCATAAATATATTAATTTAGCAATGTTTTTTTTATTGAAAAACGAATAAAACAACATAATCACCATAAAACATACGTTAAAAAACTAAATTCCATAAATAATCAACCATTTTATTAAACATTTTAACATTATTAAAAAAACAAGTAGATACTACATAGATACCTTAGACAATTCAAATTTAAATAACACCCCACTACTGACATAAGGCTGTCACTTACCTCATTTACTTTTGCTTTAAATAATCTTACAAACAAAACACTATACAATGTATATATTTGATTTTAGGTATTGAAATAAACGAAAAAGAATATTCGGGAAATTTCATAACAGTTGTTCGCAGAAAACAATCTTTCAAAGTAATTACTACTCGAAAATTTCACACAGGAAAACATCAGTTATCTATTATTATAAATGGAGTAGAATTTGAGAAAATAGATTTTGAGTTGATTGCATAAAAAAGCTTCACATTTCTGTGAAGCTTTACTAGTATTAGTAGCGGGAACTGGACTCGAACCAGTGACCTTCGGGTTATGAGCCCGACGAGCTACCTACTGCTCTATCCCGCGATTTCGAGTGCAAATATACGCTCTTTTATTTCATCTAACCAAACAAAATGCACTTTTAAAACAACATATTTCTTAACCACCACATTAACAACACCATAAAAAAAACTATTTTTAATTTAAACAACTTATCTTTGCACTATGACACATAAAGCAGGATTTGTAAACATCATCGGAAACCCAAATGTTGGGAAATCAACCCTAATGAATGCATTAGTTGGTGAGAAATTATCTATCATTACTTCTAAAGCGCAAACTACGAGGCATCGTATTTTAGGAATTGTAAATGATGATGACCATCAAATTATATTTTCTGACACCCCAGGAATTATTAAACCTGCTTATGAACTACAACAATCAATGATGGATTTTGTAAAATCGGCTTTTGATGATGCTGATATTTTAATTTACATGGTTGAAGTTGGGGAAAAAGAATTAAAAAACGAAGCGTTTTTTAATAAAATAATTCACAGTGAAATCCCTGTGATCTTATTATTAAATAAAATTGACAAATCTTCACAAGAAGAAGTTGAAGAAAAAATTGAATACTGGAAAAATAAAGTACCTAATGCTTTTGTTTATGTAATCTCTGCCCTAGAAAAATTTAATGTCGATTCAGTTTTTACAAAAATTAAAGAATTACTACCAGAAGCACCTGCTTTTTACCCTAAAGATCAGTTAACTGATAAACCAGAACGATTTTTTGTAAACGAAAAAATTCGTGAAAAAATTCTAACACACTATAAAAAGGAAATCCCTTATTCTATAGAAGTAGAAACTGAAGAATTCATTGAAGAAGAGGGTATTATAAAAATTCGCGCAATAATTATGGTAGAGCGCGACACCCAAAAAGGTATAATTATAGGTCATAAAGGGGCTGCTCTTAAACGAGTAGGAACAGAATCTCGTAAAGATTTAGAGTTCTTTTTTGACAAAAAAGTATTTTTAGAACTGTACGTAAAAGTGAATAAAAACTGGCGTTCAAATGACCGACAGTTAAAACGTTTTGGTTACAAAGATTAATTTATTTTTTTTAATAACAACTTAGTAAAGTTCTTTAAGCTCTTCATTTGCTTTTCACCTGTAGATCTACCTATAGCTCCTGCAAAATAAAGTATTACCCATATTATTGGTAACACTACTAGCATTACTAGAGGAAATATTGATCCTTTTTTTAAAGACCAATTGGTGTATGCAATAACGCCAAATATTAAAAAAGCAGTTGCTACAACAAAATGTAAGAACATAAAAAAGGTCCATACCTGTGGTTTTGGACCAAATAATCCTTTTATTTTTGAAGTTTCTTCAGTTATGCTTTCTACTTCTAGCGATAACTGAGGCGACCAAAAATGAGTTTCTTTTGCTGGAATATCGATAATTACGTGGTTATCTACAATCTTCATTTTATATTTAGCTTCATCAGATAAGTGATTTTTAATTTCACTCATTAAAACCTCCGAATTCATTTCAAAATCAATTTGAAACCTTGGTTTTAAAAAAATCTGATTATACAGTTGATCCTCCATATTTTAAAGTTATTAGCCCACAATGTACTAAAATATAGTATACTATTTAAAAATCGACTCAAAATCATAACGTAAGTTGTATCTTTGCACAAATTTTTTGCAAAATGAGTAGTATTGTAGCCATTGTTGGAAGGCCTAATGTAGGTAAGTCAACTTTATTTAATCGTTTAGTACAACGTCGTGAAGCTATTGTAGATTCTGTTAGTGGAGTTACAAGAGATAGACACTACGGAAAATCTGAATGGAACGGAAAGGAATTTTCGGTAATTGATACTGGTGGATATGTTGTCGGGTCTGATGATATTTTTGAAGGAGAAATACGCAAACAAGTTCAGTTAGCTATTGAAGAAGCTGATATTATTGTTTTTGTAGTTGATGTTGAACAAGGAATTACTCCTATGGATGCTGAGGTTGCAAAAATTTTACGTCAAGTTAAAAAGCCTCTTATTATGGCTGTTAACAAAGTAGATAATGCAATGCGTGATGCAGATGCTGTTGAATTCTACAACCTTGGTTTAGGTGATTACCATACCATTTCGTCAATAAACGGTAGTGGAACTGGTGAATTACTAGATGCTGTTGCTAAAGAAATTCCTGAAGAAGAAGAAGTTGAAGAAAATGAACTTCCTCGTTTTGCTATTGTAGGACGTCCTAACGCAGGTAAATCTTCTTTTATTAATGCTTTAATTGGAGAAGATAGAAATATTGTTACCAATATTGCAGGTACAACTAGAGATTCTATTGATACAAAATACAATCGTTATGGTTTTGAATTTAACTTAGTAGATACTGCTGGAATTCGTAAAAAATCGAAAGTAAAAGAAGACTTAGAATTCTATTCTGTAATGCGTGCAGTTCGTGCTATTGAGCATTGTGATGTTGCCGTTTTAGTAGTTGATGCAACTCGTGATTTCGAAGGGCAAGATGAAAAAATATTCTGGTTAGCAGAAAAAAACAAAAAAGGTGTTGTTATACTTGTTAACAAATGGGATTTGGTAGAAAAAGAAACCAATACCATGCGGGATTTTGAAGCTCAAATAAGACGAAAAATCTCTCCTTTTAGTGATGTTCCTATTATATTTACATCTGTATTAACAAAACAACGTATTTTTAAAGCAATTGAAACTGCTGTTGAAGTTTTTGAAAACAGAAAACGTCGTATTCAAACAAGTAAATTGAACGAAACGATGTTAGAGATTTTAGCTCAAAACCCTCCTCCAGCAATTAAAGGAAAGTATGTGAAAATTAAATACTGTATGCAGTTACCAACGTATACTCCTCAGTTTGCCTTTTTCGCAAACTTACCACAGTATATTAGAGATCCGTACAAGCGTTATTTAGAAAACCAACTTCGTCAACACTATAATTTTAACGGAGTACCTATTATTATCTATTTCAGACAAAAATAAAAATAGGTTTAACATAAATTAACAACTTTCAAAATAGTTTTTTCATTTTCTTTGTGGATTATTAAATAATTCATGAAAAAGATTATGAAAAAACTATTTTTCGCTTTTATACTATTAATTTATGCGAATACTTTTGCTCAATCTTACCCTTTTAAAATAACAGGTAAGATTAATTCTGAAAAAGAGAAAACCCCAATTAATGCTGCTACTATTCACATAGAAAAGATTAAAGACAGCACCGTTATTTCTTACACAATATCTAATGATAAAGGCCATTTTTCATTAGAAGGAAAATCTTTTCATAAAAACTTAAAACTATTTGTTTCTTATGTAGGTATGGACACCTACTCTAAATCTATTTCATTAGGAAAAGAAACGAACTTTAATTTAGGTGTAATTAACTTAAGTGAAGAAAGTAATTTACTTAATGAAGTTATTATAAAATCTAGAGCTCCGATTACCATAAAAAAAGACACGTTAGAATTTAACGTAAAATCGTTTAAAACAAAAAAAGATGCAAACGTTGAAGATTTATTAAAAAAATTACCTGGGGTAGAAGTTGACGAAGAAGGTAAAATTACTGTAAACGGAAAACCTGTAAATAAAATTTTAGTAAACGGAAAGCCTTTTTTCGGAAACGACCCTTCTATTACAACAAAAAACTTAACAAAAGATATTATTGAAAAGGTTCAAATTATGGACACCAAGTCTAAATCTGAAGCTTTTTCTGGAGAAAAAGGAGATGAAGACAATAAAACAATTAACCTTACTATTAAAAAAGAAAATAATAAAGGTTGGTTTGGTAGAGTATCTGCAGCAACAGGAACTGATAAGCGCTACGAAGGTGCAACTATGGTAAACAGGTTTGATAACGACCAACGTTTTAGCGTTCTAGCAAGTACTAATAATATTAATTCACCAGGGTTCAGTTTTGGTGAAATTCAAAAAATGTTTGGCGGCGGAAACAATTGGGTTAGTGGTAATGGTAGTTTTAGTATTAACGGTAGACGTTTTGGTGGCGGAAGCGGAATTATAAAATCAAAAACTGCTGGAGCAACATATGCCGATAAATACGGAAAAGGCTTAGACGTAAATGCTAATTATTTTTATTCAGGAAGTTCTTCAAAAGATGCGTCAGAAAACAATAGAGAATACACCTTACCAGACAGAAAATACTTTACAAATTCAACATCTAATGCTAGCAATGAAAATCATAACCACAGCATAAGTACAGAATTTGATATTGAAATAGATTCAACTTTCTTAATTAACATACAACCTTCTTTTGTCTTTAATAAAAGAAATGGTAGCAATAACAGACAAGAAGAATCATTAGATGAGGCTAATATTTTAACTAATAGTTACAACAGTAATTCATATTCAGAATCTGAAGCAAATAATTTTAGTAACACTATTGACATTACAAAAAAAATAGGTAAGGAAGGCTCATTTATTAAAGCCTCGATTACAAATAAAGTTGATAAATCTAGTACGGAAGGAGTTAACAAATCTACTATTGAAACTTTTGGTAGTGATGCCACAATCGAAAATCGAGATCAAAAAAGTACTATATCAGATAATTTAAATGGTTTTAATACACGAATAAGCTATCGTTTGCCTTTAGTATCTAAAAAATTATTTTTAGATACTAAATATAGTTTTCGAAGAAATGAAAGAGAAAACAAAGAAGACACATACGATCTTAACAATACATCTTTACAGTATACTGATTTTAACATAGCCCAAAGTTCCGATTTCACATATAACGACATAACTAAAACACCTGCCTTAGAATTAATTTATAAAACAAAAAAATGGCGTTTTAACTTCGAAACTGGTTTCGTTAACAGAACACTTGAAAATAACGATAAGCTACGCCCTAACTTAAGCTTAAGTAAAAAATTTAACAATTTAGATTTAGATGCTGGCTTTAGATATAGATTTAATTCAAAAGCTTCTGTTTATTTTAGCTACAGATTAAACAACAACGCACCTCAGCTACGTCAAATTCAACCTTTTGAAGATGTTACAAACCCATCTAACATTATTAAAGGTAATCCTAACTTAAAGCCTAGTCAAAACCACAGGATGTATGTTAATTTTAATAAATACAACTGGCAAGCTCGTACAGGAATGTTCTTTTACGTAAGCGGTACTCTTTACAACAACCAAATTATTTCAAACACTAGTATTTCTGATAAATTTATTAGAAATTCTACTTACGAAAATAATAATGGTGGTTATGATGTATGGGGAGGCGGTAGCTACAGTAAAAAAGTTAAATTAGATTCAATTACTAGTCTTAGGTTAAAGCTTGGAGGTAATATAAGTGCCTACAAAAATTTTAATATAAATAACGGAGTTAAAGAAGGTGCAAGAACTCTTGGCTTAAGACCAAATATTGGTTTAACCTTAGATTGGAATAAAATTATATCTATAGAAACTCGTTATGACATCTCTTTCTCTAAAACCAAATACGACATAAACACAAATCAAAATCAAAACTTCACAAGACACTCTTTACGTTTTAGAACAAAAACAACCTTTCCTAAGAAGTTAGAATGGAGAAATGATGTAAAATATACTTATAATCCAAACCTTATTGGCTTTAACAAATCTGCTTGGTTCTGGAACGCAACTTTAGCATACTCTGTCTTAAAAGATCAAGGTACCATTAGTTTAAAAGCTTATGATTTATTAAACC
Source organism: Tenacibaculum ovolyticum DSM 18103 (assembly GCF_000430545.1). Lineage (GTDB taxonomy): Bacteria > Bacteroidota > Bacteroidia > Flavobacteriales > Flavobacteriaceae > Polaribacter > Polaribacter ovolyticus. Next base: position 257,211 of record NZ_KE387165.1, read on the forward strand.
AAAATACAAACGCACAACGTAGAGCAACTTCAAACTATATTGAAGACTCTCAAAGTACCGTATTACAACAATATTTTATGCTAGGTTTTAGCTGGAAGTTTAATAGCTTAGGTAAAAAAGGTAAAATACGTGATTTTAATATGCACTTTTAGCCTATAAATTAAGAAAGAAAAAGTCATTATTTTAAATAATGGCTTTTTCTTTCTTAACTAATGAAAGTCAAACAAAGCTAAAACGACTAACTGCCTACAATTTTGTAAATTTGCAATAGCTATAATATAATTTTATGGAAGTTAGAAAATTAGAAGAATTTAAGAATATTGAATTACCATTGCAACTAAACATTAGCTTCGCAAGAATATACACGATGCTTAAAGAGTATGCTAGTGACAACTTTAAAGACCATCCTTTTAACATCTCTGCTAATTTATTAGTAAAAGAAGTTGAAGAGCATCCTGAGCTTATTAATGGTTTTTCTGATGTTTCTTTGTTAAAAAAGCACGAAGCAATTATCGATATTTTATTAGAGGCTTTATTTCCTGAAATACTAACCTTAAATGAAATTAAAGCGGCTACAGTTCCTTTTTCTTTCACTTCTTTTAAATTCACAAAACGTTTTGAAAACATTCTTAAAAACGCAGGTGATGGATATGAATTAAAAGTTAGAAATTTTGAAGATGATAAAATGTACATCATGGCATGTACTTTTATTTTAAATACTGTTTACCAACATCCGATAGACTTAAAACGTCCTTTCTTTTTTGATATTCCTGATAAAAAAACTGAGTTAATAAAACATTATCGAGTTGCTTTTAATGGCGATTTTATGGATATTACTCCTACTGAGAATGCTCCAAAAATTACAGAAGAGGATATTAAAATTCTTTTAGATAATTATGACAATATTGATATTTGGAAAGAAAAATTCCCGTTAAACAGCTATATATTCAAAGGTTTTGGGCTTATGACCTTGTTTGATGTTACTGCTGATGAGAACATTTCATCTATAAGAACAAGTTTATTACAAAAAGATGATGGTCGTATTGTAGAAAAACTTCGTAAGGATTTAAGTGAATTTTATAATATAAAAGATTTACAAGTAGGTTTTTCAGTATTTGACACCTCTGATTTCTCTTTACAATCAACACGTATTAAAAAATCTGAAAGCATTATACTATCAGATCATGAAAAGAAAATATCATGTAACACCTTTTTTTGTAATAACATAATTAATAAAGTTTTTGAAAAGCAAGAGATAGTTGCAATCTCTGATTCTGAAAAATATGGAAGATCATCAAATGACTTTTCTAAAATCTTAAAAGAAAAAAATATTGGTAGTATTTTGTTAATACCAATTAAAGCAAATAAAAACAACGATTTAGCTTTATTAGAAATAGCTTCACCAAGAGCTTATGAATTAAATTCTGTAAATCAACAAAAGTTAAAAGACATTATTCCTGTTTTTAAAGCAGCTTTAGATCGTTCTTCTGAAGAATATTTAAATATTATAGAAGCAACAATACAAGAACATTACACCTCTTTACACCCAACTGTAAAATGGCGATTTAACGAAGCCGCAGAGCAATACCAAGCTGATTTACACTCAAAAAAAGAAAATATAAAAATTGAACAAATTGTATTTGAAAACGTATATCCTTTATACGGACAATCAGATATAAAAGGATCTTCTATTGCTAGAAATGAAGCTATTAAAGAAGATTTAATTACACAACTTAACTTAGCTATTTCAGTACTAAAAAAAGCATGTGAATCAGAAAAACTACCCATATACGATGAGTTGATGTTTCGTGTGAACGAGTACCTAAAAGAAGTTTTTAATGGTTTAAAAGCAGGAGATGAAATTGGTATACTTGATTTTTTAAAGAGAGATATTTACCCTGTTTTTACACATATTAAAGAAATAAACGCTCCTTTAGCTACTCTTGTAAACACCTACATGAGTCGTTTAGACACCAAACTACATGTTGTTTACGAAAAACGAAAAGCATATGAACAGAGTGTCACATTATTAAATGATGAGCTGTCTAATTTTATTGATTGCAGACAAGAAGACGCACAAGCAATGTTTCCCCACTACTTTGAACGATATAAAACTGATGGTGTAGAGTATAATATGTATATCGGTAAATCTTTAACCAAAGAAAAAAAGTTTGACAAACTTTTTTTATACAACCTTAGGTTATGGCAACTACAAATAATGTGTGAAATGGAAAATGTTGCAAACACTGCTCGAAAATCTATGAATCATGATTTACGTGTTGCCTCTTTAATACTTGTACACAGCAATCCTTTATCTATAAAATTTAGAATGGATGAAAAACAATTTGATGTTGATGGAGCTTATAATATTCGTTATGAAATCATAAAAAAGAGAATAGACAAAGCACATATAAACGGAACCAACGAACGTCTTACTGCTCCTGGAAAAATTGCAATTGTTTACTCTCAAGATAAAGACGCTAAAGAATATCTAAAATATATTAAATACTTACAATCTAAAAATAAGCTAGGTAAAATAGAAAAACTAGAACTAGAAAATTTACAAGGTGTTTCTGGCTTAAAAGCTTTTCGTGTAGAAGTAATTTACCAAACTGATTTTAATAGTAAAAAAACAATAACTATTGATGAATTAATAGGCGATTTTAAACAATAAAATATCTTATCACTAAATCGTGATAAGATATTTTGTTTTATACTGCGCTTACAGTTTCTTGTATTTGAAATGCAACTGCAAAGGCAACTACACTTATAATTATACCAATCATAAAAACCGTATAAGTTGTTCTTAATAATTTATACTTTCTATTTAAAACTAGCCCTAAAAAGTATAAATCTTTAGTAAGCGAACCATATAAATAATCACGGTCTTTCATCATTTCATTCATTCCCCATTCAAAATCTGGTAAATTCATTTGATGAAAATTCCCAAAAAAAAGTAAATTTACTTTCTTATTCGCTACATCTTCTTTGGTAAACTTACCTTCTGTTACGTTTGGTCGAGTTGCCATAACAGATAAAATAATAGAAGCAACTGTAAATATTATAAAAATTAATGATGGTATAATTAAATAATGATTCGACGGATTATCTAACTTAGGAATTAAAGTAGACAATGCCATAGAAATAATAATTGCATTTACTGACAATAAAATATTTGCTTTCGTATCAGCAATATCACTTAAAGTGATGTGGTTTCTTAAAGCAACACGAAACATTGTTTCGATACCACGCTCTGGTAACTCAACTTTATTTTTCTTAAACGCTAACTCTTCTTTTTTCTGTTTTAACTTTACACCCTCTTGTGTTATTTTTTTTTGATCTTTTAACAACTGGGCTAAATTCTTACTTTCTCCCTTACTCCAATTTTTAGCAGCAAAATCAGTGTAAAATCGATGATTTGTTAAAAATTGAATATTTTCTTCATTCCACTTTGCATCAGAAACAACATATCCTTTTGTTAACTCCCATTCTTTACGTAGCAAAGAAGTATAATCACCAAAATTTTTGCTTCCTATATGAGCACAATCTGCATCACGAATAACTTTCTCTAATTCATTTAATGGGCTCACTCCCATTTTTGTTGCAAAGATGAGTTTTGAAACCGTCTGAATAACATCATCAGACACTTTATGCTTTCTTAAAAAAACCTCAGCTACCTTAATACTTTCTTCTTCATGATTTTCTATTGATTCCATATAGCCTACATCATGAAACCAAGCTGCTATGAGTACTATTTCTGCAGACTTTTCATCAATAGCCATTCCCTCAATTAATTCTTTTGTTTTTTCAACAACACGTTGTGTATGAGAAATGGAATGATAAACAAATGATGCTTTTAAATTCTCATTTAAAAGATTAATCACAAATTTTTCTACTTCAATCAATAAATCTTTCATCAAAAAAGTTTTTGCTAAATTAAATATAATATTTAACTCTTATTAAACGTAAGTTTGACGTGATTAAAACGACTACCTTACTATAAAAATAATATAGTACAAAATCAATATCATCAATTGATAATGTACTATATTTTTTGTTCAATTTTTCATATTTTTAATAACAAAATAATTAAAGAAAGAACCCTGATATGCTAACTTGGAAAAAAATTATACATTTTGCCGTAAACGGAAATCCAACACCTATAAAAAGAGTTTATAAAACTGAAGCTGAATGGCAGAAATTACTAACACCTGAACAATATAGAATTACACGTTTAAAAGGAACTGAGCGTCCTTTCTCAGGCGAATTATGTACTTCTTATGATGAAGGTAAATATAATTGCATTTGTTGTGATACTCCTTTATTTGATTCAACAATTAAATTTGACTCAAGTTCTGGCTGGCCTAGTTTTACCCAACCAATTACAGAAAATGCAATTCAATATCATAGAGATATAACATTAGGAATGGTTCGCGTAGAAGTTTTATGTAATACTTGCGATGCTCATTTAGGTCATGTTTTTCCTGATGGTCCAGAACCTAGTGGGTTAAGATATTGTATTAATTCAGAATCTATGCAACTAGATAAAAAGTAGTATCAATTTAAAACACAATGTTATTCCGAATAAAATGAATAAAGATTTACAACTAGCTACCTTAGGTGGTGGATGTTTTTGGTGTACCGAAGCCGTTTTTCAAGAAGTAAAAGGAGTTGAAAAAATTATTTCTGGTTATGCAGGGGGAAATGCTCCTGGTCACCCAACATATCGTGAAGTTTGTTCTGGTTTAACAGGGCATGCAGAAGTTATACAAATTACTTTTGATGCAGCTGTTATTTCATATCAAGACATATTAGTTATTTTTATGACAACACACGACCCTACAACGTTAAATAGACAAGGTGCCGATCGTGGAACAGCATATCGTTCTGTTATTTTTTATCATAACGATACTCAAAAGGAAGTTGCAGAAATAATTGCTAAAGAAGTTACTCCTTATTATGAAAATCCAATCGTAACAGAAATTAGTTCTTATACTATTTTTTATGAAGCTGAAGCTGCACATCAAAATTATTATAGAGAAAATCAAACGCAAGGTTATTGCAGTTTTGTAATTACCCCCAAATTAGCAAAACTTCGCAAACTACATGCTCATAAACTAAAATAAATGACTATTAAATTATATGGAGCTGAAAGGTGCCATAAAACACAATACTATAAAACTTTTTTTAAAACGCGTAATTTACATTACGCGTTTTTAGATGTTGAGAAAAATGAAATATTTGCTGAAGAACTAAGAGATTTATACGAAAACAGAAAGCTTAATTTTCCGACAATTCTTATCGGTAAGAAAAAGTTAAGAAATCCGACTGAGAAAGAATTAAATAAATGGCTAGAAAAATTTATTTAGCTATAAAACCTATTCAAATTCTGATTGAAAATGAAAAATATTAATTTAAATATCACAAATAAAAAAGGGCATAAACTACAAGCTTATTTAGAATTGCCTGCCAATCAAAAACCACAGTACTTTGCCATTTTTGCCCATTGTTTTACCTGTAGCAGTACTTTAGGAGCCGTTAAAAATATAAGTAAAACTTTAACCAAACATGGTTTTGGTGTTTTACGTTTTGATTTTACCGGACTAGGACGTAGTGAAGGCGATTTCTCTGAAAGTCACTTTTCTGCAAATGTTGACGATTTAATTGCTGTAAATAATCATTTAACAGAACACTATAAAGCACCTAGTTTATTAATTGGTCATTCATTAGGAGGCGCAGCAGTTATTGTTGCTGCTTCAAAAATAAAAAACATTAAAGCAGTTGCTACCGTTGGAGCTCCCGCTAATGTAAGCCATGTAAAACATTTATTTTCTCATGGAATAGAAGAGGTTAAATTAAAAGGAAATATTGAAGTAAATATTGGAGGGAGACCTTTTAAAATTAATGAAGAATTTGTTACTGATTTCGATAAGACTAATTTACCCGAAATTACTAAAAACCTAAAAAAACCAATTCTTATTTTACATTCTCCTATTGATAGTATTGTAGGTATTAATAATGCTCAAGAACTTTATTTAAACGCACATCATCCTAAAAGCTTTGTTAGTTTAGACAATGCAGATCATTTACTCTCTAAAGCAACAGATAGCATTTATGCAGGTAATATTATTGGTGCTTGGGTAACAAGATATTTCCCGAAACTAGAAAATAAAAATTTAGATACAAATGAAGAACAACTTGTAGGGCATCTTAATTTAATAGAAGATAATTTTACAACTACAATTCAATCTAAAAACCACACACTAATTGCTGATGAACCAGCATCTATTGGTGGAAATAATTTTGGTCCTTCGCCTTACGAATATTTAAGTACAGCTTTAATTGCCTGCACAGCAATGACACTTAAAATGTATGCTGAACGTAAAAAATGGGATTTAAAAGAGGTTTTTGTATATGTTACACATTCAAAAAAACACAGTGACGATTTAGGAATAGAACTAGAAAAACCTACCTTTTTAGACCACATAGATAAAAAATTAAAGTTTGTTGGTAATTTAGACGAAAAACAGATTAATAGATTAAAACAAATAGCATCTAAATGCCCCGTACATAAAACCTTAGAGAGTAAAGTTATTTTTAACACAACCATTCAATAAAACAAAATTAGAAACATTAAAAGAGTGTGTTTTAATATGTAAAATTTGTAAAACATCGTTTAAATAATTTTGATACAATTATCTTTGTAAAATGAAGCTTAACATTCAAGATACTTTTAATAAACAATTACCTGCCGATAAAATTTTAGACAACTCTAGACGACAAGTTTTAGATGCTTGCTTTTCATTTGTTGAACCTAAAAAAACAGCAGCCCCTAAATTACTACACACTTCTAACGAAATGCTAGAAGCAATAGGACTTACTAGAGATGATGCTAAATCTGATGAATTCTTAGCTGTTTTCTCAGGTAATAAAGTACTAGAAAACACGCATCCGTTTGCAATGTGTTATGGCGGGCATCAATTTGGCAATTGGGCTGGTCAGTTAGGTGATGGTCGTGCCATTAATTTAACCGAAGTTGTACACAATAATAAACGCTGGGCAATTCAATTAAAAGGTTCAGGTGAAACACCATATTCTAGAACGGCAGATGGTTTAGCTGTATTACGATCATCAATTAGAGAATATTTGTGTAGTGAAGCAATGTTTCATTTAGGTGTTCCTACAACGCGTGCTTTATCTTTAAGTTTATCTGGCGATGAAGTTTTACGAGATGTATTATACAACGGTAATCCTGCCTACGAAAAAGGAGCAATTGTTTCTCGTTTAGCCCCAAGTTTTATTCGTTTTGGAAGTTTTGAAATTTTATCATCAAGAAAAAACACTCCAGCATTAGAAATGTTGGTTGATTATACTATTAAATATTTTTACCCTGAAATTACATCCGAAGGAAAACAAAAGTATCTTGATTTTTTAACTGAAGTAAGAAATCGTACAATCGATATGATTGTGCATTGGCAGCGCGTTGGTTTTGTACATGGTGTTATGAATACCGACAACATGTCTATTTTAGGTTTAACTATAGATTATGGCCCTTATGGTTGGCTAGAAGGCTATGATGCTGGCTGGACACCAAATACAACAGATAACCAACATAAGCGATACCGTTACGGAAATCAAGCACAAATAGGTTTGTGGAACTTGTTTCAATTAGCAAATGCTTTGTACCCTATTATTGAAGAAGTAGCGCCTATACAAGAAATTTTAGATGAATACTCTGAGATTTATAACAAAAAACAACATCAGATGATGAAATCGAAACTTGGTTTATTTTCTGATGATGCAAACGACAAGGAATTAATTGGCAGATTAGAAGAAACCTTACAGTTAACTGAAACTGACATGACGTTATTTTTTAGAAACTTGTCAAATATTTCAACAGAAGATACTTTTAACGACGCCTTTAAAAAAGTTGAAGTTGCTTTTTATAAAATTGAAGAACTTACTAATGAATTAAAAAATCACTGGAAAGATTGGTTTACTCGTTATTTAAAAAGGTTAAAGCACGAGAATATTACAGATTCTGAAAGAAAAGAAAAAATGGATTTAACGAATCCAAAATATGTGTTACGAAATTATATGGCTCAATTAGCAATTGACGCTGCAGATAAAGGAGATTATACTTTAATTGACGATTTATACCAGTTATTAAAAAATCCATATTCAGAACAAATAACACATGAAAAATGGTTTGCTAAAAGACCAGAATGGGCACGTCATAAAGTTGGTTGTTCAGCACTAAGTTGTAGTTCTTAAAAATTTGTACATTTATATCAATTCGGATATAGAAACTCACACTACTAAATGACGCACGAATTTAAGGAAATTGTACAGCAAGCTTTTATTAACCAACAGAATGGGATACAAAACGTATTAGCAACTGTTGTTGATTTAGATGGTTCTTCGTACAGAAAACCTGGAGTTAGAATGTTATTATCTTCTAACGGAAAAATAACTGGCGCCGTTAGTGGTGGTTGTGTAGAAAAAGAAGTGCAACGAAGAGCCTATTCTGTTTTTAAAAATGGAAAAGCAAAAATAATTGCTTATGATGGTCGGTACAGATTAGGTTGTGAAGGGGTTTTATATATTTTATTAGAGCCTTTTAAAATAACAACTCCTTTTATTGATGCTTTTCATGATACTTTAACAAATAGAAAACCATTTAAAATTCAATCTTTTTATGATAAAAAAGATGAAGTTTTTGGAGAATTTGGTTCTTTAATTCAGTTTCATGACACTCGAAAATTCACTTTTTCTGATGCTTTTAATCCAACAGTAAAAAACAAAACATTAGTTTTCGAGCAAGTTTTACAACCTTTATTCCGTTTATTAATTCTCGGAGGAGAACATGATGCTGTAAAATTATGCAAGCAAGCATCTCTATTAGGCTGGGAAGTTGATGTAATTACTTCTATAAAAGACCCTAAACAATTACTCGATTTTCCTAGCGCAAAATCGGTAACAGCTCAAACTCCAGAAACGATTCATTTAAACGATATAAATGAAAATACAGCGATTGTAATTATGAATCATAATTTTACATACGACCTTCGCTGGCTAGTAAAACTACAAGAAGAAAACCCTGTTTATATTGGTATTTTGGGTGCTGCAAAACGTAGAGAAAAATTATTAAATGAGTTATTTAATTTTGCTCCAGAAATACGTGATGTTTTTTTAGAAAAAATCCATACACCAGCCGGGCTAAATATTGGTGCTGAAACTCCTGAAGAAATTGCGCTATCTATTTTAGCTGAAATTTTATCAGTAATTCGTAAAAAAGAAGTTTTTTCATTGAAAAAAATAACTGGTAAAATACATACCTAAATCAATGGCAAAAACTGCAATTTTAATACTCGCTGCAGGTAATTCTTCTCGAATGGGAACTGCAAAACAATTACTTCCTTATAAACAAACAACATTATTAGGCTGGTCTATTAAACAAGCACAAAAATCGAAAGCTTGCGATGTTTATTGTGTTTTAGGTGCAAATGCTGAAACTATAAAGAAACAAATTGATAATACTTCTATTAAAATAATAATCAACCCTAATTACAATGATGGTTTAAGTACTAGTATTGTTTTTGGTGTAAATTATTTAATGGATAAAAAAATAGATTCAATATTAATTATGTTAGCAGATCAACCAAATGTAACTACTAATTACTTAAACGAGATGCTAGCTATTTACAAAGAGAATCCTACTAAAACAATAGCATCTAATTATAAAAACAAAACTGGGGTTCCAGCTATTTTTCCGAAATCTAATTTTAATAAATTACTAAATTTAAAGGGAGATAAAGGAGCAAAAGAGCTATTAAATGAACAATCATCAGAAATCATAAAAATGAAACCCTTTTGTTTAATTGATATCGATACTAATGAAGATTATCAAAACCTTAGTAAGCAAGGTTAAATATATTTAAGCCCATTGGTTTCAAGAATATAAATTACTTTTACAATCCAATTGATTAACTTATGAATTTTAGATCTTTTCTATATTTTACGACAGTCGTTTTATTAACTGGTTGCGCTACCTATAAAGCTCAATATGCAACGAAAGAAAAAACTGAAAAAATAAATTCTAATAAAAAAATTATACACTCTTTTTATTTAATTGGAGATGCAGGAAATTCTAATTTAGGATCTGTATCACCAGCACTAGCGTATTTAAATAAACATATTAGTAAAGCTGATAAAAACGCTACATTACTTTTTTTAGGTGATAATGTATATGAAACAGGAGTTCCTTTTAAAACATCTGAACAATATCCTTTAGCAAAACACAGAATTAAAGCACAAACTTCTATTGCAAAAAAATTTGCTGGTAGGTCTATCTTTATCCCAGGGAATCATGATTGGTATAATGGCTTAGATGGATTAAAAAGAGAAGAGAAATTAGTAGAAAAAGCATTGGGCAAAAATTCTTTTTTACCAGAAAATGGGTGCCCTTTAAAAAAAGTAAACATTTCTAAAGATGTTGTTTTAATTATTGTTGATACACATTGGTATGTTACTAATTGGGATAACCACCCAAAAATAAACGACAATTGTGAAATAAAAACAAGGATAAAGTTTTTTGAAGAATTTAAAGGTTTAATTAAAAAAGCAAGGGGCAAAACAACTGTTATCGCATTACATCATCCAATGTTTACAAATGGTCCTCATGGTGGTTATTATTCTTTTAAAAGTCATATGAAACCGCTTCCTGTTTTAGGAACTCTAAAAAATATTTTAAGAAAAACAACGGGAATCACAAATACCGATTTACAAAATAAAAAATACAACGAACTTAAAAAACGCATTGTAACCTTAGCTAAAGAAAACGATAAAACAATTTTTGTTTCTGGTCATGAGCATAGTTTACAATATATTGTTGAAGACAATATTCCGCAGATAATTAGTGGTTCTGGTTCAAAAACTACTGCTACCAAATTAGCAGGCGGTGCAAAATTCACTTATGGAGGGCAAGGTTATGCTAAATTAGATATTTATAAAGACGGCTCTTCTAATGTAAGTTTTTATGCTGTTAATGAAGATAAAGTGGTGTACCAAACCAATGTTTTAGCACCTAATAAAAAGAAAACATTTACAACATATCCTGATCGTAAAATTACAGAAAAAGCTGCGTCAATTTATACTGATAAAGAGGTTACAAAAGGAGGTATCTACGAATATTTTTGGGGGAAACGATATCGAAAATATTTTGGAACGAAAGTTACAGCACCAATAGTAAATTTAGACACCCTTTTTGGAGGTTTAAGACCTGTAAGAAAAGGTGGTGGAAATCAATCTAAATCCTTACGATTACGAGATAAAAATGGAAGTGAATATGTAATGCGAGCTTTACGTAAAAATGCTGTTCAATACTTACAAGCTGTTGCTTTTAAAGATCAATATTTAAATGGTCAACTAGATGAAACCTATACTGAAGGCTTATTACTAGATGCTTTTACAGGTTCGCATCCGTATGCACCATTTACTATCGGAGCTTTATCTGACGCTGTAGGTATTTATCATACAAATCCCGTTTTATATTATGTACCTAAACAAAATGCGCTGGGATCTTTTAATTCAGGTTTTGGTGATGAATTGTATATGATTGAAGAGCGTGCAGCTTCTGGACATGGTGATAAGGCTAGTTTTGGTTTTTCTAATAAGGTAATTAGCACTGATGATTTATTAAAGAATTTATCTAAAAATGAGAAACACAAAATAGATGAAGCTTCTTATATTAAAGCTCGTTTATTTGATATGTTAATTGGAGATTGGGACAGACACGAAGATCAATGGCGTTGGGCTACTTTTAAAGAAAATGGGTATACTATTTATCGCCCTATTCCTAGAGATAGAGATCAGGCATTTTCTATTATGGGAGATGGTGCTTTATTAAATTTTGCTACAAAAATGGTTCCTGCTTTACGTTTAATGCAAGCTTACCAGGAAGATTTAAAAAGCCCGAAGTGGTTTAATTTAGAGCCTTATCCATTAGACATGTCTTTAATTAATCAATCTGATAAAAGTATTTGGGACGCACAGGTAAAACATATTATTACTAATATAACCGATGAAATTATTGATGCTTCTTTTGCGAACTTCCCTAATGAAGTTCAAGGTGAAACCATAAAAATAATTAAAAATAAATTACAAGGAAGAAGAAGAAATTTACAGAAAATATCTGATACTTATTTTAAACACATTAATAAATTTCAAGTAATTAAAGGTACTAACAAAGATGATTGGTTTGAAATTAACCGCTTACCTAACGGACAAACAAAAGTTATTGCTTACAGAATTAAAAAAGGAAAGAAAGCTACTATTTTTCATAACAGAACATACAATCATATTAAAACTAAAGAGATTTGGGTATATGGTTTAGATGATGATGATATGTTTGTTGTAAAAGGCAATGGAGATAATTTAATTAAACTTCGAATTGTTGGTGGTCAAAATAATGACAGTTACAATATTATTAATGGTAAAAGAGTAACTATTTACGACCATAAAACAAAGAAAAACACATTTATTACCAAAAAAGGAAACAAAAAGCTAACGGATGATTACGAAACAAATGTTTACAATTATAAAAAATTAAAAAACAACTCAAATGTTTTAAGTCCGCTTATTGGAGCGAATCCAGATGATGGATTTAAAATAGGATTCTCTAACATTTATACAGCTAATGGTTTTGAAAGAAATCCGTTTACATCACAACACATTCTATCTGGTGCCTATTATTTTGCTACTAATGGGTTTGAGTTAAATTATTCTAGTGAATTTGCGAATGTTATAGGAAACTGGAACCTTGGTTTAAATGCAATGTATACAAGTCCTAATTATGCTATGAACTTCTTCGGGTTAGGTAATAACACAAAAAACTTGCAAGCTGATGATGTTGTAAATAAAGATTACAATCGTGTAAAAATAAGAAAAGCTATAGCTGGTTTATCGATACATTGGAAAGGTGATTTGGGAGCAAAAATAAAATTAGGCTTAAACTACCAATCTTTTAAAATTGATAAAACTCTTAATAGGTTTATTGCAGCACAAGCTGTTAATTTTAATACTCAAAATTTCTTAAATGCAGAAGCTAGTTATAGCTTTGAAAACACTGACAACCCTGCTTTTACAACAATAGGAATGAAAACAGCTTTACAAGTTGGTTATACTGCTAATTTAAAAAGAAATAATAAATTTGGCTACGCTATTCCTTCTATCTCATTTGACTATAAATTAGTTCCTAGCGGTCAGGTAGTTTTAGCTACAAAATTTAAAGGTCATTTTACTTTTGGTGATAATTTTGAATTTTATCAAGGAGCCAATTTAGGTGCAAATAATGGTTTACGTGGTTACAGAAATGAACGTTTTATAGGTAAAAATGCGTTTTATCATAGTTCAGATATTCGTTTAAATTTAAGAAAGTTAAAAACTGGCTTATTACCACTACATGTTGGAATTTATGGTGGTTTTGATTATGGTAAAGTATGGTTAGAAAATATAGATTCAAAAAAATGGAATACTTCTATTGGTGGAGGAGTTTTCTTTAACGCAGCTAATATGATGACTGCAAATATTTCTGCCTTTAATAGTAATGATGGTTTACGAATAGCTTTTGCTATGGGATTTAATTTTTAATTTTATGATAACACAACAAGTAGTATTAATATCTGGAGCTTTATTTGGAATGCTCGCTGTAATTTTTGGAGCCTTTGGAGCGCACGCTTTAAAGAAAATTTTATCTGAAGACCAGCTAAAATCGTTTGAAACAGGTGTAAAATATCAAATGTATCACGCAATTGTTTTATTATTTGTAGGAAGCTATTTTAAAGGCTCAAATCAATTAATGAACTATTCTTTTATTTTTGGTATCATTCTTTTTTCTTTTAGTATTTACGGATTGGTCTTATCTGACGCAAAAGGCAAAAAAATGAAATTCCTTGGGCCAATAACGCCATTAGGAGGTTTATTATTGGTTACTGGATGGGCTACATTAATATACCAAATAAGTCAAACTGTAAACTTTTAACAGCTTACAGTTTGACAGCAAAATAAGCCTCATGAGGATAAGGATATTTTTAATCTACATTTTGAGCATCACTAATCACTCTATCTATAAACTCTGTTTTTATATATAGCTGTTTTGCTAAATTATGTAGCACATTTACTTCTTCTTCATCTATTTGACCATCTGCATACGAGATTATAGATAAATCTCTAAGCATATTTAATTTTTGCATTACAGATAGTACAACATCTAATTCTTTTGCTAAATCAATTATCTCTGTAATAATATCATCTTCTGTTAATCCTTTAACTGTTAACATACATTCTGCAAAAATTGCAGGAGAAACAATACTACTTAAGGCTTGTATTTCAGAATCGTCTACGGTTCCATCAGCTTTAGAAATCATGTATCCACCTAAAAACATAAAACGTTGTATTTTATCAGAATGCTCAGTTTCATTTTCTAAATCTTCTGGTTCCATTAGAGATAAAATTCGTTTAATTTCTAACTCCATAGCTTCTTCTGTAATCTCTCCTTTTATAGATGGATTAAATAAACCATAGGTTTCACTTTTATTAAACAACTCTAGCGCTTTAATTCTAAGTGGACTAAACGGATGACTACTATACCAATCTGAAGGATCGTGTGTATCGTCTTTTAAAACTGCTTCTAAATCTGAAAACTGTTCTATGTATGCGTTTAGTTTAAAATCTAATGAATCTGTAGTTACTCCTGATGATAGTTTAAAAAATGTACGCCCTGCTGCTTCAAAGCTTTGACAACATAACAACCCTGCCCTATCTGCACTAATTTCGGCATTTCTATTCCATGCATATAATTTCATTGCATAGATTGGCGCTAATTCGTTTTCTCCTTCATCTAAAATGTGCTTAACTGGATAGTTAAAATGCTCAAAAAGCACATGCCCAATTTCATGACCTACCACAAAGGCCAATTCATCCTTTTTAAAACGCTCTAAAAGACCAGAAGATAAAATAATGTATAATTTGTCTTCATCTGGCGGATAACAAGCTGCATTAAAAGTATCACTTTGATATACAAAAAATTCTATATCAGATTTCAACTTTAAAACCTCTTTACAATGCAAACCTATTTCATGTAAAACAGGTGCCAAGGTTTTTGTTAATCGTAAACTTGATTTTAATAAATGACGACGTGATTTAAAAACAGGGTTGTTATCTTTTATTTTGGTTAATATTTTTTGAATTAACTCATCTTCTTGAAAAGTTAAAACATAATCTCTATCACCATCATAAACCAACGCATTTAAATCAATATCCGCTCTAGAATTATCATAAACCTCAACGATATTTTCAGTAATATTTTTTAAATTTAAGGCATTTATTGTTTCAATACCCTTTGTATATTGTTCTATTAATTGTTGTGCTGTATCCTGAAAAGCAGTACTTACGGCTTGTAATTTTTCTGTGTCACCATTTGCTTGTGCTGCTGCTAAATCTTCTAGCATCTTATTCTGAGCAATAGTAAGTGCTTCTTGATGCTCTTTTTCTAATTCAGTTAAACTTTTAGATTTATATTCGTTCATTTTTTTTATTTAAAATATTATACTTACCTATTTACACGTAACCCTACTATACGTTTGTTGCTATTTTAGAATTAGATGCTTTTAATAAGCGATTTTTCAAGTCGAAAATCCCTAGAATTTGATCGCTCCCTTTAGTAGCCAAAATATTATTACCTGACAATTGTACTTTATACCCTTTTTGATTTAAATAAGAGAACAAAGCATGTTTATGGCTAAATTTCATTCTAGTGGTAACCTTTGCAAAATGTGAACAAATAAGAGCAGGTTCTGTAATTTCTTTCGCGTCTACTAACTCAGATGTTAGCAATACATAAACTTTTATTCCTTTAAAATTTAAAGGAGCATAACAACTCGATACAACGACACCATTAGCTACAAAAGAAAAATAATGCCCTGGATCATTTTCTGTTTCAATCTTTGGCATTGTTAAATCTTCAATACCATATTTTTCGCCTATTTTTTTTAAAGCTAAAGAAGCTTCTAAGAATTGCTCTGGAATTCCGCTTTGTTTATTTGCCCATGCCCAAAGCCATGATTGTTCTTTTTCAGAATATGTTC
Organism: Tenacibaculum ovolyticum DSM 18103; assembly: GCF_000430545.1. Taxonomy (GTDB): domain Bacteria; phylum Bacteroidota; class Bacteroidia; order Flavobacteriales; family Flavobacteriaceae; genus Polaribacter; species Polaribacter ovolyticus. The sequence continues at coordinate 273,356 of NZ_KE387165.1, forward strand.
CTAGCACCTGCATTCTAAAAACATGCTCACCATATGTTACCGTTCCTTCTAACATATCACAAGACCAACCTAAATCTTCAACAACTTCTTGAAAATGATCTTGACGTTCAAAAGTTAATGCTACCGACTGGTTATGTAATTGTGATAAATTTACTTTGGGTTGTTCATTTTTCGAACCTTCTTTTATTTGTTCTTCTTCCCTTCTATTAACTAAACCTGTACCTGGATATTCAAATGAAATATTATTAATTTCAGATCGAAAAAAAATGTTTTCAATCCTTTCTTTGAATATTATTGGCATTGATACTTTCTTTAATTTATTACTTTCAGAAAATGCTTGTGGACCAATAGAATCTACACCTTCTGGAATACTCAAAAACGCTAAGTTATTCCCAGCAAAAGCAGATTCTCCTATTTTTTTAAGACTTAATGGTAATTTTACTTCAGTAATGCCACTATTAGAAAAACAATAGTTTGGTATTTCTATCATACTTTCCGAAAGAGTCAATGTCGAAATAGTATTTCTAGAAAAAGCCCCATCCCCAATTACAACAAGACTATTTGGCAACGTAAGTGTTTTTAATTGATTTCCATAAAAAGCATCTTCACCTACTTCAATTAAACCTTCTGGTAAATTAATATGAGTAAGTTTATTACCATCTAATGCTTGCTTTCCTATACTTAACAATGTTTTAGGAAGTACTACTTTCTCTAAATTCATTTCTTGAAATGAATACGGAGCTAATTTTGTTACCTTCTTATTGTTAATCAGTTCAGGAATTACAATTGTTGTTTGGTCATCATTGTACTTAGTAATTGTTATTGCCCCATTAACTTCTTCGAATGAAAAAGCATTTTTATTTTTACTAAAATCAACAGAGGGGCCATTTAGGTTTTCATCTGCTTCTGAAAAACGCTCTAAATTATCCTCCAATAATGTAATAATACGTTTAGTTCTACTTTCTATCGCATCAGCATTAATAACTGGGCTATGATCTATTTTTAAAACCCCTTCTTCGAAACTAATCGCATTCTCTGGGTTACTTTCATTTTTACTGTTTTCAATAACAATTTTTCTCAATCCTTTTCTTAATAATTCTCCCCCTAGTTCGTCTATATTAATAGCTTTTAGCCCGTCTATTAATGGCTGAAAGTAAACTTTAACAAAAGTATCGTTGTATAAATGTGAAAAACGATCTTCTTGTAAAGTATTCCATGCGATAGAAATTAGTACATCAAAATTTGCTGCTTTAAAAATCTGCTCTTCAATTTTTGGGTATAACTCATTTTGAAATGCTTTAATAATTCTTTTTTCTCTTAGTCCCATAGTAATATTATGTATCTTTTTTTATAATTTTCTTAATCCTTATTCAAATATAAAGTCTAATGATTATCTCCCTTTTATTGCTTTTATATACGCAGTAATTCATTTTATAAGCGTATTTCACAAAACTGATTCAATTTTCTCTACTAGAATATTTTCTAATTTTTCTGGTAATGCTTTTTTAGTGTCAATAGAAATCTCTAAAACATTATCTACCTTCTTTACTTTAAAATTTGCTGCTTGAACAATAGTTATACTTGTTATAGTTTTCCAAATATCTAATGCCATTGAGTCATTACACACCAATGTTACTGCTTGTAAAAGAGAGTTTACTATATCTTTACAATTCAACCGAACGTTTAACTCTTGTAATGCAACTTTATCTACATTTAAATTAATTGGTACATTTAATATTTCTTGTTGTTTATTAACCCATCTTTTTAACTCTAAACCACTTATTGTTTCATTAGAATTAATGGGTCTGCTCACACTACCGTCAGACAATGCTACAGCTAATTGTTTCGGATATTTAATACCTAATAAACAAACCTCTTGAACATTAAAAAAGAAAACTTCATTGTTTTGAGTTCTTAAACATACCCCTATTTGATATTCTTCTTTTAATACATCAACAATAAAACCTTCTAAATATGTTCCGTTTTTAAGCGTTAAAGTAATTGCTACTTCTTCTTTCTCTTTAAAAATAAGATCTATTATTGCAGCAGGTGACTTTGCCTTAAACTTATTTATATACGATGTATCCATTCTTTTTTATTTAATTATTGAGCGTAAATAAAACTTGACTAGTTTTATAATTTTAAAGAGACAGGTATTGCTCTTATTTAGAAAAAAACAAGGTGGAAGAAAGTGTTAAAATGAAATAGCCATAAAACGATTAATTAACAAACCTCTTTAATATTTTTTGAAGTTAAATAAGCTCTAGAGTTTCCTTCTTTATAATAAGGCCTATGTAATTTTTTTAATTTAGCATCCCATTCAAATACTATTGAAACTGTTTTTATTTCGACCAATCTTAACGCTACTAGAAACAGGTTGAAATTTACATTCGTTGTATTAAAATTACGTTTGAACACAACAATTTCGTATTTTCCTTTATGATGTAACTCTAAATACTCCACTAAACTTTTTTTAGCAACTTTAGTTGCTATACCACATGAATAAAACGTACTGATAACTAGTAAAAATACTCCTAGGTATAGCCCTTTTAACATATCTTAATCTTTTTAAAGCCTCCTTTTTTAAATTAAAAAAGGAGGCTTTATTTTTATAAATTATTTTCTAATAAGCTAGTAAGTACCTTAGTTCTTGAACTTACATCATCCGCATTTAAAATCGGACTATGGTTTATTTGTAAAACTCCTTCTGAAAAAGTATATGCGTTTGTTGGGTTGTGATGATTGTCATTATTAACAATTACTACTTTTTTTAAGCTTTCTTTCAAAGCTTCTTTACCCATATCATCTGCCGTTATAGCTGAAAAGCTTTCAATTAATGGCTGAAAGTAAATTTTAGGATAGCTATCGCTATATAAATGTAAAAAACGATCTTCAAATAAAGTTTCCCACGCTGTTTCTAAAGTAATATCAAAACCAGCTGCTACATTAATTTGCTCTTTTAAAGCTGGATATTGCTCCTCTTGAAACGTTTTTGTAAATCTCTTTTCTTTAAGTCCCATTTTAATTGTTTTAAGGTTATTTTTAATTTATACCTCAAAACTATATCGAAAAAATAGTTTTTAAAAAACAGTTTTATAATCGTTACTTCTTGTTTTGTATTTGCTGAAATTGACTTAGAAACTGCTTTAAATAACTCTTTTTTCTAGATGCTAATGGTATTTTCTCTCCTCCTATTAACACAACTGTATTTGTTGTTACCGAAGCTATATATTTTATATTTATTAAATGAGATTGATGTATTCTAACAAAAGTATGTTCGCTTAAAATATTTTCGTAATATTTTAAGTTTCTTGCACTCATTATTTTTTTTCTTTTAGTATGAAAGGTAGTATAGCTCCCATCTGATTGACAGCGTATAATTTCATCTACTTGCAAAAAATGTTGTTCATCTGTTGTTTTTATTAGCAGTGTTTTCTGTGCTTCTTTTTTATCTAACTCAACAACCTTATCTACAACCTTTAAATAATGTTGTTCTTTTTCATAACCAATTCTAAAACGTTCTATGCACTTACTTAACTCATCTGAATCTATTGGTTTTAATAAATAATCAACAGTATCAAACTTTATCGCTTTTATAGCAAACTCATCAAAAGCAGTTGTAAATATTATTTTAAAATTAATAGTTTCTAGGGTTTCTAATATTTGAAAAGCAGTACCCCCTATTAATTCTATATCCATAAAAACCAAATCTGGTGTATTGTTTTTTAAGAATACAATAGCATCATTTACATTATCTATTGTTGCTATAATTTCAATATCTTTTTGGGTGTATTGAATTAGTTTAGTTAAGGTATTTAAGGCATTAAACTCATCTTCTATTAATACTGTCTTTATCATTTATACGGTAAGTTTAAAAAACACTTTTGTTCCTATTGATTTTTTTTCATCATTATATAAATCTTCAATCGTAAAAGACTTTTCCTCTCCTTTGCCTCTTGTTTTTAATCGTTCTATAAAAACAGCTGTTGCATGCAATTTTTCTGACACTTTAACATCTTTTTTTTTTATAGTTCTTCCAACCCCATTATCCAGAATCTCAAAATATAAACCATCCTTTTCTTTATCAATTTTTAAAGCTAAAACTCCGTCTGTTTTTTTTCCTTTAAGCCCATACTCAATCGCATTCTCTACAAAAGGTTGCAAAAGCATTGGAGGCATTTTAAGTTCTTTTATATTACAATTCTCTGATATATCTATTGTATACTTAAATGCGTTATTAAAACGTAGTTGCTGCGTTTCAATATAATTAGAAATCATTTTTATTTCTTCTTCTAATGATATTTCTTCTTTTCTAACATAATCGAAATTCTGACGAATTAATTTAGAGAACTTAGCTATATAATTTGAAGATTCTAAAGGATTTCCTTCTAAAATAATGTTTTGAATTGCTGCCAAGGTATTAAATATAAAGTGAGGATTCATTTGCACTCTTAACAAACGTTGTTCTAACTTCGATGCTTTATTTAAAGCTCTTAGTTTATTATTGTAATTTAAAAAGACAGCTATAATAAGTAGTAATACTAACGAAATAATAACACTTACACCTAAAAACATATTTTGCTTACTTGTTTCTTTTTGATGTTTTAAAGCGATCTCCTTTTCTTTTACTTTATAATTTACATTCGCAAAATGAAGTAGTTTTTCTTTCTCACTTTTATTCAATTGAATTTTAACACTATCACGTATCGTTTGATGAAATAAAGCTTCTTCAAAGTTTTTTTCTAAAAGAGCAACAGCTATTAATTTATCTCTAATATCTGTTTCTTCTTCTATGTTGCCTTTGTCTTTATAAATGTTTAGCGCCTTCTTATAATTTATTTTTGCAGAATCTAACCTATTCGTTACTAAAAACAAAGCTCCTAAACCTTTATAAGGTGCTGCATTTATAGCTTTAATATTTTTATTTAAAGTAATAGCTCCTCTTAAAAATTTTTCTGATTGTTTAAACTCCCTCGCTTCTAAATAAGTAAATCCTATATTATTTAAAACCCGTACAATAGTTTTAGGATCCTTAATTTTTTCACTTAATTTTAAAGCTTCTGAAAATTTTTGCAATGCTTTATTATATTCTTTTAACTGTAAGTGTATCGTTGCTATGTTTCCTTTTACAGCAATAATAGATGTAATGTCTTCAGAATTTAAAAATAGTTTTTCTGATTGATTTATATATGCTAATGCCTTTTTGTAGTCTTTTAGTCTAAAATGTAATTGAAACAATTGATTGTTTGCTTTTGCCTGTAGTCTATTATTATTTATAAGTTCACCAATATGCAAAGCCTCGATAGCGTATTCTTGTGCTTTTTCAAATTCTCTTAATTTAATACAGGTGTTACTTAACGTTATTAAACTTCTTCCTTTATTATAGTTATCGTTAAATTTAGAAAATAGCGTGTATGTTTTTAAATGAATATTTTTTGCTTCTATAAACTCATCATTCAAATAATATACTTCCCCTTTTTCAAATAAAAGTAGTGCTTCTTCCGCAGTATTTAAATCAGTAACATTTAACAGTAAACTATCAATTTTTTTTATTGCTTTTTCAGGTTGCTTTTGAGAGTCTTCTTGTAATGTTAACAATTGCTTTTCTAATACAGGTCTAATACTATTAGACTTAGAACATCTTATTGCAAACACAAAAAAAACAAACACAAAAAAAACTTGTAAAAAACGCTTAAAAGTGGAATACATAAAAGGTTATTCTATTTTTTTATAACAGCTAAAATAACCATAATAATGGCAGATTTTAAAAAATACCACTTACTTTTATTCAAATATAAAATAGACAATAGCACTTATAAAATCATTCTCTTAGCAAGAGAAAAACGCTATAATTTTACACTATGAAGTAAAAGAAATAACACTTTATTAGCTTTTGAAGTACAAAAAGAAAACATATCTTATTAACAATGGATAAAGAACACTTAATAAAACAGCAAGAAAAACGTTACAACAACTTAAATTTTGTAGTAGCTATAAAAAAAGATAACAACGGCATCATTCAAAATTTTATTGATAGCGAAGAAGAAGCTCGTTTACATGATTTTCAGGGACAATTTTACCCTTCGTTTCATTATGAAATTAACAGAGTAATGAAAACGAAGATGACAAAAATATCGCAAAAAAATATTTACCTCGCCTATTATTACAGAATAAAATTAGGTATTTGGGATGTGCCTAGCAAACTAAATTTTCCTTTATTTTTGGCTGCTGTAGAAAAAAACATATTAGACAATGACATGGATAAAACCTATGTTAGCGCTTCTAAAATGTTTTTACTTTTCGACTTTAAAAACAATAGTGATTTACCTAAAATAGCAACTCTCTCTTATGAGGATTATATAGCATCAATTAAATTCTTAAATTTAAGTAATAGTTATTCATGCTACCCGAATCTACGTAAAAAAAGAATTCGTTTTGCTCCTTTTTTATCAAACAAACTACTTTTAACTCGTATTAAAAATGGTTTAGATTTTTATTTAGATAGTAATTTTGAAACTGCGGCTTCACTTGTTCTTTTGTTATTAGACGCTGATGAAACTTCTAAAAAAGCATTACTAAATTTACATAAAAAAGAACTAAAAAACACACAAGTTTGGTTATTAGGGAGTTTTTATAAAGATTTTCAATCTGAGGAGATAAATAAACCTGTTTTAATTGATTTGTATAACAAGTTTCCGAAAGAGTGGATAGATGAGTATCAAAAAACGAATTACGATTAATTTAAATAGAATTCGTACAATTTACCACCTTTTAAATGTGCTCTTTCATCAGTAATATAAAGTGTTTTATTATCTTTAAAAACGATCCCTTCTTTTTGAGAAACATACCCCAAAGGAAATTCTTTTACATCTCCTGATAGAAAATCGTCTTCAAGAAAATTTGTAAATACAAAAACCGATTGGTGATTTAGTAATGCAACCTTTTTTTTATCAGGAGAAATTGCTGCTGCTGTTACCCAACAATGAAAATCAGTGCATGTTTCAAAAGTTGAAATGAATTTTGCTTCATGATTTCCTTTTATAGCGGGAATTTTATATAAAGTTGTTTTTCCAAAATTATTAGTAACTCTGCTTTTAGTAAAAATGAATAAAAAGCCATCTTTATATAATAAACTCTCTGCATCAAAAAAACGTCTTTTCTTCTTAGGTGGAAACTTTTTTTGTGAAGGATAATAAAACTTAATTTTTTGGACTGCAACCTCATCTTTCACCAACAAATCTTGATAACTTATTTTAAGTATTCTTAAGTCTCTTCGCTTGTTATTGTTATTCCCAAAATCTGCTATATATAAATTTCCTTCCTCATCAGAAGTTATATCTTCCCAGTCATTATTTTTTGCTTTAACAACAACCTCTCGTATAATTTTACCTTTGGTATCTACCCCGTAAATAATTGGTTTATTTCCGCTATCATTAAGCATCCATAATAAATCTGAGCCTTTTATTTTTTGTATCCCAGAAACTTCTTCTAAAGAGTTTGGCAAATCAGCAAGTATATGTAACTGCCCGAAATTCTGACAGCTAATCAACGCAAATAAACTACATAAAAATAAATACGGCTTTTTCATTTTCTTATTTATTACTAAAAGTAAATATAAAAAAAGTATTGAACAGCTTCTCTTTTATTTCGTTTTACTATTTAGCATTTCATTTAGTTTTTATTAGTATTCAATTATATTTTAATTAAATATTCTTTAACATTTACTGAAAATCAATAAGATAGATTTGCGCTATAAAAATTATAAAACAAAAATTTATGAAACACTACATTTACAAAATTGCATTTCTTTTTATCTTTTTCTTAATAAGTTGTAATGATGAAGAACCTAAAATAGAACCTACCGATTTTACTACTGAAATAGCAGATAAAAATAAAGCGGCTCTTATAAAAGAGAATCTTACAAACTTTCCTAATTCTACAGAAATTTCGATTGCTATTATTGATAATAATGAGACAGATTATATTGGTGTGCTAAAAAAGAATGATGTATTTCAAATTGCAAATAACAAAAATAATGTATTTGAAATAGGATCGATAACAAAAGTATTTACAAGCATACTACTTTCAGACGCTATTAATAAAGGCAAAGCATCTTTAAGCGAAACACTACAAGAACAATTTAATTTTACTTTAAAAAATGGAGGTAACATACAATTATCGCAATTAGCAAATCATACTTCTGGGCTACCTCGTGTTCCTACTAACTATGACGCAGCACCTGATTTTAACCCTATAGATCCGTTTGCTAGTTATACTCCAAATTTACTAGAAGATTATTTAAAAAATGAAATTGTTTTAAAGAACGAAATAGGTTCTAAATTCGAGTATTCAAATTTAGGAGCAAGTTTATTAGGTTATATATTATCAAAAAAAGCAGGAAAAACTTATGAAAACCTTTTACAAGAAACAATTCTTACTCCATTACAAATGAATAACTCTACAACAGAACTATCAAATATTGATCCAAATTTGTTAGTCTCAGGGCTTGATGAAAACGGAAATATCTCTCCAAATTGGAACTTTACAAATACCTCGGTTGCAGCAGGAGGAATAAAATCATCTGTAGCTGATTTAGAAAAGTTTATTCATAAGAATTTTGAAGAGGATGATGTATATAATTTACCACAAACTATAACCTATAGTCATGATGAACATCAAGGTTTAGGTTTAGGGTGGTTTATTACAGGAGATGCTGACTTCACAATTCTATTTCATAACGGAAACACTGGCGGGTACTCATCTGCACTTGCTATTGATAAGAAAAATAAAAAAGCAGTTGTTGTACTTTCTAATGTTCCTTCTAAAAGCCCAAATTTTGAACAAATTAATACAATGTGTACTTCATTATTAAAATACATTTCTACAAAATAGAATTACTACTAAAAAAAGTACTTGTTATTATTGAATCATCGTCAATAATAACAAGTACTTTTTTTATAATTCGTTTAAACGAAATCTATGCTTTTATATGAATTACCAACCTCCAGATGCACCACCTCCGCCAAAACTTCCACCACCGAAGCCGCCGCCGAAACCGCCACCATCAAAACCTCCTGATGAACCGCCGAATCCGCCACTACCACCGAAACCTCCTCGTCCGGCATTGCTTAAAATTATGGTTTCTAAAATACTTCTCGAATCTGATCTTCTATAATTTCTTTTACCACCACCTCGGTTACCTTTATTACCTCTAAATATTAAAACAAAAAAGATAATAAGGATAATTATAAAAATGATAAAACTTGGATCGAAGTCTTTTGATTTTTTTCTACTTCCTTTGTATTCGCCATTTAATGCTTTAAAAATAGCATCTGCTCCACTATTTAAACCAGCATAATAATCACCACGTTTAAATTGAGGAATTATCTCTCTTTCAATAATTCTTTTTGAAAGAAAATCAGTTAGTAAATGCTCTGTTCCTTTACCTGCTTGAATAGATATTTTACGATCACTTTTTGCTAATAAAACTAAAACACCATTATCTTCTTCAGCTTGTCCTATTCCCCATTTCTCCCCCCAATTAGCTCCTAAATAGTTAATATTTTCTCCTTTAGTAGAATCAATTATAGCAATTACAATTTGTGTCGAAGTGGTATCAGAATATTTAATTAACTTATTTTCTAAGTTAACCTTCTGCCCTTTAGATAGCAATCCTACATAATCATAAACACTTGTTTCTTCATTAGGTTTTTTAGGTATTTCAAATCCTTGCGAAAACAATGTTTGTATAAAAGCGAAAGCTATTATAAAGAGTAAAACTTTTTTATTAATGACTAATAATCTTTGAATCATCCTTTAGAAATTTCATTAGACAATTCATTTTCATCATCAATCTGCCACGGAAAATGGGTTTTTAATTCATTTCCGGCTTTTAAAATACCTTTAACAATTCCTTGTGTAAAATTACCTTGTTTAAATTCTTCTTGCATGATATTTCTTGTCGTATCCCAAAAATCATCTGCAATAACAGCATCAATACCTTTATCACCATAAATAACAAATTTATGATCTTCTACAGCTAGGTAAATTAATACTGCATTTTGCTCTTTGGTATTAAACATTTTAAGCTTCTGAAATACTTCTAACGCACGGTCATAATGAGAAATTATTGTTGTTTTCTCTATATGTACACGTATTTCACCAGAAGTATTTCGTTCAGCTTGCCTAATTGCATTAACGATTTCCTCTTCTTCTTTTAATGAAAGAAAATCTTCTACTTTAGACATATTTAGAATTTAAAATTTACATCAGGTGCTTTTTCTGAACCTGCGTCTGCTTTATAACGGTTCATTTCAGTAAAATTGAAAATCCCTGCTAAGAAAGAACCAGGAAATTTCTTAATTAATTTATTGTAAATGTTAACCTTTTCATTAAAACGATCACGCGCAACATTAATACGATTTTCTGTACCTTCTAATTGACTTTGTAATTCTAAGAAGTTTCTATTTGCTTTAAGATCTGGATAACGCTCTACAGAAACCAATAATTTAGATAAAGCTCCTGATAAGCCAGATTGTGCTTTTTGAAATTGAGCCATCTTTTCAGGAGTTAACTCTCCTGCATTTATGTTTACAGAAGTTGCTTTTGCTCTTGCTTCAATAACTTGTGTTAATGTTTCTTTTTCAAAATCAGCAGCTCCTTGTACTGTTTTAACTAAATTACCAATTAAATCATTTCTACGTTGGTAAGAACTCTCTACGTTAGACCAACTAGTTTTTGCATTTTCTTGAAATTCTACCGCATTGTTTTGAAAACCTACAGCCCAGTTATAAAATCCATAGGCAATAATAGCTATAAGAATTATAGGAAGAAATTTTTTCATATTTTTAAAATTGTTTTATAATTGATTTTTAATTTTTTGTAATTCAGCTTTTACAGCTTCTAATCTACTAATAATTTCGTGATTACTTATTACTCCTTCTGGGTTTCTCTTTAATTTTTTCTTTGCACCCTCTAAAGTAAAACCTCTTTCTTTTACTAAATTATATATTAATTTAAAATTCTCAATATCTTCTTTAGTAAATAATCTATTTCCTTTCGCATTTTTTTTGGGTTTTATTACATCAAACTCTTGTTCCCAAAAACGAATTAATGAAACATTAACGTCGAAAGCCTTAGCTACTTCGCCTATTTTATAATATCTTTTTTCAGGTAGTTCTACATACATTGGTTTTCAAAAATTCTAATTAATCGTACGATTGCCCTTTTTGCTGTGATGCTTTTTGCATCGCTACAAACTCTTCTGGAGTTAAATCTCCGTAATAATAATAAATAGGGTTTACAGGTCTACCATTTTTATGTACTTCATAATGTAAATGAGGTGCTGCAGAACGTCCGGTATTACCAACATACCCAATAATATCTCCACGTTTTACTTTCTGACCTTTCTTAGCCAAAATTTTACTCATATGCGCATAAATAGTTTCATAACCGTATCCATGGCTTATGTATACAACATTACCAAAAGACGAACTACGATGCGCTTTTCTTACTATTCCATTTCCTGATGCAAATATAGGTGTACCCTTTGGAGCAGTAAAATCCATTCCATTATGCATTTTCCATGATTTTAAAATCGGATGTAATCGCATACCATAACCAGATGCCATTCTCCTTAAATCTTCATTTTTCATAGGTTGTATTGCTGGTATTGACGCTAACATTTTTTCTTTCTCCTTTGCCAAACTAACAATTTCATCTAACGATTTTGATTGCACAACCATTTGTTTAGATAAGATTTCTATCTCTTTAGTTACATTCGCAATCATCGCACTATTCTTAAAACCTTCTAAATGCTTGTACCTATTTACACCTCCAAAACCAGCTTTACGTTGTTCTTCAGGTATAGGACTTGCTTCAAAATAAGTTCTATAAATATTATCATCTCTCTCTTGTAATTCAGCTAATCGTTCAGATAACACACCTATTTCTTTAGACATTAACTCTGTATGAAGCTTAAAATTTTCGATTTCTCTCTTCTGAGACCTCTCATTTGGAGACATTAAAAACTGACTAAACCCAATAAAACCAAAGAAAGCAATTAACAAAGCACCTACAACTCCTAAAAAATATTTTTTATATGTTTCACTCTTTTTAGACTCTATTTTTCGGTACGATAATGTCTCGGGGTCGTAATAATATTTTACTTTCGCCATAATACTAAATATACTATTTTTGTGCTTGTTAAAACAAGCAACTTCTTTTAAGGGGACGTTTTTGATAACACACAAATTTACAAAATGTTTTAAAACTACTTTTCTTTAGTTGTTTTTTAATTATTATTTAACAAAATTTCGAGCTCAAATCGTATGAAATCTCAAGAAATAAGATCAAAATTTTTAGAATTTTATAAATCTAAAAACCATAATATAGTTCCGTCTGCACCAATGGTGTTAAAGAACGACCCTACTTTAATGTTTGTAAACGCAGGTATGGTTCCTTTTAAAGAGTATTTTTTAGGGCAGAAAAAAGTAGTGAATTCGAGGGTTGCTGATTCTCAGAAATGCTTGCGTGTTTCTGGAAAACATAATGATTTAGAAGAAGTAGGAAAAGACACCTATCATCACACATTATTTGAAATGCTTGGAAATTGGTCTTTTGGTGATTACTTTAAGAAAGAAGCAATTGCTTGGGCTTGGGAATTACTTACTGAAGTATATAAAATAGATAAAGACATTTTATATGTTACTATTTTTGAAGGTGATAAAGAGGAAGGTTTAGATAAAGATACTGAAGCTTATGATATTTGGAAACAATACATTGCTGAAGATCGTATTTTATTAGGTAATAAAAAAGATAATTTCTGGGAAATGGGTGCGCAAGGACCTTGTGGACCTTGTTCAGAAATTCATATAGATATCCGCTCTGCGGAAGAAAAAGCAAAAGTATCGGGTGCATCACTGGTTAATTTAGATCATCCACATGTTGTTGAAGTATGGAACTTAGTTTTTATGCAATACAACCGTAAAGCAAACGGAAGTTTAGAAAACTTACCTTCAACACATATTGATACTGGTATGGGGTTTGAGCGTTTATGTATGGCATTGCAAGGTGTGCAATCTAATTATGATACTGATGTTTTTACACCGATTATTAGAGAGATTGAAACTATTACCGGTGTAAAATATGAAGACACTTCTGTTACTGGAGACGAAACTGACATTGCAATTCGTGTTATTGCTGATCATGTTCGTGCTGTAGCATTTTCTATTGCCGATGGTCAATTACCAAGTAATACTGGTGCTGGTTATGTTATTAGAAGGATATTAAGAAGAGCTATTCGTTATGGCTTTACTTTCCTTAATCAGAAAGAACCTTTTATCTACAAATTAGTAGAAACATTAAGTGAGCAAATGGGAGATGCTTTCCCTGAGATAAAAGCACAAGAACAGTTAGCGCATAATGTAATTAAAGAAGAAGAGCACTCTTTCTTAAAAACATTAGAACAAGGTTTGCTTTTATTAGATACGATAACTGCTAATGCTGCTGATAAATTAATTTCTGGAAAAAAGGTATTTGAACTAAAAGATACTTATGGTTTTCCTGAAGATTTAACGGCTTTAGTTTTATCTGAAAAAGGATTTAGCTACAATGAAGAAGAATATAAAACAGCTTTAAAAGAGCAACAAGATAGAGGAAGAGCTGCAACTGCTATTGAAACTGACGATTGGAATGTTTTAATAGAAGATGATGAGGAAGAGTTTATAGGTTACGATACTTTAACTGCTGATGTTAAATTAACACGTTACAGAAAAGTAACTACAAAAAAAGATGGTGAGCAATACCAATTGGTATTTAACATGACTCCTTTTTATCCTGAAGGTGGAGGGCAAGTTGGTGATGTAGGTTATATAGAAACGTCTAACGGAGATGTTATTTACGTAGTTAACACTAAGAAAGAAAATAACCTTATTATTCACTACACTAAAAATTTACCTAAAAATTTAAATGAAAAGTTTAAAGCAGTAGTGAATGATGAATTCAGACATTTATCTGCTAGTAATCATACTGCAACGCATTTATTACATCAAGCATTACGTACTATTTTAGGAACACATGTTGAACAAAAAGGATCATTAGTAAGTCCAAAACACTTACGTTTTGATTTCTCTCATTTTTCTAAAGTAGATGCTGATCAATTACAAGAAATAGAAAACTTTGTAAATGCTCGTATTCGTGAAAACCTTTCTTTAGTTGAAAGAAGAAACATACCAATGCAACAAGCTATTGATGAAGGTGCTATTGCTTTATTTGGAGAAAAATACGGAGATTCTGTAAGAGCTATTAAATTTGGTCAATCTATGGAGTTATGTGGAGGTACTCACGTAGCACAAACTGGTGATATTTGGTATTTTAAAATTAAATCTGAAGGAGCAGTTGCTTCTGGAATCAGAAGAATTGAAGCGATTACAAATGTTGCTGTTGGAAATTATTTTGAGGATGTTGAACGCAACTTTTCTGCGGTAAAACAATTATTAAAAAATCCTAAAGACGTAGCAAAATCTGTAAATAGTTTACAAGATGAAAATACAGCTTTAAAAAAGCAAGTGGAGCAATTATTAAAAGAAAAAGCTCAAAACCTATCTGGTGAATTAAGAAATCAACTACAAGAGATAAATGGAGTACAGTTTTTAGCAACTAAAGTAGATTTAGATGCTAACGGAATTAAAAACTTAGCTTTTGCTTTAGGTAAAGAGTTTCAAAACTTATTCTTATTCTTTGCTTCATCTGAAAAAGCTGACAAAGCAATGTTAACATGTTATATTTCTAAAGAATTAGCTGCAGAACGTGGTTATGATGCTGGAAAAGTAGTTAGAGAACTTGGAAAACTGATTCACGGTGGTGGTGGTGGACAAAATTTCTTTGCTACTGCTGGTGGTAAAAACCCAGGTGGAATTCCGAAAGCTTTAGAAAAAGCGAAAGACTATATTGCTTAGAATATAAGTTACAATATTAAAAAAAGGTTCAAAGAATATATTCTTTGAACCTTTTTTAGTTTAATGCTTTTTTATAAGTTGCAATCGCTCTTTCTCTTGCTAGCTTATGTTCAACCATTGGTTCTGGGTATGTTAGTTCATCAAAATCTTCAACCCATTTTCTAATATATTGTAAGTCTTTATCAAACTTTTTTAACTGTGCTTCTGGATTAAAAACTCTAAAATACGGAGCTGCATCGCAGCCTGTACCTGCTGCCCACTGCCAATTTCCATTATTTGCAGATAGTTCATAGTCTAATAACTTCTCAGCAAAATATGCTTCTCCCCAGCGCCAATCAATTAACAAATGTTTACACAAAAAACCTGCTGTAATCATTCGTACACGATTGTGCATATAGCCAGTTTTATTTAGTTGTCGCATACCTGCATCAACCATCGGATACCCCGTTTCTCCCTTACACCACTTCTTAAATTCGGCCTCATTATTCCTCCAAGGAACAACATCATATTTCTGTTTAAAATTATTAGTAACCACTTTCGGAAAATGAAATAGTATTTGCATGAAAAACTCTCGCCAAATTAATTCATTTAAGAAAATAGCATTCGTTTTTAAAGCAAATTGAACCATTTTTCGAGCACTTACTAAGCCAAACCGAAAGTAAGGTGACAAATACGATGTTTTATCAATAAAAGGAAAATCACGAACCTCATCGTAATTCTGTAAACTTGATAAATTATAAGGTTTTACCTTTATAGGACTTTCATTAAACCCTATTGATTCTAAAGAAGGCAAAACAGTTGTAAGTTTATGAAAATCAGAAAATGTAATTGCAAACTCTTTTAAATCAACCTCAGCATTAAAATTTTGTAGCCACTTATTTTTATAAGGTGTATAAATAGTATAAGGTAGTCCATCTTTTTTTACAACTTCATCCTCTTCAAATACAACTTGATCTTTATAACTGTAAAAATCAATACTATTGGACTTTAAAAATTCTTTAACTTCATTATCCCTTTTAATAGCGTAGGGTTCGTAATCTTTATTTGTATAAACCGATGTAATATTAAACGTTAACAACAACTCTTTCCATACCTCAATAGGATTTCCTTTCTTAACTAACAGTGAAGATCCTTCAGTTTTTAACGTTTCATCTAACACTGATAATGTTTGATAAATAAAAGAGACTCTTGCATCGTCTTTCGGTAAGTTCTCTAATATTTCTTCATCAAAAATAAATACAGGCAATACTTTCCTTTTAGATTTTAAAGCATTATATAATCCTACATTATCTTCCAATCGTAAATCTCTACGAAACCAGAATACAACAACTTTATTTACCATTAAACATCTTTTCTAAAGTTACAAACCTGTATTCAAAAATTGTTTTTAGCTGCTTTTTTATAAATACTACTTGCGCTATATGTCCTAAAAAACCAAACGGAATTTTATACGATATTTTGTCTTTCATTAAGGTATTTCCGTTCGCTAATTTTTCAAACCAATGCTCATGATGCCACATTGAATATGGTCCGAAACGTTGTTCATCAATAAAAAACTCTTGCTCCTTAACCTGTGTTATTTCTGTTACCCAATTTGTTTTAATAAAAGCTACTGGAGATACTTTATAAGTTATAATTTGCCCTTGATATGCTTTTTGATCAACTTTAGATGTAATATTAAACCCCATTTTAGGAGGTGTAATCTTCGCTAAATTTTCTGGTGACGAAAAATAATCCCAAGCCTTTTCTAACGGAATTTTTAATTCTTGTTCCGTTTCTAAAGTATAAATCCCTGAATGCTTCTTAAAATTAATCATTTATAAAAGCTTGGTTATTTTAGAACTCATAGGTTTTGTTATTGAATAAAAAACATCAATCAACCTTCCTTTTTCATCTACTAAATACTTTTGAAAATTCCATTTTACTGAAGAATTCATTTTACCGTTCTTACTTTTTTGTGTTAACCATTGGTATAATGAATGTTGCTTATCTCCTTTAACATCTAGTTTTTCAGTCAGAGGAAAATCTACGCCATAATTTAAACGACAAAATGATTGTATCTCTGATTCTTTACCCGGTTCTTGACCACCAAATTGGTTACAAGGCAAACCTATAACTACTAATTTTTCTTTGTGCTTAGCATACAACTCTTGTAAACCATCATATTGCTTTGTAAATCCACATTTAGAAGCTACATTAACGAATAGTATTTTTTTTCCTTTGTATTGGTTAAGATCTAATTGTTTCCCATCAATTCCTTCAATCTTTATATCATATAAAGATTCTTTAGATGCTACAGTTTGTGCGTTTCCTAAAAAACTAAATAATGCCATAAGTAAAGTTATTTTTAATGTTTTCATTTATTTAAGTGTTATTCTTTCTATTTCTAGTTTAAATTTTTCATTCTTTTTATTCCCTATCAGAATTGCTATTTCGGTTATTGTAGTTGCCGAAAAATTATCAACATTTAATTTATAACCTCTAAAAGAAGCATAAAATTTATTTAATGGTAATTCTATTTCTTCTGTACTTTTTGATGTTTGAAAAGATTGGATGTACCAAAAGCGCTGATTATTTTTAGCTTTAATTCTAAACTGATATTTTTTACCGTCTCCTTTTAGCTTGAGAACAACTTTAGTTTTATCTGTATTAAAATTAATATTTAGAGGTAATCGAGTCATTGCAAATCCGCCATTATTATCTAAAGAAACATTACCAGAAAAAATCATCTTTTTTTCTTCATCAAGCTTCATTGAAGAGTTAGATATTCCTCCCATAACGTCATCATTGGTTATGTACCAATTTTGGTTACTACTATTTTTATCAAAAATTATAATTTCATCATTCATACATAAAAAAACACTAAATAGAATAAACCATTTCATTTGCCTAGATTTATATTTTTACACTTACAATTCCGGCATCTAAAGGAATAATTTGACCTGTAATTGAACCTGCATCCTCTGATAATAAGTAACAAGCTAAACTTGCTACTTCTTCTGGTTTTAAATACTTTTTTAACGGATGCCTATCTTGCATACTTTCTTGCTGTTTTTCATTTCTTAATAAACGAGCTGCTAACGGTGTGTCTGTTACTGTTGGCGCAATTGCGTTAAAGCGGATTTTTGTTGCATACTCTGCAGCTAATGATTTTGTTAACCCTTCTACAGCTGATTTACTTGTAGCGATACTTGCATGAAACGGCATTCCTAAAGATGTTGCTACAGTACTAAATAACACTACACTACCATTATTTTTCGATAAATTAGTTTCATATGCTTTTAGCGTTTTAATAGCTCCAATAACATTAATTTCAAAGTCTTGTTTAAAATCAGCTTCTTTAAGTCGAGTAAATGATTTTAAATTAATACTCCCAGGGCAATACACAAGACCATGAACTTCATCTACAGCAGGCAATTCATCTTCAAGAACATCACATGAATAATGTTTTACATTTACGTGTTTTTCAGGTACTGTTCTACTAATATTTATAATTTCATGAGTCTCTTTTAATTTACTCACAACTGCTTTTCCTATACCTGAACTACCTCCTACGACTATAATTGTTTTCATTTTCTATGTATTTTTATTAGTAGTCTCTTAATTTTTTTATCGTTTAGAAATTTTATTATTACTTATACTTTGTTGCCTTGTACACTTAAACCTTCCTTTTTCGAATTCTCGTTTTGCTTGGTGCTTCGTACTTCTGCCTTGAACTCTTGCTCTCCATAATTTAAAACTAGAAAGCTTTAACTCTTTACGCATTAATTCAATTACTTGTTGTTCTTTTAGTCCAAATTGAAACTTTATAGCATCAAAAGTGGTTCGATCTTCCCAAGCCATTTCTATTATTCTATCTAAATCTCTATAAGTCATAATATTGAAAAATTAATAAGCTCGCTTTTATTTATTGATTAGAGCATTTATCATTCCTTTAAAAACAAAGGCATGAAAAGGTAAAACTGAATACCAATATAAACGCCCTAAGACACCTTTAGGTCTAAACACGGCTCTTTGATATAGTTTATCTTTTACAATCTTAAATTCTAACCAAGCCTCACCTGGCAACTTCATTTCGGCAAATAACAACAATCGTTTTTCTTTCTTATCAGCTAACAATACACGCCAAAAATCTAATGGATCACCTGCTTCTAAATTTGTATCATGTGTTCTTCCTCTACGCAAACCTACTCCTCCAAATATTTTATCTACATAGCCTCTTATTTTCCATAAACCATTAAAACTATACCATCCGTTTTTACCTCCTATAGACCAAATTTTATTTATAGTAAAGTCTTCATCTGTGATTTTTACAGAACGAATGTCTTTAAAACAACCGTACTGTGGTATTTGAATATGATCAGACAATTGGTCTTTAAAAGTACCGCTACTAATTGCATCTTTCCAACTTGATACAACAGCGTTTTGTTCTATTCTTTGAAATGCTAACTTTACCGCATCTTTATAACAAATAGGCTGTACATCTAAAAGCTGATTAATATTACTAGCTTTAGCAATTACTTCAACCTTCATACTATCCACTAATGCTTGTGCCAGATTAAATGATGTTGATGTAACGAAATACAACCAATACGATGATAATTTTGGAGTTAACAACGGTAATGTAAAAATGTATCTTTTAAAGCCTCTTACCTCTGCAAATTGCAAAAGCATTTGTTTGTAAGTAAGTATTTCTGTTCCACAAATATCAAAAGACTTATTATATAATTCTTTGTTTCCAACTGCTCGTTCTAAAAAGGCTAACACATCTCTAATAGCAATAGGTTGTGATTTAGTATTTAACCATTTTGGAGTAACCATTAATGGTAATTTCTCTACAATATCTCTAATAATCTCAAAAGATGCACTACCACTACCTACAATAATACCAGCTCTAAATGTTGTAAGTCCGTATTTTTTTGATTGCAAGTTCTGTTCAACTTGAAAACGAGAAGCTAAGTGTTTAGATAAAGAACTATCATTAACAATACCACTTAAATATACAACTTGCTTACAATTCGTTTTTTCAACTAAGTTTTTAAAATTTTTAGCGCAACGTTGTTCTAAATCTTCAAAATTAATAGCATCAGTTGCCATTGAATGTATTAAATAATAGGCAACATCTATATCTGAAGGAAAAACAACATCCTCGGTGTTTAAAAAATCTACTTTTATAAACTCAATGTTTTTTTTATATTCTATTTCATCAGGAACTCGATTTAAATCACGTACACAACACACCAATTGATGTCCTGCTTCTTGCAATTTTAACACCAATCTTTTAGCTATATAACCTGTGGTTCCTGTGATTAGAATTTTCATTTATTTTGGTCTTTGATATGATAATCGTTTATATTTCTCTGCAACCATATAGGTATCTAAACCATTTACTGCTGCAATTTTCTCTTTTGATAGATTTAAAAAACCATCTTCTGAAAGCATTGAATCTTTAAAATACAAGTCGGTTACTTCTCCTAAAACCAAAATAGTTCCGTTTGCTTTTATATGATATTCTTCTAAAAACTTCACTCCTATTTGCAAAGGTGACTCTGTTACGTAAGGAGCGTGAAAGCTATTTTTGTACTCTGGTGTTAAATCAGTTTTATTAAATTCTGATATCCCCGATTCATATTTAGCTGATGTATGGTGCGCATCTTCAATTATACCTTCACAAACTGCATTTATAGTGTAAAAACCTGTTTTCTTTATATTGTCATAGGTATTACGTGCTACTGTGGTAGGACGTAGTACAAATCCTAAAATTGCAGGACTAGAACCATAATGAACGACTGAGCTAAAAACAGCCAAATTTGTTACTCCATCTTCAGATTTTGTACCAATAAGGTTTGCTGATTTATAACCCGAAATACTGTTTATTAAGTTTATTTTATATAGATGCTCCATCTCATCTATTGCCTCTCTAGATAAATGCATTATATATTTTTATAATTATTAATTTTAATATTTGTAGCTTTTAAATCGTGCATTAAATTATATAATCCAAAAAAGGTTCTGTTAATGTAAATAAAATGCTTTGAACCTCTATTTCCATTCATTTTTTTCAACTCTGTACTTTTAGAATATTTCTCGCCTAACGCTGCTATTTTACCGAAGAAATTTTCATCAGAAAAATCAAATTCTTCTTGTTGAAACGGCTGCGTAAATAAAGATAACATCTCATAAAACAATTCTTTAAAAAAGATTATTTCTTCTTCAGTATCATCCTTTCTTAAAATTTCTAATTCATATAACTTACTTTCAAAAAAAGCTGGATTATCGATATTATCTCGCACTGCTAATTCGAAATATGGTACATAAAAACTTTGAGGAACCTCTTTCATACACCCAAAATCAATAACAATTAGATCGTTTTCTGGTGAAACCAAAAAATTACCAGGATGCGGGTCGGCATGTACTTTTTTTAAGACATGTAATTGGTACATGTAAAAATCCCATAATGCTTGCCCTAACTTATTTGAAGTTTCTTGATTCAATCCTTTTTGGGTAAACTCAGAAAGATGAACACCATCCATCCAATCCATCGTTAAAATGCGATCAGAAGAGAATTCTTCGTAATACTTCGGAAATCTTAAGTTTGGTATCTTATTACATGCATTTGCTATCTCATTACTTTGAGCTAATTCTAGTATATAATTAGTTTCTTCTAATAATTTATTTTCAACCTCTTTAAAATACTCATCAGAACCTTCCCCCTTTATATTAAACATTTTCATTGCAATTGGTTTTACCATTGCTAAATCGGTAGAGATACTATTCGCAACACCTGGGTATTGAATTTTAACTGCCAATGTTTTGTTGTTTACTGTAGCCCTATGCACTTGACCGATACTTGCCGCATTTACAGATTCTACTGTAAACGTATCAAAAACCTCTTCAGGTGTTTTCTTAAAATATTTTTGAAATGTTTTTACAACTAAAGGACCAGAAAGAGGCGGAACTGAAAATTGCGATAATGAAAACTTTTCTACATAAGCGTTTGGCAACAAGCTTTTTTCCATGCTTAGCATTTGCGCTACTTTTAATGCCGATCCTTTCAATTCTTTTAAACCGTCGTAAATATCAGTTGCATTATCTTCATTTAACTGATTTCGTGCTTCCTCTTCGCTTTTTGTTATTTTGTTTCCGTAATATTTAGCATAGTTTACTCCTACTTTAATTCCTGTAGTAACTAATTTGGTTGCTCTTTCTATTTTAGATGTTGGTATTTTGTCTAGTCTTTTCATACAGATACTCCTTTTTCTTTCCACAAAAACTTCGCTAAATCTATTACACTCTTTACAGGTGCAATTTGTTGAATATCAAAACTCGCTTTAACCGATTTCTCTATAAAGACATCCGTTTTTTCAAAGTTTGATGACTCATCATCAATCCAAAATTTCAGCACCATTAATAACTGAATCCAATAACCTTCTGAGATTGTTTTATCTTGAATTTCGTTTACTTTATCATTCTTAAAGTCTATTTTTTCTAAACTAATACCACTTACAAAATGTATAAACTCTGTTCGTAATTTTTTTAAAACTGATAATTTTGAAAAGTTTGATTTCACATCTTTAAACTGAAACAAAACGTAAGATCTGTTTGCTGTTAACAATTCGAAAAAAGTAAAATAGAAACTTAATAACTTATCTTTTGATGAGTACTCTTTATAAGCTTCCGTTTTATGTAATAAATGAATTGTTTCTTTTGCAAAGATTGCGAAAATTGATTTTTCTAAACTTTCAAAGCTTGAATAATGCTTGTAAAATTCTGATTCTTCAAAATTGTTATCTTCTGCAAATGAATAAATAGAAGAAGGCTTTCCAGATATTAAAACTGAATTCATATACAATTCTACTATTTTATCTTGTGTAATATTATTTTTTTCTGTCATAATTTTAGTTATAAAATACGATGTATGCGTTTAAACTTGTTGCAATCGTCATCCATATTAAATACGGAAGTATTAGTAATGTGAACAGTTTTAATCTTTTTAAGTGTTCAAACGTAAAATATCCGATTAACAACCATAATAAAGTGATTGAAATTAACCCGACAACTGTTAAATGTTGATTGAAAAAAAAGTAATTCCAACCTACATTTAAAATCCATTGAATACTAAAAAGCCCTGTCAATTTTTTATTTAAAAATGGATATTCAAAACTTAATATTGTCATGTAAAAAGAAAACAACAACATTATTGTTGTCCAAGCTGCTCCAAAAACCCAACCTGCAGGTGTCCAAGGCGCTTTGTTTAAAGAAAGATACCAATCTGTTCTTGGTCCATTTTCCATCAACAAAACACCAATTCCTAATGCTAAGAAATTTACCACTAAAAAAATTAAAAAACGTATATATTTATTTTCTTTCAAATCTTTTCTTTTTTAGATAATTGAAAATTAATTGTATTGTAAATAATAAATTAAATGCATAAAACACATCCTCAAATGGTATTGTAAATATTCTAAATCCTAAATTTTCATTATCATTATACCAAACTACAGGTTCCTCTATAAAACTACCTGTTAAAATTCCGTTTACGATTAAGAAAGGAATTAAAACCACTAAAAAACTAGGAAAATACTCTTGTAGCGTTTTTAAATGATTCTTTAATCCGTAAAAGATCAACAGTAAAAAGAATATAAAATTTATAGTAGTATATAACTTCCCAAAATTAAAAATCACCAATATTAATGTTATAAAAACCAATAAAAAACTAATAATAATAGTTCCTGATTTTGATAATTTAAAATCTGGTTTTAAATATTTTAATACTTCATGAGTAAATAAGCATGCATATGGTATACAAAAGAAAAAAAGCCACTCTTCTAAAGGCATTTTTAAAATTTCTATAGGTAAATGATATGTTGAATTAAACCCCCATACTCCATAGCTTGTAAACAAACCATCCCAGATTAAAAAAGGAATCGCGACTAATAGTATACTTATAAAAGCAATTTTGAAATACTGAATAAAATGAAATTTTTTCTCAAAAATGCTATATAATAACGGAATACTTAGGCTCCCTAAAGTTAATATGAGGTACAGATAATGACTCATTGCTTTTTCTTAAAATATTTAAAAGGCACAAATAACATTCCGAAACACTCTCCATCGGGTTTTCCCATATGCTTATGATGAATTTTGTGTGCTTTTCTTAATCCTTTTAAATATTGATTATTTGTATTTTTAAACCACTTAAATCGTCTATGAATTAATACATCGTGCACTAAAAAATAGGCCAATCCGTAAAGTAAAATTCCTAATCCAATAAAAAACAAAGGATTTAATTCTGGTCTAATTCCAAAATAGAATAACAAAATACTTGGTATTGCAAAAACTACAAAGAAAGCATCGTTTTTCTCAAATACATGTGGATATCCTGGCTGATGATGATCTTCATGCAAATACCAACCAAAACCATGCATTACATATTTATGTGTAAGCCATGTTACACCTTCCATAACCAAAAAAGTTATAAGAGTTGTTAATAAAAAAATTACTACAATCATAATGATGTATTTTTTATAATATATTTATCTAAATAGTCAGTAGAATCTTTTTTGTTTAAATACTTTTTTAAAAATTCTTTATCACTATTTATTTGAGATGAGTAATTAAGTAATTTTGGTAATTTTTCTTGAATAACCAAACGTACATACCTTAGATGAATATTACTGGGATGTTTATTGATTAAGCTTTCTAATTTATTTTTCTCTTTCTTAAAAATCATCAACTTACTCCATGGTAAAAACTTATATTTTGCCTGTTTCATTCTTAACGAAATTACATACCCTTTAACTGCTACCTCTTTACTATTTTGAAACTTATTAATATATAATAATTCTTCTTTTTTATTTGATACCTCATGGTAATCAGTTACAAACTTAGGAGCAACTATTGCAAGACTTATAAAAGAAAAATAAATTAAAATTTTAAGCATTATTAAATCATGTTTAATTTATATTTAACATAACTTCTTGCTAATAAGTTTATTTTCATCGGATTTGAAATTCGCACTCTTGTTTCCATTATTTTTGTATAATGAACTGCTTTCAACTTTTTTAACAATCGTTTATAATATCTAAACGCAATATAAACACCAAACTTAGCCTCAACCGGTAATTTTAAAACTCCATTTTGAAAAGCATACTCAAAGTCTGACTCAATATCTTTAATAATTGCTAATTTTGATTGTTTATCAAAATTTTTAAAATTCACATTAGGGAAATACGATCTATTTAAATCTTCAAAATCATCTTTCAAATCGCGTAAAAAATTTACTTTTTGAAATGCCGACCCTAATCGTTGTGCAGCATCCTTAAGACTATCATATTTTTCTTGATTTCCATTAACAAAAACCTTTAAACACATCAACCCAACAACATCTGCCGAACCATAAATATACTCTTTATACTCCGCTTCTGTTTCATAAGTAGTTTTATACAAATCAGCTTTCATGCTTTTTAAAAAAGCTTTTACCATCTCGTCTGAAATATCATATTTCAAAACAGTGTGTATGAATGAATTTATAATAGGGTTTAAACTAATACCTGCCTTTTTTGCTGAAAAATATTCTTTTTCAAAACTAATTAGAAGACTTTCTTTATCATAATCGTGAAAAGAGTCTACAATTTCATCTGCAAACCTAACAAAGCCATAAATATTATAAATTGCCCCTCTAATACTTGGTGCTAGCATTCTTGTAGCCAACGAAAAAGATGTACTATATTTTTTGGTTACAAGCTTACTACTTGCGTAAGAAACTTCATCGAACAGTTGTTTTTTCATATTAATGGTGGTTTTTTATAATTAAATCAGAAGCAATTTTACCAGATATTAAAGCTGGTGGTACTCCTGGCCCTGGAACTGTTAATTGCCCTGTAAAAAATAATTTTTTTACTTTTTTACTTTTTATCTTTGGTCTTAAAAAAGCAGTTTGTGTTAAAATATTGGCCAACCCATAAGCATTACCTTTATATGAGTTATAATCTTTCTTAAAATCATTAACACAAAAACTTTCTTTAAATAAAATATGTTCTTTAACAGATTGCCCTGTTAACTTCTCTAGTCGGTTTAAAATAATATTAAAATATTCTTCCCTAATCTCTGGAGTATCATTTATACCTGGAGCTAATGGTATTAAGAAAGTTGCAGCTTCTTTACCCGCTGGCGAAAAAGAACCATCTGTTATAGAGGGGAAGCTTGCATAAAATAACGGTTCTTTAGGCCAACTAGGGGTATCATAAATAGTTTTTGCATGTACATCAAAATCAGTATCGAAAAATAATGTATGATGACAAACATTTTCTAATTTTTTATCAAAACCTACATAAAATAATAGTGATGATGGTGCGAATACTTTTTTATCCCAATACTTTTCAGAATACTGCCTATATTTCTTTGGCAATAGTGTTTCTGTATGATGATAATCCGCTCCACTTAAAACAATATCTGAAGAAACAAATTCTTTATTTACAACCATTCCTGTTGCTTCACCAACTTCATTTACAACAACCTCCTCTACATTTGAGTTCACCTTAAAATCAACTCCTAAATCAGTAGCTAGCGTTATCATTGCTTCAATTACCTTATACATTCCACCCTTTGGATGCCATGTACCTAAACCAAAATCAGCATAATTCATAAAATTGTAAAATGCAGGAGTATTACTTGGTTTAGCTCCTAAAAACAAAACAGGAAACTCTAAAATTTGAATTAATTTCTTACTTTTTATTTTTTTTCTAACTTGTGTTCTTATAGTAGAGAAAAACTGTGTTATTTTTCCAATAGTAACAGGTGTTACTAATTCTAATGGAGAAACCCCTGGTTTATAAACCAAATCGTTTATAGAAACATCATAATTATATGCTGCTGATTTTAAAAAAGTTTTTAAGTGTGCTGCACTCCCTTTTTCCTCCCTTTCAAAAACTTCATATATCTCCTCTAAACTTCCAGGTATTGTAATTGAGTCTTTAACATCGAAATAAACCTGGTATGCTGGAGTTAACTTTTCTAACTCATAATAATCTGAAGGTTTTTTTCCAAAATCAGCAAAAAATTTCTCAAAAACATCTGGCATCCAATACCAAGTAGGCCCAATATCAAAAGTAAATCCATCTTTTATTAATTGCCTAGCTCTCCCTCCTACGGTTTCATTTTTCTCTAAAACAACAACTTCATTACCTGCTTTCGCTAAATAACACGCTGCCGCAAGAGAAGAAAAACCTGAACCTATTATTAATATTTTTTTTTTCAATGCGCTACCTTATTAATTAATATTAGTTGCTCAATTAATTTTCTATTAAGATAAGAAATCTATTGAGTCAATCAAATTTACATTTTTTGTTCAACAAAAACAAAAAAAGATTAAACAAAATAAAATTAACCAAAAAAAATTACAACGTTTTTAGTAACGATACCACAGATGGATATAAAGAAATATCAGCTTCAAAATCAATTTCTTTTACTTTTAAAGTTTTAGTACCAACAGCGATTAATTTATGCTCTGTTCCTTTAATAATATCATTAATTTCCTGAAAATAACTTACAATCTTATCATCATAAGGCTGAACAGTTAATGATGTTATAAAGCAAATTTTAGTATCACTTTCAAAAAAATAATCAAGATTATTTAATGGCAAGCTTTGCCCTAGATAGATTGTTGAATTCCCTCTTAAAACAAGCTCGTAGTTTAAGTACA
Source organism: Tenacibaculum ovolyticum DSM 18103 (assembly GCF_000430545.1). GTDB lineage: Bacteria > Bacteroidota > Bacteroidia > Flavobacteriales > Flavobacteriaceae > Polaribacter > Polaribacter ovolyticus. Next base: position 301,016 of record NZ_KE387165.1, read on the forward strand.
TCAACCCAAGCTCATGTATCTCATTTTCTGGCAGAAACAAAACATAAGTAGTCTCTGAATTAACGACAGAATATTCTAATCTTTCTATGCTAATTTGAATTTTCTGAGCTATTAAATTAGATATGAAATGCTCGTGCGCTGGCAACAATGTATCTGTTTGCCACAACAAACCTATATGCCCTAAAAAAGGAATAAAAACATCTTTAAAAATTTCTCTAAATGTTTTTTTATTTAACAACTTATTATACGTGTTATTAAACAAAACTTTATCAAACTGAAACATAGAGAGCTTAAACGAATTAATAGCTTCATCATCAACAGCAACCTTAAATGCCAACTCTCTTGCTTTAACAATAATCGTTTCATTAGACATTTCAGCTATTTTAGAAATCTTATGATTATTTGTATTTAACAAAACAACATTTAACAATTTCTGCAAGTTATCTGAAGAATAATAACGAATATTAGTACCTGTTCTTTCTGGCGACAACAAACCATATCGTTTCTCCCAAATACGAATAGTATGCGCTTTTACCCCTGAAATATTTTCAAGATCTTTTATAGTAAAGGTATTCTTAATACTGTTCAATATAAATTCATTTTAATTAAACAAATGTACAATTTTATATCATCAAAAAAAACTATCACTTGTTTCTAACTATTTAATCTTTATTTTTGAGCTTGAATTTTATCTTTATTCAATGATTCTCCAAACTAAAATAGCCTTAAAAAAACAACCATTAAATCAAATCAATTATGACTCTAAGTTATTATTACTAGGATCTTGTTTTTCAGAAAATATAGGAGAAAAATTGTCTTATTATAAATTTCAATCTGTAGTAAACCCTTTTGGTATTTTATTTCACCCAAAAGCTATTGAAAATTTAGTTTTAGACGCAATAAATAAAAAGGTGTACACAGATGATGATCTTTTTTTTTATAATGAACGCTGGCATAGTTTTGATACACATTCAATTTTAAGCGCCGCGAGTAAAGATGAAGTTTTAAATAACTTAAATAGTATAAACACTACGACATTTAAGCAATTAAACGGCGCTACCCATATTGTAATAACACTAGGAACTTCATGGGTATATCGCCATATTGAATCCGATACAATTGTTGCCAATTGCCATAAAGTTCCACAGAAAAAATTTTTAAAAGAAATTTTATCGGTTGATGAAATTACCGAAAGCATAGAAGCCATTATTTCTCTCATAAAATCAGTAAACAAAAATGTAAATATACTTTTTACCGTCTCTCCTGTTAGGCATTTAAAAGATGGTTTTATTGAAAACCAACGAAGCAAATCTCATTTACTTTCGGCTATTCACAATATAATAGAACCCAGAGAAAACACCTATTACTTTCCTTCTTATGAAATTATGATGGATGAACTACGAGATTATCGTTTTTATTCTGAAGATATGATTCACCCAAATAAAACTGCTATTAATTATATTTGGGATAAATTCTTTACTTCTTGGACATCTGAAGAAACTCAACAAACAATGAGCAAAGTAGAAACAATTCAAAGAGGAATAACACACCGCTCTTTTAATCCCGAATCTGAAGCTCATTTAAAATTTTTAAAAAGTATTCAAGAGAAAAAAAACTCATTAAAAAATAAACATATTCATATCGACTTTTAACAGTATCATCTTTTTTTGATTAAATTCGCTTACATTAAAAACAAATGCTAATTAAAAAAAATGAATAAGAAACTAATTACTTTATTTCTGTTTTTTTTTGTGTTTAAACACCTTCAATCTCAAAAAATTTATTTTAAGTCTTCTAAGAATACCCTAGAAACTTATAAAAATATTGAACTTTTAGCCAAGAATATAGAAAAAAAATTACCTAAAAAAAATAGACAAACCTATCTTGGTAATCTTTTTAGAATTCAAATTGCGTCTAAAAAACACGTAAAATCATTACAAAATTTAGACTCTCTAAGGGTTATATTTAAAAAAGGAGGATATGGTGATTTTAGTCATGTTGCTGGCATTCAATATGAATTATATACTAAAACTAAAGAAGAATCGATAAACTCAAATATTCCAATTAATTATAAGTTAATATCAGAAAGTCTAGATAAAATATATGCAAAAATTATTAAAAAAGGTATCATAGAAGACTCTTTTTTTTATTTTGATGATACTAAAGACTTAAAATTAAAAAGTTTGAACGAAAGTTTAAGTATAAAAAATGATAGTATTACACTAAAAAGAGCCATTAAAATTTGTAGAAATTATGCTTCTTTCCTAGTAGCTTCAACAGTAAATTCACATGCTAGGATATATTCAAAAAAAATTCTTGATCAAAAATACATCATTAAAGATAGTCTGATTATAAAAACTAGAGATAAAGGAGAATTATCTGCTATCATTGTTAGAAAAAGAAAACAAGAAAAACCATTACCTGTTGTTTTAAAATTTAGCATATACCCTAGTTCATATGATATCGGTGATGCGAAAATAGCAACTGCTTATGGTTATCATGGCGCTAATGTTTTTGTACGTGGTAAGAAAAATAGCGAAAACGAATTATATCCTTTTGAACTTGATGCTAACGACCTTTATGATGCCATAGATTGGATTTCCAAACAATCCTGGTGTAATGGCAGTATAGTAATGTATGGTGGAAGTTATTTAGGATTTGCACAATGGGCTGGAGCAAAAAAACTTCACCCTGCATTAAAAGCAATTGCTCCAATGGTTTCTGTTGGACCTGGAATAGATTACCCAATGTATAATAATGTATTTATGTCTTATATGCTAAGATGGATTCGCTATGTTAACAATAACAAAATGACAGATGAAAAAGATTTTAGCAATACAGAAAAGTGGAAATCATTGTATAAAAAATGGTATAAAGGTGGCTATGCTTTTAATAAATTAGATAGTTTATTAGGCAAAGAAAACAAACTATTTCAAAGATGGTTAAAACATCCTAGCTATGATTCTTATTGGACAAATATGAAACCTCATCAAAATGATTTTTCTAAAATTAATATTCCAATTTTAACTTTTACAGGTTATTACGATTCAGACCAAGCTGGTGCTTTAAGTTATCACAAAGAACACTTAAAATATAATCCAAAAGCAAACCACACATTATTAATTGGACCATATGATCATTCAGGCGGTCAAGGTTTTCCTAAAAAAATACTAGGTGGTTACAAAATTGATTCTGTTGCTAATATTAGGCAGATCCCTTTGACCTTTAAATGGTTTAACTATCTTTTAAAAGATAGTATTAAGCCTAAACTTTTAAAAGACAAAGTTAACTATCAAGTAATGGGAACTGGCAAATGGAAACATGTATCCTCAACCTCTAAAATGAACAATGATACGCTAAAGTTCTACCTTAAAAGCAAGCACCAAAAAGAAAATTATACACTATCTCTTAAAAAGAGTACGAAGAGTCATTTTGTAAAACAAATAGTCGATTTTAAGGATAGAAGCATGAATCGTCCTTTCAGCAAAAAAAAGGAAAAAATTTTAGATTCTATATTAGACACAAAAGAGAAACTTAGGTATATAACAAAGAAATTAGATTTTGATTTTGAAATTAATGGTTCTTTTTTAGGGAAAATTAACTTAGAGATTAACAAAAGAGACCTTGATGTTGTTCTTGAATTATTTCAAGTAACTCCAGAGGGCAAGTATTTTTCTTTAAGCACTTACCTAGGAAGAGCTAGTTATGCCAAAAACAATAGCAGGAGGAATTTATTAAGTCCCAATAAAAAAGAAATTATTCCTATTAAAAATGCAAGTTTTGTAAGTAAATTTATTTCAAAAGGTAGCAGGCTACTATTAGTCGTATCTGTAAATAAAAACCCTGATTGGCAAATTAATTATGGCACAGGTAAAGATGTTAGTACCGAGACAATAAAAGATGCTAAATACCCTTTAGAAGTAAAATGGTATACTGATAGTTTTATTAAAATCCCTGTATTTAAATATTGATGTGAATATTTACTCAAAAGAAAAGATACTAAAGAATCACACAATAGTATTATTGAAGCAATGAATGGACGCGCTCCAATGACACCTATCATAGCTTTTAAAATATTGCATTTATTAAGAAATTTTTAAAATTATTTTCAAGAAAATAAAAAGGAGACATTAAATTACCTAAACACGAAGCTCAAATCCTCATAAAATTAAATAAAGGTTTAAACTACAACGAAATTGCTGATAATTTGATAATATCTCCTTCTATAACTCGTAAACATATCAGAAACACGAATAAAAAATTAAAAGTGCATAATAAAATAGAAGCTGTTTTAAAAGCTAAAAACCAAAACCTTATTTCGTCAAGTGCTGATCTACATTTTGCCAAGGCCCTCCATTAATCACATCAATCCCTTGCGCTACTAAAAAATCAGTCGCTTGCCCACTTCTTGCTCCGCTTTTACAAACTGCAATTACTGGCTTACCCCAAGATTTAACCTCTTCTACACTTGAAGGTATCACCGTTAAAACAATATGTTTTGCTCCTTCCGAGTGTCCTTCATTCCATTCAGGTAAAGTACGTACATCTAAAACTACAGCTCCTTTACTTAAATATTCTTGTATTTCGTTTGTCATGTTTTTCTTTCTAAATAAATTAAATAATCCCATTTGCCTTAACTATTGTTCAGACAACAAATTTAAACCGTTTTCAATTAAAGTTCTGTAACTCTTGTTACTTTTTAATTCTTCTAAATAATTTTTCAATTCGTTTTTAATTGAGTAATTATTTGCCAAAGCTAATTCATATAACTCTAAAGGCAATAGCCAATCAGTAGTATATTCACTTTTTAAAGTTTTAAAAACAGTCATCACCTTTTCTTCAGTAACCGTTTCCTCTACTCTACTTCTTCTAACATCATCGTACATTTCATACAACTTATTATCAGATTCCGAATACTGAATTTTATCTGTTTTAGTTTCTGAAACTTTCCCTAAATCACCAAATGAATCTACATCAGCAGGTCCTGAATAAGCTGACACCAATTCTTTACCTATTGCCATATCATAAACACCCCACTCTGGCCTAAACAATACTTGATCTTTATAAGTAACTGTACAATCTTTTAAAGAGACTATTAAAATCTTCCCTCTTAAATCACGAGTACCTGTTATCACCTTCCCGTTAACAATTACTCCGCTCTCAAACTCCAACATCATTTCCTCACCTTCATATATTCCGTAGGCTTTTAAATCTCGTGGACTCATATCTTCAATATGAAGATTAATTCCTTTTAACTTTCCTACAGGACTTCCAAAACCTTCTGCATGATACCTAATACCATGACCTATTAATTCCTTATCTCTATTAGACAAAGCGGTTGGCCCTGTAGTTTGTATATAAGCTACTTTTCCTTTTTTATCCTCTATTACATTGGTAAAAGCACCTGAAATTTGCACCCCTGTACTTAACTCTACAGTTCCTAAATTTTTAGAATCTATTAATTTATGAACTCCTTTTAATCCACCCGTTCTAAGCGCCATCGTATTTGCGAACTCATTTAAAACTAAGCTTAAGTATGCAAAATTCGGCGTAACAAATAATTGAGGTTGTGGTTTTGTAATATCAAAACTCACCGTTGCCGCCTCAATAGAATAAGGTACTTTTTTTACCTCATCTTTCATACACCACATACTCTCTCCTATAGATGAAAGCAAACCAGCTCCATATATCTTAGGCTCATCAACGGTTCCAATCAAACCATATTCAACAGTCCACCAATGCAAGTTTCTTATTTGTGCCATTTCAGACAATTCCCCCATATTGTTTTGCAACCATTCTACTTTTTCTTGCGCATCCTCAATTTCTTTTTGAGTTGAATTTGGATTCTCTTTTAAAATAGATAACAATCGAATAGCTTCATACATTTCATAATCTTTCGATGATGAAATTGCTTTAGACCCTATTTCTCCAAATCGACGTAAATATTCAGAATACTCAGGGTTTGCTATAATTGGCGCATGACCAGCAGCTTCATGAATAATATCTGGTGCAGGTGTATATTCTATATGATTTATAGTACGCATATCTGAAGCAATCACCAAAACATTATAAGCTTGAAACTCCATAAATGCATTTGGGGGAATAAAACCATCTACCGAAACCGCAGCCCAACCAATATCTTTTAAAATACGATTCATACCTGCCATATATGGAATATTCTCAACAGAAACACCTGTTTGTTCTAATCCTTTTAAGTAAGAAGCGTGTGCTACTTTACCTAAATAATCAACATTCATACGCATTACATAACGCCAAACCGCCTGGTTTTGGGCTGTATACTCGTTATAAGGTTGTTTTACTACAAATTTGTGTAAATGCTTAGGTAATTTTTTCGTGATTTCATTTAATTCAAAATGAGACTCCATATAGTTGTTTGTTTTGCTGGGTAAATTTAAGTTTTTTATAGTTCACAAAAAATCCATATTCGTTAAATTATATATTTTGTACTTTTACCTTTATCACAAAAACAAACAATTCAAAGACATGAGAAATCGCGGAAATTTAAAAATTAGGTTTTTAATTGGTGCAGCAATTGCATTATTCGCTTTAGTAAAGTATTGTTCTAGCGCAGAAGTAAACCCCTACACAGGTAAAAAACAACATATTTCTATTTCACCAAAGCAAGAAATTGCAATTGGTTTAAGTAGTGCTCCACAAATGGCTCAACAACATGGGGGATTATACCCTAGCCAAAAATATCAAGATTTAGTAGATAATATTGGAAAAAAACTAGTAGATAATAGCATTGCCAGAGAATCTGGTTATCCTTTTGATTTCCATTTATTAAAAGATGAGAGAGCCATTAACGCTTTTGCCTTACCAGGCGGGCAAGTATTTATCACTTTTGCTTTGTTTTCTAAACTAAAAAATGAGGATCAATTAGCAGGTGTGTTGGGGCATGAAATTGGTCATGTTATCGGTCGTCATTCTGCTGCTCGTATGGCTAAACAAGATTTAACTCAAGGTTTACTTTCTGGTGCTTCTGTTGGTTTTGACCCTAGTACAGCTCAAGGAATGGCATCTATTGCCAATGTAATTAATATGAAATACGGTAGAGGTGACGAACTAGAAAGTGATGATTTAGGTGTTAAATTAATGATAGATGCTGGTTACAATCCTGAAAGCTTAATTGGTGTAATGGAAATTTTAAAACAAGCAGCTGGCCCTAATAGAACTCCTGAATTTCAAAGCACACACCCAGACCCTGAAAATAGAATTGAAAAAATAAAAGAGGCCATTCGTAAGTACAGAAAATAACTACAAACGTCATTACTTCACTTTGTTCGTAATGACGTTTGTAGCTATTTGATATTTACAGATTGCTTCGTATCTCACAATGACATATTAAAAAATAATTCTGTAACATTTCTAATAAAAAAGCTACTTATAAATATAACTTTAAATGAATAGCTATGAGTTTTGGAGGTGCAGTTTCTAGTATGGTTACCAGCATAAAAAATAATAAAAGAAATCGAAAAAGTACTTTTGAGAAACTAGAGAGCTATCAAAAAGATGACAACGACTCCTTACATTTTACTAAAAATGTTACTGAAAGTGAATTAGAAGAGATTAAATTTCGAGTAAGAAAAGAAAAAAGAAGCTCCTTAATTAAAAATATCGTGTTCTTAATTATCGCCTTTCTATTTTTATACTTTCTAGTTGGTTTTGTTATTTTTTAAAACGCAACAAACAGGATACGAACTATCTTGTATAACATCTATAAAACTGTAAATAAGTCTAGCCCTGATTGAAGCATCTGTTTGAGCTCTTTTTTATTTTTCTTAAAAAAAGCGAGTGCGGAAAGCGGGAAACAGCTTCACCTAATTTATAACAAACAATCGGTTTCGTTATTTTTTAAAAAAGAGCTAAAAATCTTTCTTACTTTTGTTTTTCAACACACAACAAATGAACAAGAAAGTAATTTTAATGATATTAGATGGTTGGGGAATTACCCAAGACCCCAAAGTATCTGCCATATATAATGCAAAAACTCCTTTTATAAATTCGCTATACGATAAATTTCCACATGCTGAATTACGTACAGACGGTGAACACGTTGGTTTACCTGAAGGACAAATGGGAAATTCGGAAGTTGGACACATGAATTTAGGTGCAGGTAGAATTGTATATCAAAACCTTGCTAAAATTAACAAAGCTGTTAAGGATGGTACTTTAGCGCAAGAGACTGAATTATTAAACGCTTTTGAATACGCTAAAAAGAATGATAAAAATGTTCATTTTTTAGGACTACTTTCTAACGGAGGAATTCATTCTCATATAGATCATTTAAAAGGATTATTAACAACTGCAAACGAACATAACTTAAAGAACGTATTTCTTCATGCTTTTACTGATGGTCGTGATTGTGATCCGAAATCAGGAAAGTATTTTATTAATGACATTGAGCAGCATATGCAAAAAACCACTGGTGAGTTGGCAACAATTACAGGTCGTTATTATGCAATGGATCGTGACAATCGCTGGGAAAGAGTTAAACTAACATATGATGCTTTAGTAAACGGAAAAGGTGATTTCTCTACAAACGCCACCGAAAGTATTCAAGAAAACTATACTGAAAAAATTACTGATGAATTCGTGAAACCTATTATTATGGTAAACGAAAACAAACAACCCAAAACAACTATTAAAGAGGATGATGTAGTTATCTTTTTTAATTTTAGAACCGACAGAGGTCGCGAATTAACAGAAATACTAAATCAAAAAGATTTTCCAGATCTTAACACTAAAAAACTACCGTTATATTTTGTTACCATGACAAATTACGATGAAACATTTAAAAACGTTCATGTAATTTACAATAGCGATAATATTGAAAATACCTTAGGTGAAGTTTTAGAAGCTGCAAATAAAAAACAAATTAGAATTGCTGAAACCGAAAAATACCCACATGTAACATTTTTCTTTTCTGGCGGAAGGGAACAGGAGTTTAAAGGTGAAAAACGTTTATTATGCCCATCACCAAAAGTAGCCACGTACGATTTAAAACCTGAAATGAGTGCTTATGAAATTCGCGATGCTATTGTTCCTGAATTAAAGGAAGGAGCGGTAGATTTTGTATGCTTAAACTTTGCTAATGGAGACATGGTTGGTCATACTGGTGTTTTTGAGGCAGCTGTAAAAGCCTGTGAAACTGTAGATAATTGTGTAGAAAGTGTTATTACAACTGCTTTAGAAAATGACTACACAACTATTTTAATTGCCGATCATGGTAACTGTGAAACAATGATGAATCCTGATGGAACTCCTCACACAGCACATACCACAAACCCAGTACCAATGATTTTAATTGACAAAGAGTTAAAATCGATAAAAAATGGTGTTTTAGGTGATATTGCTCCAACTATTTTACGACTAATGAATGTAGCGCAACCTAAAGAAATGACACAACATTCACTTATTTAAAACATTATGATAAAAAAAACAATATACATACTTATTACTTTATTAATCGTCTCTTGTGCAGCTGTACCAAAAAGCCCAGCAAAAAAAGACAAAGACGGAGACTTAATTGGTATTGCTACAAAAAAAGATTTTCAACAGGAACCATACGCTTCAGAATGGTTTAATGACTTTTATAACTACTATGAAATAGACAAAAGTGCCACAGACAGATTAAAGCCTCATTTAAAAGATATAACTATTAAAGGCTTTATGGGAACTTGGTGTGGTGATAGTCAGCGTGAAATTCCTAATTTTTACAAAACGCTAGATCAAGCTGAATTCGACTACAAAAACTTAGAGTTAGTAACTGTAAATCGCAAAAAAAATGCGAACGGTTTAGAAAAAGGATACGATATAATTCGTGTTCCTACTTTTATATTTTATAAAAATGGAAAAGAGATTGGTCGCTTTGTAGAACACCCTGTTGATGGTAGTACAATTGAAGAGGATATTTTTAAAATAATTTCTGGTAAACCATACACACATCCGTATCAAAAATAACCGTAAATTTGCGCCTCAATATTTTTAAGATGATTAAAGCTAAAACTAGAGAAGAAATAGAAATTATGCGCGAAAGTGCATTAGTAGTATCAAGAACATTAGGTATGCTTGCCAAAGAAGTAAAACCTGGAGTCACTACTTTACACCTTGATAAACTTGCAGAAGATTTTATTCGTGAGCAAGGAGCTATTCCTGGTTTTTTAGGATTATATGATTTTCCTAACACGCTTTGCATGAGTCCTAACTCACAAATTGTTCATGGAATTCCTAACAATACTCCTTTACAAGAAGGTGATATCATTTCTATTGACTGTGGTGCTATTAAAAATGATTTTTATGGAGACCATGCTTACACTTTTGCTGTAGGTGAAATTGCTGCAGAAACAAAAAAACTTTTAGATATTACTAGAGAAAGTTTATACGTCGGTATTCGTGAATTAAAGGTTGGTAACCGCGTTGGTGATGTTGGTTTTGCTATTCAAAATTTCACTGAAAAACATGGTTATGGAGTTGTTCGTGAATTGGTTGGTCATGGTTTAGGACGTGTTATGCATGAAGATCCTGAAATGCCAAATTATGGACGCAGAGGTCGTGGTAAAAAATTTATTGAAGGTATGGTTGTAGCTATCGAACCTATGACAAACATGGGAACTCATAAAATATTACAACATAACGACGGTTGGACAATTACTACTTTAGATAATAAACCTTCGGCTCACTTTGAACACGATGTTGCGATTGTTAATGGTAAACCTGAGTTACTTTCAACTTTTAAATACGTACACGAAGCTTTAGGTATTGAAACTAATGAGGAGGATGAGTTTAGAGCTTAAATTATGAAATCAAAGCAAATTATTACTGTTTTTATTGTCGGAATAATTTTTATAATTCTAGCAATTACATTTAAAGTACTTCATTGGATGCTTGCTCCTGAATTACTTGCAATAGGAACTTTACTATTAATAATTTCTTTTATTTTGCTTATCATAAAACTATTTACAAGTAAAAAATTTAAAGACATTTTAAATAAATAATTGAAGATTTTCAAATCCATATTAAATACGATTCCTAGACCCTTTTTAATTAAAGCTAGTTATTTGGCTCGTCCAATAATTGCATGGTGGTTAAAAGGTGATAATTTTACCGATCCTATTGATGGTAAATCATTTCGTAAATTTTTACCTTATGGTTATGGTATACAACGAGAAAATGCACTTTCTCCTTCTACACTATCATTAGAAAGACATCGTTTACTTTGGTTATACTTACAAAATGAAACCGATTTTTTTTCTTCGGATAAAAAATTAAAAGTTTTACATATTGCTCCCGAACAATGCTTTCTAGACATTTTTAGGAAACAAAAAAACTTAGAGTATATTACTTCAGATTTAGAATCACCAATTGCTGATGTAAAGGCTGATATTTGCGACTTACCTTTTAAAGACAATGAGTTTGATGTTGTTTTTTGCAATCATGTGCTAGAACATATTCCTAATGACACCAAGGCAATGCAAGAACTGTATCGCGTTTTAAATACTGGTGGTTTTGGTATTTTTCAAATTCCGCAAGACTTAAATAGAGAAATTTCTTTTGAAGATGACACTATCACCGATCGTAAGGAACGTGCCAAAATATTCGGTCAATACGATCATGTACGCGTGTACGGACGTGATTACTTCAATAAACTTCGTTCTATAGGCTTTAAAGTTGATGAAGTTGACTTCACAAAAAAAATCGCTCCAGAAAAACTAGAACGATTTGCTTTAATGAAAGGCGAAATTTTACCGGTGTGTTTTAAATAATAATCAAGTAAGTACCGTATTAACAGCACCTCTTTTAATTATTTACAGTTACTCACATTCTTCTATTGTTTAATGAAACGAATTCCGTTACATCCATCTGGATCTCCAAATTCAATAAGCAATACAGGTTTATTATTTTTTACATAAACCTGTATAGTTCTTAAACCACCATCAATATCATCTTTTTTATCAAATTTTAAATTCGTTGGCAAGTAATAACAATCTTCTAAACGATTTTCTATAAAATTTTGCCTCCATGTTCCTTTTACATTCACCTCTTTATAATCTTTCATAAAGTCAAATACATTTATAGGAATATTATTCATTTCTATAGTTCCGTCTTTTTTTAAATTTATTATAGAATTATCTATTTTTAAATGATTATTAAATGATTTTTCTACTATATATCTTCCTATAAAAAAACTATCCTCCTGTTTCTCATTTAACTCATCAAGACCAAAATCTAAATTACAAGGAACTACATAACAACTAATAAATAATAACACAGAAAATAAATAAATACTCGATCTTATTGTAATTATTTTTCCCATAAAACCCCTAAAACTCTTTACTTTCTAAATAAGTAATTAATTCTTTTACAGCTTCTATTTTTAATGCATGTACATCTGGGTTTGCTGGAACTATCATGCGATCAATATACTCGTTTTTTACTACTTGATAACTTGTATCTTTCGTAAGCTTCATTAAGACCAAGGAACGCATAAACGAAATAGGATCTATCCAACCTTTAAGTTCAAAAACCTCAATCATTTCCTTTTTTTCACTCTCATTTACATAATTTAAATCATTATTAACATCAAAAAAAGGCAACACTTTATCTCGAATAAAAACTACAAGTAAAGAAGCTATATTTTCAATATCACTTTCTGTATGTAATATAAAACCATTTTTTTCTAGGTCTTTAATTTGCGTACAAATCAAACAATCAGCACTGTTTTCTGATTTAAATTCATTATCATAAAATTCTTTTAAAAGCTCATTATCAGAATAAACAGTAACTGTAGTTTTATGGAATTCAGTATTCATGAATCTTTCATCATAAAACTGATTAACAACTTCTTCTACAAGATTTATTCTTTTTTGAAACCCAATAGATAATTTCTGGTGACTAATAGGGTACGAATTGTAAGTGTTAAAAATAATTCTGTCAAATCCATCCTTGTTTTTTCTAATTAAATCTTTTTTAGATTTGATATATTTAAAACCATTAGCACTAAACTCTTTTTCGAGTTTAGCACCAATAGTATGTATTACCTGATTTTTTGTTATTATTTTTTCCATATTGTTTTTAATGTATTAGCATCAATAATTCCGCTTAAATTATGCGAACGTAAAATTTCTGAAATACCTATAGACTCTCCTTGTTTAAGTAAATCAATTGTTTTCCCATTTACATCTATAAAAGGACCTTTTGACCTTACCTCAATTTTCCTTCCCGCTTTAATAGCATTCTGTAAAATTCTTTGATTTTTACTTAATACATTATGTATTCCGTATTTAGTTTCATTTAAAATAAATTTCTTAGTATTCGTATTGTAAATTAAATCATCAACTATTGAAACCACTCCATCAACTTTCAAATATACTTGATTAAATACTGAATAACCATTAGAACTTTTATATATTGTTTTTAAATGGCTTGACACATACTGCTCAAAAACTCTTCCTTTTAAAAATAAATTCATAACCTGAGGCCAAGTTAACTTTCCTGGCTTAGCTTTAGAAGCATATTGTGCTAATAAATTTTGAAGATTAGGTACTTCAGGAGCAGCAACCAACCCTTTACCTTTTGGCCCTGCTAAATGCGCTAACGCTAATGTTGACACAACATAAGATGCATCTGACAAATCTGCATTAATTATTCTTTCCCATGTTTTATTAATATCAAAATCTAAACTGATTATCTTTAATATTCCTTTCGAAAAATCACTTATAGCTTTATTAGGATGGCTTACTAAGTTCACAATAGAACCTCCTAAATCTTCTGAAGCCCTATGTATACCCCAAGATATTGGTTGACTATTTCTATTGTACTTATCTAATACATAATATTGATAATTTTTAGAATCAGTATATATACCTCCTTCTAAAAACCACCCTGTAACTGTTCCCGTATGTACCCAGAAAAAGAATTTTTCATCGGGTGTAATAAAAGCAAATGCATTACCATTTGCGTCGTTAAAAGCAATTGCATTTTCATGAATCCTAGATGCTCCATTGGTTGTACTAACAATTTGTCCAAAATAATCTGGCTTTTCTTGTTGTAAAAATTCTAAAGTATTTTTAGGAGTACTTTCTGCCGCTATAAGTTTATCTAAAGCTTTATTTTTAACTGTTTCCCACTCAAATATAGCCATACTCTCCGATCCTGGCAGAGCAGGAGGCCTACTATAAATATCAAGTAAATTATAATAATATTGAGCATCAAAAACAGAAATACCACCGTCTCTATTTTTTATTGCATAGTTTTCTACTAAAGAAGGTGTTGCTACTTCTAATTTATTAAATTTCTTAAATAATTTGCTTATTTCTTCTGAATAAGCATAAGGAGGAGAATTGTACTTTTTATAATACTCGTAATTAATTAGAAATTGCATAAAATCTAACTTATCCCGATCATTTAAACGATTATAATAATTATTCTTAGCTGATACAACTATATTATTAACACCAGTCTTACTAAAGGCTTTGTATATATAATTATTTACATGAGTAATAGCTGTATTTTTACTAAATTCTGATACCAAAGGATCCCAATATTTTTTTAATGCCTTTGTACTTTTTAAGTCTTTTAAATACACATTTCCTACTTTAATAAAACCATATTTAGAATTATTAATATTACCCGCTTTTATTTCATTTTCTCTTAATCTTAAAAGCTTTAACTTTTTTTTATGTTCTTTTTGCTTACGAAAACCACTACTTTTTAAATTACTATATTTAGGCTTAGCAATGTTTACACATTTTATAATATTTTTTCTTTCAGAATCGGCAAACAACATGTTCTTTGCTTCATTATAATTTGAAAATTTTTTACCAAACTTAGCTTCAAGTTTATTTTTAATAATATTCAACTGTTTACTATGCCATGCTCTATATGTTCTTCTTGCAGCACGTACAATTAAGTTGTGATTACTTAAAGCGACATTAAAAGATGAAGATGTTGTAAACCTTAAATCCCCTTCACTACCAGTAACGTTACAATTTACGTAGCAAGGAGCTACTGTAAAAATATCTTTTAAAGGTGACCTTCTATTTATAAACTCATCTTGTTTTAATCTTTGCGGTCTTCTTGAATTTGATCTTTGTGATTTTATTCTTAATGGCTTTTCTAAAGTCTGAGAAAAACTCGTTTTACAATAAAACAAAGAGAGTATTACTACTATATTTAAAATTATTCTTTTCATTATTTAGCTTATTTTTTTATTATTACCCTTGTGTTGTTTTTGTTATTTACCACAACACTTACTACATAAACTCCTTTTTTTAATTCAAAACCATTGAAAAAATAACGATGTTCTCCTTTTTCTTTAATTTTTTCATTTTCAATAATTGATATAACATTTCCGTATAAATCATTAACCTGAACCTTAGTTCTAGCCGCATTATTAAGCTTATAAGAAATAATTAAGTCCCTTTCAAAAGGGTTAGGGTACAATTTTATAAAACTATCTTCTTGTTCAGACAATGCTTTTAAAGCCTCATCAGACAATTCTTCTTTACTATTTCCAGCCCCAACTTCTTTAGTTAAAACCAAACTTATTGGCACACCTTTCTCATTCCACTCATTAACATAACTATTTATTTTAATGGTTAAATACGGTGTGTTTTTTAATGTTTTTAATTGCAAATCTCCCGATAATAGTTGATGAGAAAGGCTTTTTGGTATTTCGTTATTAAATGACTCGTGAGATAACTCAATAAAAGTGTTATCAAAATAAATTGAATTATCAAGCTTAATAATTTTATCTTCAATAACATTACCTTTAAAGTTAATTACAGCGAATAACTCACCCGAAACAGCATCTAGCTTTACTTCTAAAGAAACATCACTTTTATCTTCAACAGCACTCTCAGACCAATCTAACTGAACTAATTTACCTTTCCATTTACCAATTAAATTTTCTTCTGAAACAGCAAGAATAGAGTTATTATCTTCTTCATTTATTATCGAAACATCTTCAATATCACCTACCTCTAAATCTTTTTCTTTAACAAGCGTAACAGGCAACATGTTAGTTGTTTTAAAATTGGTTTCTAACAGTTCATTGGCTTTTGGTATATTTTTAGTTACACCATAACCTTTATAATAACATACACCTAACCAATACTTAGCCATAGAGTAGTCGCTTTTCTTAAACCACTTTGTAGCTTCTTCGTAATCTTGAGCAACATTCCCCAACCCTTTTAGATATAAATACCCTAAACTATAAGCGGCTTTATCATTTCCTAATTTTACTGATTTTTTAAACCACTTTCTAGCCTTATTAAAGCTTAATTTACAGCCTCTTCCATATTTAAACATTATTCCTAAATCTGCCATTGCAATAGCATTTTTCTGTTCAGCAGCTTTTTTAATTAAATCAAAAGCTTTTTTGTCAGCCTCTTCAGTATTTTCAAAAGAATACAACCTTCCTAGCAGCAATTGCGCCTTATCAAAACCCTTTTTTGCACAAGGTTTTAAATACTCAATGGCTTTTTCAGGGTCTTTTTTAGTGTATTCATCTCCTTTTAGATAAAACAATGCCTCTCGGTAATAAAAAGAACAATCGTATTGTTCTTGTTCCTGCGCATTTGATGTTAGCGAAAAAAAAGTTAACGCTACCAACATAATTTTTGTGATTTTCATTTTCATATATTAATTATTAAGTTGAATTTTAAATAGCAAGTACCTCTATACACCTCAAAAAAGGTACAATTAAGAATTATTAAAAAGTGTTTCTTTTTTTATTTCTGTAGTATAAGTCTCATAGCTTTTTTTTATGCTAAATTATAGAAATAAATTTTATAGAAAAACAAATATTAACACTATTTTTAATTAGTCTTAATAGTAAAAACACAAGTAATTCATTACAAGCACATTTCACAAAAAAAAATCGCTCCAGAAAAACTAGAACGATTTGCTTTAATGAAAGGCGAAATTTTACCGGTGTGTTTTAAAAATTAGTTTACAAATTCTTGTAAATTATTATCTTTATCATTGTATAATAGAACCACTTTTAGCTCAGGATGCTTTACTAAAAACTCTTTTGTTTTATCTAACCCCATAGCTAAAAAGGCAGTTGCATAAGCATCAACATCAGCACAGTCTCCTTTTAAACGCACAGACACACTTAAAAGATTACTTTCAAAAGCTAATCCAGTTTTTGGATTTACTGTATGCACAATTTTCTCTCCCTTTTCATTCATTTTATACTTCCTATAATTTCCTGAAGTAGCCATAGACTCCCCATCTAATTCTATTACTTTTTGAAGTGATCGTGTACCATCAACATTTGGTTTCTCAATAGCAACTTTCCATAACTTCCCTTCTTTTTTTCCACGTGCTCTTATTTCACCTCCTATTTCGACCAGGTAATTTTCAATATTCTTACGCTCTAAAAACCGTCCAATAACATCAATCCCATATCCTTTTGCAAATGCGTTCACATTAAATTCTATATTAGAATTTTCTCTATAAACCTTTCTTTTTTCAAGCCTTACTTTATCAAAACCTACTCCACTCATAAGCTCTACAACCTCTTCTGAAGTCAAATTTTTCTTTTCTTTTCCCGATCCAAATCCATATGCATTAATTAAACGCCCTATAGTAGGATCAAAATACCCATCAGTTTCGTTGTAAATTCGTTTTGCTTTCTCAAACACATCAACAAACATACCATCAACTACCACAGTAGAATCTCCACTATTAATTTTAGAAATATCAGAAGTTGGTATATAGGTAGACAACGATTTATTTACCAAAGAAAATAAACTATCAATAGACTCCTGATAATCAATTCCGTCCAAATAAGTAATATGATAAGTAGTACCAAAAATCAAACCCTCAAGCTTCGTTTCTTTTATTTTTTTTTCTTGTTTACAAGCAGCTAACAAAAACAAAACTACACTTGCTAAATAAAATATCTTTCTAATCATCCTTTTAATTTATCACAAAAATAATTCATTCTCACTTCATAAAAGATTGTTAATTATATTTTTTATGTACGCATTTTCATAAATTTGCGTTGTTATCACATAATTATAAAACAATACAAAATGAAGAAAATATTTTTATTTATTGCTGCTTCTCTTATATTAGCCTCATGTGCTTCTACTAAAGAAATGGAGGCTCTAAAAGCAAAGCATGAAAAAACAAAGGAAGAATTATTAAATGTAAAAACTAATTTAACGAAGTGCTTGGTAGAAAAAGAAAGCTGCCAAGACAAAGTTTCTTCTTTAAAGAATTCTGTTGGTGACTTGAAAAAAGACAAACAAAACACACTTCAACAAGTAGAAAACTTAACTGTTTTAACTAAAGGAGCTAATGACAACATAAAAGAAACATTAACTCAACTTAGCAAAAAAGACAAGTATATAAATAGAATTAGAGCTGCTGCCTCTAAAAAAGATTCATTAAATTTAGTTGTTGCTTTTCACTTAAAGAAAGAACTACAACAAGGTATTGATGATGAAGATATACAAGTAAACGTTGAAAAAACTGTTGTATTTATTTCTATTTCAGATAAATTATTATTTAAAAGCGGAAGCTATACCATTTCTGAAAAAGCTTCTAAAGTCTTAGAAAAAGTTGCTACGGTTGTTAACGGTCAACCAGAAATGGATGTTATGATAGAAGGTCATACTGATGACACACCTGTTTCTAAAGGATCTAGTATAAAAGATAATTGGGGATTAAGTGTTTTACGTGCAACATCAATTGTTCGTGAATTACAAAACAAATATAATGTAACTCCAAACAGGTTAATTGCAGCTGGTAGAGGTAGCTATGTGCCGTTAACTACAAACGACACACCTGAGAACAAAGCAAAAAACAGAAGAACAAAAATTATTATTCTTCCTCGTTTGAATCAATTCTTTGAATTATTAGAGCAAAAAGCAGAATAACTTACCTCTCTAAGAAAAACAAAAAAACCACTCCTAGGTACACTGCCCCCAAAAAGTTAGACACTATTTGGGGGTATTTTTATGGGCAGAAAAGTCAAGTATGATTATGCATTTAAACTTGAATGTGTAAAATTAGTTTTAGAATCACACTATTCAGCAGCAGCTGTTTCTAAACAAAAAGGTCTAAATGAATCTAACATTCGTAAATGGGTTGGTTTTTACAAAGCCCAAGGGAAAAAAGGGTTATTACCTAGGAATAACAGGAGCTATTCAGCAACTTTCAAGTTAGAAGTCTTACAGA
>NZ_AUMF01000008.1 GCF_000430545.1 Tenacibaculum ovolyticum DSM 18103
AGCAAGCTACCTGTTACCCCTCGACTTGCATGTGTTAAGCCTGCCGCTAGCGTTCATCCTGAGCCAGGATCAAACTCTTCATTGTATATTTTAAATAATATTAATGAATAAGTTTCAAAAGAATTTAACTTAATTAAAAGTTATGGTTATTCTACTCTTTGTTTACGCTGTCAATTTCAATATTTTCAATGAACTTGGTGAGTCGCCAATGACAAGTATTATCTCATCTTTTAAACTCAACCTTTTTGTAGAAACGCTAGATTCGAACTAACTGATTTTCATCTTAAAATCATTTCCAAAATTTCTTGGTTATTTTTGCTTTCTTAAAGCGGTTGCAAAACTACAAACTATTTTAAAACTGACAAACTATTTTTGAAGTTTTTTTTTTAATTTGTTTTTGCAATATTTTAATGAACTATCGTCTTTAAAACGGACTGCAAATATACTTTCTTTATCTCGATTTAAACAAGTAATACTTAACTTATTTTTAACCTTTTATTGAAAATATAATAACAACCTTTTTAATGAACTTTTGCTAATCTTAAACCTATGTTTTTCCCTTAGCGGGTGCAAATATAGATTCCTTTTCTAACATAACAATAACTTATTTAATCTTTTTTTTGAAGTGTTTTACTTTACGTTGTTTTTCAAGCTTTTAGAACGTGTCTTTTTACCTTACACATCTACACCGATGATATCACCCATCAATATGAGTTCTTTTTACACTTAAAAAGGCTAAAAGCAAACAATGAAAGCTTAATGTTAAAAAAAATGACTCCCCTTGAAAAACATTACTATTATTATAGTGTACAAAAAAAGGTTTTACAATATATTTGCTTTTCAAAATTCTCACTTGTAAGGGAATTAAACATAACATATATTTATAATGATTAAAATTACATTACCTGACGGTAGCGTCAAAGAGTTTGAAATTAATAGTACATCTATGGATGTTGCTAAAAGTATTAGTGAAGGGTTTGCAAGAAATGTTATTTCTGCTAATTTTAATGGCACCACTATTGAAACCTCTACCCCACTTACTACAGATGGCTCATTAGTATTATATACTTTTAATGATAATGATGGAAAAAAAGCATTTTGGCATTCTTCTGCCCACGTGTTAGCACAAGCTATCTTAAGTTTTCATCCAAATGCAAAATTGACAATTGGACCTGCTATAGATAATGGCTTCTATTATGACATTGACTTAGGGGATGGAACCATTTCTGACAAAGATTTTTCTGCAATTGAAAAGAAGTTTTTAGAATTTGCCAGAGGAAAACATGAGTTTAAATTACGTTCTATTTCTAAAGCGGATGCTTTAGATTATTATAAAAAAGAAGGAAATCAATACAAAGTTGAATTAATTGAGAATTTAACTGACGGAGATATTACTTTTTGTGATCATAGTGACTTTACTGATTTATGTAGAGGAGGACATGTTCCTAATACAGGAATCCTAAAAGCTATTAAAGTGATGAGTGTTGCTGGTGCTTATTGGAGAGGTGATGAAAAGAACAAGCAACTAACACGAATATACGGAGTTAGCTTCCCAAAACAAAAAATGCTTACTGAGTATTTAGAATTATTAGAAGAAGCTAAGAAACGTGATCACAGGAAATTAGGTAAAGAATTAGAGTTATTTACATTTTCTCAAAAAGTCGGAGCTGGTTTACCTTTATGGTTACCTAAAGGTGCTGCACTTAGAGGTCGTTTGGAAGATTTCTTAAAGAAAGCTCAAAAGAAAGCGGGTTATGAGATGGTAATGACTCCTCATATTGGACAAAAGGAACTTTATGTTACTTCTGGTCATTATGCTAAATATGGTGAAGATAGTTTTCAACCAATAAAAACTCCTAAAATGGATGAAGAGTTTTTATTAAAACCGATGAACTGTCCTCATCATTGTGAAGTTTATAATTTCAAACCTCATTCTTATAAAGATTTACCTAAACGTTTTGCTGAATTTGGTACCGTATATAGATATGAACAAAGTGGTGAACTACATGGCTTAACTCGTGTAAGAGGTTTTACACAAGATGATGCTCATATTTTCTGTACTCCTGAACAGCTAGATCAAGAATTTAAAGATGTTATAGATTTAGTTTTATACGTATTTAGATCTTTAGGGTTTAAGGACTTTACGGCTCAGGTTTCTATTAGAGACATGGAAAATCCTGATAAATATATAGGTGACGTTAATACATGGGAACTTGCAGAGCAAGCTATTATTAATGCTGCTACTGATAAAGGGTTAGATTTTGTTATAGAAGAGGGTGAAGCTGCTTTTTATGGACCTAAATTAGACTTTATGGTAAAGGACGCTTTAGGCAGAAGTTGGCAGTTAGGAACGATACAAGTTGACTATAATTTACCTAAAAGATTCGAATTAACCTATAAAGGAGCCGATAATCAGTTACATCAACCGGTTATGATTCATAGAGCTCCATTTGGTTCTATGGAGCGTTTTATTGCTGTATTATTGGAGCATACAGGCGGAAATTTCCCTCTTTGGCTAACCCCTGAACAGGTTATCTTATTGCCAATCAGTGATAAATATGAAAAATATACTAAAAAAGTTTTAACTTTGTTAGAAAATTCCGAAATTCGCGCCCTCGAAGATAGTCGAAGTGAGAAGACAGGAAGAAAGATTCGTGATGCTGAAGTTAGCAAAATACCATTTATGGTTATTATAGGCGAAAAGGAAGAACAAGACGGCACGGTATCTGTAAGAAAACACGGTGAAGGAGATATTGGAACATTCACTATAGAAGAATTTATTTCTTTAATACAAAACGAAGTTAATAAAACATTGGTTCCTTTTGGAAACTAAAAAAAGAATAATAATTTAAAATCATGAGTCATAGCAATTAGAAGAAGAGGCGGACGTAGACCGCTAAGGGTAATTAAAGAAGATCAACATAGAATTAATGATAAAATTAGATATGTTGATGAAGTTCGTCTTGTAGGCGAAAACATCGAAGTGGGTGTTTATCCTTTAGAAAAAGCCAAACAAATGGCAATTGAACAAGAACTAGATTTAGTTGAAATTTCACCTAAAGCTGTTCCTCCTGTTTGTAAAATTATTGATTACAAAAAGTTTTTATACGAACAAAAGAAACGTGATAAAGCTTTAAAATCAAAAGCAACAAAGGTTATTGTAAAAGAGATTCGTTTTGGACCTCAAACTGACGAGCATGATTATGAATTTAAAAAGAAACATGCTATTAAGTTTTTACAAGATGGAGCTAAATTAAAAGCTTTTGTATTTTTCAAAGGTCGTTCGATTGTATTTAAAGAGCAAGGGCAAATTTTATTATTAAAATTAGCACAAGAATTGGAAGAACATGGTAAGGTAGAACAAATGCCGAAACTAGAAGGAAAACGTATGATTATGTTTATTGCTCCTAAAAAAGCTAAATAAATCATTTATAATATATAAGCAAGATAAACTAAAGAACAGAGATGCCTAAAATTAAAACAAAGTCTAGTGCCAAGAAACGTTTCAAAATAACTGGTTCTGGTAAAATAAAAAGAAAGCACGCGTTTAAGAGTCACATCTTAACAAAGAAGTCTAAAAAACGTAAGCTTGCTTTAAGACACGCAACATTAGTACACAAATCTGATGTAGCGAACATTAAGCAACAATTAGTTTTAAAATAATTGTTAGCACAGGGAATTTAATTATTAACCATGGAGTTAGGCTCATTAAGTACCGAATTTCGGTCGCCTACTACAAAAAAACATTTGAATTATGCCAAGATCAGTAAATTCAGTAGCCTCAAGAAAAAGAAGAAAAAAAATCTTGAAGGCAGCAAAAGGTTACTTTGGAAGACGTAAAAACGTTTACACAGTAGCAAAAAATGCGGTAGAAAAAGCGATGACATATGCTTATCGTGACCGTAAAAACAATAAGAGAAACTTCCGTTCATTATGGATTCAACGTATTAACGCTGGAACCCGTCAGTATGGAATGTCTTACTCTCAGTTTATGGGTAAAGTAAAAGCTAACAGTATCGAATTAAACCGTAAGGTTTTAGCCGATTTAGCGATGAACAATCCAGAAGCTTTTAAGGCCATTGTAGAAAAAGTAAAATAAAGTTTCATATACTTGCTTATACTAAAAACCCAAACTTAAACGTTTGGGTTTTTTTAAACCAATTAGATTAATTATTGAAATGAAATTATCATCTATGAAAACTTTAAGAATACTTTTATTTTTTATTCTTACTCAGAGTGTTATTGCTCAAACGACAATAATCAACGAACCAAATACTGTTAAAAATCAGTTTAAGAAACTTTATAAAAATTCAAATAATTATCAAATTTATAAAGTTGTAAAAAAGAATGCTTTTTTAAGTCTTCAGAAAAATATATTAGATAGCATTAAAATCATTAAAGAAGATGCTATTTCAAAACAACTGAAAATAAACGAACAACAAAAGTCCATTACTTCTTTACAAACTAAGATAGATACTTTAAACAGCGATTTATCTGTATCTATTGATAAAGAAGATGCTTTTTCATTTATAGGAATCTCTTTAAATAAAGGAACATATAACACTATTTTATGGAGTATTATCGGAATACTTTTAATTGGTTTAGCTTTTTTTATCTACCGTTTTAATAACAGCAATTCAGTTACTAAAGAAACTAAAAACTTATTAACTGATGTTGAGCTTGAACTTGAACAGTATAAAAGAAACTCTATTGATAAAGAACAAAAATTAAGACGTCAACTACAGGACGAAATTAATAAACAACGTGGTGTAAATTAATTTCACCTAAATAAACGAAATAAAAAAGCAGCCTCTATAGAGGTTGCTTTTTTATTTTACAGGATAAATACTTTTTAAGACAACCCTGAAATAACTCCATTATTATCAATACTCATGTTTTCTGAAGCAGGTGTAGCTGGTAAGCCAGGCATACGCATCATTTTTCCTAAAATAGGAATTACAAATTGTGCCCCCGCAGCTATTTCAATTTCACGAACATTTACAGTAAAACCTTTTGGTCTTCCAATTAGCTTATCATTATCTGAAAATGATTTTTGAGTTTTTGCCATACAAACTGCAAAATCGTTAAAACCTAATCGATCAATTCTACGTAGATTTAATTCTGCTTTTTTATCATAAGTAACGTTTGTTGCTCCATATATTTCTTTTGCAATTATCTCTATCTTATCTTTTACAGGGCTCTTCCAATCATATAAAGGCTTAAATTGGGTTGCTTTATTTTCAACAACATCAACTACAGCTTTTGCTAACTTTTTAGTTCCTTCACCTCCTTTTGCCCATCCTTCTGAGACAACAGCTTCTACACCTAATTTACTACATGCTTCTATTACAAAGTTCACTTCTTCTTCTGAATCTGAGATAAATGAATTGATTGCAACTACTGGTTCTATATTAAATTTACGAATATTTTCAATATGTTTTTCAAGGTTTTTAAATCCATCTTGAACTCTTTCTAAGCTTGGTGCATTGTACTCTTCTTTCTTAGCTCCTCCATGATGACGCAGTGCTCTTACTGTAGCTACTAAAACAACACATTTCGGATTTAAACCTGCAAATTGCGATTTAATATTTAAAAACTTCTCTGCACCTAAATCTGCTCCGAACCCCGCCTCTGTTACAACATAATTAGACAATGATAGCCCCATTTTGGTTGCAAGAATAGTATTTGTTCCTTGTGCAATGTTTGCAAAAGGCCCACCATGAATAATCGCTGGATTCTCTTCTAAAGTTTGTACTAAGTTCGGTTTAATTGCATCTTTTAATAGAATTGCCATTGCATCCTGTGCATTTAAATCACTTGCAAAAACTGGCTTTTTATCAAATGTAAAACCTATAAATATACTACCTAATCTCTTTTTTAAATCATCAAAGCTAACCGCCATACAAAGTATTGCCATTACTTCTGACGCTGGTGTAATATTAAAACCATCTTCACGAGGAATTCCATTACCTGTACCTCCTAAACCAATAGTAATTTGGCGTAAGGCACGGTCATTCATATCAATTACACGTTTCCATAAGATAGTTCTAGGATCAATGTTTAAATTATTTGTTTTGCTTTGTAAATTATTATCAATTAATGCTGACAACAAATTATTAGCCTTTTCTATTGCATTAAAATCTCCTGTAAAATGAAGATTAATATCTTCCATAGGAACTACTTGAGAATAACCACCTCCAGCAGCACCACCTTTAATTCCAAAAACTGGCCCTAATGAAGGCTCACGTAATACAACTGTAGCTTGTTTATCTATTTTATTCAATCCCTCAGTAAGTCCTATAGAAACTGTAGTTTTACCTTCACCTGCAGGAGTTGGAGTTAAAGCTGTTACCAATACTAAATTATTTTCTCTTACTTTTTCTTCATCAATTAAATCTAAAGGTAATTTAGCTTTATATTTTCCATACATTTCTAAATCGTCCTCCTTTACATTAAGCTTTTCAGCAATATACTTAATGTGTTGTAAGTCTTTCGATTGGGCTATTTCAATATCAGTTAAATGCGCCATAAGTCATTAAATAATTTAAGTTATTTATTTATATAAAAATTTAGGTAAATATACCTAATATAATTTCTGTACTTAATGACATTTATTAGCTTTATTTAATTAAAAACATGCTAATTACATAAATATGGCAAAAGAATTGGCAAATCTTTTTTGAAATACTATATTTGCACGTTTAAAAAAAGAACTCGAATTAAACTATTATAGATGCAAAACAAAGGTCTTATTAAATTATTTGCTGTCCTTTTCGGATTAGTAAGCTTGTACCAATTGTCGTTTACATTTTTTGCCAACAAAGTAGAAGATAACGCTAAAGTACATGCAAAGGAAAACGTTAAAGATAACAACGGTAGAGAGTTAGCTAAATTCGAAAGAAAGTATCTAGATAGTGTTGCAAATAAAAAAGTTGTAGATTTAGGTGTTACGAACTATACTTTCAATGAAGTTAGAGAACGTGAAATGAACCTTGGTTTAGACTTAAAAGGAGGTATAAACGCAATTTTACAAGTATCTGTAAAAGATATTTTAATTGCTTTAGCGAACAACTCAAACAATACTGTTTTTAGAAATGCTTTAGAAAAAGCTAGTGAACGCCAAAAAAATGCCCAAGACAATTATATCGATTTATTTTTTAACGAGTTCGAAACTTTAAGTAACGGAAGTGTTAAATTGAGTGATCCTGCTATTTTTGGAACAAAGTCTTTACGTGAAAAAATTGACTTTAATAAAACAAATACAGAAGTTAAGGAAGTTCTTCAAGAAGAAATTAACACCTCTATTAATACTTCTTTTGAAGTATTACGTAGTCGTATTGATAAATTTGGAGTTACACAACCAAGTATTCAGCGTATTGGTACTTCTGGTAGAATTCAAATTGAATTAGCAGGTGCTAAAGATATAGAGCGTGTTACTAAATTAATTACAAGTACTGCTGAATTACAGTTTTGGGAAGTATATACAAATGCAGAAGTTCAAAACTTTTTCTTTACTGCAAATGCTAAAGTTTCGGAATTATTAAAAGACGATTCAACAACTGAACAAGTTAAAGATTCTACAAAAACTGACGATATTGATGATTTATTAGGTGAATCAGCAGATTCAACTAAAGTTGAAAATAAAAAGAACTTATTTACTTACTTGTTTCCTAATGTAGCTCAAAACCAACAACAAATGAGTTCTTTAGTTGCACAAGCTAGAGTGCAAGATACAGCTAAAGTAAATAGCTTATTAGCTGAGAAAAGCGTAAGAGCTTTATTACCAAGCAATTTAAAATATGTTAAGTTCTTATGGGACTATAAAGCACAAGCAAATACAAATGCTGAAGGTATTACTTCTGAGATTATTGGTTTATATGCAATAAAATCAAACAGAAACAACAAGCCTGCTATTGACGGTGATGTAATCGCAGATGCTAATCAAGATTTTGACCAAATGAGTAAACCTGTTGTTTCTATGTTAATGAACGGTACAGGTACTAAGAAATGGGCAAAAATGACTGGCGAAAACGTTGGTAAATTCGTAGCTGTTGTTTTAGATAATTATGTATATACTGCACCTGTTGTAAATGGTGTTATTGCAGGAGGTAGTACTCAGATTTCTGGAGGAACAATGACTGTTGAAGAAGCGCAAGATATTTCTACAGTATTAAAGGCTGGTAAATTACCTGCACCTGCAAGAATTATTCAAATGGAGGTTGTTGGACCATCACTAGGTCAAGAATCTATTAACGCAAGTATTTGGTCATTTGGATTAGCTATCTTATTAATTTTAGGATGGATGATTTTATATTATGGTAAAGCTGGTTTATTTTCAAACATTGCTTTATTAGTAAACATCTTATTTATTTTCGGATGGTTAGTATCTTTTAATGCGGTATTAACTTTACCTGGTATTGCTGGTATTATCTTAACCATAGGTATGTCGGTAGATGCAAATGTTATTATTTTCGAAAGAATTAAAGAAGCCTTAAGAGGTGGTAAGAGTTTAGAAACAGCTGTTGATGAAGGTTTTAGTTTTAAAGGAGCTTTATCTGCTATTATTGATGCAAACATTACAACTTTCTTAACAGGTCTTATCTTATTTGTTTTTGGTACAGGTCCAATTAAAGGTTTTGCTTATACTTTAATGTTAGGTATTGCTACTTCTTTATTTACTGCTATATTTATTACTCGTTTATTTATAGATGGAGCTGTTAACAAAGGAACAAAGTTAACATTCAATACAAACATTTCTAAGAACTGGTTTAACAGTATTAACATTGAATTTTTAAAGAAACGTAAGTTAGCTTACATCATTTCTGGAGGTTTCATCCTTGCAGGTTTAATTTCTATCTTTACTTTAGGGTTAAAGCAAGGTGTTGATTTTAAAGGAGGACGTTCTTACGTTGTTCGTTTTGATCAAGATATGAATGCTACTGAAGTTGCGTCTACTTTAAAAGGTGCATTTCAATCAGCTCCTGAAGTTAAAACATACGGTTCTGACAATCAATTAAAAATAACAACTACTTTTAAAATTGATGAAGAAGGTCGAGAAGTTGATGAGTTAGTTCAAAATTCTTTATACAAAGGGTTAAAATCATACTTAGGAACTACTTCTTATGAAGACTTTAAACCAGGTTTCGAAAAAGCAGGTAGCGGAATTATGAGCTACATGAAAGTAGAACCTACTATTGCTGATGATATTAAAAAATCTGCTTTATGGGCGGTTATCGGTTCATTAATCGTAGTATTTTTATATATCTTATTACGTTTTAGAAAAATGTCTTATTCAATTGGTGCAGTAGCAGCAGTATTCCATGATGTATTAGTAGTACTAGGAGTATTCTCTATCTTTTATAAGTTTATGCCTTTTGATATGGAAATTGGTCAATCATTTATCGCTGCGATTTTAACAGTAGTTGGATACTCATTAAATGATACCGTGGTAATTTTTGATAGAATTAGAGAGTATGCTGATAACAGTAATTCTTTAACTGCTGGTTTAGTAGATAAAGCTTTAAGCAGCACTTTAGGTAGAACAATAAATACTTCTTTAACAACATTATTAGTAATGTTAGCTATCTTTTTCTTTGGAGGAGATAGTATTAAAGGATTTATGTTTGCATTAATCGTAGGTGTAGTTGTTGGTACGTATTCATCGTTATTCGTTGCAACTCCAGTTATGTTTGATGTTTCTAAAAAAGAAGGTAAAGAATAACACTCTTTTATATATAAGAAAAACCGTTTTGAATAATATTCAAAACGGTTTTTTCATTTACTATCAAGCAACTATCTTTGCACTATTATGAAAATTACAAAACTCCACGATTTATATTTTAAAGAATTCATTTCTACTGATGAAATCTCAACTATTGTTAAGAAAATAGCACGTCAAGTAAAAGCTGATTTGCCTAAAGGGGAAGTCCCTTTATTCATCGGAATTTTAAATGGATGTTTTGTTTTTACCGCAGATTTTTTACGTGAATACAAAGGTGACTGTGAAATTAGCTTTGTGAAATTAGCTTCTTATGATGGCACTAAATCTACAGAAAACGTAAAAAAATTAATCGGTATTAATGAAGATTTAACAAATCGTACCGTTATCATTTTAGAAGATATTATTGATACAGGTACAACTTTACAAGAAATATACGAGCTTTTTAAAGCTAAGAATATAAAAGAACTAAAAATAGCATCATTATTTTTTAAGCCTGACGTTTATCGTAAGGAATTACCAATAAACTACATCGGAAAGAGTATTGAAGATAAATTTATTGTTGGTTACGGCTTAGATTATAAAAATTATGGTAGAAATTTACCAGCTATTTACCAATTAACAACACAACCCAAAATGACAAACATTGTATTATTTGGCCCTCCTGGTGCTGGAAAAGGAACGCAAGCAGATTTATTAAAAGAAAAGTATAACTTAGTACACATTTCTACTGGAGATGTTTTCCGTTTTAATATTAAAAATGAAACAGAATTAGGTTTACTTGCTAAAACATATATGGATCATGGTAATTTAGTTCCTGATGAAGTTACTATTAGCATGCTTAAAGCTGAAGTAGAAAAGAATACTGATGCTAACGGATTTATTTTCGATGGTTTTCCAAGAACACAATCACAAGCAGAAGCTTTAGACGCTTTTTTAGGTGAAAAGAACGAACGTATTAACGGAATGGTAGCTTTAGAAGTATCTGAAGATTTATTAGTTGAACGTTTATTAGAAAGAGGTAAAACAAGTGGAAGAATTGACGACACTGACGAAAGTAAAATTAGAAACCGTTTTAATGAATACAATACTAA
Organism: Tenacibaculum ovolyticum DSM 18103; assembly: GCF_000430545.1. Classification (GTDB taxonomy): domain Bacteria; phylum Bacteroidota; class Bacteroidia; order Flavobacteriales; family Flavobacteriaceae; genus Polaribacter; species Polaribacter ovolyticus. Next base: position 10,813 of record NZ_AUMF01000008.1, read on the forward strand.
AACGGCAATTTTAAAAGACTTTTATCAAGATCAAGGTAATTATTACGGAGTTGACGGTGTTGGCTCGATAGAAGACATTACACAACGTTTATCTACCGTATTTGATACATTATAAAATTAATATCATTACGAGAAATAATAATTCTGAATTAATCTGAAGAGATTCTTTCGCTTTACTCGAAATGGCATTAGTAATAACGATTAGTTCTGTTTAAATAAAACAGAAAACAACTTAGAAAAAATGACTGAAGGAAATTTTGTTGACTATATAAAAATCTATGCATCTTCTGGTAAGGGAGGTCGAGGATCTGTGCATTTACATCGTGAAAAATATATTACCAAAGGTGGTCCTGACGGAGGTGACGGTGGTCGTGGCGGGCATATAATTTTGCGTGGTGATAAAAGTATGTGGACTCTTTTTCATTTAAAGTTTAAACGTCATTTTAGAGCTGAATCAGGTGGTGATGGTAGTGCTAGTCGTAGTACAGGTCATGATGCTAAAGACATTATTGTTCCAGTACCATTAGGTACAATTATCCGTGATGCTGATACTGATGAAATTTTGCATGAAATTACACATCATGAACAAGACATTATTTTATTACAAGGTGGTAAAGGTGGTCTTGGTAACTGGCATTTTAAATCATCGACTAATCAAGCTCCTCGTTATGCACAACCTGGTATTGACGGTATAGATGGCTGGTTTCGTATAGAACTTAAACTTTTAGCTGATGTTGGTTTAGTTGGTTTTCCTAATGCAGGTAAATCTACTTTATTATCAGTTATAACTGCTGCAAAACCTAAAATTGCAGATTATGCATTTACAACTTTAAAACCTAACTTAGGTATTGTAGATCACCGTAATCACACAAGTTTTGTTATGGCAGATATTCCTGGTATTATCGAAGGTGCTGCTGATGGTAAAGGATTAGGTCATTATTTTTTACGTCACATTGAACGTAATTCTACGCTATTATTTTTAATACCGGCTGACAGTGATGATATTAAAAAAGAGTATGGAATTTTATTAAACGAATTACGTAAGCATAATCCTGAATTATTAGATAAAGATCGTTTACTAGCAATTTCTAAGTCAGATATGTTAGATGACGAATTAAAAGAGGAAATTAAACAAGATTTACCTGAAGGTATTGATGCTTTATTTATCTCTTCTGTAGCTCAATTAGGTTTACAGGAACTAAAAGATAAACTATGGGATATGTTAAATTAACATTCTCTGTAAAATACATTTAAAAAAGCAACCTCAAATGAGGTTGCTTTTTATTTTAATGATACTGTATTTTTATTAAAAACAATAATCTCCAATTGTACAACTCAACTAATCTTATGTTAAATGATTAACTACATGGAAAATTAAACAAGTTATAGCTAATTACACAAAACAATTTTTTCTTCTGTAGTTTCTCTAAGAATAATAGAGTCTTACAATAATTATGGAGATTATTTAAAGAATCTTTTTAATTCATACTCCATATTTCTTCAAAAACTTCTTTAAAAGCATTTGAGGAGTTATCATTTTTTTCTTTAGTTAAATACTTTTTCATTAAATTAACTCTTTCATTACCTCCTGGATGCGTAAACGTTTTATTGCCTAATAGATCTTTTAATGTTTCAAAATTTGATTCCAATATTTCGCTTAATTCTTTTTCATGAATATTTATTAGATGAATTGCAATTAAATCAGCTAAATATTCTGCCTTTTTATAATCATTCGTTACAACACCTGAAGGTATTGACTCTGATAACATAAAAGTATTTGCTTGATTAAGAGTTACTATATGGCTTATCTCATGAGCTAATACAAAAACTTGTATGTATTCTTTTTTAGAATTCACTAAACCTTTGCTAACCTCTAAATAGTTATCTGCTGCTCCTGCATTAATTGAATTATCTTCCTCATCTATTCTAAAATCGTTTGGAATAACAACATCTTTATACGTTTTAAATAATGGTTTAATAGTTTTAGAAAACAATTTCTTTAACGTTTCTTCTTCTGTTAAATCAATTGGTATTTCATCTTTTTTTATTGATGATGATTCACAACTAAATGCTATAAATATTAATAATATAATTAAATTTTTCATTTTTTTCTTAAAAAAACACTCTTAAAACTAAAATTAAGAGTGTTAGTATTAATGGGGAAAACGGGGTGTTATTAGTAATATGTGTATGTTACATTTGTATTAATAAAACCAAATACTACATAAGAAGCTGTTAAAGGATAGTTGTCTGTATTATATGTAAAAGTAATTGGGGTATCACTTGAAAAACTACCTTGAGATGGATTGTTAATATTTACTTCACCTAAGCCAACTCCAATATTAATTTTTGAATAAGATGCAGGATAGATTCCTTTAAATGGATTGTTTTTATCATCATAAGTATTTTCTAAAGTTTGAGCGCCAATAGTTACTGATTTTACATTACCCAAGTCATCATAAATATAACTAGTATTCGTTACCTTATCGTTTTCTTTATTTACCCTTACTGATTTTTGTAACTTATTATTAGTATCATAAATATAAGAATAAGTAAAAGTCTCTATATTTTCATCTTTTTGTAAAGCACTAATTATTAAACTTTCATCATTATATGTATAAACAATGTTACGTTTATCTGATTTCTTTTCTAATACTTGGTTTTTATCATTATAAACATAGGTATATTCAGTTGTACTACCTCCTTCTTCAATAATGTATGATTTAACAAAATTAGATGTATCATCATAAGTATATGTAGTAGTACTTTCACTAAAATCATCTTTAAAATGATATACTTTTATTTTTGATCCACTACCTACTTCACCACGAATATTAATCGTAACATTATACACTTTTTCATCTCCGTTTTCTGCAGTAACAATAAAAGGCATACTTACACCATCTATAAAATTAATAGATTCATTTAATGATGGTAAAATAGTTGCTTTATCTGATATTGTAATAATTGGGGTAACTCCAGTAATAGTAGTTTTATAAGGAACACTTATTTGTATATTATTTCCTAAATCATATGTAATATCGTTATCATTTACACCTTCAAAATTAATTTTAAAACTCGTAATACTATTTAATGATGAAAGTGAAATACTATTATTAGTATCATCTGAGCAACTTACTATTACAAGTGCTAAAATGAAAGATAATAAAGGGAAAAATTTTTTCATAATGTTGATATTTAAAAATTAGTAATTATATATCGATTATTTTACTCCGTTCGATACTTACCGGATTAATATTTTTAAAAATTTGGGTTATTTATTTTAGCGTCATTAGGAAATGATATTACATATCTACTATCATTTTTTTGTAATGTATATGCTTTACCATCATAAACTCTTGTTATTTCTGGTTGTTCAGTTCTTTTTAAATCATTCCAACGCTGACCTTCAATAGCAAATTCTCTAGCTCTCTCTTCTAATAATTCTTTGTATAAATCTTCTTTACTAAAAGAGTTTATTTGAGTAGTATATAACGCAATTTTCACAGGTGTATATCTCTTTTTTACAAATGATATTAATTCTAATTTTGCTAAATCTATTTGATCTGTCTGTATATAAGATTCTGTTAAGTTTAAAAATAATTCAGCAACTCTAAAAGTTGATTTATACTTTATATCTGCATTTTTATTAGCCCTATAAGCACTTCCGTCTTTAGTAAAATATAAATTGAATCTTAAATCATTTATTTTGTCATATTTATTTATAAAATCATCAGACATAAAAGCATGTGTTGAAATATCAAAAGAAGAAACAATATCTAAGGCTAAAATTGATTCTATTGAATTAAACTCTGATGGCATTTGAGTATTAACAGTATTTAAATCTTGTAAATTAGTTTGTATCGCTAACGCTTGTTTACTAATTTCAATAACTTCTTCCCATTCTTTTAAATACAGGTATACTTTAGATTTCAAGCTTTTTAAAGCAACCATAGAAAACCTATAATTTAATCCTATCTGTTGCTTATCTATATTGATAAGGTTCTCTGCCTTTTCAATATCTTTTAAAATTAAATTATATACTTCTTGCAAAGATTGGATATCATATGTTTGTTCTATATTATATTCAGTAACAATTGGAACCCCTTTATCTGTATCAGCAGTCAATTTATTATAAGGTTTTGCATATAAATTAACGAGTTGAAAATATTGCAATGCTCTTAATGCATAGGCTTCACCAACTAATTGATTTACTGCCAAATCATCACCAATAATATTTTTTTGATTATCTATGACATGATTCGCATGAAAAATTATTTTATAAAAATTTGCATATGAAAAACTTAAGGTTAGAGGTGATGCACTAGTATCATTCCATAAATAAATGTCTTCATACTGCTCTATACCAAAAGAATTTTTACTAAGCTCTAACTCATCTGTTCTATAAGTAGTTAATACATGGTGAGTTTCTTTTATTGTGGCATAAGCTGTAGTTAAAAAACTTCTATAATCCTCTACTGATTTAGGAATTACTTTTCCTACTGGTTCTAGATCTAAATAATCATCGCATGAAACAATGCTCATTACAGCTATAAATAATATGTATATATATTTTTTCATAATTTATATTTTTAAAAAGAAAGATTAAAACCAAAAGAAATAATTTTTGGTAATGGTTGTGCGTAAGAACTTCCTAAAGTTTCTGGATCAAAATAACCATTATAGTCAGCACCAAATACAAATAAGTTTCTTCCTGATAAATTAAAACTCAACCTTGATAAATTTATCTTTTCTAAATACTTAGCAGGTACATTATATCCTAGTTTAATATTATTTATTCTTATGTATGAGATTTTCTCGACCCAAATATCTAAATCGTTATAAGTATTTCCTGTATCGTATTGATTATACCAATTGTAAACTAAATCTGTTTCAAAACCAGGTGTTGTTGCCCCTATTAAAGAAGGGTAATTACCTGTACCCGCGTTTAAAACTTCTTTATTGTAATTATAAGTTGGACTTATTTGGGTTGGATGATACGTTGGGGTTCTCTTAATCGTTTGGTTTAAGTTAAAATTTGTAGCAATCGTTAAATTAAAATCTTTATACTGAAATTTATTAGTAAAACCTCCTGTAAATTCTGGATCTCCATTCCCAACATAACTATATAAATTTCTATGCTCTTCTCTGGTTAGTTGACTACCATCAACCCCTTCTGTTAAGTTGTAAAAATCTACTGCTGTTACTTTTTTACCATCTTTCCAAAATAACGGTAACCCATTACTATCTAAACCTGCCGTTTTAATAGCAAAAATTGCATTAACTCCATATCCTTTTAGTGATGGCTTAAAGTCATTATCTTTAATTTGAATTTCTTCTACTTTATTTTTATTTTGTGAGATATTAAAACTAGTTGTCCAACTAAAATCATCTGTTGTTATATTTTTAGTATTTATAGCTAGTTCTATTCCTTTATTACTTAATGTTGCCCAATTAGTATTAATAAAATTAAAACCACTTTCTAAAGGAACTGACTGTAATCCTATTAAATCAGAACTTTTACGGTAATAGTAATCTGCTGATATATATACTTTGTTTTTAAATAACCCTAAATCAAAACCAATATTAGATGATATTGTTTTCTCCCAGCGTAAATCTTTATTAGGTGCATTAATAACAGTTATAGCTTCTTCTGTATTCCCTGGCAAAATGTTAACATTTTTATAAAAACCTGTTACAAATGGAGAGGTAGATTTATCTATATTTCCTTGAACCCCATATGATGTTCTAATTTTAAGTTCATTTATAAAATCAGAATCGAAAAAGCTTTCTTTAGTAACATCCCAAGAAGCCGATACTGACCACAGTGGTAAATATCTATATTTAGGATTAACACCAAATAGGTTAGACCCATCATACCTTAAACTTCCAAAGACAGTATATTTTCTATCATAAGTATATGATGCTGTACCAAAAAAAGATGCATATGCGTTTTCGTTTATACTCTCTCTATAAGGTTTAAACAATGTATTTCCCAAAACTCTATCATCTGTAATTTCTGTTGTACTTAAAGTGTTAGAATTAAAACCAAAACCTTTAGTATGAATTTCAGTTCTTTTATCTTCTCTAAACTCCATCCCAACCATAGCGTCTATTTCATGAACACTATTTATAGTTTTATTATAGTTTAAGGTAGTTTTCCAATTATACTGAAAAGAATCACTATTCCAATTTTGAGTTATTCCTCCTTGAGGTAAAAAATAAGCATCATTACCATTTGTATCTAAATATCTAGATGCAAACCTATATTTTCGAGTGTAATAACTTTCTTGACCAGCAAATTTTTCGGTTTTATCAAAATCAAACTGCATACCTAATTGACTATAGAGAGTTAAACGGTTATTATACTTGTAGGTAATATCTATAATAGGTTTTATAGAAAAAGTTGTAAGTTCTTGGTTCGTATTACTTCTTTCTTCCAGTGGATTATACAAAAAGTTTAAATCACTACGCTCAATTAAATCTAAATCATAATTATAAGAACCATTACTATTTAATGGAGTAAAATAAGGATTTACTCTTCTTGAATAATATGCTGGATTAGTATTCGCATCAGCTCCTGTAATATATGACTTGCTTTTATTTTTACTTGCAAAAACACTTACACCAACATTTAACTTGTTATTAATATCATAATCATTTTTAAATGTTATATTGTATCTATTTAATCCTGTTCCTTTAGTACTCCCCTCTTCATCATAATAACCTAAAGAAAAATAATATCTCGATTTTTCATTTCCTCCAGAAATATTTAATCCATATTGTTGATTTAACGCTGCTTGATATAATTTATCTCCCCAATTAGTATTTGAATCTCTTAAGTTATTAATTGCCTTTTGAGCTTGAGATACTATACCTGAAAAGCCATTTGTTTGATAATTATCATATTCATTATAAAGTTGTAGTATGCGAGCAACTTCTCCTCTTTCTTTTTGATAATTTAAATCTGATCTACGAGCTAATTTTAATTCAAAATCTACTTTTTCGCTGGCATTCATAAGATTTAACTTACTAAAATCTGGTTTTAAAGTTAAAAATGTGTTAGAATTAAAATTAATTCTCATAGCACCTTCTTTCCCTTTTTTTGTTGTAATAACAATAACCCCATTAGCTGCTCTTGCTCCATAAATAGATGTTGCTGAAGCATCTTTTAAAATAGTAATATCTTTAATATCTTCTGGGTTAATACCTGCTATTGCATACGATCTTAAATTATCAATATTATCTTTATCATTAAAATCATTTGGAATATCATTTCCTTGTAAAGGAATTCCATCTAATACCCATAACGGATCTGATGAACCATTTAAAGTAGATGTACCTCTAATTTGAATTTTAGCAGGAGCTCCTGGACCTCCATTAGTAGGTTGAACAAATACTCCAGAAATCTCACCTGAAAGCATTTGATCAATATTAGCAGTACCTGAACGTTTAATATCATCTGCTTTAACCTTAGCAAAAGAAGAAGTTACTTTTCTTTTTTCAATTTTTTGATACCCAGTAACTATAATTTCTCCTAATATTTCTTCTTTTTCTTCTAACTTTATAATGAGGTCTCTACTTTTACTCTCTACATTAATTTTTTGCGTTTCAAATCCTAAATATGAAATTATAATGTATTTAACTTCTTTTGGTGCATTAAATGTAAAATAACCATCAAAATCAGTAGTAGAACCAATCATTGATCCTTGAATTACATTATCAATATCTGTTTTATTTCCAATAATTCTTGTTGAAGCAAAAACGGTTACCCCTGGCAAAGGTTCATTTCTAGGTCCATCTATAATGGTACCACTTATTATTTTTGTTTCTTTTTTTGTTTTTTGTGCAAAAACCGAAAATGATGTAAGAAATAGTAAGTAAATTATTATTTTTCTCATAATTATTGATTATTCAAATTATATTGTATTCTAGCTATAATATCGTTGTAATGATTCTTTGTTATTTGATCTCCTTTTTTTCTTTTCTTTTCTAACAATTTTAAAATTCGTTTTAGCTCTGCTCTTTTACTTGAACCTATATCTGAAACTCTAGGAATATATGTAAAGTGTACATTCTTAAATTTATTACCCTCTATTGTTATACCTTTATTCCTTGTTTTTTTCAATAATTGATTCCTACCGACAGTTAAAACATCTATGTAATTTTTCTGTGTTATACGATCTAACATATCTAAAGATTCATTATTAACTGTTTTCTTAAAAATAGTTTCAAATAGTCTATCAAATAAATATTCCTCTGAAAACGAAGTGCTTTTATCTAATGTTAAAGCGATATTTTCAGTTACCCTCATTAATCTATCTGTTTTCAATAAATGATACATCATGTTTGTTTGATAAACACGAAACATTGAAATTGAAGAATAAAAACGCTCTCCATCTGGTGCATCTCTAACAGGGTATACTTTATGAATTAGTTCGGGCACAAACAACCATTTTTGCGGTAAAATTGATTTTTTAATTATATAATCAAGTGATTTTTTTTGAATAGATGTTGGTACTGGCACATAAGTATTTTTATTATCTCCATAAACTGTATTATTAATGTATATACCACCTATGTTAGCCATAACATGGCTACTATATAACTGCCACTGATCTATTACTGCCTTATAAAGTTTAGATGCTTTATAATAATCCTCACCTTCTTGCTTTGTCCATTCTAAAATATTAGGCACTATTCTTTTTAAATTTTTTATTCCGTACTCACTAGCTTTTACAGCATCATCCCCTAAATCTTCGCTCTGAGACCTAGGATCTATAACTTTACTTTGCTGCTCTCCATAAAAATAAAGAGGGTTGTTTTCATGTTTCCTTATCCATTTATTTAAAATAGGTAGCTCTTCATGAGATGTTTTTGTACCCAACCAACGGTACCCCCAATTAATAGCGTATTTATCGTATACTCCTATTTTTGGGCTTATTTCAGTAATATTATCTTCAGGTTGTGCTACATAATTGTAACGAGCATAATCCATTATAGACGGTGCTGTTCCCCCCATATTTTTAGTAAAGTTTGAAGATCTAAGTGAATCTACAGGATAACTAAACGATGCTCCCATATTGTGCTTTAATCCAAAAGTATGACCGACTTCATGAGATGAGACAAATCTAATTGACGCTCCCATAATTTCATCTGAAAAAGTATTGGCTCTTGCTTTAGGGTTTATCGGTCCTGTTTGAACTCGAATCCATTGGTGTAAACCTTTCATTAAATTGTGCCACCAAATAATATCAGCTTCTAAAATTTCACCACTTCTTGGATCAATAACAGATGGCCCCATAGCATTTTGTTTTTCTGAAGCCACGTAAGTTATAACTGAATAACGAACGTCGTCTGCATCAAAATCTTTATCTTTCTCTGTTACTTCTTTAACTATAACAGCGTTTTTAAAACCAGCTTGTTCAAAAGCCTTGTTCCAATCAGAAACACCTTTTTTTATATATGATCTCCATTTTTGAGGCGTAGCAGGATCAATGTAATACACAATTTGTTTTTTAGGTATTACCAACTCTCCTTTTTTATACTTCTCTATATCTTCTTTTTTAGGAACTAACCTCCATCTAGTAATTAACTCACGGTGTTCTACTTCGTGCTGATTATCTGAGTAATAATCCATAGGCTTACTAAAATACCCAATTCTTTTATCTGCAAAACGCGGTTTCATAATTTTTGACGGTAACAAAACTATATTCGTAGTTACTCCTATAGATAGTGGTAATGCAGCACTTTTGCCTTCGGTTACAGATGTTGTTAAAAGAGATTTTACTACAATATTTTCATGAAACGTTTTTACTACTTCTATTTTAGATAATTTTGTTTTAATACTTCCTCCCAAACCTATATTAGCCAACAAATCATTAAAACTTTTTTCTTTACCATTAAAAATCTTGTTTACTTTTATAAGTGCTGATGTTGAAGTTTTATTTTCAGACTCTATTTTAAATTCTTCAATAATAGATTCACCGAAGTTTTCTTCTACAGAAAGAGTTATCGCATTATTTTTGGGAGACTTCACTCTAGGATTTATTGTTTTAACCCATATTTTATTTGAAACGGTATCCTTATAAAACCTAATTAATTTAGTTTCATAAGTCATTCCTTTATTCAACCCATGTCCATTTAACTCAAACGGTACTTTTGAAATTTTATTAACTATTAAAAAATCTTTAGAAAATAAAGAATCAGGTATTTCAAAATAAATATCTTCTTTTAATTTAAATATATTAAATACTCCTGTTTTTTTATTTCCTTCTTTATTTAATTTAGAATATGATATTTTATTATTCTTTTTGATAGAATCTTTTTTTTCGTCTTCCTTTTGTGCAAAAACAGAAGTAGTTATGATTAAAAAAAGTAAGCTAATCGCTTTTAAATTAATATTATTTATTTGAGTGTGACTCTTCATAAGTTTATTCTAGTTAACAAAGAGTCAAAACTAGAAAAGAAGTCTATCTTTAAAAATTAAACTAGAGTGAAGTCGTTTTTTCACGGAGTGAACTTTGTTATTTTGACAACAAAGGCAAGTAACACTTAAATTTTCCTTCAGAAACAATCGTTTTAAATGAATTTATACCATGAAATTCATAAAAATTATTCAAATAGCTTAATCCTATACTATGACTTATTTCCTTTTTATTTATTCTTGGATTGTAATAATTACTAATTGTAATTATATCATCTTCAATTAAAACTTCAATAAGGAGCGGTTTTATTTTTGTAATCTTATTATGCTTAATAGCATTTTCTGCAAGCGTTTGTAAAGCTAAAAAAGGTATCTTTTTTAACAACACATTATCTGTATTCTGATAACTAATTTCTAAATTTATCTTATTATTAAATCTAATTTTATTTAAAAAGAAATATTGCTTTAAAAAATAAAGTTCTTCTTTAACTGTTGCAAAATTTGCATCTTTATCTTTTAATAAATACCTATAAACTTCTGATAATTTTAAAACAAATTCCTGAGATGTTTCTTTATCTACATCTATCAAGACATGTAAAGAATTTAGACTATTAAATAAAAAATGTGGGTTTAATTTTTTTCGTAATTGACTTAACTGCAGCTTTGCATTTTTTTGTTGATATTGCTCATTACTTATTGCTAGTTTTTGTTTTTCTTGCTCATATTTAAGCATTTTAAAATATTGATAGCGTAATTTATTTCTAGAAAACCCTAATATTAATATAAAAGAAAGCAATACTAAAAAACCAACCCATAATAAATATTGCTTTATATTATTTACAGATTCTTTTATAAAAATGTTAATAGGAAAACTTGTTATTGAAACTAATTGAGATTCACCTACATGTATAACATCATAATATCGTAACACCTCTAAATTTAAATACTCTGATACAGCAATTGTTTTTATTTGTTGACTATTTTTACCTTCTTTTTCTTCTAATTCCTTATAAATCTGATTTAAGGAAGTTTTATCAAAAAAAGAAGTTACTAATTTCCCTATATATTTTGTTTCTGGGTGCAATAAACAAACTCCTTCTTTATTTGTTACAATAACATAACCTCCTTCTCCGTTGTGTTTTTGAGAAAAATAACTCCAATATTTTAATAAATTAATATCATAACCAAAAACAATTACCGAACCATCTGGTATTCTGCATATCATAGTTTTTCTATAATATATTTTACCCTTTGAGCTTATGACACTATCAAATACAAGCTTTTCACCATTTAAGGAATGGACTTTTTTAAATGTTTTTTTTTCAAACTCTTTATCTTTATCTCCAAAAAAAGATGAAAAAGTTACTTTATTTTCTTTTAAGAAATAAACAAAACTGGCATCAATATTATCTTCAAAAAAAGCTAATTCACTATTAAGTATTATTTTATTTTTAAGTTGATTTTCATCTAAATTATAGCTATTCTCAATAATTTTTCGAGTATCTGAAATAAATTTATTAAAATCATTAAAATCAAACTCTAAGATATTTTTCTTCTCCTTTGCATATTGTTTTATAACAACTTCAACTACATCCTCAGCTTCTGAAGTAATTTTATTGGTTATTAATCTATATCCTAAAAAAAATAATATTATTAATAAAACACTAATTAATAAATAATATTTGTGCTCTCTTTTTTTTATTAAAAATTTCATGAGAGTTAATTATCTAACCATTTTTTAAAGTCTTTAATCCTTTGAGCACTAACCAATAATGTTTCTTCTACTTTTAAGTCGGGTGCTAGTTCAATTTTTATGCGATTATTACTATACTTTAATATATTTTTAATAGCTGAATGTTGAATAATATATTTTCGATTTATTTTAAAAAAATACTTACTAGACAACTCTTCTTCTAAATTAGAAATTGTACCATCATAAAGATAACTCTCATTATTAAACGTATATAGAAAAAGGTGTTTTCCTTGAGCCATAAAATAAGTAACGTCTTCTCTTTTTATTGAGATAGATAGATTTCCTTTTGATACTAAAAAACGTTCTTTTTCTTTTTCGTTCTGAATTTTAGTATTCATTTTCAGTAATAACTTTTCTAATTTATCGCTATAACTAGTATCTTTTTTAAGATTTATATATTTTTCTATTGCCTTATGAAGCAACTCTTCGTTATATGGTTTTAATAAATAATCAATTGCAAAAAATTGAAAAGATTTAATTGCATATTCATCAAAAGCTGTTGTGAAAATTATAGGTGTTGAAATTTTTAATTTTTCAAAAATTTCAAAACTATATCCATCTCCAAGGTGAATATCACTAAAAATTAAATCGCAACTATTTTCTTTAAACCATTCAATGGCTGTCTCTACACTTTCTAATCTTTTCTTTACAAAAACTGAAAAAGGACATTTCAACAATAATTTTTCTAAAGATAATGATGCCAAATCTTCATCTTCTATTATAACTACATTCATTATTTTTAGACTTTTTTAAATGAGATTAGCTTCAAAAGTATTAAATTATTTTTTTATACTATTCAATAAATAACATTTGCTAACATAATTATGGCAGTAAATAGTTATGAAAAATATTAAGTGAACTACAAAATACGTTTTGCTTTTACAAACTCATTTTTCCAATAAGATTCTTTCATTGATGAAATAATAACACCCTTTGAAGTTGTAGAATGAATAAAAAATATCTCTCCGTTTTTTATTAAGGTTACCAAACCTACATGGTTTATTTCTCCTTGTAATCGAGCAATATTAAAGAATAATAAATCTCCTATTTTAACATTCTCTAAAAAAATTTCTTTTCCGTTGTTACTAATTTCACTTGATGATCGTGGTAATATAATTCCTATATTCTTAAATGAAGTACTTACTAAACCTGAACAATCCATCCCTTTTCTAGTAGATCCTCCTGCACGATATAAAACACCTTTATAAGAATTGGCAAATTCAATTAATTCTTCAATTTTAGGATTTGCTACTGTTTTTAAATTATTCTCAGGTTTTGATTTCTCATCCTTTTGGTTAAAAAAAAGAAAACTTATAAAACCAATAATAATTAATAATAGTAGTTTTTTATCCATTTTATTATAATATTCTTTTCGCCCTTACAAAGGCTTTTTTCCAATAATAAGTATGTAATGAGGTTACTATAACTCCTTTAGAACTGGTAGAATGTATAAAACGAATATCTTTATTTTTAACGGAAGTTACTAACCCAACGTGATTAACTCCCCCTCTTTTTCTAGAAGTTTTAAAAAACAATAAGTCTCCACGTTTTACTTTATTTAAAGAAATCTCATAACTTTTCGCATACATCTCACGAGATGATCTAGGTATGCTAACATTACGTTGTTTAAAAGAAGTATAAATTAAACCAGAACAATCCATTCCTCTCTTTGTCATTCCTCCAAATTTATAAGGAACTCCTTTATAGGTTACTGCTGTCCAAACAATTTTATCTGCTATTGTAGGCTTGTTTGTTGAATTTGAAGGCTGCCCTATTTGTTTCCTTGGCTTCTTATAACCTGTTACATTTTTTGATGATCCACAAGAAACCATTACAAATGATATTATAAAAATAAAAACTATTTTTTTTACCATGTTATTGTTAAATCGAGCGTAGTCGAAATTTAATTATACTATTTTTTATATCTCTCGACTACACTCGAGAAGACACATATTATTACAATCCGTTAACAATTAATTTTGCCGTTTTTTCTGAAGCTCCTTTACCTCCTAATTTATCTTCTAATTCATGATATGATAAAAATAGCTGTTCTCTGTGTTTAACTTCAAGAATATGCAATAACTCCTTTTTAAGGTTCTCTTTTGTAAAATCATTTTGAATTAATTCTTTTACAACTTCCTTATCCATAATTAAATTTACTAACGATATATACTCTAAAGTAATAATTCGTTTTGCTATTTGATATGAAATATTGCTACCTTTATAGCATACTACCTGAGGCACTTTAAACAATGCTGTTTCTAAAGTTGCTGTTCCAGAAGCAACTAAAGCAGCGTGTGAGATACTTAATAAGTCGTATGTTTTATTATTTATAAACTTTACGTTTTTACCTCCAATAAATCCATTATAAAATTCATAAGGTTGACTTGGGGCTCCTGCCACAACAAATTGGTAGTTAGAGAAATCATCTACTAAAGATAACATAACAGCTAACATTTTTGTTATTTCTTGTTTTCTACTTCCTGGTAATAAAGCAATAATTTCTTTATTTCCTAAATCATATTCTTTACGAAATAATTCTTCATCAACTTGTTTTCTGCCTGCAATTCCATCAATTAATGGATGTCCAACAAAATTTACATTGTAATTGTATTTTTTGTAGAACTCTTTTTCAAACGGAAGAATAACAAACATTTCATCAACATCTCTTTTAATATCCTTTACCCTTCCTGCTCTACTTGCCCAAACTTGTGGTGAAATATAATAATTTGTTTTAAATCCTTGTTGTTTAGCCCATTTAGCTATTCGAAGATTAAAACCTGAATTATCAATAAAAATAATTACATCTGGTTTAAATTCTGCGATGTCTTTTTTACAAAAAGACATCATTCCTAGTATTTTTCGCAAATTCATTATTACCTCTATGAATCCCATAAAGGCACGCTCTTTATAATGCTTAACAAGCTCACCTCCTACTTCTTGCATTAAATCTCCACCCCAAAAACGAATATCAGCATTAGGATCTTCTTTTAATAAAGATTTCATTAAGTTAGCTCCATGTAAATCTCCAGAAGCTTCTCCTACAAGAATATAATATTTCATAAAGTAACTTTATATAAATTTTAAAACAAGTGTTACTAAAGCAATTGCTACTGTCGTTATTAAAACACCTCTAGCTCTGTAATCTTGATTCTTTTTTAAAAACACCCAAAAAACAAACAAGTTAGGGATTGCTGCCAAAGCCAATACAGGCCCTAAAACACCACCTTCTCTCACCTTTTTAAAAGTTTCAGTTACAGTATCATCAGATATAAATTCTAAATAAATAAAAAGTCCGCAACTAGTAGCTATTATAGATATTAAAATTCCGATAAGAACTTCTTTTCTTATATTTCCCATGAATTTATTTTTTGTATTGCATGATGTGCAGTCATATCAAATTGAACAGGAACCATTGATATATAACCATTTTCTAATGCCCAAATATCAGTATCTTGACCTTTGTCTCTATTTACAAACTCTCCAGACAACCAATAATATTCTTTTCCGTGAGGGCTCTTTCGTTTCTCGAAATCTTCTTTCCAATATCCATTGGCCTGACGACAAACACGAACTCCTTTTAATTCACTTTCTTTTAACTTCGGAATGTTTACGTTTAAAACCACCCCTTCAGGTAATCCATTTAATAAAACATTTAACACTATTTTTTCTATGAATTTTTTTGCCGCTCTAAAATCAGCATGCCAATCAAAATCTAATAATGAGAAACCAATTGCAGGAATCCCTTCAATACCAGCTTCAACAGCAGCACTCATCGTTCCTGAATAAATAACGTTTATTGATGAATTTGCACCATGGTTAATTCCCGAAACACATAAATCTGGTGTACGGTTTAAAATTTTATTTTTCGCCATTTTAACACAATCAGCTGGTGTACCAGAGCAACTATATTCTATTTGTGGTCCTTCATCAATTGTAATAGGATTACAATGCAATACATTATTAACAGTAATTGCATGCCCCATTCCACTTTGTGGACTATCAGGAGCTACAACTACTACATCTCCTATTTTATTCATTATTTCAATAAGCATACGAATACCTGGCGCGGTAATTCCATCATCATTAGTTACCAAGATTAAGGGTCTTTCTTGCATAGTATGTAAGTTTTACAACAAATGTAACATAAAAAAAGCACTCTTATTTTAACATTTCGTAAAGACAGATTCCTTTATTTTATATGTAAAATTGTAGTAGTCAAAGAGAAACAAAAAAACATATTTTATTACTTATTTAGTTCCTATTATTTTTTCTACATTTATTTAGTGAACATATACTTAAATAAGCTATCATACTTTATTGTTTTTAAAAAGACGGTTAATTATTTAAAGATGAGTGCTATTAAATTACCTGGATTAAAAAATAAGTATAAGTAAAGCACTTAAAAATTAAAAAAATGGCATTATTTTAGTAGATTAGTAATGCAAAAACACCCTTAAAAAGAAAAAAGATACATGAAGACGAGATATATCATTCCATTTTTAGCAATTACACTATTATTCTCAAATACAATATTCTCAAATACAATCTCTGAAAAAGACCCTGAAAAGGATCGCGTAATTATATATGTCTTAAAAAATATTCTAAGTAGATATCATTATGTTCAAAAAGAATTAAATGATGATTTCTCTGAGCACGTTTATAATACCTTTATTGATGGTTTGGATCCTAGTAAAAGGTATTTCACTCAAGAGGATTTAAAAGAATTCTCTCAGTTTAAGTATCAAATAGATAATCAATTAAAAGATACCAAAATAGATTTCTACAAATTGGTTTACAATCGTTTTTTAGAGAAGCTAAGTACTGCTAAAAATAATTATCGTTCTTTATTAACGCATTCTTTTAACTACAAAAAAAATGAAGTAATAGATGTCGATTATGAAAAAATTCCTTTTGCTAAAAACGAAAGTGAATTAATTGATTACTGGAGAAAACAATTAAAGTTATCAATATTAAGTAGGGTTGAAGATGCCGAAAACCTACAAAAAGAAAGACTTAAAAAAGACAGCACATTTAAGAAGAAAACATTCTCTGAGTTAGAAAAAGAAGCTCGAAAAGAAGTTTTAAAAAACATGAATGAGTTATATGAACGTATTGATGAACTTGAAAATTCTGATTGGTATTCTACTTTCTTAAATAGTGTTGTTAGTGGATTTGGACCACATACAACCTATATGTCTCCTCGAATAAAATCTCGTTTTGATCAAGAAATGTCTGGTAAGTTAGAAGGTATTGGTGCCCGTTTACAAAAAAAAGGTATTTACACACATATTGTTGAACTTATTTCTGGTGGCCCTGCATGGAAGCAAGGTGAACTAGAACCTGATGATATTATATTAAAAGTAGCACAAGGTGATGCTGAACCTTTAGATATTGTAGGAATGCGTTTAGATGATGCTATTAAGTTTATAAAAGGAAAAAAAGGAACTGTAGTTCGTTTAACTGTTAAGAAAAAAATTGATGGTTCGACTAAAATTATTCCGATTACTAGAGACGTTGTTGAACTTGATGAAACTTTTGTAAAATCGAGTATTGTTGAAAAAAATGGTAAAAAATATGGTGTTATCGATTTACCAAGATTTTATATTGATTTTAATGATTTAAGCCGTAGAGATGCTGCTAAAGACATGGAGAAGGAAATTGAACGTTTAAAAAATGAAAACGTAAAAGGTTTAATTGTTGATTTACGTGATAATGGAGGTGGTTCTTTAAAAACTGCTATTGAAATTGGAGGATTATTTATTAAAAAAGGTCCTATAGTACAAGTTAAATACAGAGATGAAGAACCAGTAATTAAAAATGACACTGATTCTAAAATTCAGTGGAATGGTCCTTTAGTTGTTATGGTTAATGAATTTTCTGCTTCGGCTTCTGAGATTTTTGCTGCTGCAATGCAAGATTATAAGCGTGGGGTAATTATTGGAGGTAAACAAACTTACGGAAAAGGAACTGTACAAAATGTTCTACCTATTAATCGTTTTTACGAACAGTATCCTAGTGATTTAGGAGCTTTGAAAATGACAATTCAAAAATTTTATAGAATAAACGGTGGGTCTACTCAAATTGAAGGTGTATACTCAGATATTTCATTACCTACTAGATATAGTTACATGAAATTTGGGGAACGTGATTTAGACGGTGCTTTACCTTGGGATAAAGTTCAGCAAGCAAAATATAGTACGCTAAACTCATACAGTAATTATAGAGATGTTGTTTATAGTAGTCAGCAACGAGTGTTAGGTGATAAAAAATTCAAAAAGATTAATGAGTACGCTAAATGGTTAAAGAAAAACCAAGAAGAGAGAGTTTATTCTTTAAACTATAATACTTACAAGAAAGAAAGTAACGGAAAAGTAAAAGAGGCTGAACAATTTAAAGACATCTTTAAGTTTGATTCGAACTTAACTTTTAACTCACCTAAATATGAATTAAACTTATTTTCAAAAGATACCGTTTTAAAAGAAAAACGTATTGTATGGCATAAAAATTTAAAGAAAGATATTTATTTAAATGAAGCGCTAAATGTACTAAGCGAGCTTAAAATGAATAAAAACTATACGATTGTAAAACAATAAAAAAAGCAGCCTTAGGGCTGCTTTTTTTATTATATTTTATACTTAATTAAATCACATTTAAATTTACAACCACTCCCTCATTAGAACGGACGTTAAAAACTCTCTCATCTTCAAATATTAAATACTGTCCCTTTATCCCTGTTAACTTACCTGTATAAGTTTGTTCTTTTACAATATTTAAACTTTTTGGTTTTAATGGATATTTTTTAACAGGAAAGTTAATTAGTGTTTCTTTATTATTTTCAATAATGTACTGCTGTGCTTCTTCGGGAATAAAACTTTGTAATTTTTCTTTCCAAGCAACCAAGTTTTCATCATCAATATCATTTTTTAACATTTTTCGCCAATTAGTCTTGTCAGCTACATGCTCTTTTAAAGCAACCTCAGTAATTCCTGCTAAATAACGATTAGGCACCTCAACAATTTCAATTGCTTCATGTGCACCTTGATCTATCCATCGTGTTGGCACTTGTTGCTTTCTTGTAACTCCTACTTTTACATTACTAGAGTTTGCTAAATAAACTATATGAGGTTTTAATTGTACGCTCTTTTCATATTCTAAATCACGATCTTCTTCACCTAAATGTGCTTTACTTAATTCAGGTCGCATAATCCAATCTCCCGCATTTGGTGTTTCAAAAAAACATTTTTTACAAAAACCTTGACGATACACTTCTTTCTCTAAATGACAACTTAAACATTCGTAAGTAACGAAACTTAACGTTATTTCTCTGTTTAACAACTGATTTACATTTATAAAATCAGACTTCATGTCTAAATAATATTGAACCGTATCTAATTTTTCGGTTGACATCTTTTTTAAAACTCCTTGGTACTGCATGTCTTAAATTTTATTACTTTTAGCTTTACAAACTTACTGTAAAAAAACTAAATTAAGAGTTAATCTATGTCGTTTCCATTTATAAATTCTATCATCTCTTGGTTTTTAAAAAAACGAAAACATCAAGTAGAGTTATTTTTAAAATATCCAATTGATGTGCAAAATGAGTTGCTTCAAAAACTATTAAACACTGCAAAGAATACTGAATTCGGAAAATTACATAAATTTTCTTCTATAAAAAATTACACTGATTTTTCTAACATTGTACCTATTCAGAAATATGAGAGTATTGAACCTTTAATTGAACGATGTAGAAAAGGGGAACAAAACTTATTTTGGCCCACTCCTATTCATTGGTTTGCAAAAAGTAGCGGAACAACAAATGCTAAAAGTAAGTTTATACCTGTTAGTGACGAAGCTCTTGAAGACTGTCATTTAAAGGCTGGGAAAGACATGTTGTGTTTATATATTAATAACAATGTAGATACACAAATGTTTACCGGTAAAGGCTTAAAGTTAGGTGGTAGTACTGCTATTTACGAAGATAACAATTCGTATTTCGGTGATTTATCAGCAATTATAACAGAAAACTTACCTTTTTGGGCAGATTTTAGCTCTGCTCCTAGCTCAGAAGTTTCTTTAATGGCTGAATGGGAAACTAAAATGGAAGCCATTATTGAAGAGACAATTAATGAAAACATTACGAGTTTGGTTGGTGTTCCTAGCTGGATGTTAGTGCTTTTAAATCGTGTTTTAGAAAAGACTGGTAAAAATAACATTTTAGAAGTATGGCCTAATTTAGAAGTCTATTTTCATGGTGGTGTAAACTTTAACCCATACCGAGAACAGTATAAAAAATTAATCCCGAAAAAAGATTTTAAGTATTATGAAACCTATAATGCTTCCGAAGGTTTCTTTGGCATTCAAGATATAAATAACTCAGAAGAATTACTACTAATGTTAGATTATGGGATCTTCTATGAATTTATTCCTATGAATGAATATAACGGTGAAAACTCAACTACCATCCCGCTTTCTAAAGTAAAAAAAGATATCAATTACGCGATAATAATTACTACTAATGGTGGTTTGTGGCGTTATTTAATTGGAGATACTGTTAAATTCACATCAACAGATCCGTATCGTATAAAAATTACTGGTAGAACCAAACATCATATTAATGTTTTTGGAGAAGAGTTAATTATTGAAAATGCTGAAGAAGCTTTGAAATCTGCCAGTGAAAAAACAAATGCCAGTATTAAAGACTATACTGTTGGCCCTGTTTTTATGGATGATCGTAAAAGCGGTGCACATGAATGGGTTATAGAATTTAGTAAACCTCCTGAAAATCTTAAATATTTTACAGAATTACTTGATAATGCTTTAAAATCTATCAATTCAGATTACGAAGCAAAACGTTATAATAATATGACCTTAGCAATGCCTATTATACACGAAGCTCGTAAAGGTTTATTTTACGATTGGTTAAGAGAAAAAGGTAAATTAGGTGGCCAACATAAAGTTCCTCGTTTATCTAACAAACGTGATTTTGTTGAAGAACTACTAAAATTGTAATTTATGAATTCTTTCTTAGAACAAAATGCTTCTTTGCTATTAGAAGCCCCTGAATTAGCTGCTGCTTTTAAAAATACTGTGAAGTTTGAGAAACACCCAAAACATCACATTTTACATGAAGCAGGCAAAATTTGCAATTATGTGTATATAATTACATCTGGTATTGCTCGTATATTTTACTACAAGGAAGATAAAGATATTACTGTTCATATTTCAGCAGAGCAAGAAACAGTTACAGCTATAGATAGTTTTATTCAACGTAAAAAAAGTAAATATACTATTGAAGCTCTAGAAGATTTAGAGGTTTTAAAAATTAAGCATGCCGATTTGGAAAACCTATTTGAAATAAACCCAAAATTTGAACGTTTCGGAAGATTATTTTTACAACAAATTTATGTTGAATTAGTTGAACGAATTGATGATTTACAACTACATACTGCACAAGAACGTTATCAAATTTTATTAGACAAAAAACCGCATCTTTTTAAGAGAATTTCAGCAAAACACATTGCTTCTTTTTTAGGTATGACTCCAGAAACTTTTAGCAGAATTAGAGCAAAGTAGTTTTCTTGATAATTGTCAAGAATTTATAGCATACTATAAAATACCTTTGTCTTATAATCTATAATTATGATAATAGCAGACGCTTTACAACAGTTTTATAAAGAAAATAATTTTGCAAAAGATGGTGGTGAAAATGAAGACACTTTTAACTTAAAATTTAAATTATTCACTTTAAAACTCCCTAATTCTCAATTCAGAAAAAAGGTCGTTCACATTCATGATATTCAACATGTTTTATATAATTGTGATACTACATGGAAAGGAGAAGCCTTTATTGCTGGTTGGGAAATATCAACAGGTTTATGGAAACATTTCCCTATTGGTTTTATGAGTTTATGGGCAATGGGTTTTTCTTTATTAAACTACCCTAAAGATGTTTTTAAAGGCTATAAAGCGGGTATAAACACAATTGGTGTAGTAGATTTAAAACTTAGTAAACAAGAATTATTAGCCTTATCTCTTACAGAATTAAAAGAAAAAATTCAAAAAAAGCATACTGTTAAAATGGGATTCATTCAATTTATAAGTTTTTTTAGTTGGTCCCTCATAAGTCTTTTTGTTTTTTTATTCCCTATTAGTTTACTGCCTCTTTTATTGCTATTTTAATAGGTAATTGATATTGTGATACAACAGGCATACCTCTTTTAAATGCTGGTATTATTATAGGCAATTTTTTAATTACGCTTTTTAAAACACTATCTAACTGAGGTAATTGTTTATTAATTTTATTTGATGCCGTAATTTTTTTTAATTTGAACCTACCTTCAGCATCAATTAATAAATCAATTAAAATAGTTTCATTAATAAACTCTTCTGTTCTAAAATTATGTATTACTAAAGATTCTTGAATTCTTTTATTTATTTCTTTTCTAAAGCAAGTTGTTTTTTCTTTTACGGGTAAATCTTTGCAGATTTTAAAACTTGGTGAAATGTCTACTTTAGAATAATCAACAACTGTATTTACCACATGTTTTTTAGGCTCTTTAAAAAATGAGTCGCATGATAAAAATAATAAAACAATTATAAGAAAAGTAACATAACAATACCTCATCTCATTGATTTTTAGATGAAAGTACGAAAAATTGTTTTATTCTAACATTTCTCCTTTCAAGAAATAATACTTTTTAATTTCTTTAAGTCTAACTTTTGCTTGACTAGTTAACAAAGAATCTTTAGTTTCAAACCTACTCACATAGTTTTTGTAATGTTTGTAAGCTATTTTTTTATCCTTATAAAAATTTTCCGATGTATTTGCTAATTGAAATAAAGCTCTATGATTTTTATAATTCTCTTCATAAGCATTTTTATAGGCATTCATTTCTTCTCTAGGTTTCCCCAACTCTTTATATGTTCTTGCTAATTTATAATGCTCTACATCTCGAGGCACTTTACCTATAATAGTTGCATATATATATTTAAATCTTGCCGATTTATACTCCTTTTCAGCAAAAGCTATATCTCCCAAATAAGTGTATGACTTAAAATCTGATTTATCAATTTTTAATGCTTTTTCAAAATATTCTTTTGCCTTTTCATAATCTTTTAACTTGTAAAAAGCACGCCCCAACATTTTAAATGTGTAATGTTCATTTGGTTCTAAAGAATCTATTTTTTCTAATAAATTAACCGCTGACAGGTATTCTTTTTTTCTATAAAAATTATTGATTTTAAGTTTATTTAATGCTACATGATTCGAATTAACTTTTAATCCTTTATCTATAAATAAATTAGCTGAATCTTTATCTCGTAAAAAAGTGTAAGCCAATGCTAATTGATGAATAGCATTTATATGCTCACCGTCTTTCTCATATGTTTTTAAAAAACTATTAATTTTTAAATTTCTCTTTTTAAGCATTGCATATACAATTCCCATTTGATAATGATAGTTCGCATTATTTCTATCTTTTTGTAGTAATCCTTTAAAAATACTTTTTGCTTTTAAAGCCTGTTTAGTTTTTAAGTACAATTTACCAAGTTGATAGCTTACCAATAAGTTGGCTGAATCTTTTTTTAGTATTTCTTCATAGACTGAAATTGCTTCATGTAATTTTTTTTCTTTCTGATAACTTTTTCCTAAACTAATTTTTGCTCTGTAATCATCTTTTAATAACAGTGCTCTCTCAAAATATTTTGTCGCTAATTTATAATTATCAATCGATGTATAAATAGCTGCAATTCTTTTATTTGATTGAAAAGTAGGTTCTTGTTTTTTTAATAAAACAAGTGCTTTTTGGTATCGACCAATATGCACTAAACTATCTATGGATGTAAAAGCCGAAGTTTGTGCTTCGGCTTTTAGCAATCCAATTACAAGAACAATCATTAAAATTCTCTTTTTCATATAAGTTTACTTTATACTGAAAGTAATAGGTAATACATAACCTGTTCTAACTTTTTTCTTATCTTTTTCTCCTGGTTTCATTTGTGGTAACTTCTCTACTATATCTATAGCATGTTGCTTTAATATTGGATGTGGTGCGCGCGCATCAATTTCAGATATTTTTCCATCTACTCCTATCTTAAACTTAACATACAATCTTTTCACTCCTGAGGTTAAACTTAAACTATCAGCTAATTTTGGATTAAAATTATTTACAACAAAACGTTGAATACTCTTATTAAAACATATTTTATCACCTTCTTCACAACCAGGGTAAGTTGGAGATTTATCTAAATCTGAAAATGGTACGTCTATCGTTTCTACAAAGGTATAAGAACCACTATAAGACTTTTTTTCTTCTTTTGTTATCGTTTTTTTATTTTTATTAACTGATTTTGTACTTGAACATGAAGCGTACAATACCATACTTACTAATAACGGGATTAACAATAAATACTTTAATTGTTTAATTTCTTTTGATTTTCTTTTTGTCATCATAATAATTCTTTTTTTTATTAATGAATGTTTATAAAATTGATTAACGAATGAGATATTTTCTACTTGAAAAATTTCTGAAAGTAAATTATTTATATAGTTTTCTTTTTTTGTAGTTTTACTCACTACATCATCTGAAATATATTCATGAACCAATGTTATCCGTTTTTGATATACATATACCATTGGGTTAAACCACATGAGTACTCTAAGAACTTCAAAAAACAACAAATCAATTGTGTGTTTTTGTTTACTGTGTACTAACTCATGCTGAATTATCTTTTCTTGTTTTTCCTCTGGTATTCCTTTCCCTAAAAAAATATAATTGAAAAACGAAAAAGTTTTTGAATTTTCAGGCAATAATACCAGTTTATAAGCTTGTTTTTTTTCACTTCCGTATTTAAAAATCAACTTAATTATTCGCTGTAGCTTTATTATAAAAATTAAAAAGAAAAGGGTACTTCCTACTACAAAAAACACATCTAAATAGTTTGCAGACTGATACCAAGTAGATTTTTCAATAATACTTTGAGGAGACAAAACCACCTCTGGTAATAGAGTTGTATATTCTAACGGCACTACTTTTTGTATTGTAGGTATTTTTAATAACGGTAGTGCAAAAGAAATTATCGCTGTACTTAATAAATACCATCTGTTCTTCGCAAAAAAAGTTTCTTTGCTTAAAAAGAAATCATACACAGCTACAAACAACACTTGGAATAAGATTACTTGAATTATATAATTTATCATGATTTTTTATTTTTATCAACCTCCTTTAAAATACTTTCCAATTCTTGGATATCCATTTTATTCTCTTTCATAAAAAATGACACCATACTTTTAAATGACCCTTCAAAATACCCGTTCATTAACTTATGTAAACTTTCGTTACTGTAGTCCGATTTTTCAACCAATGGATGATATACAAATCCTCTTCCTTTTGGCTCATGACCTACGAAGTTTTTGGTTTCCAAAATTCTAATAATCGTAGACACTGTATTATATGCTGGTTTTGGCTCTGGTAATTCAACGATCACTTCTTTTACCGAAGCTTTTTTTAAATTCCACAAAACTTGCATTATTTGCTCTTCTGCTTTTGTTAGTTGTTTACTCATTTTTATTCTTTTAATGTTGTGTGGAAAAATTCTGATTTAAATAATTTAGAAGGATCCTCTTTACTATAGTAATACTTCACTTTGGTTACGTTTCTTACTGAAATAATTTCTTTATTCAATCCGTAAAAAGCTCTTTCTGATACATTCCCGTATTTGTCAAACTTGTAATTTCTAAATACGTATTCTCTATTTCCAACCATTGGTTTACCTTCTAAATCGACAGTTATATATTGTAATACATTTCCGTTTTTATCATACTTAACAATACCTCCAGCAGCTCCTATAAATGTTCCTATAACTGGTTCGCCTTTTGCATTTAAAAATTTATAAGAAATAATATTTAAATTCTCATCATAAACAGGTTTATCTATTGCAACTCCTGTTTCTTCTTCTATTAAACTTCCTTCTTCATCAATGTTATTCATTGACACTAAAATACCTTCATCAGTATATTTATAGAGCGTTGTCATAAAATTATAATACGATCTCATCGCTACATACTTCCCTTTTGTATTTTTTCTTTTTTCAATAATATCATTAGTCTCATTATGCATCCAGAAATACTCAAAAATCTTCCAAGAATTATTCACAGGTTTATCATTTTCATCAAAATGCTGTAAACCTATTCTTTTATTGTTTCTATTATATGAATAAACCTCCTTATAAACACCCATAAAATTTTTACACTGATTCCCATATTCATCATAAAACGTTCGAATCTCTTTATCCTCTTTATATGTTATTTTAGTTTTAGGCATTAAGTTCCGATTTCCATCTAACATACCAGATCTTCGGATTCCAATTAGCTTACCTGCTATATTGTACTCTACCAAAATTAACTTACCAGAACTATTATAAGTAAGCTTGTAATTATTTTCTTTTAAAGCACTGTTTTCTGAAATAGCAATTCTCCCTTTTGTTTCAGCAAACGGTGTTTCTCTAAACACTAAATGCTTATAGTATTCCGTTCTATTTTGTGATTCCACAGAAAATGACGAAAAAATAATTGACAGCAATAAGATATACTTCATTGTTTGTTTTTTCAAATATAACTAAAAAACTAGTTTAAACTAGTTTTTTAGTTATAAATAATTGTAACAAAGCTTTCACAACTTCGTCATATAGTTATAAAATCTAGGTTTTTTACAAAAAATTAATTTTAATCTATGGATATTCTTTTAACAATACTTGGCTTTATATTTGTTTGTTTAGGTATTATTGGGGCTTTTTTACCTGTATTACCTGGCCCAATTACTAGCTGGGTAGGTTTGCTATTACTTTATTTAACGAAAGCAATACCGCAAGATTGGACATTTTTAGGAATTACCTTAGCTATTGCAGTAGCTATCTTTTTTCTTGACTACATGATTCCTGCTATGGGAGCCAAACGTTTTGGAGGAACAAAATATGGTGTTTATGGCACAACTATTGGACTTATTATTGGCTTACTTTCTCCAATACCTTTCGGAATAATTATTGGTGCTTTTTTTGGTGCACTTATTGGTGAATTAATATATGATAGTAAAGATACTAACAGAGCTATTAAAGCTTCTTTTGGTGCGCTTTTAGGTTTTATTACTTCGGCAACCATTAAATTTTTGATTGCTGCTGTTTACTTCGTATTGTTTTTCACAACACTTTGGGAGTATAAAGATGCCCTTATTTAATATACAAAACTTACTAAATTAGTTTAGCCCTGATTGTAGCATTTGTTTGAGCTCCTCGCAGAGAGCAAGTGCGAAAAGCGGGATATAGCTTCATCAAAAAATCTTATACTTTTTAGGCATAAAAAAAAAGCGTCCCATCTCAGGGAAGCTTTCCATTGGTTAACAAAACCATGACACTATTTAAAGTGCCTAACAACACAACTAAATGCTACTTTAAAAAAAAGCAGCCTGCAAATATACAACCTTTTTTTATATCTTCAAGTTTTATTTTCATTTTAACATAAAACCTGTTCTTGTTATTTCATTGTTTAATTCTGCAATTGATTGTATCTTTACAGCTTCATTAAAAATTATAAAAAACAACCCATGCAATTATCAGAACAAGAAGTTGTACGTAGAGACAAATTAGGGAAATTACGTGAATTAGGTATTAATCCGTACCCTGCTGATTTATTCCCATTAGATTCAAATTCAAAAATTATAAAACAGGAGTTTGAAGAGGGTAAAAAGGTGATAATTGCAGGTAGATTAATGAGTCGTCGTATTCAGGGAAAAGCTTCTTTTGCTGAATTACAAGATAGTGATGGTCGTATACAAGTTTATTTTAACAGAGACGAAATTTGTACTGGTGAAGATAAAACTTTGTACAACGAAGTATATAAAAAATTATTAGATATTGGTGATTTCATTGGTATTGAGGGTGAATTATTTACTACTCAAGTTGGTGAAAAAACGGTAATGGTTAAAGATTTTAAATTATTAAGTAAGTCTTTAAAGCCACTACCTTTACCAAAGGTTGATGCTGAAGGAAACACTTTTGATGGATTTACAGATCCTGAGATGCGTTACCGTCAACGTTATGCCGATTTAGTGGTAAACCCACATGTTAAAGAAGTTTTTGTAAAGCGTACGAAGTTATTTACAGCAATGCGTAACTTTTTTAATGACGCTGGTTATTTTGAAGTTGAAACACCAATTTTACAGCCAATTCCTGGTGGTGCTGCGGCAAGACCGTTTATTTCTCACCACAATGCTTTAGATATTCCGTTATACATGCGTATTGCGAACGAATTATATTTAAAACGTTTAATTGTTGGTGGTTTTGATGGTGTTTATGAATTCTCTAAGAACTTTAGAAATGAAGGGATGGACAGAACTCATAATCCTGAGTTTACTGCTATGGAAATTTATGTAGCTTATAAAGACTACAATTGGATGATGGACTTTACTGAAAAGTTATTAGAACATTGTGCGATTGCTGTAAACGGGACAAGTAAAACGACTTTTGGTGAACACGAAGTTGATTTTAAAGCACCGTATGCAAGAGTTACTATGGCCGACTCTATAAAGCATTTTACTGGTTTTGACATTAATGGAAAATCTGAAAGCGAGCTTTTTGAGGCTGCTAGAGGTATGGGGATTGAAGTTGATGCTACCATGGGGAAAGGAAAGTTAATCGATGAAATGTTTGGTGAAAAATGTGAAGGTAATTACATTCAGCCTACTTTTATTACTGATTACCCGAAAGAAATGTCTCCTTTATGTAAAGAACACAGAGATAATCCTGAATTAACAGAACGTTTTGAGTTAATGGTTTGTGGTAAAGAAATTGCAAATGCTTATTCAGAATTAAACGACCCTATTGACCAACGTGAGCGTTTTGAAGCACAGCTTAAGTTAGCTGAGCGTGGTGATGATGAAGCTACTGAATTTATAGATCATGATTTTTTACGTGCTTTAGAGTACGGTATGCCTCCAACATCTGGTTTAGGTATTGGTATGGATCGCTTGGTTATGTATTTAACGAACAACCCATCTATTCAAGAAGTATTATTTTTCCCTCAAATGAGACCTGAGAAAAAAACTCCTTCTATTGAGTTAAATGATGATGAAAAAGCTGTTTTAGCGATTGTTGAGAAAGCAGAAAAAATTGACTTAAATAATTTAAAAACACAATCTGGTTTATCTAACAAAAAATGGGACAAAACCATTAAAGGTTTAACTAAAAATAAATTAGCTAAAGTTGAAAAAACTGAAGAAGGTTTATTTGTTGAGTTAGTATAACTATTTTCTTTAAATAAAATTAAAAGCAACCCTTTTTGGGGTTGCTTTTTTGTTTAATTATAAGTTTATTACTGAATAATGAAAACTAATATTTCTTGTACTGTTTAAATTCCATTAATAACTACACATACAAAATGCTCTGGAAATTAAACCAGAGCATTTTTTTATTCTAATACTTAAAACAAATTAGGTGTGTTCTTAATTACCACAAGCCCCAAGATTGTTCCATCCGTTAGATGTTCTTTGATATAAAGTTCCTTGAGAAGTTACTTTATCTCCTACAGAATAAGAAAAATTACTATTATATGGAGAAACACCATCACATATGTCAGCTGGAGCAGATGCACCACATGCACCAAGGTTAATCCATCCGCTAGATGTTCTTTGATATAAAGTTCCTTGAGAGGTTACTTTATCTCCTACAGAATAAGGAAAAGATCTACCTTTATATGGAGCTACACCATCACAAATATCACCAGTAGGAGGCGTTGTATCTGTTTTAGGATATACCTCAGCAATATACTCTTTATCTATTGCTGATAACTTGTTATTATTTCCTACAGAAAAATTATCAAGAGTATGCTCGTTTCTTACAGAATAGTGCATTATTGATTTAGGATCATATTGACTATAGTTTGTCGTGTTTTTATCAAGACGTCTAAATAAATTATAATCTACTTTTGCTTTATCCCAATAATTAGGTGCCCCTGCAAAGTATTTGTATACAGCTGGTTTATTCCAATTAATTCCAGCAACAGGATTTTGATGCTCATGGCTTAAACCAAGTGCATGCCCAAATTCATGAATTGTAGTACCTCTAAACCCGTAATCACTAGAGCCATTATCTTCATACCCTATATTCATAGATTGCCCAGAACCTTTAGACTGAGTTCCTAACCTAGACCAATGTCCTCCACGCGCGTCAAACTTAATTCTAATATCCGCAGAACTATTTGATGATACCCATTTAAATTTGATATTTGCATATTTTTCCCATTCTGAAGCGTATTCTTTTACCCTAGCTTGATAATTAGCACTTCCATTTAAAAAACTTACTGTAATAGTTTGCCCATTTTTCCAATGTAATGATGGAGTACTTACACCTCTTGCATTATCATCATTTGAATTTTTCATCTCAAATAAACACATACGAGCTTTTTCAGATGTAACAGGGTCTACTTCAATAACTTCTTCAGAATTACTTTCACAGTTGAAGAGTAAAAATGAAAGTGCTGTCATTAAAACTACTTTCATTAAATTTAATTTTTTCATAATTGATTATATAATTTAGTTAATAATTAGAAGGAGATAACAACTACTTTAATTCTTTATTGTGTTGTTATCTCTTTTTATTAACATTTATTAACCACTATACGTATTATTTTAACTAAAAAAGCAGGATTTACATAAAAAATAAGATTCGGAATTATTCTTAATAAAAATATTAATAATCAGTATTAGCCCTTTATTTTGAGCACCTTTTATTAAAATAAATAAACAAATATTACTTATAGTTCACACTTAACGACACATCAAATTGATTATTTTATAAAAAATAATTATTTTTAAAAACTTGCATCTTTTATGAAAAAATTACCTCAATATTTACTTTTTATTTATTGAGTTTGCATCATAATTAGCGGTATCCTATACTAACATTTTTAATTATAATCTCAAAGAGAAACAATGCAAATAAAAACCTATTAACCCCTTTAAAAATTGGCATTCATTATCTAAACATCTTCAAATAAAGAAAAATAATATTGTTGCCGTTAGTATTTGACTTATAACGTATAATAACACTTTGAACAGATATTCATTGATATTTACATAAATTTAATCCGAAATTCTTAAATAGATTCTATTTAATTCATCAGTTATAAAATCAAAAACTATAGATAAATGAGTAAATAAAAATACTCCGGAAATAAAACCAGAGTATTTTTTTGAAAAAAATTTTTAATCTAAAAAATAGGTTAGCTATTAATTAGTACAAGCCCCAAGATTAATCCAGTCATTACGTGTTCTTTTGAAGACATACCCTTTAAAGATTACTTTGTCTCCTACAGAATAAGAAATGTTACCATTATAGTTAGCAACTCCTTTACAAATGTTACCTCCTCCAGTATTAGCTCCACCAGGGTATACTTCTGAAATATACTCTTTATCAATTGTAGATAAGTAATTATTATTCCCTACAGAAAAACCATCAAGAGTATGGCTTGCATTTATAGGATAGTGCATTATTGATTTTGGATCATATTGACTATAATTCGATGAATTTTTATCAAGCGTTGCAAATATATTAGAATCTACCGTTGCTTTACTCCAATTATTAGGAGGCGCTGCATAATATTTATATACTACTGGTTTATTCCACTTAATTCCTGCGCTAGGGTTTCGGTGTTCATGATTTAAACCAAGTGCATGCCCGAATTCATGAATTGTAGTACTTCTAAACCCATAAGTACTAGAGCCATTATCTTCATACCCTAAATTCATAGAATGACCAAAATTCTCAGAATCAGTACCTAAATAAGACCAATGTCCTCCACGCGCGTCAAATTTAATCTTAATATCCGCCTGACTATTTCGTGATACCCATTGAAATTTAATATTTGCATATTTTTCCCATTCTGATGCGTATTCTTTCACCTTAGCTTGAAACCTAGTACTTCCGTTTAAAAATTTCACTCGAATCGTTTTACCGTTTACCCAATGCTTTGATGGAGTACTTACACCTCTTGCTTTATCTCCCTCTGCGTTCTTTACATCAGATAAACACATAGAAACTACCTCTGCAACAGGTTCAACTTCTAAAACTTCTTCAGAATTACTTTCACAGTTATAGAGTAAAAGCGAAACTGCTGTTGCTAAAACTAGTTTAGTTAAATTTAATTTTTTCATAATTTGTTATATATTTTAGTTAATAATCAGAAAGGATAACATCAATATTATTTTTTTATTATGTTAATTTCATTTTTTTTTAACAAATATTAATAACTATATATATTATTTTAACCAAAAAAATAACATATACTTAAAAAAAAGAAAAATATAATTATTCTTAATAAAATTATTAATAATCAGCATTAACAGCATTACCTCCTTATTATAACTACCTTTTATTAAAGTATATAAACAAATGTTACTTACAACTTACACTTAACAACATGTCAAATTGATTATTTTTTAAAGGGTAATTATTTTAAAAAAAATTCATCTTTTATGAAAAAACTACCTCAATATTTATTTATAACTCATTGATTTGTACACTTATTAGAATTATCAGTATAGAATTGTACTAGTAATTTCAATATTTCACATTTAATTACTAGTCCTTTTTGTTTGATTTTGATTTATTACTGATTAATTTAATTACCATTGGACATAAATAATTAAAGATCATCCTACTTAAAAAAACTCACTCACAACACAATAATAAAAAAGACCACTTCCACAAAACGATAAACTAACACCCATCATCTCCTATAACTAATTCAAATTGTTGCTTAACTTTTTCTCCTTCTGTGTTTTTTGCTGGTAACCATCTAGGCATCTCATATAGTAATTCCATTATTGAAGCATCCACAGATGTAACACCTGTAGATTTTGTAATATTCACCTCAGCAACCTTACCTTCTTCATTTACTATAAAAGAAGCCGTAGCGTTTTGCATTGGTTTAAATTGCCATTCTACTATTTCTTTACTACTGTTTTTAGTTAAATACTCTTTTAAAGTATTTTTATCACTAATAAAACTCGCTGAAACTTCTGGCACAACCGTTAACAATATATTTGTTTCATTAGTACTCGTATCATTTAATGAGTTTTTGCTTTTATATATAACTCTAACCAGTATATCATCGCCAGTATTTGCTTTTTTAAAGAGTCCTCTTTGTTTTTTATTTAAAGTAACATCCTTACCTAAAATTTTAATTTCACTATTCTTTGTTACTCTATATGTTTCTACTAAAACATACTCCCCTATCCAATTAGACGGGAAATGTGCTACGATATCTTCTAAGGTTTTAGCTTTACTTAATTTACTTTTTGTTATCGTTCTATTACTTGCTCCTCTCACAAAATAATTGAGTGCAACTTTAAGTTTATTTCCTAAAGGAACATTACTATTTAGAGCTACATATTTGCTACTAGAATTTGTAATAACTAAGCATTCTTTTTTTGCTTCACTTTTATTTATAAAACTTAAAACTATAAAGCTCCCTATAATTACTCCAATTCCTATAACTGCTAATTTTTTCATAAGTAAATGATTTAAATATTTATTAGATACCATAAAGGTACTCTGTAAGCTGTAACTCATTAAAAATGAAATGTAAAAAAAGTGCAAAAGAAGTGTCAACTCCACAAAACAATTTTAAAATCATTAAAAAACTAGTTTCAACTTCTATCACAACTGTTAGCTGTATGTTTATATCATTAATATATAAAATCATACATAATTCTAAATAATAATCGTCTTTATTGCTTACTATCAAAACTATCCATTACTATAAACTTCTTCGGACTTTATATTTTATCGACATTCTTTATTTTTATTACCATACCGTTGTCAATTACAATTACCTGTTCGTTTTTTATTATTTAAACTTTAATTGCATTACTTACTTTTTATCGACACAGATTGCAAATCACCGCTATCAAGTCGAATGCAGCGGTCTTGAAAACCGTTGTGCTACAAGATAACGAGGGCCCAAATACCTCTTTCTCCCCACAAAACAAGGTTTTATTACTTCTAAATTTAATTTTAAAAACATATTTTTTTTACTTTTTTTAATAACTTGGCTGATAGTTAAAACAAGCTGTTATTATAACTCCTTTATACTATGGAAATCTTATTTATTCTATTATTTTTTTTTATTATCTTTTTAATAATTAAAATGAAAGCAACAGCGTTTACAGTTGGTATTGCCATAATTCACCTAATTACCTTTATTCCTTTTATATTTTGTCTGCTAATTAGTGTAGAACACAATGTAGCAATAGACCCAATAGACGGAACAGGCTATACTCCTCTTGGACAAAAAAATATGATAACTGTTTTTGTCTTTTACACATTATATGTTATTTCTAAAATTTTAATTTGGAAAAAAAGCAAAACACTACCACCACTTACATGGGTTATTACAACTATTTTTGTAATTATTGGTATTGTTTTAAACCTTTTCATCATACTTCAAACATCCTATTCAAATGATATGTTCGAATTCAATTACGACCCAATTAATACCTCAACAAATCATAATACAATAACATTTTTTTTATTTTATCCTTTTATATCTAGTATTACTTCTATTTACGTATTGGCAAAAAGTTCTAATATTGTAGCTGATCATTTTAATGATTATCAATACAAAAACTCCATACTAAGTTATTTACATAATATACTCTTCAAAATAAAATCGTATCCTTTAATAATACTATTATTAATTTTTCCTGTTTTTTTTATAATAACCATCATTTTAATGCTATTCGGACAAGACTCTGATAGCATGATAAAAGTATTTACTGATACTACAACTTGGCGTTTTTCTCAACAATCACATCCCCCAGCATTAGACCATAAAGGACACTATTTATGTACTGTTGCAGCACGAGGAAACCCAACAATTGTAAAACCGATAAGAATAGGAAAAAGGCAAGGAAAGCCGATTATAATAAACAGACAACTAATGATTGCAAATGCTTTTGAAGATGTTATTCAAGTTAACTATCCAAAAACACATCACTTTATTCGTGAAAATTATGATACTTATGGCTATAATTTATCGAAAGTTATAAATACGCCTTTCAAATCTAATTTAATCTATATAATAATGAAACCTCTCGAATGGTTATTTATTATTTTCTTATATCTATTTTGCACTAAGCCAGAAGAATTAATCAAAAGACAATATAAGAATTGAAAAATACAGCAATAGAAATAAAACAAATTACCGCAACTGAAACACTTGAAATTCGACATAAAGTTATGTGGCCAAATAAACCACTAGCTTACGTTGAATTAGCAAATGATAAAAACGGAAAACATTTTGGCTTGTTTGTAAATGAAGAAATAACATCAATAGTTTCTTTATTTACAGAAAATA
This sequence comes from Tenacibaculum ovolyticum DSM 18103, assembly GCF_000430545.1. Taxonomy (GTDB): domain Bacteria; phylum Bacteroidota; class Bacteroidia; order Flavobacteriales; family Flavobacteriaceae; genus Polaribacter; species Polaribacter ovolyticus. Next base: position 46,402 of record NZ_AUMF01000008.1, read on the forward strand.
ATGAAGCTCAATTTAGAAAATTTGCAACATTAATAGAATACCAAGGTTTTGGGTACGGAACAATATTACTAAACAAAGTAATCAACTTAATAGAAGAAGAAAAAATAGCACGGTTATGGTGTAATGCTCGAGTAGAAAAAGCAAAATTCTATGAGAGGTTCGGCTTAAAATTAACTGATAAAAAGTTTAATAAAGACGGAATTGATTATGTTATAATGGAAAGAATATTTACTTACAACTAATAGCAGGAATAACTTATTGCATTTAATCGAAACTTAGTAATTATCACAAACTAAGTTTCGATTATTTTTTTTTATAAAACTACCTTCTTCTCCTTCTTTTATTTTTAGGAGCGCTATATTTTTTAGTTTCTTTTGTTTCCGTTTTAGAGTTTCCGTTATTCTTATCTTCTTTCGTATTACTTTTAGAAGCTCTATAATTTTTATTCTTACGTTGGTTAAAAGGAACCGCATCATCAAAAGTATTTTTTGCTTCTGTTGCGTTCTTATTCTTTTTCCATGAATTGTTTTCTGGTAACAAGACTTTCAATAAATCTTTTCTTCCTACTTTATTAAGTGTATTACGAATCCAATCTTTATTTTCCTTCTTATACCAAAAGAAAAAACGATGTTGCTCTTCCTTTTCTTTGGCTGTTTTAGGTGTTTTTGTTGGTTTTAAAGTATATGGATGGTAACCACTATAATAAATTACCGTAGCAACCGTCATAGGTGTTGGTGTAAACCCTTGTACTTGCTCTAACTGAAAACCCATATCTTTTGTTTCAGCAGCTAAATTTGCCATATCTTCCTTCTCACAAGCTGGGTGATTAGATATAAAATAAGGTATTAGTTGAAGCTTTAGTTTTTTCTTTATATTAATACGATCAAACCTATCTTTAAACATATGAAAATATTTAAATGATGGTTTACGCATTAACTTTAAAACAGGATCAGATGTATGTTCTGGTGCTACTTTTAAACGTCCAGAAATATGATTTGTCATTACCTCTTCGGTATACGCATCTAATTCTTTAGGGTCAGCATTTTTATTAAATTCTGGCACCAACATATCATGTCGAATTCCACTACCAATAAACGATTTCTTTATTTTCGGATGCTTATCAACTGCTTGATATAATTCAGTTAAAGGCTTATGCGATGTATCTAAATTACTACATATTACAGGCGAAATACAAGACGGAGCAACACATTTATCACAGATAGATTGTATTTTACCTTTCATCTTATACATATTCGCAGAAGGCCCACCAATATCAGATAAATATCCTTTAAAATCATCCATTTCAGCAACCTTGTCTACTTCTCTTAAAACAGATTCTTGACTACGACTTGCTATAAATTTTCCTTGATGTGCAGAAATTGTACAAAAACTACACCCTCCAAAACATCCGCGGTGAATGTTAATAGAGAATTTTATCATTTCGAACGCAGGTATTGGCCCACGCTTATTATATTTAGGATGCGGTAAACGTGTAAAAGGTAAATCGAAAGACCCATCAATTTCCTTTTCAGTCATTGTAGGGTATGGCGGATTAATCATCAACTTCTTATCACCTACTTGCTGAAAAATTCGTCGTGCATTTAATTTATTCGACTCCTGCTCTATTACTTTAAAGTTAGAAGCAAATGTTTTTTTATCCTTTAAACAAGCTTCATGAGAATTAATTTCTATGTCTTCCCAATTCTTATTTTTAGGAACATTCTCTCCTTCTTCAACAAAAACAGCCGTTTGTTTAATTGTTTTTAAGCTCGAAAACGGAACTCCTTTTTGCAACAACTCTACAATTTCTCGTAAAGGCTGCTCTCCCATTCCGTATACCAACATATCTGCTTTAGATGTTTCTAAAATAGTTGGTAATAATTTATCTGACCAATAATCGTAATGTGTAACACGACGTAACGAAGCTTCAATACCACCAATTAAAACTGGAGTATCTGGAAACTTATCTTTTAATATTTTTGAATATACCGAAGTTGCATAATCAGGTCGAAACCCTTTATCTCCATTTGGTGTGTACGCATCTTTATCACGACGACGTTTACTTGCCGTATAATTACTCACCATCGGATCCATACAACCACCAGTAACCCCAAAAAACAAACGAGGTTTACCTAGTTTCTCAAAATCTTGTAAATTATCATTTACACTAGGTTGTGGTACAATTGCTATTCGCAACCCATAACTTTCTAGTATACGCCCTATTACTGCAGGACCAAATGATGGATGATCTACATATGCATCTCCACTAAAAAGAATTACATCTAATTCTTCCCATCCTCTTAACTTAACCTCCTTATTTGTAGTCGGTAACCAATCTGAAACTCGTCTTATTCTCATGCCGCTGCAAAGGTACAACGTTTTAGTTGATATTACGGTTCTTAAAATGGTGTTAAATAAGTAACAAAAAATGTAACATTTCGTCAATAATTAATACCTATGTAACAAATTAGAACTAATCATGAGAAAAATATTATTAGGAGTTGCTTCTTTAGCTTTATTAGCAAGCTGTGCTACCTACAAAACTGCTAAGAACACCAAACAAACTGTAGCAGTAGGAATTAATCTAAATACTGTTGTTAACGACAAAGTAATGGTTGAAGTTAATCCGCAAAAAATTAAAGAAGAAACCTTAGTATATAACATTCCTGCAATTGTACCAGGAACGTATGCAATGAGTAATTACGGAAAATTTGTTTCTGACTTTAAAGCTTTTGATTACAATGGTAAAGAATTAATTACTAAAAAGTTAAACGAAAATTCTTGGCAAATTAACAATGCAAAGAGTATGGATAAAATTTCTTATTGGATTGATGATACTTTCGATTCTAAGAAAGAGCATAAAATTTATGTAATGGCAGGTACAAATATCGAAGAAGGCAAAAACTTCTTATTAAACTTACCTGGTTTTATTGGGTATTTTAATGGTAAAAAAGAATTGCCTTATGAAATTTCTATAACGCACCCTACCAACTTATATGAAACCTCATCTTTAATTAATAGGAATACTACAAAAACTGACAATAGTAAAGATGTATTCTTAGCGCCTAGATATGATGAAATTTCTGACAATCCGATTATGTATGCGCCATTAAACAATGTAAACTTTACAGTAAACGGAATTGATGTTAATTTAGCAATCTATTCTCCAAACAACAAACATAAAGCAGCAGATTTAAAGGAAGCTTTAAAAACAATGATGACTGCGCAAACAAACTTTTTAAAAGGTTTTGAAACTACAAACGAGTACAACGTATTAGTATATTTATTTGACCCTGAAATTTATAAGTTTCAAGGATATGGTGCTTTAGAGCACAGATCATCTACAACTGTTGTGTATCCTGAAACAATGAGCAAAGAACAATTTGCTAGTAATATGATTAACGGAACGGTATCTCATGAGTTTTTTCACATCGTTTCACCACTATCTGTACATTCTGAAGAAATTCACTCGTTTGATTTTAACAAAGCAAACATGTCTGAACATTTATGGATGTACGAAGGAATGACTGAATATTTCGCTAATCTTTTTCAGGTAAATCAAGGATTAATTTCTGAAGATGAATTTGTTTCTGAAATGAACACTAAAATAGGATCTTCATTACGTTTTAACGATGCAATGTCTTTTACTAAAATGAGTAAAAACATTTTAGATCCTGAATATGCTAAGAACTATGGTAATGTTTATCAGAAAGGGGCATTAATAGGTATGTGTTTAGATATTATTTTAAGAGAAGAAAGTAAAGGTACTTACGGCGTAAGAAACATGATGTTAGATTTATCTAAAAAATACGGAAAAAACAAAGCTTTTAAAGATGAGAACATTATTGCTGAAATTGTAAAAATGACGTATCCTTCAGTTGGTGAATTCTTTAAAACTCATGTGCAAGGTGCTACACCAATTAATTATACTTCTTTTTTTAACAAGGTTGGTGTAAAGAGTAAAACAAAAACTGAAAAATCTGCTTATTTTATTGATGCTAAAGGACAACCTTTTATATCTGTAAATAGTGATAAAAAAATATTCTTTACCATAAAAACTAATTCCGCTTTAAAAGCTTTAGGAATTAAAGCAGGTGATATTTTAGAATCTGTAAATGGAGAAAAAACATCTTTAGCTAACATTCGTCCTATTATAGGAAAAACAATGCAGTGGAAAACTGGCGACAAAATAACTATGGAAGTTACTAGAGATGGTAAATTAGTAAAAGTAACAGGAGACTATGTACAACCAACTAGTGAAAGTACTGGTTTAGTAATAGAAGAATTACCTGTAACCAACCCTAAAGTAATCTTAAGAAATGCTTGGTTAAAAAATTAACTGAACTTTCATAAAATAAAAAAAGGCAACCATTTTGGTTGCCTTTTTTGTTTCTACCTCTCTCCTATTAAAATAACTTTACACTAAAAAACATTGTAATCTACAAACAGTAACCCCCGCTAACTTAATCATTAAAAACAAAGCTAACACACCGAATAATAATAGTTTACACTGTTAAAAAATCACTTTTATTCGAATTATTTTCGTTTTGCTATAAAAAAACGAAACTTAACAAAATGTTAACATGTCTTTTTACATAGCTTTACATTATAGTTAACTTATTTCTATGAATAGAAAGAAAATAGTTTTTCGTTTGATCACCGAAAAATTGAAATAATAAGAATAGGAGTTCTTATTATAATATTACTAACAAAAACTATTAATTATAATGAAACTTAACATAATTAAATCTTCAATTGTATTTACGACATTAGTAGTAACAATGTATTCTTGTCAAAAAAATGAAGAAACGATTCCGTCTGAAGCACAAAATTTAATATCAACAGAACATTTAAAAGAAGAAAACCTACTAGGTGCTGCTTCCGCCACTCCATTTAACACAGGCTATTATGGAGGTTACAAAACATACAAAATGCAATACGGACAGAGCTACATAGAATGGGCTATTCCTAATTTAAAATGGTTTTTTGGTGTAAATCCCACTGTTTATAATTGGCGCGGTGCAAATACCAATAATATGTTAGCATACTCTAATCCTAATCGAGTTTTTATTGGAGAAACTTGGTGGAATAGCATGTTATCAAACTACGATGCCTATGCAGCTAAATCAATTATTGCGCACGAGTTTGGTCATATATTACAGTACGATAACAACTGGTATTGGGCTAGTGGTAAAAACCAAGAAATTGGGGCTGACTTTTTCGCTGGCTATTGGTTAGCTAGTAATGCTGGGCAAAATATTACTTGGCAAGAAGCTTCAATCTCTTTTAGAAATTTTGGTGCTATCGGAAATGGAGTTTCTCATGGTTCTTCTACCGAAAGACAAGCCGCGGCTAAATTAGGATACTACACAGGTTTTTATGCCAATACTAAAGGTTTTTTAGGCTGGGATAAAGTGTATAAATTATTAGTTCGTTACTGGGGGTACATTGGTCAAGGTAGATATTGGTATGATGGTTCTGGTTATTACAGAACTAGTAAAAACAGTAAGACTAAAGAATTGTATAAAGATCTTTCTGATAAAGAAGCTGAATTTCTTGAATTTATGATGCATAATTTTAATGAAATTTTAGATATTAAAAACGGTAAAGCTTCAAAAAAGCAGTTTGCCAAATTTAATTTAAAGAAGGTTGTTAACTAATAACAACAAACACCTTTAAGAAAAGCTACCTAAATAGGTAGCTTTTTTATTTAAAAAGGTACTTATATATTATTTTAAAATATCGAGTATTATTGGTTTTAACCCTGCAAAAAAGAATTCTACTGCAATAACCATAACAATTAGTCCCATTAAACGCATCATAACATTAATACCTGTTTGCCCTAGTACTTTAATTATTTTTGAAGAACTATAAAGAATCAAATACGTTAAAAGCATCACTAAAAAAACAGCTATAATTAATGTGATTTTTTTTTCAATTGAATCTGCATCCTCCATCATAACAATTGCGTTTGTTAATGCTCCTGGTCCACAAATCATAGGTATTGCTAATGGTGTTATTGAAATATCATCTACATATGTTTTAACCTCAGCGCTATTCACTTTCACTTTACCTAATCGTGCTTGTAACATATCCATTCCCATTAAGAAAAAAATAACACCACCAACAATTCTAAAACTATGAACTGAAATGCCAAAAAAACTGAATAATAACTGACCTGAATAAGCAAAAACAACAATGGTAATAAATGAAACAACTGACGCTTTTTTAGCCGTTTTCGTTCTATGATGACTATCTAACTCCGCCGTCATTGTCATAAAAATCGGCATGGTTCCAAAGGGATTTATTAATGTAAAAAAGGAAGTGAAACTTAACACTCCAAAAGCTATAAAATCTGCCATTCGTTTTTAATTTTCATGTTATTAACAAAACCTTACTCCTAATATGTTTTCTTAATCATTTCTAAGAAAGTTTCTTCAGATTGAGCCCCAGAAAGTGCTTGCTTATTGTTAAACACAAAAAAAGGAACTCCCGATACGCCTACTTCTTTTGCTAACTCTTGATCTTCACGTATACTAACCTCTAAACTCTTGTCGCTCAATTTATCTTCCAAATTTTCTTTTGAAAAACCTAAATTTTCTCCTATTTGTAATAAAACATTAGCATCATCAATATTCTCACCATCCGTAAAATAAGCTTTCAATAATAATTCTTTTGCTTCGTTTTGCTTATTAATTGTTTTAGCAACATGCACTAATTTGTGTGCTTTAAAAGAATTAGCTACTATAATCTCATTTAAATTAAAAGTGATACCTACTTCTTTAGCCATTCTTGTTGCATTAGAAAACAAATCTGTCATTTGCTGCCTACTAGCTCCTTTACTCACATAATAATCTATTGTATTCATTTTGGTATTCGTTTCTAATCTAGGATCTAACTCAAAACTTTTCCATTCCACCACAACTTCATCTTTGTGGTTAAATTGTGATATTGCGTTTTCTAATTTTCTTTTTGCGATATAACAAAAAGGACATCTTATATCTGACCAAACTGTAATTGTCATATTTGTATTATTTAGTAATTATTAATATTATTGAAGTAATTAAGGGGCTCACAGTGTGAGCCCCTTGGTAATTAATTATGTATGATTATAGGTTACATAATATTTAAAGTAGCTATCATCTTCACTTTATTAGCCATCGTTGCATAATTAGGTGAAAACTTAATTACCTCATCTGCGGCTTCTTGATACTGTGCTTCTGTACCGTTTCCTTTTACAGTAAATACATACTCAATAGCATCAAAACCTACAGGAGATGTTTCATTAACACCTAAGAAACCTTGTAAATCTAATCCTGATTTAATATCTAAAGTAACAGACTCTAATTCAATATTTTTCATTGAACACATTGCTACGAAAGTTACCATCATACATCCAGAAAGTCCTCCCAATACATAATCTTGTGGTGTTGGTGCTGAGTGTGCTCCTAATAATTGCGCTGGTTCATCAATAGTAAATGAAAAATCATGAGGAATCGTTTCATCTCCTAAAGCAAGATTGTTTGTTTTAACACCTACCTTAGTACCTCCCATCCAAGTAGCTTTAATACCACCATTGTACATTCCGTTTTTTGCATCTTGTTCTACAGTTGCCTTGTAAGCTCCTAGCGCTTCTAAATTTAATCCGTTAATCATACTACTATCTATTTTAATTTAAATAACCGTTTTCAATTAATTGTTTTTGCACTTCCATATACGTATCAGCATATAATGTATCAACCTCGCTTATAGCCATAAATGCATCAGAGAACCCTGGTTTTTCTGGATCGATCATTAATTTTATTGACTGAATAAAATGCTTAATTAATTCTTTTGGATTCTCATTACCAACTGATATTCTCATTGTTGTTTTATGAATCCCTGCTTTTAATAAAGCTTCTTTATCTAACTCAGAGTGCGATGTAAATGCAGGACATAATAATGTGGTATTAATTTGCCCTAGACTTACTTGAAAACCAAAGGCTGGCGCTAACGTGTCGAAGAATTTTTTAAATGCGTTATCACTTACATTTGCTTTTTCGAAATCGATTGTAAATAACGGAGCTGCTAACTTATATTTACTAACTTTTTTCATGATAGCATTGTTAGGATCACTTTCTACAGCATTACATATTACTGACATTTCTGGATTAGAATTAAAAAATTTAGCCATCACCAATGTGTTTACACATTTTTGAGTCATTCTTAAATTCATTGTCTTCATTCCTGATAAAATCTCAAAAGCAGTATCTGCATTTAAAAAAGCTCCTTTAATGTAGTATACATTCCAAAATAATGACTCATCCCAATTAACACCGTCAATTTTTTCCCCTTTAGGAACAAACATCAAGCTATTTTTTCCAATTATACCACCTGCAATCGCATTACCAGATCCTGTAATATCTTTTGTGTAACTGTGAAATAAGAAATCTGGCCTACAATCTTCATCTTCTTGTTGCAACGGTTTAATTAAAAATGGCGTTGCCACAGTACCATCTAACATCACCATCGACCCGTTTTGTTTCGCATACTTACAAATTGCAGGAACATCTAACATATAACCGTGCGGATTACATGGAGACTCTATGTAAACATGTATTTTTTTACCACCTGCTATTTGCTCTTTGTAAGCTATCTTAGCTTGATCCATTACAGGTTTAAAATCTTCTAATGTATAGCCATCAAACCAAACAACTTGAATATCCATCTTGCTCTTTTTTGCAAAAAAATCTTCAATTAATTGGTAAGCTCCACCATAAATATTTCTAGAAACAATTATAATATCTTGGTAGCTTAACACATTACATAATAAGGCATCAATTGCAGCCATACCACTATTAAAATTCCAAGCAGTATATTCATCTGCATACTTACCAGCCTCTAAATGTACCATGTGCGTACCAAGCGCCATAGATGTTGGATTTAAGGACCTTGAGTAAATGTGGTGAATAGATTCTTTACCATTAAAAGCATCATCAATCCACTCTGTACATGAATAATCGTACGTAGATGTACGTGCAATTACGGGTGTTGCAGAAAACAATGCTGCAATATTATTAAACAAAGGCATTGGTCCTTTTGCATTTAAAGTAGCGTCAGACTGCTCTAATGATTCGTATGTTTTCTTTAACGGCCCTTGTAAAGTTTCTAAAACTTTAGCTATTTGAAAAGACATAAAGCGCTTTGCATTAAAATACGCTACTTTTTCACTAGCATCTAATTTACCAACAGTATCGAAAGTAATTTCTTGTAGCTTAGAAATATCTGCTTGGGCAGTATAAATATCTATCGCTGCTTTTTTTAATGTTTCACCATAAGCACTATTTGCATCTATATCAAAATATGCCAACTGCTCTGTAGCTAACCCCTCTATTGTTGTACAAGCCGTAGAGTTTCTTTTTGGTGATAAAATCTTTGAATTATTTATGTTACTCATTTTATTTATGATTTAAGATTGAAACAAATTATTTTAGTTGTGCTCATTTCACGTATTGCAGCTTTAACACCTTCGCGTCCAATTCCGCTTTGCTTAATACCTCCAAAAGGCATCATATCTATACGATAATCAGACGAGTCGTTAACCATTACGCCGCCACATTGCAGTTCATTAGTAGCTTTAAAGGCAGCATCTATATTATTCGTAAAAATTCCTGCGTGTAATCCGTAAGGCGAATCATTACTTGCAGTAATACCTTCTTCTAATGAGCTAATTTTAGATATTGTAGCAACTGGCCCAAAGATTTCTTCTTTTCCGTTTAGTGCATTATCAAAATCACCTTCAATAATTGTAGCTTCAAAACTGTTGTTTACTCGTTTACCACCACATAAAACTTTATAACCTCCTTTTTCTAAATCGGCAATTGAACTTTCAATTTTATCGATTGCTTCATTGGTAATAATCGGCCCCATATCTGTAGCTTCATCTTCAGGATTTCCTAGTTTTACAGCTTTAGAAAGGTTGACTACTTTTTCTTTAAAAGCATCATAAACGGCATCGTGCACATACATCCGTTTTACACCAACACAATTTTGCCCTGCCGCCCAAATCATACCGCCAACACAGTTTTCTGCTACAGCGTTAACATCAACATCATCCATAATAATTACTGGGGAGCTAGATCCTAATTCCATTCCAATTTTCTTAACTCCCGCTGCCTTAGCAATCGCTTCTCCAGATTTAGAACCTCCTGTAAAACTTACCATATTTACTCTTGAATCTGTAACAAGAATATCTCCGAAATTACTTATTGGCCCTGTTATGATATTAAGAACGTGACTTGGCAAACCTGCTTCTAAAAAAAGCTCTCCTAACTTGATTCCTGAGATTGGTGTAAAATCTGAAGGCTTTAAAATAATAGCGTTTCCTGCTGCTACTGCGGGTCCTAGCTTATGAGCAACTAAATTTAACGGATCATTAAAAGGCGTAATTGCGGTAACAATACCTACAGGATCGTATACATAATGTCCTTTTTTTGCTGAAGCGCCTGCAAAAGCATTAAAAGGAACAGTTTCTCCCGTTAACCTTTTTGCCTCTTCCCCACAAAGTGTTAAAGTATTAATACACCTATCAACTTCTTTACCTGCCTCCATTTTGGTTTTAACACCTTCGTTTACGATTGTTTGCGTAAATTCTTCTTTTCTTTCTTTTAAAAGAGAAGCTACTTTTAAGATAATTTCACTTCTATCGTAAGCAGGTAAATTTCTAGCGATTATTTTTCCTTTTGCTGCTGATTTTAAAGCATCGTAAACATGTGTTTCGGTTGCACAAGAAATAGCGTATACTTCTTCTCCTGTATGCGGATTTAAAACAGGCAGTTTTTCGGTAGTTTCTACCCAATTACCACCTATAAGCATGCCTTTTGTTACTACTTTTTCTACTAAATTTATTAACATTACTTATTGTTTTTTAATATTGTTAATACATCAGAAAACACAGCATACCCCGTTTCTAACTTCCCTGCTCCAGGACCTGTAATCATTACTTTTCCTAAATATTTTGTGGTAATTTCTATAGCATTTGTTACCCCACCGATGTTAGATAACGCATCAAATGTTGGCAATGCTTCTGGTTGTACTTTTCCGGTTATAGTATTCCCATCTTTTTTTAAGCTTCCTATTAAACGAATATTCTTCCCTTCATTTTTAGCAGTATTTAATGCTTCTTTCGAAATAGCATCTATACCAATAGTAGGTATATTCTCTAAGCCTAATTCAACACCAAAAACTTTGTGCGAAAGAATTGCCACTTTACCTCTAGCATCATATCCCTTTACATCGTTTGTAGGGTCTGCCTCTGCGTATCCTTTTTCTTGCGCAACACTTAATGCGTTTTCAAAAGAATCACCTTCAGACATTTTTGAAAGAATGTAATTACTCGTTCCGTTAAGTATTCCTCTAATTTCAAGAATTTCATCACCTGTCAAACACTCTTCAATAAGTGAAAATGTTGGTGTACCACTTAATACAGTACCCTCATAACGAAGCGACACATTATTCTCTTCTGCTATTTTGTTTAACTCCGTAAAACGCAAAGCAACCGGCCCCTTGTTAGTAGTTACAACATGTTTACCGTTAGAAAGTGCGTCTTTTATAAAAGTATAAGCAGGATCACCTGTTTTGTAATCACTATAAGTAGCCTCTACAATTAAATCTATAGCATTTATAGATGCGACTGTAGTATCTTCTGACAAACTACCATCACTAAGATTTTCATTATTATTTAATTTACTTAAAAGTTCAATTAAATCTATACCATTGGAATTATATACATTCCCTTTCTGTATATCTTTAACTGCAACCAGTTTAATATGTGTTCCATATTTTTCTTGTAACCAATTCTTTTTTTCAGATAAAATTTCAATAAACCCTTGAGTTACCGTTCCAAGACCTATAATACCAATATTCATTATTTATTTATTTTAAATTTTAATACTGAACAATATTCCGTATTTTTGCATCATCCACGAATAATTGATTTGTTTATTTTTAAATAAATGAAAATAATTCTAAAAAACATTAAAAAATGAAGTTAGATCAAAAGGATATTCGAATATTAACATTATTACAGAATAATGCTCGGTTATCAAATAAAGAGTTAGCTGTTGAGTTAGATATAGCACCGTCAACCTGCCATGAAAGGTTAAAAAAGTTAACTAATGAAGGTTATTTTAAAGCTTTTAATGCCGATCTAAATTTAAAAAAACTAGGTGCTACGATAGAAATGTTAGTTGCAGTTCGTTTAAAAAGGCACGAAAGAGAAATAGTTAATTCATTTATAAAGAAAGTAAAAACTATTAAAGGTATTATACGTTTTTATCATCTTGCTGGCGATACCGATTTTATGATTCACGTAGCGGTTAAAGATTCTGATAGTTTGCGCTCTTTTATTATGGATGAGCTTGCAGGTTTTCATAATATTGATCATATAGAATCATCAATGATTTATCATAGCGAGTGTGTGCACAACCTATCGTATACAGATATCGTTTCATAAAACACTTATATCCTATTAAAAATTAAGAAATTACACATTACCAGTTCTTAACTAGTAAATTTATTTACAGTAAAAACACACCTCTTTATCGAATATAGTTCGATAGCAACAGGTGTGTTTTCTCTTCTTTAGAATTAATTTCGATATCCATCAATTTCACCTTAGTTAATTATTTTTTATTAAAAAAAAGACACAATATTTAACGCAAATATGTTTAAAACATAACTTAAATATTAGGACAAGGACTTAAAAATTAACTAACAAAAATTCAAAATTATGGATAAAAAAAAACTTAGCTCATATTATAAGCTTGAGTATTCTTTTTTTAAAAAACTTTTATTCAACTCTTTTAATATTTTGTTTTTGCTGTTTTATTTAAACGCAAATTCTCAAGAAAAAATAACGATTAAAGGTAAGGTAACAGACAACACAAATGTGCCGCTACCTGGAGTATCGGTTATAATTAATGGCACTACAACTGGTACCGAATCAGATTTTGAAGGAGACTATAATATTATAACCAATATAGGAGAAACTCTAACCTTTTCTTATGTAGGCATGAAAACTATACAAATAATTGTAAAAAACAACAACGATATTAACCTTACAATGCAAGAGGATGCCAGCTTATTAAATGAAGTTGTGGTTGTTGCCTATGGTAAGCAAGCAAAAAAAGCAATTGTTGGCTCTGTTGCTTCTATAGATTCTAAAATTCTTGAAAAACAACAAGTAACTACAATAACAAGTTCTTTGCAGGGAACCACAGCTGGTGTTAATATAATGTCTGTCGGAGGACAACCAGGATCAAACCCTGTAGTAAGAATTAGAGGTTTTGCCTCAATAAACGGTAGTAACTCACCTTTATATGTTGTTGATGGCGCTGTTTACAATGGTAATATTAATGTTTTTAGCCCAGATCAAATAGCATCAATAAGTGTTTTAAAAGATGGTGCCTCTACCGCTCTTTATGGTTCTAGAGCTACCGCTGGTGTTATAGTTATTACCACCAAAAAAGGACGCAGAAACAGCGCACCCAAAGTAACTATTAAAACACAAATAGGTATTGCTAGCCAATCGGTTAAACCTCATGAAATTTTAAACATAGACGACCAGTTTAAATATACTTGGGAGGCAATAAAAAATGACAAACAATATATAGAAGGAGACAATGCAATACTAGCAGGAACAAAAGCTACAAACGGACTTATAGATTTTATAGGCTACAATCCGTATGGGCCAAACACACCTACACCTGTTAATGCAAACGGTAATTTAGTTAATACTAAGAAAATTTGGGAGACCGACTGGAGAGATGTTATTTTTAATAATGCCGCAATAAGATCAGAACATAGTTTTTCTATTTCTGGCGGTAACGAGAATACAACTTATTTTTTATCTGGTAATTATTTGAATCAAGACGGATCAGTAAAAACTTCAAATTTTGAGCGTATTACAACTCGTTTAAATGTTGATACACAAGCTAACAAATGGCTTAGTGCTGGTTTAGGTGTAACCTACTCTACATCGAAACAAAATGTTCCCATACAAACTGGTGGTTCTACCACAAGTGCAACTGCATGGGCTTTAAGTTTGTCTCCCATTTATCCTGTTTACCAACGTGATGAAAATGGCCAATTAATAAAAGATGCTGGTGGAAATTTAATATACGATCTCGGCGCTAGCCCTTTACAACCAGTTAATGGTACAAGACCCTACGCGCCTAACCAACATGCATTTGGTCAATTATACTTCAATGACCAATCTCATATTAGAGATAATATAAACCTTAATGCAAATGTAAAAATACATTTAACGTCAGATTTATCGTTTAAAACAATGGTTAATCACACATATTTTGTGTATGATTATTATAACTATGCTAGCAATCAATTTGGTTCGTCAGTTTCTAACGGAGGTGCCATTTCTCAAACCAAAGACACTTATTTAACCACAACGATAAACAACTCTTTATCATATCGCAAAAAATTAGGAGACCATAGCATTAATGCTTTAGTACTGCAAGAAGCTTACAAATACAAATACGGTGCATTAAGCGCTACTGGTGAAGGCTTATTAGGTAACAGTAATACTTTAGGCGCAACAACTACCCCTACTTCGGTTAGTGGTGGAGATATATTGCACAGAATATCGAGTTATTTAGGAAGACTTTCTTACAACTACAAAGAAAAATATTTTATAGAAGGTTCTTACAGAACTGATGAATCTTCTCGATTTGCACCCGATGCTAGAAGAGGAAATTTTTATTCTGTCGGTGGATCATGGATTGTATCAGAAGAAGCTTTTCTTAAAGGAAACAAAATATTAAATAACTTAAAACTAAAAGCATCCTATGGGCAATTAGGTAATGAATCAAATGATAACGGTTATTTCTTATATCTTACTAATTTCTTAACAGGTTACGATGAAGGTAGCAACCCTGGTGTTTTATACGATTGGCCTAGTGATCCTAAAATAACATGGGAAGAGGCTGTTGCGACTAATTTTGGTGTTGATTTTAAATTATTTAATTTTCTAAACACTTCTTTCGAGTACTTTAATAAACAAACCAATAAATTATTTTACGATCTTCCTTCAGCACCTTCAACAGGGTTTAGTGAGGTTACCACAAATAACGGAAGTTTAAGAAACTACGGATGGGAATTATCGTTAAACACTCAAAATATTTCTACTAAAAACTTCGAATGGTCTAGCAACTTTAATATATCTACACTTAAAAGTGAAATTTTAGCACTCGAAAATGAAGATAATAGTAGTAATTTAAAAGAAGGTGGTTCTCGTTTTGAATTTTACATGAGAAAATATGCTGGTGTAAATTCTGACACAGGTGAGGCGCAATGGTATAAAGATGTTTTAGATACCGACAATAAACCTACAGGCTCAAAAGAAATTACGACAGATTATAGTGCTGCAACAAGGTATTATACGGGCAAAGAATTTATTCCAAAATTTACTGGAGGGTTTAATAACTATTTCCGTTTGGGTAATTTTGACCTTAACATATTACTTAACTATAGTTTCGGAAGCTATTTATATGATTACGACTACGCTTCTTTAATGAATGGTTTTAAATCGCAAGGGTATGCTGCATCAGTAGATCTTAAAGATCGATGGCAAAAACCTGGAGACATTACCAATGTACCACGATTGCAAACAAACACGAATTCATTTAACTCATATTCCGATCGATTTTTATTTAAAAATAATTACGTACGATTAAAAGCGTTGACTTTCGGATACTCTTTACCACAAGACGCTATTAAATCAATAGGAGCATCTGCCTTAAGAATTTACTTTCAAGGAGATAATTTATTTACCTATCAAAGCCATAAAGGTGTTGATCCTGAACAAGGTTTTGGCGGAGGTACAAACCAACGGGCTTTAGGACAAAAAACATACACTTTTGGACTTAAACTACAATTTTAAAAACATAAAATACATGAAACACACATATATTAAAATAGCATTAATAGCGCTATTTACTTTTAATACGGTAAGTTGTAACAAAGAATTTATTGACGAACCTCAACCTACAGGAATTGCACCAACAGTAATTTTTGCCTCTTTAGAAGGTATGGAAGCCCATATAGCTGGTATGGTAAGATGGCTAAGAACTTATAGACTTAGTATTGATTCTGCGGCATTAAACTCAATATATTATGCTCGTGCTGTTAAAGGAAATGATTTAATTAACAGAACTACCTGGTTTCAATACGACTATGGTAATGCCTATAGAGAACCAACGTGGAATAGAGCAAAGTTTACTTGGGAATATCTTTACATACTGGTTGATGAGGCCAATGTTTTTATTGAAGGTGCTGAAAACTCTTCTGTACCTGATGCTGATAAAAAAACGTTAATTGCACAAGCCAAAGCAATGCGTGCTTTAGCTTATTTTGAACTCACTTTAGAATACCAACACACCTATTCTTTTGATACCTCATTGCCTGCACCTCCTTTATACAAAGAACCTTCTGTTAATACAGGACCTTTAGGAATGAGCACCTTGCAAGAAATGTATGATTTTATTATAGAAGATTTAACTTTTGCAGTAAACAATTTAACTGAAAACCGTATTAGCAAATCATACATAAACACTCATGTTGCCAACGGTATTTTAGCACGTGTTTACCAAACAACAAATAACTGGCTTGATGCTGAAAAAGCTGCAAAACAAGCATACGGAGGCGGAAACCCCACTAGCGTATTACACCCAAACCAATATAATAATGGTTTTGATGACATTGCAGAAAGTAATGAATGGATATGGGGCGCTATACAAACCAAAGAACAAAACCAAGGTTGGGCAGCGGCACCTCACGTAATTTCCGATCACAACGCATTAAGCTACTATGGTACTTTTGTAAATAACGATTTTGTAAACTTATTTTCTGATACTGATGTTAGAAAACTATTTAGAAACCATTACAATGCTGTAAACGATAGCTACCGCCATTGGGTTACCGACAAGTTTGCTTTTTCTTTCTCTGCAGATATTCCTTTTATGAGAACTCCTGAAATGATTCTTATTGAGGCGGAAGCTAAATATCATAACGGAGATACCACTGGCGCTCATAATTTATTATTTACATTACAAGCTAACAGAGATGTTAACGCTGTAAAATCTAACAATACAGGACAATCTTTACTTGATGAAATTTTAATTGAAAGAAGAAAAGAACTGTATGCAGAGTTTGGTGTAGAGTGGTTTGATGCTAAAAGGTATAGAAAAGGAATTACAAGAACAGGAAATCATAGAATACTGAGCGGACTAGAACCTGATGATAAAAAATTCTTTTTAAAAATTCCATTGGTTGAAATTGAGTTAAATAAATTTATTGACCCTAGCATAAACACTAATCGATAAAAATTTACCTCCTTTATTTAATTTATGAAGACCATTTTATTTTCATAAAATGGTCTTTTGTTTTACACATAAATCATCTATAATGTGCTGCTAAAAAGTAACGAACACTTAAGTCATTTTAATCATAATTTTTTTAAATACACCTACTATTATCATTATTTTATTCTATTAAATATCATTTTTTATAACGCCACTTTAGTAATACGAACTTTACAAAATACTCTTAAAAATATCAACACATTTCTGACGATCTTCTATACCATTCATTCCTCCATTAATTTTTCGTGTAATGATTTTTAGAGCATCCATATTGGCATATTTATTCAAATTATGTTTGTTCCAATACCACACAGCAGAATCTACCGCCCATTTTGGTTGTGCAATCAAATCTGGATTATTTACAAAATCTACACCCCTATCTTTAGCATAGCTATGGTAATTTTCTTTTCCTGTGATTTGTATTAATCCCCTTCCTCGATATTTCCATCCATCTCCAGACGATTCTTCTCCATTTCCCATTCTATTTGCATAAACTTTATTAGCTATCTTTTCAGGTTGTCTTCCATAAGCAGTTGCGATATCTTCTGTAGGAAAATATTTTCTAAAAACCTTACTCAAAGCATAATGAGAATAGTTTAAATTTTCTGAAGAGTGCCTAAACCAACCACTTTCATGTGCTAATTGCCCAAAAAAGTGTGCTTTTTCTAACGGTGTAACAATTCCGTTATCTTCCGCTATAGGCTCTAAAAAATCTATAACTTCTAAAATTTCTTTTTTAGCAGACGTAACAGGGGTTAATGGGTTTTTTATTAATTCTTCTGATAACATATTTATATAATTAGTTCATTAATTCTGTTTTAAATTTAATTCATTTCTAAAAACAAAAAAATTAAAATGACATGAACGCCGTAATTTTGTTCTGAACGATATAAATTCACACTTATACTTTACCTACAGCTATAAAACAGTAAATATTTACAATATATAAACAAGGCTTTTAAAACGGAATAGGATATATTTGATAACAACTTTACCACATTTAATGGATTCAGAAACAGGTCGCATATTTACAAGTATCAGTACCGTAATAATGCTTGTAATACTTACAACCCTAATTTTTGCAAGTGCAAGCTACTTAACTATACTGTTAATTATTTACGCAGTTATAGGAATCGGCTTGTCAGTTTTGGGAGGCATTTTATTAAGTTGGGGAAAACGATACAATCCTACAAACTCGCTTATTTGCTTTCTTATTTTTTGTGTCGCTCCGTTTTTAGTTGCGTATGCTATTAACTACGGTGTTATTATTCCTTTGCAGAAAAACGGATTGCTAACCCTAATTAATAGCACCCTCTTTTTCTCAGCAATCGCATTGATAGTGCTTTATATAAAATACTGGAGCCAATATTTATGGAAAGCTTATGTAATTGAAGAAAAAAATCTTGACGCTACCATTCTTTCCATTAATCTAGTAGGTACTAAAAACTCGAAACCTCAACTGTTAACCAATCGATTTTATAGCAAACCAGATCTATTTGATAAAAAGCGAGTGGCTACTAAAAATAAGTATTGGGAAAATCAAGAACCGCAATATGTTGGATTACCACTGGGTTTAGAAATAACCTATTACGCTAAAAAAGAACAACAGTTATACAAAGGACAGTTTAAATTTAAAAAGCATTCGTTACGAAAAATACTAGGAACTGGTATCTTCTTTCCTATTACAAAACAACAGCAATACAGCCATTTAAACCTGGTACTATTTACCAAAGGTGCATTTACTTTACAAGTAGGAAATAGTAAAGATGATGTTACTTTTTTTGAAGGAATTTGCACTCCTATCACCAAAGAAGAATTATCTAATTCAACATTAAAAAAGTTCAATAAAAAAGAACTTGATAACAATACTGAAATTACAATAAATGAAGCGCTTGATACTGATTTAGCTTTCCTTAGAAAACAGCAAATTACCATTAAGCATAGCATTACGGGTTTAACCAATAAAATTATTTCGGTTGCTGCCATTACTGCTAACGGTGAACGTTATTTTTTAAATAAACGTTATTTTAAAGGGAAAACACTCCCCAAAACACACGCACCAATTGTTGTTTTATATTTTACCATACTAAATAACAAAGGAAAAACACTTACCTGGCATTACCAATACGATATACACGATATTGCCAACCACTTAAAAAAACTGACTCCTAACAGCGCACCTAAAATTGATTATAAATTTCACCTTACCACCAAAGAGGAAAATTTACTGAATGCCACTTCTTTTGAATTTATTAATAATAAAAAAGAGGAAATCAAATTAAATACCGCAGTCTCAGGTGTTACTCTTATGCGTTAAATTCTTTCGCTTACACCAATATCAACCCCTCTTACACTTAAATAAGCAACTCTTGTGTTATTTTTTTATAAACCACTTTGTTATTACACCACATTTGTAATAAGAAGTACGGTTTTCCCTTACTTATGTTACGGTTTCTCGTAAAGATAGTACGGTTTTTATGTGTAGTTTTCAAAACTGTAAAATTAGGACATTGATTACATACCTATAATAGATATATAACAGTAGCTTTTGTACGCATATAAACAAGTTGGCAACAATAAATAAAAAATGAAAGAGGAAATAGATTATATTAAAGAAAAAGAAGCTGAATTAGAATTAGTTAGCAAAACAAGAGTTGATAAAGAATATAAAGGAAACACTTATTATTATAGAAGTCATTCTGACATAGATTTTTCAAGAGTTTTATATTCATCTTCAGCTAGAAGACTTCAAGGTAAAATGCAATTGCTAGTACCCAAAAGCCAAGTTTTTTATCGTAATCGATTAACTCATAGTCTAGAAGTTTCTCAAATTGCAAAAACAATTGCAAAAAAACTTAGATTAAAAGATACTCAAACTGTTCAAGTTTGTTCTCTAGCACACGATATTGGCAATCCTCCTTTTGGTCATGCTGGAGAAATATTCTTAGGAAATTGTTCTCAAGAAAGTTATGAAGGAAATGCCCAAACATTTAGAATACTACGAAGAGTTGAGGAACGCCATCATGACTTTAATGGTTTGAATTTGACTTTAAGAACAATGCTTGGAACGGTCAAATATTTAAAAAAACAAAAAAAAAATGAAAAGATAACAAACAAAAAATTTCTATATGACGATGATTATGATTTAGTTAAAAGCTGGCTAAAAGAGTACGATATTAGCCACAAAACAATTGATTGTGAAATAATGGACATAGCCGATGAAATAGCTTATGCAGTTCACGATTTGGAAGATTCATTAAAGTTAAAATACTTTAATATAGATGAGCTTTTACATGAGTTTAATATAAATGAAAAATATAAAGATACATCAGAAATCCTCACCAAAATAGTCGAAAAAGCCAAATTATTTGCATCAAAATCCGAAGCTTATGGTACATCAGAAGAATACGCTATGTTATTTAGAAAAGAACTAAGTTCAATTTTAGCTGCCACTTTAATTAATGATGTAGGACTAACTTCTGAAAACATTTTAGGATATAAAAGCTTAGAAAAACTATCTAATGGATTAAAAAAATTAACTTTTAAAACAATTCAAAGACAATCTGATATAATTGAATATGAACAATTAGGTAAACATGTATTAACTCGATTATTTGGACTTTATACAGACAAAGACTATAATAAAGATATGAAGTTATTACCTGCAAACTATAGATTCCCAAAAAATTGGGATAGAAATGTTTTAGATTATATAGGAGGTATGATGGATATCTATGCTATTCAACAATATGAAAAATATTTCGGTAAATTAGAAAATAAAGGACTGTATCTAAAATAATATAATACTGTTACCAACAGCATGTATAATTAATTGCTTAGGTCTGTGTATACTCGGAAAATCCTGAAGATCCCCCTAAGATATGTCTTTCTTTTACTAGTTTAATTTAACTAACCATACATAAAACGTTATATACCATTACCAAAAAAACAACCAATGATATTAGAAATAGTAAAAATCAAGAATTTTAGAGGCTATCAAACGGAAACGATTATTCCTATTTCTAATCTAACTGCATTCATTGGAAAAAATGATGCTGGAAAATCTACCATACTTGAAGCTCTTGAAATATTCTTCAACAACTCTTTAGTGAATTGCGAAAAGGACGATTTAAATATTACTGCTGACAATAACAAAATTGAAATAACCTGTGTTTTTTCGGATTTTCCAGCAGAATTAATAATTGATGCTGCAAATCCGACAACTTTACAAGCCGAACATTTATTAAATATACAAAACAAGCTCGAAATAAAAAAGGTTTTTGCTGCAACTGCTGCAAAACCAAAAGAGAAAGTTTTTATTATTTGTAATCATCCAGGTATTGCTGATGGTAATGATTTACTCACTCTAAAAAAAGCAGAATTAAAACAAAGGGCTACAGCTTTAAGAATTCCAAACGAAAATTATAATGGAAACGTTAATTCGTCAATTCGACAAGCAATAAGAAATTCTTTTGAAGACCTCGCACTTCAAGAAACCGAATTATTAGTTGACAAAGAAGATACTAAAAAGGTTTATGATACTTTAAAATCATATTTACCACTTTATGCACTTTTCCAATCAGACAGACAAAGTAAAGATGATGATAAGGAAGTGACAGACCCTATGAGAATTGCAGTTCAACAAGCATTATCAGAATTAACGGTTGAACTTGAACATATAAAAGAACAAGTAAGAATTAAAGCTATTGACACAGCTAATAGAACTTTAGCAAAACTCAAAGAAATGTCGCCAGATTTAGCAAAAGAATTAATCCCTGAGTTTAAAACAGAACCTAAATTTGACTCACAATTTAAACTAACAATAAAATCAGAAGAGGATATTCCAATCAATAAAAGAGGAAGTGGAATAAGAAGATTAATTCTACTAAACTTTTTCAGAGCAGAAGCAGAAAGATTAAGAGCACAGAATCAAGGAAGCCAAATAATATTCGCTTTTGAAGAACCTGAAACCTCTCAACATCCCGACCATCAAGAAATGTTAATTCAAGCATTTATGGAATTATCTAATACTGGTAATTCACAAATAATTTTGACAACACACACACCTGCACTTGGAGGCTTACTCCCATTAGACAGTTTGCGCTTCATTCAAAAAACTGGAAATAACAGAACAGTTGAATTAGGAACTGAAGATGTTTTTGAAAAGATTGCAGACACACTAGGTGTTTTAGCAGACCCAATTGAAAAAAATGCAAGTGCAATTTTGCTTTTAGAAGGTAAAAGTGATGTAACATTTGTAAATCATACAGCAACCCAATTAAAAAGTGGAGGACATATTGACCACACTTTTGAAGACAAAAGAATTGCGTTAGTTCCTATTGGTGGTTGTGGTAATTTAAAGCATTGGACTACACTTCGATTAATTGACCAATTTGCAGTTCCTTATTGTGTATTGCTTGATTCAGATAAAGGAACAAATGAAGAACAACAAAACATAAATAAAATTCAAGAATTGCGGGATATTGGAATAAAAGCATATTTAACACTGAAACGTGAACCTGAAAACTATGTTCATCTTGATGTATTGAATTTGCCTCCGGGAAGCACTTTAAATTTTTCCGATACTTGTGATGCCAAAGTGTTAATCGCAGCAGAAAAAACTTCAAGAAAACAGAACGTGCTTGAAAACTATTGGACACTTATGACAACAGAACAAATTAGAGAAATGGAAAAATATAGCGATAATGGAACAGATAAATATGAATTTACAGAAATGTTCACTGACTTATTAAGCATTGTGCCATAAGTAGTGGTTACAACAAGGTATAAAAAACATAGGGCGCTTGTGCTAAACCGAAAGGTTTGTGAATATTCACAAAGTCCGCTAAATATAAAATTTGCGTTTATAGTAGAAAAAGTAAAATATTTAGCTAAGTAATAAACCGAAACGAAAGTGCTTATCACCTGCCCTACGTTTCTTATACTGACTGAACGTTAGACACAAACAAGAAACAACTAAATGCCGATAGAAACTACAATATTTAAAATACCTCCTGAAGATATCGGAAACGGTAATTATATACACTTTGTTAATATTGAAGAAATAACAATTGAAATTGGCAACCATATAAATAGTAAAATTCGATTAATAACAGAGGGTCACACGACTACAAATATCTCTGTTGCAAAAAAAAGATTACGAGATTATTTAATTAAGAAAAAAGGTTCAACTATTGAAATGGGTGCAGTTGCAGAATTCATGATTCATTTATATTTAAACCAATATAATTTCAAGCAAGAATTCCTTTTTTATAATTTAGAAGAAAGGTCGATAAAAAAAGGGTTTGACGGCTATTATTCAAAAAATAATGCTGAATGGATTTTAGAAAGTAAGTCCGGTAAAGCATCTACTGTAGGTATTACTCACAAGAAAAAACTATCAGAAGCTTATCATGATTTAAAGAATAAAGTATGTGACAACGAAGGAAATAATCCATGGAGAAATGCTTATCATCATGCTTCTCAAATAGATGTTCAAAGTACAAGTAGTTTAAGGCAGAATGTAAAAAAACTTGCAGATGACTTTGAAAGTGGAGTGTATAAGAATATTCAAAACTTAAACATAATTCCTACTTCTACTATTTTTCTTGGGAATCATTGGGAATCAATAGACCCAAGCAAGATTAAAAAAGAGATTAAAGACACCTTTGACTCCAAAGAATTTAATGGAATCCAATTAATATGTGTCAATAAAAAGTCAATCGATTTATTGGAAAAATTCTTAAGTATATAAATAATGATTGAAGAGGAAAAAAGAAGTTTGACATATATTGGGAAAGATGAACAATTCAAATTAATATTTAAAAAGCTAACAACAGGCGTAAATCTAAATTATGATGAAAAATCATATATTCTTGCAACAGCAATTATTTTTTTAAAACACTATGAAAAAGATAATAGGTTTAAAACCTATGCCGATATTTCATATTACATAATTTTAAAATACTCTATTTTTTATGAAGATTATATTCCTCTTTATGATTTCTCTGTAAACTTCGGCTTCTTCCCTATTGTAAAATCTCTAACAAGTAATGAATTATATAAACAAGAATTACTTACAAACTACATCATAGATATAAGATTGGATGAATTCAAAAATCCTAATGAATATTATGAAACACTAGAGCAAAATATTCAAAGTCAAAATTTCATAGAAGACAATTCAGCTGAAAAAGCATATATAGCTCCAACTTCATTTGGGAAAAGTTCTATAATAGTAGATTATATCAGAAATTTCAGTTTAACAACTAGTAAGGTCGCTATTATTGTTCCAACAAAATCTTTATTAATGCAGACTTATCAAATGATACGTACTGCTAACCTTCAAAAAAGAATCATTATTCATGATGAAATGTATAATGATGAAACAAATTTCATTGCTATTTTCACACAAGAAAGAGCACTTCGGTTGATAAATAGAAAAAACATTTACTTTGATGTTCTTATCATAGATGAAGCTCATAATATCTTAAAAAAAGATAGTAGTAATCGTCAAGTTCTTTTATCAAGGCTTATTAAAAGGAATTTACTAAACAAGCCTAATCACAAAGTAATTTATTTGTCACCTCTAATTAATGATGTTTCAAATTTAAAAGTTTCAAATAGTCAAAATATACATGAACATAAAATTAATTTCAATGTAAAAGAACCTGACATATTCGAACTTACAGTAAATAATGAAAAATACCAATACAACAGATTTGTAAATCAATTCTACTTATTAGAATCTGCGATTCCGAATAAATACAATTATATATTAAGAAATTCTCTTTCAAAAAATTTTATTTACGAAAACTCCCCTAGAAGGATTGAAAATATTGCTGAAGAATTTTCAAATCATTTGTCTTCAATTGAAAATGACATTGAATTAAACGAATTAACAGATGTACTTAGAAGTGAGGTTCATAAAGATTTTTATGGCATAAAATACTTGAAATACGGTATAATATATTTACATGGAAAACTCCCTGATATAATTAAAGAATACTTAGAAAGTAAGTTTAAATCAATAAAATCAATAAAGCATTTAATTGCAAATACAGTAATCTTAGAAGGTATCAACTTGCCAATTGAATCATTATTCATCTTAAATACTTATCGTCTTCAAGGAAAAGAACTAATTAACCTTATTGGTCGTATTAATCGCCTTAACGACATCTTTAGTAGTTCAGATTTAAATTTAGAAAAACTAATACCTAAAGTACATTTCATAAATAAAAAAGATTTTTCAAGTGGACATAATCCAAAAATTGAGATTTTGAGAAGTCGTATTTTTGATGATAAAGTAGAAAATCCAATACTAGAAAAGTTTGATATTGAAAAACTAGATGATATTCAAAGAATAAAAGCTAAGACTACAATTAATAACGAATCAATGCTTTTTAAAGAAGCAATAGATGAAAAAGATATAATTAGAAAATATATTATTGAAAATGGAATTGGTTTCTTTTATTCAGATATTGATAAATTTATACTATCATTCATTTCTTTAAAAAATAAAATAGCTTCTAATTTACTAAACGATTGGTCTTCTTTAAGAACTATTGATAAGGTCGGTACATTATTTATAGAAAATCAAGAAATTGAAGATTATGAGTTTAAAAGACTTAACAACTTAAAAGCTCGAAACTATTATCATAATTATATTACAAATCTAAGAAAGCTATCTTTTAATGAAAGAGTTAATTCACATGTTAAATATTTCTATGAAATTAAAGAGAATGATGAACCTCTTAATCGAAAATTATATGTCGGCAGTACTTATGGAGAAGTTCCTTACCAAGAAACAAGTAATGCTTCTAGGAATAACTATGTGGACTTAACAAGAAAGTCGAATGAAATAATTGTAAATTTAGCAATAGTAAAACTCAAAATGGAAGATGACTTTATTAGTTTTAAATTAAATAAATTCATTGTAATGTTATTTGATTTTGAGTTAATATCATTAAATGAATATAATTTATTTGTCTACGGCACAGAAGATATTAAAAATATTGCATTGACTAAAAGTGGATTAACATTAAGCTTAATAGTTAAGTTAGAAAATGATAATCAAATTAAAAATATAGAGTTCGACAGTTACAACAATCTCACTTCTAATAACCTATTTAAGAGCTACCTAAAGACTATAAATGATCTTAATCGCTATGAAATGAATAAGTATATAATGTAAGCCTGCATCTAACACAGTATATAGTTTATTACTGCAAATCACTAAACCAAAGTTAAGTAATTATTTATAAAGTTAGTACTTTACCGAAAATTTAGCACATTTAAACTCGCAACAAACCAAATACAAAACGTTAAGAACAACTAAATCATCTCATCACGAAAAATAAACAGTTGAGAAATTTAAGTTACTGAAAACATAATTATAATTCGACCTTTTGAATCACTAAACTTAACTAATTACAAATAGAAGAAATAATTTAAAACGAAAAATGCTGTTCTCGATACTAAATTCCTTCAGAATTTCACTCGAACTGACACCTTTTTCTTACATCGAACTCACATTATTAATTAAGTTTATTTTCAAATAATTAATGCAACTATTCTGTACGCTTCAAAAAAAATAATTTTTAGGAATGTACAGCCATGTACATTTTTAAAAACAAAAAAAACAGGAACGTACACGGCTGTACGTTCCTAAATTAAAATTTTTCAAAAATGTACGAGCGTGTACGTTTCTATAAATATACTTTTTAATAATGTACAAAAAACGACTTCTAAATAAACACTAGACTAGTGTTTCACCAACTCATCACGAAAAATCAACAGTTGAGAAATTTAAGTTACTGAAAGCACCATTATAATTCGACCTTTGAATTATCAAACTTAACTGATTACAAATGGAAGAAATAATTACGATTTTTATTTACATTCACGCATTTTTTGGCGGACTTGGTTTAATAACAGGATTTGGAAGTATTATAGTAAAAAAAGGAAGTAAGCCACATAAAAAAATGGGGAAGTTATTCTCTATCGGAATGCTAACAAGTTCTTTAATTTCAATCCCTATTTCTTGTTTACCTAAGCACGAAAATATATTTCTTTTTCTAATTGGGCTATTCACTATTTATTTGGTTATTTCAGGAAATCAAATATTGACTTTTAAATCAAAAGACAAAAAATTTGCAAAGCCAATTGATAAAATCATTTCTGGGGTTATGTTAATACTATCTGCACTTATGGTTTTATTTGGTGCCTATGGTTTACTAAAAGGGAATTCAACATATTTACTGTTCATTTTTTTTGGTGGCTTCGGACTTTCATTAACAATAAGAGATTTTATTTATTATAAAAATTTCAGCAAAACAAAAAATGGTTGGCTTGCCAATCACATTGGTAAAATGGTTGGAGCATTTATTGCTTCAGTAACAGCGTTTGTAGTTGCCGGTTTAGGTATTGGAACTTTAATTTCTTGGACGTTACCGTCTGTTTTAGGAACTATATATATTGTATATTGGAGAAGAAAACTAAAAACGGACTAAAAAAATTGGTTAGGCTTAATTATAGTTGTTTTAAAAATTATTATTAAAGCTAAATTCTACGGTTTTCCCTTACTTATTTTATGGCTTTTCAAAAACATAGTCTGTTTTTTGAGTGTATTTTTGAAAACTGTAAAACACTATAAAAATACATCGGTTACTTATGATAGCTTTTGTTCTAAATGATCACACCTACTTCTACATATAAATGAAAAAATTTTATACTATAGCTGCCTTAGTCAATATGACTATCTTAATTGTAGTTGGTCAAATAATAATTCCTTTACTTGAAGTTACTACAAACGCATATATTGGTAATTATGTTGAAATTAGTAGTTATGTGAATTACGCCTACCATTTTTACATCTTTATCTTTTGGTGGCTTGCTCCTTTCACAATTTTATTAATTAAAAATCATTTTCAACATCTATATTACTTTATAGCTGTAAGCATTATTTTAGGAATAATAGTTCTTATTAAATCTTTTAATCAAAGCTTTGATGTCTTTTTATATGACACAATATTATTTAGTATTCCTGCTATTTTAATCTCAATATTAACTTACTTTTCTCAAATGTTAATTGGTAAAAAGCTACTACCAACGATGTACAAGCTGCATTAAAAACTACTCCAAAGAATTTTCAACCACATAATTTCCCCAAGCTGCAATAGATTTTATTAAAGGAATGAGTGTTTTTCCGAAATCGGTTAAAGAATATTCCACTTTTAAAGGAGGTTTAGACGTATATACCTTTCTATTTATTATACCATCTTCTTCTAATGTTTTTAACTGTAAACTTAAAGTTCTTTCTGTAACCGTTGGCATTTCTTTTCGCAACTCATTGTATCTTAATTTTCCTTTTAACAAATGAAATAAGATTACTGTCTTCCATTTTCCGCCTATTATTCCCATTGTTAAACTTGTGCAACAAGGGTATTCTTTATCTTTAAATTTATACATAGTTATACTATCCTTTTCGACCGTTATTGCAAAGATAAAAAACTATACTTAGTTTTGCTACTATAAATAGTATAGTAATTAAATAATTTAAAAAATGAAAGAATTCGATAAAAAAGTAGCTTTAGTAATTGGCGGTACAAGTGGTATTGGAAACGCAACAACAAATGCTTTATTAGAAAACGGAGCAACTGTACATATTGTTGGTAGAAATGTAAATAAAGTAGCTGACGCTGATAATTTAATTAAGCACACAGTAAATATTTCTAACACAGAAGAAGTAAATACATTGATTTCAGAAATTGAAGCATTAAACAACTTAGATTATTTAGTAAATGCATCTGGTATTTTTGGTCCAAAACCGTTTTTAGAGCACACCGTTGAAGATTACAATTCGTACTTAGATTTAAACAGAGGTTTCTTTTTTATTACGCAGAGTGCTGCTAAAAAAATGAAAGCCACCAAAGGAGGGGCTATCGTAAATGTAGGCTCTATGTGGGCAAAACAAGCGGTAAAAGCAACTCCATCATCTGCTTACTCAATGCAAAAAGCAGGTTTACATTCTTTAACGCAACATTTAGCAATGGAATTAGCAGACGATAACATTAGAGTGAATGCTGTATCTCCAGCAGTTGTAAACACTCCTGTTTATCACGGCGTTTTTGGAGGAAAAGAAGAAGCAGAAAAAGCACTAGAAGGTTTTAATAACTTTCATCCTGCTGGAAGAAACGGAACACCTGCCGATGTTTCTAATAGTATTTTATTTCTACTTTCAGAAAAAGCGTCTTGGGTTACTGGTGCCATTTGGGATATTGACGGAGGTGTAATGGCTGGTAGAAATTAATAAAAACACCTTTTTTTACAAACAACAAAAAACCTTAACTAATTGCTAGTTAAGGTTTTGCTATTTAAACTTTGTACGGGCAGAGAGACTCGAACTCTCACACCTTGCGGCACTAGATCCTAAGTCTAGCGTGTCTACCAATTCCACCACGCCCGCATACAAATTTAATTGTGGCTGCAAATATACACAATAGTTCCAAACTACAAAGAAGAAGCATATTTTTTTTATTATTTTTGATGCACATTAATATACTATACATGAAAAACGTTCAAGAATATATTGCACAACATAAAGATCGATTTATAAACGAGCTTGTCGAATTATTAAAAATACCTTCTGTAAGTGCAGATGCTGCTTATAAAAAAGATGTATTGAATACTGCGGATGCTGTTAAAAATAGTTTAGAAAAAGCAGGCTGCGATAAAGTAGAGATTTGTGAAACTCCTGGATATCCTATTGTTTATGGAGAAAAAATAATAGATCCTAACCTACCAACCGTTTTAGTGTATGGACATTACGATGTACAACCTGCTGATCCGATTGAATTATGGACCTCTCCTCCTTTTGAACCTGTAATTAAAAAAACAGAAGTTCATCCTGAAGGTGCAATTTTTGCGCGTGGTGCTTGTGATGATAAAGGGCAAATGTACATGCATGTAAAGGCCATGGAATATATGACCGCTACAGGAAACCTACCTTGTAATGTAAAATTTATGATTGAAGGTGAAGAAGAAGTTGGATCTGAAAGCTTAAGTTGGTTTGTACCTAGAAACATAGAAAAATTAGCCAATGATGTTATTTTAATTTCTGATACTGGAATGATTGCAAACGACATTCCATCTATTACAACAGGATTAAGAGGTTTAAGTTATGTTGAGGTTGAGGTTACCGGACCAAATAGAGATTTACATTCTGGTTTATATGGTGGTGCTGTTGCAAACCCTATTAATGTATTAACAAAAATGATTGCTTCATTACATGATGAAAACAATCATATTACCATTCCTGGTTTTTACGATAATGTAGAAGAATTATCTTTAGAGGAAAGAGCTGAAATGGCAAAAGCACCTTTTTCTTTAGAAAATTATGAAAAAGCATTAGACATAAACTCAGTTTATGGTGAAGCAGGATACACAACAAACGAACGTAACTCTATTAGACCTACTTTAGATGTAAACGGAATTTGGGGTGGCTATACTGGTGAAGGTGCTAAAACTGTAATTGCTTCTAAAGCATATGCTAAAATTTCGATGCGTTTAGTTCCGAATCAAGATTGTAATGATATTACCGATTTATTTAAAAATCACTTCGAAAGTATCGCTCCAAAAGGTGTTACTGTAAAGGTAACTCCACATCACGGCGGACAAGGTTATGTTACACCAATTGATAATATAGGTTACAAAGCTGCAAGTAAAGCATACCAAGATACTTTTGGTAAAACACCAATACCACAAAGAAGTGGAGGAAGTATTCCTATTGTTGCTTTATTTGAAAAAGAATTAAAAAGTAAAGTTATATTAATGGGATTCGGATTAGATTCTGATGCTATTCACTCACCTAACGAACATTTTGGGGTTTGGAATTATTTAAAAGGAATTGAAACGATTCCTCATTTTTATAAATATTTCACTGAATTATCAAAATAATACAACTCTTTTAATAATATTAAATAGCCTTGATTTAACTTCAAGGCTATTTTTTTTTGCTTATTTCAAATGCTCTACACTTGTAGAATTAAAATATTAACTCTACATTTGTAGAGTAGAGTTTAAATTATTTAGAAATGCAGTTAACAAAAAGTGAAGAACAAGTAATGCAATTATTATGGAAGCTAGAAAAAGCTTTTATGAAAGATTTATTAGCGGAGTTTCCAGAACCAAAACCAGCAACAACAACTGTAGCTACTTTATTAAAAAGAATGAATGGTAAAGGTTTTATAGATTATAAGTTATTCGGAAAATCTAGAGAATATTTTCCAATAGTAAAAAAATCAGATTATTTTTCTAAACATGTAAATGGGTTGATTAAAAACTTCTTTAACGATTCTGCAAGTCAGTTTGCTTCGTTTTTCACGAAAGAAACCAATTTATCTACAAAAGAATTAGAAAGTTTAAAAGAAATTATTGAAAATCAAATTAAAAAACAACAATAATGGTGGCGTATTTCTTAAAATCTGGAGTCTGTTTAGCATTACTGCTTATCTTTTACCATTTGGTATTAGAACGTGAAAAAATGCACCATTTTAATCGATTTTATTTGTTAGGAAGTATGTTATTTTCATTTTTAGCTCCCTTATTTATAATATACACGAAAGTTCCTCTTGAAATTATAGGTACTGTACAAACAACAGTAACTAATGCTTTTATTTATGAAACTGTTGAAACCCCGATAAGTTATTGGAGTTATTTTATATACCTATCAATTTTTATATCAAGTATATTATTAATTCGCTTTATAAAAAATATCATTTCTATTTATCAAAAAACAAAGAGAAACCCTATACTAAAGCATAAAAAAGCAACATTAGTTTTAGTTGATGACGCTATTAGTCCGCATACCTTTTGGAATTATATTTTTATTAATAAAGAGGCATATTATGCTCAAAAAATTGAAGAAGAATTATTTACACATGAATTAACGCATGCCTCACAGAAACACACATTTGATGTGCTATTAGTTGAATTTTTAAAAATCATTTTTTGGTTTAATCCCATATTCTATTTCTTAAAAAAAACAATACAATTAAATCACGAATTTCTAGCAGATACTAAAGTTATCGCTAATCATAAAAACATTTCTGAGTATCAATATTTACTATTAAATAAAACTGCTTGGAACAACGAATATTACTTGGCCAGTAATTTGAATTATTTATTAACTAAAAAAAGATTATTAATGATGACAAAACAAAGTTCTCGCACAAAAGTAGCGATAAAAAAACTGGCTGTAATACCAGTATTAGTTGTAACTATTTTTCTGTTTGCTAATAGAATTGAAGCAAATGAAATAACAAAAAAAATTGTAGAAAATACTACAGATGAAAAAACTAAAATTTCACCACTAGAAAACAAGTATGTAGTAAGTAAAAAAGACTCGTTAATACCACTTCCACCAAAAACTGGTTTTCACGAAAAGAAAGGTAGCACGCTTTACTATGTTAAAAATAAAAAGGGAACAACTTATTATAATAAACACGGGCAAATAGTAACAAAGAGTGGTAAAATACTCAATGCGAAACAAACCAAATCTGATAAGGTTATACCTAATCAAAATATTAGTAAAGTATACAAAGACAATAAGGTTGTAGCCTCTTTTAAAGAGAACAACATCCCTCCGCCTCCTGGAGCTAATTTCCCTGTGGTTAAAAAAAATGATATTTCTAATATTCCGCCACCTCCATCACCTATGGTAAAAAAAGGGGTAAAATCAAATATTCCGCCTCCACCTCACGCTGTTTGTGCTTTTGATTTAGTTTCAAAATACCCTAATGCTACTTATTATTACAATGATAAAAAAGTTGGTTATAAAAAAATTCTAAGAATAGCGGAAAAAGAAAAAGAGCTAAGTGTACTTACACAACTTAACACAAATAAAGAAGTAATTAAACTTACATCTAAAGGTTATAAAAAATAAGGAATAATAGCGATTAACAGTCAGCCTCTTCTAATATTTAAAAAGAGCCAGTATTTACATATTTTCATTCACTAAAAACAATTTTAAAAACCTCTATTTTTGTTAAAAGCCTCTTAATTGAGGCTTTTTTTGTAACATTTCCCTTATAAATTCGTTCTTACTATATATAATCGGCTGTATGTTAAAACAATTTTTCCTCATTTGTTCTGGAGTAGACTTGGTATTAATTAAAGATTGCTCTAACGGTGAACAAAATAAATACGCAGGCATAGGTGCTACAATATTTTTTACTGCATTAATGGCCACCATTGCTTGTAGCTATGCTTTATATACTGTTTTTGACAACATATACACTTCTATCTTTTTTGGTTTTATCTGGGGACTTTTAATCTTTAACTTAGATAGATTTATAGTTTCTACTATTAAAAAAAGAGCTTCAAAACGACAAGAAATAGCACAAGTCGTTCCTCGATTAATTTTAGCCTTTATTATTGCCGTGGTGATATCAAAACCATTAGAATTAAAGATTTTTGAAAAAGAAATAAATCAAGTATTGTTAACTGAGAAAAATCAAATGACACTTGATAACAAAACACAAATAGCTCAGCAATTTACACCCGAAATAACAAAATTAACTACAGAAATTTCAACCTTAAAAGATGAAATAACTGCTAAAGAAAACGAAACTAACAAACTCTACGAAACATATATTGCAGAAGCCGAGGGCAGAAAAGGTACCAAACGATTAGGCAAAGGACCTGTTTATAAAGAAAAAAGAGCCAAACATGATGCCTCCCTCGCAGATTTTAATCAACTTAAAAAAGAAAATACAGAAAAAATTACGCTAAAAGAAGGCGCTATTACTGATTTAAATGAAAAGCAAAAGTTAACAGAAACCAAAACACAACCTGTTATTTCAAACTTTGATGGTTTAATGGCTAGAATTAATGCCTTAAATACATTACCATGGCTACCTTCTTTCTTTATCTTCTTGTTATTCTTAGCAATTGAAACGGCTCCTATCTTCTCTAAATTAATCAGTTCGAAAAGTGAATATGATTTTAAATTAGAAAATCAAGAGTCAATTATAAAAACATGGATTCAACAACAAGTACATCAGCGTGAAGCAATTTTACAAACAGATGTTGATATAAATAATAAGGTTTATTCTGATCTAAAAACGGAAGAAGAACTATACAATTACAAACAAAAAATAGCTCGTAACCTATTAAAAAATCAAGCAGATAGCTTTTTTAAAAACCAACAAGACATTTTATAAAGCTATTACGTTTGAATTCTTAACCTCTCCTATAGTAAAAGTACTATGAGTACTTCCAATATGCTTTAGCGCCGTTAATTTATTTACCATAAATTCACGATACTCATCCATATCTTTTACGTATATTTTTAATATATAATCATAATCTCCACTTACATGAAAACATTCTGTTACTTCTTCTAACTTATTAATTTCTTTTTCAAAAACCACAATATACTCTTTAGTGTGTTTTTCTAGTTTTATATGACAGAACACTAAAAAGGATTTATCAATTTTATTCTTATTTAATAACGCTACATATTCTGTTATCACCTCCTCTCTCTCCAATTTTTTAACTCGCTCATAAACAGCAGTTACCGATAAATCTAAATGTAAAGACAGCTGTTTTGTCGTTTGTTTACTATCTTTTTGAAGCAATCCTAAAAGTTTCTTATCAATCTTATCTAATTTCATCTGAAAATCTTACACTTTATTAAACACAAATAGCTTAATTGCAATTATAAAAACTACAATAAATCAAATTTAAAGAAAATTAATCTATAAATAAATATTTTACTTGATTTATAATTAAAAA
The DNA here is from genome assembly GCF_000430545.1 of Tenacibaculum ovolyticum DSM 18103. Classification (GTDB taxonomy): domain Bacteria; phylum Bacteroidota; class Bacteroidia; order Flavobacteriales; family Flavobacteriaceae; genus Polaribacter; species Polaribacter ovolyticus. The sequence goes on from NZ_AUMF01000008.1 coordinate 81,615, forward strand.
AACAAGTGCTTTATTGTTACAAACTAAACATTTTTATTTATGGATTTTAAACCAGCTAACGACATTCAAGATTTACAATATTTTGGCGAATTCGGCGGAGTTAACCCTTCTATCTCTGATTCGTCTACCTATACTTTTATAAAGGCAAAAACAATGTTTGATACTTTTGAAGGAAATACCGATGGTTGCTATTTATACTCCCGTCACACATCACCTTCAAATTTATACTTAAGTGAAGCTTTAGCCGCTATGGAAGGTACAGAAACAGCGAATGTTTCAGGTACTGGTATGGGCTCAATTACAGCAACTATATTGCAAATATGTGGCGCTGGTGACCATATTGTATCTAGCAGAACTATTTACGGAGGTACTTATGCTTTTTTAAAAAATTTTACTCCTAGAATGGGACTGCAAACATCTTTTGTTAATATTACAAAACTAGATATTGTAGAAGCTGCAATTACTAAAAACACGAAAATGATTTATTGTGAAACTGTTAGTAATCCATTATTAGAAGTAGCTGACATAAAAGGATTGGCTGCTTTAGCTAAAAAATATTCTTTAAAGTTAGTGGTTGATAATACTTTTTCGCCTTTATCAATTTCTCCAATAAAGTTAGGAGCAGATATTGTAATTCATAGTTTAACAAAATTTATTAACGGTTCTTCTGATACCATGGGAGGCGTTGTTTGTGCTAGTGCTGATTTTATAAACTCACAAAAAAGTGTGATTGATGGAGCTAGTATGCTGTTAGGTTCTTCTATGGATTCTTTGCGTTCTTCTTCTATCTTAAAAAACATGAGAACTCTGCATATTCGAATAAAACAACATAGTAAAAATGCTACTTTTTTAGCTGAAAAATTTGAATCTAACGGATTAAAAATAGTATACCCAGGACTAGCGTCACACCCATCTCATGAAATTTATAAATCGATAATGAATCATGAATATGGTTTTGGAGGGATATTAACTATTGATGCAGGCTCTTTAAATAAAGCGAATAAGTTAATGGAATTACTACAAGAAAAAAATGTAGGGTATTTAGCCGTTAGTCTAGGTTTTTACAAAACATTATTCTCTGCTCCTGGAACCTCAACTTCATCTGAAATACCTGAAGATGAACAAGCAGAAATGGGGTTAACAAATGGCTTAATTCGTTTTTCTATTGGTTTAGACAATGATATTGAGAGAACATATAATACAATGAAATCATGCATGCTAGAAGTTGGTGTTTTACAAAGACATCTCATTTAAGAGAATGTATCATCACTTACACTCAATAAAAAACCTTGGGGAATTCATTAAATTCCCCAAAATCGCTTTGAAAACGCTTTTAAATCTTCTTTTGAGGGACGATTACCTGAAAATGGAGCCATATCCCAACGATTCTCATCTTTTTTTAATTCAAAACGAAATATAGAACTTCCTATATCTTTTGGATTTAATAAAGGGTAACGTAAGTCTAAATACTGAACATTCTTTGAACTATCCATCGGCATCAAGTTATAATAGCCATTACTAAACCATGTTAACGTTTTTATATCAGCATGAGTAACATCTAATAAATCACGTCTCTTAGGAATCGTTAAAATAGTATCTAATTTAGCTTTAGAATCAAGCAAAGAGTAAAAACCTACTTTATAATCTTTTTCAGTTTCAGCAATTCCATACCATAAAATATTATTCATTATTGTTGGCTGGGTAGAAAATCGATTGTAAGAAATATTTTCTGCATCAAATGATTTCTTAAAAACAGTATCAACATAAATTTTGTTTCCTATAGTAAATAACATGTATGCAGAACTAATATAAATTCCAACCTTTACCCAAGTGCTTCTTCTTGTTTGTTGTCTTTTATAAAACATCGCTATAACTAAGCAAACTAAAAAAGGTAATGTGTATAAAGGATCTACTACCGAAATGTTGTTAAAAGCAACTCTATAATCAGAAAAAGGCAAAAACAATTGTGTACCGTAAGGTGTAAAACTATCTAAAATAGGATGTGTGAATATGGATAAAAAATAAAGCCAAATCCAACCTTTTAGCGTTGTTGTTCCTTTTCGTTTTTTCCTATTATAAAGTTTAAAAGTGATCCATCCAAAAAGAAAAGACCCTAAAACTGCAAAGAGAATAGCATGCATAAACCCACGATGAAAAGCCATTGCATCAATTTCATTTCCATACAATATTTTACCAACAAACACGTCTAAATCGGGTATAGTACCACCTATTGCACCAAACAATAAAGCTTTGTTTCCAATCTTTTTTCCGAGTGCTAACTCACCACAAGCAGCCCCTAAAACAATTTGAGTTAATGAATCCATAGCTTGCAAAAGTACTAAACAGTTTCTACTTGTATAATCCTATACAAAATCGTAACATTACAAACCGAAAAATACTACATAATGCAAGACGAAAAAAACATCTCTGAAATTAAGATAGATGATCAAAAAATTATTGAGAATAAGGAGTTAAATATTTGGGAAGCTTTAATTCCTGTATTTGCCTTAATAACAATGCTAGCTTATAATGTTTTTGTATACGGAGATGATGCACTAAGTGGTAGTAATCAATTTATTTTATTGCTAGGTGGTGCTGTTGCTGCTATTGTAGGATTTAAAAATAAAGTTTCTTACGAACGAATGATGGAAGAGGTTGCTGAGAATATAAAATCAACTGCCGGAGCCATTTTAATATTACTAATGGTTGGCTCTTTAGCTGGTACTTGGTTAATTAGTGGTATTATTCCTTCAATGATTTATTACGGATTACAAATCTTAAACCCAACCATCTTTTTAGCAGCTTGTTTAATTATTTGTGCTATAATATCTATTGCTACAGGAAGTTCTTGGACTACTTCTGCAACGGTAGGTATTGCATTAATTGGTATTGGAGAAGCTTTAGGTATTTCATTAGGTATGACCGCTGGAGCTGTTTTATCTGGTGCTTATTTTGGAGATAAAATGTCTCCAATGTCTGATACAACAAACCTAGCACCCGCAATGGCTGGTACAGATTTATTTACCCACATACGCTACATGACATATACTACAATTCCTACTTTTGCAGTTACAATGTTATTTTTTATAATATTAGGCTTCTCACAAACAACTACGGGTGAAGCCAACACACAAAGTATACTTATTGACATTGATAAAGCCTTTAACATTACTCCTTGGTTGTTTTTAGTACCTGCACTAGTAATTGTTTTAATCATAAAAAAAACACCGCCTTTAATTGCTTTACTAGGAGGAACCCTTTTAGCAGGAGTTTTCGCTTTAATTTTTCAACCAAACGTGGTAGCACAAATTGCTGGTGTAAAAACTTTAGATTTTAACTCAGCGTACAAAGGTGTTATGCAAGCAATTACAGTAGAAACATCTGTTCCTACTGATAATGAAGTTTTAAAAGACTTATTTACTGCTGGAGGTATGAAAAAAATGCTTGGAACTGTATGGTTAATTTTATTAGCAATGGTTTTTGGTGGAATCATGGATGCTATTGGTGCATTAGCAAGAATAAGTAGTTTTATGTTAAGTTTGTTTGACTCTATATTTGGATTGTTTGCAAGTACTGTAGCAACCTGTATTGGATTAAATTTTACAGCTTCTGATCAATACCTAGCAATTGTAATTCCTGGTAAAATGTATGCAAAAGCATATAAAGACAAAAATTTAGCCCCAGAGAATTTAAGTAGAACTTTAGAAGATTCAGGAACAGTAACATCTGTTTTAATTCCTTGGAATACCTGTGGTGCATATCATTCAGGAGTACTAGGTGTACCTGTTATAGATTATGCTTTTTATGCAATGTTTAACTGGCTAAGTCCATTTATGACTTTATTATTCGCCGCATTTAGATTTAAAATTAGAGAAATTTCGAAAAAATAATACCAAGCCTCACTTTTAAAAGTGAGGCTTTTTTTTTATGATAACTAAAGCAACTATAGGAGATTCTGAATTACTAACCAATATTGCATTAAAATCTAAAGGGTATTGGGGCTATTCTAACGAACTAATTAATAGTTGGGTTAATGATTTAACAGTCACTCCTAAAATGATTAAAGAATTGTTGGTTTACAAATTTATTCAGAACCAAAAAACTGTAGGATTCTATATATTAAATCAACCTATAAAACAATCTATTGAATTAGAAATGTTATTTGTACTTCCCGAATTTATTGGAAAGGGAATCGGTAAAAAATTATTAATTCATGCCTTTGAAAATGCATTAAAACTAAAAGCTAGCAACCTAACGTTATTAGCAGATCCTAGTGCTGAATTTTTCTATAAAAGTCAAGGGTTTATAATCATCGATAAAAAAGAAAGCGCTATACCGAATCGTTTTTTGTTAATAATGCAGAAAGATTTAACACTATAGAAATTATTAAAAAGACCCAAGGACTTCCGTGTAATAAAACATCAAACCAATCTTTAAACTGCATTGCTTGTTCTCCTGAAAAAGCACCTCCTCCAAGAATCCAATTTAACTTACCAACAATGTGTGGCAGTGTAAAAGGAGCTAAACCTAATGTTAAACTAGTTATTAAAAATAATTTCCAATTCTCTCTTAATTGCTGCTTCACACCTATAAATGAATTATACCTTATTTATCACGTTGTAACTATATAAACCAGTTCCAAACAATTCCAAAACGAATTACAAAATCTCTATAAGGATAATTTGGTGCAGATAAATAATTCTTTTTCAAGAAAAAAGAACTCACGTTATCTGCCTTAAAGTAAATACGTGTTCTACGCACTCTTCCGTTAAAAAATAAATCAATAGTCGGATAACCAACTTCTGTATCGTTTTGCAATCTAAACTCTGCTAATAAAGGATTATAAGCATTTGCTTTATACTTAGAAAAATAATTAAATGTAGCACCTATCTGTACAAATAACGGATTCCCTTTAAACCAGCTATCAGAATAATACAATGTATTTCTTGTTACAAGTTCTGGCACTCTAAAAACATCACTTCCACTAGCTACTTTTTGATACATTAATGTATTATCTAACGCAAACTTTCCAAAAGTAAATTCTTTTGAGATTTTTGCTTTTAAGTAATTAACACTTCCTGAAAATTGTTTTGGTAAACTATTCGTATCAAAATACGTGTAATTATTAATATTTGTAATATCTACTGACGCATTTCCCCATTTAGATTCTATAACTCCTCCTAAATTCCTAGTTCCTACTGAAGCAAAATCATTTTCCCAATTATAAGTATTATAATTACTTTGATGTAATAAAAAATTAAAATTTGGTAATTTATTATTAATCTCTAATCGCGCTTTCACCGTAAACAAACTATCTTTTTTATAAAAAGCTTCTCCCTTAATATTGTTTCCAGACAACCTTCCACTACCAGGTGTTATATTTGCTGATGCATTTATATAAAAGTTTTTTATTTTTCCATTCCAGTCCGCTCCAAACGAAACAGCAGTACCTTTTAGCTTATTTTTTGTGATACCTACTAAACTATTCTGTAAGTTCTCATATCCATAATTATAAGTAGTATATCCCGACTTTACTCTAAATTTACCTAATACATATTTCGAATTAAAATCTAAAAACACCTGATTATTATATAATAAGAAATCTGTTCTATTATTTACTGCTCCTGTAAAATTCGCTGCTCCAAAAACAGCTGTTGTTGCTGCTGTTTCGGTAAAACGATAAGATTTAGAATCTCTTGTAAAAGAGTGACCTAGTTTTAGGTTTGAGAAATCTTTAGTATGCAAACTATCTTTTACTGACACTAGTTTAAAAGTATGCTCAAAATACAATCTTTTTCCATCAAGAGTATTCTCTGCATTATTTAAATTAATATCCAATCGACCTCTGTTTCCACTAAAATTAGGATCATCATTAAGAAAAGCGATTAAAGAATCGTCTTTTAGCCCTCCGTTTTCTTGATTTAAAAAATCTTGATTCACAGCCTGACCTCTTATAGCATATTGCCCCTTTGGACTTTCATATCTAAAACTCATTCTAAAATTACCCGAACTCGCTAATGAACGTCTATAAGCCCCTAATGAACGAAGTCCTTTATAAGAAACCCCTACGTTAAATCGTTTCGAAAAATTTGTTGTAAATAATATATCTAAAGCTTGCCCTTGCTCTAAACCTGTTCTATAAAAAGCTTCTGTTGTTGGTGTTGGTACATGGTAATAATCTACATTCTCGATTTCAAAAAAACCAAATTGTTTTGCTCGAAATCCAATATCAGGAAACTGAGACATATTACTAAAATCATACCCTAAATTATTAAATGTTTGTCCTTGGTTATGAAACGGTAATAATTCAAAATTATCTTTTCTTAAAAAATTAAATTTATAATGTTTTTTTAAAGTAAGCGTAGTATCAACAATTGTAGTATCATTTTTAAATGATATTATTTTATAATCAGTATACTTTGTTTTTCCACTAAGTTTTACATTAATTTCATCGTTAGATAGAGAATCTATCCCTTGACCTCGCCTTTCTTTAATTATTCCGATACCCCCATCAACTGTTCTTATCTGAGAATAAACCATCTGAATACCTAACAAACAAAAAAATACTAAAAAAAATCTCTTCATAGCTACAAAAGTAAAATAATTAAACGACAAAAATTGTGAATAATTTCTTTGAAAACTGTTAATTTGTAGCATGTTGAAATTAAACTTTAGTGGAAACACATTAGAAGCAGGAACAGATGAAGCTGGTAGAGGTTGTTTATCGGGACCAGTAGTCGCGGCTGCTGTTATTTTACCTAAAAATTTTAAACATGATTTATTAAATGATTCTAAACAGCTTTCAGAAAAAAAGAGACAAGAATTGCGCCCGTACATCGAAGAACATGCTTTAGCCTATGCAGTTTCTTTTGTTAGCCATGAAGAAGTTGACGAGATAAATGTTTTACAAGCCTCGATAACTGGAATGCATCGTTCTATTGAACAGCTTTCTATACAACCTAAATTTATTATTGTTGATGGCAATAAATTTAAACCCTACAAGGAAACGCCTCACGAAACTATTGTAAAAGGTGATGCAAAATATATGAGTATTGCGGCTGCATCGGTTTTAGCAAAAACATATAGAGATGACTACATGGAAAAAATTCATAAAGAGCATCCTCAATACAATTGGAAAAAAAACAAAGGTTACCCTACCAAAGAACACAGAAATGCTATTCGAGAATTTGGTATAACTCAGTATCATCGCAAGACTTTTAAATTACTTCCAGAACAATTTAAATTAAAACTTTAGTTTCTCTATTTTTGTCTTCCAATATTTTACAAGATGATTAAAAGAACACGAGCAGAAATTAATAAATGTATTATACATAAAGTAGCTAATAAATACAATAGTGGACAGAATTCTTTCTCTGAGAGCTTAGTTCGTTTTGATGAAGAAAGTTATGAATTGTTGATGCCTTTTTTATTAAAGAACTTTGGAACAGTAACGCAAAGCTATCGTTTTAATCACCATGCAGATGTTCGCTTAAACGAAATTAACAAATATACTTCTGATATTTTTGAAGATGACAGTAATGAAGTTTTCATTGAACATTCTAAAAATATTGTAAATCATTTATATGAGCAATCAAACTCTGCAAATATAAAAACAGGTGATGTTTTAGTGGTTTATTTTGAAGGTATTGAATACAAAGATGTATTAACAGAGGCTGTTGGTATTTTTAAGATTGAAAGTAAAGTAGATTTCCTTCAAACATATTTAGATGATGATAGTTTTGATGTAGTAGTTCAAAAAGGAATTTCAACTAAAAAATTAGACAAAGGTTGTTTAATTGTAAACTCGTCAGATACTGAGGGAACTGTAATACTATCTGTTGATAATAACCAATACGATGCGCAATATTGGATTAAGAATTTCTTAAACGCTAAATTTGCTGACGATCGTAATTTGCATACACAAAACTATTTAGAAATGTGTAAAGATTTTTCTGAAGAAATTATTAAACCTGAGTTTGGAAAACAAGAACAAAGTAACTTTTTAGCAAACACTGTTGATTACTTTAAAGAAAATGAAAGTGTAGATTATCATGGTTTTAAAGAAGAAGTTTTTGAGGATGAAAAACACCAAGGAATGTTTGAAGATTACAAAAAACATTTTGAAGGTTTAAACGATGTTTTAATCCGAAATAATTTTGAAGTTTCAGATGCCGTACTAAAGAAGGAAAAAAGCAAGTTCAAAACAGAAATTAAACTTGACACAAATATTCAAATTAAAATTGATGTAGATGCTCCTGATGCTTCTTCTGACTACTTAGAACAAGGATACGATGAAGATAAAAAAATGAAATATTACAAAGTATTTTATAATACTGAAAAATAGATACTAAAAAAGGTTGAGTTTTAAAAACTCAACCTTTTTTAGTATCTATCGTTATTTTGAATTTGTTTCAGAATATTATCATTCAATTACTATTCTTTTTCAGACATTTTCTTTACATAATCTGTAATAATTACAATCTGAGTAGGCCCTACCTTTCCTTCAATATAATTAGCATTTTCATGGTCTAAAGAAATTCTACGAACTGCTGTACCTTGCTTAGCAACCATACTTGATCCTTTTACTTTTAAATCCTTAATTAACACTACAGAATCTCCTGCCTGTAAAATAACTCCATTAGCATCTCTATGAATTATTTTTTCACTTTCATCTAAATGATCACCACTTTCTTTTGCAAAACGCAAATCGTCATCTTCTAAATACAACATATCTAATAAATCTTGTGGCCAACCTTCTTTGCGAAGTCTAGATAACATTCTCCATGCAACAACTTTTACAGCCCTAAACTCACTCCACATACTATCATTTAAACAACGCCAGTGATTCGCTTCCGTTTTTTCTACATCATCAATTTGCGCTACACAAACACCACAAGCCAACAAACTCCCATCTACACCTCCTACCGACATTGGTGGCACTTCGTAAATTGATAAATTATCTTTTGAAGCACATAGCTCGCATTGATTTCCACTTCTATCTTCCAATTCTTGTAATAAACTCATTTTTTTATGGTATAAATTAAGGTGCGTAAAAGTACATTTTTATTTTATACTTGCTTGGTATATTCAGAATGCAAACAAGTAATTATTGGGTATATACAAGTGAGTAGTTTTTATTTTAGCCACAAAAACAACTTAAATTTAAAAAACTGAAGTTTATCAAAAAAAGAGTAAGACACTGATTTTCAATAACAATAAATATTTTCTTTAAAAAAAAGACACAAATTTAAGTTTATCTAAACCATAAGGAGCTTCAAAAAAACACACAAACAGCTAAAAAACAAGAATATACGATAAAATAATCAGTTCAGAATCGTCCAAATCAGAAGATTTCGGACTCCTAATACGATTTATCTTTATATATTTAAACAACTAACTAAACTATCCCCCCGATGTATGAAAAAACCTTGTTGCTTTTTAAAAGGCAGCAAGGTTTTTTTTAAAATTTTATAAAAACGGTTTATTCTTTATCAAGAAAAAACAATATCCTATTAAAACTATTCCTCAAAATATAATTCAATTAATCCTTCTGGAGCTTCAACTTCTATTATTTTGTTTTCTCGGTCTACTTTCTTAATAAAATCATCAATCATAGGGATAAAAATTTCTTTATCTCCATTTTCAATCTCAAACAAAGGTTGTGCAGCTTTATCGTTTATGTAAGCCAAAGTTCCTACTTCGCCAAAATTTACATCAACAATAGTAAAACCAATAACCTCATGATAATAAAACTTATTTCCAGAAAGTTTTGGCAACAAATTTAAAGGTAAATAAATTCCCGATCGCATAATGGCATCTGCATCAGCTTCAGAATCTACATCTTCAAATTTTACGCGAAACATAGTACTTTTACTTAATGAAGATTTTTCAATAAAAAAAGGAACCAGATTATTGCCTAAATCGACAAAAACTGATTCCAAATTTTCGTAAAGATCGGGTTCATCAGTATCTAACTTAATAACTACCTCTCCCTTAAAACTATGTTTTTTAACGATTTTGCCAAGATAAAAGCAATCTTCTTTTTGCATCATCATTATAGTACAGTTTTTATTCTTCGCTATCTGCACCTTTTTCAGCAACAACTTCCTCTGTATCTTCTACAACAGGCTTGTTAGCTTCGATACGAGCTGCGTTTACTGCTTTTTCTGCTTCGATTGCTTTTGCTTTTGCATCTGCTTCAGCCTTAGCTAAACCTTCAACTTTACCAGCAACTTCTCCAGTTTTTCCCTCTAACCAAGTTGCAAATTTTGCATCTGCTTGTTCTTGAGTTAAAGCTCCTTTTTTAACTCCACCAGCTAAATGATTCTTTAACATAACACCTTTATAAGATAAAATGTTTCTTGCAGTATCAGTTGGTTGAGCACCTTTTTGTAACCATTCTACAGCTCCATCAACATCTAAATCGATAGTTGCAGGATTTGTATTAGGATTGTAAGTTCCGATTTTCTCTAAGAAACGTCCATCTCTTTTTGATCTTGAATCAGCAGCTACTACCCAGTAAAAAGGTTTTCCTTTCTTACCGTGTCTTTGTAATCTAATTTTTACAGGCATAATTTTAATTTTTAAGGTACGCGACCTTGATTATTAATAAATCTTATCATCTCGTGATAAGTGGCGGCAAAAATACAAAACCTTTTTTAACTAAAAAGCAAAAAACAACATTATTGCAACAAAAAAACAACTGAAAAACAAGGCTTTAAGAAAACAAGCACAAACACCAAGTCATCATTTTGTATTTATCCTTAAATTAAAAACACTTAGACAATTTAGAAGCCTAGTATCTAAAGCGTAATTTTATCATCTAATTAAAGCAACTACACTAAAGAAACCACGTTAATAACTTCTGCTGTAAACACCGCAAATTCTTTGTATTTTTACACTTTGTTTTTATCTAAACACCTCAATAAAATATTATAGATGTATTTAATATTTGATACTGAAACCACTGGATTACCTAAAAGTTGGAATGCTCCAATTACTGATACTAATAATTGGCCTAGAGCAACACAAATTGCTTGGCAATTACATGATGAACTTGGTAATTTAATTGAGCATAACGATTTTCTTATTATACCTGACGGATATAACATTCCTTATGATGCTGAAAGAATTCACGGTATTTCTACCGATTTAGCCAAAGAACAAGGTATTGAACTTTCTGAAGGTTTAGCTTTATTTAATGAAGCGTTAAGTAAAACAAAATTCATCGTTGGTCAAAACCTTGCTTTTGATATTAATATTATGGGATGTGAATTCCATCGTTTGGGCGTTGAAAACAATTTAACTGAACTACCTGTTTTAGATACTTGTACAGAGCATACTGCTAAAATGTGTCAAATTCCTGGTGGTCGTGGTGGTAAATTTAAGCTTCCCACACTAACCGAATTACACAATCATCTTTTTGGAATTGGTTTTGGTGATGCACACAATGCAACTGCCGATGTAGAGGCTACTACCCGATGTTTTTTAGAATTAATTCGTTTACGTCAATTTACCAAAGAGCAACTTGATGTTTCAGATGATTTCTTTGATAGCTATACAGAAAACAACCCAAGTGCAATTCAAGTAATTGGTTTAGAACACTTAAATCTTAAAAGAGAAAGCGAGAAGATTCGCAATAGAATTGAGAAAGCGAAAGGTGTAAAAACAACAATAAATACCAATGAAAGTTTAGCTGAATTAGAAAATGTTCAGTTTGCCCACCTTCATAATCATACACAATACTCAGTATTACAATCAACCATACAAATTGGTAATATTGTAAAAGCTGCCGCAAAAGATAACATGTCGGCAGTTGCAATGACTGATACAGGAAATATGATGGCTGCTTTTCATTTTGTACAAGCTGTTTTAAATCATAATAAAGCTGTAGAATCAGCAAATAAAGAAGCTATTGAAAAAGGTGAAGAACCTATTCAAAAAACATTAAAACCTATTGTTGGATGTGAATTCAATATTTGTGAAGATCATTTAAATAAAAGTCAAAAAGACAATGGTTATCAAGTTGTTTTATTAGCAAAAAACAAAAAAGGATACCACAACCTAGCAAAAATGTCATCAATAGCCTTTGTTGATGGTTTTTACTACATCCCTAGAATTGATAAGAAAGTAGTTGAACAATATAAAGAAGATATCATTGTACTTACTGGAAGTTTGTATGGTGAAGTTCCTAGTAAAATTTTAAATGTTGGTGAAGCGCAAGCAGAAGAAGCTTTACTTTGGTGGAAAGAACAATTTGGTGCTGACTTATATATTGAGTTAATGCGTCACAACCAAGATGATGAAAGAGTTGTAAATGAAACACTTTTAAAATTCTCAGAAAAACATGTTATAAAAACTGTTGCTTCAAATAATACTTTTTACCTAAGTCAAGAAGATGCAAATGCCCACGATATTCTATTGTGTGTAAAAGATGGAGAAAAACAAGCAACACCAAAAGGAAGAGGAAGAGGGTATCGTTATGGCTTGCCAAATGACCAATACTATTTCAAATCTTCTGAAGAAATGAAAATTTTGTTTGCTGATCTTCCTGAAGCAATCATTAACATTCAAGAAATTGTAGATAAAATTGAACCGTATACATTAGCTCGTGATGTTTTATTACCCGCTTTTGATATTGCTGACGAGTTTAAAGATGAAAAAGATAATGAAGATGGTGGTAAACGAGGAGAAAACAATTTTTTAAGGCATTTAACATACGTAGGTGCAAAAAAACGATATGGTGAAATAACCGATAGTATTCGTGAACGTTTAGATTTTGAATTGGAAGTAATTGAGAAAACTGGGTATCCTGGATATTTCTTAATTGTTGAAGATTTTATTAGAGAGGCGAGAAATATGGATGTTGCCGTTGGTCCTGGGCGTGGTTCTGCTGCAGGATCAGTAGTTGCCTATTGTTTATGGATTACCAATATAGACCCTATTAAATACGATTTACTTTTTGAGCGTTTCTTAAATCCTGAGCGTGTATCAATGCCCGATATTGATATTGATTTTGATGATGAAGGTCGTGGTAGAGTAATGGATTATGTAATTGATAAATATGGTGCGAATCAAGTAGCACAAATTATTACTTACGGTACCATGGCAGCAAAATCTTCAATTAGAGATACTGCTCGTGTATTAGATTTACCTCTTTTTGAAGCCGATAGAATTGCTAAGTTAATTCCAGGAATGAAACTGAAGAAAATATTTTCTTTAGATGAAAAAACACTGAAAGAAAAACTTAGAGCTGAAGAAATTGAATTAGTAAATGAATTAAAAAGACTTTCTAACGGAAATGATTTAATGGCTGAAACCATTAATAAAGCTCGAATTCTAGAAGGTTCTGTTCGTAATACAGGTATTCATGCCTGTGGTGTAATTATTACGCCCGACGATATTACAAAATTCGTACCTGTTGCGTTAGCAAAAGATTCTGACATGTATGTTACGCAGTTTGACAACTCGGTTGTTGAAGATGCTGGACTACTGAAAATGGATTTCTTGGGATTAAAAACGCTAACGCTAATTAAAGACACCGTTAAAATTGTAAAAGCACGACACGATGTTCTTTTAGATCCTGAAAATTTTCCGCTTGATGATATAAAAACCTATGAGCTATTCCAAAGAGGAGAAACTGTTGGTATCTTTCAATATGAATCTCCAGGAATGCAAAAACACATGCGCTCTTTAAAACCTACTGTTTTTGAAGATCTAATTGCCATGAATGCATTGTATCGTCCGGGACCAATGGAATATATTCCTTCTTTTATCCAAAGAAAACATGGAGACGAAGAAATTGAGTATGATTTACCTGCAATGGAAGAATACCTTGCAGAAACATACGGAATTACAGTATACCAAGAGCAGGTAATGTTACTTTCTCAGAAGTTAGCTGATTTCACTAAAGGTGAAGCCGATGTTTTACGTAAAGCAATGGGTAAAAAACAAATTGCGGTTCTAGATAAAATGAAACCTAAATTTGTTGAACAAGCTAGTGCAAATGGTCATGATGCTAAAAAATTAGAGAAAATTTGGACAGACTGGGAGGCTTTCGCATCCTATGCATTTAACAAATCTCACTCTACTTGTTATGCTTGGATTGCATATCAAACAGCTTATTTAAAAGCTCATTATCCTGCTGAATATATGGCTGCGGTTCTTTCTAACAACATGAATGATATAAAGTCTGTATCATTTTTTATGGAAGAATGTAAACGTTCTGGAATTACCGTTTTAGGGCCAGATGTAAATGAATCATACTCTAAATTCTCAGTAAATAAAGAAGGTGCTATTCGTTTTGGAATGGCTGCTATTAAAGGGGTTGGAGCTTCAGCTGTTCGTGCAATAATAAGTGAACGCGAAGAAAACGGTCATTATTCTTCTGTTTTTGACATGTCAAAACGTGTCGATCTACGTGTAGCGAATAAAAAAGCCTTTGAAGGTTTAATTTTAGCAGGAGGTTTTGATTCTTTTACAAACACTCATAGAGCTCAATATTTTGTTGAAGATGAAAAAAGTCAAAAATTTATAGAAAAAGCATTACGTTTTGGTAATAAGTTTCAAGAAAATCAAAACTCTTCTCAAGTCTCATTATTTGGTGGAGGCTCTGAAGAAGAAATGCCAGAACCTATTATTCCTATTTGTGATACTTGGGGTACTATGGAGTTATTAGGAAAGGAAAAAGAAGTTGTTGGTATTTATATTTCTGCACATCCATTAGATGATTTTAAAAATGAATTAAAATTCTGTAATGTTGCATTATCTGCTTACAATGATTTACCTAAATATGAAGGAATGGCATTATCATTTGGTGGTATTGTTACCGATGTACAACATCGTGTTTCTAAGGCAGGAAAAGGATGGGCTACTTTTTTTATTGAAGATTATACTGAAAATTTTGAGTTTAGAATTTTTGGTGAAGAATATTTAAAATTTAAACATTTCTTAGTTCCTAATTCTTTCCTTTTTGTAAAGACTATGGTAAAGCCTGGCTGGACGAATAAAGAGGGAATAAAAGGTGAACCAAGAGTTAGTTTTAATGAGTTTTTATTACTTCACGACATTATGGACAAAATGTGTAAAAAAGTTACACTAAAAATGAGCCTAAAAGAAGTGAGCGAAAACAGAATTAAAGACTTACAACATTTATTTGCTACTAATAGAGGTAGCCAAGGATTACATTTTACTATTTGGGATACCGAAGAAAAAATAGAATTAAATTTACCTAGTAGAAATACAAAAATTAAAATTTCTAATGAATTTTTAAAAACATTAGATGAGCAACATATTAATTATAAACTAAATTAAAAAGCTCAGGATTGATTTAATTCAATCCTGAGCTTTTTAAAATTCACATAGTTTTTCGGATAACATCCTATTTTGCTAAATTATAAGTAAGCCCTATAAAGAATCCACCTTTATAAACATCATTATATTTAAGATCTATATCATTTGTATTAACAAATTTTAAATCTGTATCTAAATTACTCGTATCTAAAGTTTTTACACTGGTTAATGAGTACCCCATTGAAAGTACTAATCGATTTTTTTCTGTAAACAAAAACGAAAACCCACTATAAAAACCTAAATTACCATTCGAATTCACACTTAAACCCGCCGATAATGCTGGTTGAAAACCGTCGACACAATCAAAATATGCATGTATTAACCCTCCTAGGGCATGATTTACTTCATTTTTTTCTGACTCTTTTACCCCTATAATTCCAGATGTATCTTTTTTATATGAAAAGCTATCATCTCCTTTAAAACTTAGTAAATATCCTGAGCTAAAATTCACTTTCCATTTATGCCTCGTTTTTATTTGCAACGGATTAAAAGAATAGACTTCTTTACCTTTAACATCTAGTAACTTTGGCGTTAATGTAACTACATCTTCTAGTAATTGATGCGCTTTTGTGAATACTTCATATTTTTCATTTTGTATTTTTTCATATAAACTTACTCCTATAGATGCCTTTTTCTTAATTAGTTTCTGAGTTTCTGGTTTAGCTATTGAATCTCTCAACTTACTAGCATATGCCATTTCTTCTTCGAATAATTTTTTTCTATCAATTTTAATATTAGCCTCCACTACTTTAAGTACCGTTTTTTTATCAGCATCCTTTAACTCTCCATTTAATTTAAATTCTTCCTTTTCTAATGTTTTATTAATCACGTTATAATTAAACTTCATTAAACTATAGTTTTCTAATAACCTACTAATAGTAGTATCTACTTCTTTTAAATTATCTAAAACACCTTTATCTTCAAATACTGCGTTATAATACGCTTCTGTATTATTTTTTAAAAAAAGTATATCTCTTATAAAAA
The DNA here is from genome assembly GCF_000430545.1 of Tenacibaculum ovolyticum DSM 18103. Classification (GTDB taxonomy): domain Bacteria; phylum Bacteroidota; class Bacteroidia; order Flavobacteriales; family Flavobacteriaceae; genus Polaribacter; species Polaribacter ovolyticus. The sequence goes on from NZ_AUMF01000008.1 coordinate 97,950, forward strand.
CTGAATCTTTTAATTCTATTTTTAATTGTTCTTCTAAAGAAATAAAACCATTTATTTTTTGGAGGTTTCTTATAAAATTATTTTTATTTTTTATAAAGTTATTTTGAGATACAATTATTTTTTTCAAGCTATCACTCAGTATTAAAGAATTAAACATATCATTATTTGTTGAGCTTTTTATGCCTAATTGACTATTACCGCTTATAAAAATTGAATCCATTTCCTTCCCGTATGTTTCCTTAAATATTTTCGGAATTTCAAATACAGAAGTTTCTCCTGTACTACTTACCTCTCCTGTTAACTTAAACACATTAACGTTTGTTATTTTAAACTTTACCGTATTACCATAACGGTTATTTTTTAGAGGATACTCGTTTGCTCCAAAAGGATTTATTACTATAATACTATCCTTTTTTTGAGAGTAAAGCGTAAAAGTTGTAAATACAACTATGAAAATTATAATTTTGTTCATGACAATAGTTTTATTAGTTAGTTATTGTCAAAATTAAGTACCAAAAGCACCTTTTTTAATACCCATATATAGGTAATTAAGTTTCTTAATCTCAGGATTCAATCCTACATAAAAAACAATAAAAAAGCTTAATAGCTTTATAAAACACAGCTATCTTCTATGAATTTAAAACAGTATTAATTACAGTGTCTAAATCATGCTTATCAGAAAAACTACCTAACCATAATGTTGTTTCATTATGATCTAAAAAAGTATTAAGTGCTTCTCTAACTACAATTCGGTTTTGCTGCGGCAAATCTTCAATAACTTCAGTTAAATTATTTAAAAGATGTGTAGGCGTTCTTTTTTCTTCACAAAGCTTAAATGCGATTTTACCCGTTATATCTAAAAATTTTATATAATTGACCCTCGTGGTTATTGGTGTATTGATTCCTAGCTTATTAAAAACCTCTTTTACAACGCCTGCTGTTTGCCTCCCCCAAATTCCATCTACTAAAATTTCTTCTTTATAAATATGTTTTAAAACTAATTGCACATAAAGTGTTTCTGATTTTGAGCTTTCATTATAATCAACAGGTACACTTGTATCTACGTGCCAGTGGTCTTTGTGATTTGGGTAATGGTAGTTTAATACAATTCCGAAATGTTTTCTTAAAAAAGATTCTATCCCTAAATACAATTCTTTTTGGTGTACAAAATTCATGGTAATTAAGGTTTCCTCCTTCCAAAAAACAGCATCTAAATCAAATGCTTTTCCATGACTATGTTGCCCTGGTTTATTAACAAATATTCCTGCTGTTGTTATTACTTCTGGTATTCCTAATGGGCAATGTTCAAAAACTTCTTGTAAAGCTTTTTCAAGTGTTATTAAGAAGGCTTCATCAACTAAAAAATTACGTTGTTCTCCTCTTGTACCATAAGGATGGTTTGTTAATCTTGCATAATGTAAAGGAATTCCGTTAATGTTATTTATCGATTTCATAATTGCTATATGTTTATATTAATGGTTTTTCCTTCTTTACTATACTCTCGCTTTATACCTTCTAAAAGATATTGCCTTTGTATTTCTTCTTTATGGTTAGCTATTGTTTTTAAACAAGCATACTGAATAACATTTACAATATTTGCTCCTGTAATACTGTATTTTTTAGCAAGTTCTTCAGTGGTTATAGATGACTCTAGTTCAATATTTATTGGTAAGTTTTTCTTCCACAATAAAATTCTTTCTTCATATCCTGGCGCCTCAAATTCTATAATATTATGGAATCGTCTTGTAAAGGCTGAATCTATATTGTTTCTAAAATTTGATGCTAATATTATTAATCCTGGATGTGCTTCTATTCGCTGTAGTAAGTAAGATACTTCTTGATTTGCATATTTATCATGTGCATCTCTAACACTTGTACGTTTTCCAAAAATAGCATCTGCTTCATCGAAAAAAAGAATCCAATTTTGATTTATCGATTTATCAAATAATTTAGATAAGTTTTTTTCTGTTTCACCAATAAATTTTGATACAACCATTGATAAATCTACTCGATATACATCTTTACCCGTATATTTCCCTAACAAACCAGCAGTTAATGTTTTTCCTGTTCCTGGCAATCCACAGAATAACACACGGTAACCTGGTTTTATTTTAGATTTCATACCCCAATCATTCATTAATGTCTCTTTATATGTCAGCCAATTCTCTATTTCTTTAACATCATCTAACGTTTTTGTATTTAATACCAAATCTTCCCATTCTAAATCAGTTGAAATTAAACTTGCAGGGAAATCTTGACTCATTTGTGGTTTTAACTCTTTTCCTGTTAAAAATAAATGAATATATTCTTCTGCTAGAATAAGTTTACCACTCATAAAAGGTTCACCTTTTGGTACGCTTTCCAATTCTATTATTTTTTCTTTAAACAAAAAGCTTTCATTTAACAAAAACCTAAAATACCTTTCCCTTTCTTCAAGTACATTTCCTGATAAAATATAAAGAGCTGTTTCACCTGTAGGCAAAACACCTCTATGATTCTTTCCTTTAACCCCTCCAAATTCAATAAAATCTCCCCCCTCAGGTAATAAATCTGTAATTACATCCTCAATAAACCCTGGCAATATATGTGGTATTAATGCTAGCAACAGAATAATTACTTCTTCTCCCAACAAATCTTTTTCTATTATAAATTTGGTAAGTACTGTATTCTCTCCTTTTATTGAAAAATTAAATTTTAATTCAGTTAGCATGCCCTTTTCATAAGCTATCCTATTTTTTAGCGCCTCTTCTAGTATACTAAAAACACCAACTCCTGTTCTTATTTTTTGATCTTTTACCATCTATTATTATTTCCCTTTTAATGCTTTTAGTTTTTTGATTACTTTGTTTTTATCAAATGCTGTATTTTTATTAATAACTTTCTCATAACCTTTATCTACACCTATTGTTAATGTTTGATTGATTAACCCTGCTTCTTCTTCAACTGTTGATTCTCTCTTAGTGTTGTTATAATCAGTACCATTATCATTTTCTTTTAGATTTGACAATCCTAATACATTTTTATTTACTGGTGTCTTTTTTTCTAATCCTTTTGTTTCATATACCACCTTCTCAAAACGTGCAGGTATTTCTTTCATGTCTTTAGTTATTTCTGTTTGAAGTGTTCTTACCATCTCATCTTCTGCCTTTGCTTTTATCTCTTTTACCCCTCCACTTTTTACCTTTACGTTATTATTATCTTTTTTAAATTCTTTTTCTAACAGATTCGTTAAAATATTCTTTTTTATTTTCTCATCTCTTAAAGTTGCTGAGACTGTTATATTAAATGGTAAATCATCATTTCTATTTTTATTTCTTTGTTTATAATAAGCCGCTACTTTATCTTCTACACCTTTCATATCTCTTGTGTTATATTCTGGAGATGATTCGTTAATATTTGCCGCATAGTTTTTTCCTGCTCCTCCTAGTTGATCAGCTAATATATGTGCATTATGAAATCCATTTTTACCACTATCCCAAACTCCTCTTCCTTTTACAGAGTCATGCTTTACTTTTAAAGAACTTCCTTTTACTGTTCTTACTTCTTCATTGTAAAACTTACTAGCCAGTTCGTCATACTTTACATCTATTTCAAATTCGGGACCTGAGTTCCCTTGTGAATCTGCTGTTTTATATAAAATTTTATAAACCCCCTCTCCCAACTCTTGAAAAACCATCTCTTTTGGGTTAAAGTTATTATGTGTATCTTTTTGCACTAATTTGGCTACCTCATCTTTTAAATTCTCTTCTTTCCCTTTAAAATATCTTGTTTGAGCCACCTTTGCTAATAAACTCGCTTTTGTTTTGATATCTCTTATTACTATATCTATTTCTTTTTGTACTTCTGGGCTTTTTAATGTTTTTCCTTTAAACTTTTCATTTTGATGTACTTTTAATAGTTTCCAAATAACAGATCTTAAATACTTTGTATAATCATTTGTTTTAGCATCTAATTCTTTAGACATTAGATTTTTTTCATTCAATTTACTCACCGCTCCTGTTGATAGATTTTCATTTCCATACGACCGTATTCTTTTTCTCCCATCCTTTATTTTTTTATCCTTTTCTAATATTGAGTCTAAACTTTTCTGTTGCTTTTTTATTATTTTAGAATGTGCCTTACTTTTAAAGTCTTCTTTTACTTGGTCATGTATTTTTTTTGTTGAATCTCCATCTCCTGGTGATTGTACGCTACCTCTAGAAGTGTTAGGAGCTATTTTTATATTAATATCAACATCATTATCTTTCTGATCTTTTGTCAATTCATTAAACTTAATGTCTAAATTAATCCCTTTCTTTAATTGAGGTTGATACTTGTTTTCTAATGTTTTTGCTTCTTTTTTCTTCCTCGCATGAAACTTATCAAAAGGTTCACCCTTATTTGCTTTTGTTCCTAATTTTTTCTCTATCCTTACAATAATTTTCTTATGCTTCGCCTTATCCTTAGTTGTGAGTATGTCTGGCTTTTGGTTTTTATTATCTTCTTTAATTTTCTTAGCTTGCCCTTTTTTAGGCTTATTCTTTCCTAAAATTTTATTGAATTTCTTCTTCGCTTTCTTAATCATTTTTGTAACCGCACGGTCGATACGTTTACGCACTTTTTCAACTATTTTCTGTACTTTTTTTACAAGTCCGCCTAAGCCTATTAGTTTAGCAAAAAGACTTATAACAAGTGGTAATAGCATTGCTAGCCCTTTTTCTATTGCCTTTGCAACCCCTGCTACATTACCACTGGCTAACGATTTAATCGCTTTAATTAAAGAAGGTATTAGCATGATTGCTGATTCTACAAAAAACACAATAAGATCTTTAATAGCCATAATGGCTTTTATAAACCCTGCTCCTGGAATTAACAAACTTAACAACCATTTTATACCAGCCTCTATTACCTGTGTAATTAGCATGCTCTTTATAGATTCTATAATGGTTTCTTTAAGGTCTGTAAACTGCTCTTTGATATGCTCCCAGATTCCAGAAACTCCTTTTTCTCTAATAATCTGAAACATTTCAAAGCCTTTTTCCATAGCAGTAACCATTGGTTCTCCCATTAGTAATACTGATTTTTCACGCACAAAATCCCAAGACAGTCCAAGTACTTGCATTACTAAACTAAAAATCCCCTTAAGACTAAATAAATTATCTGGAATAGTAATTCCTACTGGTCCCATCGCTCCTGTTAACCACGTTACAAAACCACCTAACATATGTTTTTGAATATTAGCCATAAACATATCAATTCCTTTTCCTACTCCTTCAAATAATGTAGCAACAAAACCTATAGGATCTTTAATAATAACATCCATAGCATTTTGTATTTCTGCTAATAAATTTGCTATTAAATCTCTAAGTTTTTTAATAGTTTCTATAACGCCCTTTAATGCATTTAAAGCTCCACCAATCCAACCTGCACTTACACTCTCTTTTATTTCATCAAACTTTGCTTGTAATGAATCTATATTTTCTTTGTATGACTGCGCCAAATCTGAAGCCAATTCATCTTGTTTTTCATAAACAGTATTTTCTAAATCGGCATATTGATCATTAAAATCATTAAATGCTTCTTCCCCTAATTTCTTTTGAGAGGCATCTAAATTATCAAACTTTTCTTTTGATTTCTTTTTCCCTACATCAATTGTATCTAAAGCTCCATTTAATCCATCAGCAATAATAATTGATATCGCATCTAAAACTGAATTCATCTTGGCTACAAAATTGCCTTTTTCTATTATGAAAAGTTTGTCTATTGCTTCTGTATCTTCTCCAAAAATCCAATCATCAATAACCGTCCAACCATAAATTTGTCCTAAACCATCTTCTACATTTTTCTCAAAAGTTATTTGTGCACTTTCTGCTTCTTCACTAAATTTTTTATCTACATCTTCAGATAGTTTTTCTAAACTCTCTGTTACCGTTTTTTTGGTTTCTTCATAAATCTCTTGAAACTCCGCAAAAATCTTTTCTTGTGCTGTTTTATCGCTCGTTTTATTCGTAGTTTGACTCGCTAAAACATTATTTTCTGACAACTGCTTTGCGCCTTGCATTTGATCTAAACCTTCTCTACTTGAAGTTGCGGCTTTATTTTGAGCAGTACCTAGTTGAGCTTCCTCTTTTTTACGATAAGTTACTGGTGCTAATTTTGCTTCTACTTGTGCTTGATTTTTTTGTTCTAAAGCACCTGTAAATTTTGGTTCGTTCGATTTTGCCAATTGTTCATCAGTCACATTATTTTCTGACATTTCATTGTCTAACGACTGACTTTCTTTTTCCATTGAAATTTCCTGGCTCGTTTTAGACTTTGGACTTATCGCTTTAGCATTCAATGGTTTTGGAGCAATTCCAGGGTTAGTAACTGGTAAAGCTTTTACTTCTAAAATTGGTGCTCCAGTTACTGGTGCAGGTTTATCTGCTTCATTTTTCATTGGCCCCGCTAACTTATCACTTTCTGAAGTTACTTGACCTGAAATATTTTCTTTGATCCTCTCTATAGGCTTCTCTTCTTTAAACTTTTCTGCTTCTTCTGAGTTTTTAGGTAATTTTTTTTCTAAATCATCTAGATTATTTTTTAATAATTCTTTAAATGATTCAGGAGTAAAAGGTGCTCTCTTTTTTTCTTGTTCTGAAGTTGCAGATAGTGAATCTGCATGTGCTTTTTGATCGTTTTTTACAGACTGTACTTCTACTCCTAGGCGACCAGCTTCTTTTTGTTCACCTACTTTAGTAGCTGGTTCTGGGTGTTTAGATTTTTCTTCTTTTACTTTTTCGGTTACTTTTATTTGTTTTTTAAAAGCAGGATCATCTTCTGGTTTTATAGGTGCTTTAGGAATTTTATTTTTAACAATATCTCCTTCCTTTTTTATGTCCTTTTCTTTATCACTTCTTTCTTTTACCTCTTTTTTACTTTTTATAGTCTGACTATCATAATTAGAACCTTTTACCGGTTTTGTAGTACTAGAAACAACTTCTTTTACACCTGCTACATTTAATGTTTTTAATCCAACATCCTTTGAAGTTTTTTTACTTTCACTTAATTTATTAACTCCTTCATTTGTCTCTTTATTCTCCTTATCAACTTCACTAGAATGTGTATTTAATTTGTTTACAGCCTGCTCTTTTTTGGGGGTAGATTTTACAGTTCCTTTTTTGTTTTCAGGTTTTACCACCTTCATTTTTGGCTTAATGAATGGTGATTCTCCTTTATTTTTTAAAGAAGTAGAAGGCTGTGTCTTATTCTTTTTTGCTGTAAACATAAATTTATACTTTTTTCATCTTTTTTTGTTGAATAATATGCGTTAACTCATGCGCTAATAAATGCTTTCCTTTATTAGAATTAGGATTGTACTTCCCTTTATTAAAATAAATATCGTTTCCATTTGTGAATGCCTGCGCTCCTATTTCTTGACTCATTTGAGTTGCTCCCAAATCATTATGTATTTTTACATTATTAAAATCTACACCAAAACTTGATTCCATTTCTTTTAACGTTTGAGCATCCATTTTTTGCCCTCCACTCCCTTTTCTTAATTTACCTTCAAAAGAAGGTTGTGATTTAGTCGTTGTTTTTGATTTCGTTTGTATTTCTTCCTCTTCTTTTTCCTGAATAGCTTCCTCTTCCTTAGCTTGAACAGCCTTTTCTTCTTCCTCCTTTTTTTGAACAGGTTGCTCTTCTTCTGAATTTTCCTTTTTTTGAATGAATGGTGTTATTTCAGAAGCTAACGGTTTTTGCTGTACCTCATCTTCTCCTTTTTTTCTTTGTAATAAACCTCCTTCATTTTTTTTACTAACCACTTTATCGGCCATTTTATCGGCTTCTACCTCGTGTTTATCTCCAGAACTTCCCATTTTCAACTTTGCTTGAATACTTGGTTTAAAAAAAGGAGTTTCTTTTTTTACGATTTGTGACTGTAGTCTTCTTGTTCTTCGCTTCATTGTTTCCGTTTGTAAAGCTTACCAGTTTGTAAAAATTAGTATATCCATCCACGGCAGTTTACACATACTGTAATTCCATGGCAACTTATCTAACAGTATATCTTGCGCTTTTCTTTCTATAGTAATACTAGGATTATCTTTGGTTAAATCTAATTTCCCTGCCCTTTGTATAAATTCATTTCTAATAAGATCTGGAGATGATTTTTTAAGTACTTCCCAGTTTTGGGTTACTGCTTTTAATAATTCTTCTGCCTTTTCTTTTAGTTCTGCTGATAGTGTAATATTTCTAGGAATTGAATGATTTATAGGAACATTACATAAAAACTTCTCAAAAACTAAATTACTTTCAACTTGCTTTTCTCTTTTTGTTGCGACATAGTGTAATAAGTGAACTGCTTGAATTGGTTTTATTATTTTATTTTCTTCGTTTAGGAAATTACACGAATTAAAAAACTGTTTTAAAAATGGATGAATTAAAATTAGTCCAGCATTATCAACAAAATATGAGGTGTTTTGATTTACAACACCTGTTTTATTTTTCGTTATTTGACTATTTAATTCATTAAATGATTCTTTAATATTTATTCTGTTGTCAACTATTAACTCTCTTTCTTTATTGTTTTTTAAGAACCTGTTTTCATCTAATCCTTTTGTTCTTTTAGCTATATTTTTAAGAGAAATATTATCTTTACTTATTTCGTTTTCTCTTTCTAAAACCTCCTTATCACTTTTTTCTGAGTGAATTTTAACATCTTTAGCTACTACATAAGGTTCATTATCTTCACTTTTTTCATTTGTAAATTTATTACCTAACTCTTCTTTGTTCGTTTTAATAATTTGATTTTGAAAGACGTTTTCTTTACTTAGCTTATCTGCTCTTGGATTTAATTTTTTATTATTCGTTTCTTCTGTCTTTTTTTCTTTCGTTATTCTTAACTCTTCTTTTTCAATAGAAGCTTCCTTACTTTCGCTATCTGTTAGTTTATTTTCAGTTTCTTTTTCTAATTCTTGCTTAACTAAATCATGAACTTCTTTTTCTTCCCTAATGTTATTCTTTACATCCTCAAGTTCTTCAGTAGTTAATATTTTTTCATTTGCTTTTTGAGACTCCTTTCGTTCTAAGCTTCTTTGAGCTGTTTTTAGCGCTAAATATTCTTGCTTTTTAGAGAAATTATCTTCCTGTTCTTTAATTGAATCCTGTTTATTCTTTTTCAAAAAAACTTCTTTCTCTTCCGTTATATTTTTTGGAATATTTATGTCTTTTCCTTTTTGAAAAATATTTTTTTCACCCGCCTTTTCTCTTAATTTATTTTTGCTCGAACTAACAAAAATTCTTTTTTCGTTTTCTACTTTTTCTTTTAATTCAGGCAATGCTTCATAAAAAAGTTCTAGAATATATTCTAGCTTACTTTCTTCTTTATAATTTTGAACACTTACACTAATTTTTTCTTGTAATTGCGTATACTCTTCTTTAAACTTAGTATTCTCTTTATTTAATTTATTTTTAGCTGTTAGTTGAATACTCTTTTTTTTAATAGTAGTAATTACCTTAAAAAAATCTTTTACCAACACTCCTTTAATAACATAAAGCCATATATTTTTTCTTTTTTCTTCTGATTGTATTTTAGTATTAGAAATAATTGATAGAATTTCTTTCAACCCTTTGGGTTTGTTTAAAATCCCTAAAAACAATAGCTGAAGTTCATCATCAAAAAATTGATTTATTAATCGTTGTTTTATCTTATTTTTTCGAATAGCTTTTAAAAACTGCGTCTCAAAGTTTTCATTTTCGGTAATTTCAAATAGTGTTTTTCTAGAAAAAACAGCTTTCTCTTCCATATTACTCCACCAAGGAAGTGTTCCGTTTTCTAAAAAATAAAAAAATGTATTTAGGTTAGATTTTGATACAGTTAATGAATTAACTTTTACATCATGTGCTGTTGGCTTATCTAAAACTATCTTTAATTGCTCTATAATTTGCTGTTTTACTTCTTGTTGTGCTGTTTTAAAATTTAAAACGCTATTGCTATTCGATAAATTAACTTCTAGTGTTAGTTTTGATATTTGTTGAATAACTTCTTCTGAACTTAATTTTAATGAATTAAAATACTTTTCAAGTTGCGGAAATACTTCTTCTTTTAAAAAAGTTTCAATTGAATTTTTATATTCTTCTGCTACTTTTTTACTTTTTGTATTTACCTCAACAAATACTTTATTGATTGTATGCTCTTCACCTGTTATCATAGTTTAGACACTAGGTTTTCGTTAATAAAGTTTGTTACAAGTACTGATTTAATAACTTTTGCACATCGTTCTAAAAATGTTTTTAAAGACATTACTTCTGGTAATAAATCTTTGACATCTACTATAATTCTAATTTCTTTGTATTCTCCTAAATCATCATTAATCGTATCTAAAATGTTTTTAATTCTAGAAGTTATATTCTTTTCATCTAATTCTAAACTCTCTATATCTTGACAATGGAGTATACCAATGAACAATTTTACTTGAGCTCTGTAATATTTTTTAAGAACCTCGTTCTTCGGATCTTTCTTTAATCTACTTGATGTTTGATCTAATAAGATTAAAAACAGTTTCTCTAACCTTGAGTTCTTTGAGCCATTTAAAAAGTTTGGAAGCTCCCCAAGTACAATATCATATAAGTTTTTAGTCGGTAATATTACATTATTGACTATTTCTGAGTCATTTAAATCTAAGATTTTATCTTCTTCTTTAAAAGTGTCTCTTTCTGACAACAAAAAGGTTTCTACTTTTTCTTCACATGTTTTTCCTCCTTGATTCCTAAAAACTTCTATTGTTCTTGTCTCAGTATGATCTCCACAATTACTAAATACAGTTAACGAAACCTTAATAAATTCTTCATCAAAAGTACTTAAGTCTTCTACTATTGTAGTTTTTTCTGTTGTTGGTTTTTTATCTAACCCATTTACCGTCCAAACATATTCTTTACCATCTTCTGAAATATTTACAAGTGTTAGTTTTCTTGTTTTTTCATTAAAACTATCTGTAAAATTGGCTTTCGATTTTTCTATTAAATTAATTGTTTTAGTGACAAAAGTTCCTGGAATGCTAAAAATTATAGCTCCTGCACTGTTTAATCCTGATTTACTAGAAATAAATTCCCATACTTTTTCATCTTCATTAAATGTTACATTTCCGCCAGTTAATTGAGTTCCTTCAATTTTTGGTTCTATGGTTATTTTATGAAGCTTGTCATCTAAACACAACTCATCTTCTAATCCGTTAATTGTAAACTTTGGAAAAGGAATTATTTTAGTAAAATTTGCTGTTGAAGAACAACCACTCTCATCAAAAATAGTTAGTACTATTTTAAATGTATTTTCTCTACCTTCTTTAATTAATAACTGAGGAGTAAATAATTCAGCGCTAGCCTCTATATTATTAACATTCCATTCGTATTTTAATCCACTAGGTTTAATTCCATCAGGTAATATCGCTTCAAATGCGCCTTCATAAAATAATTGTCCTTCTTTCCAAACAAACCTCGATTCTTTTCTTTCAGAAATAGCAATTTGTTTCACCTCTCGTATTGTAATTCTTGCATTGGTTGTTTGCCCGTTTTCTAAAAACACTATAGTTTGATCAAAGGCTCTAAATAATGCTACATCTATTACTAATTCTTCTCCTTCAATTTTCACTCCTTTTATAGCATCTCCTAAAAGTGTAATAACTCCATTAACGTTAGAAAACTTAATTCTAGCAATTTTTTCTGTTGTAAAGTCTAAACAATAACTTGGCTGAATATCTAATTCTGATGGTGTAAACGTGTCAAAAATTATTGTTTTTATTGCTATTGTTTTTTTACATGAACCTAATGAAACTTCTAAGGTTGGGTTTATTTCATTTTTTAAGTCATCTATTGGTAATGTATAACTTTCAATAACTCTATTATTCATAGGAGTTCGTTGTACTTTTGTACCATCTCCTATGAAATTCCAATTATAAGTAATTGAATTAAAGAAATCAGTATTTACAAATTCTGAGTCTTTCCAATTTAAAACATAAGTAACTCTAGCAAGGGTTTTGTCTGCATTATACTCAATAGGTTCTTCTACATTAATAAATAATTCTAATGCTGGGTATACGATAAGTTCACAGTTCGTAGGTTGATCATTTACCGTGAATTTTATTGTTTTTCCTAATTCACTTTTAGCAATTTTAGTAACATCTATTTTATACTTATTATCTTCTTCGTCTTTAAAAATTCCAGATTCTATTCCTTGAGGTAAATCAGCTTTGACCTCTCCGTCTTGTGGTTTAACTGTAAAAATAAGGGGGGAAATTACTGTATCTTTTTTCAAACAAATTACAGTTTCTGGTAGGCTTAAAAAAGGTGGTTCTTTTGGTATAATAAAGTTTATTGGTGCACAATCTGAACAACACATATATGGTAAAGAAAAATCTGCTATTACCGTATTTCTTAGTGTTGCATTATCTACAATTACTTTACTTTCATCAAAAAATAATCTTTTATTACTCCCTAAAATAGCAGGATTATAAATCTGGAAAAAATACTCATCTTTAGGCACTAGATGATCTTTTATTCTTATTTTCATACCTACTGACCTTAACTTATCATCAAACATTATTTCTTCTCCTGCCTGAATAATTTCAGAGACTCCTGCTCTTTCCCAAGTTTTATTCAAAAATTTCGTGAAATTCATAACAGTTTCTGCTAATGTTTTCCCTACTTCAACAACATTTTCATTCTGAAAATTTATCTTATCAAAATTTGTAAATCCTTTTTTTATAAAAGTAAATTCTGTACTCACTTTTTCATTCCAAAGCTTAAGAACACCTCCATTTTTATACGAAAACTCATTAATTGTTCTTCCCAAAAACAAGTTTTCTTTTTCTCTTTCCTTTTCTTTTTCAAACTCAAAATCTTCTTTCCCTGTGATTGGTTGTTGTTGAAAAACAAGATCTAAAACTACATCTTTAAATGTGTTTTTATCAGCAGTATTCTCGGTTACGTATACCATTACAAAAGTTCCTCCAGGTACAACTCCTGCTTTATGCTCTAACCCTGGATGCTGTTTTACAAATTGAGAAAATTGTATTTTTTCTAAAATTTTCTTCTTTCTTTTATCAATTTCTGCAAGTAATGTTTCAAGTTTTTTCCCTGAACAACAAACAATCGATAATTGGTTTACAAGTAGTCCCAATATCTGTTTGGTTGTTAATTTTAAAGATGTGCTATTATAGCGAGCTTGCAATTTTTTAACTTGTTTACACAACTGTTCAATCGTTAATTTATAACTCATTAAAACTGTGTGGTCAATATCTCTTATGTTCAACGGAACTTTAGTATCTAAAATATAAGCATGTACTAATGTTTCTGTGATATCTGTTAAAATAAAATCGGTAAGAACTGGTTCTTCTTTCCATATTTCTTTATCTCTAATAGCCTCAGTTTCTTTATTTACCTCTAGAATAATATCACTTGCCGATCCTTTTTTGTTTTTCTCAAAAACTTGTTCTATTAAAAAACCTAAAGAATCTTTGCTCTTAGTTAAGCTGTCTTTTACAATGTTTTTTTCTTCTAAAAAACGACTGTATTCTTTTACTTTCTCACCATATCTTGTAACTTCCTGATAGCCTGATCTTGATAGCTCTTTCATACTACGCATAGATTCTTTATCCATTGGTACTGAACTTGCAAGAACATCAGCAGTTTTGCCTTTGTTCTTTTTATAATCGAGTTTATCTACTTCTGAATTAGCTTTAGGGTCTGTTAATTTAAATGCTGAAAAGGTTTTACTTACTTCTGATAGAATACAATTTTGTTCTGCTCTCCAAGCACTCAAAAGCATTTTTAAATCTTCAAATTCACACTCATAATTATTTATGTTTATATGTAAATCTGTAGCATTAATTGAAAGTGTTTTAACATCAAAACTTAATCCGTTATCTTTTTTAAGCTTTTGTATTTTTTCTAAAGCTTCTCGATACATTTTACCATGATGGCCTTCAATTCTATAAAAATCATTTTTATCAATGTTGTATGATAATGGTTTTCGAATTGCTAACGCTGATGATAATTTGTCTTTGTGGTAGCTTAAGTTTTGATTTTCTGTATAATTTTTTGTTTTATTAAAATCCCATTTATTTAAAAACTCTGAGGAAACATTATAATAAAAAGGAATTGCTTTATCACTTAATAAAGTATGTGCACGCGAAGGTGTTATAATAATTTCTTCTGATTTTTCATTTCCAATATAATTGTTAACTATTGCAATGGCTCTATCTATTAAAAGCTGTACTTTTTGAAGGTTTTCATTCTCATGACCTATAATAGTCGATTTATAAAAACGATGGCGCAATTCTGGATATGCTGTAGTTTGTTTTAGTTTACCAAGCATTATATGTTTTGGAAATGCTCCTATATTCGGACAACAGTTTACATTTATATGTAGTAATAATTCTTTTATTTCGTTATAGGTATCTATTAAATCTTTTAAAACATCATATCTGTATTGAAAATCTAACGGAACAGCCAAAGAACTAAATTTTAACAGTGCTTCTATTTTTGCTGTAATTGAAGGTTTTTGAAATTTCTCTAGCAATATATTATAGCCTGAAATTAAATCTATGCTAATACTTTCATCTTTAACAACAGCATCAAACTGTGCTTTTAATGCCGAAAATGTTTTTGTATTTCCCTCACGTAACACAACTCTTTTTGCTTCTACTACTGGTAAGCTAGTATTAATTTTATACCAATTATGCTCTGAAAAAATTTTGTCTTTAGATGCTATAGCTTCTAAATCGTTACTGTCTACAAGTAATACTCGTAAATTGTTTATTTGTTCTATACCTTGATTATCGCATGATAGTTTATTACATAATACATCTTCTTTAGAATACTGCTCTAAGTACAACAAAACAGCCATTTTTTGTATGTCCTTAAAACTTGCCAAATCGGTATGTGATTCATTTTCATTAGCGTGTAACTCCCATAATTTAAACTGCTTCTCTTGTGAGTTTAAAAAACGAGGATATTGCCCTTTATCATCTTCAAATTTCTTAAAGTATGAAAATGTCTTAGAAGTTAAATTCTCTGCTATTAGATCAAAAAACTGAACTAAATCTCCATCAGTTGTAACTGCGGTTCCTTGGGTAATTTCAATACTTTTAACCGCTGTTTTATCAACATTAAATTGAGGTGCTACTTTAAAACCACAAACAAGACCAACACCACTTAAACCTAACCTTGATAAACGATCTTGATCATCAAAATAATCAATAAATGCATTTAATTGTTTTTCAGTTAATACTTGATTTGCATTAAACCTGCTGTATTCTGTTGTTATATTATTTAGTTTTAGTTTAGTTTCCATACGTATTAATTTTTGGCAGTGTTAATTGATAAACACGTACTATTTTTATGTCTTTATTATTTTCTTTTCTGTATCTATACTTCCTATACTCGATTGCCCTAAAATTATCCTTCCATCTAAAGCTTCATCTTCTGCACTACAATCTGTTAATCTTCCCGCGGGATAAATCGTATTTAATTCATGCATTGCAGTCATTAAATTTTGCAGCTCATTATTTACTACAGGTTGCTTTTGTTCTAACACAGTTTTAGCAAACAGGTATTCTTTATACCTTTTTTCGAACCTCAACAAATCATTTTCATTTTTATTTGCAACTTCTTTCCTATCTCCTACCCAACATATTCTTGGTAGTATATGTGCGGGTAATTCTTGCCTTATTACATCTTCCATATAGCGCCTAAAATCAGGGTTTGAAAAACGATACGTATATCCTGGTAATACAATACTTACTCTATATGAATATGGATCTATAGTTCCGCAATCTTCACAATCATCTGCGCAAATAGGTAAAAAATTTTCTGAATAGTTATTAGTAACATCTGGTCGTAATAGCATGTGTTCTACCAAAAACATTCCTTCTTCTGTAAACTCTTTTTTCATAAAAGTGATTGTTTTTAACAATGCATCTTTTAAATCATTAAGAGTAGTGTAATACGTGTATTGCTTAGCTATAATATAATCAGGACTACTTTCTTTTTTTTCAAGATTAATAACATCAAAAGAGTATTTTACTGGAATTGATGGTTTTGATGGAGTTGATTTATGTATTCTTATAAATCCTATAATTGTTTCGTCTTTAATATTGTTTTTAAAAGCTTCTTCTATTTCGTTTTCACTTGTTTGTACAATTTGAAGTACCGCAAAGTATAATTCTCTTGTAGCAAGTGCTACTTTTGGGTAATTTTCTGTTGCCGATAACACAATATTTCCATCATTATCTTTTAATCTCCATCTGTATACTTTTTTGTTTTCGCTATCTAATAAATCGTATACTTCAACATTTGCTTCTGTTAAATGTCTTCTTTTCTCATTTGTAATACCCATTAAACGAGCTATACGCTTCTGAAAACCAGAAACATTATTGGTATCCCATAAATTCTCTTCAGATTCTTTATAGTTAAATGCGAGCCCTCTATTACTACTAATTACTTTGTAATCTTTTAAAAATGCTTCTTTATTTGATAATACAATTTCATCGGTAGCAGTTCCGTACAATGCTTTCATTAAAAAGGTATATTCTCCAAATCTTTCGGCAAAACGGGCTAATAAATGATCTAAAATGGAATTCCTCCTTTCAATATTATTATCAAATTGACTTAATAATAATTTTGTTAGCTCTGTATCGTTTGATTCAGGATATTCATTTACAATATCTTTAAAGTCTTTAATATCTTTAACAGCTTGTGTAAAGTAGGTTCGCTTTTCTTGTCCGCTAACAGATAATAATGTTTTTACTTCTGATAAGTGTTTGAAATAAGTTGCTAAAATTTGATCAAAAAAAGTTAAGTATCCTTTTAATTGTTTTGCTTTTGATTTTCGTTCGTTTGTAACATGAACCGACAATCCTTCTTGACCAATTCCATAAGTATCTGGAAAATCATTTTGAATAGTAGTATATTCATTGGTGTTTATTTCATTCCCTTCAGGTAATGATATATCCTTCTCTTCTTCTTTTATTTCTTGAACTTCATCTTTTTTTATTTGTAGTAAATATGTATCTGCTCTATCGTAGTTTAAATTTAGCGGCAGAAATCCTTTACTAAAATTAAAAGTTCTCTTATCGCATAATACTGGTTTTTTACCTTCATCTATACAAACTACCCATTTATTATCTTGTGTTATCGTTTTATCACAAAACCCTACAGATATATCTTTAATCAATTTTACACCTTTAACATTCATTATAATTTTCATAATGTCCGATAAACGTACTTCTTTTCTTAGCGTTGCTTCTTTAAGTTCTTTGGTATCAATAAATCCGTTTTTTAATACAGGCCCATCAAATATCTCATCGGTAGTGTACTTTTTGTCTAGCATTTGCTTAACAGAATAACGTTTTAAAGAGGGTGATAAATAATTTTCTATCTCAAATAAAATAGTAGCATATATCCATTCTTCATCTGCTTCGGGCATAACATCTATATTAGCACAAATGGCGATTGGTTGTTCTTCTACTTGCTTTACTTCAATTAAATCTTCACATAAATTTCGATTCTTGTGATATGCTTTTTTAATATCAGAAAATACCTCTTCACTACAATCCTCCTCAAGATCTACCAATAAAGTGTACAGTCCTTTTAATTTAAAATCTTTTTGAAACTCAGGTAGAATGTTATTAAACTTTTTATAAGCAAGCTTATTATTTTTACAATCTACATATACTTGTTTTTCATAAATTATTAACCAGCAGTTTTTTACTCCATCTATGTCAATAAATAATTTTCTATAATCTAGCTCATTTACTGGTTTTGATGGAAAGATTTCAGAGGCTTTATAAAACTGCGCTTGTAATGATAAATCTGGTTCTTTAGATGCTAACAAATCCTCTAAAGGTGTATTCATTCGCATTCCTAAATCGGTAATTGCATAACACAGCATCTCTAAAATGGTTACTCCTGGATCATGCGAATTAAAGTCAGTCCATAACTTACCTCCTAGATTTTCTAGGTATGAGATTCCTTCTTTTCTTAAAAAAGAAAAATCTAAATCATCATTTGTTGTTATATTTTTAGGAATATTTATGGGTTTATTTATAACTGACATATCTGTTCTATAACTTTTTTAGTTCCTTTACAGGTAGTTAATACTGTGCTTACCGTATGTGTTTTTGCGGATACTATTATTGATTTTGGATTGCTAGGCATTATTTTATAAATGTTAGCATCTCCATTCATTTTTACATTTTGTAAATAATCTACATAGGGTAGTTTTTCTATATAATCAATCAATATGCTTTTATGTAATGCAATACCAAAGGTTACTTCTTTTGTCTCATCGTAAGCCCATGGTGACAAAAATTTTGTGATGTCTGATTTTAATTGTTCTGTATAAAAATTATCATCAAAACCTTCATAAAAACTAGCTTCTAAACCAATACTTATTTCTTCATAATTCGGATTCATTACTTCAGCATTTACATGCAAAGTGTTTAATGAGTTTATATACTTGGTTATATTATTTAGAGTTGCTTTGCTTACTCTTGGCTGATAAATATCAAATACATTTTTATTTACGGTATCTGGCACTACTACAATTGTAACGTGTCCTGCTGCTGTAAAACTTGCTTTTGAAGTGTGATTTAAACATTTTACCTTATAAATTTCTGGAAATTTCTGAAGAATTAAATGCTCGTAATCCCAAAGTGTTATTGCCCTGTTTTTATGACGCAAACGTTCGCTAATTCTTCGGTAAAAATTATCATCAGATTCTTCAGCGTTTCCTCCAAAGGCATTGTAGGGTTGTGATAATGATTTAATTTGTGGTATACGAGTTACCATTTTTTTTATAGTATCGCTGGCTAGTCCGTTTTTTAAATGACTTACTTCATTATCATTATTTTTAAAGGTAGCAACAACAGCTTGTGCATGAATATTAATAACTTTACATACTGCATCAAATGATTTATTCATTTGAGCTTTTATCCAAATATATCCTGCTGGTAGTAATGTATTATCTATACTAGCCTCTTTTGGTATAGAAAACTTGATAATTCCTGATTTTAAGAAATTATCTGTATTATTAGAAATAATATCGTTTTCAAGACTTTTCCATTTATTTTTACATAAAATAGACCAGTTTACTTTTTCATTTTCTTTAAAACTTTCGACTTCCGGGTTTTCACTTCCTTCAAGGACTTGAATTAATAAAGACAGATTTTGCTGAGGTTCGAGGTTTTCTATTCCTAAAAATAAATGTCCTCCTAAACAGTATTTTGGCACTAAAAAAGTTTGAATAGTATCTTTATCAAAAATATCTATGATGTTCTTTTCTGTTTGTAAGTATTTTTTTTCTGCGTAATTTTCTTCATGTTCTCCGAATGGATGATTATGAAAGAGTTGAATGCGATTATCATCTCTATTTACCCCAGACATCAAAATAGTTTCTTCAGCAACATAATCAACAGTTAATGTTTCCACCAAAGGTGTGTATGCTTCGTTTGGAAGATTTATATTTTTATCTCCCGAACTAACAGCCAAGGCATATAAACGAGCATATAATCCATGTAAAAAAGACTGTTCTAATGTTAATTGTAAAGCTCCTGCTTTGTCAACTTCATAAGTACTACTTGAATTTACAGCTGTGTAATTCCCTGTATAAAAAACTTCTTCAGTATCTCCATCCTCAACAACGTGTCTGGTAAATAAATTTACAACTTCTCCAACGGTTTCTTTTGTTTCTCCCGCTACATGTAACATTCTATTCTTTACTTCGAAATATTTTTCATCAGCAATTAATAAACTTCTATCATCTATATCTTTTGTAAGTTCGATTGCGTATGTAGAGATTGAAGAGTAGCTTGTTGATTTTAAATATGCCTGATACCAAATTTTAAAATCTTCAGGAACATTTTTCCAACGTAAATTAACCGTAAAATCTTTCCATTTTTTAGAAAAAGCTTCTTCATAATTTACACTAAAATTAGAACCTTCGATAGGGCGAGTTGTAAAAGGGTGAAAAGGTTTTTTAGTTTTTATGAGCCCGTTATCATTTTCAACTTTTAATGATTTAACTCCTTTAACAACTGTTTTTATGGTAATCTCATTTACAGTGTTACTTGCTAAAAATCTATAAAAATTATATCCAGTATCATTAGAAACATCAAAAATAAAACGAACTAATGGATGTGTTGTTTTGTATTTTTTTAAGAGAAATTCTTCTTTATAACTTACTACTGCATCTGAATCATACCCTAACAAAAATGTAAAACTTATTTGATTTGTAACTTCTAAATTACCATCATTAGCGTTGTTAATTGCTATTAAAGTAGGTTCAATCCACTTTTCTTCTCCACTTCCGTACAGTTTTAAATTTTCAATAAGTGTATCAACTTTAAAAGATTCTTTTTCAAAATCAGCATCAAACTTAATAGTTATTGTTACTGTTCTTTCTCCTTCTTGAAGTAATAACATAGGTGAAGCAATGCAAAAACCTACTTCTGCATCTTGTAATTCATCTACATTTTTTCCGTTAGAAGGATATCCGAAAGGGTACCAATACGGATCATCAGCAAGAAGTGGTTCTTCTAGACCATCTTTTGTATTCGCTACATGACTTCCTTTTATCTTTTTTAAATCATCAGAATTGTTATTATAAATAGTTTTTATAGCTGCTATTGAAGCTTTATTTACAATTAACTCTTCGTTCGTTTTATAGTTTAAAGGTTTTCCTAAAGCATCTTTTTTTGCATCTAGTAAAGTATCCTCTTTAATTTGTTGATTGGTAATTTTTTTGGCTAATTCAAAAATTACATGAGCTTGATCTGAAATTGCTTCTTTCTTATCAACTTGAAGAATTTCTTTATAATAAAAATCTAAATGACGCTTGGTTAATTTATTAAATCGCTCTTTTGAAAACTCTAACAGTTTTAAAAAACAAACAAATAAGGTTAAATGCGGAGAAAGTTTAGCTTCTTTTGTAAAATCGTTAAGTGTTTTAGCGATATCTTCTTTTAGTTTCCCATATTCTCGTGTACCTCTAAATGGAATTTTCGATGTTGTTAGTTTTTTAAAAAAAAGCTGCCAATCACTAGAAGCGACCTCATGGTTTTCTTTAGAGAAATAATTTAATTTTTCTGCAAAACTATATGCAAATAAAATCCAATCTTCTATAGTAAAATCGTGAAGCTCGAAATTTTCAGGATCTAATGCATCGATAGTACGTTGCTCTTGTCCTGTTCCGTTTCGTTGTAATATGTTAGGAATGATTTTACTCATGTTTTTTTAATTTATATCGGTTCCTTCTCCTTTATAAAAAGGAAACACCACATTGGTTCTACTATTCGTAGCTCTAATTCTATACTCAATTTTTATAACTAACATTCCCTCTAAAGGGTCTGTTTCTGAAACATCAATGTGAATTACATCTATTCTTGGTTCATGATATAAAATTGCAGTTGCAATCAATTCTTTTGCATAGGTTATGAGTGTTCTATCTAATCGTTCAAAGAGTAATTCTTGCAGATTACAACCATAATTAGGTAATAATACTCGTTCACCCAATCGAGTGGTTAACAATATTTCTAAACTACTTTTAATATCTTCCTCATCAGATATCATTACCACTTCATTCAAGTCTTCTGAAAACTCTGGAGGAAACCCCCATCCTATTCCTAAAAAAGCTTTTTTATTTTCCATCGTTAACTATCCTATTAATACTGTTGGTTCTCCAAGTACTATAGTGCCTCCATGTGAAGTACTATCTCCCATTCTTGCTGCTGGTACGCCGCCTATTAAAACTGTTCCTGAACCTGCAACGATACTATCTGGTGGACCAACACAAACTGCCATATCTCCAACTCTTGCTGCTGGTAAACCTCCTATTAAAACTGTAGGCTCTCCTGCTGGTAAAATTGGTCCTCCTACATGAGGTACTGGCCCTGTTGACATCGGACAAACATGCATATCTGTTATTCTTGCTGCTGGACTCCCCATATTTTTAATTTATTTGAACTAATGAGCCTTTTAAAACGGCTATTGCACTTGTTGACATTTCTGCCCCAGCACTACCTTCTGCTTTAAATTCTGCATTTGCTGTTAAACTTACATTCGTTCCTTCAATGGTAACATCTCCAGAAGCTTTTAAAGAAATATCCCCTGCGCTTTCCATTGCTATTCCATCACTGTTTATAGTAATTACATTTGAGTTGTCATCTTCAATAGTAATAGCTCCTTCATCTTCATCAAGAGAAATAATTTTCCCTGCTGGTGTTTCAATAGTAATTATCTTTTTATCATCATCAAATAGTACTTTCATCTCACTTCTAGTAATGATTCCTTTTTCATGATTATCATCTGTCGCAGTAATTGGTGAAGGTTTTGCACTACTATGTAACATCCCTAAAACAATGGCATCATTAGGGTCTTGATTGATAAATCCCACAATGACTTCATCTCCTATTTCTGGGCGAAAGAAAATCCCCCTATTTTCTCCTGCATCTGGTGAAGCAACTCTACACCAAATACCTTCTTCTTCATTGTTAATGATTGGAATTTGCACTAAAATTCTATCCTCTCCATCAGGATCTTCTTCTAATTGAGAAACAATACCTACCTGTAATCCTTGAATGGCAGGTAATAACCCAGAAGCTGGTTTTGCAGAGATTTCAAAAGTTTCAGAAAACCATTCTGTTGACAATCCAAATTGTGCATTTGATACCCAGTTTCCTTCTGAAATAACATGTTGAACACCTGTTACATAAACATTGCCATTAAATCGGTCCCCAACTCCTTCTAATTTTAAAATGGTATTGGGTTTTACTGATGGTATTCCTTGAAACTTTACTCTACCTCTTACTTTTGCTAGTTGCTGAAATAACCATTTTGCATCCGCCCAGTCTTGTAATTCGGTATCAGTAACAACACCTCCATGTCTTAATTCTAAACTTTCTAAACCTATCGTTTTGTTTAAATCTGAAACTGATAAATTTCCATTTAAATCAACATTTGGATCTTTCCCTTCTATTTCAACTAATTCTTGATCTGCATGATTCCAACTATATGCTGCTACTTTTTTAATTTGATGACGAGCATCTATTTCTGCATCAAAATCTAATAAAGAACCTCCAAAGGTTACCGTTTCTATTTCTGATTGCTCAACATCTGGTTTTGCAATGGTAATCGTTCCATCATCTATAAAGCATAATTTCCCATTAGCTTGCGCTCTTGAAACTAGAAAATCCCAATCTGATGCGTTATACTGAACTAATTCAGGGTGAGCATGATTTGTTGATTCAACATCTTTAGATAATCCATATTCGCCTATAATTTCTTCAAAAATGTCGCTATCTGTACTTTCGTAGAAGTATTTACTCTTTCTACCTATCGTCATCTTTACAGCTTCATCTTTACATTCAATAACCAATTGTGCTGAATGCGCTCGTATTCTTAAATTGTGTTTGATAACAATTCCTTTAAAAATAGTTTCTTCATCTGAATGATAACCAGCAGTAATTTCAACTTCTTTTCCTGGAATTAATAAATCTTCATTACTTAATTTAAAATCTCTTTTAGAAGCATCTCCATCAATCAAAACAATTTGAGCTGTTGGTATTTTGTTTACTTCTTTAGAAACAGTAATACTTTTAACTTCATATAGTTTTGATAACTCCTCTCCTTCAATAAGGATTTTAAAAGTGGTTAAATCGGCACTTTTTGAAGTTTTTATGGTTCCTGTGCTATTCATTTAGGCGAATTTTTGTAATGGTGGAAAAAATATTTCTTGTCCTGGTTTTAATTTTCTGAATTGCATTATTTTGTTTACACGAGCTACTTCTAAATAATAATTAGAATCCCCATAAATACGATAACACATTAATGGTAAAGTGTCTCCTGCTTTTACTTTACGATAGTGTGTTAAATCTGGCGATTGATTATTTTCTTTTGCTACTCGTAAATCATCATCAATAGTTCCTTTTACTTTTAGCTTTGCATTAGCTCTCAACGGAGTTCCGTCAGAAGCAAACAATCTATATTCTATTGAAAGATCAACTAAAGAGCCTTTAAAAAGTAAAGCTCCCCACTTAATCATTAAGTAATTGGGTTTATGTTCTTCTCCTTTATATTCAAAAACAATTCTCTTAAAGGCTTCTATTTTATCAATGATTCCGTTTGTTGAATCACCTTTTCCGTCAATTACTCCGCTACTGTCAAATAATAAATCTAAATCTAGTTCTTGAGGCGGAATTTTTGTAAACTTTGGTTGTGATCCACTTGTTCCTTGTCCCTGAACTTCAGTATACTCTGGCTTGTATGCCACCATATATTTTTCAGGGTTTACCAGCGTTGTAAACTCTCCATTGGCAACCTCATCATTAAACTTATCATCTTTATAAGCTTTTATAACTAGTTTTTTTAGTGCTCCTTGACTCATTATCGTTGTTTTTGTCTTTCAAGAATGTCCATTACTTCTTCAACACAAGTGGCTACTATAGCGGCTGTATTATTACTAGATACTCCACTAGTTTGCCCTTGTTTTTCAGACTTTTCATCTACATTTATTTTAATATGTAATTCTTTAATAGTAATTGGCATAATTAAACGACTTTAAAATAATTATAGGTTAACTCAAGAGTTTCTATTACTAGTTTACTTTCTTCAGCATTAAAATCACCAACATTCCATTTTACAGGGTATGCGTGAACAATATTCCAAGTTTGAATGGCTTGTTTATCTTCTCCAAGCAACATTACATTTATATTTACTGGTTGAATTTCAAAGTTTTCTAATGCTTTTTTACACCATTTTATAACTTCAGAATTTACCAATGCTCCCCTTTTTAAAACTAAGTTTGGATATTTTGATCGTACTGGTATTTTATGCTTAAACCTGTTTTCTCCTCCTTCCGCAATTTCTTCAGTTTCGAGGTCTACTGAAAGCCCCGAAACTGATTGAAATGAGTTATCTCCTTCTGATGATGAAATCGTTTCAAACTCTACTTTAAAACTAAAGCCTACTGGTGGATGGTAACTAGTCATTAACTTATCATTGTTAATTTTTCATGAACCCATTCAGCAGTTTCAATTGCTATTTCATTACCATCAGCTTTTAAATCTGTTGGTGTTACTTTTGTGATGTAAGCATTTTGAGCTTTCCATGTTACCGATGGGTCTCCGTTTTCATCTAATAAACTAATGGTTAAATCTCCTCTAAACTGTGCTCCTCCTTCTTGAAAGTAAACTGTTTTTGCCCATTGTTCGTAAAACCGCTTACTTTTATCAGCAAATACACCACTCTTTACTGTAATATTAGGGTACTCGAATAGCCCTGGTTGTTTAGATTTATGATATTCACTATCTGCTCCTCCACGATATTCAATCATTTTATTTTCAAAAGTCAATCCCGATACTTCGGTGCAATTAAACTTTGTGTCTCCAAAAGCTACCTCAAAGGAAAACTTTGGAAGTGGATATAATTCTGCCATGATTTTTTATTTTATAATTTGTTAAGTTTTATTTAGCGTATTAATTATGCTTCTTGCATTTTATGTGAGAATTTTAAAATGATAAATTCTGCAGGACGAACAACAGCCATTCCTATTTCAATAATCATATTTCCTTCTAAAATATCTTGCGCTGTCATTGTTTCTCCTAAACCAATGTTTACGTAAAAAGCTTTTTCTGGTGTTGGTCCTGCTAATGCTCCTGACCTCCATTGTAGTGTTAAAAAATTATCAATCATTGCTTTTACACGAATCCAAGTATTTTTATCATTTGGTTCAAAAACAAATTGCTCAGTAGCTTTTTTAATTGACTCTTCTGCCATATTAAAAAAACGTCTTACAGGTACATACCTCCATTCATTATCATTTCCTGCAAGAGTTCTTGCTCCCCATACTAAATTTCCTTTCCCTACAAAAGTTCTAATTGCATTTATAGATTTACCTGCAATTTCATCAACATTTAAACCTTGTTGTTCTTCATGAGATACTTGAATAGTTGGCTCTACAACATAATTTAAACTTACATTTGCTGGCGCTTTCCATACTCCTCTATTAGAATCAACCGCAGCATAAATCCCTGCTATTGTTGAACTTGGAGGTAGTACTAATGGTAATCGTCCAATTTCAGCTCTTATCTGATTATATAAACGATCGTTAGTATTTTTAAGATCTCTAAGAATAGTAGTTGTTGAAGGAAAAACACCTGCATTAGCATTTAAAGCTGTAATTAATAAACTTAACTCTCCAGGAGTAATAAGAGTATCTAAAGCAGTTTTTAAATTATCAATTTCTAAAACATTTGCATCAATTTCATTTTTAATTTTAGTCGCTGTATCATCATCATTTAATCTATCTTTTGCTTTATTAAAATCAAGAATTACATCATCTAAAATATTTGTAATCCAAGTATCTAAAGCATTTGATTCTGTTACTACGCTAGCATTTTTTCGTGAAATTGCCAAAGCTGTTTCTAAACTAGTTTTAATTGAGTTTACATAGTTTATCACATTATCTATAGACGCCTTTACTATAGGTGTATATCCTGCCGCTGATACTGCATCTGTAACGTTAGCATCAGTATCTGCTTTTAAAGTATTTAATGCTATTTTTAAATCATTAAATTTAGCAGTATCAATATCATCTGAAACAGATTGTACTTGTGCTTCTAAATCTTCTTGAGTAGTAGATTTTTCTACGACCAAAATTTGTGATTCATCATATGCATAATCTAGAATTGTTTTTAAAAACGGATAATATGCTGCTCCATATTTAACTTCGTTCTTAATACTAGAAATTTTGTTTCTTAAATCTTCTACAGGAGTAGGTGATTGTGATTCATCATCATGCTCTGAATCAATAATTACAAAACGATCTTTTAATTTTAAACATTGCTTTAAAGCATCATTATACAAACCATAAAAGCTATCAACGTCTCCTAAGTTTGTAGCATCTGGAAATACAATTAATGTAGCCTCATCAATTTTCTCTATAGCATCTAAACCAGCTTTTAATTTTGGTTGTTCGATAATAGAAACTTTTGCATCAGCATCATCAATAATATTTCCATATCTTCCTACTGAAACAATATAACATGGTCCTCCTCCATTTGCAAAGAACATTTGCATTCCATAATACATAAGAAATGGAGACCTATCGTTTTTAGAAGGTCCTTCTGCAAAGATTTCTCCATTAACTACAGATACTTTAATTCCAGTTTCATTTTTAGGTTTTCCAAAATAACTTTCATACTCTAACATTGAAGTAATACGAGTCGGTTTACCTTTTAGATCTCCTATTGCTTTTTTTGTAGCCTTTTCTGTATATCCAATAAAGGCTGGAATTGCTGTTTCTACTTGAGCTACTGACGGTGGAAATTTTACAATTTCTTCAATGTAGACTCCTGGTGTTTTGTAAGCTGACATAATTATTAATTTTAGTTTTTGTTATATAAATATTTCTGAATAGTAATCTTGATTATTAGAATCTAGCGTAATACTTTCTGCTGTTGGGTTTGGAAAAAAAACGGGGGTTATAGGTTGAGGTGCTACATCTGTTTTACTAATTTCTACTTTACCATTTTTGGTTAAAGGTTGTTTAGTATTTGTAATCATCTTTAAACTTTTTGATATTTGGTTATATCTCCAAAAAGTTTTTCTATTTTCTATATATATCTGAAAAGTTGGTGCTTCTTTTAGTAAACAGTTTTTATTGATATCAAAATTGTTCGTTTCAATATTTTTTACCATTATATTTTCAGTTAAATTCGAATTATTATCACCTGAAACTTTTAACCTAACAACACCAATAATCCCTTTATTTTTAAGTTTTTTTATACTTGAATCTAAATTTTCTATTATTTCAGATTCGTCAATATTTAATAAAATATTATTATCTATTTTAGTTTCAATAGCATTTATCTTATCTGAATCTATATCAGCAATTGTTACTCTTTTTGGTGTAATACTGTTTGCTTCATTTTCTTTTTCCAATTCATATACCAATCTTCTAGATTCTCTTTCTGTTATTAAGAAAGAACTCCATTCTTCAATGTTTCCATTAGAATCAAAAACATTCGTAGCTGTTGTTGAAATATTAGATAAATTATAAAGCTGATTGCTTTTCTTTTTTATAATGTCTGTATAATTTTCAAAATACCTGTCTGTTACTCTAACAAAAAAAGTAAGTATTAAATCATTTGGCAATTCAATAAATGGACAATATCTTTCTATTTCACTACCATCCTCTTTTGCTATTTCTTTTTGTGATGTTGCAAGAATTCTTATTCCTTTTGAATCATCCCTAACCATTAACCTATAATTCTTTATTACACTTAAAGTAGTTCTTGTAGGTATTATTTCTAAAAAATTAATACTCTTATAAACCTTTTCTGCCTCTTCTTTTTCTTTATCATTTAACTCATTCGTAAGATTATTTGGGTTATGATATTTTTTAATTCCACTATCAAGAAAATAAGCGTGTAATAGGTTTATATTTAAAAGTGTTTTATAGATCATTAGTTATTGATTGTTGCGTTTTTATTCATCTCAGAAATAACAGTTCCTTCTTTTGTTACTGCATCTCTTTCAATTTCTAATAATGTTATTTTATAAAGTACTGATGGGTTTTGTTTTCCTCCTAAAGTTCCCCATATAAAGTTTAACTCTTCAAAACTTGGCGTATAGAGTTCTGTAATAAACTTAAAACTCTTAATGTTCTCAGACCCTTCAACTTTATCGTAATTACTATTTGCTTGCGTGAAGACTTTTTTACCTTGAAAAAAAGCGATTATTTTTGCAAGACTTTTTAATGATTCTGTATAAGTAGATTTGTTAAGGCTAAAGAGTACAAATAAGTTTAAATAAATTTTTGGGTTTTTATAAGAAACTGAAGTTCCTCTTACCGAATTATTACGTGTATTTTTTAAAGCAAATTCTTCTTGAAGATTAATTAACGACAATGATATTTCAGGAAAACTACCCGATGAATTTCCTTCTGAATTAGCATCAGCTATATTTGCCAACGCTACTTCATTTCCTTCAAGATAATCATTTAACTCTTCTGTAATAATCTGTAGTATTTCGTAAATCACTTATAGTTATTGTTGGTTATATTAACTGTAATTCGAATAAATTGAATTCGAATACATTGTAAAATTAACCGTAACAACTCAAAAAAGCAGCAATGAAAATCTCCTTTAAATAAGTTCTTTTCCTTTGATTATTTTCAGGTTTAATTGGATTTAAAAAGGGGAAAACACCTGTTTATTTTTATAAAAAAATGTGTACTATTCTCTTCCTAATTTATTAACTTTATAAAATGCTACCTACTTATCAAAATAGTAATGACTTATTAACAAATGCAGCTAAGAATAATTATTATTTTATGTTAATAGCGCAGCTTAATAAAGATTTTAATTTAGCTAGTTTTGACTTTAAGTTATCTAAAGAGAACTCACCTATAGCGTTAAAAGAAGCGCTTAAAAAAGGAATACAGTATTTAATTAGCAATGACACTTCTACCTATAATAACCTTTTATATGTCGTTGATATTCCTGAAGAGGTGATAAAAAACATGGATGCATCAAATTTTGATGAGTATGTCGAGAATATTACTTTTTTATTATTAAAAAGAGTTTGGAAAAAAGTATGGTTTAAAAATAAATACGCTAATAATTCTTAATATTAAACCTAAGTGAATATTAAAAATAGGCTTCTTTTAAAGAAAATTACAAAAAATTAACTAGTTAACTCTCTAAACAGACTTTCTAAATCTTTATTTTCAGCATTTAAACCTAAAATTTTCAATCCATTTTCTTGGGCGAAGTCGAAAATTACAGGGCGCATATCTTCTTTTGCTTCAAAAGTAAGTCTCCAATTGTTATCTACAGTATTTTTATAATGAATAAGATTTGGTAAACGTTGTATAAACTGCTCTTCTAACTTATAATCAAACGTTACTTTTATAACCTGTTCATTACTTGTTTTAAGTTCTGAAATTGCTTTATCAACAATCAATTCACCTTTATTAATAATAATTACACGATTACACACAGCTTCTACTTCTTGCATAATATGTGTAGAAAATAAAACTGTTTTATTTTTTCCGAGTTCTTTTATTAATTCTCTAATTTCAACCAACTGATTTGGATCTAAACCTGTAGTTGGTTCATCTAAAATTAACACTTCAGGATCATGTAAGATAGCTGCTGCTAATCCCACTCGTTGACGATATCCTTTTGATAACTGTTCAATTTTCTTATGAGCCTCACTACCTAAACCAACTTTCTCTATTACTTCTGCTATCTTATTTTTGGAAACTTTATATATTGATGCTTGAAATTGTAAATACTCACGCACATACATATCTAAATACAACGGATTATGCTCTGGTAAATACCCAATACATTTTTGTGCTTCAATAGGATTTTTAACCACATCTATTCCGTTTACAGAAACGACTCCTTCACCTGGTTTAATGAAACCTGTTAAAATTTTCATAGTAGTAGATTTCCCAGCTCCATTTGGGCCTAAAAAACCAACTATCTCCCCTTTTTCTGCTTTAAAAGAAATTTCGTTTACAGCTTTTTGAGTTGCATAAGTTTTAGATATAGAAGTAAGTTGTATCGACATATTATTATCAATTGAAATTCTAAAGTAAATTCAGAATAAAATATTTTTATTGTATTTCTTCAGGTATAGTTTATAAATAAAGATCTCAATTCTGCTTAATCTTATATTTAAAAATTCAGTTATTTTCTTATGTAAGAAACGAAACTATAATCATATTTATTTTTTTCATCAGCTATAAAATCTTCTCTCGATGCCTCTTTCCAAACATTCATATCAATTTCTGGGAAGAAAACATCTGCTTCAAAATCATGATGTACAATCGTAATATCTAATCTATCAACCAATTCTCTTTCAAGAGCTTGTTTATAAATCTGTGCCCCTCCAATAATAAAAATAGCTGAATCCTCTCTTGATAACTCTAAAGCTTCTTCAATTGAATTAGCAACCAAACATCCATCTTTAAAATAATCATTATTTCTAGTTATAATAACCGATGTACGGTTAGGTAATGGTTTTCCAATACTTTCAAAAGTATTACGTCCCATTAAAATATGATGCCCAGAAGTAACCTTTTTAAATCGCTTTAAATCGGCAGGAAGATGCCAAATTAAATCATTGTCTTTACCTAAAGCATTATTATTTGCTATTGCTGCAATTATTGTAATCATAAATAGTATTTAATAAATAGTTACATGTTTTTTGCCCATTCTTTAATGTAACCTGTTAAATCTCTTTTTTCTGTAATAGTTCCTTCTAAAACTTCTGCTTTCATTGTATCAACCAAAGTTTTAATTGCATTTAGAACCTTTACATCATTAATCTCCCCTATTTTTTCATAAATAGTTTCTTTTAAAATATCAACGTCTGTAGTCATTTTTATCTTTTTTAGCGCTTCTTACAAAGCTACTAAAGAAACTATTAAAAATAAAGTTAAAATTACACAGCTACAATACCTTTTATGTGTGGATGTGGATTATAATCAACTAACTCAAAATCTTCAAAAGTAAAATCTTCAATGTTTTTAACAGCCGGATTAATTTTCATCTTAGGTAATGCTCGTGTTTCTCGAGATAGTTGTAGTGCTAATTGTTCTTTATGATTGTTATAAATGTGAGCATCACCAAACGTGTGAATAAAATCACCTGCTTCATAACCACAAACTTGTGCTATCATCATAGTAAATAAAGCATAAGATGCTATGTTAAAAGGAACTCCTAAAAATATATCGGCACTTCTTTGATATAGTTGACATGACAATTTACCGTCAGATACGTAGAATTGAAAAAATGCATGACATGGTGGTAAAGCTGCTTTTCCGTTAGCTACGTTTTCTGAAAATGACTTTGAAGTGTCTGGTAAAACCGAAGGATTCCATGCAGAAACTAACATTCTACGGCTATTAGGGTTTTTCTTTAATGTTTCAATTACATCTTTAATTTGATCTACCTCATCACTATTCCAATTACGCCATTGATGACCATAAACAGGACCTAAATCACCATTTTCATCTGCCCAGTCATTCCAAATACGCACACCTTTTTCCTTCAAATAATCAATATTAGTATCACCTTTTATAAACCAAAGTAACTCATATATAATCGATTTCAAGTGTAACTTTTTAGTTGTTACCATTGGAAAACCTTTACTTAAGTCGAATCTCATTTGGTAACCAAAAACGCTTTTCGTTCCTGTTCCTGTTCTATCACCCTTCTCATTTCCGTTCTCTAAAACGTGTTGTACTAAATCTAAATATTGCTTCATCCCCTACTTTTAATTTTGTAAAAGTAAAAAAGCTTCAACATTTAATGCTGAAGCTTTTAAAAATTATATTAATAAGTTATTAACTATTTTTAGTTGTCAGTAGCAACTCGCTACCCGATAATCATACCAGCAATTGTTGCTGACATTAAAGAAGCTATTGTTCCTCCGATTAGAGCTTTCATTCCAAATTCTGACAATGTTTTACGTTGTCCTGGTGCTAAAGAGCCGATACCACCAATCTGAATACCTATTGATGCAAAATTTGCAAAACCACATAACATGTAAGTTGCCATAATAATAGACTTGTTATACGTTAAGTGCGTTGCGTTAGCAACATTTTTAAGTTCAGACAATTGAATATAACCAACAAATTCACTTGCTGCTAATTTGATTCCTAATAACTGCCCCATTAGCGCCATATCTTCTTTTGCTACACCGATTAACCACATTAATGGCGCAAACACATATCCTAAAATTGCTTCTAAAGAAAACTTAGCGTATGAAGTGTTTTCAGCCATCCAAGTATTTAATGTAGTAATATCTCCTACCCAACCTAAAATTCCGTTTATCATCGCAATAAATGCAATAAAAACTAACAACATTGCTGCTACATTCATTGCTAAATTCAACCCTTCAGTTGTTCCGTTTGCAATAGCATCTAAGATATTAGATCCTATTTTTTCTGATGAAACTTGCACATTTGTGTTTACCTCTTCAGTTTGTGGATATAAAATTTTAGAAATAATAATTGCTCCTGGTGCTGCCATTACAGATGCTGCTAATAAATGCTTTGCATACATTAATCTTAACGCTTCATCTTCTCCTCCTAAGAAGCCAATGTAAGCTGCTAAAACTGCTCCTGCTACAGTTGCCATTCCTCCGATCATCACCAATAGCATTTCAGACTTGTTCATCTTTTCTAAATATGCTTTAATCAATAAGGGTGCTTCAGTTTGTCCTAAGAATATATTCCCTGCTACAGATAAACTCTCTGCTCCAGATATTTTTAATCCTTTAGATAACAACCAAGCTAATCCTTTTACCACTTTTTGAATTAATCCCAAATAAAATAATAAAGAAGTTAATGCCGAAAAGAATATAATTGTTGGTAATACCTGAAAAGCGAATATAAAACCAAACGATCCCATATCAGCTACTAAGCCACTAAATAAGAATTCACTACCCGCTCGTGTAAAATCTAATACACTTACAAACAAACCTCCAATCCATTCAAATACTTTTTGTACAAAAGGTATTTTTAAAACTCCAATTGCAATTATCAATTGAAAAGCTAAACCTAACCCTACTGTCTTCCAATCAATCCCTCTTCTATTTGCACTAAATAAAAATGCGACTATTAATAGCACAATCATTCCTAAAACTCCTCTTCCTAAACTTTGCATTGAAAAACCTTGGCTAGGAATTATTTGATTAGATGTTTCAGCTACAACTTCAACAATTTCTTTAACCTTAGAAACTACTGGCGTAGTATTAGAATCTTTGAATTTATACAGTACATTTTTTTCTGACAATGTTAATGCATCATCAGTCAATTCAACCACATTATAATAACGAACCGTATCTTTAGGTTGTTTGTGATTAAAAATTAATAAATTATTTTGATGAATATAATTCCCTTCAGCTTTTAAGCTATCTTTAGCTATTAAAGAATAATTAAAGTTCCCTTTAGTTAAACTTAAAACATCTGATTCGTTTATTGAGATTACTGGTCTACCATCAACAGTAGTAATCGATGAAAAATTCCACTTTTTCTCTATGCTTTGACCAAAAGTTACTATGGATGCACAAAGCATTATAAGCGTAAATATTTTCTTCATTTTATTTTTTTTATTAAGAACGCTTACTAATTTCGTCTCGAATTTCTGCAGCCAATTCATAATCTTCATTTTCAACCGCTTCATTAAGTTGTTCATTTAATTCTTCTAACGATGTGTTTGTATAATTTTTGTTATCATCAAGTTCGTCTTCTAAAGAGAACTCAATTTCATCAGATTCTAAATCTTCTTCTATAATTAACTCTTCATCCATCTTTAGATAAACACCTGCTTTATCTAAAATATTCTCATAAGTAAAAATAGGTGCCTGAAAACGAACAGCTAAAGCAATTGCATCAGAAGTACGTGTATCAATAAGTTCTTCTACCCCATCTCTTTCACAAATTAAACTAGAATAAAAAACACCATCAACCAACTTATGAATAATAACTTGAGTTACTTTAATAGAAAACCTATCTGAAAATGTTTTAAATAAATCATGTGTAAGTGGTCTTGGGGGACGAATTTCTTTTTCTAAAGCTATTGCAATAGATTGTGCTTCAAAAGATCCAATAATAATAGGAAGTGTTCTTACGCCGTCCATTTCACTCAATACTAATGCATAAGCACCACTTTGAGTTTGGCTATAAGAAATACCTTTAATAGTCAATTTAATTAAACTCATGTACAATTATCATAAATAAGAAAAAGCTGTCTAATTTTAGGCACTACGCTTCAAACTTAGACAGCCTTCTTTAGTCGGCACAATTTACTAAAAATTATGGGTTCACCTCTAATTTCTGTAAAAAGAAAATTTTTACTCGTAAAATTATGCTTGCTTAAAAGCTTTTAATTTTTCTATTAATTGTGGTACAACTTCAAAAGCATCACCTACAATACCATAATCTGCAGCTTTAAAGAAAGGTGCTTCAGGGTCTGAATTAATAACTACTTTTACTTTTGATGCATTAACTCCTGCTAAATGCTGAATTGCTCCAGAAATACCAATTGCTATATATAAGTTTGATGCTACTGGCTTACCAGTTTGACCAACATGCTCTCCATGAGGTCTCCATCCTAAATCTGAAACAGGTTTAGAACACGCCGTTGCTGCTCCTAATACACCCGCTAACTCTTCTATCATCCCCCAGTTCTCAGGACCTTTCATCCCTCTCCCTGCAGAAACAACAATATCAGCATCTGCAATAGATACAACACCTGTTGCCTTATTAATACTTTCTGACTTTACTCCTAATTCAGGTAAAGTTGCATCGAAACTTTCAGTTGATCCACTAACTACATTTTCATGAGCTCCGTATGAATTTTTTGCAACTCCAACTACTTTATTTCCTGTCGAAATTTCAGTATTATTAAACCCCTTATTAGAAAAAGCTTTTCTCTTTACAATAAACGGGCTTGTACTACTTGGCAAAGCAACCACATTAGATGCATAACCTGCTTCGATAGCTACAGCTACTAATGGAGCAACTGTAAATCCATCAATACTTGAATCAATAATTACGGTATTTGCTGCTTTTGCTTCCACTACCTGTTTAATAACAGCTGCGTATGCTTTTGCATTAAAAGAAGCTAAATCATTTTTTACTTCAATTACTTTTTCTGCTCCGTAAGCATATAATTCAGAAGCATCACCTCCATTGATAGTTAAAACTAACATATCACTTCCTTGCTGCTCTGCTACTTTTTTTCCGTACGAAACTACCTCAAAAGCAGTTTTTTTAAATTTTCCTTCCGATGAATCGGCAAAAACTAATACAGACATATTTTTTATGTTTTTTATATCATTAACGATAAAAAGTAACATTTTCTTACTCTACTTCGTTATGACGTTATTTTAAATCTTTCTTCTAAATTGCTTTCGCTTCGTTATGTAATAAATCGATTAAAGCATCAACATTATCTACTAACTTAATTGCTCCTTTTTCAGCAGGCTTTTCAAAATCCTTAGTAGCAGTACTTGTAGTAGCACCAATAGGTTCTACAACCGATAATGGTTTTTTACGCGCCATCATAATACCACGCATGTTAGGTATGCGTAAATCTTTCTCTTCTACCATTCCTTTTTGACCAGCAACAACCATAGGTAAAACTGAAGATACTTTTTCTTCACCTCCATCTATTTCTCTATCTAATGTTACAGCCGTTCCATCAACCTCTAGCCCTACACAAGCGTTTACGAAGTTAAAATCGACTAAAGAAGCTAACATCCCTGGTACCATTTGACCATTATAATCCGCAGATTCTTTTCCTGCTAAAACCAAATCATAACCTCCGTTCTTTACAACTTCAGCTAATTCTTTCGCAACCATTAAACCATCTGTTGGCTCTACATTAACACGAACAGCATTATCTGCTCCAATAGCTAACGCTTTACGTAAAGTTGGCTCTGTTGAAGCACCTCCAACATTTACCACTGTTACACTAGCACCTTGTTTTTCTTTAAACCACATGGCACGAGTTAAACTAAACTCATCATAAGGGTTTATAACGTATTGAACTCCGTTAGTATCAAACTTTGTATTGTTATCTGTAAAGTTAATTTTCGAAGTAGTATCAGGAACATGACTGATACAGACTAATATTTTCATATATCGTTGTTTTTAAGAAACTTAATTTTGAACGACGAAGTTACGTTTTTTTTTGATAATTTATTATGCATGCATAATAAATATTTCATTTTTTTACTCAAAAACAACGATAAAACGCTATAAACATAGGTTATTATTTGTTTAAGTTAAAAACCTATTTTATTATTTCAATTTTTATTATTTTTGCAATCTTGATAAACAACTACTAATAACACGTATGAAAACAGTACAATTTAGAGAAGCTATTTGCGAAGCTATGAGTGAAGAAATGCGAAGAGATGAAAGCATTTATTTAATGGGGGAAGAAGTAGCAGAATATAATGGAGCTTACAAAGCTTCTAAAGGAATGTTGGATGAGTTTGGAGCAAAAAGAGTTATCGATACTCCTATTGCTGAATTAGGTTTTGGTGGTATTGCAGTTGGTTCTGCAATGAATGGAAACCGTCCAATTGTTGAATACATGACTTTTAACTTCTCTTTAGTTGGTATTGATCAAATTATCAATAACGCAGCTAAAATTCGTCAAATGTCTGGTGGTCAATTCAACTGCCCTATCGTTTTCCGTGGCCCAACAGGTGCTGCAGGTCAATTAGGTGCTACACACTCACAAGCTTTTGAAAACTGGTTCGCAAACACTCCAGGGTTAAAAGTAATTGTACCATCTAACCCTTACGATGCTAAAGGATTATTAAAAGCAGCTATTCGTGATGATGATCCAGTAATTTTTATGGAGTCTGAACAGATGTATGGAGATAAAATGGAAATTCCTGAAGGGGAATATATCATTCCTATCGGAGTTGCTGATATAAAAAGAGAAGGTACTGATGTAACAGTTGTTTCTTTTGGTAAAATTATAAAAGAAGCTTATAAAGCTGCTGATGAACTAGCTAAAGAAGGTATTTCTGTTGAAGTTATTGACTTACGTACAGTTCGCCCGATGGATCACAAGACAATTCTTGAATCAGTAAAGAAAACTAACAGATTAGTAATTTTAGAAGAAGCATGGCCTTTCGGTAGTATTTCATCTGAAATAACTTTTAGAATTCAAGATGAAGCATTTGATTATTTAGATGCTCCAATAAAAAGAATTACAACAGCAGATACTCCAGCACCATATTCTCCTGTTTTACTAGAAGAATGGATGCCAAATGCTAATGATGTTATTAAAGCGGTAAAAGACGTTTTATACATTAATAAGTAATAGAAAAATAAAAAATTGATTAAAACAAAAATCCTTTTGACCTTGGTCAAAAGGATTTTCCAGTAATAAAAATGATGAAGAAAACGCTATCAATATTACTATTACTCATTACCAGCATATTATATTCTCAAATAACATTAAAAGGTAAAGTTGTTGATGAATTTAACAATCCTATGCCTTTTGTGAATGTTTTTTTAAAGAAAACAACTTATGGAACTACCACTGATGACAACGGTAAGTTTTTCTTAAAAACAAAAAAATACAGAGGTACCTTAGAAGTTTCTTTCATAGGTTTTCAAACACAAACGATAAAAGTTAATAAAAAAACGAAGTACTTAAACATTGTACTTAAAGAAGGAGAAAACCAATTAGAAGAAGTTATAATTGTTTCAAAACCAAAAAAACGCTTAAAGAAAAAAGAAAATCCTGCTTATCGAATTTTAAAAGAGATCTGGAAAAGAAAAAGAAAAAATGGTCTTGATTTAGTAAATCAATATCAATACAAGAAGCACTCAACTATCGAAATAGGTCTTAATAATTTAGACACGCTTTTCTTAAAGAAAATTTTTAAGAATGATTATAAAGAAACCATTAGTAAAATAAAATATGATAGTGACGGGATTAATTATTACCTACCTATTTATTTAAACGAGGAAATCGCTAATATTTATGGCGATAATAAAACTAAGAATGTTAGAACTGACATTGAGGCTGAAAAATTTGAAGGCTTAGGCGCACAAGGTTTTGTATTCGATAGAATGTCTAACACGTTTCAAAATGTTGATGTTTTTAAAAACAACATTACCCTATTAAGAAAATCTTTTGTTAGCCCTTTATCTACAGATGGATTTTCAACTTATGATTATGTTTTATATGATAGTATCGTTAAAAATGACAAAAAACTATATAACATTTATTTCTTCCCTATCAGGGATGGAGATTTAGCTTTTCAAGGAAATTTTTGGGTAACAGACAAAACATTCGCTATAAACAAGCTAAAGATGAAAGTTCATAAAAGTATTAACTTAAATTTTGTTAGAGGCTTATCTTTTGAAAAAGAATTTGAAGTAAGAAATGATAGTATCTATATCCCTACCAAAAATATTTATGAAGGAGATTTTACTTTTTTAGATAAAAATGAAAGCAACAAAGGTTTAACTATCAAAAAGACAATTATTTTTGATAAATACATATTAAACAAACCTTTATCTAAAGAATTTTACACTAAAAAAATTGTAAAACTAAGACCAGATCAATACACTAAAAAAGATACGTACTGGAAAGCAAAAGAAAACGAAGAAAGTAACTCAACTTACAGCTTTATAAAAGAAGTTAAAGAAAAAAAACAAATTAAAAACATTACAGGTTTAATAAACACTGTAGCAAGTGGATATGTAGATACTAAGTGGGGAGTACAGTTTGGTCCCTTATGGACACTCTTTGCTAATAATCAAGTAGAAGGATTCAGAACAAAACTATCTTTTAGAACTTTTAAAACAAAAGATGATCGTTTTCGTTTAGGTGGACATTTAGCTTATGGTTTTAAAGATAAAAAGTTAAAATACGGTATTGAAGGTCGCTACCTGCTATCTTACCAACCAAGAATTTCAATTGGATTAGCATATCAAAAAGACATTGAGCAACTAGGAAGCTCATTACTAAACACTTCTCAACTTTTAGGTACAACTTTCGGTACCGATGCACTATTTTCTAGAGGAGATAATTTTTTCTTATCTAAAGTAGAAAAAACAGCAACTAATTTTGATTATCAAGTTAAAAAAAATTTACATGTAGGAATTAATTTTTCACACGCTACAATACAATCTGCTTCTCCTGCAAATTTCTCTATGAATTACCTTGATAACAAAGGAAATACACAAACACAAGTAACCGATGTTGCTTCTGATCTTTATCTTTCATACACTCCTGGCAGGTTTGTATACGGTTTAGGTGTTCAAAGACGTTTTGGAAGAAATATATTCCCTACACTTATATTAAACTACCGTCGAGGATACAAAGGCTTTTTTAATGGTACACATACTTATGACAGATTACAACTTAAATACAACCAACCTATTCTTTTAAGTAAGTTTGGTATTTTAGACGCAACCGTAGAAGCTGGAAAAACATTTGGAACTTTACCAATAGGATTATTAAACATAGTTCCAGCAAACCAAACACTTGCATTAACAAAAAACACTTTTGCCTTATTAAACTATTATGATTTTGTAACTGATGCTTATTTAGCTACTCATTTCGAACAACATTTTAACGGGTTTATCTTAAATAGAATTCCTTTATTAAAAAAGTTAAAACTACGAAGTTTAGTTACTTTTAGAGCAGCTTACGGAACAATATCTGATAAAAATAGAGCTATTAATAAATCAAATATTAATTACAATGCACCTAATAAGGTTTATTACGAATATAGTGTTGGTCTTGAAAACATTGGTTATGGAAACTTACGTTTTTTACGTGTTGATGCTATCTGGAGAAGTAATTACACACCACCAGCAGGCTCAATAATCCCACCTAGTCCTAAGTTCGCAATTCGTATAGCAATAAAACCTGGTTTATAACGATAAAATAACATACTTTTTTTCTTTTAAACACCCAATAAATCACTACTTTTGCAATCGATTTTTAGAAACAGAAGAAAAGCAAGATATATGACTGCAAAAGAAAGAAAAACAGTAGATGTTTTAATTGAAATACCAAAAGGAAGTAGAAATAAATACGAATATGATTTTGATTTAGGTAAAATCCGTTTCGATAGAATGTTATTTTCATCAATGATGTACCCTGGAGATTATGGTTTCATTCCAGAAACTTTAGCTTTAGATGGTGATCCATTAGATATATTACTTTTAGGAGCTGAACCAACATTTCCAATGTGTGTTATGGAAGTTAAACCTATCGGTGTTTTCCATATGGCAGATGAAAAAGGACCAGATGAAAAAATTATTTGTGTACCTGTTTCAGATCCTATTTGGAGCCAACTGAATGATTTAAAAGACATGAATCCTCACCAAGTAAAAGAAATTACTCACTTTTTCCAAGTTTATAAAGACCTTGAAAAAAAGCAAGTAGATGTTGGTGGATGGGGAGATGCAAACGAAGCTTATGAGATACTAGATAAATGTATCGAACGTTATGAAACTAGTGAGCATAAAACTAACGGTGATTTCAAAATCTAGCACCAAGTTTTCCATATAAAATATCAAAAACCTCTCAGAACACTCTGAGAGGTTTTTTGTTTAGTCACTGATTTTGTTATATTTACGAACATTAATTAACTAATCAAACAATAACATATGGAATCAATAATGATTTGGATGCCGATCATTGCGGCTGTTTTAGGTTTAATTTACATGACTATTAAAAAATCTTGGGTAATGAAACAAGATGCTGGTGATGGAAAAATGAAAGAAATATCCGATCACATTTACGAAGGCGCACTAGCTTTTTTAAATGCAGAATATCGGCTTTTAGCGATCTTTGTAGTAGTAGTTAGTGTACTACTGGCGATTGTTTCTTATTTCGTACCTACAACAAGTTACTTAATCGTGATTGCATTCATATGTGGCGCTATTTTTTCTGCTTTCGCAGGAAATATAGGAATGAAAATAGCAACTAAAACCAACGTAAGAACAACTCAGGCTGCTCAAACAAGTTTACCAAATGCTTTAAAAATATCATTTGGAGGAGGAACAGTAATGGGACTTGGCGTTGCTGGCTTAGCTGTTTTAGGGCTAACAACATTCTTTATCGCATTCTTTTACTTCTTTATGGGAGGTGTTTGGACAAATACAATGGATATGACTATTGTTTTAGAAACACTAGCTGGATTCTCTTTGGGTGCTGAAAGCATTGCTCTATTTGCACGTGTTGGTGGAGGAATATATACAAAAGCAGCAGATGTTGGTGCCGATTTAGTTGGTAAGGTTGAAGCTGGTATTCCAGAAGACGACCCACGTAACCCTGCTACAATTGCTGATAATGTTGGTGATAATGTTGGTGATGTTGCTGGTATGGGAGCTGATTTATTTGGGTCTTATGTAGCAACGGTATTAGCAGCAATGGTTTTAGGAAATTATGTAATTAAAGATATGGGCGGAAGTATTTCTGACGCTTTTGGAGGGATTGGACCAATTTTATTACCAATGGCAATTGCAGGTATAGGAATTATCATTTCTATTATCGGAACAATGTTGGTAAAAATAAAGAGTAATGAAGCAAAAGAGTCTCAAGTAATGGGAGCATTAAATCTTGGTAACTGGGTTTCTATTGGCTTAGTAGCCATTACTTGTTTTGTACTATGTAAATGGATGCTTCCCGAAACTATGAAAATGGAATTCTTCGGAGAAGGTTTACAAGATATTTCTTCAATGCGTGTTTTCTATGCAACATTAGTTGGTTTAGTCGTTGGAGCTGTTATTTCTTCAGTTACTGAATATTACACAGGATTAGGAAAACCTCCAATTTTAAAAATAGTACAACAGTCAAGTACTGGTGCAGGAACCAATATTATTGCAGGTTTAGCAACGGGTATGATTTCAACATTTCCTTCAGTTTTATTATTTGCTGGTGCAATTTGGACGTCATACGCATTTGCAGGATTTTACGGAGTTGCTTTGGCAGCTTCTGCAATGATGGCCACAACAGCAATGCAATTAGCTATTGATGCTTTCGGACCAATTGCTGACAATGCAGGTGGTATTGCCGAAATGAGTGAGCAAGAACCAATCGTTCGTGAACGTACAGATATTTTAGACGCAGTAGGTAACACAACAGCAGCAACTGGTAAAGGTTTTGCTATTGCTTCAGCAGCATTAACATCGTTAGCTTTATTTGCTGCCTATGTTACGTTTACAGGAATCGACGGAATTAATATTTTTAAAGCACCTGTTTTAGCAATGTTATTTGTTGGCGGAATGGTTCCCGTTGTATTTTCTGCTTTAGCAATGAATGCTGTAGGTAAAGCTGCCATGGAAATGGTAGAAGAAGTTCGTCGTCAGTTTAAAGAGATTCCTGGAATTATGGAAGGAACCGGAAAACCAGAATACGATAAATGTGTCGCAATTTCTACTGAAGCATCTCTAAGAGAGATGATATTGCCTGGTTTATTAACCATAGGTTTTCCATTAATAATTGCTTTTGCTCCAATGATTTTTGGAATGAATAATTTAGCTATTGCAGAAATGCTTGGTGGCTATATGGCTGGTGTTACTGTGTCTGGTGTCTTATGGGCAATCTTTCAAAACAACGCTGGTGGAGCTTGGGATAACGCTAAAAAATCTTTTGAAGCTGGTGTAGAAATAAACGGAGAAATGACCTACAAAGGTTCTGACGCACACAAAGCTGCTGTAACTGGAGATACTGTTGGTGATCCTTTTAAAGACACTTCAGGCCCATCAATGAACATCTTAATTAAACTTACTTGTTTAATTGGGTTGGTAATTGCCCCTATTTTAGGTGGGCATGCTACTCACAGTAATCACCAAGGACATGATCATGTTATAAATAAAAAAGTTAAAGCTGAAACTAATAATAAAGGAATAGCAAAAAATAGAGTTACTACTTCAATAACCGAAAATGATAAAGTCGTTTCATCTATTAAAAAAGAAGAAGTCAATAAAAAAGAATAAACTCAATTATCCATAAAACTAAAACCCGATAGTATTATTTCTATCGGGTTTCTTATTTTTGTACGATGTCTAAAAGAACCCAACGTAATTTTGAAATAGATGACCCAAAAACATTTAAACAAAAACTTTTCACTTGGTCAAAACAATTTGAAACCACACTTTGGTTAGATTCTAACAATTACGAGCAAAAGTATTCTTCATTTGATTGCTGTTTAGCTGCTGAAGAATTCACTTCAATAAAAACAGATTATTACGGAGCATTTGACAAGCTTAAAGAATATCAATCATATACTAAAGATTATATTTTCGGGTACATTTCTTACGATGTTAAAAATGATGTAGAAAAACTATCTTCAAAAAACTTTGATGGTTTACATTTTGCTGATATTTATTTTTTTCAACCTCAAAAACTAATTTTCATTAAAGGAAATACTGTTGAATTTCATTATTTACAGATGATTGATGATGAATTGGAAGAAGATTTTGAAGATATTATTAGCACTAATACACACATAAATA
This sequence comes from Tenacibaculum ovolyticum DSM 18103, assembly GCF_000430545.1. GTDB lineage: Bacteria > Bacteroidota > Bacteroidia > Flavobacteriales > Flavobacteriaceae > Polaribacter > Polaribacter ovolyticus. The sequence goes on from NZ_AUMF01000008.1 coordinate 141,994, forward strand.
ATAACAAGTCTGAAGAACTTTTAAAAGACATAAAAATAAAACTTAGAATTCATAAAGATGAATATTACAAAAAAGTAAACACCATTTTAGATCATATAAATAGAGGTGATATTTATGAAGCTAATTTTTGTCAAGAATTTTATGCTGAAAACACAACAATAAATCCATATAAAATATACCAACATCTAAACGAAATATCTGAACCACCTTTCGCTACATTTTTCAGACACGAACACCAATATTTATTATCAGCCACTCCAGAAAGGTATATAAAAAAAATAGGTGATAAAATCATATCCCAACCTATAAAAGGTACAGCTAAGCGTTTAATTGATAAGATTGAAGATGATAAAATTGCATTCGATCTATCACGTGATGAAAAAGAACGATCAGAAAACATAATGATTGTTGACTTAGTTCGTAATGATTTATCTAAAATTGCAAAAAAAGGCAGTGTAAAAGTTGAAGAATTATGCAAAGTGCACTCTTTTAAACAAGTACATCAAATGATATCAACAATAGTATCTGAAACGGAACCTACCACACACCCTATAGACATAATTAAAAACACTTTTCCAATGGGAAGTATGACAGGAGCTCCAAAAATATCCGCAATGCAAATCATTGAAAAACTAGAAGAAACCAAACGTGGATTATATTCAGGAACAATCGGTTATTTCACCCCAAATGGTGATTTTGATTTTAATGTTGTTATTAGGAGTATTTTATACAATGCTGATAAAAATTATGTTTCATATTCAGTCGGCGGAGCTATTACAGCAAAATCTACACCTGAAAAAGAATACGAAGAGTGCTTACTAAAAGCAAAAGCAATGAAATATGTTTTACTAAATAGCAAATAGATTACTATCTTGAGCACAAAAAGATAAAATGAATTTCACAAACCCATTAGTATATGGTGTACCTTGTTTTTTAGGACTTATTTTGCTAGAACTCACATACAGTAAAACACATAACAAAAAAGAACTTTACAGTTGGAAAGACTTAGGCGCTAGTTTGACCATGGGTATAGGCTCAGCTATTATTGCTCCATTAATAAAAACAATTTCAGCAATTATTATTTTTAATTACGTCTATGACGTTTTTAACCCCTTAGTAAATGGCATTCGCACAAATATTATGGGTTGGGAATCTTTTGGATATGCTTGGTATATCTGGATTATTTGTCAATTTCTAGACGATTTTAGTTATTACTGGTTTCACCGACAAAATCACATGGTTCGTTTTTTATGGGCAGCACATATTGTACATCATTCTTCTGATAATTTTAATTTAGGAACAGCAGTTCGCAATGGCTGGTTTACAATTTTATATAAACCCTTTTTTTACATGTGGCTACCTGCAATTGGATTTCCACCAGAAATGGTCGTAGTTTGTTTAGGTATTGAAGCTTTATGGCAATTTCAATTACACTCGGTGTATATTCCAAAACTTAAATTTATTGATGTAATTTTTAACACCCATACAATGCATCAAGTGCATCACGCGAAAAATGTTGAATACATGGATAAAAATCATGGAGGATTTTTAAACATTTTTGATAGAGTTTTTGGAACATGGAAAGAACTTGACGAAGAAATAGATATCCAATATGGCGTAACACATGCTCCTAATTCATATAATCCTTGGATAATTTTAACTCATGAATACAAGGATATCTGGAACGACACAAAAAAATCTAGCAATTGGTTTCATAAATTTATGTATATTTTTGGACCTCCAGGATGGAGTCATGATAAAAGTACAATTACCGTTAAAGAGATGCAAAAACTTATCTCACAAAAAAATAAAATTTAATGATTATAGAGCAAGAAGAAAAGTTTACACATGTTCTTTCTAAAATGGAAGGTACTATAAATGAGCAAAGTTTTTTTAATAAATTCTTAGAGTTATACCCCGAAGCTTGGAAAAAACATAAAATTACATTCTCAAAATTTAAGAGAAGTAAACAATTTGGCCGAACAATTCCACTACCCAAACCAGAAGTTTCTTTAAGAAAAGAAATTAGACAATGGTTACATAAACAATAAATTATGCTGCATCAAGAATTTAACTTTAAATACCATAAAACTACTTTTTTTGGTCAATTTTGGAAACCTGAAACTACAAAAGCTGTTGTAATTATTGTCCATGGAATGGGAGAGCATTCTGGTCGGTACCAACATGTTGCTAAAAAACTTACCGATAATAATTTTGGAGTAATTGCTTTTGATCATTTTGGTCATGGTAAAACACAAGGCAAACGTGGTCATAACCCTGGGTTTGATACAGTATTAGAAAGTATTTCAAAATTAATTAATAAAACTAAAGAAGTTTTTAATAACAAACCTCTTTTTTTATATGGACACTCAATGGGTGGTAATGCTGTCATAAATTACACACTTCGTAAAGAAAACGCTTTAACAGGAGTTATTGCTACAAGCCCAATGTTAAAATTAGCTTTCGATCCGCCAGCTTGGAAACTTTCATTAGGTAAAATAATGCAAAAAATTGCCCCTGCAATAACATTAGGTAATGAATTAGATGCTAATGATATTTCTCGAGATAAGAGTGAGGTTAAAAAATATATAAACGACCCATTAGTACATGATAAAATTAGCCCAAATTTTTCTTTGTCATTTATTGATTCTGGTGAATGGGCAATTCAAAACGCTTCATCATTAAAAACACCAATGTTATTGTTACATGGTACAGGTGATAAAATTATTGATTTTAAAGGAACCGAAGCTTTTGCTAATAACTCTAAAAAAGCAAAACTTAAACTTTACGAAGGTGGTTATCATGAATTACAAAATGATTCATGTAAAGAAGAAATGCTACAAGATGTTGTAAATTGGTTGAACAGTCAACTATAAACCAATAATAAGAATTAAAATGCTTCAAAGACTTACAGAACATATTGATGAAAATTTTTCATTCATAAAAAACAAAAAACTTCTAATTGCTATTTCTGGGGGGATTGATAGTGTTGTTTTGTCACATTTATTACATCAATTAAACTATACTATTTCTTTAGCACATTGTAATTTTCAGTTAAGAGGAGAAGATAGTGATTTAGATGAAAAATTTATTAAAAACTTAGGAACCGAATTAGATATTACTACTTTTTCAATTCGATTTGAAACTGATAAATATTCAAAAAAAAATAAACTCTCAACTCAATTAGCTGCAAGAAAATTACGTTATGATTGGTTTCAACAATTAACTGAAGAAAATAATTTCGACTATGTCTTAACAGCACATCATGCTGATGATAATTTAGAAACATTTTTAATTAATTTAACCAGAGGTGCAGGCTTAGATGGTTTAACTGGTATTCCTCCCGTTAACAAAAATATTATACGCCCATTACTTGTATTTTCAAGAGAAGAGATAGAAGAATATGCTTTAAAAAACAATATTAAATGGCGTAAGGACGGTAGCAACTTTGAAACAAAATATGTTCGAAATAAAATAAGACATAAAATTATTCCTATCCTTAAGGAACTAAATCCAAGTTTATTAAAAACACATAACAAAACTATTGAGTCTTTAAAGCAGTCTCAGCAAATTATTACTGACAAAATTAAAGAAACTTCAATAAAAATAACATCTAAACAAGATGGTATACTAAAAATAAATATTTCTGAATTAACAAAACTATCAAACCCAAAGGCTTATTTATACCAGCTTTTAAAAAGCTATAAATTTACATCATGGAATGACATTTATAATCTAATTTATGCGGAATCAAGCAAGAAAGTATCAACAAATTCATATACTTTATTAAAAGACAGAGATTTTTTATTACTTTTACCCCCTGATAAAAAACTCACTATTAAAAGCGAACATTTTATCATACATGAAGAAGATGTTAAGCTAATAGATCCTATAAGTTTATTGTTTGAATATGTAAATAAAAAAACAATTTTTGACAAAAATAGTATTTATGTTGATAAAAATTTGTTAAATTACCCCCTAATCATTAGAAAATGGCAAGAAGGTGATTTTTTTTACCCAACAGGAATGCTAGGTAAGAAAAAAATTAGCAAGTATTTTAAAGACCAAAAATTATCAATTTTGGACAAAAAAAACATTTGGTTACTTTGCTCAAAGAATAATGAAATCATTTGGATTATTGGTAAACGACAAGACAGACGTTTTTCACCTACTAATAACACAACACAATTATTAAGATTAACTATTTAAAAATAACCCATTATAAACTAAATCGAATGAAAAAACTCATTACTCTTTTTTTATTATTCTTAGGTTTAACGGTTTACTCGCAATCTGATGATAACCCAATTGTCGTAACCCCTATCGTTGAAAAAGTTTCGGAAACTGAATACGACCTAATTTTTGACATTGAAATAGCTGAAGATTGGCACTTATATTCTCAGTATAACCCTGAGGACGCTTCTTTACCTATGACAATTTCTCCTGCTGAAGGACAAAGTGGATACACACTTAACGGAAAAGCAAAAGAGGGAGATACTGAAACTGAATTTAGTGAAATTTGGGGAAAAGATGAAATATTCTTTGTTGATGAAGGAAAACTAGTACAAAGAATAACTGTTTCTGACGCAACTCTAACTCAGATTACTCTTAATTTAGATGCACAAGTTTGTAAAGAATACTGTTTACCTTTCGATGAAGACTTTACCTTTTCATTAACTGGTGAAGAAGTATCTCAAACTGTTACTGAAGTAGATGACAAGAGTCAATCTTTATCACAATCATTAAACTTAAACTTAAAAAACACTGCTTTATTAAAAAGTACAACAGAAGAAAACACTGAAGAAAAAGGCGGTGATACATTGCTTAATATTTTTCTATTAGGTTTTGTTGGAGGTTTATTAGCCTTTTTAACACCTTGTGTTTTCCCTATGGTACCTTTAACAGTATCTTTCTTTACAAAACACACTGAAAAGAAAGGAAAAGGAATTGGTAGCGCTGTTTTATATGGATTCTTTATTATATTAATTTACGGGTTACTAAGTTTACCTTTTCACTATCTAGATACTTTAGATCCTGAAATTTTAAATAGTATTTCAACCAATATATGGTTAAATGTATTTTTCTTTGTTGTATTAATTTTCTTTGCAGGTTCATTCTTTGGTTTTTATGAATTAACATTACCAAGTTCTTGGAGTAATAAGGCTGATAGTGCTTCCAATATTGGAGGAATTATTGGTACATTCTTTATGGCTTTAACCTTAGCAATTGTATCATTTTCTTGTACAGGTCCTATTTTAGGTTCACTTTTAGCTGGTTCACTAGGTTCTAGCGGAGGAGCGATGCAATTATCAGCTGGTATGATCGGTTTTGGTACTGCTTTAGCATTACCTTTTGCTTTATTTGCTATGTTCCCAGGATGGTTAAACTCTTTACCAAAATCTGGTGGATGGTTAAATACTGTAAAAGTTTTCTTAGGATTCTTAGAGTTAGCATTTGCATTTAAATTTTTATCAAACGCTGATTTAGTTGGTCACTGGGATTTATTTAAGAGAGAAATTTTCATAGGTCTTTGGGCACTGATTTCTTTATTAACTGCATTGTATTTATTTGGTATTATTGGTAAAAAATACGGTAAAATCTCTTTCTTTAGAATTTTATTAGGTGTTGCAGCTTTAGCTTTTGCGGTATATTTAGCTCCAGGAGTTATGGAAAAACCAGCATGGAATCAAAATAAATTTTTAAGTGGATTTGCTCCACCTCAATTTCATAGTATTTACAAAAAAGACAATAAATGTCCGTTAGGGTTAAATTGTTTTAAAGATTTTGAAGAAGGTATTGCTTATGCTAAATCTGTTAACAAACCTGTTTTATTAGATTTTACAGGTTGGGCATGTGTTAACTGTCGTAAAATGGAAGAAACTATTTGGGTGAAACCAGAGATTTATTCTTTAATCAACAATGATTATGTTTTAATTTCATTGTACGTAGATGATCATGAAAGACAATTACCACAAGAAGAACAATTCGATTTTATTAAACCTAATGGTAAAGTAAAAAGAATTAGAACGTATGGTGATAAATGGGCAACATTACAAGTAGCTAATTTTAAGACAGCTTCTCAACCATTTTATGTGTTAATGAGCCCTGAATTAGAACTTTTAAATTCACCTCAACAATATTCTGATCATACAGCTTATTATGATTGGTTAAAAACGGGATTAGATAACTTTAAAAAAAACTAATCAACTTTTAAAATATTTCAAAAAGCCTCTTTTATAAAGAGGCTTTTTTTATATCTTAACATAAAAAACATGACCCCAGAATCAATTATTAGTGTTTTCTTAGGAATTGGATTAGCAGCTTCAGTTGGCTTTAGAGTATTTCTTCCACTTTTTGCACTAAGTTTAGCGGGATATTACAATATTATTCCTATAAATGAAAATTGGAATTGGGTAGCAAGTTCATCAGCTTTAATTACCTTAGGTATTGCTACTTTATTAGAAATATTTGCATACTATATTCCTTGGTTTGACAACTTGTTAGACACTATTGCTATTCCTTTAGCTGCTATTGCAGGAACTGCTGTTATGGTATCAACAGTTGCTGATTTATCTCCTATAATTACTTGGGCTTTAGCAATAATAGCTGGTGGAGGAACTGCTTCTGTAATTAAAGGAACCGCAGCTTCAACGAGATTAGCATCAACTGCGACAACGGGTGGTATAGCTAACCCAATAATTTCGACTGTTGAAACAGGTACATCGATTCTTATATCATCCTTCTCTATATTTTTACCAGTAATTGCAATACTAATAGTAATCTTACTTTTTTTTAGTTTCAGAAAGTTATACAAATTATTTTTTCATAAATCACCCACTTCTAAAAACCAGTAAACACATCTAAACCAAATTCTTAAAGAAATTTAGCTATCTTTATCAGAAAAAAGAAAGCTATGCTTATAAAAACCTATGGATCTGCCGTATTTGGTATTGAAGCTACCACAATTACCGTAGAGGTAAATATAGATAAAGGAATCGGTTACCATTTAGTTGGATTACCAGATAATGCAGTACGAGAAAGCTCTTATCGTATTTCTGCAGCACTCAATAATAATGGTTTTAAACTTCCAGGAAAGAAAATTATCATTAATATGGCTCCTGCTGACATTCGTAAAGAAGGTGCTGCTTATGATTTAACTTTGGCTGTTGGAATACTTGCTGCATCTAATCAAATTAAAGCTACAAATATTAATGATTACGTAATTATGGGAGAACTTTCCTTAGATGGAAGTCTACAACCCATTAAAGGTGCACTACCAATTGCAATTAAAGCTCGTGAAGAAGGTTATAAAAATTTTATTTTACCAAAAATAAATGCAAAAGAAGCTGCCATTGTTAATGACATAAATATATTAGGTGTCGAAAATATTATGGACGTTATTAATCATTTAGAAAATAAAGAAATGATTAATCCAACAATAGTTGATACTCGTGCAGAATTTTATAAGCATGTAGATTTTCCTGAATTTGATTTTTCTGATGTTAAAGGTCAAGAAAGTATTAAACGTTGTATGGAAATTGCAGCAGCTGGTGGCCATAACATTATTTTAATTGGTCCTCCTGGAGCAGGAAAAACAATGCTAGCCAAAAGACTCCCTTCAATATTACCACCTATGACATTACAGGAAGCTTTGGAAACCACAAAAATACATTCTGTTGTTGGTAAAGTTAAAAATACGGGACTTCAATATAATCGCCCTTTTAGATCTCCTCATCATAGTTGTTCAGATATTTCCCTCATTGGAGGAGGAAATAACTTACCACAACCCGGAGAAATTTCTCTTGCTCATAATGGTGTGTTATTTTTAGATGAACTACCTGAATTTAAACGAGGTGTTCTTGAAGTTTTACGTCAACCTCTAGAAGATCGAGAAGTAACGATTTCTAGAGCACGATTTTCAGTAAATTACCCAAGCAGTTTCATGCTTGTAGCAAGTATGAATCCTAGTCCATCTGGTTTTTTTAATGATCCAGATTCACCAATGACATCTTCTCCTGCCGAGATGCAACGTTATTTAAGTAAAATTTCAGGACCATTACTTGACAGGATTGACATACATATAGAGGTAACTCCTGTACCTTTTGAAAAACTATCAGAAGAAAGAAAAGGTGAAACTAGTGTTGCTATTAGAGAACGTGTAACAAAAGCTAGAGAAATACAAACTGAACGCTATAAAAACTCAAATACTGTTCACTACAATGCACAAATGAATGTGAAACAAATTCGAGCATTTTGTAAACTTTCTGAAGAAAGCAGTAATTTATTAAAGATTGCTATGGAGAAACTAAATCTTTCAGCAAGAGCCTATGATAGAATATTAAAGGTTTCTCGTACTATTGCGGATTTAGACGCCTCAAACAATATAAAATCAGACCATATAACTGAAGCAATTCAATACAGAAGTTTAGATCGTGAAGGCTGGTTGGGATAAAAATTTAAAAAGACATTTCTTTTCTATAAAATTAGTAATTTAGTACACTGTAAATAATTAAACTTATCAACCAATGAAAAAAATAGTTTACTTAATGGCAATTGCCATTACTATGGTCTCTTGTAAAAAAGAACAAAATAACTTTGTTTCTTTTTCAGGAAAAATTACCAATAAAAATTCTGATTCGATCGTTATTTCTAATCCTCAACTTAAGTTTAGCAGAGTAATTAAGGTTGATGAGAATGGTGCATTTAAAGATACAATGAATCTTAAAGACGGATTTTATCGCCTTTCTGACGGAAAAGAAGGTACTACTTTGTACTTAAAAAATGGTGCAAACGTTAACATGACACTTGACACTAAAGAATTTGATGAAACTGTTACTTTTACAGGAGAAGGGTCTGCTGAAAGTAGTTTCTTAGCAAAAGCAGCTTTATTACAAGAAGAGTTTTTTAAAGATGAGGCATTATTTGAATTACCTAAAGAAGAGTTTGAAACAAAGACAAACAACTTTATAGATGATTTTAACAAAAGGATTGAAACTACGAAATTAGATTCTACTTTCGTTTCTTTTCAAAAGAAAAACATAAAAGGGTTAAAGCAATATTTAAGCAAAACACATGCAGATAAGTTATATTTAGCTAAAAATTTAGCGAAAGGAATGGCTTCTCCAAAATTTGTTGACTATGAAAACATTAAAGGGGGTACAACTTCTTTAGATGATTTAAAAGGAAAATATGTATATGTTGATGTTTGGGCGACTTGGTGTAATCCTTGTAAAAAAGAAATTCCTTTTTTACAAAAAATGGAAGAAAAATACCATGGTAAAAACATTGAATTTGTAAGTATCTCTGTTGATCAGATGAAAGACCATGAAGCTTGGAAGAAAATGATTGCTGACAAAAAATTAACAGGAATACAATTATTTGCTGATCAGAACTGGAAATCTAAATTTGTTACTGATTATGTAATTAATGGAATTCCTAGATTTATTTTAATCGATCCACAAGGAAACATTGTTAATTCTAATGCTCCTAGACCTTCTAGTATTAAATTAGTAGAGCTATTTGATTCTTTAGAGATTTAATTAGAATATTAATAATATATAAAAAAATCCCGTAACTAAGTTGCGGGATTCTTTATTTTTGCTTTCTATGAAAAAAGTTATTTTATCTTTAATATTATTACTTCCACTTACTTTATATTCTCAAATTGAACTTACAAATAATTTTGATGATGATGTAAAGTTTAAAAATATGTTTTCTTGCTATCAAACAGAATGGTGGGCTAGAGAATTTACATTATCAGAATTTGGAATTTCTGAAAATCAAGAATTTATTATTAAAAGTGGAAAATTTGCAGTTAACTATTCATATAATGGTGCTTCTTATCAGTTTAACATCTATGAGATAGATGAAAATTTTCCTACATCATTTAATGAGAATAAACTAATTGGTAGTAGTGAAATAGGTAGTATTCCATATGCAGGTTCAACATCAGTTATTGTTACAAAAAACTTTAATCAACATATAGTAATTCCATCAAATGTAAAAAAAATTTTAGTTGAAGTTAAGAAAACTGTTACTCCAAACAATCCAGCAATTCCAATAGCTACTATTGCTGGTACAGATAGAGATATAGGTAAATCTTGGTATAAAGGATGTTTAAATATTGGTAACGGTACTGGTTATCAATCTACAGAAGATTTTGGTGGATTATACCCTGGTAATCCCGATGCTAACTTCTACATAACTGTTAATGGAGAAGCAAAAACAGTCTTTCCTTTTGAAATTACAAACGACAACAATTGTGTTAACTTAACCAATAATTTTAGTTTAACTAATCAATCAGAAATAAATTCTGTTAAATGGAATTTTGATGATATAAATTCAGGAATCAATAACTTTTCTAATTCTATCAACACGAGTCATCAATTCTCTAATAGCGGAACTTATAAAGTTTCCGTAGAAGTTACCCATATAGATAATACAGATTATAAAATCACAAAGGAAATCGAAATATTCAATGCTCCTAATATTAACTCAATAGTTTCTTTAAAACAATGTGATAATTCAGATATTAATGGATTTAGTTCTTTCAATTTAGAAGAAGCTAAAGAAAAAATAATTTCCAATTCAGAAAATTACACCATCACTTTTTATGAAGAAAAAACTTTAGCCGAAGGCAATAGCCCAAACTCTATTCAAGATATAACGGCATACACAAATCAAATTGTAAGTAACGATGTAATTTGGGCAAGAATAGTAAATGCTAATGGTTGCTTTAGAATTAGTGAAGTTAGTTTAACTGTTTCTACAACACAGATTCCTTCAAGTTTTCAAAAATTATTTTATCAGTGTGATAACGGAATAGATATTACAAACGGAATAGCAATATTTAATTTCAGTTCAGTAACACAAGAAATTAAAAGTTTGTTCCCTCCAAATCAAGAACTCATTATAACCTATTATGAAAATGAAGCAAATGCGTTAACTGAGGAATATAAAATTACAGATATATCTAATTATCAAAATACAAATTCGCCAAACCTACAAACAATTTATGTACGTGTAGATAGTGCTCTTAATAATGATTGCTTAGGCTTAGGAGGCCATATTACATTAAATGTAGATACTATCCCTATCGCAAATTCTGTAATCATTAATCCTGAATGCGATAACGATAGAGATGGATTATTTGCATTTGATACATCTAACATACAGAGTACAATTATAGGTAACCAAACAAATGTTCTGGTGAGTTACTCTGATGAAAACGGAATGGCATTATCTAGTCCATTACCAAATCCTTTTATAACATCATCTCAAACAGTTACAGCTAGAATTACCAATAATAATTCTCAAGACCCTAACGGACAATGCTATAGTGAAACTACTATTGATTTTGTAGTAAATACTGTGCCAATTGCTAATAGTATTCCAGTTCAAGAAGAATGTGATGATGATCCAGATGGTGTTTTTGCTTTTAATACATCAACCATAGAAAGTACAATTTTAGGTAATCAAACAGGATTAATAGTGAAATATTTTGATGAAAATGATGTAGAATTATCTAGCCCATTACCAAATCCTTTTACAACAACAACGCAAACTATTAGAGTTCGTATAGAAAACCCGAATTACGGTGTTTGTTACGAAGAAACAGCTCTAGATTTTATTGTAAGAGAAAAACCAACTGTAAATGTCATTGATGAAGATATTATTTGCATGGATAAAAAACCTAAACTACAAATTAGCGTAGAAAATCCAAATGTAAATTATAATTATATTTGGAAAGATGAAAACAATTTTGTAGTAGGTAATTCTGCTGCTACAACTATTACTAAAGGTGGAAAATATACAGTGGTAGCAACATCTGGTTATGGTTGCAATTCAGAAGAGGCGACTATAAACATTAGAGAGTCTTCAAAATCTACTATAAATATAAATGATATTGATGCTCAAGATGATTCAGATAATAATTTTATCAAAATAAACACTTCAAATTTAGGTTTAGGTGATTATGAATTTAGATTATTAGATTCTAACTCAAATATTTTGATTGATTATCAAGAAAATTCAAATTTTGAAAACCTTGATGGAGGAAACTATATTATAGAAATCAATGATAAAAATGGTTGTGGTAGTGTCTTTTTCGATATATCTTTAATTAGTTTTCCTAATTTTTTCACTCCAAATGCAGACGGAAGAAATGATACTTGGCATATTCAAGGAATAGGAAAAAGCATTTATAAATCTGGAACAGTAACAATTTATGACCGTTTTGGAAAAAACTTAAAGACATTAAGTATAAATGATACAGGCTGGAATGGTTTTTATAATAGTAAAAAACTTCCTTCTAATGATTATTGGTTTTATGCTGAGCTAATTACTTCAAAAGGAAAAGTTATAACTAGAAAAGGAAATTTTAGTTTAATTAGAAAGTAAAAAATGAAAAAATCCCGCAACTTTAATTGCGGGATTTTTTATATTTCTAAAATTACAAATCTTAGTATCTGTAGTGTTCTGGTTTATAAGGACCATCAACAGTTACACCAATATATGATGCTTGATCTTCACGTAATTCAGTAAGCTCAACTCCTATTTTAGCTAAGTGTAGTTTTGCTACTTTTTCATCTAAATGCTTAGGTAACATGTATACTTCATTTTCATAAGCATCACGGTTAGTCCATAATTCTATTTGAGCTAAAGTTTGGTTTGTAAATGAGTTACTCATTACAAAACTTGGGTGACCTGTTGCACAACCTAAGTTTACTAAACGTCCTTCTGCTAAAATAATAATATCATTTCCTGCGATATTATATTTATCAACCTGTGGTTTAATAGTATCTTTTGTAGCACCATGCTTTTCGTTTAACCAAGCCATGTCAATTTCATTATCGAAATGTCCAATGTTACATACAATAACTTTGTCTTTCATTGCTTCGAAATGACGTCCTTGAATAATATCTTTGTTTCCTGTAGTTGTAATAATAATATCAGAATTACCAACAACAGTTTCTAATTTTTTAACCTCAAAACCGTCCATTGCAGCTTGTAATGCACAAATAGGGTCAATTTCTGTAACTGTAACGATAGATCCTGCTCCTTTAAAAGAAGCTGCTGTACCTTTACCTACATCACCGTAACCACATACTGTAACACGTTTACCAGCTAACATAATATCAGTTGCTCTACGAATTGCATCTACTGCAGATTCTTTACAACCATATTTGTTATCAAATTTAGATTTTGTTACAGAATCGTTTACGTTAATCGCTGGCATTGGTAATGTACCTGCCTTTACTCTATCGTATAAACGGTGAACTCCTGTTGTAGTTTCTTCTGATAAACCATTAATTCCAGCAGCTAATTCTGGGTAACGATCTAAAACCATATTTGTTAGATCTCCACCATCATCTAAAATTAAATTTAATGGCTTTTTGTCTTCTCCAAAGAATAAAGTTTGTTCGATACACCAGTCAAACTCTTCTTCAGTCATATCTTTCCAAGCATACACAGCTGTTCCAGCAGCAGCAATTGCAGCGGCAGCTTGATCTTGTGTAGAAAAAATATTACATGAACTCCAAGTTACCTCAGCTCCTAAAGCTTGTAATGTTTCAATTAAAACCGCAGTTTGAATCGTCATGTGTAAACATCCTGCAATTCTTGATCCTTTTAATGGTTGTTCGTTCTTGTATTCTTCACGTAAACTCATTAATCCTGGCATTTCAGCTTCTGCCAATTCAATTTCTTTTCTTCCCCAATCAGCTAAAGAAATATCTTTAACCTTAAAAGGTACGTATGTAGCGGTTTTTGTGCTCATATTTATGTATATTTATGTGTCTTAAATTTTATGTCGCAAAATTACGAAATAACTTTCTAAAATATGCCTGTTCACAAAACATTAACTGTAAACGAAACTACTAAAGTATTGATTTGGAAGATTGAAGAATCTTTTGAGAATTTATCTGATGGTATCACACTTACCCAAAGAAGTAGTGACCGACTTAACGGTATGAAATCTGATTTACATAGAAGAGGTTTTTTAAGCGTTCGCCATCTATTAAACGAAGTTGGTTATACTGATGCTGACTTGGTATATGATGAGTTTGGGAAACCGCATTTAAAGGATGGGAAATTTATTTCAATAACGCACTCTTTTACCTTTTCTGGTATTATTATTTCTGATGATACTCCAGTAGGAATAGACATTGAAAAACAACGTGATAAAATTTTAAAAATAGCACATAAGTTTACACCTATTGAAGCTTATAAATCAATAGCAAATCATGATGCTTTAGTTAGTAAATTAACCATTGTTTGGGGAGCTAAAGAAAGTTTATATAAAATTTACGGAAAGAAAAAACTATTGTTTTTAAACAATATTTATATTGAAGATTTTTCTTTTGAAACCAACGAAACTACTGGTAAAATTTTATATGAAGGTGTTACCGATGAATATAAAATTCACTTTTTAGAAACTGAAGGTTTTACTTGTGTATATGCTTGTTAGAAATTTATCTACTTAAAATTTCACGTTATAATTTACTACGTTACCTTTGCTTTATTAATATCTTTTAATATGAAAATATCAGTAGAACTTACGTTAACACCACTTCAAAACGAATTTGAAGCACCGATTATTAACTTTATAAAAAAATTGAGAGCTTCTGGTTTAACAGTACTTGAAAATCCGTTAAGTACTCAAGTGTATGGAGATTACGATACCGTAATGAAATTGGTAACAAATGAATTAAAAAATACTTTCGAATTAATTGATAGCGGAATATTATTTATGAAAATTGTAAAATCTGATCGAAGCAATTATGAGCCAAGTTTTTGATTTACTTTTTAGTCAATACGCTACCTATTCTACTTTAGATATTTCTTTAGAAATTGTAGCTATAATTTTTGGTTTTTTATCGGTTTGGTATTCAAAAAAGAATAAAATTTGGGTATTTCCTACTGGCATGATTAGCACTATTATTTTTGTATACCTGTTGTTTAAATGGCAACTATTAGGTGATATGATGATTAATGGTTATTATTTTATTATGAGTGTTTATGGTTGGTATATTTGGACTCGCACTATTGATGAAACTCACGCGACTCCTATCTCTAGAACAACATTAAAAGAAAAGAAAACGAGTGTTTTTATTTTTTTTGCTACGCTAGTTTTCGTGTACTCAGTTTATACCTATTTTGATAAATGGAATAACTGGACTGCTTATATTGATACTGTTACTACAGCAATCTTTTTTGTAGGAATGTGGCTAATGGCAAAGCGCAAAATTGAAAATTGGATTTATTGGATTATTGGCGATATTATCTCTGTTCCACTATATTTATATAAAGGGTTTACTTTTACTAGTTTTCAATATTTAATATTTACATTTATTGCCGTTAGCGGTTATTTAGCATGGAAGAAAAACTTAGACAAAAACCAATTAACTTAATAAAAGTTGTTCTATTCGGACCTGAAAGCACGGGTAAGACAACGCTTTCTGGTCAATTAGCACGTCATTACAATACTGTTTGGGCACCTGAATTTGCTCGTGAATATTTACAAGATAAATGGAATAATGAACGTAAAATTTGTGAACAACAAGACATTATTCCTATTGCAGAAGGTCAAATAAAACTAGAAAATGATTTAGCAAAAAAAGCTGATAAAGTTTTAGTTTGTGATACTGATCTATTAGAAACAAAAGTATACTCAGAAGAATATTATGGTGGCTTTGTAGATCCTAAACTTAATAAAGCTGCAATCGAGAATTCATACGATATTTATTTCTTAACTTATATTGATACTCCTTGGGAAGCTGATGATTTACGTGATAAACCCGGTGAACGTTTAGAAATGTTTACAGCTTTTGAAAACACTTTAAAAAAATACAACCGCCCTTATATTTTACTTAAAGGAGATAAAGAAACGCGCCTTAAAAAAGCAGTTGAAATTATTGATGATTTACTTTCTAAAAAAGAAAACTTATATTCTTTCTCTGATACATTAACAGATTTAGATATGCATTTTATGCATCAAAATATCGACACAAACGATTATCCTATATAATATGAATACTCATGAGCTTATAAAAGAATTAAAATTTAAAGCCATTAGAAGTTCTGGTGCTGGTGGGCAACATGTAAACAAAGTGTCTTCAAAAATTGAATTAACTTTTGATTTAGAAAACTCAAAAGAATTATCGAAAAATCAAAAAGAAATACTCTTAAAAAAACTTACCAATCGACTTACAAAAGAAAATATTTTAATTCTATTTTCAGACGAAACTCGCTCTCAGCATAGAAATAAAGAACTTGCTATAAAACGTTTTTTAGAAATCATAACACAAGGTTTAAAAAGACAAAAAATTAGAAGAGCTACAAAACCAAGTAGAAGTTCTATTCGAAAGAAAGTAGAAAACAAAAAACGCCAAGCATCAAAAAAGTTACTTCGAAAAAAACCGTCTCTAGAGTAGTTTTCATTTTCTAAATCTTTTGCTTTTTTGAATTAAAAAATCCATTTTTAAAAAAGATGAATTAAGGCTATTAAAAATAATCAATTCTTTATATGCTATTCACAAAATCTGTTTTACATTTGCAGCGTTCTCATAAAGGGGTGCCTATATCGGCTGAGATCATACCCAATGAACCTAGAACAGGTAATGCTGTTTAGGGAGGCGATAATCGCCATTTTGTAAAACAAGTAATTGTGAACAAAGTAAAATAATCTTTATCTATAAGATTGTTTCACTATAATCGCAAGCAACTAATTATTTAACAATAACAAAAGAATAATTACCTCTTTTTATTCAATTTTATTTTATAAAAAATGAGACCTATGTCTTTTAATAAACAAATGAAAACAATAGCTTTTCTATTCGTATTATTTACTGCTATAACAGTAAATGCGCAAAACCTTATCTTATCTGGTAAAGTAGTTAATAGCAGTCAAAAACCTCTTGTTGGTGCCACAATTGTTATTAAAGAACTTAAAAAAGGAACTTCTTCTGATTTTGAAGGAAACTTTAAAATAAAACTAGCAAAAGGAACACATCGTATTGCTATTTCTTATGTTGGATTTAAAACTTTAATTCAAACTGTAGCAATAAAAAACAATCAATCTATAACTTTTCAATTAACATCAAATGAAAATGTATTAGATGAAGTATTAGTTTCTGCTGTTCGGGTAAAAGCTGATGCTCCTGTAACACATTCAAACCTAACAAAAAAAGAAATAGCTAAACGTAATTTAGGACAAGATATTCCTATTTTATTAAACTACTTACCAAATGTTATTTCTTCATCTGATGCTGGTGCTGGAGTTGGATACACTTATATTCGTGTTCGTGGTTCTGATGCTTCTCGTGTTAATGTAACCGTAAATGGTATTCCTTATAATGATGCTGAAAGTCAAGGAACTTTTTGGGTAAATATGGGAGATTTTGCCTCATCAACTCAAAGTTTACAGTTACAGCGTGGTGTAGGTACATCTACTAATGGTTCTGGCGCATTTGGTGCAAGTTTAAATATTCTTACTGATGCTGTTGCCGAAAAAGCTGGTGGAGAAATTTCTAATTCTTTTGGTTCTTACGGAACTAGAAAACACACTGTAAAGTTTACAACTGGTAAAGTGAATAAACATTTTGAATTTGCTGGACGTTTATCTAATATTTATTCTGATGGTTATATTGATAGATCTTCATCTGATTTAAAATCATATTTTTTACAAGGGAGTTATACTGATGATAATACATTAATAAAAGCCCTTGTTTTTGGAGGAAAAGAAAAAACTGACCAGGCTTGGTATGGGTTATCAGCTACAGAATTAAAAGAAGATCGTCGTCAAAACCCTTATACCTATGATAACGAAACTGATAACTACCAACAAGATCATTATCAATTACATTGGAATGAGAAATTAAACGACAATTGGTCCACTAATATTGGACTAAATTACACACGTGGTAAAGGATATTATGAACAGTTTAAAGAAGGGGAAGATGCTATTGATTACAATAATTTAATTGTTGATGATAGTGATGTTATTGTTAGAAGGTGGTTAGACAACCACTTCTACGTTATTAACGGAAATACAACATATAAAAATGATAGGTTAGAAGTTATCTCTGGTTTTTCTTTTAGTAAATATGACAATGATCATTACGGAGAAATAATTTGGGGAAGCGACTTAGCTCCAAATGTTAGTATCCGTGACCATTATTATGACAGCACTTCTAATAAATATGACTGGAGTGCCTTTTCTAAGACAACATTTAATGTTTCTGAGAATTTAAAAGCTTATATTGATTTACAAGGTAGAATTGTAAAATACAAAACTGTAGGATTAACATCTGATAGAGATCCAATTAATATAAACAAAAAGTATCGCTTCTTTAATCCTAAAGTTGGATTAACATATAACGTAAATAAAGAACATAGTTTATATGCTTCTTATGCTAAAGCTAACAGAGAACCTAACAGAAACGATTTTGAAGGAGGGAATTCTAAACATGAAAGTTTAGATGATTATGAGTTCGGTTGGCGTTTAAAAAATAAAACTGTAAAACTAAGTACGAACGTGTATTATATGAATTATAAGAATCAATTAATTTTAACTGGAGCTATTGATTCAAATACAGGTGAGCCACTAAGAGCTTCAAGCGGTCGTAGTTATCGATTAGGTTTAGAGATTGATGCTGACATCAGCTTAACAAAAAGTTTTTCTGTACGCCAGAACATTGCAGTTAGTCAAAATAAAAATATTGATTTCTTTACTAATAGAGACAATGCTTTGCAAGAGTTAGGAAATACAACTATTGCTAATTCACCAAATATTGTAAGTGGTAACACATTTGTATACCATCCATCAGAAAATTTTCAAATTGCATTTTTAACAAAGTTTGTAGGTGAACAATATTTAAGTAATACAGATACTAAAACTTCAAAATTAGATAGCTACTTTACTAGTGATTTTAATATAATGTATGAATTAAAAACGAAATCAATATTTAAATCTATTGTATTTACAGGGTTGGTAAATAATGTTTTTAATAAAGAATATGTAGATCGAGGTTATATTTATTTAGATGATTGGTCTACACCAGGAACTACGCAAGAAGCCCAAGGGTATTACCCGCAAGCTACCATTAATTTCCTAGCAGGAATTACTTTAAAATTTTAAAAAACACCTTTAAAAACCTGAGCTATCGCTCAGGTTTTTTATTGAAAAAATATAACTTAGCAACCTAATGATATAGGTTCTCAAAACGTACTAACATCATTAAAATTAAATAAAAAAACATGAAAAATTTAAAAGTAACAACAATTTTAGTCTTATCCTTATTTACTTTAATACTTAATTGTTGTAGTAGTAATAACAATGACCTTGAAGACACTCCAGAAATAATTAATCTTGAAGATGTTAAAATATCAGATTTTCCTTTATTTGGAATTACTCCTATTTCTATTGAAATTATAGCCCCTACTATTGTAAATAATAAAGAAACAAAATTTGGAGAAATTAATATCGTAATCCCTTATACTGTTTCTTTGAATGGAATTGCTTCTTCTATTACATCAAACGAATTAAACTTAAGTAAATTCAATATTTTCCCTGGTAATAATACTATGCTTAATTTTGAAACGCGAACCCATATATATAAGATTGTAAACGTTTTTGATGAATCAGAAGAGTTATTACATTATGTTGTAAATATTAAAAAAGAAACAGCCCCAATACTTTCTACTTTAACCATTAGTGATTTTAAATTTGAGGTTACAAAAAACGCTCAATTAACTGAAGATGTTATTATCGAACATAGATTTGAAAATGGAAACAGGCGTGATATTTATTTATTCGTACCTGAAGGAACAAATTTTTCAAACTTAACACCAACAGCTATATTTGATGCCGAGGAAGTTTTTTTTACACAAAACTCTTCTATTCCTGTTATAGATATAGATACGCCATATCCAACTGTAGATACTAATTTTGATTTTTCATATCCAAAAAGTTTTACCATAGTATTAAGAGATAACTCTAGTAATAGAATGAAATGGGTAAATATTTTTGTGGATGTTAAAAACCCTGTACAACTTGAAAATACTGATATTACAACACCAAACATAACAGCACTTGGTTCTTCAAAATATTTTAATGGTATTACAAAATGGAAGAATGTGGGTAATCATAAAATTGAGTTTAAATCGGCAACTACATATGAAAATAAAGTTCCTGATATTACTGGAAATATTATAAAGGCTGACAGAGTTTTGGTTGCTGGTGGTTTAGCTCCTGGAGAAAGTGCAAACGTTAATATTTTAGTCAAAGAAAATTTACCCATGGGAGAATACAAAACTACAGCATTATTCCATACTAGTTTTTTTGGACACAATGCTGTTGATGACATAGTTAAACCAATCAAATTGAACATCATATCTAACCTTGTAAACTAAAAAGTGTAAATTAATATCAAGTTCTTATTAGGAATGAAAATTATTCATTCCTAATAAGAATTCTATTATATACCTACTCCTTTTTTTCTATTAAGACCTAGCTAATCCATATTGACTTTCTTCGTAAAAAGAAATAACTTAGCTAACTACTGTAATATTTAATTTACAGCAAGTATCTACCCTAAATTTTATAAGAAATAAAATATTATGTCTATAAACTATTCTTTTGGTCTTCCACTCAAGCATAATTTCGCCGAATATGTATATTATCAAGGATTAATTCTTCCTCATGAAATAGATAAAATACTCAATTTTTGGGACGATAATAAAACAATAAAAGCAACAGTTAATGGGAAAGATAAGTATAACGATGAACTAAGAAAAAGTGCTGTTATGTTTATTGAAAACACTCAAAAGAACGACTGGATTTACAGTAAACTAGCTGGTCTTGCTGTAAATTGTAATAATGAAAGATATTGGTTTGATTTATTAGGCTTTCATCAAGAACTACAACTTACAAGGTATTCTGAAGGAGATTTCTTTGATTGGCATTTAGATTTCGGTGCTGGAGAAATTTCGGCTCGTAAATTAAGTATATCTATTCAATTATCAGACTCTGATGATTATGAGGGTGGTGATTTACAATTTATGATTAATCAGAAAGTCGTGAATGCTCCACGAGAAAAAGGTACGATAGTAATTTTTCCGTCATTCATTATTCATAGAGTTACTCCAATTACCAAAGGTACTCGTCAGTCAATTGTTGGCTGGGTTTCTGGCCCTCCTTATAGATAAATCGCTCATAAACTAGCACAAAAAAAATTAATTATTAAAAAGACCGAGCTATTTGCTCGGTCTTTTTATGCCTTATTTTGTCTCATCCTGAAATAGCATTACACTAAACATAAGTGTAATGAAAAATAATTATGTAAAACGTACGTAAAAAGATTATAGCATCTCTTTTTAACTTCATGTGATACAAGAGGTTGAGCAAGGTCTATTAACCCGAAATCAAGCTTTGGACAAATTATGGTATTCAAGCAAAATCCACGATTTGAACTTGGTTAAAAAAATATGGTGAATTTGATTATAACTTTACAATAAATCAACCTATATCCAAAATTCTAAAGCAACGTATTTTAGGATTAGAACAGCAAGTTAGATTATTAGAAAAACAAAAACCTAGAGCAGAACATTTAGCTGATAAAAAGCGATTCTGTTTGATATAATGATTAATATTGTAGAAGAGGAATTTAATATTCCTATTAAAAAAAAGTCTGTACCCGAGTTGTCGAAAAATTTCGTCAAGAAAAGCAATAAAAAATAGTATTTTACATGTGAATTACTCGGGATTAATAAACAGGTTTATTATAGCGCTAAACAAACTAATATTTATAAGTAAAAAACTAACTAATAAAGTTAGTTAGAACCATTCGTATGATAATGCCTAAGTTGGGAACTAGAAAATTATATGATAAAGAAGATTACCTTTATCGCGATTATCAGTAAGTAGAGATCAGTTATCTGATATTTTAAGAGCTAATCACATGCTTATAAAACCTAAAAAGAGATATCATATAACTACGAACTCTCATCATAGATTTAAAAAACATCAAAATCTAATAACTACTTTAGAGTATTAGTTTTGTAACGCTATTTCAGAGCGTTACAAAAGTTACAATTTTTACCTTTTTGATTAAAAATAATATAAATTCGCAAACTCATACCACTATAATTAATTATCTAAACATGAAAAAAATAAATTTAAAATTATCTTTTACACTATTTATTATTACAATCATATTTGGAGCGTGTAAAAATGATAATTCGAAACAAAAAAAAGACGAGTTTAAAAAAGTAGCAACAAGATATACTAATAAAACGCAACTTTTTCCAACATTAAATATTAAGCCTAATGAAAAAATAATTTCTCCTAAAAAAATTAGGGTTAATTCAGAAGGTGTATGGTTTGCTAGTGAAGGAGAATTAGGATGGATTCAACTTAAAGATAACGAAGGAAATGAACTAGCAAGAGGTATTTTAAGTGCTGAAGGAGATTGGATGAAAGAAGGCCCAGTGATGTTTTCAACAATCTTAACATTTGATATAAAAAATATAGAGAAAGGTAAATTAGTTATCCATAATGATCCTGGACCAGGTGATGGTGATGAAGCTGGCAAAAACATAAACTTTGAGATTCCAATAACTTTTTAGTTTCTAAAAAACACTAATCAATTATTAAAAAATGAAATTTAATAAGAAAAACTTAAACAACATAGAAGACTTCTTAGAAAAATTTAGTGAAAAATATTCTTGTTTTTATGAATCTTTCTATGAAATAAGAAAAGGACGAAAACTTAGTGTAAAGATTGGTAAAAAAATAGGAAGTGATTTAACTAAATTAGAAAAAATTAATGAACAAATATGGGAGTTCACTTCTATTTACTCATGGAATTTTACTTCTTTTTTGTGTAGCTCACTTTGGAATACTGATGAGGTTTTACATAAAGACGTTAGTACATTTGTTAATAAAATATTATTAAACTTTAACAAGGTCTCAGATAAAAAAACAGAGCCTGAAGTAAAACTAAAAAAAGAAATTGATCTTAAAAAACTAAAGAAAGATGTTGATGCTTCTCCGTACACTGTTTTTTGGGAAGCTAAAAGTATTTTGCCAACAAATAACGATAAAGAAGGTTGCTTAGAAGTTATATTAAAAGCATTGTCTAATATAGATGATGATATAGATGAACACGATACAAGTAATTATAACTCTTATTTTGAACCTGTAAATGAAGATGAACCATGTTATGATGAGCATTTGGAATATCAAGAGCACTATATAAATCTTTTAAAGAAGGTAAAAGCAACTAAAAATATTACTCAGAAAGAATTTGAATATACCTCTACTATAGAAGTAAATAAACATATTGAGGTTATAAACATAGACACTCACGAATCAGATCATGATGGCTCATATTATATTTCTTTTCTATCTTCTATATATTGGGATACACCAGAAAAATATCGAAAAAATATTCATAATAGTTTTCACAAATCACTAGATCAATTTAATAACAGGTCCGAAAAACCAATTTCTATTGAGCTCTTAAAAGCAAGAAATAATACTTATGATTCTCTAGAAATAGCACAACTATTAATTGATTATGCAAATTCCTTATGGGAAAACGTAAACAAAATTTATAAGTTTAATTATGTTATAGAGATAATAAACAAAATGCCTTTATATGGGCAAGAAGTGAAAAATGGTTTAGCCAATGAATTAGAGAAAAAACAAAAAATATCTGAAATTAAAAAATACCTAGATTTTTTAAAAGAAAGTAGTTTCCATTTTTTTATGAATCATGAAAAAGTAAAAAATTCGCTAATAAAAAAAGTATCACAAACTAAAGGTAATAGAATAACAGTAATTCAGCAGCTTGCCTATTTTAATGATGAAGAAGTACAACAAACTTTTATTAATTGCCTAAATGATTCTAATCCAACAATTGTATATCATGCTATAAAGGCACTTTCATATCAAAAAAACTTAGCTTTAAGTATACATCATATAAAAGAATTGTTTTTAAATAGTGATCAATTAGAGTATCATTTAAAAAATACAATTTACGTGTTCTCAAAAATAAAAAACCCCTTAATTTCCGAATTTTTAACACCTTTAAAAAAGGTGTATATTAAAGACCAAATAAGGGACAGTGTTATATATAATTATAAAGTTAACATAAATAGTGATGTTAATCTTAACACACTTGATAAGGTTGATTTTAATAAATTTTATTCAGATATGTTATGGTCTTTTAATTTAGTTCCTACAGACATTTATAATATAAATTCTTATGACCACAGTATTAATGGGATGAATCAGTTAGTTTTAGATCACTGGAAATGTAAACTAGACGAATAATACCATTTCTAATTAAAAACTTATCCAAGGATTACTAAAAACTGTTTGGATATTTTTAGTTCAGTTAATTAATCAATTAGTTTTAATTGATTGATTGATTAACATTACATAATTTAAATCATAAAAAACGAGCTATTTATCTCATTTTTTATGATTTATTTACTTTACCTACTGCACAACTAACAAACGACTTTGCTTTATGAAACACTGTGTTTTTATCACCAACCTCAGGATAACCAAGCCTAGATAATTTTTCTTTTACTATCAGTAGAGTAGCTTCATTTGTAAATAAAGTAACTAATGATTTTTCTACATTAACATTTACTTCGCTTACCTCATTTATTGATTTTAATCCGTTTATAATTGTATTCGCACAACCACCACATTTTAAATTCTCTATATAAATTTCTTGTTTCATTTTATTTGTTTTTTTCTTTCCATTCTAAATAACCTCCTAAAACATTATAAGGGTTAAAACCTTCTTTTAGCAACATATCAGATGCTATTTTAGACCTTCCTCCTGATCGACAGTATACATATACTGTTTTTGTTTTATCAAGTTTTTCTAATATAATACTTTTAAAAGTATCGTCAGTTACATTTATTTCTATGGCATTCTCAATTGTTCCTTTTGCACATTCCTCAGGCGTACGCACATCTAATAACTGAACATTTTTATTTGCTTTTAAAATAAGCTGTAAATCATCAATCGTTATATCTTTTACTACATTTTCTTTTGACGTACAAGACATTATAATTGTAAAAACTAATCCTATAAAAAAAAGATTATTTTTCATTCTTTTTTATTTTAAAGTTGACGGACAAACAGTTGCTGTCCTTGAGATATTCGTTTCTTTTATTGCTTTATAACCACCAGCTACATCAATTACATTATGGTAACCTCTTGCTTTTAAAATTGATGAAGCGATTACCGAGCGATACCCACCCGCACAATGAATATAAAAATTCCCTTCTTTAGGGAATTCTTGAATATGGTCGTTTAAAAAATCTAACGGAGTATTTGGTACATCAATAATATGTTCGTTTTCATATTCTCCTGGTTTACGAGCATCGAATACTTTTGAATTATTATTTATAGCGACTTCTAAATCATTAGCAGAAACAGAACGTAAAGTATCAATTTCTTTTCCAGATGCTATCCACCCATCAAAGCTACCGTCTAAATATCCTAAAATATTATCAAAACCAACACGTGATAAACGTGTAATTGTAGTTTCTTCTTCACCAATAGGTGTTACCAATAAAATTGGTTGTGTTACATCTTTTATTAAAGCACCTACCCAAGGAGCAAATGTACCTCCTAAACCAATAAAAATTGATTGTGGTATAAATCCTTTAATAAAGTCAAATTGATGGCGTACATCTATAATTATAGCATCAGTTGTATTCGCTACTTTCTCAAAATCAGAAACTGATAACGCTATTGCTCCGTTTTTTATAACTTCATCAATAGATTGATATCCTTCTTTGTTCATTTTTACATTTAAAGGAAAATAAGCTGGTGGAGGTAATAATCCGTCAGTTACTTCATTTACAAACTCTTCCTTTGTCATATCTGCTCGCAAAGCATAATTTGTTTTCTTTTGGTCACCAATAGTCCCTACAGTTTCTTTACTTAAATTTTTACCACAAGCAGAACCTGCTCCGTGTGCTGGATATACAATAACATCATCATCTAATGTCATAATTTTTGTACGCAAACTATCGTATAATAAAGCTGCTAAATCATCAACAGTAAGTGTCTTTTTTTGCGCTAAATCAGGGCGACCAACATCTCCTAAGAATAAAGTATCTCCACTAAATATTGCATGATCTTTACCTTTCTCATCTTTTAATAAGTAAGAAGTACTCTCCATGGTATGCCCAGGTGTATGCAATGCCGTAATTGTGATATTCCCTACTTTAAAAACCTCACCATCTGTTGCTATATGAGCTTTATAATTTGTTTTAGCTGTCGGTCCGTAAACAATAGTTGCTGCTGTTTTTTCGGCTAAAGTTACATGTCCACTAACAAAATCAGCATGAAAGTGAGTTTCAAAAATATATTTAATCGTTCCATTATCTTTTTCTGCCTTCTTTATATACGATTGTACTTCACGTAACGGATCTATTATAGCAACTTCTCCATTACTTTCAATATAGTAAGCACCTTGTGCTAAACAACCTGTATAAATTTGCTCTATCTTCATAATATTAATTAGTCATACGCTTGGTGTATATACTGTGCGTATTTTTTTTGATTTTGATTATCACCTGTTTTAAAAAAATTTACTGCTCCATTTGCCCTCATAAAAAAATGATCTAAACTAACCACTTCTAAGACTCCTCCTCTAAAAAAAGCATCTCTTACAGGGCCTTTTACTCCTGCAAAATAGAATGCTATATTTCTTTTATTATAATATTTAATACGTTCTTTTAACATTTCAATACCAGTACTATCAACGCGATTTATACTTTCAGCATCTAATACTATTAATTTTAATGTTTTACCTTTTTCTTCAACCATTTCCTCTAATTTCTCTCGAAAATAATTTGAATTTGCATAAAATAATTGAGCATCAAAACGAAATACTAATACTTCTTTATCTGTTACTACTTCATTGAATCTATGTTTATTCCTATAAAAATCAGAATTTGGAACTTTTCCTAATTCAATTACATAAGGTCTTGAAGTTCTAAAAATTAATACAATTAAAGATAAACCTACACCTATTAAAATACCGTGTTCAATTCCAAAAGTTATTGTTGAAAAAAATGTAGCTATTAACAACCAAAAATCTAAATTATTAGCACTCCAAAGTCTTTTAGCTTCTTTAAAATTAATTAAATTGAATACTGCTACTATAATTATAGCTGCTAATATTGTTTTTGGTAAATGGTAAAATAAAGGGGTTAAAAATAATAATGTCAATATTACTATCACTACAGATATCATTGCTGAAACTCCAGTTTTCCCTCCTGCTTCTTCATTTATAGCTGAACGAGAAAAACTTGAGGTTGATGGATATGATTGAAATAGAGAACCAACAATATTACTTAAACCTAAAGCTACTAATTCTTGATTAGGTCTTATTCTATATTCATCTTGTTTTGCCTCGAGTGTTTTACCTATTGAAATAATTTCGAGGTATCCAACCATTACTAGTGTTACTGCAATTGGAAATAATTCCCTTACCAAAGCAATATCAATAATAGGAATTGTAAACTTAGGTAAACCTGAAGGGATCCCTTTTACAATTGCAACATCTAAAAAGTAATTTTCAAAAAAGCGAAGTACTACTATTCCTAAAACAACTACGATTAGTGCATTCGGTATTTTCTTATTAATTTTTCTAAAAATCATAATTATAATACAAGCTATAACTCCAATAATAGTTGTATTCATATTAAAATATGATATTCTATTAATAATATCTTCTAAGAGAATGTGTACTTGATCACTTTGCAAAAATTCAACTCCAAATAAATTTCTAAATTGATTTAGGCCTATAATCAAGGCTACAGCTGATGTAAAGCCTATAATCACAGGTCTTGACAAAAAGTTAACAATAAATCCTAAACGAAACAACCCCATTAAAAGTTGAATTCCTCCTACCATTAATGCTAATAAAATTGCTATTGCAATGTAACTTTCAGACCCTATTAACGCCAATGTTGAAACACCTGTTGCTACAATTAATGAATCCATTGCTACAGGACCAATTGCTACTTGACGTGATGAACCAAAAATAGCATACATTAATTGGGGCATTAAAGCTGCATACAAACCATAAATTGGGGGTAACCCAGCAATTAAAGCATATGCAATTCCTTGTGGAATTAACACAGTTGCAACAGTTATACCAGCTACAATATCACCACGCAGTTGTGATTTTTTATAACCAGGTAACCATTCTAATATAGGTATGAGTTTTTTTAATAATTTCATTTTAAAAAAGACCTCCTTGAGTTGGTTCCTTTATTCTTCCTAAATGTTTATATGCTAAATCTGTTACTTCTCTTCCTCTTGGTGTACGCATTATAAAACCTTGCTGAATTAAGAAAGGTTCGTATACCTCTTCAATAGTTTCTGTATTTTCACTAACGGCTGTTGCAATTGTACTTATTCCTACTGGGCCTCCTTTAAATTTATCTATAATAGTTGATAAAATTTTATTATCCATTTCGTCTAAACCGTGGGCATCTACATTTAATGCCTTTAAAGCATAAACAGCTATTTCTATGGTAATGCTTCCATTACCTTTTATTTGTGCAAAATCTCTAACTCTTCTTAATAATGCATTTGCAATACGAGGTGTTCCTCTACTTCTACCAGCTATTTCAATAGCTGCTTCCATAGAGATTGGTACTCCTAAAATATGTGAGCTTCGCTGAATAATTGTAGTTAATAATTCAGTTGAATAATAATGTAAACGACTACTAATTCCAAAACGAGCCCTCATAGGAGCAGTTAATAACCCTGAACGTGTGGTTGCACCAACCAATGTAAAAGGTTCTAAGTTTATTTGAACAGTACGTGCATTTGGCCCAGATTCAATCATTATATCGATCTTATAATCTTCCATTGCTGAATACAAATACTCTTCTACAATAGGACTTAATCGATGAATTTCATCTATAAATAGCACATCTCTTTCATCAAGATTCGTTAACAAACCTGCTAAATCACCTGGTTTATCTAAAACCGGGCCTGATGTTACTTTTATACCAACTCCTAGCTCATTTGCTAATATGTGGGCAAGTGTTGTTTTACCCAATCCTGGAGGTCCATGAAATAAGGTGTGATCTAAAGCTTCGTCTCTTTGATTTGCAGCTTCAACGAATATTTTTAGGTTATCAATTGCTTGATCTTGTCCTGAAAAATCATCAAATGATAGCGGACGTAATTTTTTTTCTACGTCTAATTCTTCGTTTGAAAAATTAGTATTATCAGGGTTTAAGTTTTCGTTCATGTGGGCACAAATATACTTGAAATATACTATTTGGTTTGTAATAATTGTTACGCAGTAATTAACTACGCTAAGATACGTATTACTCTTTAAAATTATAAAACAAAAAAGCCTTCCAAAATTGGAAGGCTTTTTTTAATCTTTAATATATTTTTAAGAAGGTTCTTCTCCTTCTAATAAAGGTGTTGTTTGTAATACGAAATCTTTTCCGTGTACATATTCACCAAATCTAGAATCATTTTCATCATCCCATACCTTACTATAATCATAAGCCCATCTGTGAACTTCAGGAATAGCACCTGGCCAGTTTCCATGAACATGTTCTACTGGAGTTGTCCATTCTAAAGTATTAGATTTCCAAGGATTTTGTGTTGCTTTTTGACCTCTATACATTGAGATAAAAAAGTTCGCTAAAAATATTATCTGAGCCAAACCACCTAAAAATGCCATTAATGTCATAAATACATTAATTTCAACTAAATCATCAAACATTGGAAAGTTTGAATTTGTGTAGTAACGACGTGGTAAACCTGCCAATCCAACAAAGTGCATTGGGAAAAATACTCCATAAGATGCTATTATAGTTAACCAAAAGTGCCAGTAACCTAATGTTTTATTCATCATTCTACCATACATTTTAGGGAACCAGTGATATACACCCGCAAACATACCAAGTAATGCAGATACCCCCATTACTAAGTGAAAGTGAGCTACTACGAAGTAAGTATCATGTACGTTAATATCTAATGCTGAATCTCCTAAAACTAATCCTGTTAAACCTCCAGTAACAAATGTAGATACTAATCCGATAGAAAATAACATTGCTGGATTTAACTGTAAATTACCTTTCCATAGAGTAGTAACATAATTAAATGCTTTAACAGCTGATGGTATTGCAATTAATACTGTTGTAAATGTAAATACAGATCCTAAGAATGGATTCATTCCTGAGATAAACATATGGTGTCCCCATACGATTGTAGATAAAAATGCAATAGCCATTATAGATCCAATCATTGCTCTATATCCAAAAATTGGTTTACGAGCGTTTGTTGAAATTACTTCAGATGTAAGACCTAATGCTGGTAATAATATAATATAAACTTCAGGGTGACCTAAAAACCAGAATAAGTGTTCAAATAATACTGGTGATCCTCCTTGATAGTGTAATACTTCTCCTGATATAAAGATATCTGATAAGAAAAATGACGTTCCGAAACTTCTATCAAATATTAATAATAAAGCTGCTGATAATAATACTGGGAATGAGATTACACCAATAATAGCTGTAATAAAGAAAGCCCACATTGTTAATGGCAATCTTGTCATTTTCATACCTTTCGTACGCAAGTTTAAAATTGTTACGATATAATTTAATGATCCTATTAATGAAGATGCTATAAAAATAGCCATAGAAACTAACCATAACGTCATTCCTGTACCTGAACCTGGAATTGCTTGTGGCAATGCAGATAACGGTGGATATATTGTCCATCCTGCTGATGCTGGTCCTGCTTCAACAAATAATGAAATTATCATAATTACTGATGATAAGAAAAATAACCAGTAAGAAACCATATTTAAAAAACCAGATGCCATATCTCTAGCTCCAATTTGCAATGGTATTAATAAGTTTGAAAATGTACCACTTAAACCTGCTGTTAGTACAAAAAACACCATTATAGTACCATGTATTGTTACTAATGCTAGGTACATATCTGGGTTCATTATACCATCTGTTTGATGGTCTCCTAAAAATGCTTCAATAATTGAAAATGATGTTTCTGGCCATGCAATTTGCAAACGAAACAACATAGACATAAAACCTCCTATAACTCCCATAAATATACCCGTAACAAGAAATTGTTTCGAGATCATTTTATGATCTTGACTGAAGATGTATTTAGTTACAAATGTTTCTTTGTGGTGGTGATCTGACATAATCTATATATATACTTTAAAAAATATCTTATTTAATAACTTGAGCTAATGTTTGTTGCTTTGATAACCAACTGTCGTACTCTTTTTGTTCAACAACTGTTATCTTCATTTGCATATTGTAGTGAGAGGCACCACAAATTTTGTTACACAACAATAAATAATCAAACTCGTAAGGATCTTCTCCTTTTACTTTTCTAATCTTGTTAATTCCATCTGTCTTTGCAATTACTTCTTTATTCAAACGCATATCTGCAGTTGTATACTTAGGCGTAAATGCAAATTGAGTAATCATACCTGGTACACAATTCATTTGCGCTCTAAAGTGAGGCATATAAGCTGAGTGTAATACATCTTGTGAACGGAACTTGAATAATATTTTTTTACCTACTGGTAAAACTAGTTCGGTTACTTTTTTATCATCTTGTGCACTAGGATCAGACATATCGACTCCCATAGAGTTTATACCTTTTATGAAATTTACATTTCCTAAACCTAATTGATTGTCTTCTCCAGCATAACGTGCTTGCCAATCAAATTGTCTTGAATAAACTTCTATTTCAATAGGGTTTTCACCATCTCCAACATACATAATATTGTTCCAAGCCCATAAACCATATCCAATTAATAAAACAATTGTTACAGCTGGAATAACTGTCCATATTAATTCTAGTTTATGACTATCTGCATAAAATAATGCTTTTTTATCTTTATTACCTCTGTACTTATAAGTAAAGAAGAAAATTAAGAATTGCATTGCAAACTGAACAACTCCAATTAACCAAAATGTAATATTAAATAAGTTATCATCGTGTTCTCCTTCTATAGAAGCAGACTCTGGTAACATTACTACATTCATTCCTATTAAACAATAAATCATCATTGTGTATAAGAAAACTAAGAATCCAATTCCTATTTTAGCTTGTGTTTCGTTGTCTTTGTCTGTAGCAATTACAGAACGAAGATTCATGATACGTGTAATTTGCCAGAAACTAACTCCGATTGCAACTGCTATGAAAATATAAAATAAAGCGAGCATAAATATTAATATTTAATAGTATTAAGAAAGACTATTATAAAGTCTTCAAATTTAATGTTTTTTTAACTCCTATGATATAAGTCATAAGATATTTTTTAAGCAAAAAAATCACCTTTTTATCACAGAAGATAAAAAGGTGACTCTATATATTTAATGATTACTATCTTCTCCTCTGTGTTCGATATTGTAGTAATGGTGTGTTTCACTTTCGTGTAAGAATGGATTCCCTTTTGCTAATGGATTCGCTTTTGCAAATGCATTAAATGTTGCAAATATGAACAATCCTAAGAAAAATAGAATTCCACTTATTTCACCAACTCCGAATCCGTATTGTGCTCCAACTGTTCCTGGCATAATCATTACAAATAAGTCTAAATAGTGACCTGCTAATATCACAACACCTCCTATTGTTACAAACCAAGGTACACTCTTAAAGTCACTATTGATTAATAATAATATTGGGAATATGAAATTCATCACTACCATTGCTAAAAATGGTACTTTATACTCATTAAAACGTAATAAGTAATAAGTTGTTTCTTCAGGAATATCAGCATACCAAATTAACATAAACTGAGCAAACCATAAATAAGTCCAGAATACTGAAAAACCAAACATATACTTTGCTAAATCATGAATATGACTATCATTTACAAATGGTAAATAACCTTTAGCTCTTAAATAAATTGTTACAAATGCAATTACCGTTAAAGCAGATACTAAAAATGTAGCTAATACATACCAACCAAATAATGTAGAGAACCAGTGAGGATCAATTCCCATAATCCAATCCCATGACATCATAGACTCAGTAATTAAAAATAGAAATAAGAAAACTACAGAGATATTATAATTTCTCATGTGTAGTTTTAAATCTCCATTTTCTTGCTTTATAGATCCTTTTCTAATAATAAAACGATAAACATTCCATACAACTAGGTAAAAAACACTTCTAATTAACCATCCTGGTGTATTTAAAAACCACTTTTTTCCGTCAACTACAGGGTCGTAATTTGGACTCTGAGGGTCGAAAACACCTTCATTCATCCAAGGGAATAAATGATTCATGTGCAAAAATGTAGCAATTAAAAACACTAACATAATAGCACTTACGTAATGTAAATTAGCTGTTATAGCTTCCATTACTCTAAATAATACTACAGACCAACCTGCTTGTGCAACTCTTTGAATTGCATAAAAAGCTAATACTAATAGTGTAACACCTAAAAAGAACATTAATGCTACAAAAAATGCCGCCCAAGGACGATTTTGCATTTGATGAAAAGCATGTTCAGCATGTGCGTCATCATGATTTACACTATGAGTATTATCAGCGTGTGATGCTACAGTTGTTTTATGTACTTCTTTTACATCTTTAGCGTGAGCTGTATCTACTGCTTTAACAATAGCACTATCCGCTTTGTGTTCATTTTTAACATCCTCTACATGTGTTTTTGTACTATCACTAACGTGAGCTACTGTAGCTTCTTCAGCATGTTTTTCAACTTTAGCATGTGCTTCAGCCTTTACTTCTTCAACATGTGCAACCTCCTCTTTATGAGAATCTACATCTGCATGTTCACTTCCGTGAGCATTGTGTTGATTCGCTAAAATTTCTTTAGCTTCTTCTAATGTTTTAGGAGCACTATAAAAACTATAAGCAGTTCCTAAAAGTCCTAAAGCCATTAAAACAATAGCAAGCATTTTTAATTTTCCTGAAAACTGATACATATCTTAACTATCTATTATAGACTTATTTTAATTCGCTTCTTAACTTTTCTACATACTGCACAACTTGCCAACGCTCTTTGTACTGTAACTGTCCTGCATGAGATCCCATTAAATTTTTACCATACATAATAACATGATAAATGTTCCCTGGTGTTAATTCTCTATCTTTATAATTTGGAATACCATTGAATTTATCTCTTTGAGATAAAACGCCATTACCATCTCCTTTTGTTCCATGACATGTAGCACAGTATATTCCGTATAATTCTTTACCTTTTGCTAAACTTTTTTCTGTAGTAGCGATAGGGTTTTTTAATTCTGCTTTGGCTTTTTCATAACCTGCAAAAGTATCAGGAATATCATAAGCTACTATACCTTTTCTACTAACGGTACCTGCAACAGGTAATCTATCAACCATCTTACCGTTTAAACCAGTTGCGCCATTTGGTTCATAAGGAACTGCTACATACATATCTGGCATATATTGTACCTGTGGTGTACGCTTGTCGCCACAAGAAACAATGCTTGACATTACTACTAAAGCGACAATTATTTTTACAAAACTTTTCATATCTCTTTACTTAGTGCTTATCTACTATGTTAATTTCTACAGCTCCTGTTGTTTCTAACAAAGCTTTTAACTCTTCTTCATTTCCATCAACTGGGATTTCCATTAAAAAATGATCATCAGTTGTTCTTGGATCTGGATTTTCTGCTTCTTTAAATGGCCATATTCTACTTCTCATGTAAAAAGTAATAACCATTAAGTGGGCTGCAAAAAACACTGTTAATTCAAACATAATTGGCACAAATGCTGGCATGTTAGCAAACCAACTAAAGTTTGGTTTACCCCCAATATCTTGAGGCCAATCTTGAATCATCATATAATTAGTCATCCAAATAGCGAAGCATAAACCTGTAATTCCGTAAAAGAATGCAGTAATAGCTAAACGTGTTGGAGCAACTCCTAGTGCTTTATCTAGACCATGAACTGGAAATGGACAAAATACTTCTTCAATGTGATGATTTTCTCCTTTGATTTTCTTAACGGCATCCATTAAGATATCATCATCATTATAAAATGCGTGAATTACTTTACTAGTGCTCATTGTTCTCTTCTCTTGTTTTTTTAAAATTCTCTCCTGAAGATTTCAAGATTGTCTTAACTTCTGCTTGTGCAATTACTGGGAATGTTCTTGCATATAATAAGAATAATACAAAGAAAAACCCAATAGTTCCTACAAAAATACCTACATCTACAAATGTTGGTTCAAAACGCCACCATGTTGATGGTAAATGTCCTTTACTTAATACAATTGCAATAATGTCAAAACGCTCAAACCACATACCAATGTTAATTACGATTGAGATAATAAAAGAAAAAATAAAACTTCTTCTTAATCTCTTGATCCATAAAAATTGTGGTAAAATAATATTACACCATAGTAATGACCAAAATGCCCATCCATATGCTCCTGCTTCTGCTCCAAATGATAAGTATGTATAGTTTTCATAAGGTGATCCTGTATACCATGCAATAAAGAATTCTGTTGCATAAGCTACAGCTACAATACCACCAGTTAAAAGAATTACAATATTCATATACTCTACGTGTAAACGTGTAATATATGCTTCCATATTCGTAACCTTACGCATTATACCTAATAAGGTTTGTACCATTGCAAATCCTGAAAATATTGCTCCTGCTACGAAATAAGGTGGAAATATTGTTGAGTGCCATCCTGGGTTAATAGAAGTAGCAAAATCCATCGATACAATTGTATGTACTGAAAGTACTAATGGTGTAGCTAAACCTGCTAACACTAAAGATACTTCTTCAAAACGCTGCCAATCTTTTACTCTACCTGACCATCCGAAAGATAATAAAGCATATATTTTCTTTTGAAAAGGTTTTACTGCTCTATCACGAATCATTGCAAAATCAGGTAATAATCCTGTCCACCAGAAAACTAATGATACAGATAAATAAGTTGAAATTGCGAATACATCCCATAATAATGGTGAATTAAAGTTTACCCATAACGAACCAAATTGATTTGGCATAGGTAATACCCAATATCCGTTCCATGGACGTCCCATGTGAATAATAGGGAATAAACCTGCTTGGAATACAGCAAAAATTGTCATGGCTTCTGCAGAACGGTTAATTGCCATTCTCCATTTTTGACGGAATAATAGTAGTACTGCCGAAATTAATGTTCCAGCGTGACCAATACCTACCCACCATACAAAGTTGGTAATATCCCATGCCCAACCAATGTTTTTACTTAATCCCCACACACCGATACCTGTACCGACTGTGTAGAAAATACATCCAAATCCCCATAACATTGCTGCTAAAGAGATATAAAATGCGATATACCAATTTTGATTTGCTTTACCCTCAATAGGTTTTGCAATGTCTTCAGTGATATCATGGTAACTTTTGTTACCCAACACTAAAGGTTCTCTATAAGATGATTCGTAATGAGACGACATAAATCTATATACTTATTAGTTTTGTTATTAAGCTTCGTTTGTATTCCTTACTTTCACTTGGTATACTACATTTGGTTTTGTACCAATATAATCTAACACGTGGAAAGCTCTTTTATCTTCTTTTAAAGCAGTTACTTCATCTTCAGAGTTATTTATATCTCCAAACACCATTGCTCCTGTAGAACATGCTGATGAACAAGCTGTTTCAAACTCATCTTTATTTACTGCTCTACCTTCTTTTTTAGCTTTTAAAATAGTTGCTTGTGTCATTTGAATACACATAGAACATTTTTCCATAACTCCACGAGAACGAACTACTACGTCTGGGTTTAATACCATCTTACCGTATTCGTTGTTCATGTTAAAGTCAAATTCATTGTTTTCTGAGTAATTAAACCAGTTGAAACGACGAACTCTATATGGACAGTTGTTTGCACAATATCTTGTACCAACACATCTGTTATAAGCCATTTGATTTTGACCTTGACGACCGTGTGATGTTGCCGCTACTGGACAAACTGTTTCACATGGTGCATGGTTACAGTGCTGACACATCATTGGTTGGAAAGCAACCTCTGGGTTTTCAGCAGAATTCTCTAAAGCATCAAATAAATCTCCTTTACTTAATTCTAGAACTCTCTCTGTATATTTTCTTTCAACATCTTTATTCGCTAAGTTAGGATTTTCAGCTTTAAACTGTTCAATAGTCATTGAAGCTTCA
This sequence comes from Tenacibaculum ovolyticum DSM 18103, assembly GCF_000430545.1. GTDB lineage: Bacteria > Bacteroidota > Bacteroidia > Flavobacteriales > Flavobacteriaceae > Polaribacter > Polaribacter ovolyticus. The sequence continues at coordinate 179,229 of NZ_AUMF01000008.1, forward strand.
TGCTGTTTGTCTACTACAGTTGAAGAATAATAACGATCAATACGCAGCCAGTGCATATCTCTACCTACACGTACTTCATCTTTACCTACAACCGGCACATTATTTTCTGCATGACATGCTACTACACACGCCCCACATCCTGTACAAGATGTTAAATCGATAGATAAGTTAAAGTGGTGTCCGATTTCACGATTATGTTCATCCCATAAATCGATGCTACTAGCTTCAACTTCTTGATGATCATAAGAAACCATTGCTGGTTTGTTCCAAGTGTGTTTAGGATCTAATTTATGATCTGTTACTTGCTTTAATGTAGCTTCTTTTAAAATATCATGACGACCTGCAAGTGTACTTTGTACCTGAGTACAAGCAAACTTATGCCATCCTGATGTTTTCTCTATAGAAACGTTGTATTGTACAGCATTTCCATTTTTATATAAAGGATACGCGTTTATACCAACTTGCATCTCTTCTTTTAATCCTTCTGTTCTACCGTAACCTAATGCTAATCCAACAGATCCTTTTGCTTGACCTGGCTGAATCATTACTGGTACATTTTTAAGGCTAACTCCGTTTACTGTTACAGTTGCATAGTTACCATTTATAGCACCATTATCTTTTACTGGATTTTCAAAACCTAATTCTCTGGCATCAGCCATAGAAACAGTTAAGTAATTATCCCAAGCTGCACGAGTTATAGGATCTGGTAATTCTTGTAACCAAGGGTTGTTTGCTTGTTTACCATCACCTAGTGCAGTTGATGAAAATAAGTTTAATTCAAAACCAGTAGCACTATTTGCACTATTTACTAATTCAGCACCTACAGTATTTAATACTACAGTAGATTCAAAAATTTCTTCTTCTGAATTGAAATCAGACTTAAAGAAACCATCATGTAATGCTTGGTTCCAAGAAGCTCCATTTAAAACAGTAGTACTCCAAAATTCTTTTAAGGTATCGTAATAATTTACAGAACTACCTGACCATTTTAATAACACATCTTGTAATTGACGTGTATTAAATAACGGAGAAATAGTTGGCTGCATTAAACTATACGTTCCTTTTGTTACCATTACATCTCCCCAACTTTCTAAGTTGTGAGGTGCTGGTAATGCATATTGTGCAGCTTTAGCTGTTGCGTCATTCTGAGTAGCTATTGCAACAGATAATTTTAATTTCTTAATTCCTTCAGCTAATTCAGCTGAATTAGCTAATGTGTATAAAGGATTTGTATTATAAGTAATTAAACCTTTTACATTACCTCCTTTAATATCTGCAACTAATTTAGCTACTTGAGTATCGTTACCTTGTCGTGTTAAGTTGACAGCTTTGGTATCGAATATCTGACTATTTAATTTCTCATTAATTGCAAAAGCAATTAACTGAGCATTTTTATCATTTAATCCTGTAACTACAACTCCTTTTGAACCTGCTCTCTTTAAATCTCTAGCGATATTTTTAAGTTCAGCATCAAATTTAGTTGCTTTTGATGGAATAGATTCTCCTGTTACAGCATTGTATAAATTAACTAAAGCATATACTTGTTCAGAAGGTTTCACAACCATTCTTTTATCAGCATTTGCTCCTGCTAAAGACATGTTACTTTCTATTTGAACATGGTAAGACATTTTACCAGATTCAGCTCTACGTCCTTCAGCATATGACTTTTCGTACCCACCTTGCCAATCACCAATAAAATCAGCACCAACAGAAACAATCATTTCTGCCTTACTAAAATCATAGTTTGGTAAAGCACGCTTACCGTACATTGCTTCAAAAGCATCAGCTGTTGCACTTTCTGAAATTGCATCATAAACGACATGCTTTACATTAGGAAAAGCAGTAGTAAAATCGGCAATTACTTTTTCAGTAGAAGGACTCGCAAGAGTACCTGTTAATAACACTACTGATTCGTTTGCTGATTTTAATTCGTTTAATTTTGCTATAATTTTAGAATCTGCATCTTTCCAAGTTAAAAAAGACTCTCTATCTTGAGGTTCTTTTAAACGCAAACTATCATCATATAATGATAATACAGATGCTTGTGTACGTGCATTTGTCTCTCCTCCTGCTTGCTTATTAGGCATTACAAGAATTGGACGACCTTCACGTGTTTTTACCAATACGTTTGCAAAATCAAAACCATCAGCGATTGTAGTTGCGTACCAATCAGCAACACCTACAACGATATCATTTGGTTGCACTACATATGGGATTGATTTTCTTACTGGACCCTCACAAGCTGCTAAAGAAGCTGCTGCTGTGGTAAACCCAACATATTTCAAGAAATCTCTACGTGATGTTGATGATGTTTCTAACGTTTCTTTATCACCTAAAAACTCATCTGTAGGAATATCTTGTACAAACTCATTGTTACGTAGCGTTTCAACAACAGAACTACCTTTTAGTTCTTCAACACTTTGCCAGTATTTTTTGTTTGAAGCCATTTATATATGTGTTTTTCTACTTTCTAATTGATTAATAGTGGCACTTACCACACTCTTTTCCACCTAACTGTGCAATTGTCACTTGGTCAACATTATATTTTGCTGCTAATTCTTTATGAATCTTAGCATAATATTCGTTCCCTTTTAAGTCAACTTTCGTTTCCTTATGACAATCTATACACCAACCCATTGTTAACGGAGAGTATTGATATACCTCTTCCATTTCTTCAACAGGACCGTGACATTTTTGACATTTTAACCCTCCAACAGTTACGTGTTGTGAGTGATTAAAATATGCAAAATCTGGTAAATTATGAACTCTAACCCACTTTACAGGTTTTGTAACACCAGTGTACTCTAAGTTTTCCGCATCCCATCCGGCAGCTTCATAAATCTTAGCTATTTCTTTATCTAAGTCAGTCTTAGTTAATGTATGATCATCCATAACTACCTTAGTGTCATCAGCAACTTCTGATATATTTTTATGACAATTCATACAAACACTTACCGAAGGAATTCCTGACGTTTTACTATGCTTTGCTGAAGAGTGACAATATTGACAATCTATCTTATTATCACCAGCGTGTATTTTATGTGAAAAAGCAATTGGTTGAATTGGCTGATACCCTTCATCAACTCCCACTTTAAACAAAGTTCCAAATAAGAAATAAGCACCTAATAGAGCTCCGAAGATCACAGTTAAAACATGTAAAAAAGTATTTTTCTTAATACCTTCCCACAACTCTGCTGTTTGACCTAATGCACCAGCTGTCTTAGGAGCACCTTTCAATTCACTAATTGTTTTCAACAAACTAGCTATAATTAAAAACGCTACAATAATTGCCGCCGCCAAAAGATACAATAACCACTTAGGGGCATCACCTTTTTCAGCAACACCAGCAACCGCTACTGCTTCTCCTGCTTTCTTGATTTCTCCTACAGTTGTATAATAAAGAATATCATCGATATTTTTATCTGTTAACTGAGGAAAAGCCGTCATATTAGATTGCTTGTACTCTTCAAAAATTTCGTTTGCATCTTTATCTCCAGAAGCTCTTAACGCGGCGTTGTCTTTAATCCAAGACTTTAACCAATCGTTTTCTCTTCTTTCTTCTATGCCTGCTAACTTAGGCCCCACAAGTTTCTTATCTAACTTGTGACATGAAGCACATAAAGACTTAAATAATTTTTTTCCTTCCTTTTGACGAGCTTCATCAATTTCTTGTGAAAATGCCGTAAAGCCTACGAATAAGACTAAAAAGAAAGCGATACTCTTTACGAGTGTTTGGGTTAATCTGCTGTGATGTTTCACACTTTTCATACTATTAAATATAAGTTTTGTATCTATTTTGGTACAATTTTTTCTATAACACCGTTATAAAAACAGCACTTAGAAAGTTGGACAAAAGTACTACTTATCTCTAAATTGTGAAATGTTAAGAGATTGCTAATTTATAATTTATATTTGTTCTAAATAAGTAGCACAGACAATCTATTAAAATGCAAGTTGTTACTTTTGTAAAAAATTTAAATAAAATGAAAAAAAGAAATATTCTAATTACCCTTTTTTTAATTCTTATAATTGGTGTTTTCAATATACAAGCCCAAGATAATCATACTGATAATAAAGACATTATTTCTTTAATAGCTAAAAAGAGAGCCTACAATAAAAATAACGGAAGCGGTTACAGGATTCAGCTATATAATGGATTAGAAAGGAGAGCTAAGAGCCTCCGCCATAGATTTCAAGTTGAATACCCAGGCGTTTATACAAAGCTTAAGTATGACCAACCAGACTGGAAAGCTCAAGTAGGGAATTACAAAACAAGATTACAAGCTGACAAAGCTTTAAATAAAATTAGAGAGAAATTTAATGGAGCTATTGTTGTTCCAATTTAAATAAACTTTCACACAAAAAAAAAGCGAAATCAATTGATTTCGCTTTTTTTATATCTCTAATTTAACAAATCTTATCTAGTATGCTCTTTTATCACTTCCCTCATAGAAATTAATAAACGCTTGGTTTACTACTCGATTACCTCCATCTGTAGGATAATCTCCTGTAAAATACCAATCTCCTAAATTATCAGGACATGCTTTATGTAAATTATCTACACCTTGAAAAATTACCTCTACCTCAGATGTAATGTCTGGTGTTTTTAACATTTGAGCAATTTTAGCAGAAATTTCTTCGTCAGAAAAAGGAGCATATACTTCTTTTACATAATTAATAACATCCCTATCTTCACTAACTTCTTGCCTCTTACATTTGGCATATACTTCATCAATAATATTATATTGATTAGTTTCCTTTAATAATTCTAATGCCGCTTTAAAAGCAATAAAATCATTAATTTTCGCCATATCAATACCGTAACAATCAGGATATCGTATTTGAGGCGCAGAAGAGACTACCACTATTTTCTTAGGGCTTAATCTGTCTAATATTTTTATAATACTTTTCTTTAATGTTGTACCGCGCACTATACTGTCATCAATAATTACTAAATTATCAGTAGGCTTTACAACTCCATAGGTTATGTCATAAACATGCGCCACAAGATCATCTCTACTACTATCATCTGTAATAAACGTTCTAAGTTTGGCGTCTTTAATTGCTATCTTCTCAAAACGAGGTCTCTTAGAAAGAATATCAACTACTTTTTCTTTTGACAACTTACCTCCTCCTGCTAAAATAGCTGCTGTCTTTTGCTGATTCAAAACATCTTCAGCAGCTTCCATCATTCCGTAAAATGACGTTTCTGCCGTGTTTGGTATATATGAAAACACAGCGTTTTCTATATCATCATCAATTGACTTTAAAACCTCAGGAAACACATATTTCCCTAGATTTTTACGCTCTTCATAAATTGAAGCATCACTTCCTCTCGAAAAGTAAATACGCTCAAAAGAACATGCTTTTTTAACTCGCTGTTCTAAAACAGGAGCCATTGTTGTTTCTCCACTTTTTTTAATAATTAATGCATGCCCTCTATCAATCTCTTTAATTTTATCAATAGCTACATTAAATACAGTTTGAATTGCAGGTCGCTCTGAAGCTATTACCACCACTTCATCATCTTGATAATAAAATGCAGGACGAATAGCAGATGGATCTCTCAATACAAAAGCATCTCCATGACCTAATAATCCAGCCATTGCATAACCTCCATCCCAATTTTTTGCTGATCGTTTTAAGATTCGCTGAAGATCTAAATTCTCTTCTATGTAAGGAGAAGCATTTTTCTTACTAAATCCTGCTTCTTTTGCTTTAAGGTATAAATCAGAAACTTCAGCTTCTAAGAAATGGCCTATCTTTTCCATAACAGTAACAGTATCTGTAAACTCTTTAGGATGCTGACCTAACTCAACTAAATCATCCATTAACTGCTTCGAATTCGTCATGTTAAAGTTACCTGCAACCAATAAATTTTGATGTTTCCAATTACGTTGACGTAAGAAAGGGTGTACACTTTCTATAGAGTTCTTACCAAAAGTCCCATAACGAACGTGCCCTAAAAACAAGTTACCTAAATAAGGCACATTTTCTTCTTGCCATTTAACATCGTTAACTTTATCAGGGTTCTCTTCAAAAACTCCATTAATTCTATCGTTAACTTTACCAAAAATATCTTTAATCGGTTGTGGTTGATTAGATCGAACTCTACTAATATAACGTGTACCTGGCTCTACATTAAACTTAATACTTGCTAAACCTGCACCATCTTGCCCACGATTATGCTGTTTTTCCATTAACAAATACATTTTATTTACACCATAAAATGCCGTTCCGTATTTGTCTTTATAATACTGTAATGGTTTTAATAAACGAACCATTGCAATACCACATTCATGTTTAATAGCGTCACTCATTTGATAAAAATTTAATTATGTGTTGTTGTTATTGTTATACTCTATAAAAAAATCCGCAGCAAAAAGCGCGGATTTTTATTTTATGATAATTCTATATCAAACTGTGTTAACTCTCTAAAAGACTGCAAGCGTGTTAACACCTCGTCATTTGTTAACTCCTCCATTCGCTGAGTTCCGAATTTCTCAACACAGAAGGAAGCTAAGTTTGATCCGTAAATAATTCCATTTTTCATATTCTCAAACGAAACATCTCCTGTTTTAGCTAAATATCCACAGAAACCTCCTGCAAAAGTATCTCCTGCTCCTGTAGGGTCAAACACTTCTGCTAATGGTAATGCAGGGGCAAAAAACATTTTCCCTTCATTAAATAATAAAGCTCCATGTTCTCCTTTTTTAATCACTACATATTTTGGTCCCATTTCATGAATCTTCTTTGCTGCATTTACCAACGAATACTCTCCACTTAACTGACGTGCTTCTTCATCGTTAATTGTAACAACATCTACTCGTTTTAATACAGTATGTAAATCCGCTAATGCAATATCCATCCAGAAATTCATAGTATCTAATACCACTAATTTTGGTCGTTCTGTCATTTGATCTAAAACTGATGCTTGCGTTAATGGGTGTAAATTACCTAACATTACTATAGCAGCATCTTTATATTCTTCAGGCACTACTGGCTGAAAATGCTCTAAAACATTTAATTCAGTAATTAAAGTATCACGAGAGTTCATATCATTATGATATTTTCCGCTCCAAAAGAAAGTTTTTCCTTCTTTAACAACTTCAATACCATCAGTATTAATTCCTTTGTTGTTCATCATATCTATATATGACTGAGGGAAATCACCTCCAACAACAGAAACTACACCTGTTTTTACTCCAAATTGAGAAGCTGCCAAACCAACAAAAGTTCCTGAACCTCCTAATATTTTATCTGTTTTTCCAAAAGGTGTTTCAATAGCATCAAATGCAACTGTACCAACTGCTAATAATTTACTCATTTCTTATTTTTTTACTGTAATTTTGCACTTTTAAATAACGTGTCTTTAGACAGCGCAAAAATAGTTTTAAAAAATGACTATCAAAGAAATACAAGAAGAAATTATTGACGAGTTTTCTATGTTTGATGAATGGATGGAGCGTTATGAATATATAATTGACCTCGGAAAATCATTACCTATTATAAACGACACCTATAAATTAGATGAAAACTTAATTAAAGGATGTCAATCGAAAGTATGGTTATACTCTGAGTTAAAAAATGATACTATAGTGTTTACAGCCGATAGTGATGCTATTTTAACAAAAGGAATCGTTGCTTTATTATTAAGAGTATTTTCTAACCAAACTCCTCAAAATATTATAAAAGCTGATACTAATTTTATAGACGAAATTGGATTAAAGGAACATTTAAGTCCAACACGTGCAAACGGCTTAGTATCGATGGTGAAACAAATAAAAATGTACGCCATTGCACAACAATCAAAATTAACGAATTAAAGAAGCAGAAAATGACTGATAAGGAATTAGATGATTTAGGAGATAAAATAGTACGCGTTTTAAAAACAATTTACGATCCAGAAATACCTGTAGATATTTATGAACTGGGATTGATTTACGACGTATTTGTTTCTGAAGAAAACGATGCTAAAATATTAATGACCTTAACCTCTCCAAATTGCCCTGTGGCTGAAAGCCTACCTGTTGACATTGAAGAAAAGGTAAAATCATTGGAAGAAATCAACGCTTGTGAAGTAGAAATCACTTTCGATCCTACATGGACGCAAGATATGATGAGCGAAGAAGCGAAGTTAGAATTAGGAATGCTTTAAATAAATTTGTCTTTTCGAGAAAGAACAATAAAGTAATCTATTAAAAAGATTGCTTTACTTTCATCGCAATGACGTTTCATACAAATGGCAAAAGAAATTATAAATAGAGTAGCAAACAGTAAATTAATCACGATAGATCTTGAAGATTACTATCCTCAAGGAAAGCGTGTTGTTTTTGATATTAAAGATTGGCTTTATGAAGAATTAATTCTTCGTGAAAAAGATTTTAGAGAACAAGTAAAAAATCATGACTGGTCTCAGTATAAAGGTAATTATATTGCTTTAACTTGTTCTTCTGATGCTATTATTCCTTCTTGGGCTTATTTATTATTAACAGCTCATCTAGCTAGTTTTACTAAAAAAACAATAGTAGGTGGTTTAGAAATGTTAGAAACCGTTCTTTACCAAGAAATAATTGCTGATTTAGATCTTTCTAAATATCAAAACGTTCCAGTAATTATTAAAGGGTGTACGAATAAACCTATTCCCCCATCTGCTTATACTTTACTAATTAGTAAAATTCAGCCTTTAGCAAAGACTATTATGTTTGGAGAGGCTTGCTCTACTGTTCCTTTGTTTAAAAAAAAAGTGTAAAAAATTAGTGACTTTTATAAAATTGAGTTGTCTTATAAAAGGCGTAGATTCGCGCTCTTAAAAAAATTTAAAAATTAATATAATGAAAAAAATAGTTTTAACGTTAGCACTTGTATGCTCTATTGCTTCTTTAAAAGCACAAACAGTAGAAGAATTAAAGAAAGACCTTGCAACTAAAAATACTGAAATAGGTAAATTACAAGGTGAAGCTAATGCTTTACAATCTAAAATTGATGCTTTTCCTGGATGGAAATTTGGTGCTTTTGGTACTATTGGTGCTAATCTTTCAGGATTTAACAACTGGTACTCTAATGCTGTACCAAACTCTTCGGCAGGTAACATAGGTATTACAGTTAATGGTTTTGCTAATTTAGATAGAGAAAAATATTTTTGGAGAAACTCTGCTAACGTAAACTTAGGTTGGGTTAAATTAGATGATAAAGATAACGCTAATGATGACACTGAATTTAAAGGAACTACTGATGTTTTTACAATAACATCTTTATTTGGTTATAAATTGACTAAAACTTTAGCTGTTTCTACATTAGCTGAATACAGAACTTCTTTTATCAAGAACTTTAATGACCCAGGTTATTTAGATTTTGGAGTTGGTGCTACTTGGATACCAATACCTGAATTAGTTGTTGTTGTACATCCTCTAAACTACAATTATGTGTTTAGTAAGTCAGGATCTGAATATACATCTTCTTTAGGTACTAAAATTGTTGCAGAATACAACAAGAAAATTGGTAACTTTAAATTTAGATCTAATTTATCTACCTTTCAAAGCTACAAATCTTCAGATTTATCAAACGCAACTTGGATAAACTCTATTGGGTTTAATATATGGAAAGGTATTGGAGTAGGAATTGAATCTGGTTTAAGAGCTAACAAACAAGAAACGTTTAACTCTGCTTTAACAAACTTCCCTTCATTAGAAGCAACTCCAGGTAAAGTTCAGTCATACTGGTTAGCTGGTTTAAGCTACGGTTTCTAATTAAAAAACATTAAATATTTTAGAAAACCTCAAGGAATCATATCCTTGAGGTTTTCTTTTTTGCTTACTTTAGCTTAATAAAATTTAAAAAAGAATGACTCTATTAATAATTTATGCAACAGTATCAATATTTTTCTCTTTCATATGCTCAATATTAGAAGCTGTATTGCTAAGTGTAACACCTACATTTGTTAATGTTAAAAAGAAAGAAGGAAAACTTTTTGCGACACAATTAGAAGCATTAAAAAAAGATGTAGACAAACCATTAATTGCGATACTTACTTTAAATACTCTTGCGCACACAGTTGGTGCAATTTTAGTTGGTACCGAGGCTAAGAAAATATTTAACGATGACGGGTATGGTGTTTTTATCGTATCTGCAATAATGACAATTTTAATCCTAGTCGCTTCAGAAATCATTCCTAAAACAATAGGGGCTACCTACTGGAAACAATTAGCTAACTTTACCACTAAGGCTTTAAAAGTAATGATTTTCCCTTTAAAATGGACAGGAATCTTATGGATACTACAACTAACAACTAAACTTATTGGCGGAAAAGGAGGTCATGGTGAAAGCGTCTTAAGCAGAGAAGATTTTTCTGTTATGACAGATATTGCAGAACAAGAAGGTGTATTTCATGAAAATGAAAGTAATGTAATTAGAAACATGCTAAACTTTAAAGATATTCAAGCAAAAGATATTATGACACCTCGTACAGTTATTATAACTGCTGATGAGAATATGACGATACAATCATTTTTTGACAATAACAAAGAATTACATTTTTCAAGAATACCTGTTTTCACTGACAAACCAGATAATATAACTGGTTATATATTAAAAGATCAAATGCTATTAGCTTTAATAGATGAAAAAGGAGATGAGCCTTTAAAATCTATTAAAAGAGATATAATTATTGCTAATAGAGATTTATCTATCCCTGATTTATTTAATAAACTGGTTAAAAAACGTGAACATTTAGCCTTAGTTGTTGATGAATATGGATCGGTAAGTGGCTTAGTAACACAAGAAGATGTCATTGAGACTTTACTAGGTTTCGAAATTATGGATGAAAGTGATAGCGTTGCTGATTTACAAAACTTAGCTAAAAAGAATTGGGAGAAAAAATCTAAAGATATAGATATCATTGATAAATCTGATAAGTCGTAGTACTTAGCTATTACACTGCTCTCTAACTCAGTTTTACATCATATAAAAAGACAGTAATCTTATATTACTGTCTTTTGTTTTTTATCTAATTTTATTTTTCAAATAATTTAGCTTACTGTTTTAAGCCTCAAATAAATTGTATTGTTTTTTTGAACTCAATTAAATATCACTATTCTTAACTAGCTTTTATTGTTGTTGTTTTTAAGTTAAATAGTACTAAGTAGATATTTCCCACACAAACTATTTAAACCCTCCTTAACAAGCTTTCTTTACGTTCTTAAACTGCGGTTTTCAATTACCTTAAGTAAGGTTATCTAATTCTATTATAAAAATAAAATCTCGAGCAATGCTCGAGATTTTATTTTTTAAAGTAATACTATTTATTTATTATAATCTTAGTTATTAATAACCCAAGATATGTAATATAACTGTCCTATTTGACCAGATCCTGGCGCTACATAATAATCTTTTCCAAATAAATTTGTTCCTCCAATTTTAATTCTAGATTTCATTGATGGAATTGTGTAATTTAACTGCGCATCTACAACTGTTCTCGCATCTACATCTCCTTTAACGAAAGTAGATATCCATCTATATTTATCTTGCCATCTAGCATCAATGTTAAATCCAAAATTCTTGAAAAGTTTTTCGTTCCCAAACTGAAACTTTACAGTATGCTTAGGTGAATTAAAGTTTGGTTCAAAATAACCGAAATCTTTATCTTCAAATTCAAAATCAATAAAATTATAATTTAAACCTATATCAAAATCTCTAAACATTTTAGTATGTAAACCTAAACCAAAACCGTAAGAATCAACTTGTGATTTAGCATTTGTTACAATATTAAATTCACGTAAATTTGTAGTACCATTAGTACCATTGATGGCATCACTAGCAACTTCATCAGCAATAGCCACATCATCTATAATAATTTCATAAAGGTGTTCTGGCTCTAATTGTTCTGCTGCTGTTAATTTTCTATTCCCATAAGGAAATAATTTACCTGCATTGGGTGTAATGACATCTTGTGTAAAAATAAAATCATTATGTTGGCTATAAAAAGCATTAAAGTCTATATCTAAATTATTTTTATTATTTAAACGCAAAATACTTCTATACCCTAACTCTAAAGTCTTAACAACTTCCGGAACAACTTCTTTGTATTCTGATTTAATCCCTTTACCTTCTGCGTAAAAAGCTTTTGTTAATAATGAGTTATTAATTATATCGTCTCCTGTAACAGTTCTAGTGAAATTCTCGAATTGTCCTGTTGTATAATTAAAAACAGAATAAGGGCTATTTTCATAGTTTATATTCTTTAAATTATCACCTACAGTTCCCACATTTGTTTTTATACCTGATTGAGAAAATAAATATTGTTCTTGTAAAGTTGGGTTACGAAAACCTGTTTGATATGAGGCTCTTACTACGTGTTTTCTTTCTTCTCCTAAAGAATAATTTATTGCAATTCTAGGTGAGTAATTTGCTTTAAAATTTTTAGATTTATCATAACGAATAGATCCAGTAAATTTTAACCTATCATCAAATATTTTTTTCTGAAATTGAGTATAAAAACCATACTCATATAAATTTATTTTCTCATCCTTATCATTAAAAAGAGTCCCTTTCGAATTTGGATTAAAATCTCTATAAGAAGCACCTACCTGAATATCAGCCCACTCATTTAACAACGATTTAAAGTTATAATTACCATCTAAATGAGAATAATTACTTCTTTCATAAATAAGAGCCCCACCTTCAGTTGTTAGCGTGTTTTTAGCTTCATTTAAAGATTCATTAAATCCATTCGATCCTGCTTTTGGTATATTCCTAGCAGCATATAGTCTTGCTTCCTGTATAGATGTTTTTTCATCGTAATGCTTCAAATAAAAATCTGATGCATATCCACTATTAAAAACCCCTGCTTGATCTAATATAAAATTACCTGTTTTAGTTAAATCATAACTTTTACCTGAATCATTAGAAGTATAATAACCTCTTATATAAAAATTATCACCTTTTAATTCTAATTTATGTTGGCCTGTAAAATAACCTTGCTGTGCCAACCTTGTATCATTTCCTTGAAATAAATTATCTCTTAATGATAACCTTGATGACAATTGAATTTCTAATGATTCATCACCAAATGGGCGATAATACAGACCTCCTGAAAATCGGACATTCTTAGAAGTAAAATCCTCTCTAAGCAGTTCTCTTTCTGAATAACCTTGTCTTCTTGAAAGTAAATCCCCTGGTAAACCTAAGTTCAAATAATCTACAAAAGACAAACTATTAAATCCTTCATCACCATAAGTATTAACACCATCATATTCAGAAGTGCTATTCAAGTTACCCTCAATTAAATTATTTGAATCAACTTGTTTATTTCTAGTATCATTAGCCGACCATTCTTTAACTTCATAGTACGACATATTAACTTTAGCTGCGAATTTATCACTAAATTTATATGCCATTCTTATAGCTACATCATAAAAAGGTGAATTACCTGCCACATCTTGACTTGTATACCCTGTTTTAAACATTGTACTAATTCCTGTGTAATCAAATGGGTTCTTAGTATTCATCAACATTAAACCATTGTATGCATTAGCTCCATATAATGCAGAGGCAGCTCCTGGTAGTATCTCAACACTTTTAATATCTAATTCAGAAACACCAGAAAAATTACCAGTACTATAACTCAATGCTTGAGCAGCAGTATCCATACCATCAATCATTTGTACAAATCTAGTATTCGTAAAATCTGAAAAACCTCTAGAATTTATAGATTTAAAACCATAACTAACCTCTCTCGAGTCAACACCTTTCAGATTCGTTAATCCATCATAGAATGAACTAGATGCTGTTTTTCTTATATCAGCTGCTCCAAATCTCTCAATTGTTACTGGAGATTCAATAATTCTTTCAGGAACCCTAGATGCAGAGATTACTATTTGATCTAATAAAAAACTTTCTTTTAAAATTACTTTTACAGATTTTTCTAAATTTGTAATAAGTACTTCTTCATCTTGATAACCAAAGGCAGTAACTTTTAGAACAGCTGGTAATTCTTTTTTTAATACTAATACAAACTCACCATCTTGGTTAGAGGTTGTTTCTTTACCATTTAAGGTAACTTTAGCATTATAAAAAGGCTCTAGGTACTCATCATACACTAATCCCTTTATCTCTACTTGTGCATAAGACATTAATGCACATAATGTAAAGACAATCATTAATAATTGTTTCTTGAACATTTTAAAAAATTTTACTATTATATAATTATGAAATTATTCTTCTAAAGAGAAATTTATTGGAAAACCATATTTTGTAGATGTAGGCTTTCCATTAATTTTGGCAGGCTTAAATCTTGGTAACTTTGATACTACACGTACCGCTTCCTCATTTAATATTTCTGCATCATCTGGGCCTAATGTTTTAATGTTTTTAACATATCCATCTTTGTCTATAATAAAACGTACCCAAACCTCACCTTCTAAATGAGATCTTACAGCCTCTGATGGATAATTAAAGTGTTTAGATATATGATTTATCATTTCGTTATTAAAACAATCTGACCTTTCATTTTTCTTTACTCTTTCACACCCTTTAAAAGTAGGTATTCTATCTACGAATGTAAACCTTAAAGCTTTACTAACCTCTTCTTTTGAAAGCTTCTCTTTTAATCTTTCAATACTACTTTTTGCTTTAGTTTCCTTTAAAGCAATTACAGGTTTTAAATCAGGTGTATCTTCTTTTACAGATGAAGAACCTATTTGTGATGTACTTAGACCATCAACTGGAGCTGTTGCGGTTTTTATAGATGATTTATCTACGCTTGAAGCACTTAAGCTATTTGCTGAAGCTGTTGCTTTTCTTTTCAACACTCTTCTTCTAGCAGATACTCTAACTCTAATTTGACGTGACTTTTTGTCTTTCGAATTTTTTAATGGGGTAATTGCACATTTTGTAATACTGTTTAAATCAACTTCAGAACTTTCATCTGGCGATTCACAAACTTCTTGCGAAGAAACAGTACATATACTAAAAACAAACAACACAAAAAACAATAAACTTCTCATAACTAAGGGTTTCATTTAAATAAATTTATTTAACAAATACTTTCTTAGGGGGGTGCAAAGGTACTTACAAAAAACATAAGTTACAAAAAAAAGAGGAATGAATTAAATTCATTCCTCTTTTTTTTGTAAAAAACTTATTTTTAATCATTTATCACCCAAGAGAAATAGTATAAAGATCCTATTAGTCCTGAACCTGGTGCAACAGTATACTCTTTACCTGTTAAGTTTGTTCCTCCGATTTTAAACCTAGATTTAATTGAAGGTATTCTATAATTAAGCTGTGCGTCTAGTATAGTTCTATCTTCAACAGCACCACTTAAAAAACTAGATTGCCATAAAAACTCATTTTGCCATCTAACATTAACATTAAAACCAAAATTCTTAAACAAATTAGCATTACCCAACATGAATTTAACTTGATGTTCTGGAGTATTATAACCTGGTTGGAAATTTGGATCTGAGACTTGATCAAAAATCATTCTACTTAAAGTATAGTTCGCTCCAAAATTAAAATTTTTAAATACTTTTGTTGTTATTCCAACACCAACACCATAAGAATCAACATTAGCTTTAGTATTTGTATTTAAAGTAAACTGCGTTAAATCTTCATTATCAAAAGCACTATTACCATTAGGCGCTAAACCATCATAGTTAGGTACTAAAACATTCTTAAACGCAACAAAATCTTTATATTGATTGTAATAACCGTTAACATCTAATTCAACAATACTAGTAGCACCAATATTAACGATACTTCTATACCCTAACTCGTAAGAAGTTACTCTTTCTGGTTTTATTGGATCAACATTAGATTTAACTAAACTACCATTTTCTAAAATAAATGCTTTTTTAAAAGCATCTTGTCCTGTTAATATATTTGTACTCCCATCATTATTATTAACTAAACCAGAAAATCGGTCTAAATTATCAAGAGATGTTCCTAATATAAATCTATTAGGGCCCGATTGTAATCCAAAATACTGTTCAGTTGTACTCGGATTCCTAAAACCAGTTTGATATGAAACTCTTATTATCTTATTTTTACTTCCACCTACATCATAGGTTAAAGCAATTCTTGGCGAATAATTTCCTTTGAAATTCTTAGCTTCATCATAACGCAATGATCCTGTAAACTTTAAACGTTCGTCTAATAATTCTTTTTGAACTTGCGCATATAAACCAAACAAGTCAGACTTAATAGGACCGTCTTTATCTGTAAACAAAGTCCCTTGAGAGTTAATGTTAAATTCACGGTAAGAAGCCCCTACTTGAATTTCAGCCCAACTAATTAAATTTTTGAAATTATAATTACCATCAACATGATAATAACCAGTTTGATCAGCGACACCAGCTCCTCCTTGATTTATAGGTATATCTTTAATACCTTCCAAAGCATTCTTAAACTGAGAAGTACCAGGTTTCAACCTATTTCTATCAGCGAAAGTTCTTGCTTGAGAATCACTTCCCCCCGTAACTCCAGGTACAAATCCTGAATACGCAGTAGCATATTCAGTAAACCATGTTCTAGACGGATTATATGTTTCATTTAAAGCAGCTCCAGCAAATCGCAAATCATGCGCCCTACCAGATTCGTTACCTGTATAATACCCTCTCAAAAAGAAATTATCTCCTAGAACCTCTAATTTATGTTGTTCTAAATAATACCCCTCTTGAGAAAACCTATTCGTACCTTGGTATAAATTATTACCAGTTGAAAAACGAGAGTTAAAAACTATTTCTAGTTTATCATTACCCATAGGTCTATAATGTAATGAACCATCAAATTTAACACTATGTCCATCATACTCATACAATTCTTTTTCAGAATAACCTGTTCTA
Source organism: Tenacibaculum ovolyticum DSM 18103 (assembly GCF_000430545.1). Lineage (GTDB taxonomy): Bacteria > Bacteroidota > Bacteroidia > Flavobacteriales > Flavobacteriaceae > Polaribacter > Polaribacter ovolyticus. The sequence continues at coordinate 196,070 of NZ_AUMF01000008.1, forward strand.
CTAACTCTACCTATTCCTGGTATTGTTATAACAAATTCATCACCATAAAAATTAACACCATCATAATCTGAAGTATCGTTTCTATTTCCTTCTTTAATAACTCCACCTACACCTGATGTATTACGATCATCATTAGCATGCCATTCTTCCGCTTTATAAGCAACCATGTTAACTTTTGCAGCAAAATAATCACTAAATCTGTAAGCCATTCTTATTCCTCCATCATAAAATTGGTTGTTCCCAGCTTCCTTTTGCGATGTTACACCTGTTTTAAAATAAGCACTTATTCCATCATAATCAAAAGGATTTTTACTCGTCATTAATAAAATACCGTTAAATGCATTTGCACCATACAAGGCTGAAGAGGCACCAGGTAATATCTCAACATTTTTAACATCTAAGTCCGATAGACCTAAAAGATTACCCGCAGAAAAATTTAATGCTGGTATTGAAGTTTCAACTCCGTCAACTAATTGAACAAACCTTGTGTTATCAAAAGTAGAAAAACCACGTGAATTTATAGATTTATAACCATAACTAGCTTCTCTAGATTCAATTCCTTTTAAATTCGTTAATCCATCATAAAAAGACACTGAAGTGTTTTTTCTTATATCAGAAACACCTATTCTTTCAATGGTTACAGGCGATTCAATTATACGCTCTGGAGATCTTGATGCAGATATTACAACTTCATCTAAGGTTGTATTTTCTTTAAGAATAATATTTAGCTCTTGATCTTCATTAAGAACATCTATCTCTTCTGATTGATAACCTAAAGCTGTGACTTTAATTTTAAAAGGAAATTTAGCAACTCCTTTTAACGTAAAACTACCATCAAACTCAGAACTAACCGTTTGATTTCCAAAAGCAATTAGAGCACTTGGAAAAGGCTCTAGGTACTCATCATAAATTTTCCCTGACATAGATACCTGTGCTGATATTGACGCACCGCATATAATCAAAAAAACTGTAAGTAATTTTTTAAACATATATAATAGGATTTAATTAATAATAATTGAGTGTGGATTTAATAATAAATTATTCTTCTAAGGCAAAAACTATGGGAAAGCCGTATTTGACAGCAATTCTTCCTCCATCTTTTTTCGCTGGAATAAATTTTGGTAATTTTAAAACAACTCTAACAGCCTCTTTATTAAGTATACTAGCATTCTTAGGACCTAATGTTTTTATATTTCGAATATCACCATTTTTATCGATAATAAAACGAACCCAAACCTCTCCTTGAATAGATTCTTTTACCGCTTTACTTGGGTATCTAAAGTGTTTTGATATATGATTGATCATCTCTTCATTGAAACAATCCATACTTTCAGATTTTTTCACTTTCTTACATCCCTTAAACATTGGTAGTTTATCTACAGTAGTAAATCGTGAAGCTTTTTTAATTTCTTCTGCAGATAGTTTTTCTTTAAGGTTTTCAATATTGTCTTTTAAAGACAAAGTTTTGGTTATCTCAGCCTTTCCGGTAGTACTTTTCACACTAGCAAGACCAACTCCTGTTGCTCCTGAGACACTTTGTTTTTTAAGAGCCTCTCTTTTTTTAAGATATCTTCTACTAGCAGATACTTTAACAGATATTTGCCTCGTTTTTTTATCTCTCTTATTTTTAGATTCTTTAATAGAACATTTAGTTATACTATTTAAATCTAATTCGCTTTCATCTGGAGATTCACAAACCTCTTGTGACATCATGTTAACTGAAATAAAAAAAACGAACATTAATGTTATTTTTTTTCTCATACTACTGGGGGTATTATATTTTTGAATCAAATATTTAATATAGCTTGCAAAGATAGTGAAATCAATACACATGCATAAAAAATATTAATACAGCTAAAACAGATAAATACTATTATAGCTTAACATAACACACTTTTAGTTTTCATCTAAACTAAAACTCATTGAAAAACTATAAAAAACATTTAACTCCTTACCATCTTGTTTACCTGGTTTGAATACAGGCAATAAAGAAACTATTCTTTTTGCTTCAGCATTTAAAATTTTCTGATATTTATCTCCTGATGCTTTTATATTTTTAATTTCACCTTTTTTATCAATAATAAAACTTACTGTTATATCTCCTTCAATTCCTTGTTCAATTGCCTTCTCAGGATACTCGAACGTAGAATTTATATGTTTCTGAATTTCAGCATTAAAACATTTTAATTTATCCATAGAACTATCAGCACAAGAAGCAAATAAGGGTATTTCTTCTACCAAATCAAAAGAAACTTCTTTTTCTTTTGATTCTAGTGCATCTAACACTAAATCTATTTTAAAATCATTAACAACCTTAGTATCAGAAATAGTTTTTTCTTTTAGACTACTTGCTAATTCAGCAGCTTCTTCTAGATAAACTCTCTTTTTAAAATACCTTTTACTAGATACAATTACGTCGTCAATCTTTTGTTTTTTTTGTTTTTTCTCTACAGCACACTTATTAAGTGTATTCACATCAATTAGCGCTTTGTCTTCCAACAAACAAACCTTTTGTGAAAAAATTTGAAATACAGAAAAACACATCAACAATATTATCGTTATATTTTTCATCTTTATTTAATTTTAAGTAAACAAATAACTTGCTTTAACAAATTGCCAAAGTCCGTTAAATATTATTTACAAAAGGTTATTTAATAAAAATGATGTATATGTCGTTACTTTTTTTCTTTGCGAAATTTCAGCAGCAAAAAGTGTTACTAATTTCGAACGTAGGGGATTGTAGTTTTTCATTTTCGAGGGGGCTTTGGGGGGATAATATATTTAAAATAAACTTATTAACTATTTTTATAAAATGAGTCTAAATATAATAAAAAAACACAAAAGTAAAAAATATTTCTACATATTTTCACTTTTAAAAATTCACTTTTATACTTATTTACTCGTATTCTTGGTATAAAAAATTATTATAAGGAAAACGTTGAATATGTATTTCCCTAACCAATTCATATACTTTTTCTTTAAAGCTTTCTAAATTATCTTTATTCAACGCAGAAATAAATAGACTTTCTTTTTCTAAATCATTCATCCATGTTTTTTTCCAGTCATCTAAAGTATAATGAGCTTTTGTTTTTTCTGTTACTAAATCATCATCCTCAATTGTTTCATGCGTATATGCGTCAATTTTATTAAATACCATTACTGTTGGTTTATTTGCGCTGCCAATTTCATCCAAAATTTTATTTACAGATTCAATATGGTCTTCAAAATTTGGATGACAAATGTCTACGATATGCAATAATAGGTCAGCTTCACGAACTTCATCTAAAGTAGATTTAAATGATTCTACTAATTGCGTTGGTAACTTTCTAATAAAACCAACAGTATCTGTCATTAAAAACGGAAGATTCTTTATAACAACCTTTCTTACCGTTGTATCAAGCGTTGCAAACAATTTGTTTTCAGCAAATACATCACTTTTACTTATTAAATTCATTAGAGTTGATTTACCAACATTAGTATACCCTACTAATGCTACACGAACCATTTTGCCTCTGTTTTTTCTTTGTACCGCCATTTGCTTATCTATAGTGGTAAGTTTTTTCTTTAACAAAGTAATTTTTTCTCGAATAATACGACGGTCAGTTTCTATTTCTGTTTCACCAGGTCCACGCATACCGATACCTCCCTTTTGCTTATCAAGGTGAGTCCATAATCTTGTTAACCTAGGTAGTAAATATTGACATTGGGCTAACTCTACTTGCGCTTTAGCTGAGCTTGTTTGGGCTCTACCTGCAAAAATATCAAGAATTAAATTCGTTCTATCTAGCACTTTACAATCTAAAACATTTTCAATATTTCTTAATTGCGCAGGTGACAGTTCATCGTCGAAAATTGCAGTACCTATATTGTGCGACTCAATATACATTCTGACATCCTCTAATTTACCTGTTCCTAAAAAAGTTTTAGGATTTGGCCTTTCCATCTTTTGCACAAAGCGTTTTACAGCAACACCTCCAGCAGTTAAAGTTAAAAACTCTAACTCATCTAGATACTCCTTAGATTGCTTTTCATTTTGATGTTGAGTTATAATACCAATTAAAACTGCTTTTTCTGATACTGGTTCACGTGTTTCTATCATAGTGTGCAAAAGTACAAATTTATCAATTGAACCAATCTTTTTTAATTTGTTCTTTACATTGTAAATTACTCTACTATTTCAGCCACTTTATCTTTAAGTATTGGTAATACACTTTGTGAGAACCAAGGATTTTTAGTTAACCAAAAACGATTTCTTGGTGATGGATGTGGCAAAACCATGTATTTAGGTAAATATTCTTCAAAAGAGCTTACCGCATCAGTTAGAGTTCTTTTTGCAGTCTTTTTTAAATAATATTTTTGAGCATACATTCCTATTAAAATAACCAACTCTACATTTAACATTTTTTCTAGCAATAAATGATGCCATTGGGGAGCACATTCTTTTCTCGGTGCTAAATCTCCGGATTTTCCCTTTCCTGGATAGCAAAACCCCATAGGTATAATTCCAAAATTTTTAGTATTATAAAATTGTTCGTCAGTCACACCTAACCAAGATCTTAATTGCTTTCCACTTGCATCATCCCAAGGAATACCTGATTTATGAACTTTAAGCCCTGGGGCCTGCCCTATAATTATAATTTTTGATTTTTTTTGGCTAAATACAACTGGTCTTGGCTCTATAAAATCTTCACAAATTCTACATTGCTGTATTCTTAATAACAGATCTTTCATTTCATAAAGTTAAGATTATAACATAAAAAAACACTCATTTTTTTAAAACGAGTGTTTTCTATAAAAATATATGGTTATTAAACAGTCAAAGACCCTAAGTCTTCTTTACTTATATTTAAGTTGCACAAAAAAAATTAAATTTTTATAAAATCCTCAAAGGCAACATAATATGGCTGATCCTTAAAAACAGGTAATTCTATACTTTCTGAATTTGCAATACCGATCCCTGCAAACCAAATTTTTGCATTCTGTTTTTTTGCATGCTCTTTAAATGTTTCCATCCATAGCACATCGTATTCTTCTGGTGTTTGAATATTGTTTGTTGTTTTTACTAAAACAAAAATAGTAGGTTCGCCTTTTTTAAATAAAACAAACTGCGGATGTTTTTTAAGTTCGCTGTTTATTGCAACAAACTCATACCCCATCTTCTGCAATTTTTTACCCACAATATTCATCCCTAAATTATGAAGTTCTTGTCTGGTAAGTGCTTTCATTATTTTTTCTTGTTACGCATGTTATAATTCTTATCTCCTCGAGTTTTTGGTTTTTTATATTTTTTCGCAATTTCTCTACGATAAGATCCTCCTTGATTAGTTTTACTATTTTTTTCACTTTTTTCATGAAAAGCAGGACCAGGAACGTACTCTAATGAAGTTCTATTTTTATTTTTTTCCGCCTCTTCTTTCGGTCGCTCTTCTTCTGTTAACTGCTTAGAAATTTCAACATGCTCAGGAATTTCTAACTTAGGAACTTCATAGTTCATTAATTCTTCAATTCTAAGCTTTGCTTCTTGTTCTTTTACTGTTGAAAAAAGAATTGAAGTACCTTCATGCTCAGCACGACCTGTACGTCCAATCCTGTGCATATAGTTCTCAGGGTAGTAAGGAGTATTAAAATTAATTACATGAGTAACTTCTGCTAAATCTAGTCCACGGGCAATAACATCTGTTGCTATTAGAATTCGTTTTTCTCCTTTATTAAATTGTTCAATAGAACGTAAACGGTAATTCTGTGTCTTATTCGAATGAATTACACATGATTGCGATGGAAATTCTTCTTTTACGCATTCAAATAATCTATCAGCATTCCTCTTATTTGGTGTAAAGATTAACACTTTACTATATTCACTTTTATTATAAAGCAATTCATGTAATAAATTTACTTTAGTATAAAAGTTAGGTACATCATAACTAATTTGGTTAATATTATCTAACGGTGTACCACTTACTGCTATAAAAATCTTTTTTGGCGCTGTAAAAAAATCATCAATTAATGCTTCTACATCTTGCGTCATAGTAGCAGAAAACATAATATTTTGACGACGTACAGGTAATAGATCAAAAATATTTAATAATTGAAATCTAAAACCTAGGTCTAACATTACATCTACTTCATCAATCACCAACTTTTGAATTGATTTCAACTTTAACGTGTTACTCAATGCTAAATCATATAAACGTCCTGGAGTAGCTACAATAACATCTGCGCCTAGTGCAACAGCTTGTTTGTGTCTATTTAAAGGAATTCCTCCAAATACTCCTATAGTACGCAAAGTCATAAACTGTGATAGCTTTTCTATTTCATTAACAACTTGCACTACTAATTCACGTGTTGGTACTACAACAAGTATTCTAGGATGCTGTTGTTTTGAAAATTTCAAATCGCGAAGTATTGGTAACATATAGGCAAAGGTTTTACCTGTACCTGTCTGAGCAATTCCAACCACATCACTACCAGATCTAACAATAGGAAAAGCTTTTTCTTGAATTGGTGTTGGGTTTACAAAACCTAATTCTTCTATTGAGTTTTGTAATGGATTTGATAAATCTAAATCTTGAAAAGTAATCATTTACAGTAATTTGCCGCAAAGGTACGGTTTCTATACTCAAATACCACAAGTATATTCTTTTGACAAAGTTCATTTTTTTAAAATGCTTTTATTTTTAATACTTTTAGCATATTATATGCTGATACTCTATTTTTAATTTACTTCATTACTTTTTTAATATTCTCAATTTATGATATTTACAGAACAGCTATTATTACTCATTTAGCCTCAATTATTGCTCTATAAATGACTGTTACAAACATAACACAGAGTAAAACCATTAAATTAAAGAGTTATAATATTATGGGGTTCTATAAATTTAAATTAGAATCTTTTATTACCAAAACCAAACTATAACGCAGGGAATAACTCCTCCATTTCCTTTTTATATTTTAATGAAATTGGAATATCTACAAGGTTTATAATAACAGAATCTTTTCTTAAAACTGTTACTTTAGTTATATTTATAATATAGCGTTGATGGCATTGAAAAAATAAAGATTTTGGTATTACATTTTTAAATACTGTAAGCTTATTTCTTACAACATGTTTTTTTTCTCTTAACGTTATTTCTATATAGTTACCCTCTGATTTTATATAACAAATGTCATTAACATTTACCCTAACTTTCTTGTTTCTATCTTTTATAAAAATAGTATGCTCCGTTTCAATATTTGAAATGCTTTTTGAGTTTTTATTTTCAGAAAAATTATGTAATGCGATATCGATAGTTGTTAATAATGTAGGTTCTTGGTATGGCTTCATTAAATAACCATTTGGTTTCGTTTCTAATACTTCTTTAAGTGTTTGTTGATCGCCAAATGCTGTTAAATATATAATAGGTATGTTTAAATACTTTCGAACTTGTTGCGCTAACCAAACACCGTTTTTTTCTCCAGCCAAATTAATATCTAGTAAAATTAAATCAACAGGTAAATTCTGAATCTCTTTCCACGCAGTTTCTGAAGATGCTGCTGACCCTGCTATTTCGTATTTATTTTCTAACAACATTGTTTCAAGTGACATTCTCGAAATTGCTATATCTTCTACTATATAAATATTTTTTGACGCTATCACTTATTATATCCTTGTTTTAAAATTAAAGTTATAAGCTAAGCCGTTTTTATTTTTAATTGTTAAATCGGCTTCAATTTCTTCAGCTAGCATTTTTATCAACCTTCTACCTAAAGTTTTATTTCCTGTTTTTTCGTCGTCAACTTCATACCCTTTTCCGTTATCTGCATAGGTAAAAAGGAATTCATTTTTACTTATTTCATATAAAGATAAAGTAATAGTACCTTCTTTAGCTTTAAACGCATATTTTAAAGAGTTTGTAACCAATTCATTTACTATAAGTCCTAAAGTTGTAGCATAATCAACTGGTAATGAAACATTATTTACATTCAATTTAAATTCAATTGCTTCAATACTTGAAACTTGAAGTAATCTAAAGCCTAACTCTTTTAAATACTTTTCCATTGATACCAAAGACAAAGTATCATCTTTATATAACATCTCATGTACCAAAGCAATAGAATTAATGTGTTTCTGTGATTCATTTATCATTGCCGTTATCTCTTCATTTTTGTGCTTTACAGATTGTAAATACAAAAGACCTGAGATTAATTGCAAATTATTTTTTACTCGATGATGTATTTCTTTAAGTAAAATAGTTTTTTGCTTTGCTATTACTTCTATTTCCTTTTTTTGCTCCTCTATACTAATTCTATCTTTTCTAGACTTCACTATAAAAATGATAATTGCAATTAGAAAAATAAATAAAAAAATTATTGAAGTTGTAACAACCAGTAATAAATCACCTTTATTATTCATCACTCACTCCGTGCTTACTTATATAACTCCACTCTATAAATATCAATACTTGATAAATAATATAAAACAAGGTATTAAATATCCAAATATCGATATATGGATCTTTAATAAAAACCAATTCGTAGTTTCCGAATAGAAATATTAAGGAACTACATAACAGATATAAAAGCAAACCAATAGTTAAATAAAAGTACTTTTTCTGAACTCCTAAAGTATTGTTCAAATGAATTAATGCATATATGATTAACAATATTGACGTTGAAGCAATCTCAAATAGGTTAAATACCCAGAAAGATTCGGGATTATACACATACATTCCAATAATTATTAAGGTAACTATCGTGTAATTAATGACAATGATTTTTTTTAATTTCGGAGTAGAAAACAATCGATAAAACACAAGACTTAATAATATAAATTGAGCATTGAAATAAAAGTGTGACAGGTATAAGTTTTCAGCTGGGTATAAGTAACCTATAGTATTACAACAAAGCTCTACAACAAACAATACAGTTAAATATATCGCTATATATTTATACGTTTGGCTTTTAATTTTCTTTACTTTACTTAAAAAGAGAATTGAATTGATTAGTAATAATAATAAACTAAAAATGCTTAATGCAAATCCAAATAAATAAGGCCCCATATTTAATGTTTATTTTTTTAAATATACTATAATTAATTTGTGTGTAAAAATATGCTTTCTAAGCATCATTTATATTAGAAAAAAAGCAATAAAAAACCGATACATCACTGTATCGGTTTTTTTATATAATAAATTCTAGTGTTTATCCACCAAAATCATCAAATCTAATGTTCTCATCTGCAAGACCAAAATCTTCTCCCATCTTCTGAACTGCGTTGTTCATTAATGGTGGACCACAGAAATATAATTCTAAGTCTTCTGGTGCTTCATGTTTAGATAGATATTCATTAATCACTACTTGGTGAATAAACCCTGTAAATCCATCTCCAGCCTCATCACTTACATCTGTTTTAACGTTCCAGTTATCAGCTTCTGTAGGATCAGATAATGCAATAAAGAATTTAAAATTAGGGAAATCTTTTTCTAAAGCTCTAAAATGATCTACATAGAACAATTCAGCTTTAGAACGACCACCATACCAATAAGTTACTGTTCTACCTGTTTTTAATGTTCTGAATAAGTGATATAAGTGTGAACGCATTGGTGCCATACCTGCTCCACCACCTACATACAACATTTCAGCTTCAGATTCATTAATAAAGAATTCACCATAAGGTCCAGAAATAGTACACTTATCTCCTTTCTTTAAATTAAATATATAAGAAGATGCAACCCCTGGGTTTACATCCATCCATCCACCTTTTACTCTATCAAAAGGAGGCGTAGCAATACGTACATTTAACATAATTTCTCTTCCTTCAGCAGGGTAAGAAGCCATAGAATATGCTCTTTCTACAGTTTCCGTATTTTTCATCACTAATGGCCTTAAACCAAATTTATTCCATTCAGCTTCAAACTTATCTGGCGTATCATGTTCTTCTGGATGCGCAGTAATATCCATATCAGCATACTTCACTTCACAGTTTGGAATTTCAATTTGAATATATCCACCTGCTTTATACCCCATGTCTTCTGGAATTTCAACTACAAACTCCTTAATAAAAGTAGCTACATTGTAATTTCTTACAACTACTGCTTCCCATTTCTTAATTCCAAAAATTTCTTCAGGAATAGAAATATCCATGTCTTGTTTTACTTTTACCTGACAAGATAAACGTACTCCACTAGCTAATTCTTTACGTGTAAAATGAGGTGTTTCAGTAGGTAATGCTTCACCTCCACCTGAGTTTACATGACATTCACATTGAACACAAGATCCACCTCCACCACAAGCTGATGGTAAGAAAATTTTCTCGTTACCTAAAGTAGATAACAATGTACCTCCTGAAGCAACTTCAATTGTTTTATCACCATTAATAGTAATTTTTACCGGACCTGATGGCGCAAGTTTTTGTTTTACAAACAATAATAACCCTACCAAAATCAATAAAATTACTAAAAAAGATATAACCGTTACAGCTACTGTACCTCCTGTACTTACTTCTAAAAATACCATTATTCTATAATTTTTTTAGTGTTATCAGCTAATTTTTCAGCTTCTTTTTTAACTTCTTCTTTCTTCTCAATTCTGATTTCTGCTTTAGGAGCTTCTTCTTTCTTTACTTCATCATCACCTCCTGTTAACATTCCTCCAAAACTCATAAACCCTATAGCCATTAATCCAGTAATAATAAAAGTTATTCCTAACCCTCTTAATGCTGGTGGCACAGATGAATATCTAATCTTTTCACGAATAGCCGCAATTGCTAAAATTGCTAAAAACCATCCGATTCCTGATCCAATACCGTATGTTAACGACAATCCTAATGTTGGAATTTCACGAGATTGCATAAATAAAGACCCTCCTAAAATTGCACAGTTTACGGCAATTAATGGTAAGAAAATACCTAAAGAGTTATATAATGCTGGTGCAAACTTCTCAACAATAATCTCTACCAATTGTACCATGGTTGCAATCGTTGCAATAAACATAATAAATGATAAGAAACTTAAATCGTAACCTTCATATTCAGCTCCTAACCAAGATAAAGCTCCTGGTTGTAATAAATATTGATCTAATAACCAGTTGACAGGTACTGTTACTGCTAATACAAAAATAACCGCAGCTCCTAAACCTACTGCTGTTGCCACTTTTTTAGATACAGCTAAGTACGAACACATCCCTAAGAATGTAGCAAATACCATATTATCAATAAATATCGACTTGAAAAATAATTCTAAATGTTCCATTTTTCTATATTTTTAATGAATTCTAACTTGGTTAGTCCTCGATTAATGCTTTGTTTCTACTACGTTGTATCCAAATAATAATACCTACAACAATTAATGCCATTGGTGATAATAACATAAACCCGTTATTTTCATATCCTAAAGCATATAAGCCTGTTAATTCTATTGGATCTCCTAATACTTTAAATCCTAATAAAGTACCAGAACCTAACAACTCTCTAAAGAAACCTACTGCAATTAAGATAGCTCCGTATCCTAAAGCATTTCCTATTCCATCTAAAAATGATCTCCATGGCCCGTTACCTAAAGCAAATGCTTCAAAACGTCCCATAATAATACAGTTCGTAATAATTAAACCAACAAATACCGAAAGTGTTTTACTTAATTCATAAGCAAATGCTTTTAATACTTGATCAACAATAATTACTAAAGCAGCAACTACGATTAACTGTACAATAATTCTAATTTTTGATGGTATAATGTTTCTCATTAAAGAGATTACAACATTTCCAATACCTAATACAAATAATACAGAAACTGCCATTACTATAGAAGCTTTCAGTTCTGCTGTAATTGCTAATGCTGAACAGATACCTAATACTTGAATCGTAATTGGGTTGTTATCTAATAACGGATCTGTAATTAATACTGCGTCTTTTTTTGATAAAAGTCCCATATTTATTTCAATGTTTTAAAGTAAGGCACGTATAAACCTAATTCAGATTTAATCATTGCTGCAACTCCATCACCTGTAATGGTTGCTCCTGCAATTGCATCTACCTCGTTATCATTTTTATCTTCGTTCTTTGGATCATTGTTAGATTTAGAAACAGTGATTCCTTTAAAAGAACCGTTGTTCATTAAGTCTTCTCCAATAAAGTCATCCATGAAGTAACGTTGCTTAATGTTAGCTCCTAAACCTGGTGTTTCTCCTTTATGATCAAAAAAAGCACCTTGTACTACCATATTTTTATCCATTGCAACATATGCCCACACAGCATCCCAAAGACCTTTACCTCTTATTGGTGCGATATAAAACATTTTACCGTCTTTTTCTCCTACAAATAATGGTAACTTTCTTACGGCTCCTGATTTTGCGGCTGTTTGTTGCTTTTTTACATCAATTAAATATGCATTAGCATCTTCAGTAATTTTATCACCTTCAATAACTAATTGTTTTTTGATGTTTTTTGAAAACGCGTCAGCTACTTTGTCTTTAGATACAAAAACTGCACTGCTTTCATCATTTTCATTTACACCCATAGCATACAAAATATTTTGTTGCTTTTCGATACGTTTATTTGCATCAATCATTGGGCGAAGCGATGATGCTGTAAAAGCTAACAACGCTCCTACTACTAATACCATACCAATGGCAAAAAGTAGCGTATATCCATTACTATCTGTTCTCTTACTCATAACTAGGCAGTTTTAACTTTAGCACGTTTTAATCTTCTCTTTACATTTCCTTGAACCACATAATGGTCAATTGTTGGAGCAAAAACGTTCATTAATAAAATAGCTAACATTACTCCTTCTGGATATGCTGGATTGAATACACGAATCATGATCGAAATAAATCCGATAAAGAAACCGTAAATCCATTTTCCTTTGTTGGTTTGTGATGCTGATACAGGATCAGTTGCCATATAAACAGCTCCAAAAGCAAAACCTCCAATTAATAAATGTTTCCAGAAGTCTAAACTCATTAATCCGTAAAACTTACTTGTTTCACCAATCCACCCTAAACCAACTACTTGATTAAAGATGAATCCCATAACTAATGCTCCTATTACTGCAGATAACATAATTCTCCAGCTTCCTATTTTTGTTAGAATTAAGAACAAACCTGCTAATAAAATTAAGAATGTAGATGTTTCTCCAACTGAACCAGGAATAAACCCGAAGAACATATCAGAAACTGAGTGTGTTAATGGTTGTGATTGTGCTAAGCTTCCTAAAACTGTTTCACCAGAAATAGCATCTGCTGTTCCAGCTAATTCTCTTGCTCCGTTAACCCATACTTTATCTCCAGACATCCAAGTTGGATATGCGAAGAATAAAAATGCACGAATTGTTAATGCTGGATTAAGAATATTCATTCCTGTACCACCAAATACTTCTTTACCTATTACCACACCAAATATAACTGCAACAGCTAACATCCATAATGGTAAATCGATTGGTACAATTAAAGGAACTAACATCCCAGTAACTAAATACCCTTCTTCAATTTCGTGTCCTTTTATAATACAAAATATAAATTCTACTGCTAAACCAACTACGTATGATACTATTACTAATGGTAAAATTTTAACTGCTCCAACTAATAAGTTGTCAAAGTTCCAAAAATCTCCACTAAAGAAAGACATTCCTTCAGTAAATCCATTAATTGCTGCATAATGTTGGTATCCTGCATTAAACATACCGAATAATAAACATGGTACTAAAGCCATGATTACAATATTCATTGTACGTTTTAAATCATCTGCTGCCTTTATATGAGTTCCTCCGTGAGTTGTCTCATTTGGCAAATATAAAAAAGTATGAAAACCATTAAATAGCGGTGCCATTTTAGTTCCTTTATACTTTTCTTTTAAATTATGTAAGTTTTGTTTTAAGCCCATATCTTATCCTAATTCTTCTCTCATTAAATCTAATCCTTCACGAATTATCTTCTGGTGAGGTTGTTTAGATACACAAATAAATTCTGTCAAACCGAAATCTTCTGGTGCAATCTCATAAGCTCCTAACCCTTCCATTTCGTCAAGATCTTTATACTTACAAGCTTTTAATAATTGCATCGGGTAGATATCTAACGGAAATACTTCTTCATACGCTCCTGTAACCACAAATGCTCTGTGTTCACCGTTTGTATTTGTATTTAAGTCATATTTTTTCTTTGGAGTTAACCAAGAAAATGTAAATGCTCTTGATGTAGAAACTTTATTAAAAACAGGTTTATTCCAACCAAATAATTCATAATCGTCTCCTTCAGGAATTGCAGTTACTATGTTTTCATAGTATCCTAAATATCCTTCTTCACCAACTTGCTCTCCGCTTAATACATTTCCGCTTATTACACGGGTATTGTCTGCATCTAAATTCCCTTTTACAAGCGCTGCGATATTAGCTCCTGCTATAGCAGTAACATATTGTGGCTTATTAAATTTAGATCCAGCTAAAGCAATTGTACGTTTAGCATTAAACTTACCAGTTAATAATAGTTCACCTATTATTACTAAGTCTTGTGGAGTAACTACCCACACAACTTCTCCTTTATTAATAGGATCTATTTGTGCTATTTGAGTACTTACATTACCAATAGGATGTGGCCCTGTTACTTTATGTAACTCAACTCCTTTCATCTCTTTAAACGGAGATAGCATTGAGTCTTTTGCTACTGAAACATGTACTTTACCTTCTGTTAATTTTGTTAGCGCAGTTAAAGCAGCCTGTAATTCGGCCTCTTTACCTTTTAATGCATAATCATAATCTGCTGCTAAAGGTGCACTTGCGTAGGCTGATACAAAAATTGATTTGGGAGTTTGATTTGGATCTGCAATCACATCGTAAGGACGTTGTTTTACAAATGGCCAACAACCTGAAGCAAGTAAGTGAGTTTTCACTTCTTCTCTAGAGATTGCGTCAATATCTTTTTTACCAAATTCTTTGTATTCCTGCTGTGCATCAGCAGTGATTTTAAATGCTAAAACTTTTCTTCTGGCTCCACGAACGATTTCTGTAACTTTACCACTTACCGGACTAGGAAATAAAACGCGCTCATCACTTTTTGAATAAAAAAGTGCTTGACCTGCTTTTACTTCGGTACCTTCTTTTGCTAAAATTTTTGGAATAACGCCGTGAAAATCATTTGGCTTAATTGCAAACACACCACCTTCTAACGAAAGTTCTGTAGTTATTTGCTCTGCGTCGCCAACGAGCTTGATATCCAAGCCTTTCTTAATACGGATGTCTTTTGACATAGGAACTGATTAAATTGATTTTCTAAAAACAAGCAAATTTACAGATTTTGAATTTTTCGGATACGAATTTGTATTTTTATCTTTTGAATAACTCTTTATTTATACCTGTTCTAAATAATCAATTACATTTGGCTTACATTTTGATACATTTGCATCTATGAAAAAACTACTTTTAACCTTCTTATTTTGTGCATCCTCTGTAATAATGAATGCTCAAAACATTAAAACAATTCAGTTACGCCCAAAGCATAACACAAACCAGTATTCTGCAATTGTACGACTAGGGGAAGTTTTAAAATTATCGTTTGACGATTTAGATGCTGACAATAAAGAATATCAGTACAAAGTTGAGCACATGACTCATGACTGGAAACCAAGTAGTTTATCTTCAAACCAATACATTGATGGTTTTAATGAGAATGAAATAATCAATACCAATAATTCTTTTAACACATTACAGCCTTACACCCATTATTCAGTCGAAATCCCGAATCAGAATACAATTATTACAAAAAGTGGAAATTATTTAATTTCTATTTTAGACGAAGACTATGAGATCGTTTTTTCTAGACGTTGTGTTTTTTATGAAGATATTACTATGGTTGGAGTTGCTGTTTTTAGAAGTAGAGACACAAAATCAAACAACAAAAAACAAACGGTTCAGTTTTCTGTTAATCATCAAAACATATCAATTAACAACGCTAACCAAGAAATTAATGCTGTTTTACTTCAAAACCACAATTGGAACACTGCCATTAATAATATTAAACCTCAGTTTATAAAACCTCAGCAACTGTTATATAATAACACACTTAAAACAAATTTCGCTGGCGGAAATGAATTTTTAAATTTTGACAGTAAATATTTACGAAGCACTAGCTTAAACATAGCTAAAACAGAAAGAAAAGATATTTACCACAGTTATTTATATACCGATGAAGAGAGAATTCATAAAACCTATACTTATAACCCAGACATCAACGGACAATTTGTTGTGAGAACCCTAGAAGCTAATGACGCTAATACAGAAGCTGATTACTCAATGGTACATTTTTCTTTAGAAGCTTTTGAACCTTTAGAAAACAAAGATGTTTTTGTATACGGTGCCTTCAATAATTATCAACTATCCTCTGAAAACAAAATGGAGTACAATGCTGCTAATGAAATGTACCAAACAACAATTAAATTTAAACAAGGGTTTTATAACTATAACTACGCCACACTAAGTAATAATGGAATTATTGATTTAAACGAAATTGACGGTTCCTTTTATCAAACTGAAAATGAATACACTGCAATTATATACTACAAACCTTTTGGTGAAACCTACGACAGAGTTATTGGTGTAGGAAATGGGTATTTTAACCAAAACAGGTGATTTATTGTCGTAAAAATTGGCTAAATCATAAAAAAGTTTATATTTAGGCGATGTTTCAACAAATAACAAAAGGCATAAAAATAGCCGTCAAGACCACTTTTAACGGTCTAATACAGCATAAGGATGAAGAATATTATTCTTTTAGTTACTACGTATCAATTGAAAATAAATCAAAAGATACCGTAAAACTTTTAGAACGTTTTTGGGTAATTTTAGACTCACTTAACAACACAGAATATGTTGAAGGAATTGGTGTTATTGGTAAAACTCCTATTCTTAAACCAAATGAGACATACAGCTATAAATCTAATTGTTTTTTACATTCGCCTATTGGAGCAATGAAAGGAAACTACAAAATGATTAATTTTGAAAACTCAGAAGAATTTCTAGTAACAATTCCAACATTTAAACTAACCTCCACTCCTACTTTAAATTAATGGCTAAGAAAAATAAGGTTGCAATTATACAAGAACCTAATTGCTTAAATTGTGGATACCCATTCACTAAAAGTGAAAATTACTGTCCTGAATGTGGTCAAAAAAATAAAGGAAAAAAAATCACATTAAGTAATTTTATTCGTGAAGTTTTTGCTGGTTTCTTTTCTTGGGATGCTAAATTTTGGAGAACATTAATACCTTTATTAATAAATCCGGGTAAAGTATCTAAAGATTATATTGAAGGCAAAAGAGACAGATACTCTAACCCTTTTAGATTTTACCTTACCGTATCTGTTATTTTCTTTCTAATTATTGGAGCTACTGAAAGCTACAACAAGTTTAATGATTTACAAAACGGAAAGTATTTTAAAGAGAAAACATCAAAAATAAAAATTGACGAGAACGGCATAAAAGCACTCGAAGTAAATTTAGACTCAATTCAAGAAGTTGTTTTCAAAGAAATTGACAAACAAGACTCAGTTAAAGCAAAATTAATTAAGCAAAAATTTGATTCTTTAAAAATAGACGGAAACCCTAATCAATCAATGTTAAATGTCGGCTTTGGTGATTCTGATAGAATTACTAAATTCATGAAGTTTCAGAAAAAAAATTCAGAAATCGGACTTGACAACGCCCTAGACAGTTTGCATTTAAAAAAGAACTTTGCAAATAGGTTCTTATACTCAAGAGCAAAAGTTTTTAACTCTTTTCTTTCTAAAGAAGACGAAGCACAAAAATTTTATCGCCAAATATTATCATATGCTTCAATTGCACTTTTCATCCTACTACCACTTTTCACGTTGTTTTTACGAATTATTTATATTAGAAGCAGATTCACTTATGTAGAACATTTAGTTTTTGTATTTCATACTCAAACTGTTTTCTTTTTACTTTTTTCTATCTTTTATTTAATCGGTTTTTTTAAAGATGCTGAATATTTATTAGGCGCATTTTTAACACTCTTTACAATATACTTATTCATGGCTATGAAGAAATTCTATGGTCAAAGAATATTTAAAACTTTTATAAAATATGTTATCGCTAATTTTATATTTTTTATGCTTGCAATGCTTGGCTCTTTAACAATTTCATTTATAGCATTTGCATTATACTAAATTACTTCAACAATTGAATCATAAAGTTTTGAGGAGAGGTTTTTAAGCAAATCTTCACCTCTACTTTATCCTCTTTAGTAACAAAGCCGTTAATGCTTTTTACTAAAGAGAGGTTTTTATTAGAAATACTATAAGCACTTTCTTTAATTTTCATGTATTTATCTACATCAAAAAAAAGTGAAAATTTATTCTCTTCACCTCTTTGAAAACCACTCGTACCAACTCCTTTTGAAGATAAAAAAGTATTAGTTTTCTTTTTACTCGCATACGTCTTAAAAAAAGGATTTACAATCAACAAAGTATCACTATCAATCTTTTTAATAACCTCTTTATAATATAAATAATCAAACAAACTACTTCCTCCTATATTAACATTAATAGCTGGTATTATATTTTTCTGAATTGTCGTTTTTTCCACTTTATTAAAATCATCGTCATATTCATACGTCACTACTGTATCATTTTTATAGACAAAAGATTTTAACTCAATATCAAAATCACCATTCCAATGACTAGCAACAGAATCTAATGATAAGTTTGTCAATTTTTTAAACTTATTTTTTTGTTTTTCTTTTAATAAAGCAGATAGTAAACCACTCTTAATTTTTCCTGAAACAGCGACTAAAGAACTTGTTTTCTTCAGTGCTTTATAAGGTAAAAACAAACTGTTTTCTTTTATCAACTCTCCGCTTAGCAAAAAGCTTTCATTATCTATTCCTAACTCAAAAAAACCTTCTTTTTTAGTTGACATCACAACAAGCTTGTCACTATTTTTTACATTAAAAAAAGTTTGAGATCCTTCCTTTAAATAAGTGTTATTTTGTAAAATAAATTTTATTCCCTCTTCAATTTTAGTAATTCCACCAAAACTAAACAGTATTCTTAATTTGCGATTATCTAGAATGTAAACATTGTTTTTATAAAAAAAGCAATCAACACCTTCAATCCTTTTTTTAATATAATTTTCTTGTTTAAAAAACGACGCTAACCTACTCTTATCTTTCACCTCAACAACGCTACTAACCCAAATATCTTCTAAACTACTGTAATTCGTATAAAAAAGAAGGTTTACAGGCATTTTTAGCTGATCAAATAAAGACAATTTAGTTTTAGAACTAGATGAGCTACTCCTTGATTTAAAATACAAAAAAGGATGTCTTACAACATCCTTTATAATAGTATATTCAATCTCTCGTAAATTAACACGAACAATTGCCTCTGCATAAACAGGTATCTCTTTAGTAAAATTTACAGTTGGGTTATATCTAAAATACCCAACTGTAAATAATATACCAAATATAATTATAATAGTACAAACTATTTTTTTAACCATTTGTTTATTTTGCCATATGGTCTATAAACTCAAACAACATCTTTAAAGTGTTTCCGTTTTTACCATTTGTATTTAACCTTAACTCAGAAGACATTTTATTTCCTTTTACTTTTGAAACTTTAAAGTAAGCATCTTTAATATTCTCTTTAGAAAAAGCACTCATTTTTCTTTCATCTCTACCAAACAAATCTGTAGGTAAATTCTCAATTAACCTATTTACGTCTGTATATAACACACTAGAATTCTTTTTTATTAATTTGCTATATTTAGCTGATCTATAAACTCCTCTACCAGCTCCAATACTTATAGCTCTTGTTTTTAATGTTGTTATGTATAAAACATCATTTTTAACAACTGCATATAAATCAAAAGGAAGCTTTCCTAATTTTTTATCAAATTCAAAAACCCCATTAAACTCACTTACAGCTTTGTGTTTTTTACCTAATCTAAACATTTTGTTTAGCAATTCTTTTTTCTCTGACCCAATCATTAATGTAAAGTCAGGTACTAATGCTTTTCTTGTTTTAACAACTTCTTTACTCTTATAATCTTTATCGTATTTATAAGTTGTGTAAGTAACATCTTTTTCAGCAAAATCATTTAAAACAAATAAAGCATCGCCTGTAAATAATTCAGCAATCGCTTTTTCATCTAACACTAACGATAGTAAGTCTCCAACAATATCAATTTCATCTTTAAACTTTGGCAACATACCTCCGTACATCTTATCCATCATTTCTGGATACTCAAGAAGTAACTCTTCTGTATTCATAGAAACACTCCAAAAAGCTAAAGCTTTATTATGATCAAAACTATTAATCAAAGTGCTATTCATTTTTTTATTATAAATCTTTTTGAAAGATTTTTTCATACCATCACTAATAAACATATCTAATGAAACACTTGCACTACTTTCATTAAAAAATAAATTAGCTGCAACTCCTTCTATTCCGTATATATTATTACCTTTTTGTAGGTTTAAATAAGGCATAGATCTATAAACGCTACTCCCTAATGACCCAATAATATCAGACATTAACATTCCGTAATTACGAACCCAAAGAGTTGCCGATGCTCCTTTTTTCTTACTTTTTTGAAAACTTGAATTAGTTGCTATAGAACTAAACAAACCATTGTTTTCTAAAATTGAAAAAGCTTTCTTTAAGGTCCATAATTTTGAAAACCTCTTTTTAACAGAATACATAGATTCTCCTTCTTCCTTTAAAGCTTCAAAACGCTCTTTATGTTTCTTAAAATAACTATATGATTTCTGAGCATTAACAATTAAAAGAAGGTTATCATTCCATATCATTACATCTCTACTCCCTCTAATAAAGCTATACCCATCTTCTTTTTGTATTTTTTTTACACTCCTTTCTTTTAACATAGACTCATACTGCTTTCTATCATTAAGCTCAACTAAAAATGAATGATATGAGATGCTATCTGTTTTTTGAAAGAAGTAATATGCGTTTGATTTTATGTTAACCCCAGTTTCACCTACTGAAGTTACCTTATCATCTCTCCTTCTATTGATACTCTTTAACATTTCCTTCCCCAACATGCTATTATCTATGTCAGAAACATTAATTAATTTAAATAAATTTTCTGCATTTGCTGCAATAACAACATCTGCATTATTAGGTATTTTGCTTTCTAACTTTTGCGCTTGTAAAGCAACAAAAGTGTGTACTAATAGTAGTGTTACAATAATTTTTTTCATGGTTATTTTTTAATTATTAAGTTGAATTTTATTTTTTATAGTTTGCTTGTTTGTTATTATATCTTGCGCTTTAATTCGTAGCATTACCGCTTTTTTACTTTTCGAAATTTTGGCTTGTTTGTTTGTACACGATTTTACGACACCATCAAAGCGATACACACCAGTATAAGTTGCTGTTTCAAACACTTTTCTGTCTTTCATTTTTGTATTCTGAAACTCTTTTCCTAAATTAAAATGGTGGCTGCGAACAAATGTTTTATCTGTTTTATTATAAATAAAATGTTTATTCTTTTTTATTGCCTGTGCTTGTTTTTTAGAGCTAAATGTTGACAAAACGGTATTAAGCGCATCTACATTATCGAAATCACAAGACAGTGTAACAATAAACTCATCAAAATTCAAGGTGCTTTTTACATTATGAACCCCTTTTGTTGTTTTTATTTTTTGAACAATTGTTGCTAGTTTATCTTTAATTGTTGTTTTTGATGGAATTTTATATCCATTAACGCTATCCAACAACATTAGCGATGCTATCTTAGTTTTACTTTTACTTAAATTTATAGTTAACATTGCTGTACCAGAACCATCTTTATTAAAAGATATTTCCTCAACAAACTCAAAACATCCTGTAAATAAAAAGAGTGAAATCACAGCTAACAATAACAGTCGTTTTTTACACATAATTTTTTTATTGCAAAAATAATAAAAAACTTCGTTTTTATATCCCTACAAGTAGCCATAAATGAATATTATGCAACAATTAGATTACAATTCGCATTTTTTTTATCATATTTCATTAAAAAATAAATTACATCTATTATTTCTACAAATAAACAGTTAACATTCTTGCTAATTTGAAGAATTTTTATACCCTTATAAAAACAACAATTAATACTCTTGTTTTCTATTTTCACAACACGCAAACCCTTTATAAAACATGGATTACTGGAGGCAATTAAGTTACCGCGCACATATTGTATTGCCTTTCGGTAAATGAGAAGTAAAAACTATTTAATTATTCCTAAAAATAAACTTAACTTTGTAGCTTATAATTAAATATAATTTAACAAACAACATACTAAAATGGGAAGAGGTTTTTTTAACGTTCCAGCTGCTGTAAACGAGCCTGTTAAAGGTTACGCACCAGGTTCTCCTGAAAGAGAAGAACTTTTAGCAAAATATAAAGAAATGTTTAATAGCAATATTGATGTGCCAATGCACATTAATGGTGAAGAAGTAAGAACTGGTAACACCAGAAACATTACACCTCCACACGACCATAAACACGTTGTTGGTCAATACCATATTGCTGATAAATCACACGTAGATAGTGCAATTTCTACAGCATTAGCTGCAAGACAAGAATGGTCTAGCACAAGCTGGATGGAAAGAGCTTCTATCTTTTTAAAGGCTGCTGAATTATTAGCAGGTCCTTATAGAGCAAAAATGAATGCTGCAACAATGATTGCACAATCTAAAAATGTACACCAAGCAGAAATTGATGCTGCTTGTGAAATGATTGACTTCTTCCGTTTTAACGTAGAGTTCATGATTGACATATTTAAAGAACAGCCTGCTTCTGCTCCTGGTATTTGGAACAGAGTTGAATATAGACCATTAGAAGGTTTTGTATATGCAATTACACCTTTTAACTTTACATCTATTGCTGCAAACTTACCTGCTGCTGCTGCTTTAATGGGTAATGTTGTTGTTTGGAAACCATCTGATCATCAAGCATACTCTGCACAAGTAATTGTAGATTTATTTAAAGAAGCTGGTTTACCTGACGGTGTAATTAACGTTGTTTATGGTGATCCTGTAATGATTACTGATACTGTATTAGCTTCTCCAGATTTCTCTGGATTACACTTTACAGGTTCTACACATGTTTTTAAACATTTATGGAAGCAAATTGGTAACAACATCGATATTTACAAAACATACCCAAGAATTGTTGGAGAAACTGGTGGTAAAGATTTTATCTGGGCACATAACTCAGCAAATCCTTTACAAGTTGCTACAGGAATTACCAGAGGTTCTTTTGAATATCAAGGTCAAAAATGTTCAGCTGCTTCACGTGCATACATTCCTGCTTCAATGTGGGAAGAGGTTAAAGGTCATTTAATTTCGCAAGCTGCTGAATTAAAAAT
This sequence comes from Tenacibaculum ovolyticum DSM 18103, assembly GCF_000430545.1. GTDB lineage: Bacteria > Bacteroidota > Bacteroidia > Flavobacteriales > Flavobacteriaceae > Polaribacter > Polaribacter ovolyticus. Next base: position 219,420 of record NZ_AUMF01000008.1, read on the forward strand.
GGGGTCTCCTGAAGATCCTTCTAATTTTGTAAATGCAGTTATTCACGAAGGTTCTTTCGATAAAATTGCAAGTTTCATAGATGCTGCTAAAGCTGATGCAGACGCTGATGTAATTATTGGTGGTGGTCACGATAAATCTAAAGGATACTTTATTGAGCCTACAGTAATTGTAGCGAAGTCTCCAACATATGCAACAATGACTACCGAATTGTTCGGACCTGTTATGACTATTTTCGTTTACGAAGATGCTGAATGGGAAGCTTCATTAAAATTAGTAGATGAATCTACTGAGTATGCATTAACAGGTGCTATTTTCTCTACAGACAGATACATTGTTGAAAAAGCTTCTAAAGCTTTAGAAAACGCTGCTGGTAACTTTTACATTAACGACAAACCAACAGGTGCAGTTGTAGGACAGCAACCATTTGGAGGAGCAAGAGCTTCTGGAACAAATGATAAAGCTGGTTCTCCTCAGAACTTATTACGTTGGACATCTGCTCGTTTAATTAAAGAGACTTTTGTAACACCAACTGATTACAAATATCCTTTCTTAGGATAAGAATCAAATAACATATATTTTTAAAAACCTCATCAAATTTTGATGGGGTTTTTCTTTACAAGAAACTCTAGCATTTCTTTAACAATATTAAAAATCAATATTATGTATATTTATCGTCTTCAAAAACGCATCTAAATAACAAAATAATGATAAAAAAAATTCTACTATTTACAACCGCAATACTCTTTATTGCTTGTAGTACAGAAAAAAAGGAGAAGACGACTGCTCTTAATGTTCCTTTTGAAAAATTTGAACTAGAAAACGGACTTCAAGTTGTTTTACACACCGATAAATCTGATCCTGTTGTTGCCGTAGAACTAATGGTTCACGTAGGTTCAGCAAGAGAAATTGAAGGAAGAACTGGTTTCGCTCATTTATTTGAACACTTATTATTTTTAGAATCTGAAAACCTTGGAAAAGGCGGGTTAGATAAAATGAGTGCAAGAATTGGTGGTTCTGGTGCTAACGGATCTACCTCTAGAGATAGAACGAATTATTTACAAACCGTACCAAACGATGCCTTAGAGAAAATGATTTGGGCAGAAGCTGACAAATTAGGTTGGTTTATAAACACAGTAACCGATCCTGTTTTAGCAAAAGAAAAGCAAGTCGTAAAAAACGAAAAAAGACAGAGTGTTGATAATCGCCCGTACGGTTTCAATCAACAAATTATCGATCGTAACTTATATCCAAAAGAGCATCCATACAATTGGCAAGTAATTGGTTCTTTAGAACATTTACAAAATGCAACTTTAGCTGATGTAAAAGCATTTTTTAAGAAATGGTATGTCCCTAACAATGCTACTTTAGTTTTATCAGGAGATTTTGACACAGTCAAAGCAAAAGAATGGGTTCGTAAATACTTTAATGAAATTCCTAGAGGGGAAGAAATCACGCCTTTAGTTAAAAAACCAGGTAAAGTTGATGAATCAAAATCTTTATATTATGAAGATAATTTTGCAAGATTACCAATGTTAACATTTGCGTGGCCAACTGTAGCATTATATCATAAAGACTCATATGCTTTAGATATCTTAACAGAATATTTATCTCAAGGAAAAAAAGCGCCCTTAAATACTGTTTTAGTTGATGATTTAAAATTGAGCTCTTCTACCAGCATGTGGAACTGGTCTTCTGAACTAGCTGGTCAAACTCAATTAGGTATTCGTGGATTTAATAATGTTGATTTAAATAAAATTAATGAAGGAATTACTACCGCTTTTAACAAATTTGAAACAGCAGGTATTTCTGACAAAGACTTAAACCGAATTAAAGCTGGACTAGAAACTAATTTTTACAATAGTTTATCTAGCGTACTTGGTAAAGGAACAAATTTAGCATCTTACAATACCTATGCAGGAGATCCTGGATTTATTAATAAAGAAATTGACTTAACTTTAAATGTAACTAAAGAAGATGTAATGCGTGTTTACAACACCTACATTAAAGGCAAAAACTTTATCGCTACTAGCTTTGTTCCCAAAGGAATGAAAGAACTTGCTTTAAAAGGAGCTAAAGAAGCAACTATAAAAGAAGAAAAAATTGTTATTGGAGCTGAAGAGAAATTCGATGCTAAAACTGCTGCTGAATATACCAAAACTCCATCTAAAATAGAAAGAGCTACCGAACCTGCCTATGGTAAGGCTCCTGCTTTAAGCGTACCAAATGTTTGGAATAATAAACTAGCAAACGGAATTAAAGTATACGGTATCGAAAACAGTGAAGTTCCTTTAGTTCGATTTAACTTAGTGCTAGACGGAGGTCAACTATTAGAAAAAATGGATAAATTAGGTGTTGCAAACTTAACTGCTCGCTTAATGAATAGAGGAACTAAAAATAAAACAGTTGCTGAATTAGAAGAAGCTATTCAAGAGTTAGGAGCAGCGATTAACATATACTCTTCTAAAGAAAACATTACGATAAGTGGTACTACTTTAGCTAAAAACTATGCCAAAACAGTAGCATTAGTAGAAGAAATTTTATTAGAACCACGTTGGGATGCTACCGAATTTGAATTAATCAAAAAATCGGTAATTGGTAATTTACGTCAGCAAGAAGCAAGCCCTACAACGGTAACAAGAAATGTGTACAATGGGTTAATTTATGGTAAAGATAATATTCGATCTAAAAACACCTTAGGTACCATTACATCTGTCGAAAAAATATCTTTAGATGATTTAAAAACATACTATTCTAATTACATGTCTCCATCAGTTGCAAAAATGCATATCGTAGGAGATATTACTAAAGAAAAAGCGTTAGCCTCTTTAACGAACTTAACAACTAAATGGGCTGCTAAAGAAGTAACTATTCCAGTTTTTAAAACTCCAGAAGCTCCTAGTAAGCCAACAATCTATTTTTACGATGTACCTAAAGCAAAACAATCTGTAATTAGTTTTGGTGCACCTGCGTTGGCGGCAACAGATAAAGATTTTTATGCAGCAACGGTAATGAATTACATTCTTGGTGGTGGTGGTTTTGCTTCTCAATTAACGCAAGAATTAAGAGAAGGAAAAGGATATACTTATGGTATTGGTTCTCGTTTTACCGGTACAAAATCGAAAGGTACTTTTACTATTTCTAGTAGAGTTAGAACCAACGTTACGTTAGAATCTGCTCAATTAGTAAAAGATATTATTACAAATTACCCTATCAATTACGCTGAAAAAGACTTAGCAACTACCAAAGGCTTTTTAATTAAAAGTAATGCAAGACGCTTTGAAACTATGGGCGCTAAATTAAATATGTTAGAAAACATTAGTACTTACAATTTAAATGCCGACTATGTTAAAGACAGAGAGAAAATTGTAAATGAAATGACGATTGAAAAAGTACAAGAATTAGCGAAGAAATATGTGAATCCTAATAAAATGATTTGGTTATTTGTTGGTGATGCAGAAACGCAATTAGATCGTTTAAATGAATTAGGCTTCGGAAAACCTGTTTTATTGAACAATACCAAAGAAAAAATTAAACTTTAATTGTATTTTAAATACATCAATAATCGTTAAATTATCAAAAAAAAGCAGCCTCATTTGAGGTTGCTTTTTTGTTTGATTCAATTATTTTCTAGTAGTTTTGTTATTTACAATTTTGTAATAAAGTGAATTAGAAAAAATGGATTATCAAAAAATAATACAAGAGGTGTTTTCAGGAGTTAATAAAATAGAAAGTAAAGGTAAACTTGCTTCCTATATTCCTGAGTTAGCGAATTTAGATCCTAATAAGTTTGGGGTTCATATTTCTACAACCTCTTCTTTAAAACACGGGATAGGTGATTTTAAAGAAAAATTCTCTATTCAAAGTATCGCTAAAGTTTTATCACTTTGCTTAGCTTACAAAACATTTGAAGGTAATATATGGGAACGTCTTGGGGTTGAACCTTCAGGTACTGCCTTTAATTCACTTGTACAATTAGAGAATGACAATGGAATACCAAGAAATCCTTTTATAAATTCTGGAGCTATGGTCATTTCAGATATCCTTGTCAGTAATTTAAAGAACCCTAAAGAAGATTTACTTGCCTTTATTAGAAGTCTTTCAGGTAATAACGACATTAATTACTCTGCGAAAATAGCTGCTTCTGAAAAATCGGTAGGTTACAGAAATGTAGCGCTATGTAATTTTATTAAGTCTTTTGGCAACATAAAAAACGAACCGAGTAAAGTGCTCGATTTTTATTTTGATTTATGTTCTTTAGAATTAAGTTGCGAACATCTTTCTGACTTGTTTTTATTTTTAGCCAACAATGGTAAAGCACCTCATAACAACAAACAAATATTAACAATAGGGCAATCGAAAAGGATTAATGCATTAATGCAAACTTGTGGTTTTTATGATGAGTCTGGTGAATTTGCTTTTAAAGTAGGCTTAGCGGGTAAAAGTGGCGTTGGTGGTGGTATTATTGCCATACTACCAAACCAATATAGTATTGCCGTTTGGAGCCCTAAATTAAATGAAAAAGGAAATTCTTATAAAGGAATGAATTTTTTAGAGAACTTTACTACGTTATCGGAGCAGTCTATTTTTTAGTTTGGTTTTAAACTTTTTTCAAGCCCCTATGTTTTGTTATAAAAATTTAATTTCATAAGTTTTTAAGCGTAACTTATAATAATTAAAAAAATATTTTTTAATTATTATACTCCATATTTTTGGACTATTTTTGTCCTAAACTAAAGATGACAGATGACAGATACTTTTGGAGAATATATTAAACAACGTAGAACTGAACTTGGATTTACGTTAAAAAAAGTAGCTTCTCACTTAGATATTGACACTTCTACACTTGGAAAAATAGAACGAGAAGAACGAAATTTATCAGAAAACCTACTGAGTCCTCTTTCTGAAATACTTGAAACTGAACAAAAAAAAATCCTTAATCAGTATTATTCTTCAAAAGTGACTCAAGAAATAAAGGACTATCCCCATTATAAAGATGTACTTAATATTGTTGAAGAACAATTAAAGTTACATTATGCAAATACTAAACAAAAACAAAATTGGACTGAAATGGAGTTCTCTAATCCTAAAGCAAAGATTAGAGTTGCAACAATGTTTTCTGGAATTGGAGCAATAGAATATTCTTTTAAAAGACTTAAATTAGATTCCGAAATTATATTTGCAAGTGATATTGATAAATTTGCCAAACAAAGTTATTTCACTAACTATAAAATAGAAGAAGAAAATTGGTATGATGATGTTCAAAAAATTAACGGAAAAAAATACAAAGGTAAAGTTGATTTATTAGTTGGAGGCAGCCCATGTCAATCATTTTCAATGGTTGGAAAAAGAAAAGGTTTTAAAGATACTAGAGGTACTCTTTTCTATGAATTCGCTAGAGTTGTAAAAGAAAGTCAGCCTAAAATTTTTATTTTTGAAAATGTTAAAGGTTTAATTAATCATGATAGCGGAAATACATTTGAAACAATAAAAGCTACATTTGATGAGCTAGGATATAAATATTTTTATCAAGTTTTAAACTCTAAAAACTATGGAGTTCCACAGCATAGAGAACGAATTTTTGTGATTGGATTCAAAGACAAGAAAGTGAAATTTGAGTTTCCAAAACCAATTAAATTAGAATATAAAATGCAAGATTTTCTTGAAGATTATACTGATAGTAAATATTATCTAAAAGAAAAAGGAGTTAAATTCGTAACCAGCTCAAAAAACAGAAAAAAAAGATATACTCAGATAAATGGTGATATTGCAATTTGCCAAAAAGCCAATCAACAATTTAATTGGCATGGAGATTTCATTTTTGAAAGTCAAGAAAACCCTGAATTTAACGAACTAATTTTTGATGTAAACGAAGTAGAAGAAAAATACTACCTTCTTGAAAAAACAAAAAAATATGTTTTAACTGAGGGCACTAAAAATTTTAAAACATCTATTAAAACAGATTTAGAAGTTGCTAGGCCTTTATTACAATCAATGCATAAAATGCATAGAGCTGGCGTTGATAATTATGTAACTCACAACAAAGGTAGAATACGGAAACTTACACCTAAGGAATGCCTGAGATTAATGGGATTTAGAGACGATTTTAAACAAGAAGTCAGTGATACACAAATGTACAGACAAGCAGGAAATAGTATTGTAGTTGATGTTCTAATTGCCATATTAAAACAAATGGATATAACCAAATTTGCAAAAAAATAACAATGTATGGCTGACCCAATATGTAGATGGCGGAATCCAAAAATAGACACTGTCGTTTATTTAATAAACCTTTTACCTAAAAATGAAATGCCTAAAAATGAGGCAAGAAAATTAGTAAATGAAAAGTTTGGAGGGAATTTCTTTCATACACCTTACCAATTAGCCTGTCAGTTAGGCTTGTATCATGAAAATGACAATTCTTTTTTTCCAAAATTTAAACATACACCTACCACAGGAGAAGTCAAAGCCTACTTATCTAATTGGATAAAACATTATTGCGTTCCAAATCCTTATACAAAAAAAGGTTTTGAAAATCTAATACCTTTTTCTATCCACAGTATTCTTTGTGAAAAACTTTTTAACACACAACAAATAATTAATTGGGAAGAAATTGAAATTAATTTGTTTGGAGAGAAAATTGGAAATTTTGATATACTAAAGAACTCAATTAACGAACATTCTAATGTTATTCAAATTATTGATAAAATTGTCTCACTAAAAAATGATACTACTTACCTAGACTTAGAGCATTACACAGAAGTAGATATTAGTATAGATAGAAATAACAAAGAATATTTTTTCGATTTATTTCCTGAACCAAACAAAATTAGCAAAGAATTAAATAATTGGATAGATCTACAAAATTTTGAAATAAATCAAGATGAAGCGAATTTATTAAGTGAAATTGATAATACCAATAACTTATCACAAACGGAAAAATCCCAATTAGTAAAATCAAGGATAGGCCAAGGAGTTTTTAGGAGAAATTTAATTTCGGATTGTAATTTTTGTCCGATCACTGGTGTAAATGATAGTCAATTTTTAATAGCGAGTCATATTAAACCTTGGCGTAATTCAAATAATAACGAAAGATTAAATAAAAAAAACGGCCTTTTACTAACTCCAACTTATGATAAATTATTTGACAAAGGATATATTTCCTTTAATGAAAATAAAAACATAATCGTATCTACTAAAATATCACAAATTAATTGCGAAAGATTAAATATTGTTGATGGACTCAATATTCCATTGCTTCCTATTGATGGTAGAGAAATATTCTTAGAATATCATAGGGATATAGTACTTAAAAGATAAAAGAAATAAATGGATAATCTACAAAAAATTAAAATTGAAGGAGAAGAATATTATATCATAGATTCTATTCAAGATTTCAGAGCAGAAGATAGCTTTATTCACAGGAGAAATAAACTAGCCCAATTTAAAGGTAACGGCGAATCAAAAAAACACGTTGGAACTTATAGTGGAGAGAAGGGAGAAAGAATGTCTAATTTTTTCAACTATTCAAATTGGGGTTTAGAGCACTTTGATAAAAATAAAAAGCGAAAAACTTTTGGTAGTGCAAAAGAAAGTGGAGCACTAATTAGTGAAAATAAATGCTTCTTTAGTAAATCTAATTTTCTAAAATATTTGAATGATGCTAAGACTGAATACTATGCGCAAGAACAACACTACCATAATAATATAAATGAATACTACAATGAAAGATTAGAAGAAGTAAATAATCTTGAAACTAATCAAGTCTTTTTCAGTATTTATGATGCATCTGATAATCTTTTACAAAAACAAAATAGAGGTTATATTCGTTCTGATGATTCTATTTGGAAAGTGTGGAGAGAATTAATTTTACCAAGTATTAGTTATTTATCTATTCTAAAATTAGTTCCTGTTCATGATGTAAACTCAGAACCATTATTCTACTTCCGAATTTTATTAGATTATCAATTTAGGTCATTTGTACATCCAAAATCTTTAGAAGCTGAACAGGCTGTAAAACAAGAGGATATTCAAGTAGATACCGCAAAAAAAAGAACTTATAGAAAAGGTGCTGAAAAATATAGACGTGAGGTTATTAATCACATGCCTCAATGCCCATTTACAAAAATAACAGACGAACGCCTATTAATTGCAAGTCATATAAAGCCTTATAGTACTTGCATTAAAAATAATGAAAATGATCAGGCTTTAGATTACTTGAATGGATTAGCATTATCACCAACTTATGATAAATTATTTGACCAAGGATATATCACTTTTACTGATAATGGAGAATTGGTTTGCGGAACTCAATTAAGTTCTTATACATGGGAAAAATTAAAGATTAACCCCAATGCTAAAAACAAAATGAGAATATTTCCAGAGGATAGAGAAGCGTATTTAGATTACCACAGAAACAATGTCTTTCAAGATGATATAAATGACTTGATATAAATCATATAGCAACTCTTCTACTCAACAATTGAATACAATTATTTTTTTTACTTTAGCTGTATCAAAATAACATAAATTAATTATGAAGAAAATTAAAAAATTAGCTAGTTTATTATGTTTAACCTTAATGGTTATTTCATGTAGTAAAAACAATGAAGAAATTCAAGGTAAATTAATTGAAAAAAAATCAATTAGTGCTAAATGGGAAATTAGCAATAGTAATTACAAATCTCTTGAATTTAATAAAGACGGTAATTATATTATTGTAAAAAGTAGTACTCAGGGAAAAAACACCTTATCAAAAAACAATGACGGCGTTCTTTTTGGAGAATATACCATTGTTGACGAGACTACAATAAACCTTATTGGCTTTGGAAAAATTTTAATTTCTAGTATTAATGATACTGAAATGAATTTCACAATCGTAGACGACAAAACAGCTACCAGTATTGAGGTAAGCTCAACAAAAATTCTTAAAATTGATAGCTCTACTAGTACAGACTTATTATGTAGAACATGGAAAATGGTAGAAGTTGATAACGAAAATGTAAAAGGTACGGAATACGAACTTACAGTTATTTTCTCTCAAGCAGGAACCTATTTCGTAGAATTACAAAACCCTACAGAAGAAGTTAATGGTGGTTTAGCAGAATGGAAGTGGAAAGACGCATCTGAAAACACAATGTGTTATTCATGGGATGGAGAACCTACTTGTACTGAAGAAGATGGATTAGTATCGATAACAAACTTAACAGAAAATAATTTAACAATAGTTGAAACAAAATACGGAGAGACTAATGAATATAAATTAGAGGTTGTAACCGATAATACTAGCGCTAAAACTCACCAAAATAACAGCACTAAGAATATTAACCTTAAAAAAGGAATCTTTAAAAATAATTAATAAATACTTAAACAATACTTATTCAAAAAACCACCTCTAATGAGGTGGTTTTTATTTTTAACTTTGTATCTCAAAAAAATTAGATAACTTATAATGTCACAAAAAAACGACTTAAAAGAAATAGCCAAACTCTTTTTTAAGCTAGGAAGTATTGGTTTTGGAGGTCCTGCTGCTCATATTGCCATGATGGAAGATGAAGTAGTAAAAAAGAGAAAATGGATGACCCAAGAACATTTCTTAGACCTTATAGGAGCTACAAATTTAATTCCGGGACCAAACTCAACAGAAATGACGATGCATTGTGGTCATGAAAAAGCAGGTTGGAAAGGATTAGTTGTTGCGGGGTTCAGTTTTATTTTTCCAGCAGTAATTATTACAACTATTTTTGCGTGGCTATATCAAGAATACGGTCAGTTACCAAAAGTTGAACCTTTTATTTACGGTATAAAACCCGCAGTAATTGCCATTATCGTTATGGCTGCATATCGACTAGGTAAAAAAGCAATAAAAAATACGGAGTTAGCCATTTTAGGAATCATTGCATTAACTACATGCTTATTAGGCATAAATGAAATTATAACACTTTTTAGTTGTGGACTCTTAGGTATCGGATTGTATTTTTTTAAACAAAATAAAAACAATTTACACAGTTTTATTCCGCTGATTGCATTTCAAGCAAGTGAATTTATAAACTTAAGTAACATAAAAATATTGGTAACTTTTTTAAAAATAGGAGCCATATTATATGGTAGTGGTTACGTATTATTCGCCTTTTTAGATTCAGAATTAGTAGCAAATGGTTGGTTAACAAGGCAAGCATTAATTGATGCTGTTGCCATTGGTCAAATAACACCAGGTCCTGTTTTATCTACTGCCACTTTTATTGGATGGCAACTAAACGGAATAACAGGTGCAATTGCAGCTACAATCGGTATTTTTTTGCCCTCATTTATATTTGTGTTGGTATTGAATCCGTTAATACCAAAAATGAGAAACTCTAAAGTTATTCGTTCGATTTTAGACGCAGTAAATGTTGCCGCAGTAGCATTAATAATTGCTGTTTGCATAAACATGGCTAAAGATACTTTAGTAGATTGGCGAACAATTGTTATTGCTATCACTAGTTTAATTATTGTCTTTGGCTTTAAAAAACTAAACAGTGCTTTTATTGTTTTAGGTGGTGCTGTTCTTGGCTATTTGTTAACTTTTTTATAAACATTCAAAAAAAAAGCAAACAAACTTATATCACTTCATTTAGAGTATCTTTGCAAAAAAAATAATCAATGCAGTTTTCAGATTTACAACTTAATCAATCAATTTTAAAAGCACTAAGTGAAGAAAGATATCACAAAGCTACTTTAGTACAGCAAAAAGTGATTCCGTTAGTACTAGATAAAAAAGATGTGATTGTTGGTTCACAAACAGGATCGGGTAAAACAGCGGCTTTCGCTTTACCTATTCTTCATAATTTAGAACAAGAACCACAAGCTGAACAAGGTGTAAAAAAAATAAAAGCTTTAATTATAAGTCCAACCAGAGAGTTAGCTATACAAATTGAAGAAAGCTTTAATACCTACGGTAAACACACAAAATTACAGGCTGCAGCGGTTTATGGAGGTATCTCTATAAAACCACAAAAAGAAATTTTAGCAAAAGGAGTTGACGTTTTAGTAGCAACACCTGGTCGTTTTATAGATTTACAAGAACAAGGGAGTATTGACTTAAACGCATTAAAAACCTTTGTTTTAGACGAAGCGGATTTAATGTTAGACATGGGCTTTATTCAAGATGTAAGAAAAATTGAAGCATTATGTCCTCGTAAAAAACAAACACTACTCTTTTCTGCAACAATGCCCGAAAAAGTAAGTGATTTGGCAAAAGCAATGCTTTACAAACCAGAAACGGTTAATGTAATTCCTACAGGCAATACAGTAAATAAAATTGGGCAATTACTTTACTATACGCCTAAAAAACATAAAGTAGATTTATGCTTACACTTATTACGCAATACCATACAAGGACGTATTATTATTTTTAGACGCACAAAATACGGTGTTGACAAATTAGAGCAAACGCTTTTAAAAAATGGCTACAAAGCAACAAGTGTTCACGGAGATAAAACACAAATTTTACGTAACCAAGCTATTGAAGATTTTAAAAGTAATAAAGTAAATATTTTAATTGCTACCGATGTTGCTGCTCGTGGTATTGATATTAGTAAAATTGATGCTGTTATAAATGTAGACATACCAAATGTACCAGAAACTTATGTACACAGAATTGGTAGAACTGGTAGAGCTGGTAAATCTGGAATTGCATTTTCACTATGTAGTGCCGATGAAACTAGTTACATTAAAGCAATTCAAGAGTTTTTAAAGAGACCTATAAAAATTATTGAAGACCAACCTTTCCTTTTAGTAAAACCTAAGCATAAAAAACAACCAAATACCATTAGTAAAAACAAAAAAGGACGTAAGTCTGAAGCTTCTAAAAAGAAGAAAAAACGCTGGTATTAAATAACAGTTGCTCATAAAATATATCTTTCTAAAACCTCTTCAGTACACATGAAGAGGTTTTTATATTTATAGAAAAGTAATAAAAATGGATTGAAGCTATTTCCCGCTTTTCACACTCGCTCTCTGCGAGGAGCTCAAACAAATGCTTCAATCGGGGCTAAACCTATTTACTTATTATCTAAAAAACATAAAAATCCCTTTTCTTTCAGATAACCATCTGTTCTTATTATAAAAAACAAATCTTTACTTTTACCCCTTTCTTTAATAGTTTTAAAAAACTACAACCACTATGAATATAACATTAGAAGAAGCTAAAAAAGTAATTGCCAATGCAACAGCAAAAGCTGAAGCTTTAAATACTAAAATGAGTATCTCTGTGGTAGACACTAGTGCTAATTTGGTAACTTTCGAACGTATGGATGGTGCTTTTCTAGGCCCTATTGATATTGCTATAAAAAAAGCAAAAACAGCAAGTCTTTTTGGTAAAAATACGGGTGACCTTGGACAATTATCTCAACCTGGAGGTCCTTTATACAATATTGAACATTCTAATAATGGTTTAATTACTTTCCCTGGAGGAATACCTATAAAAAATAAACAAAACATAATTATTGGAGCTATTGGAGTAAGTGGTAGTACTGTTGAAAATGATTTTGAAGTAGCCAAAGCTGGTGTAACTGCACTTTTATAAAGCTATATTTTTAAATAACACTAAACAATTAGGCATGATAAGAACTATTCTATTAGGTTTTATTTTAATCTCTTTTTTAAATTGTAAACCACAAAAAGAAAAAAAAGTTAATGATAAAATTAACACACCTAAGGTTAAAGAATTAAAAAGTGACACTCTTAAAAAAACAACAAATAAAGCAAGTAAAAACGACCGTACTAAAACTCAAAAAAACAACGTTGTATTAGCCACTTTAATTCCAGTAGAGATTTTAAACGCAAAAGAAAAGGATGTATATAAAAAATATGGATTAGCTTTTTCAGGTAACTGCTATAACTGCGATTTAGCTAAATTTAGAATTGAAAACCATAGTATTTTTATAACCAATGTTTGTGCCCCTGAAACCGAATTAAGTTTTGACATTGTAAAGCTATCAACCAATAGAAATATGATTGAAATTAATACTAAAAATTACAGCTTTCAATTTTTAAGAATTGCCAATGACCCAGTATATGAATTAAAAATAATTAATGCTGATTTTAAAAATAAAGACCTGCTAATTAGTAAATATTTTACATTAAAAAAAGACCTAGTAAAATTTGAAGTTCATGATTGTGGAGACTTTGACGGATAACAAAAAATTAACTCACGCTATAAACACAAATAGAACCGATTATTTAAAGCAAAATATAAATAAGCGATTCTAAATAAACTAACTAATAACTTAAAATTAGTTAAAAGATTTAAAGTATATACCAAGAAGTGACTCATACCTCTTAAGCTCTTCAATAATATTTGCGTTTTTTTCAACATCATAAAATGGGATAGATGCCATTAAACTTAACCCTAAATATTTATTCATTGCATGAAACCCCGATAGCGCACTATCGTCAACCTTTAATTCATTAAACAACCCGGTTGCTAAAGTAAATGCTTCTTCAGGCGCATTCCAACTTGTTGTTACAATATAACTCTTGCCATTTAACAAACCTCCTGTACCATAATTATTTTTTGGGTTTTCAGCATTCCTTCCATCACTATTCCAAAGCCCATTTCTATACCCTGCTGTTAACACTTCATCCAAATACTTTTTAAACTTAAAAGGTACAGAAAACCACCAAATAGGTGTGTGATAAATTATAACATCAGCCCAGACAAACTTCAAAACTTCCTTTTCTACTTCATACACTTCATTTATTTCAGTCACTCTAACTTTATAATTATTTTTATCCTCAAAAAAAGATTTACTAATCGTAAATAAAGATTTATTGAATTCTCCTTTTGCATCTGCAAACGAATGCCAACCGTTTATTATTAATATATTTTTCATTAATATTTATTTTTATATCACACAAAAATATAGCAAGAAAACATATAACTAAAATAACACAAATCATACCTTTGTATTATAAAAATAATAGCAATGATAAACCTAGAATGGTACAGAACGTTTAAGGCAGTATATGAAGAAGGAAATTTAACAAGAGCTTCAAAAAAACTATTTTCTTCACAACCAGGAGTTAGTTTACATATTGGTTCTTTAGAATCGTATGTAGGCTACAAACTCTTTGAGAGGACATCTAGAAATATGATTGCCACAGAAAGAGCAATAATTTTATATGACTATATTTTAGAGTCTTTACAAAAATTAGAAAAATCTGAAAATCATTTCAAGAAAATAGGAAACGGCATTAGGCAAACATTAAGCATAGGAATGTGCTCAGAAGTTTTTCAAACTTTTTTCGAACCCAATATGAGTAGTTTTGATTTTGATATTATAGCACATTTTGGTGAATATCCACAAATGTTAAAAGAATTAGAAGAAGGTATTTTAGATTTAGTTATTACACCTAAAAAAAACACGAATCAAAATATTGATTACACTCCTTTTTTTCATCAAGATATATGGTTAGTTGCAAACAATAAAACAGATACAAAAAAAATAGAAACTACTATTGAGAACCAAGATTGGAAATCATTAGAAAACGAACTTAAAAAGCAAATTTGGTATAGTTCTTCTAATGTAACAGGATTTATAAAACAATTCTGGCTTACAAACTTTAATAAAAAAGAGTATAATAAACCGAATTACATTGTTCCAAACATGAATTCAATTATTAGATGTTTAAAAACAAGTAAAGGAATTGCATTAATTCCAAGTTTTTTATGCACTGAAGAACTTAAAAACAAAAACCTAAAGCTTATATGGAAAAGTAACAATCAATTAAAAGATGTTTTTTATTTCGCTAAGAAAAAGAACAAAAAATTAAAAGCCGCAGCAACCATAATAGAAACCATCATAACAGAGGAATCATTAAAATACAAGGAATAAAATCAACACGTTTAATTACAATAGTGTATAAATAACTTAATTAAAACACTTAAAGATCAGTATATAATTATCTATATTTTAATTAAAACACCTTGAAAAATGTCTGATTGAGCGCAGTCGAAACCTATTTTTAACAGGCTAATAATTCTCGACTGCGCTCGAACCGACAATAAAAATTTAATCAAAAAACCAAATACTTAACAGCACGTATTTAATTACTAACTTCTAAAAAAGCATACCTAAACTCTATAAAGTGGTTAGCCCCGATTGTAGCATTTGTTTGAGCTCCTCGCAGAGAGCGAGTGCGAAAAGCGGGAAATAGCTTCAAAAAAATTAGAGAATAAAAACTATTTCTTTTTTTAACGTCCACGCATAACTACTATAAAAAATAAGGTGATTTTGTCAAATCAATTATTAATCGTAATATTGCAATATAATAATTAAACAAATGGGACTTACCAAGTCAGAAATATTTACACCAGAACAAAATGATCTTGCTAAAATAGCAAAGGTACTTGGGCATCCTGCTCGCATTGCCATTTTACAACATTTATTTAAAATAAACTCTTGCGTTTGTGGTGATTTAGTAAATGAAATCGGATTAGCACAACCTACTATTTCTCAACATTTAAAGGAATTAAAAAATATGAAGCTTATTAAAGGTAACATAGAAGGCACGAGTGTTTGTTATTGTATAGACCAAGAAAACTGGAAAGAAATAAAAACATTATTAAATAGCTTTTTAAATCTTGATGGAAACTCAAGTAATTGCTGTTAAAAAAATTTACAATAATCTATCGCAATATTACAATTAAAATAAAAAGACATGAAATTATCAGAAATTAAAAGACATTTAGCTTCATTAAAAACAATTGCTTTTCAATTACCTAATGGAGAATTAGTACCAAATCATTTTCACGTAACTGAAGTTGGAAAAATAACGAAAAACTTTATTGACTGTGGCGGTACTGTAAGAAATGAAGAGGTTGTAAACTTTCAATTATGGAAAGCTGATGATTATGATCACAGGTTACATCCAGAAAAATTGGTTCATATTATTGAACTCTCAGAAAAAACATTAAACATTCCTGATTTAGATATTGAGGTAGAGTATCAAGGTGCTACAATTGGTAAATATGGTTTAGACTTCGACGGAACAAATTTTTTACTTACAACAAAACAAACAGATTGTTTAGCAAAAGATAACTGTGGAATTCCTGAAGAAAAGCCAAAAGTAAAATTATCAAACATACAAGTACAAAATAGTTGCGACCCTAATTCTGGTTGTTGTTAAATTTTAAAATATAAGAAATGTACGCTCAAATAAATAAAAGCATCCATAACTTACCTGTAGTTTCTAACGAAAGGAAAGAAATATTGGCCCCCTTAGTGCAATATATACAAGATAAAGTAAACAAAAAACAGGTTATTAACCTCAACTTTATTTGTACTCATAATTCTAGGCGAAGTCATTTATCTCAAATATGGGCACAGGTAATGGCTTATAATTATAACATTAACAATGTTTATACATATTCTGGCGGTACAGAAGCCACTAGAATGAATGGTACCATTGTTAATACTTTGGTTGATTTTGGATTTAAAATTCAACAATTATCAGATAACAGCAATCCCGTTTTTGCTATAAAATATACAAATAACGGGCTACCTATAATTGGTTTTTCTAAAAAGTATGACGATGATTTTAATCCTGTTTCTGAATTTGGAGCAATTATGACGTGTTCGCAAGCAGATGATGGATGTCCTTTTATAACAGGAGCCGAAGGTCGTTTTCCTATAACGTTTGAAGACCCGAAAGCATATGATAACACACCTTTAGAAAAAGAAAAATATGCTGCTTGTTGTTTATTAATTGCCTCGGAAATGAACTACGTATTTTCGGTTATTAAAAAATAAAAACTTTGATTAATATAAAAAAGGCATTCGATTTTTAATCAAATGCCTTTTTTTATTACTCTTTAGTGAACTTATTTAGCTCTTAAATTTCATTCCTAAATGCACCACTTTTTTAGTTTCAAAGAAATCCTCTTCAAAAAAATCTGGTAAATTATAAATTGTTGCTGATGTATATTTTTCTAACTCTTCGGTTAAATCACCACCTTTTAAATACAAAATTCCGTTTTTTAAATCGTGATTTTGCTTTTTAGCAATCTTCCCTTTTGTCCAACCAACAAAAGTCTCCATTTGTGCAACGGCTCTACTTACAATAAAATCATACGTATCTTTTACCTCCTCTACACGTCCGTTCGTTGTTTTTACGTTTAACAAACCTAAACCTTCAACTACTTCATTTACCACTTTTATTTTTTTACCAATAGAATCAACTAAATGAAATTGTGTTTCAGGAAATAAAATAGCCAACGGAATTCCAGGAAAACCTCCACCTGTACCAACATCCATTACTTTAGAACCTGGTTTAAAAGACATAACCTTTGCAATACCTAATGAATGTAAAACATGACGTAAGTACAATTCATCAATATCCTTACGAGAAACAACATTAATTTTTAAGTTCCAATCTTCATACAAACCTTGTAATTTAGAGAACTGCTCTAACTGTGTTTCAGTTAAATCGGTAAAGTATTTTTTTATAAGTTCCATTAAATATATTTTTCGTTGCAAAAGTAAAAAACTAAATGGTAATTGTCATTTATATAACAAAAGATATCTTTCTTGTTAAAAAGTTGCCTCTTAGCAATAACCATACAGTAAAAACGTTTATTTTTGTCTCTTATAACCCTGAATCAATGAAGACAATAAACTTCTCGAGAACAAATAACACAAAGTTCTTTCGAACTCTAAACAAAAGAGTTAACACATATTTTAAAGAAAACAATATTAAACGTACAGGTAATTGGAAATTATACTCAAAAGCCATAATCATGTTTGCCGCTTTCTTAGTTCCTTTTATATTAATTTTAACCGTAAGCATGCCACAATGGGTAATGGTTTTACTAGTAATGATTACAGGTATTGGTATGGCTGGTGTTGGTATGAATGTAATGCACGATGCTAACCACGATTCTTTTTCAAGCAAAAACTGGTTAAATAAATTAATGGGTAGTAGTATTTACATTTTAGCAGGAAATGTATATAACTGGAAAGTACAACACAATGTACTACACCATACTTTTACAAATATTAAAGGACATGATGAAGATATTGATGCTGGTAGAATTATCCGTTTTTCTAAACATTCAAAATGGTTACCTATACACCAATTTCAGAAATTTTACTCAATTTTCTTATACGGACTATTAACTATTAACTGGGCTATTACTACTGATTTTAAACAAATGAGCAGTTATTTAAAACGTAAATTATCGTACGGTAAGTTCCCAAACCCGAAGGTAGAATGGACAAAGTTGGTAATTTCTAAAGTAGTGTATTACTGTTTATGGGTTATATTACCATTACTTGTTATGGATATTGCTTGGTATAAAGTTTTAATAGGCTTCTTTATAATGCACTACACAGCAGGTATGATTTTAAGTGTTGTTTTTCAATTAGCACACGTAGTACCTAATACAGAAATGCCTTTACCTGATAAAGATGGTAATTTAGAGCACACTTGGGCAGTTCATCAATTATATACTACGTCTAATTTTGCACCAAAAAACTGGTTAGTTAATTTTTATACTGGTGGATTAAATCATCAAGTTGAACACCATATTTTCCCGCATATTTCGCATGTTCATTATAATAAATTAGCGAAAATAGTAAAGGAAACGGCAGAAGAATTTAATTTGCCATACAACGAATACAAAACAATGACAAGAGCTTTTATCGAGCACTTTAAACAATTAGGTTCTTTAGGAAAAGAACCAAAACTAGCATAAACAACACACAACTTAACAACACAATGTCAAACGCATTATCAAACAGAATTAACAGTTTACCTGTATCACAGACTTTAGCAATGGCTGCTAAAGCAAGAGAATTAAAACTAGCTGGAAAAGATATCATTAGCTTAAGTTTAGGAGAACCAGATTTTAATACTCCTGATTTTATTAAAGATTCAGCTATTGAAGCAATTAATCAAGATTATAATTCATACACTCCTGTTGATGGATATGTAGAGTTGAAAGAAGCTATTTGCGTAAAATTTAAACGTGATAATAATTTAAACTACGCTCCTAATCAGATTGTAGTATCAACTGGTGCAAAACAATCTATTGCTAACATCGCACAAGTTTTATTAAACCCAGGAGATGAAGTTTTATTACCTGCTCCTTATTGGGTAAGTTATTCAGCAATTGCAACTTTATGTGAAGCAAAATTTGTTGAAATTCCTTCTTCTATTGAGAATGATTTTAAAATTACTCCAGCGCAATTAGAAGCAGCAATCACACCTAAAACAAAAATGATTTTCTTTAATTCACCTAACAACCCAAGTGGTACTATTTATAGTGAGGCTGAATACAGAGCATTGGCTAAAGTTTTAGAAAATCACCCGAATATCTATATTTTATCTGACGAAATATATGAACACATTAACTATGGTACAAAGCCTTTTAGTTTTGGTGCTATTGAAAGCATGTATGATCGTACAATTACTGTAAATGGTTTAGCTAAAGCATTTGCTATGACCGGTTGGAGAATTGGTTTTATTGGTGCGCCACAATGGATTGCTAAGGCATGTACAAAAATGCAAGGACAAATTACTTCAGGAACAAACTGTATTGCACAACGTGCTGCAATTACTGCCGTTTTAGCAGAACCAAGTAAAGTTCAATACATGGTAGATGAATTTAAAACTCGTAGAGATTTAGTTTTAGATTTATTAGGTAAAATTGATGGTTTTAAACTTAATGTACCTGAAGGTGCTTTTTATGTTTTTCCAGATATATCTGCTTTCTTTGGTAAAACCTTTAAAGGTAAAGAAATTAAGGATGCTAATGATTTTTCTATGCTTTTATTAGAAGAAGCAAATGTAGCTACCGTTACTGGTGCTGCTTTTGGAGCTCCAGATTGTATTCGTATGTCTTACGCGGCGTCAGAATTACAATTACGTGAAGCTATTAAGAGAATTAAAGAAGTATTAAGTTAATCTTTATACGTTTTATATATAAAAAGGGTAGTAATTTTAAAATTACTACCCTTTTTTATTTCTTTTAAGATATTTTTACAAGACTCTAACTTAGAGAAGACCGAACATTCAAAAGTTTTTACTGAACATCAAATGAATATATTACTTGCTATTACTAATATACTTTTTAATCCTTTTTCTTTTTTAATTTTTATATCTTTTTCATTTAAAAAAGATTCGTATTTCTTTACTAAAGAGGGTACAAATGTTACGAAACTGAAATTAGTACCCTATTTACTCTTCTACTCAATTTATCTAACCGCTATACTCTGTGTAACTTATCTTTTTAGTTTTTACATTGATTTTAATTTCTGGGAAGTTTTTATTCCTAAAAACTTATATATTTCATCAATTACTTGGCTAATAACAGTTGTTACTTTACGTACCTACTTAAAAGGAATGGAAGGTAATATTATGGGCTTCATATTTTTCCCCTTACTTATACTATCAATATTAACCTTAACCGCATTTAGCTTTTTTGATATATTATCTTATCCAAAACTACTAACATCAAACCTACCTATACTAAAAATAAATTTCTGGCTTAGACTACTCATACATTCATTTTGCCCTTTTTACATTATAGTTTTTCTTAATTCTAAAGAACATGAGAAAAGAGAAAAAGATGATTTTATTACACCTCTTTTAAGCAGTCTAATACTACAGTTTATGTTTTTTAGTATTAATTGGGTTATTACTTATTTATTTGGCACCCCGCTCACCTTTTCACTATTTTTTGGAGAAGGACAAACCATTGTGTACTATATACCAATGATTGGAGGTTTCTTGCTTTTCGTACTATTCTTTTTATCTAAAATAATACCTACAGAAAAAAGTAAACGATACAAACTAGAAGCCATATCCTACTATGTAACCTTTATTAACTTTGGTCTTATAATTTTAGAACTTATAAATTACCTCAACTTAATAAGTGTTTCTTTTTAATAAAAAAATCTTAGAATTAAAACGGAACTTTCATCATTCTTTTTCGCTTCTTTTTATTTAGTTTTTTAAGATAAAGCACCTTCTTGTCATAATCTATAAAGGCTTTTCCACTCTCTAAGATATCGGCTCCTATAATTCCATCAACTTTTTCAGCATCGTGCTGCGTTAATGCGGTATTAACATGACTCAAGTCAAACAACACCAAATCGCATTGAGCCGTTTTCCATTTGCCTATTTTTAAACTATTACTTACCGATTTTCTTGTCTCCATATCTGTAGCTCCTGCACCAGCAGCTTTTATTTCACTTTCTTCAGATATTAATTTAAAATGTTCAATTAAATCTAATCCAACACAAGAATTTGAAGCACCTGTATCTAAAATAAACCTCCCTTTAACTCCATTTATCTCTGCTTTTAATTCTAAATGATTCGTTACTATCTTTTTCAGCTTTATTTTAAGGTATTTCTTTTTCTTTAATATTTTTTTCAAACTTGCCATTTCTCGTACTTTTGCTTATCGTAAATATACATAAATGATTACCGATACACACACACATTTATATTCAGAAGAATTTGACCAAGATAGAGACGAAATGATGCAGCGCGCTAAAGATGCTGGAGTATCTCGTTTTTTTATACCAGCTATAGACAGTGGATCTACAGAACGAATGCTTGACCTAGAAAAAAACTACCCTAACGACGTATTTTTAATGATGGGACTGCACCCAACCTATGTTAAGGAAAATTACAAGGAAGAACTTGCCCATGTAAGAGAATGGATTGATAAACGTAATTTTTATGCTATTGGAGAAATAGGAATTGACTTGTATTGGGATAAAACGTTTTTAATACAACAACAAGAAGCTTTTAGAACTCAAATTCAATGGGCTAAAGAGAAGAAATTACCTATTGTAATTCATTGCCGTGAAGCTTTTGATGAAATTTTTGAAGTATTAGAAAGTGAAAAAGGAGATGACTTATTCGGTATTTTTCATTGTTTTACAGGCACTTTAGAACAAGCTAAAAAAGCCTTGTCATATAATATGAAATTAGGAATTGGTGGTGTTGCTACTTTTAAAAATGGTAAGATTAATAAATTTTTAAACGAAATAGATATTAAACATATCGTTTTAGAAACTGATGCCCCCTATTTAGCACCGACTCCTTACCGTGGAAAAAGAAATGAAAGTGCTTATGTTAGTAATGTTGTAGATAAATTAGTTGACATTTACGGTTTAACTTTCGAAGAAATTGCCGAAATTACAACACAGAACTCTAAAGATATATTTGGTGTCTAATACACAAACTACATATTATAAAACTCCAATAGGAACCGCCAAAATTGTTGGTAATGAAAACGGAATTCAATCAGTTTCTGTTTTAGATGATGACTTCTCGACTCCGCTCGAAATAACAAAAACTAAAAATACCCCAATCTGCTTACAAAACTGTGTAACCCAATTAGAAGAATATTTTGCAGGAACGAGAACTGTTTTTGATTTAAAATTAAATCCACAAGGAACCGTATTTCAACAATCGGTTTGGAATGAATTACTGAATATTCCTTTTGCAAAAAGCAACACTTATTTAGAACAAACAAAACAAATTGGAGACCCAAAAGCAATTAGAGCTGTTGCTTCTGCAAATGGGAAAAACCCTATTTGGATTATTATTCCATGTCATCGAGTTATAGGCTCAAATGGATCTTTAACGGGTTATGCTGGTGGGATATGGCGAAAAAAATGGTTATTAGAACACGAAAGTGGTTGTAAACAACAAACACTATTTTAATCGCAGGGCAATAGCCTAAAAATTAATTTAACTAAGCCTGTTTAAAAAAGAAACTATTTATATAAACAACTCGTACTCTTATATCACAATCATTCATTTTGTTATTACTAACATAGTGAAGTAGTCTATTAATTCTAATTAAGAAATTTCTTGCTTTTAGTAGCAGTGATTGAGTTAATTCAAATTGCGTTTTTCTATAAAAAATCGTTTTATCAAAAAGCTACATTCTTCTTCTAGCACTCCTGATACAATTTTAGTTTTTGGATGCAATTTTGTTCCCAAAACACTAAACCCTAATCTTGGTTCACTTGCACCATAAACAATTTTACCAATTTGCGTCCAATAACTAGCTCCTGCACACATTTGGCAAGGCTCTAATGTAACATAAAGCACACAGTCTTTTAAATATTTACCACCTAAAAAATCTGCAGCAGCAGTAAAAGCTTGCATTTCGGCATGTGCGGTAACATCATTTAAAAGTTCTGTTAAATTATGAGCCCTTGCAATAATTTTATCTTTAAAAACAATAACTGCTCCTACAGGAACCTCCCCTTTATCAAAAGCTATTTGAGCTTCTCTTAAAGCCTTTTTCATAAAATAAGTATCGTCAAACGGATTTATTTCCATGGTATTCTAAGCGTTTATTACAAAAGTAGCTCAAATTAGTTATTTTTACCAAAAAATACAATTTGATTTCAATTAAAACAACCAATAATAAAAAAGTATATTTCGCTTCAGATCAACATTTAGGAGCACCTACCGCTGAAGCTAGTTTCCCTAGAGAACAAAAATTTATTCGTTGGTTAAATGAAGTTAAAGAAGATGCTGAAGCTATTTTTTTACTAGGTGATTTATTTGATTTTTGGTTTGAATATAAAACCGTTGTTCCAAAAGGATTTGTTCGAGTTTTAGGAAAACTTGCTGAAATTAAAGATAGTGGAATTCCTATTTATTTTTTTGTAGGAAATCATGATTTATGGATGAGTGATTATTTTGAAAAAGAATTAAACATTCCCATATTCCATACTCCACAAAAATTTAACATTGACGGCAAAACACTTTTAATAGGCCATGGTGATGGTTTAGGCCCACATGACAAAGGTTATAAAAGAATGAAAAAAGTCTTTACTTTTAAACCGTTTAAATGGTTATTTCGTTGGTTACACCCAGATTTAGGAGTACGTTTAGGGCAATACATGTCGGTTAAAAATAAAATGATTTCTGGTGATGAAGATTTTAAAT
This sequence comes from Tenacibaculum ovolyticum DSM 18103, assembly GCF_000430545.1. Lineage (GTDB taxonomy): Bacteria > Bacteroidota > Bacteroidia > Flavobacteriales > Flavobacteriaceae > Polaribacter > Polaribacter ovolyticus. The sequence continues at coordinate 243,382 of NZ_AUMF01000008.1, forward strand.
TTTTAGGCGAAGATAAAGAATGGCTAGTACAGTATTGTAAACGTAAACTAGAAACAGAAGATTATGATTATTTTGTTTTTGGGCACCGCCATCTTCCTTTAGAAATTAAATTACAAGAAAACAGTATGTATATAAACACTGGTGATTGGGTAAATTATTTTACTTATGGTGTTTTTGAAAATAAAAAATTATCTTTAAAAGAATATAATTCATAAAAAAAAGCACCTTTAAAAAGGTGCTTTTTTTTATGAATTATATGTCTCGTCCTGAAATAGTTTTACATTAAAACTTAAACGTTAAACCAGCTTTAAAAATTGTTCCGCTAAATCCAAATTGATTTACTTCCCAAGGATACTTAAAACGTCCTCCTAAATCAGTTACAACGTCACCTTTAGTATCTATTTGATCTGGATACACGTCAAATAAGTTATTCACTTGTGCAGTGAAAGAAATAACATCTGAGAACTCATAACCGAAAGACAAATCAGTTACAACTTTACCTCCGAATGTTTGATCTTTACCTGCATCAACTGCATGTTGCCATGTTACTTCTCCAAAATACGTATTATTTAAATTTGCTGTAAATTTATTAAGCTTATAATTTGCTCCGAATAAGAACTTTGTATTAGGTCTAGCGCTAATAATTCTTGACTGTTCCTTTCTATTAAAAATAGCGTTTTTATATCCTGATAATTTAGTTGGTGTTTTTACTTCTCCTTCTAATTTTGTGCTATTTATATTTAAAGCTAAATTAAGCCCTAATTTACCTGAGGCAAAATCAATATTTTTATAGTGCATTGAATAATCAAAACCTTGCGTTTTAGTATCGGCAGCATTTATAAAAAATTTAATACTCGTTACACTATTATCATCTAATACTTGTTGTACTTCAGCATTTGCATTACCATTATCATCAACCCCGCCTATTTCACCAGAAAATACAACTCTATCTTCTACTTTAATATTATAATAATCTAACGAAATTGTAAAATCTCTAGATGCTTTTACTGTTAAACCTGCAGAGAAACTTTTAGATGTTTCAGCAAATAACGAAGCGACTCCTAACCCTTTAATTACTGGACTTACATTATTAAAAGTTCCTTGGTTTGAAATTGTACCTTGAGAAACCAATGTTTGTACATTACTTAAATATACTTGATGTAATGATGGTGCTCTAAACCCTGTACCATATGAAGCCCTTAAAACACCTGCTTCACCTAACTTGTATCTTGAGTTTACTTTCCAAGAAGTATTACCACCAAAATCAGAATAATTCTCATAGCGAGCAGCTCCTCCTATTAGGAAGTCATCAGAAATATCCCAATCTAAAGTCGCGTACCCACCTATATTTGTTCTCGTTTCACTTAAAGCATTCCCTGGCTGTATTCCTGGAAAAGATTGTGAATGCCCTCCATCACCAGGTATAAGTCCTTCGTAAGATTCAGCCTGACCAGCAGTTGTATCGAATTGCTCTTGACGTCCTTCTACGCCAAAACCTACACTTATTTCACCAAATGAACGACTTACATCAAAATTACCAATGATGTTACTAAAAGCATAAGCTCCTGCATCAAAAGACCTAGGGCTATTTAAACCTAAAACAGTATTAAATGTATTACCTATTGTATACCCTACAGAGTTTCTACCATAACTAGCACTTAAATCGGCATCAAATCCTCCTAAATTGAATTTGCTTCCTACCGTAAACAAAATATCTTTAATATCAGTTTCAAAAGTTGGTTGAAAACCTTCATAAACTCCTGTCCCATTATTAAATGGATTCTCTGCTGGACCTGTAGGTATCCCAGGAAAACCTGGTAATCTATAAAGTGCAAAACTTTTACCTTGTCTAATATTAAATCCTCCGAAAGCATATAATTTAGTATTCTCATTTAAAGGGTACTCTCCATTAATAAACAAATCTCCTTTTTTCATCTCTGGCTGACCTATTATCATACCCAAAGATGGATTATCTTTTGTCCATTGATTATCAATTCCAAATAAATTATCTCTACCAGGCTCTCCTGCTCTATTTGTTTTTTCTTGGTAACTTACACCTAATGTTGAATTAAAAAAACCTCCATCTCCAAATGTAAAAGTATGATTTACATCAGCTGCTGCATTAAATCCATCTCCTTCTTTTGTTACCCCAGAACTAACATTTACTTGAGTAAAATCTACATCTTTCTTTAAAATAATGTTTATAACACCTGCAACTGCATCAGAACCATATTGAGCAGATGCTCCATCACGTAAAACTTCAACTCTTTCAATTGCCGCTGTAGGTATACTTTTCATATCGACTCCTACCTCACCTTTTCCTGGCGTATCATTTACGTACACTAATGCACTTTGATTTTTACGTTTACCATTTACCAAAACTAAAGTTCTACTTGGTCCCAATCCTCTTAAATCTGCTGGATCAAAATGAGCTGTACCATCAGAAACTGTTTGACTACTCGCATTATAAGAAGGTATTGCATATGTTAACATTTGATCAATACTTGTTTGCCCTGTAGCTTGTAATTCTCTTACACTTACATTATCAATAGGCACTGCTGAATCTAAAATAGTTCTAGGCTTTGAACGGTTACCTGTTAATACTATTTCATTTAATACATTACCTGCTATTAGAGTTATAGTTATATAAGAATCATTAGAGATTTTTTGCTCTACTGTAGCAAAACCTACCGAAGAAAACACTAAAGTCAGTGGTAATTTTTTCACATTCAAAACAAACTCTCCTTCCCCGTCTGTACTAACACCTTTAATTGTATTTTTTTCTAAGACATTTACAAAAGGCAGCGGAGTACCGCTTTCATCAACAACTTTACCTTTAATTTGCTGAGAGAAAATCACAACTGTGGTTAAGAAAAAACTCAAAACAAACAACTTTAATTTTAAATTCATAATTTATAGTTTTACAGATTAGTTTTAACAATAATAACAATTTTTAACATAAAATCATATTAATAACACATCAAAACAAATAAATTATTGAAAATCACATTTTTTATTCTAAAAAAAAATCCTTTTTATCTTTAACCATACTTTAACAGCGCTTATTTTCTTATTATTGTAGTTTTGTTTCACGAAAATTATAATATATTTTAATTACTATGGATGTAGATGTAAGAGCTATTAATGAGAAAATCGAAAGAGAAAGCGCTTTTGTTGATTTACTAACAAATGAAATGAGTAAAGTCATCGTTGGTCAAAAATATATGATTGAACGATTACTTATTGGACTTCTTGGTAATGGACACATATTACTAGAAGGGGTTCCTGGACTAGCAAAAACACTAGCCATAAACACTCTATCTAAAGCAGTACAAGCTAGTTTTAGTCGTGTTCAATTTACTCCAGATTTATTACCTGCTGATATTGTGGGTACCATGATTTATAATGTAAAAGAAAGTGATTTCGTAATTAAAAAAGGACCAATTTTCGCTAATTTTGTATTGGCTGATGAAATTAACCGTGCTCCTGCGAAAGTGCAATCTGCATTATTAGAAGCAATGCAAGAGCGTCAAATTACAATTGGTGATGAGACTTTTAAATTAGACGAACCTTTTTTAGTTATGGCAACTCAAAACCCAGTTGAACAAGAAGGAACATATCCGCTACCTGAAGCTCAGGTTGACCGTTTCATGCTAAAAACAGTTATTGATTATCCAAAACTTGAAGATGAGCAGGCAATTATGCGCGCTAACCTAAATGGAAGTTTTGAAAAAGTAAACCCTGTAATTTCTGTAGAACAAATTATAAATGCTCGTAAATTTGTTAACGAAGTATATATGGATGAGAAAATTGAAAAATATATTCTTGATATTATATTTGCTACTCGTTACCCTGAACGATATAATTTAGAAAAATTGAAGCCTTTAATTAGTTTCGGTGCTTCACCTCGTGGAAGTATTAACTTAGCAAAAGCTGCTAAATGTTATGCTTTTATAAAACGAAGAGGCTATGTAATACCTGAAGATGTTCGTGCAATTGTAAATGATGTTTTACGTCATAGAATTGGAATTACATATGAAGCTGAAGCTGAGAACATCACTTCTCTTGATATCATTAACTCGATTATAAACGAAGTACAAGTGCCTTAAAATATTATATGGACACGAAAGAATTACTTAAAAAAGTTCGTAAAATAGAAATTAAGACACGCCGTTTGTCTAATCATATTTTTGGAGGAGAATACCATTCTACTTTTAAAGGTCGTGGTATGACTTTTTCTGAAGTACGTCAATACCAATACGGAGACGATATTAGAGCTATTGATTGGAATGTAACTGCACGTTATAACGAACCTTATATAAAAGTTTTTGAAGAAGAACGTGAATTAACCATGATGCTGGTTGTTGATGTTTCGGGTTCAGAATCTTTTGGTACTTCTGAACAATTTAAAAAAGATACCGTTACTGAAATTGCTGCAACATTAGCTTTTTCGGCAATTCAAAATAATGATAAAGTTGGATTGATTTTATTTTCAGATCAAATGGAACTTTTTATTCCTCCTAAAAAAGGAAAAAGTCATGTTTTAAGAATCATTCGAGAACTAATAGAGTTTCAACCAAAAAGTAAACAAACGAATATTAGTGAAGCTTTAAAATTCTTATCAAACATTATGAAAAAGAGAGCGATTGTATTTATGCTGTCTGATTTTATGGATGATGATTATGAACGTACTCTAAAAATTGTTGGAAACAAACACGATGTAACAGGTATACGTGTTTATGATAAACATGACGAAGAAATTCCTAATTTAGGAATGGTTCCTATGGTTGATGCTGAGACAGGAAGTACACATTTGGTAAACACTAGCTCAGCATCTGTGAGAAATCAATATAAAGCCAATGCGCTACGATTAGCCGATTATTTCGAAAGTACTTTTAAGAAAAGTGGGGCTGGAACAATTAATACTCGTGTAGATGAAGGCTACGTTAAAAAACTATTAGGCTATTTTAAAAGAAAATAAAAATTGTCTTCTTTAATGACAGCATAAAAAAATGAAAACTAAATTATTCTACATACTCTTATTTATTTATTGCGTTGGATTTTCACAGTCAAACGAAATAAAAGTTGAAGTTGATACCACCAATATTAGAATTGGAGAGCAATTTCAATATAAAATTTCTGTAAATGAGACTGAAAATGTTATTATACCTAAATTAACTAATTTAAAAGGTTTAGAGATTATTGATACTCTAAAAATTGATACAATTAAAAATAAATTAGTTCAAAAATATATTTTAACTGGTTTTGACAGTGGTGCTTTTTACATTCCTCAACAGCAAATATTCATTAAAAATCAAGCTTTTTTAACTGATAGCCTACTTATTAATGTGGCAACTATAGCTATTGACACAACCAAAATTAAAAAATTCCCTATAAAAGGCATTAAGGGTGAAGCTTATCAATTTGATGATTTCAAATATTATGTTTGGTGGGCATTAGGAATACTTATTTTAATTATAGCATTGCTTTATTTCTTTGTCTTGAAAAATAAGAAAGAAGAAACAGAAGACGTTTTTGTTCCGAAAATTCCACCATATGAAGAAGCTATCGAGAAACTTCAAGAACTAGACGAAAAACTACTTTGGCAAAATAATAAAACAAAAAAATATTATAGTGAATTAACAGCCATTGTTAGAAGTTATATTGAAAGAGAATTAAAGGTACCTGCCTTAGAAATAACAACAGATGAATTAATTGATCTTTTAAATGACTTTAGAGACGTAAAATCTATTGATACTGATAAAGAAACTATTTATAAATTAAAAAAATTATTACAAGAATCAGATTTAGTGAAATTTGCAAAATCTAAGCCAATGGCGCATCAAATTGAACAAGATCGTAAAGATGCAAAAACTGTAATAGATAATTTAAAACCTAAAGAAGAAGTAGCAGATGAACTGGAATAATTTTGAATTTCATAGCCCTGAATTTTTATGGTTACTCCTATTAATTCCGTTATTAGCTTTCTGGAATTTTTATTCCAGAAAAAAAGACAGCTCTCAATTAACAATATCTAGTGTTAAAGGTTTTAAAGTACAAGAATCTATAGTATCTAAACTAAAACCTTTGCTATATATATTTCGATTACTAGCACTAACTTCTTTAATTGTTGCCTTGGCAAGACCTAGAAACGTAGCGGTAAGTAAAAAAACTAAAACAAACCGAGGTATTGATATTGTTATGGCAGTTGATGTATCTGCAAGTATGTTAGCAAAAGATTTAAAGCCAAATAGATTGGAAGCTTTAAAAAAAGTAGCTATAGACTTTGTAAATCGTAGACCTAATGATAGGATAGGTATTGTAGCCTATGCTGGAGAGAGTTTTACTAAGACACCTATTACAAGTGATAAATCTATTATAAAAAGAACCATTTCTGAAATTAAGTGGGGACAATTAGAAGGTGGTACTGCTATTGGTATGGGCTTAGGTTCGGCAGTAAACAGATTAAAAGAGAGTAAAGCTAAAAGTAAAATTATTATACTTTTAACTGATGGGGTAAATAATGCTGGATTTGTAGACCCTAAAACAGCAACAGAACTAGCTAAAGGAAATGACATTAAAGTTTATACAATTGGTATTGGAACTAACGGAATGGCTCCTTTTCCTTGGGCAAAAGATCCAAGAACAGGTAGAATTTCGTTTAGAAATCAACAAGTAGAGATAGACGAAGCTTTATTAAAACATATTGCTAAACAAACAGATGGTAAATATTTTAGAGCTACAGATAACTCTAAACTAAAAGCTATTTATGATGAAATTGACAAACTAGAAAAAACAAAAATAGAGGAATTTAAATATTATAATTACACTGAAAAATACCGATTACTGGTATTAATAGCAGGTATTTTTTTATTACTAGAATTCTTATTAAAAAACACACTATTTAAAAGTTTTATATAAACATGTTATATAGATTCGAAGAACCAGTATATTTTTATCTTTTTACAATTATTCCAATAATAATTGTAGTTTTCTTGTTGGTTTTATGGTGGAAAAAAAGAACGCAGAAAAAGTTTGCAAGTGCTAAACTTTTAGCTAAAATAGCACCCAACTCATCAACCTTTAAATCAGTTTTAAAATTAATATTCTTTTTAATTGGACTTTCTTTTTTAATAATTTCTTTAGTAAACCCTAAAATGGGAACTAAATTAAAAACAGTAAAAAGAGAAGGAGTTGACGTTGTCTTTGCCCTAGATGTTTCTAAGAGTATGTTAGCTGAAGACATTGCTCCTAATCGTTTAGAAAAATCAAAGCAAATTATTTCTAAGATTGTAGACAAATTAGGAAGTGACAGAGTTGGAATTATTATTTACGCAGGTAACGCGTATCCATTGCTACCAATTACAACCGATCATGCTGCTGCTAAAATGTTTTTACAAAACGCAAACCCAGACATGGTTTCAAGTCAAGGAACTGCTATTAATGAAGCATTAAACTTAGCTAAAACTTACTACAATAATGATGAGCAAACCAATCGTTTTTTAATTATAATTTCTGATGGTGAAGATCATCAAGAAGAAACAAAACAGGTAGCACAAAACATTTCAAACGAAGGTATAAAAGTTTATACAATTGGAGTAGGTACAGAAAAAGGTGGCCCTATTCCTATAAAATTAAATGGCGCACTTATTGGTTACAAAAAAGACAGAAAAGGTGAAACCGTAATTACTAAAAGGAAATCGGACGTTTTAGAAGATATTGCTCAGGCTTCTAATGGAAAATATATTGATGGTAATAAAACAGATAATCCTGTTAAAATCATTGAAAATATTATTACCAATGCACAAAAGAGTGAATTTGAAACAAAACAATTTTCAGATTACAAGGATCAATTTCAATGGTTTTTAGGTATCGGATTACTATTTTTAATCATTGATTTATTTTTCTTCGAAAGAAAAACTAAATGGGTTAAAAAAGCAGATTTATTTAATGAACATTCAAAAAAGTAACAAAAGAAGATGAAAATTTTACCATACACTATGTTCTTGCTACTAATTATGTTCTCTGCAAATAATTATGCGCAACAAGATACTCTAAAACTAAAGCGTGAAGCTAGAAATTTATTACGTGAAGGAAATAAATTATACAACAAGCAAAAGTTTGGCGACGCTGCAATTTCTTACCGTAAGGCATTAGGAAAAGATAGTCAATATGGCAAAGCCAGTTATAACTTCGGAAATACTTTGTATCAAGAAAAAAAATACAAAGAAGCTATTGCTCAATTTGAAGTGACGGCGAAAACAGCAAAAAATAAATTTGATAAAGCAGAAGCGTATCATAACATAGGAAATTCTCAAATGGAGCAAAAACAGTTCCAACAGGCTGTAGATGCTTATAAAAGTGCATTAAGAGAAAACCCTAATGATGATGAAACTCGTTATAATTTGGCTGTTGCCCAGAAAAATCTAAAAAAACAACAGCAAGAAGACAAGAAAAAAGATAAGAATAAAGACAAGAACAAGGATAAAAAAGATAAGGATAAGAAAGATAAAAAGGACCAAAACGACAAAGACAAGCAAAAAGATAAAAACAAAGACAAAAAAGGCGACGACAAAGACAAAAAGGATGAAAAAAAGAATCCTGAAGATCAAAAAAAGCCCAATGAAAAAGATAAAAAAGATCAAAAACAGAAGCCTCAAGCAGGAAAAATGTCTCCTGAACAGATGAAGCAATTGTTAGAAAGTCTAAACAATGAAGAGAAGAAGACTCAAAAGAAAATGAATGTTAAAAAATCGAAAGGAAGAAAAGTAAAACAAGAAAAAGATTGGTAAATTTACAATTGTTAAAATCTTAAATTATTTTTACGCTTTTTGAAAATGAATATAAAATTGAAATTATACATATCATTATTAATCTGTTTTGTAACATTTAGTTTTAATGCACAAGAACCTGCATTAAAAGCTAGTGTTAATAAAAGCGAATTGAGTGTAAACCAACGTTTACGCATCAAGTTTTCTACAAACAAACAAAATGCAGATAATTTTAAAGCGCCTAACTTCTTAAACTTTAAAGTAATCAGTGGTCCTAGTCAATCTGTTACACATTCGTCGGTAAACAATAAAATTACTGTTTCTAAATCCTATTCTTATATTATTCAACCTAAGCAAGAAGGTGAATTTAATATCCCCGCAGCTAGTATTGATATTGAAGGTAAATCTGTTTTATCTAATACCATAAAAATAATTGTTCTGAACCCTGTTCACACTCCTAAGAACAATAATAACGTCAATTATATTACTAATCAAAATGTACACTTAGTTGCTGAACTTTCAAAAACAAAACCTTATGTAGGCGAAAGTATTAATCTAAAATATGTGTTATATATAAGCGATAAAGTAAAAATACATGATTCTCCAATTATTCATATTCCAAAATACAAAGGTTTTTGGAGTAAACAGATAAATAAAAAAAAGTTTCAAACAAAGAAAGAAAATTTTTATGGTAAACACTATCAAGGTTTTGTTTTACATGAAACTTTATTAATCCCTACTAAAGATGGCCCGTTAACAATACCTACTTTTAACGCAAATGTTACCATCCTTGTGCAAACTGACCTCATAGATTTATTTGAAAAGACGACAACACGTAAAGTTAAAAAACAATTATATTCACCTCAAAAGATCGTATATGTAAAAAAATTACCGATCAAAAACAAACCCACAAATTTCAGTGGAGCTGTAGGTCAATTTACCATTAACACTACCCTTTATAAATACAATTTAAAAAATACAGAAATCCCTCAAATAAAGTTTACCATTAATGGGGAAGGGAATTTAGAATTATTTGAGTTACCAAAAATTAAAAACCCAAAAGGAGTAGGAATTAATTACTTATACAAAAAAGAAAAAATCATTGTTAATTCTAATAATTTAAAAGGTAAAATAACAACTATTTATACAATTATCCCTCAGCAAAAAGGAAAATATAAAATCCCAAAAATTAATTTTTCTTATTTTAATCCAAAAGAAGAAAAATATAAAACAATTACCAGTGATGATTTAAGTGTTGATATTTTAGATGTTAAGAAATCAACAAAGAACGACAACTCTAATAAAAAGAAAGCGAATCCATAACCACGGAAACATTTACTGAAAATAATTATTTGAGACTTTAAATCAAACCCGTAATTTTACACTATTAGAATAATTTTATGAAGTTGAAATTATATATATCTTTATTAATCTATTTTATAACACTAGGTCTTAATGCACAAGATTCAGCATTAAAAGCTAGTGTTAGTAAAAACAAATTAGGAGTAAACCAACGTTTACGTATTGAATTTTCTACAAACAATCAAAGTGCGGATAATTTTAAACGCCCTAATTTCACTAATTTTAGAATTGTAAGTGGTCCTAGTCAGTCAGTCAGCCAATCTTGGATAAACGGAAAAGTTAGTTTTTCTAAATCTTATACCTATATAATTCAACCAAAACGTAAGGGTGAATTTAATATACCAGCTGCCACAATTGATATTGATGGCGAAAAAGTTTTATCTAACACCATAAAGGTAATTGTTCTAAGCGCTGTTGATATTCCAAAGAACCCTAATGATCCTAATTATATTGCTGATCAAAACATACATTTGGTTGCTGAACTCTCTAAATCAAAACCTTACGTAGGTGAGAGTATTCATGTTGAGTATCGTTTGTATTTTAGTGATAATGTAGGTATTTATGATAATGCAATTACTCAAAATCCACAATATAATGGCTTCTGGAATCAAGAAATTAAAAGAAACGGAACTTCTGTAAAACAAGGAAAATATAACGGAGAAAACTATCGTTACGCAGTACTACACAAAGCTTTATTAATACCTACCAAAGAAGGTAAATTAACAATAGACCCTATGAAAATGGATATTATTGTTGCTGTTCCTACTGGTGGTGCCGATTTTTTTGGAAATTTATCTACAAAACAAATTCGTAAAGAATTCTTTTCTCCTAAAAAAACGATTTATGCAAAAGCATTACCACTTAATAATAAACCTTTAAATTTTACAGGTGCAGTTGGTGAATATTCTTTTAATGTTTCTTTAAACAAACATACCTTAAAAGCAAATGAATCTTCTCAAATGAAAGTAGCTGTTAAAGGAAAAGGGAATTTAAAATTGTTTGAACTTCCAAAAATTACAACACCTAAAGAACTAGAAGTATATCAACCCGAAAGAAAAGAAAGAGTTAGTGTTACCTCTAGTGGATTAAAGGGTTCGGTTGCTGATACCTATACTGTAGTTCCTGAATTTAAAGGAAAATATAAAATTCCTAAAACTAGTTTTTCTTACTTTAACCCTAAACAAGAAGTATATCAAACTATAACGACAAATGATTTATATGTTGATGTTTTAGAAGGAAAAGAGTTACCTACAAGTAAAAATAACAAAACAACAGACAAACAAGAGGTTAAGATTACTGGAGATGACTTTAGATATATCCAAACATCAAGTGATTTCCAACCAATAACTACAAGTGATTTTTTTAAATCTATATTATTTTATGCTTTATTACTCTTGCCTATTATAACCATTCCTATAGCTATTTACATTAATAAGAAGAAAGAAGAGCGTAACGGTGATATAATTGGAAACAAGCAAAGAAAAGCTGATAGGTTAGCTAAAAAATATTTATCTGAAGCGCAAAAAAAACTAGGTGATAAAGAACCTTTTTATGAAGCCTTAGAAAGAGCCTTACATAATTATTTAAAAGCCAAATTAGGTATAGAAACGCTAGATATTAGTCGTGATAAAATCACTGAGTTATTAGAAGAAAAAAGTGTTAGTACAGAAACTATAAAAAACTTTATTGCCGTTTTTAACGATTGTGACTTTGCGAGGTATACTCCTATTACAAAAGTGCAAATGAAAGAGGAATATGAAAAGGCTAAACAAGTAATAACAGAATTAGATAAGCAACTATAATGAAACAGGTTATTATACTATTATTGTTTTTAATTTCAAACATTGTATCATCACAAACCGCTGATGAACTGTTTGATAGTGCTAATAATTTATATAAAGATGGTAAATATCAAGAAGCTATAAAATTATATCAAAAAATAGAAAGCAGTAAAAATATTTCATCTGAATTATATTTTAATTTAGGTAATTCATTTTCTAAATTAAACCAAATTGCTCCTTCTATTTATAATTATGAAAAAGCACTTCAATTAAATCCTTTAAACGAAGATGCTCAAAATAATTTAATTATAATAAAACGTTTAACTTTAGATAGGATAGAAAAATTACCTGCTTCAATTCTTCAAAAAATAAATAAAAATTTCTTTCAAAAATTCTCATATAATACTTGGGCTATTTTTACCATAATACTATCTTTTTTAGCATCTTTCTTATTTTTATGCTATTACTTCTCTTATTCTTCTACTAAAAAAAGATTGTTTTTTACTACTAGTATTTTATCCTTTTTAATATTAGTTATTACTTTAACTATTACCTACTCACAATATAATCAATCAAAAAACACTATTGAAGCTATTATTTTCTCTGAAATAATTAAAGTAAAAAATGCACCTACAAAAGATGCTCACCAGTTATTTACTTTACACGAAGGAACGAAAGTAAGCATACTAGATAATGTAGATGAATGGAAAAAAATAAAGTTAGTAGATGGAAAAATAGGATGGGTGTTATCTAAAAATTTAAAGGAACTATAACATTTAAACTATAAAAATTTAACTACTTTCGTTAGCACATATAAATATATGGCTCAACTATTTAAAAACAGCTATTTAAAATATTTTCTTTTAGTGATTCTAGCTCTAAAAGGAATAGACTTTGTTGTTAAAAATATAAGCTCTATAACTAATAATGAAATTTGTTACCAACTAGATACTGATGATTTTGAGGATGAAACTGAAGATCAGAAAGAACTTAATGAACTTGAAAAAATAAATCAAATTTCACATATTTTCTATAATTTTTATAAAAGCAAGCTAGTAAATGAAAATATAGTAATTATTAGAGAATATCGGATTGAATATATCGAATTCACTACACCACCTCCTCAACTTACATAAGCTTATTACTTTTTAAAGTAGCCTACTTTAAATACACTCACACATATTTAATAAAATTTCTTATCTAAAAAAAGAAAAGAATTATCGCATATTTAAACACATGAAAAATTTATTTAGCAATTTTAAAGGAGATTTATTTGGTGGTATAACTGCAGGTATTGTAGCATTACCATTAGCTCTAGCCTTTGGTGTAAGTTCTGGTTTAGGCCCGAGTGCTGGATTATACGGTGCAATTTTCATTGCCTTTTTTGCGGCTTTATTTGGTGGTACTGATACTCAAATATCTGGTCCTACCGCACCAATGACTGCTGTAAGTATGGTTGTAATAGCAAGTATCCTTGCTACTAACGAAGGAGACATTGCCAAAGCAATGCCAACCATTTTAATGGTTTTCTTATTAGCTGGTGTATTTCAAATATTATTAGGAGTATTAGGATTAGGTAAATACATACGATATATACCATACCCTGTAGTTTCTGGTTTTATGACTGCAATTGGTGTAATTATCTTAGTAACACAAATATTACCTTCTGTTGGTTATTATGCTAAGGAAGACACTAAATTTGTTGAACAATTTAAACCGCTAGCAGAAGAGTTAATTTTAGAAAACATTTTAAAAGATGAAGCTGGTGAAGGAATTTTAGTTCTTGAAAATTTTAAAGAAACTATTAAAAGATCTGAAGCAACAACACAAGCTGATATTTTAAAAGAAAGTAAAACTTTAGCAGGTAAAGAAGCTTCTGGTGTTTTAGGAACGTTTAAAGTATTACCCAGAGCTTTACAAAATATTAATTGGTTAGAGCTAATTTTAGCTTTAGGTACAATATTTATTATATATGGTTTTAAACGTATTACAACTGCCGTACCAAGTACTTTAGTTGCTCTAGTAGTTATGACTCTTATTGCCATTGGTTTTGTATTACCTTATCGTCCTATCGAAGAAATTCCTGGAGGGTTTCCAATGCCGAATCTAAAGATCTTTACAACCTTTAGTCTATCTAGTATCACTCCATATATTTTTACGGCTTTAACCTTATCATTATTAGGAGCAATTGATTCATTACTAACTTCGGTAGTTGCAGATAATATGACGAAGACAAAACATAAACCAAATAAAGAATTAATTGGTCAGGGTATTGGAAATACTATTGCTGCTATCTTTGGTGGAATACCTGGAGCAGGTGCAACAATTCGTACTGTTGTAAACATTAATTCTGGTGGTAAAACCAAATTATCAGGTATGGTTGCTGGTGTTATGCTTCTTATAATATTATTAGGTTTGGGACCTATTGCTTCATTAATTCCTGCTGCTGTGTTGGCTGGTATTTTAATTACAGTTGGTATTGGTGTTATGGATTATAAAGGCCTAAAAGCTATTCCCAATTTACCTCGTGATGCTAAAATTGGCCCTTTTAAAGTAAGCTCTGAAGTTATTATTATGCTAGTCGTATTACTATTATCAACTTTTTGGAACTTAGTATATGCGGTTGGTATTGGTTTAGTAATTGCCTCTTTAATGTTTATGAAAAAAATTGGAGATTTAAGTGCCGAGCGTTCTGATGTAAAATCATTAGACGAAGAAGCTTGGGGTGATGAAAAAGATTTCCCTAAGAATTTAGCAGAAGAAGTATTTATAAAACATATTAAAGGACCTTTGTTCTTCGGTTCTACTAGTGATTTTCAAGCACTAACAAAACAAATTCCCACTACGGCATCTGCTGTGATAGTTCGTATGGGAAGAATGCAGTATATAGATCAATCTGGTTTATATGCACTAGAAGATATGTTAATCGATTTAGAAAAAAACGGAATTACAGTTTTATTAGTAGATCTTTTAAAACAACCACGTTATATGATGGAACGTATTGATATCATTCCTGATTTAATTTCTGAAGAACATATTTTCACTAATTTCAATGAATGCCTGACTTGGATAAAGTCAAACGTAAAAGATAATAATTAAAAAAAGATAAGATGAGAGATACAGCTTTAACAAAAAACATACAAACGGCATTAACACCGAAAGGAATTTTAACAGGTTTATTAGAAGGTAACGAACGTTATGTTGCTAATAATTTGACCCCTTCTAATGTTAACAAATTAGTACAACAAACTATTGACGGACAGTTTCCAAAAGCTGTAATTTTATCATGTATTGATTCTCGTGTACCAGTAGAATTAGTTTTCGATCAAACTATTGGTGATGTTTTCGTTGCTCGTGTAGCAGGGAACTTCGAAAACGTTGATATTTTAGGAAGCATGGAATATTCTTGTGCTGTTGCAGGAAGTAAATTAGTATTTGTTTTAGGTCATGAAAGTTGTGGGGCTGTAAAAGCTGCTTGCGACGGTGTAGAACTGGGAAATATTACTGCAATGCTAGATAATATTATTCCTGCTGCAAAAATGGCATCTGATCAAGTAGAAGGAGAGGCAAATTCAACAAACAAAGCATTTGTTGCTAAAACTGTTGAAAATAATGTAAAACTAACCATTGAACGTATTCGTGAAAAGAGTAAGATTTTACAAGAAATGGAAGATAATGGAGAAATTGCTATTGTTGGTGGAGTCTATTCATTACATACGGGTAAAGTAACCATGTTATAATTCAGTTCTATTTTATAAAACTAAAAAACCGAAGCTAATAACTTCGGTTTTTTAGTTTTATATTTCTGGTACTTCAATTTCTATTTCTCCATCTCCTTTAATTATAGATGGAAAAATCATTGGAGCAATATTCTTAACAGGTTTATATAATATAGATTCCTCTAAACTTTCTTTTTTTACAAACGGAAAAGTATCATTCATTTTTCCGAAGAAAATAAAAACCACACTTAAAATTAATCCGATTTTTAAAGCACCAAATACACCTCCTAATATTTTATTTAAAACTCCTAGAGAAGCAAAATCTGCAATTTTTGTTAATACCTTCCCTAACAAAGCTATCGTAATTATAATTACTACAAATGTTGCTGCAAAGGCTGCTAATGAAATGTATTTCTCATCCCAAGTAACGCTGTCTTTTAACCAATCTCCAATAAAATAAGAAAAATGAATTGCTCCATAAACTCCTGCAATTAAAGCTACCAGCGAAGCTACTTCAACAAATAATCCTTTCATTAATCCACGTACAAAACCAAAAAGTAACAATGCTGCAATAATAATATCAAATGTACTCATGCTATATTTAAAATAAAAACACACAAAAAACAATTATGTGTGTCAATCCGACACAAATATACATAACTCAGTTGTATCTTTGTATATTCAAAAAACACAGATGACTAAAGAAGTTAAGTTAAAAGAAAAATGGGATTTTCTGGTAAAAAATTTATCTCAACAATTTGCTGATGGAGATGAGTTAAATGTAGATGCTATTATTTATCTAATTGGTGTACAAGAATTAGGGCAAGGGCAACGAAAATTTAAAAAAGATGAAAAGGTAAACCTAATGCATATTGCTATATGTAAACTTTTAGAACCTTATGGATATTATGAATTTGACTTTTTTGATGAAGAAGGATGGCCACACTATAAAACTTTAACTGAACTACCTAATTTAAAACCAGGAGAACAATCAGTATTAATAAAAGAAGCTATTATTAACTATTTTGATTTAATTGATTTTTTCAAATAAAATTAAGTAACTTTTATTTTTCGAATCATTCTTGATAAAAACTTAGGAAAAAAACGCTTTGCATATACCGCTAACTTTTCTTTTGCGCCAGCTATATAAACCTCTTCTTGTTTATTCTTTATTGCTTTTACCATTAATTTAGCAAATGTATCTGGGTGAATTCCATTAGCTGTTGCTGTATCCATTTTATTTTGAGGAATTCCATCTCCAGTTAAGGCATTTTTAGACACATTTGTTTTTACAAACCCTGGACAAATCAATGTAACAGCTATGTTATCTTTGTAATGCTCAGCTCGTAAACTATCAAAAAAACCATGTAAAGCATGTTTTGTTGCTGCATATGTAGATCGTAATGGCGTACCTATTTTACCTACAATACTCGTTGTAACTACAAAATAACCTTCTTTTCTTTTAATAAAATGAGGTAACAATGCTTTTGTTAAAGCCACTGTACCTAAATAATTAACATCCATTAAGCGCTTGTCAACAGAAATATCAGTATCCTTTACTAATGACCGTTGACTAATCCCTCCATTATTAACTAAAACATCTACCCTACCATAACATGAAATTGCTGCTAACACTTTAGAATTCATGCTTTCATATTTTTCTAAATCTAATACTACTATTTTTACATTAGATGGATTTTTGCATTTACTTTTAACCTCATTTAACTTATTTTCGTCTCTTGAAGATAAAATTAAACTCACATCATAATTTGATAATTCAATCGCTAATGATTTACCTATGCCAGAAGAGGCTCCGGTAACCCAAAATACTTTATTTTTGAACTCCATATTTTTCATTTTGTTTGTAAAATTCCCCTAAAATAAACAAGAAAAAATAAAAATGGTACACTTCTTGGAAAGAAGTTAGCAAATGATTAGTTTTAAAACCTTATTAATAATCCTTTAAATTATAATAATGAAAAAATTACTGGCTCTTTTAATGTTCGCCACCTCAATAGTTAACGCTCAATACACCATTAAAGGAACGATGACTCCTCCTGAAAAAAGTGATTGGTTAGCTCTTTATAAAATTGAAGGTGCTAAACAAAAATTTATTACCAATACAACCATAAAATTTGATACAATAGCTGTTGGTGGAGAAAAACAAGTACTAGGAAGATTTCAACTTGATTTACCAAAAAGTACTAAACCTGGTGTTTATAGAGCAACTTATAGAAATAAAGGTGCTGGTTTTGTAGATTTCTATTTCAATAAAGAAAACGTTGAGTTTATATTCAATCCTAAATACCCTGATGAATCAGTTGTATTTACATCTTCTAGAGAAAATAAATTGTTTAATGAATATTTAGAAGCTTATACTTTAGTACAAAACAAAATTGACAAGAATCAACTTGCTTTTATTAAAAGTGAAGATAAAGACGCTAAAAAAGCTTACAAAAAAGCTATAAAAGAACTTGAAGACGTACAAGAAACTTATGAAAATAAGTCTGAGGGGATGTTAGTAAATAACTTTATTGTAGCTTCACAAAGATATAACCCATCAAGTCCTTTTGATAATATGCAGGAGTACTTATCATCAACTGTAGGTAATTTCTTTAAAAACGTTAATTTTAATAATGATGCGCTTTATAATTCGTCTTTTATAATTGATAAAATTACTGACTATGTTTTTTACTTAAACTCTTCAGAAAATAAACAATTACAACAAAAACTATATAGAACATCTATTGTAAAAGTAATGGAAATTCTTCCTAAAGGTAAATTAAGAAAAGGAGTAACAGAATTTTTAATTACTTCTTTAGCTGATAAACGTAATGGTGAAGCTGTAGATTGGATGTTTTCTACCTATTATGATGTATTACCAGAAGACCAACAAGATGCTGAATTTAAAAAAGAAAAAATACAATTATTATTAGCTTCAGTTGGTAGAATTGCTCCTGACTTTTCTTGGAAAGAAGAAGGTAAAGAAGTTATGTTATCTACTTTAAATGATAATGAAAGATATTTATTAGTTTTTTGGAGTACAGCTTGTCCTCACTGTGTTAAAGATGTTCCTAAACTATATGAATTTATGCAAGCACATAAAAATGTTTCTGTAATTTCTTTTTCTGTTGAAGATGCTAACGGTATTAACAATTGGAACGAGTTTATAAAAAAATTACCTAACTGGCATAATGTTATGGGAACACACCCTGACCATAAGTGGGATAACGAAACTGTTAGATCATATAATCTATTAGGTACACCTTCTTTCTTTGTATTAGATCAAAACAAGAAAATAATTGCTGCACCTGATCAATTAGAAGACGTTAAAAATTATTTTGCTAAATAATTACAAATCATATTTTAAAACAAAAAACCAACAATTTAATTGTTGGTTTTTTGTTTTAAAAATATAAAAAAGCATCTTTTATATGATGTATATTATAAGTCTCTTTGTTTCTTAAAATTGCAATTATATCAAATCGTATCTCTACATCTAAATCTCTTTTTACTACATAATCATCTATTGCAGTAACAAGTAATTTTATTTTTTTAGGATTTACGAAATCTTGCGGGTTTCCAAAATAGTTAGAAGACCGCGTTTTAACCTCAACGACTACTAATACTGTATCCTTCCTTGCTATTATATCTACCTCAGCTTTTCTATACCGATAATTTTTCTCTACAATTAAATACCCATTCTTTTCTAGATACTCAATTGCTAGTTCCTCTCCCTTTAAACCAAGATCATTGTGCTGCGCCACTTAATTAAAGTTTATAATTGCTTTTTTTTCTAGAATACTAACGTTAACAGTTCTACCCATTATTAAAGCTCTATTATCAGGCTCATGACCAGCAGGAAAATTAAATACAATCGGAACGTTTTTAGGAATAACGTCTAAAATTAGTTGCTCTATAGAGCTTCCCCAAGGAGTTGAATTTTTCTTAACCTTCGTCATATCACCAACTATAATCCCTTTAACTTTCGTAAAATATCCAGCACGTTTTAAACTCTGCAACATACGATCGATCGAATACTTATACTCACCTATCTCTTCAATAAACAAAATTTTATTATCTGTTGATATTTGGCTACTAGACCCTAACATTGACGTTAAAATAGCAATATTACCTCCTACTAACTCTCCTTCAAATTCACCTTGCCTGTTATATTTAGAAAAAGATGTTTCATAATGCAAACGCTCACCAAATAATGCTTTTTTAAGCGATGTAACACTCTTTTCAATTACCTCTGGTTTATCTTGCATACTTGTACCCATTATTCCATGAATAGTTTCTACACCTATATTATGAATATGATTATGAAACGCAGTTATATCAGAATAACCAATAACCCACTTAGGATTCTGCTTAAATTTTGAAAAATCTAATTTATCTAGTATTCGAACAGAACCATAACCTCCACGAGCTGACCAAATTGCTTTTATATTCGGATTATCTAAAGCATCTTGAAAATCCTGGCATCGTTGATCATCAGTTCCAGCAAAGTGGTGTGCTTGATTAAACATATGTTTACCATAAATAACTTTTAAACCCCAACTTTCGGCAAGTTTTTTCGCTTTATCAATAACGTGTTTTCTATTTTTTAAAATTCCTGCAGGTGCAACAATTGCAATTGTATCACCCTTTTGTAATGAAGGTGGTGTTATTAATTTCATAGGTTTATTTTGAGCATTTATTATCGTTAAAAAAAATAACGAAAAACATAAAAGAAATTGCTTCATAGAAAAATCAATTATTTAGATTAATTCTGCTCAAAGTAATAAAACTAACAATAACCAACTAGTTTTTTAAGCTGTTTTAACAAACTAATAATTAAAAGAAATTGTATTATTATATGTTATATGGTTTTATAAACATCAATTCGAGTGAATTTCACGAAGTAATAATACAGAGAACTAAACGAACATCTAAAATTCTTATGCTATCTATAATTTTCATTTACTTATATCGCAAAACCCACTCTAATTGACTGCATCTAATAAAATACACTGCGGGGGAACTGTCTATTTTTATTCTATATTTAAATTAGTTATAACTTTTACTCTAGTAGTGTTGTATTTTTTCCCTTTATAAACACCACTTATTTTCTTTTCTGTTTGATAAATAGCTTGATAGGTTCCTTTTACGTAAGGCGTAAAATTAAACAGACCGTTTTTGTCAGTTTTAGCTATTGAAATCCATCCATCAGGACTATAAACTTTTATTTCTTTTTGTATAGCTACTTTTCCATCAATATAAAATACAGCGAATACTTTTTCCTTTACTCTCCAAGTAGCTTTATGACTATTATAGTTTCCATAACCATTTTTAGCAGGAAAAGGAACAATATCATACTTCATCATTGGTGATAAATTAACCTCTCCTTTTTGCTTTTCTCTCCACGAAGTTGCTTCGAAAGTAGTACGTAAATAGGTAGAGTCTTTTAACAATCCTAAACCATGCTTTGTATAATCTTTTACAGTACCTGTTTCATTAAATGCTATAATTTGATAAATACCTGCTCTTTTTGGGGTAAAAACTGCTGATAATGATTCTTTTGAAGGAGTTAATAATAAAGCCTCTTTATTTAAAGAACTGTGCGGTTTTACATAAGCCTTAAATTCTTTAAAAATTGCACCTTCATACCATTTTAAACCTTTTTCTATAACTTGTTTTCTTATTTCACCAAAATACATATTTACGATAGCCTTGCTTCCAATTTTACCTGTATTGTTTACATATATCCAAACACTATGAGACATTAGTACTGGAATTACAATTAATAATATTAATAACTTACTTCTTTTCATTTTTTTGTTTTTAAAACCGACACGATTATAATAATCGCATCGGTTCTTAGGGTACAGGGGGAATTAAAAACTTGTATATTGTAATTGTATTAAATTGCTTCGGTTATATTAGGTTACCATATCTATAGATAAAAAAACATCTAAAAACATTTGTAACTTTCTAATTAATATCAAACTTATTATACTCTAAAGTAACACCAGTGTTTAACAAAGTATATACCTTTTAAATATTAAAAAGTGTTACAGATATAATTAATAATATTGTCACGTTAATTGTTTTAAACAAGGCAAAAATAGAACCTTATTTTTATTTAGACAAAATATAAATAAGGTTTTTTAAGTGTTACTCCATAACATTAAGCGAAGTGCTTAATTTTAAGTATTTTTGCGCTTTAAATTTTAGGATAAAAAATGAGTACACCAAAAAGATATACAATTACAGCAGCATTACCTTATACAAACGGACCAATTCATATTGGTCATTTAGCAGGCGTATATGTTCCTGGAGATATTTATGCACGTTTTCTTCGTCAAAAAGGAAAAGACGTAGCTTACATTTGTGGTTCTGATGAACACGGTGTTGCAATACCAATGCGTGCAAAAAAAGAAGGTGTTACTCCACAAGATATTATTGATAAGTATCACGGAATCATTAAAAAATCTTTTGTTGATTTTGGAATTTCGTTTGATAATTATTCTCGTACATCTTCTGAAATTCATCATAAAACAGCCTCAGAGTTTTTTATAAAATTATATAATGATGGCGAATTTATTGAAGAAGTTACCGAACAGTTATATGATGCAGAAGCAAATCAATACTTAGCTGATCGTTTTGTTGTGGGTACATGCCCAAAATGTGGAAACGAAGAAAGCTATGGTGATCAATGTGAAAAGTGTGGTACAAGTCATAACGCTACCGATTTAATCAACCCTAAATCGGCAATTACTGGTAACGTTCCTTCTTTAAAAGAAACTAAACACTGGTTTTTACCTTTAGATAAACATGAAGATTTTTTACGTAAATGGATTGTTGAAGGACATAAACATGATTGGAAACCTAATGTTTTAGGTCAATGTAAATCTTGGATTGATGACGGATTACGACCTAGAGCCGTAACCCGTGATTTAGATTGGGGAATTCCTGTTCCTATTGAAGGAGCTGACGGAAAAGTATTGTACGTTTGGTTTGATGCACCTATCGGTTATATTTCTGCAACCAAAGAATGGGCTGCTCGCGAAGGTAAAAACTGGGAGGATTATTGGAAAAAAGACGATACTAAGTTAGTACACTTTATTGGTAAAGATAATATTGTATTTCACTGTCTTATTTTCCCTAGTATGTTAAAGGCACATGGTGATTTCATTTTACCAGAAAATGTACCTGCAAACGAGTTTTTAAATTTAGAGGGTAATAAATTATCTACTTCTAAAAACTGGGCGGTTTGGTTACATGAATATTTAGAAGAGTTTCCTAACCAACAAGATGTGTTACGTTATACCTTAACGGCAAACGCACCAGAGAGTAAAGACAATGATTTTACTTGGAAAGATTTTCAGGCAAAAAACAATAATGAGTTAGTTGCTATTTTTGGTAACTTTATAAATCGTGTAGTTGTTTTAACTAACAAATATTATGGTGGGCAGGTCCCACCTGCTGGGGAGCTATCTGAGATTGATGAAGACACTTTAGCTACTCTGAAAGAATTCCCTAATGTAATTGCAAAATCTATAGAGCGTTACCGTTTTAGAGAAGCTTCTCAAGAGTTAATGAATTTAGCGCGTTTAGGTAATAAATACTTAGCAGATGAAGAGCCTTGGAAAATGATTAAGGTTGATGAAGAGCGCACTAAAACAATTATGAATGTTGCTTTACAAATTGCTGCAGGATTAGCTGTTTTATCAGAACCTTTTTTACCTTTTACTTCTACGAAGTTAAAATCAATTTTAAATATTGATGCTAATTTAACTTGGGAGGATGTTTCTGAAAAACAAGTTTTAATTGCTGCTGATCATCAAATTAACGAAGCTGAATTATTGTTTTCTAAAATTGAAGATGTTGAAATTGAAAAACAACTAGCAAAACTAGAAGCTACTAAAAAAGCAAACGAAGCTGAAAACAGAGTTTTAGATCCTCAAAAAGATACTATTGAGTTTGATGATTTCACAAAAATAGACATTCGTGTAGGTACAATTATAGAAGCTGAAAAAGTTGCTAAAACTAAAAAGCTTTTAAAACTTACTGTTAATGTTGGTTTAGATACTCGTACCATTGTTTCGGGTATTGCTGAAAGCTTTAAACCAGAAGCTATTATTGGACAACAAGTAAGTGTTGTTTGTAATTTAGCACCACGTAAATTAAAAGGAATAGAAAGTCAAGGAATGATTTTAATGACTGATACTCCTGATGGTAAACTAGCCTTTGTTCAGCCTTCTGAAAAAGTAACTAACGGAGAGTTTATTTCTTAAAGAAAACAACATTTTAATATATTCGTAGCCTCGCAATAATTTGCGAGGCTTTTTTATTATGTATCACATACTAAATACATATTAGTTTTAAGTTTAGTTAATCTCTTTATAACTTCCTTAACCTTAAAGTAAGATTTAAAAAATATACTTGTAACTTTCTACTAACTTTTATAAAACTTAATTAGCGGTAAATAGAAATAATTTTGTCAGCAACAAAAATTCACCAAATGAATAAAATATTTCTATTACTTACAGTATTAACTACTTCCATCATTTTTTCTCAAAAAAAAGCTGGAATAAAAGGTAGAATCTTAGATGAAAACAATATGCCTTTAACAGGTGCAACCATTATCATTAATTCTGAAAACCACGGAAATTATGCCGATTTTAATGGTTATTATGAAGTATTAAATTTAACAAAAGGAGTTTATCAACTTCACGTTTCATTTATAGGTTATCAAACCCTAAGTAAAACAATTACGGTAACCAATACTATTCAGTTAGAAAACTTCTTTTTAAAACCAAAAACAAACAACTTAGAAGAAGTTATTATTAAAGGAAGTATTACTCGCGGACAAGCCAAAGCTTTAAATCAACAAAAAAGTAAAGATAATATCACAAATATTATTGCAGCAGATCAAATTGGAAAATTTCCAGACGCAAATATAGGAGACGCCCTAAAAAGAGTTTCGGGTATTACAATGCAAAATGACCAAGGGGAAGCACGTGATATTATAATTAGGGGATTAGCTCCACAATTAAACTCAGTAACTTTAAATGGCGATAAAATTCCTTCTGCAGAAGGTGATAATCGTCGCGTTCAAATGGATTTAATTCCAACCGAAATGATTCAATTAATAGAAGTAAACAAAGCTGTTACTGCAGATATGGAAGGAGACGCTATTGGAGGTTCAGTAAATCTTGTTACTCGTTCTGCTCCTGCTAATTTTAGAGCTTATTTAACTGGTTCTTACGGGCAAAACCCTATTCGACAAACTCCAAACTATAATTTTTCTGCTTTAATAGCTAATAGAATTGCTAATAAAAAATTAGGTTTTGTAATTAATGCCACATATAATTCTAATGAATATGGATCAGATAATGTAGAATTTGAATGGGATTCTCCTACTGAAATTAAAGAGCATGATATTCGTCGTTACGATGTTAAACGTAACCGTATGAGTGTAGCTGCCAATTTAGACTACTCAATAAATCAAAACAGCACCCTATATTTTAAATCAATTTACACCAAACGAAATGATTATGAAAATCGTTATCGCTTGCGCTATAAAAAGAAAGGTGATGATTATAAAATTTCAAGACAAACCAAAGGAGGTATTAATAATAATGAAAATGATAATACTCGTTTAGAAAGACAAAGTGTTTATAAATTCTCTTTAGGTGGTGAACACATTATATTTGGTAATATAAAATTAAACTGGAAAACAGGTTTATCAAAAGCAAAGGAAGAACGACCAAATGAGCGTTATATAACATATCAAGCTAAACAAGAAGATCCTGATATTGATATTTCTCAAGAAGGATTAAATACTCGTTTTCCTTATTTTACTTCAGCCTCTGGATTCGATAATGACCCTAGTGAATTTGAATTAGACGAAATTTCTGAAGAAAACAAATATACCGAAGAAAAGAAGTATAGCTCTAAACTCGATATCAAAATACCTTTCAACAATTCTAGTGATTATAAAAATTCTTTAAAATTTGGTGCTAAAAATAAGTACAAAGAAAAATTAAGAGATAATATTTTTTATGAGTTCGATACTGATGATTTTAGCTCATACGAAACACTAGCAACTACACCAAGTGCAAATTATACTTTAAAAGGATTTTTGCCAGGAAGCCAATATAAATCAGGAACATATGCAAGTAGAGAGTTTTTAGGAGATTTAGATTTAAAAAACGGTGAGTTCGTTTTAGATGAATTTGTACCAGAAAATTACAATGCAAACGAAAATATATTTGCGGCATACGCATTATGGAAACAACGTTTAGGTAATAAATTAAGACTTTCAGCTGGTTTACGTGTAGAAAAAACAAATACAGAATACACAGGGTATTCTATTGATATTGAAACGGCATCTAATTTAGATGATGTAACAACTATTACACAAACTAAAAATTATACTAATTGGTTACCTAACTTACAAGCAAAATATAATTTTACAAGTAACACTATTGCTAGAATAGCATGGACAAACACTATAGCACGTCCTAATTATTTCGATTTAGTTCCTTATCGTAATTTAAATAGTGATGATCAAGAAGCTGAATTTGGTAATCCGAACTTAAAACCTACCGAATCTATGAATTTCGATTTAATGTTTGAACATTATTTTGCTAATGTTGGTATTATTTCTGTCGGAGGATTTTATAAAAATTTAGATAATTTTATTTATGAAATCACAAAAGATGAAGATTTAACAATCGGTGGAACTACAGATACTTACCAAGTAACTCGTCCTTTAAACGGTGGTACTGCTGAAATATATGGATTTGAAGCGTCAATACAACGAAAATTAAACTTTTTACCAGGTTTCTTACGTAATATTACAGTTTATGGTAATTATACTTATACCGATTCAAAAACTACTGGAATTCAAGAAAGAGAAGATGGTTTAGCATTGGCTGGTGCGGTAAAAAATATGATAAATGGTTCTTTAGCTTATGAAACAAATAAGTTTACATTAAGAGGTTCATTAAATTATGCAGGTGATTATATAGACGAATATGGTAGCGAAACTTTTAAGGATAGGTTCTACGACTCACAATTTTTTGTTGATATAAATACAAGTTACACCATTACTAAAAATTTACGTGTTTTTGCTGAAGCTAAAAACTTAACCAATCAAGAATTGCGTTTTTATCAAGGAACAAAAAATCAAACTATGCAATCAGAATTCTATAATTTTAATTGGAATGCTGGTATAAAATATAATTTTTAATTGATGAAAAACTTTTTAATACTTAGTATAATATGTGCAATTTTAGGCGCATGTAAAGCAGAAAAAATACTACATACTAACCCACACTTAAAACCTGTAGTAGCAATAACAGCCAATGCAGAAACTACACCAGTTACTTCTTTTGATGATGCTGCTGATGACCCTTGTGTTTGGATAAACCCAAATAACGTAATGCAATCAGTAATTATAGGAACCAATAAAAAAGAAGGTTTAGAAACCTATAATTTAGATGGTAAACGTTTGGCAACCTATAAAATAGGACGCGTTAATAATATTGATATTCGTAATGGTTTCATTTTAAACGGAAAACCTGTTTCTGTTGTCACAGGAAGTAATAGAACCTATAATACATTATCTATTTTAATTGTAAAAGAAAACGGAGAGTTACAAGATATTGCGGCACGTTCTATTAAATCAACTTTAAAAGAAGTATATGGTTTAGGGATGTATAAAAACCCAAAAGCAAATATTTTTTATGTTTTTATTGTTGGTAAAAAAGGTGGAGTAGAGCAATGGGAGTTATTCGAAAGTAACGGAAAAATAGATGCTAAAATTGTTAGAAATATTGTTTTAGGCGGACAAGGAGAAGGTATTGTTGCCGATGATTTTCATGGAAAAGTATATATAGGTCAAGAAGATAAAGCGCTTTGGAAATATGATGCAGAACCAACTTTATCAAACAACAGAGTAAAAGTTATAGGAACAAGAGACTTAAATATGAAAGACGATTTTGAAGGTGTAACTTTATATGATTCTGGAAACGGAAAAGGCTATATTTTATTATCTTCTCAAGGAAACAATAGTTACGCAGCTTTCGATAGAATTACTAATCAATATTTAGGAAGTTTTTCATTAAAAAATGGTATTGTTGATGGTACAAATGACACGGATGGTATTGATGTCACTAGTGTTTCATTCGGCGATAAATATCCTAAAGGATTTTTTCTTGCCCAAGACGGAACTAATAATACAGCCAAAGATAGTTTAGCACAAAACTTTAAAATAGTAGATTGGCGAAAGATAGAAAATGCTTTAAAGCTTAAATAAAAACAATATTTTAATATATTCGTAGCCTCGCAATAATTTGTGGGGCTTTTTATTTTAAATAAAGATTGACATGAAAAATATACTAGTAATTACATTATATATTACTTGCTTTACCATGTATGGACAAGAAAAACTAACCCAATTTAAAAACACGTTAAGCTTTTCTAATTCAAACTTGAAAGATATTTATACATTAGTAAACGATAAAAATGATTTTTTTTCGATTTTTATTACCGATGCTAAAAATGTGTATATCTATGATTTTGATAATAATTTTTCTATAAAAGACAAAAAATTATTTAAAAATAAAAGAAGAAAATACAAAGATATTATTGGTTATAGTATCCTTGAAAACGGAGATTACAAACTTTACCTTAAGAACAAGAAAAATGATTTTTTAGAAATTCATTTTGACATGGGAAAAAAAAACTCAACAGCTAAAGAATTTAAACTCTTAAGAGACTACGAAACCTACTTACAATCTGTTACTATTAATAATAAGTTTTACCTTATCTCTAGTTCAAAAAATGTTAATGGATTATATTTTTACACGTTTGGCAGTGGTAATCCTAAAAGAAATAAAATAGATGTAAATAAATTAACCTTTTTGTCTTCATCAGGACAAAAAGAAGAACTAATGTCTATCCTAACTAAATCCTTACCCTTACTTAAATTTGATGAGAGTACACCGAATTCAATCGAAGTCTCATCTAAAAAACAAAAAATGTATGTTCAAGGCGAAACAATTATTTTCACTCTAAATAATAACTCAGAATACACACAACTTGTAAAAGTAGATTTAAAAACATTTACAGCATCATCTTTTAAATTAGAAACTCCATTCAAAGAAATTAAAAGACGTAAAAAGGAATCTAATTCCTATTTAATAGATAATAATCTTTTTACTGTAACACTTTCAAAGGAAAGGTTTAATTTTAGAATTACAGATTTAACCAATAAGGAAATTAAAAAAGAGTTTTTAGTTTCAAAAACAGATACTATTAAATTTAAGAACACTCCAATTACAACATCTTATAGTGCGTTTAAAAAGTTTAAAGAATTAAAAACAACAAAAAAATTCTTACGAATGATGAGTAATTATGCAAAACCTGCTATCAATGTTCAATTAAACAATAATAAATACTATGTAACTATTGGCGGCTTATTAGGAGCCCCTTCTACACATAGTGGAAATATAGGAAGTGGAGATATTTTTTCTTTTTCTAACAATATAAATTACAGTTACAATAGTTACATGTATTCCTCTAATTTTATAAAGTTTTCTAGTATACTTGATGAAAAATTTTCTCACTTAAAAAATGAAAAAACTATTAATGCTTTTGAAAAAATTAAAAATCATTTAGACCCAGAGAGGGCAAAACTTAAATTTTCTGATTTTTTCAACATACCTTTTAAAGCAGAAAAATACGATACAAGCAACGCTGTTTTTAAATACAAAGATTTTTACATCTACATTGATTATAATAAAAAAGAAAAGTCTTTTGAACTTCTAAAATTTACTAATTAAAAATCAGACTACATTCATAGTCTTAAAAATTATTATGAAGCTTTTTTTATCAAAAAACTATGAAAAAAAAACACTTATTTATTCTTATACTAGGGTTTATCTTTGGTTCTTTATCTGCTCAAAATGAAATTTTCAACTTTAAAAACTCTCTAAAAGAAAATTCTACTGATATTAAAAATGTTATTCCTATTGTAAATAAAGAAAATGGAAACCTTGCTTATTTTATAGCAGATGCAAAAAATGTATATGCATATAAATTCAATGAAAATTTTGTTTTACAGGATAAACTATCTTCAGAAGAAAAAAGAAGGAAGTTTAAAACATTAATTGGTTATAGTATTTCTAAAAATGGTAGTTATAGTGCTTTTCTTACCAACAAGAATAAAAAGAAATTCTTAATGGTTAATTTTTCTTTTTTAAAGAAAAAAACTACTTCAAAAGAATTCAAGCTTGAATCTAATGGTGAGAAATTTATTCAAACTGCTTCAGTTAAAAACAATTTTTACTTAATTTCTACTAAAACCGGTATTGATGGTCTTTTTATTTATGAATTCAATGAAAAAGGTACTATAAAAAGAAATAAGATTGATTTATCTCACTTAAAATTCACCTCAAGACTAGGACGAAAAACTAAAATAGTAAATTTACTTTCCTACTCTAAAAAAGACATTAATAAAATAGATGAAAACTCACCTAATCCAATAGAAATTGTAGCTGATAAGGAAAAAATGTACGTTAGAAAAAACAAAATAATTTTCACCTTTGATAGTAATAAATCATTTTCACAAGTTCTTATTATTGACTTAAATACATTTAAAGCAACTTCAAAAATATTCAACAAACCTCTTCCTGAAATAAAGTCAATTAAAAAGAAGACGAATTCGTTCATTCTTCATAATAATATTTTTGTATTAGCTTCTACAAAAAACGAATTGATTTTAGATATTATTGATTATGATTCTGGTAAATCGAAAAAAAAACTTACCATTTTTAAAGAAGAACCTATTCTTTTTAAAAATACTCCAATAATTCAAGAAGGTGGTTACTACGCTAACTATAGAGAGCTGAATAAAACAAAAAAATTTCTCAGAAAGATAAACGCTGGGAAAATAGGAATTTCAGCAAGAAAATATAACGAAAAATTTCAGCTAACTATTGGTGGTCATACAATACAACACAATTCTGGAATGATGATAGGAAGTATGATTGGAGGAATATCAACTGGAATAGCTATCGCTTCATTAGGAAATACTACTGTTTTTTTCAACCCAACGCAATTTACCTTTAACGCTACCCTTAACTCAAAATCTACTAGAATAGAATGTCTGTTTGATCAAAATTTTAATCATATTAATGGAGAAATTGACAAAAATGTTTTTGACAAAATGCAAAAAGATAATGAAAATTTCACCAATGACATGACAGTTATAAAATATAAAAACTATTTTATTAAAGGCTCGTATAATAAAAAAATGAAAATGTACACTTTAAAAAAGTATACTGATTAAAAAATATTCACGAGCTATAATTACAATCTTTTACTTAATATTTCACCTATGAAAAAACTATTTAAACGTGTTTATTTAATCATCAATTTAAAAACAGTTATTATCGCTGGTTTATCTGTTTTATCAACTATTGTTTGTTTACATTATCACATTAAAGCAAACTTTCCATTAACATTAATAAGTACGGCTATTGTTTTTCCTATTGTCTTTTCTATTGGTGGTGCGTACAAGCGTAGAGAGGTTGCTTTAGATGAATATGGATCAATAAAAGCACATGGTAGAGCTTTATATTTTGCAGTAAACCATTGGTTAGAAAATCCTCCTAAAGAATTAACTACAGAATTAAAAAAACATTTAAGAGAATTGCTGCAATCTTGTAAGGAAATGTTTACACACCCTATACCAGAATTAGAAAAAAGAGAAAAAGATATTTACAATAGCTTTGAAAGCTTATCGTTGTTTATAAAAAAATTAAGAAGCCACGGATTGCCTTCTGGTGAAGCCTCTCGTTCAAATCAATTTTTAAGTAAAATGATGATTTCTTTCGAACGCATTAAACATATTTATCAATATAGAACTCCGAGAACATTACGAACCTATAGTGATATTTTCATTGTATTCCTTCCAATTGTTTACGGTCCTCATTTTGCTGAAAATGCCACAAATTTTAATTACGGATTGCAATTTGCTGTTCCGGTTTTATTTAGTGTTATTTTGGTTGCTTTAGATAACATTCAATCGCATTTAGAAAATCCGTTTGACCAACAAGGAGAAGATGATATAGATATTAACGTAGATAAGTTTATTAAAAACTTAGGATAATACCCTACCTCTTTAAAATACATATAACAAACCTCACAAATTTAAAATATATGAGGTTTGTTCGTTTTAATTATTTCTTTACAACTTCTTTAATTTTTGATAAAAACTTTTCTCCATCAGATTTCCCTAAACGGATAATAATTAAATCTTCACTAGGTACTATGTATACTATTTGTCCTAAAATACCCAATGCATAATAATCTTCAGAACACTCATAACTATACCATTGGTATTGGTAACAATCATTCTCTTTATTCCCTTTCGTTAGTTTGTTAATCCATTTTTCAGAAACTATTTGCTTTCCTTTAAACCTACCCCCATTCATAATTAAACGTGCAATTTTTGCCAAATCAATTGCTGTAGTATTTAAACAACAAAACGCTTTTGTATTTTTACGTGTTTTATCATCAATACTCCAAGTTGCATTATTTTCCATTTGTAGAGGTTTCCATATTTTTTTCTCTAAATATTTCCCTAATTCCTCTTTTGTTACTCTTTCAATTGCTATTCCTAAAAGTGTTGTACAAACACTTTGGTAATCATGGTAAGTTCCTGGTACATGAATAAAATCCAACTTAGAAATTTGTTTAACCTGATTTGTTCCATAATACAGTTTACTAACCTCATCAAATGGGCTACGGTAACTTTCATTGAATTTTAATCCAGAACGCATATTTAATAAATGCTTTATAGTTAGTTTATCAAATGTTTTATTTGCAATAGAAAGTTCAGGAATGTATTTAGTAATTGGATCATTTACATCTTTTATCAGCCCTTCATCTATAGCAATTCCCATTAATAAAGATGTAACTGATTTTGATACCGAAAATATATTTGAAATAGAATCACGTTTATAGCCTTCATAATATTTTTCAAAAAGAATCGTATCATTTTTTATAACTAGAAAGGAAGTCGTTTCAGTTTTATTCTTTAAAAAATCATTTATAAAATAATTCTCATCACCTTTAGTAACACTAATATTATTTATCCTATTCGCTAATTCTGAATTTGTACCATCTTTAAAATAAAAGATTTCTTCTCCTTTGTTAACCTCTGTGTAAGGAAAAATTTTATGATCGTCTATATCTGCCTTATAATACCTAATCATCCTTCCAATATGGCAAGATTGCAAACATAATAGTACTAAAAGGAATGTGATTTTTTTTATCATTATCTTATTTTTAAATTAATTTGATATGACAAAAATATCTTAGACACTTCTCAAAACCTCTTTAAAAATAGAGCTTGTGGCGAAATGTTACTTATTTGTGGCTATTTGTAATTCACTTTTAATTGAGGCTTGTAAATTTCTAGAAACAGGTATTCGATAACCAAACCCTACCTCTATTAAAAGTTTCTTATTTTCAGTTTTAAAATGTTTAAAATGTATTGGGTTTATTAAAAACGAACGATGCGTTTTTAATAAAAAAGGAAATGATCTTTGTATTTCCGAAATGGTTTCTCTTATTATTTTTTTTTTGATAATATCTTTTTCAATAAAATTAACCTCTATATAATTATCTGAAGATTGAACAAAAACTAATTCATTTGGTTTTAATGCAATAAAATCAAGTTTCCCTTTTCCTTTTATTACGATCTTATCTTCAATAATATTATTCTCAGAGAATTTTCCGGTAATATATCTTCCTATTAAAATGAATGGAAGTATGATTGCCAATGCAGGTAAATAAACCCATTTAAAATAATGATAATAATTATAGGTTCCTAGCTCATTGTAAGCAACAAAGTTTTTGTAAAACAAAAAATTAATACAAAAACCAATAAGAATCATTAATCCAATAAAAATAAATTCTTTTTTAAACGACCATTTATTCTGGTTGAATTTATGTTGATACCATAAAGGAATGCAATAACAAATACTTTGAATAATGCCATAGATAGGTAATAGTGTAATTTTCTCAATTTTGGTAAATCGATTAATATCAAAGGGTTCTGCAAAATATAGAAACATAAAAACCCAAATACCTAATGCCAAAGAAATCCATAAGTGATTTTTTATATTTTTATTTAAAGGATATTCTTTATTCACAATTTTATTTTTAAATTCAAATCTAACAAATTAGATTGTTTATCTAAGACTACATTCAACTCATTTTTATCTATTTTTGTTATTAATACAGTAATTAACGCCTATTCTTTTGATAAACTACATTTCATCTCGCACAGATATTTCTTTAAAATCAATTCAAAACACTGTTGAATTATTAAATGAAGATTGTACCATTCCTTTTATTTCTCGTTACCGAAAAGAAAAAACAGGAAACTTAGATGAAGTTGAAATTGGTAAAATAGTACAGTTAAAAGAACAGTTTGATACTATTGAAAAGAGAAAAATAACCATTCTTAAAGTATTAGAAGAACAAGCTTGTTTAACAGATGATTTAAAGATTAAAATTAACAAAACCTACGACCTTACCGTTCTAGAAGATATTTATCTTCCATATAAAAAGAAACGAAAAACAAAAGCTGAGACTGCTCGTAAAAATGGACTGGAGCCTTTAGCTAAAATGATTATGAGTCAGCGAATAAATGATTTAGAGTTTACAGCTGCTAAATACATAAATGATGCCGTTGATACAGATGAGAAGGTTTTAGAAGGAGCACGACATATTATTGCTGAATGGGTAAATGAACGTACTGATGTTCGTAATAACATTCGTCATCAATTAGAACGATATGCTGCAATTTCAACCAAAGTTGTTAAAACTAAAAAAGACGATGAAGGCGCTCAAAAATTTAAAGATTATTTTGATTGGGAGGAAAACTTAAACCGTATTCCTTCACATAGGTTACTTGCTATTTTACGTGCCGAAAAAGAGGGGTTTATTCGTGTAAAAATTGAGATAGACGATGAACGTACGCTTCAAAAAATAGAAAACAGAATTATTAGTTCTCAAAATGAATGTGCTCATCAAATTGAACTAGCAATTGCTGACTCTTATAAACGATTATTACTTCCTTCATTAACAAACGAAGCTGTATCAATTGCTAAAGACAAAGCAGATGAAAGTGCCATAACTGTATTTGCTAAAAACTTACAGCAACTTTTATTAGGAGCCCCATTAGGTGAAAAACGAATTTTAGCTATTGACCCTGGCTTTAGATCGGGTTGTAAAGTGGTTTGTTTAAATGAACAAGGCGATTTATTGCATAACGAAAACATATATCCGCATGCACCTCAACATCAATCTACCAAAGCTATCGAAAAAATTAATTCTTTAGTTGATACTCATAAAATTGAAGCCATTGCTATTGGTAACGGAACTGCTTCTAGAGAAACCGAACAATTAATAAAACGTATTCCGTTTAAAAATAATATTGAAATATTTGTGATAAGTGAAGCTGGTGCTTCTATTTATTCAGCTTCAAAAATTGCACGTGATGAATTTCCTACATACGATGTTACGGTACGTGGTGCCATTTCTATTGGTCGTAGATTGGCTGATCCATTAGCCGAATTGGTTAAAATTGATGCTAAATCAATTGGTGTAGGACAATATCAACATGATGTAGAACAATCTAAATTAAATAAATCATTAGATACCGTTGTTGAACATTGTGTTAATAAGGTAGGTGTCAATATTAATACGGCAAGTGCTTCTTTACTAAGTTATGTTTCTGGTATTGGACCCAAATTAGCTGAAAAAATTGTGAATTACCGAAATGAAAACGGTGCCTTTATTAATAGAACTGCTATAAAAAAAGTACCTCGATTAGGAGGAAAGGCTTTTGAACAATCTGCTGGTTTTTTACGTATTAAAAACGGTAATAATCCGCTAGATGATTCTGCTGTTCACCCAGAGCGTTATACTTTAGTCAAACAAATGGCGAAAGATTCTGGTAGTAAAATAATTGATTTAATAGGAAATACCACTGCTCTAAAACAATTAAAACTGCAACAGTATGTTACTGATTCTTTCGGATTACCTACATTACAAGATATTGTAAAAGAATTAGAAAAACCAGGATTAGATCCTCGTGAAAAAGCGAAAGCTTTTAGTTTTAATGAGCATATTAAAACAATTGATGATATAAGAACAGGTATGATACTTCCTGGAATCGTAAATAACATTACCAATTTTGGCTGCTTTGTTGATATTGGTGTTAAAGAAAGTGGTTTAGTGCATGTTTCTAACCTATCAAATACTTTTGTTAAAGATGTAAATGAACACGTAAGTTTAAGTCAACACGTACAGGTAAAAGTATTAGAAGTTGACATTCAAAGAAAACGAATTCAACTTTCTATGAATTATAAATAATTCATAGAAAGTTGAATTGTTTATTTAATTTCTCTTGAAGAACCTAATAATTCTGTTGCCTCTAAGACAATCATATATGCCTCAGGATCGTGTTTTTCAACAAGGTTCTTAAGCGTCATAATCCTATTCTTATTTATCGATAAAAAAATAACATTTCTTTGATTGGTTTGAGATAAATCATTTCCTTGTATTAATGTACCTGAAATTCCCATTTTTGAGGCAATTATACTTTTAAGTGCATTTAAATCTTCTGAGGCTATGTGTACAATTTTATTTTGCTTTCGTCCAGTAAGTACTAAATCTATAAATTTACTTGCAACAAAAATACTAAGCATAGCCCATAACGCAAGTTCCAGATTTTTAAAAACAATTGCTGATAAAAGAACCACTAAGATATCTAATGTTAAAATTACTGACCCTGGTTTAAAACCGTACTTGTCTTTTAAAATACGAGCTATAATAGCTCCTCCCCCTGCCGAAGCATCTCCTTTAAAAATAACTCCAATTCCTAACCCTACAAGAGCTCCTCCATAAATAGTAGAAAGTAGTGTATTAGTACTTAATGTTGGAAAGTGCATAATTTCTCTAAATAAATCAATAAATAAAGCTAGAGAAATAATAGAAATCATTGTTCTAAAAGCAAATCGTTTCCCTATGTATTTTACACTTATTAAAAGTAATGGAGCATTTAAAAATAATAATAACATTCCTATTGGAATATTAGAAATGTAATTTAAAACAATTGACAATCCCGAAGTTCCACCAGTTGCAATTTTATTTGGCGCTAAAAAACCAACAACACCAACAGCTAAAATCAAACTACCACTAAGTATAAATAAATAATTTTTTAGTTCTCTCTTTAGTTTCTCTCGTATCATTCTCTTAATATTTACTGGCACAAAAGTACTCTTAAAATAAAAATTAGTTGCTGTTATTTACTTTAAGTTTAAAACAAAAAAACTCAGAATTAAATATAATTCTGAGTTCTAAAACATAAAACGATTATGATTTTCTGTTACTCACCTACTTATTACCTAACATTAACAACTCATTGCAAACAACCTCAGTAACATATCTCTTTTCCCCCTCAGAAGTTTCATATGAACGAGAGGTTAATTTTCCCTCAATAGCAATCTCACTTCCTTTCTGAAGGTATTTTTCTATGATTTCTGCGGTTTTATTCCATGCAACAACATTGTGCCATTGTGTATCGATTATCTTCTCTCCTTCTGAATTTTTATAGCTTTCATTCGTTGCAATAGAGAATTTTGCTAATTTTTTACCACTATCTAAAGTTATAATTTCTGGGTTATTTCCTAAATTTCCAATTAACTGCACTTTGTTTCTTAACGTACTCATAAGATAAGTTTTAATGATTATTATTTGCCAATTCGTTTTGACACTGCAAAGATGAAACACTACACAAATTAAAATCGGTTAGTAATCGTTTGTTTTCGTTTGTAAATGAATGTAATCGTTTGTTTATTTTTAATATATTTGTTATCAAATAATTACATCATGAAATTCTATTTAGAAACAGACAGATTAATTTTAAGAGAATTAAAAGAAACAGACGTTGAAGGAATGTTTGCATTAGATTCTGATAAAAAAGTTCATCAATATTTAGGAAACAGCCCTATAAAAACAAAACTAGAAGCAGAAAAAAATATTCAGTTTATTCTTAATCAATATAAAGAATTGGGTATTGGTAGATTTGCCTGTATAGAAAAATCTTCTGGTGAATTTATTGGATGGTCTGGATTAAAATTAAACACTGGAGAGAAAGAAGAGCTAAACGGATATCAAAATTTTGTTGATATCGGCTACCGATTTATCCCAGAATTTTGGGGCAAAGGTTATGCTTCTGAAACAGCTTTTGCTTGTTTAGATTTTGGCTTTAAAAAAATGAACTATGATATAATTTATGGCGCTGCTGATGTAAAAAATACAGGCTCTAATAAAATTTTAAAAAAGATAGGGTTACAATTTGTAAATCAATTTAATTTTAAAGGAACACCAGTAAATTGGTATGAGCTAAAAAATGTTAATTATGAAAAGTAAAAAATGTTTAGAATGCAATGATAAGGTAATCGGTAGAATTGATAAAAAATTCTGTTCAGATTATTGTAGAAACTCTTACAATAACAAAATTAATAAAGAAAGTAAAAATCTAATAAGAAATACAAATAACCGCTTACGTAAAAATTATAAAATTCTTACAGAACTTAACATTTCTGGTAAAACTAAAGTTAGTAGACGTATGTTATTTGATAAAGGTTTTGATTTTAAATTTATCACATCATTATATATTACCAAAACAAATAACACTTATTTTTATGTTTATGACCAAGGTTATTTAGAATTAGAAAATGAACGTTATTTATTAGTTAAGCAAGATTAACTACTTCCAAGTATTTCCCTTAAGCATTATTGCTGCTTTTAATACATCTTTCTGGCTAATCTGACCTACTAACTTACCGTTTTCAATAATAGGAAATCGTCTTCTTTTCGATTCTAAAAACTTGTTTGCAGCGTCAAAAATATTCATATTTCCATCAATTGTTTCTACTTGTTTAACCATTGATTTTCCAACAGTATTATTTTTATCAATTGGTAAGTTATAATACCTACTTTCAGATATTTGCTTTATACAATCTCCCTCTGAAATAACACCAACTAATTCATTTTTATCATTTACTACTGGTCCTCCAGATATTTTATTTTTAATCAATGAATCTATAACGTCTTCTATTGATTCATTTTCTTTAAAAGTAATTAAATTCCTAGTCATATAATCTGAAACTAATAATTTTGTTACTTTGTTTTCTGTTTGTCCCGTTCGTTTTCCTTGAAAGTTTATAATCCCCATAATAGTTTACTTATATCTATAAATATACTAATTACCAACCACTTAACAACAATTTTAATTAACCGATTAATTTTGCTTATTTTTATAACGTATAAAATATTACTATGAAATCATCTAATAATTTTCTTGCTGTTATAATTATCTTATTTACTGTTTATTGGAGTTTTAGTGATATAACACCAACACTTATACCTGATGACAAGGAATTAAAACCTACAGATTTCTCAATAAATAATGCGCTTTATCATTTAAAAAATATATCAAAAAAAGCACATCATACAGGTTCTCCTGAACACAAATTAGTTCAATATTATATTATTAATGAATTAAAAAAACTAGGATTAACTGCCGAAGTTCAACAAAAAACAGCAATAAATAAAAAGTGGAGAGCAAGTACAACAACCGAAAATATTGTTGCTAAAATTAAAGGAACAGAAAAAGGAAAATCGTTATTACTACTAACACATTACGATTCAAACCCACATTCATCATTAGGTGCAAGTGATGCAGGTTCGGGCGTTGTAACAATTCTTGAAGGACTTCGCGCTTTTTTAGCCAAAAATGCTCAACCAAAAAACGATATTATTATTCTTTTTTCTGACGCAGAAGAATTAGGCTTATTGGGTGCTCAGGCTTTTGTTGAAAATCACCCTTTTGCAAAAAATATTGGATTGGTATTAAATTTTGAAGCTAGAGGAAGTGGTGGTGCTAGTTATATGTTGATGGAAACAAACGGAAAGAACAAAAAAATACTAACAGAGTTTTTAAATTCAAAACCAAACTATCCAGCTGCCAACTCCTTAATGTACAGTATTTATAAAAAACTACCTAACGATACTGATTTAACAGTATTTAGAGAAAACGGAAATATAAACGGTTTTAATTTCGCTTTTATTGATGATCATTTCGATTACCATACCGTTCAAGATTCTTATGAGAGACTTAATAGAGAAACATTACAACATCAAGCAGAATACTTCACGACTTCTATCAACTATTTTGCAAATTCAAATTTAAACGACACAAATAGTAATGAAGATTATATCTACGTTAATTTTCCTTTTACAAAACTTTTAATTTATCCCTTTTCATGGGTTTTACCTATGTTTATTCTAGCATTAGTAATTTTCTTAGCATTATTATATCTGGGTATTAAAAATGAAAAATTAACATTAAGTGGATTACTAAAAGGGTTTATTCCTTACTTTATATCTATTACTCTTTGTGTAGGTCTTTCATACGGATTATGGAAATTAATTTTATTAATTCACCCTGAATATACCGACATTTTACATGGTTTTACCTACAATGGATATCAATACATTATTGCATTTATCTTCTTAAATAGTTGGATTTTATTTAAAATTTATAATAAATTTAATACTAAAAAAACTGCTGATCTTTATATCGCACCCATTTTTACAGGGCTTGTTTTAAACTATTTTATTATGCAATATATGCCTGGTGCAGGATTCTTTATAATTCCTATATATGCTTGCTTAATAATTTTAGCAATTTTAATTTTTATGGATCTTAGAAATCGATCTAGGGCTACATTATTTGCTATAATTTCTATACCAACGATATATATGATTTCACCTATGTTACAATTATTTCCTGTTGCTTTAGGCTTAAAAATATTATTCGTTTCCGCTTTTTTACTTACACTAATATTTGGCTTTACCCTACCTGTTTTTCATCAACAAAAAAAGAAAAATGGTTGGCAAGTAATTGCTGGATTTGTTTCAATTGTATTTTTCGGACTTGCAACTTTTAATAGTGGTTATTCTATTGATAAAAGAAAACCTAACAGCATTGTTTTTATACAAAACTCAGATACTGATACTTCTTATTGGGCTACTTATAATAAAAAACTAGATGGTTTTACTAAGCAAGTTTTTAAAAATGATTATTTAGAGGGAACAATCCCTTTTATTGAAGGAAAAAGTAAATACAATACAGGCTTTAGTTATCATAAAAAAGCAGAAAATAAAAACTTCCCTATTTCTAACATAACTATTAATAAGGATACCATTATTAATAATGAAAGAGAGTTAAATTTTACAATAACTCCTACTCGCAAAATAAATAGGTATGAATTTAATAACAATTCAATTCTTAAATTAAAAAACTTAACAATAAATGGTGTTTTTTATGATGGTGGTAAAGAATTTACAGCCAATAAAGGAACTCTTTTAATTTATCAAATGGCAAACTCTGATAAAAATGTAACCATATCTTTTTCTATTGATAAAAACATAAAACCAGATATTACATTAAACGAAATATCTTACGACTTGTTATCTAATAAAAAATTTAATTTAAAACCACGAAGTGAAATTATGATGCCAATGCCTTTTGTGGTAAATGACGCTATTATTTGCTCAAGAAAAATTAAGTTATAACAAAAAGAGCCTTTTTCTTCTAGAAGAAAAAGGCTCTTTTTTACATCTTTAAAAAAGATATTATTCTATATGAGAAACACGTAAAGTGTTTACCATTCCTTTTGCTTTAACAGGCATAGATGATAAATTAATCATAAAATTCCCTGTCTTAACAAAACCTTTTTCTTTTGCTATTTCATTTATATCTTCAAGCGTATCATCAGTACTTAAATCTCTGTCGTAATAATAAGCTCTAACACCCCATAAAAGATTTAACTTACCAAGTATCCTTTTTTCAGAAGAAAAGGCTAAAACGTGTGATTTTGGCCTCCATGCTGAAACTTGGAATGCAGTATATCCACTATTTGTTAATGTTGTAATAGCTGCAGCATTCATATCATCTGCCATTAAAGCTGCATGATGACAGATTGATTTTGTAACAAATCTATTCGTACGAATATGTGGTGGTGATTGTGGAACTTTTATTAAATCAGAAAACTCAACACTACCAATAATTTCGGTCATCTTTTTAATAACTCTTAAAGGGTGTTTCCCTACTGATGTTTCTCCTGAAAGCATTACAGCATCAGCACCATCCATAATTGAATTTGCAACATCGTTTACTTCAGCTCTTGTTGGAACAGCGTTTTCAATCATCGTTTCCATCATTTGAGTTGCAATAATAACAGGTATTCTTGCTTCTTTAGCCCTTCTAACTAACATCTTCTGAATTAACGGTACGTCTTGCATAGGTACTTCTACCCCTAAATCACCACGCGCTACCATTAATCCATCACAATATGGTATTAAAGCATCTATGTTTTCTACTGCTTCTGGTTTTTCAATTTTAGCAATTACAGGAACTCTATATCTTGACTTCTGCTTAATTAAATCTCTAAGAATACGTAAGTCTTCAGGTGTTCTTACAAACGATAATGCAATCCAATCAACTTCTTGCTCTAAAGCAAAAGTTGCATCTTTTTTGTCTTTATCAGTTAAAGCAGGTAACGATATGTTTGTGTTTGGTAAATTAACTCCTTTCTTAGACTTTAAAGCACCTCCAATAATAACCTTCGTAACTACTTCTTTATCCTTATCTGTAGAAACTACTTCAAATAATAGTTTACCATCATCTACTAAAATTTGTTCTCCAACTTTAACATCTTTAGGAAAACGTTTATAAGTCATAAACGCTTTTTCTTTAGTTCCTTCACATTCCTCTGTTGTAAAAACAAAAGCATCACCTGCTTTTACTTCTACTCCTTCCTTCATTATTCCTACTCTTAATTTTGGTCCTTGTAGGTCAGCTAAAATTGCCACGTTGTAACCTCTTTCCTCATTAATTTCTCTTATTTGTCGAATACGTTCTTTTACATCATCATAATCTGCATGAGAAAAATTAACTCTAAAAACATTTACTCCTGCAGCAGCCATATCAGCTAAAATCTCTTTTGTGTTTGTTGCGGGTCCTAATGTTGCTACAATTTTTGTTTTTTTGTTGTGTGGCATAATTTAAAATATTAAAAAGTCTTTCGACTTTAAAGATTCTACCTCTACTTCGTATGAGGTTATAATTTGTGGAATTTGATTTATCTTTTCAATTGTCTTTACAATATATTCAAAATCAAAACCTCCTTCTATTTTTAAAAAAAAATCAACTTTCTTTTTCTCTGGTATAAGGCAACTTATTGAATCGCTTTCATTAAAAAGGTTTGTTGAAGTTGCTTTAAGGGTTGATTTACACACATTCGCTATTAAGAACCAATCATAATCTAATTCTGTATTTGTATATTCATATACAGTATAAGAAGCTTGATTTTTTTTTTGAGTAAAATCTAAATTGTAACTCGCTTTGCTAAATTTTATATGTAAATGCTTATTTAGCAAATATGCTAATTGATATTCACTAAGTACTGTATGAATAGCTATTAACGCAAAATCATTAGTAGAAAATTCATTAATATTTAATGCATAAGTAACCATAAAAACAACTGTTTGTTTTTTGCTAAATTACTGAATGTATCTAAAATATAATGTAAAATTTACGAAAAGGTTTTCGCATTAATGTTAAGAGTTTTCCATTTGAGTTTGCATAGCATAATATACTCTTTTCGCTGCTATTTCCTCTGCTTTTTTCTTTGAAGTCGATCTTCCTTTACCAATAACATTACCATCGATGCTAACCCTTACACTAAAGTGTCTTTTACTCTGGTTTCCAGAATCTTCATATGATTCGAACTTATATTTCCTCTTGTTCTTTTGGCACCATTCAATAATATATCCTTTATAACTCGAAATTTTACCTTCTAGTTTCTCTATATTAACATAAGGTAATACAACTTGTTCGTAAATAAATTGATGGCAATAATTGTAACCTCTATCTAAATAAATGGCTCCAATTAAAGCTTCAAAGATATTTCCGTAAAGATTATTACTAATATGTTCTTTAGCTATATTACTTTTTACAAATCTAATTAAGTCTAAATCCTTACCTAAAGTATTTAAGTGCTCTCTACTAACCACTTTAGATCGCATTTGAGTTAAATACCCTTCGTCGCCTTCTGGAACTTTCTTATACAAGTATGAAGCCATTACTGACCCTAAAATTGCATCTCCTAAGAACTCTAAACGTTCGTAATTAATCGGATTCCCCTTTTTATCTATTAATTTCAAAGACCTATGTGTAAAAGCTTTCTTGTAATGCGAAAGCTTTATAGGTTTAAAATTAAGCAGTTCTTTTAATTCGTAGTAAAAATTCTCGTCCTCTTTATTTTGGGGTTTAACTATTCTACGAAGAAAATTCATAAAGGATTAATCTAGTTTTCTAAAAGCTACACAAGCGTTATGCCCTCCGAAACCAAATGTATTGCTCATTGCAACTTTAATTTCTCGTTTTTGAGGTTTGTTTAACGTTAAGTTTAACTCTGGATTAATATTTTCATCAACATTAACATGATTAATTGTTGGAGGAATAATACCATGCTCCATAGCTAAAATAGATGCTATAGATTCTACAGCTCCAGCAGCACCAAGTAAGTGCCCTGTCATAGATTTTGTTGAATTAATATTAATACTCTTAGCATGGTCTCCAAAAACTTCAGAAATAGCCTTTAACTCAGCTACATCTCCTAATGGTGTAGAGGTACCATGTGTATTAATATGATCTACATCTTCTGGTTTTAAACCTGCATTTTCAAGACAGTTTTTCATTACAGCAATTACACCTATACCTTCTGGATGTGGTGCTGTCATATGGTAAGCATCTGACGACATACCTCCACCAATAACTTCTGCA
The DNA here is from genome assembly GCF_000430545.1 of Tenacibaculum ovolyticum DSM 18103. Lineage (GTDB taxonomy): Bacteria > Bacteroidota > Bacteroidia > Flavobacteriales > Flavobacteriaceae > Polaribacter > Polaribacter ovolyticus. The sequence continues at coordinate 288,014 of NZ_AUMF01000008.1, forward strand.
TAAATTTTTGCTCCTCTTGCTTTTGCGTGTTCGTATTCTTCTAATACAAGTGCTCCTGCTCCTTCACCTAAAACAAAACCATCACGTTCACTATCAAAAGGTTTTGATGCTGATTTATGATTCTCGTTGTTTGTAGAAAGTGCATGCATTGCATTAAATCCGCCAACACCAGCAATTGTAACTGCAGCTTCACTACCACCTGTTACGATTACATCACAGTGTCCTAATCGGATATAGTTTAATGCATCAATCATCGCATTTGCAGATGATGCACATGCAGATACTGTTGTGTAGTTAGGTCCCATAAATCCATTGTTTATAGAAATCCAACCTGGTGCAATATCAGCAATCATTTTTGGTATAAAAAAAGGGTTAAATCTTGGTGAACCGTCTCCAGCTCCAAAATTTATAGCTTCGTTTTGAAAAGTTTCTAAACCTCCAATACCAGCTCCCCAAATTACACCTACTCTTAATTTGTTTATTTTGTCTAGATCTAATTTCGAATCTGCAATAGCTTCATCTGAAGCAACCACTGCATATTGCGTAAACCTATCCATTTTACGTGCATCTTTCCTATTAATGAAATCTGTTACGTTAAAGTTTTTTAACTCACATGCAAAACGAGTTTTGAACTTGGCAGCATCGAAATGCGTTATAGGTGCAGCTCCGCTAACTCCGTTAACTAAGCTATTCCAATACTCATCTTTATTATTTCCTATTGGCGTTAATGCGCCAAGTCCAGTTACTACAACTCGCTTTAATTGCATATAAATTTATTTTTTTGCTTCTTCAATATAGCTTACTGCCTGTCCAACAGTTCCAATGTTTTCTGCTTGATCGTCTGGAATTTGGATGTCAAATTCTTTTTCGAATTCCATGATTAATTCAACAGTATCTAAAGAATCTGCTCCTAAATCATTTGTGAAGCTCGCTTCTGTTGTTACTTCGTTATCGTCTACTCCTAATTTGTCTACGATAATCGCTTTTACTCTTGATGCTATGTCTGACATAATTTATTTATTTTAAAATTTAAAATCGATGCAAAAATACAAATCTTACTTATAAATGCTAATTTTTGCTCAAAAATGTGATGTCTAATGTAAAAAAAAAATGAAACTTTTCCTACAAACACCACCGTTGTTAATAATTATTCTTTTTTTTGTAGTAACAAAACACCTTAATAAAACATGAAACGTATCGTAATTTTTGCTTCAGGTTCTGGTACCAATGCCGAAAATATTATAAAATACTTTCAATCTACTAAAACTGCTACAGTTACTCATGTGCTGTCTAACAATGAACATGCCAAAGTTTTTAATAGGTGTGAACGTCTAGAAATAGAGGCTTCTCTATTTGATAAAGAGAGCTTTACAAAAGATGACACTGTTTTAAACTTTCTACAAGTTGAAGCTGACATAATTGTACTTGCTGGTTTTCTATGGCGTATTCCTGCAAAAATAGTTGCAGCCTTTCCTAATAAAATTATAAATATTCATCCTGCTTTGCTTCCTAAATATGGCGGAAAAGGAATGTATGGAATGAATGTTCATAGAGCAGTAAAAGAAAATAATGAGGTAGAAACCGGTATTACAATTCATTATGTAAATGAGAATTACGACGAAGGTGCTATTATTTTTCAGGCTAAAACTTCACTTACAAGTAACGATTCTTCTGATAATATTGCTGAAAAAATTCATATTTTAGAACAAGAACACTTTCCAAAGGTTATTGAAGATGTAATTCTTAAAAATGTCTAAAAAAAAATATTACGTTGTTTGGAACGGTAAAAAAACAGGGATATTCACTTCTTGGAATGTTTGTAAAAAGCAAATAACAGGATATGAAGGTGCGCAATACAAAGCTTTTATAGATAAAAAAGAAGCTGAACTTGCCTTTACAAAGAGTTACAATGACTATAAAGGGAAAGACACCAAAAAAGTTACCTTATCTGCCAAAGAAAAAGCAGCCTATGGAACTCCACTTTTAGAAACAATCTCTGTTGATGCTGCTTGTGCTGGAAACCCTGGTGTAATGGAATACCGTGGTGTTTTAACTAAAAGCAAAAAAGAAATTTTTAGAATGGGTCCTTATAAAAAAGGAACTAATAATATTGGTGAATTTTTAGCTCTTGTGCACGGGATAGCATTGTTAAAAAACAAAAAAATGGATACCTACCCTATATATTCTGATTCTAGAATAGCTATGAGTTGGATTAAAAAGAAACAATGTAGAACCAATATAACTTTTGATGCTAGCAACAAAGATGTTTTGACTCTAATAAAGCGTGCTGAAAAATGGTTAAAAGAGAACTCTTTTAACAATCCAATATTAAAATGGGAAACAAAGGCCTGGGGAGAAATCCCTGCAGATTTTGGTAGAAAATAAAAAACCGAGTAAGAATACTCGGTTAAAACAACTTTAATTTAAAAACTATTTAATCGCAATTTGCGTTTCTTCTTTCCAAGTTTGAACACTTGCTATAGAATTATCTTTATATGATATTTCTTTTAAGCCATCTTCCTTCCAGATAAACCATTTACCTACCTTTTTTCCAGATTTATAATGCGCTATAGTATTTTTGTTACCATTCACATCAAAAGACGTCCATGTTCCCGTTAATTTCTTATCCTTGAAAAAACCTTGCTCTTTAACTTTACCATCTTCATAGAAATAAGTAGCTTTTACTAAATCTCCTTCCTTTTCAAATTTCGGTGCTGTTTTTTGAGCTTGCAATAATGATACTGATAAAATACAAACAGCTATTATTAATTTTTTCATATTTTAAATTTTTGTGGATTAATACTATTCAAATATAGTTAAAATTTTACACAAAACAAACATTTACATAACATTAAATTAACATTGAGGTCTATTTAGAGCTTTTTAAAGAAAAAATCAGCACAAAAATCATTATATTTACGATGTATTAATCATTAAAAAAATTATTATGGCTATAATGAAAGTTATTGAAGTACTGTCTAATTCTGAAAAAAGTTGGGAAGACGCTACAAAAAAAGCAGTAAAGCAAGCTTCTAAATCTGTAAAAAACATTAAATCTGTATTTGTACAATCACAGAGTGCTGTTGTAAATGAAGATGAAGTTACCGAATTTAGAGTAAACTTAAAGATTACTTTTGAAGTAAAGTAACTACATAATAATTAACTACTATTAAAGCGGTTTTGTAAAAGCAAAGCCGCTTTTTTATTTAACCTTATTTGAATCTAAAATATATAATTTTTCTTCCTCTATCTACCTCACTTACAAAGTACCACAGTCAAGTAAGTTCAAATGATAAAAGATATTAAAAAGTAAGTTAGTATAATTTGAGTAAAAGCAATTAACAAGAAAATTTATCTTGTCTTTTCAGTAAAAAAGCAAAAATAAAGGTGAATAAAAAAAGGTAAACCAGTAAGTTTGTTAGTACACATATTTTAGTATAAATATGTATTGTTATTTAAATAAAAGCTATGTTGGGTAAAAACGAAAAAACTATTAAAATAAAAAATTTTAATATACATGTAGAAGAACTAGCACCTCATGAAACTCCTGAATATATAGCGCAACGAATACAACAGGCAACTATTGAGATTTTAGATAAACTGGAAGCTAAAAAACAGTTAGATGCCTATTTAAATAGCAATGAAGAAAGAGGTACTAATAATTCACCTCAACAAGTGTCAGTAACCAATAAAAAGAAAGAAAACCCTAAAAGAGAAACTTCAAAACCGGGTGCTTCTGTTCTAATAAATACAGCAAAAATTTCAAGCTCCTTTAAAGAAACCCCTTCAATTAAAAAAGAAACTTCAAAATCTAATAAAGACTTTGGTGTTACCAAAAAAGCTAATAAAATTACAAACGATACTGGTTTCGGTTTCGCTAATAAGAAACAAATTACAATAAGCAGTAACGAAGAGTTGGTAAATGCGTATCAGGCATTAAATGGAGTGTCTAATAATAATGAGGTACTTGTTAAAACCATTAAAGAGCGTTACTTAAACGAAAAGGCAGTAACCTATGACGCTAGAAAAGTTAAGTATTGGAAAGAAACTATTAAAAAAATAGAAGAAGGAACACCCGTAGTAGCCTTAATAAAACAACCTGAGCATAAAGAGTTAAAAAAGGTATATGATGAAATAATAGTGAATGCTAAAGAAGGAGAAAAGTTAACTAAAAAGAAGCTGCGTAATTTTATTATTAATGAAATAGAAGAAAAATACATAGCTAACAAAAAAACAACTTCTAAAAAGCTAAGCTACTGGACCGCTATATTGGGGCAATTAAAAAATGCGAATTTTAGTTTAGAAAGTATTTTAAGTAATAATGAAGAATTGTTTTTATTTCTTGACTTATTAACAGATGTTGATTTTGATGTTTTACCCAAAGATTTATTAAAAATAAATGCGAGTGTATATCCTTCATTTAGAAACTTATATCCTAAAAACTTAAGTAGTTCAAAAATTTATGCAGTATTAAATAAACTTACAGATAAAACAGGAAGATCTGTTTCTAAAGTAACAAAAGATAAGAAAGGAATAAAACACCTAAAAGACACTTCAATTAAGTTTGCCGCAAATATTAAAAACCCGAATATTAACTGGAAAATATACAAGAAAGATGGTAGTTTACTACATACTTTTGTAGATATTGGTGAGGAGTTTTCTTTCACATTTGCAGAATACGGAGAATTTGTTGTTGAGGCTTATGGAAATAAAGCAGAGTATAAAAAAGGAAAATATGCTAAAGCGAAAAAAAACAATAAGAGTTACATAGCAATACATATTAAGAAACCTGCATTAACGAGTATTTTAGTAAAAGAAAACGCTACGAAAAACTTAATGATTCGATTAGAAGAATCTTTAACATTTGTGGCTACTGCCGATGTAGGAGAAAACAGTAGTATTCCATTAATAACGTGGTATATGTGTTATAAATCTGCAAAAAAAGAAAAATATACCGAAGAAGAAATTACAAATGCTAAAGGGGTAACCGAATTTAAGCAGCTATTTAATAAAAAGGGAATTTATACGATTAAAGCAGTTTCTGAATCGATAACCAAAGAAGTAACATTTAAGGTAGGAAACAACTACCCTAACGCTATTAGTGTAGATAAAAGTTGGGTTTTATATAATACCCAACAAAGTTTTAATTGCAAGGTGATAGCATATCGAATGAATCCTGTTACTGCCGAAGAAATAAACCAAACCAAGTGGGTGGTTTTTAAAGACGAAAAAATATACATACCCAAAGGGCTACAGAAAATAGATAACAAGCCTTATGTAGCAACAGGTAACTGTTTTAATTTTGTACCACATGAAGCAGGTAATTATGTAGTAGAGTCTTATATGAATTATAGTAGTTACAATAGTTCTAAAAAACTTACCAATGCATGTAAAAGTATAAAGGTAGTGCAACCACAAGTTACTAAAGCGAACTGGGCAGATAGTAGTGGACTACTAAAATTACAAACTGGTTATCAGAAACAAGTAAAAAACTATATTAACGCAAGTATTCCTAATTATAACAACAAACCTATTATTGTTGGGGTGTATGAAGATGTAGGTTATAAAAAATTAATTGGTAGTTATAACACTCAAACAGATAAAAATGGTAATATAAACTTACAATTATGTTTAAGAGACGATACAGCAATAACTAAATTTATAGCAACTAGTAAAGCAACCACAGTCGCTATTTACTTTAACATACAAGCAAAAGGGTACACATTAAAAAAATCGATTGCAAATAGTAAGCTCTCTAAAATAATAGTAAGCAAAGAGCCTAAAATTATACGCTCGTACTTTATGTACGATGGCAATATTATAAGTTCACACTTACAGGCTGTTCCGTATGGTACAAAAATTACGTTTATAGCGGAAACCACCAATATCATCGGACAAAAAATAAAGCTAGAACTCTACCGAACTGAGGCTGCTGATAACTACAACGGAAAACAAATTACTGAAAACAATAATGTAGTAGT